>NZ_JBHTKA010000002.1:0-224599 GCF_042676245.1 Ohtaekwangia kribbensis
CGACTTCACGATCGAATGGTTCGAAGGCAACACAACAACGACAGCACTTGGCACAACGGTAGGTGTAGTGGGCGGAGCCAACGGAGAGACAGCTTCTCAGTTACCAGCGGGTACATATACTGTACGTGTAACGGATAATGTATCTCCAGGCAACAGCTGTTTATCAACTGCGACCTTCACCGTAACGGATGATCTTCCTGTAATCGCTATCGAGCAGGCCGCTATAACACTGACGCACCAGGCCGATTGTAATCCAGCGGATGGTTCAGCACAGGTAACAGACATTGAAGTTGATGGAGTATCGATAGGCAGTGTAGCAGGGTATACGTTCGAGTGGTTTGAAAGTGATGGTACTACGGTAGTAGCTTCATCAGGTTCAGCCGCTACGATTGGTACAGCTATAGCAGCAGGTGACTACTTTGTACGCGCAACGAACACAGCATCAAACTGTAGCACATCACTGACACCGTTCACAATCAATAACATCACAGTAAATCCTACGATTGCAGCTTCAACCAACAACAGCAACACCAACTGCGTTGGTGCTACACCGAACGGAACGATCACGGTTCAGATCAACGGAGGCGCTCCTGTAGCCGACTTCACGATCGAATGGTTCGAAGGCAATACAACAACGACAGCACTCGGCACAACGGTAGGTGTAGTGGGCGGAGCCAACGGAGAGACAGCCTCTCAATTACCTGCCGGTACATATACCGTTCGAGTAACAGACAATGTATCTCCAGGCAACAGCTGTTTATCAACTGCGACCTTCACCGTAACGGATGATCTTCCTGTAATCGCTATCGAGCAGGCGTCTATAACACTGACGCACCAGGCTGATTGTAATCCAGCGGATGGTTCAGCACAGGTAACAGACATTGAAGTTGATGGAGTATCGATAGGCAGTGTAGCAGGGTATACGTTCGAGTGGTTTGAAAGTGATGGTACTACGGTAGTAGCTTCATCAGGCTCAGCCGCTACGATTGGTACAGCTATAGGCGCAGGTAACTACTTCGTGCGTGCTACAAATACGGCATCGAACTGTAATACCTCGCTCACTCCGTTTACGATCAATGATATATCTGTAAATCCTACAGTAGTAATTGTGCAGAATGCTCCTAACGTAGCATGTAACACAAGCTATACCGGAGAGTTGACAGCTTCTGTAACAGAAGGCACAACAACGGGTGTTACCACCGGGTATACCTTTGAGTGGTTCCGTGGTGCCAACAACACGAACGCGGTCGACTTCATTGCAACAGGTGTTACGCTTTCCGGAATGCAGGAAGGTGACTACACAGTTCGGGTGACCGATGTAGCATCAGCAGGCAACGGATGTATCGGTATAGCAACGATATACCTGGAGAGAGAAGTACCGGTATATAACAACGATGTTACGACCATCGCACAGACACAATGTGCTCCTGCATTAGATGGCTCTATTAAGGTAACTACGGTGAGACAGGATTTGATGGGGACTACCAGGTTCCTCGATATGAACGATCCTGCTGAACTTGCTAACTTCTCGTTCCAGTGGTTCGATGCAGCACAGAGTCCGATAACGGGCGTTGTTAATGGCAATGCAACATCGCCGAACCTGACCAGTGGCACATACTACGTGCAGTCAACCGATAACCTGGGTTGTACCTCGTTGTTCACCATTGCGATTATCGATGATAATACAGCTCCTCCAGCGATTTCTCTGGATGCGTTTACAAACCCGGCAGTATGTATACTTCCTGAAGTTACCGGTTCATTGAGCGTTATTGCTGACAATAATCCGAACTTTGGAAACTATACATTCGCCTGGTACCAGGGTAACAATACTTCTGGGGCTGTTGTCGATTCCGATAATGAATTGAATGGTATACCGTACACCGCTACAGCGACCTATACAATACGCGTAACAAACAATACTACGCACTGCTTCTCGGATGCGACATTCAAATTCAAGACCGATACAGTTGCAGTTCAGACACTCGCTTCTGCTACACCGTTAACAAGTTGTATCACCACAAACGGAAGCTTGTTTGCAACCGTGCCGCGCGGTGATGGTAGTTTGTACGACTACGACTGGTATACCGGTTCAGTTGTAAGCGGTACTCCGATTTATACTGGAAGTGTAGTAACAATTGCTCCGCTGGGTGTATATACCGCTGTAGCAAAGCACCCCACACTGAATTTCTGTACGATATTGCCGGATACAGCTACGGTAACCGACAGCAGAATATACCCGGAGGTAAATATTACACCAATGTCTCCGCTTACGTATTGCGATCCTGCTAAGCTCAACGGTGCTGCCAATGCGGATGTAAATGGTACCATCATCGGGTATACTTTCGATTGGTTCGAAGGTTCGATCTCGGGTTTACCGCACTTCACCGGAAGCGCAGCGACCAACCTGGCAGCCACAACGTATGTGGTACGCGCTACCGATGTAGTCTCAGGTTGCACAGGAAGTAATAGTATAACGATCACCGCTGACCCGATGACAGTGCCTGTTCCGCAGGTAGTGCTCGTGGCGAACCGTACGGATTGTGAAACCCCGAACGGTATACTCTCCGCATCCGTGAATGGCAACATCAGCGACTATGCTTTCAACTGGTATGACGGTGGTGCTGTTAAGCCGAACGCAGATGCTACCGGTGATGTATACTGGAATCTCGATGCAGGACAGTACGCAGTAACGGCCATTGAAGAAATATCAGGTTGTGCTTCGGATCCGGTTATAGGAAAAGTAGAGGCCATATATGTATATCCTGAGTTTATGCTGAAGACAACGCCTGCGTTGTGTACTGAGCAGAATGGTACTGCAGAACTGATTATTCTGAACGGAAGCGATATTCAATCTATCGAATGGAATATCAACGGTACATTAATGACTGGTAATATAATCGGTCAGCTTCCTGCAGGTACCCATACTGTTACCGCGATAACGTCACTGCATTGCGAAAAGTCAGAGACCGTGGTGGTGAAAACAGAGATCAATGTTTATAACGCAGTGTCTCATAATAACGATGGTATGAACGACTTCTTTGAGATCGGATGTCTCGAAGAGTTCAAGAACAACCACGTTCGAATCTTCAACCGTGCCGGAACGCTGGTATATGAACAGCGCGGGTATAATAACCAGGATCTGGTCTTTACCGGTGTGTCGAACCGCGGTATTAGTATACTGGGTAACGGATTACCAGATGGAACATACTTCTATATTATCGATAAAGGTGATGGATCGGAAGTGAAGACCGGATATTTAGAACTGTTGAAATAAAAGACCCTTATGAAAAAAATGATAATATGCCTGGCTCTGATGGGAATGTCTGTTCCCTGGAAACTTTTTGCGCAGCATAATATTGTATACTCACAATATTTATTCAATGGCTTGCTGATTAACCCCGCCTATGCGGGAAGTCACGTGCAGCTTAGCGCCACACTGAACTATCGCAACCAATGGATCAATTTTGACGGAGCTCCTGAAACAACAACACTGGGTGTACACTCCGCTTTTCGAAGAGAGCGTGTAGGCCTGGGGTTGTTAGTAACGAACGACAAGATCGGTAGCTATAGGAATACAGGTCTCTTCGGAAGTTACGCCTATATCATCAAGCGTCCGGGCGGGGGAGTTCTCTCGCTCGGTGTGCAGGGTGGCTTCAACAACTTTAAGGCAGACTTCACCGAGCTGAATTTAAAGGCTGATGCTGACCCGATCTTCAATGGATTTTTCAATGAACTAAGACCTAATTTTGGCGGTGGTATATTTTACTATAACAAAAAAATGTTTGCCGGTTTTTCAGTGCCAACCATACTGAAGCATGCTGATTTCTTTAAAGGCTCATTCGAGCAATTGGCATTACCACGTGTATACTATCTGCATGCCGGTACAACGTTCCCGATCGATCGCATGGAGAAAGTGAAAGTAAGTCCTTCCTTCTTATTGCGCGTACAGGATGGAACGCCACTGAGTGCCGATATAAACCTGAACGTTATCTTTTATGATCAGATCAGCATCGGACACTCGTATCGTACGGGCGATGCTATTATCACATTCCTGAGCTTCAAGCTGAGCGAGAAATTCCACTTCGTTTACTCATACGACTGGACTACTTCGGCTATCGGAAATTACTCGCGGGGTACGCATGAGTTCACGCTTAACTTCCGCACCCGGATCCGCAACGTTCACAAAGATGTGGAATGTCCGTACTTCTATAGTCACTAATCAGGAAGTTATAGCGAGTTGCTTTTATCTGGACAAGTTTATCTGGATAAGTTGATGCAGTATTGCGGTTATCAAATCCCACATTGATAGCAGTCGTTGTACGTATTGGGGAACAAAAGAGTTTACCATTGTTCAGTATGTAGGTTTTTCGGTCAGTTTGGGCGGGCACATGTTTTTAGCCGTCACAATAATTTTGATTCCGAAAATTGTATGGAAGTCTATAACAAGGTAATACAGGTTGGTTCGCTGAAGATAGAGATTTCCATTTCCGACAGGACCAACACGATTTTATATCAATCTCCCAGCGACCATCAGACAGCCGCGACCAATCCTTATTATGTTAACCTGACAGCCCGTGATGAAGACGACAAACGTATCTGGCAAACTCCTGTCATGGACGATCACGGTGAAGTAAAATTTTATACCTCCATATACGAGGCCATCGAAGACGCCCGCAGGAAACTCGGTGAAGCCGGTGAAGGCTTACAGTTTGACTTGCCCGGCATTTCTAAAGAATTACAGATTCTGCTGATAGAAGATATACAGGAAGACCTTGAACTGATGTCCATGACGTTGCGTAAAGCCGGTATGCGGTTCAAGATCAAGCAGGTGGATACCCGCGAAGAATTCGTACAGGCACTAGCCGATTATAATGCTGATATAATTTTGTCAGATCATGCTATACCTCAATTCAATTCACTTGAGGCGTTGGCAATGGCCCGTAAGGTAAAGACAGATATACCATTCATCATTGTGAGTGGCGGTGTATCACAGCACATGGCGAAAACATGTATTCAACAAGGCGCCAATGATTACGTATTGAAATCAGATATATACCGTTTACCTCTGGCGATTCAAAAAGCGTTACGCACCAGTAATACATCGTACGCTACACGCGAAGATCTGATTCACCGGGTAGAAGAGCTCACCAAAACAAATCACGAGATTGAACACATGATATATGGTGTGGCGCATAATTTACGTTCACCGTTGAACTCTGTGTTAGGACTATTGGACCTTGCCAAACAGGAAAGTGAAGCAGCTTCTAAAAACCTGAAGCATTATTTTCAGATGATGGAAGAAAGTATACGGAAGCTTGATAGCTCAGTGAACGATCTCCTGAAGTATGCCCGTAATTCCAAGAGAGAAATTACCATTGAGAAGATTGACTTCCGCACGATCATCGAAGACGGTATACAGCAGATGAAGTTCATGAAAGGATTTGATCGCATTCGTGCTACTGTGGATGTAAATCAATCGTCCTTATTTTATTCAGATGCGTACCGTATACGCGCCATTATAAACAACCTGATCTCGAACTCAGTAAAATATATGGATTACTCCAAGTCCAGCCCTTCCATTGAGGTTAACGTGGAAGTAAAAAAGCACCAGGCTACACTGGCATTTAAAGACAACGGTATTGGTATCAACTCATCTTATCTGTCAAAAATATTCAGTATGTTTTACCGTGCCACGTCTCAGAATGAAGGGTCTGGTCTGGGACTATACCTTGTAAAAGAAACCGTACAGCGACTGGGCGGTACGATTCACGTTGAGTCGGAGGAAGGCGATGGCACTGCATTCTACATCACGCTGCCGAATCACTACGCAACCTCCATGAGTTAAGCAGACACCTGAATACGCTACATTTCTGACGAAGTTTTACAGTTAGCCGGAATAAATTATATTGCCAGCCTGTACAAGAATGGCTTTATATGAAAATACTCGTCTGCGATGATGATGATGTGGTGCTGGGAATAATCAAACTTACCTTACAAAATGCAGGAATGGAACCCTACCTCGCCGGTGACGGGAGAGAGGCATTGCGCCATTTACGTGAACATGAACATTTTGATCTGATCATCACCGATATTCACATGCCCTATCACAATGGTGATGAAATATTAAAGATGGTGCGTGAAGAGCAACAGAAAAATACTCCCATAATCATGCTTTCTTCAGATGGTGAAGAAGAAGTGATTGCGCTCGCGCTTAAGCTGGGTGTTAACGAATTTATCACCAAGCCCCTTGATCCTGCCAAGCTCCTCAAGAAAATTAAGAAGCTGGTAAAGTAGTCTGGGTATAGTTCAGGACTGGTTTGTCAGACTGTTTCCTCTTCTTTCTGCGTCAAAATTTTTTCCTTCTTAATGTCGATTCTCAGAAAGGCATACAAACTCATGTATATATTGGCGATCCACACCAATGCAAAACCGGCAATGATATAGCCGCGCCAGTCGTGTAGCAGTAAAGTATAGCGAGTGAGGATTAACATGAATATCGTTACATAGTGACTGAAACAATATTCGCAGGTAAAGAGGTAAAAGAATTTTCGTTGCACGATGGTGTGGCAATCTTTACTTTTTCGGATGCAATATTCCCGTGGTTCCTTAAATACTTCTTCATGCGTAACCGTCCAGGCAATGCACGCAATCGGGATGGCCAACACAAACAGCCAGATAACTTGTTCATTTAATTCCATAGTCAGTAGCGATTCCGGTATGCTATAAAATCTCTTGCCAGCACTGGTGTTCTTTTTCAAATGGGCTATAAAAAGATGCAATCATATTTTGGGGGTAATATCTGCCGGTTGCGTCTTATCAATATGATCATGAAATGTTTAAGAGTGTGGTTGACGATTCACCTTTTAATAGTACCTGCCTATGTGCAAGCGCAGTCTCAACGAAATGTCACTGCAGTCCTGAAAGCACATATACTCTCAGAAGCAAACCAGGCATTGAAGGAGACTCCCGTTACCGTTACAGCGGCACACAGCGAGCGTAGTGCAGGAGGGAAGCATGACTTTTATTCCGAAGGTGATTACTGGTGGCCTGATCCTGAAAATCCACAAGGTCCCTATATTCAGCGGGACGGCATGACGAACCCGGATAATTTTACAGCGCATCGTAAAGGGATGATTCGCTTCAGCAGAATTATAGGCGCGCTGGCATCAGCCTATAAAATTACCCGTGACGATAAATATGTAAAGCACGCCATGATCCACCTCCGGGCATGGTTTGCAGATACAACTACGATGATGAACCCTTCGTTGCTTTACGCGCAAGCTATCAAAGGCAGACATACCGGGCGAGGTATAGGTATCATCGATACGATTCACCTGATGGAGGTAGTACAAGGTATAATGGCGATGGAAGAGTCGCGCAGCATGAGCCGCGAGCTACTGCAACAGACACGACAATGGTTTCGCCTATACCTGCAATGGCTTACAACACATCCGTATGGTAAAGATGAAATGAATGCAGAGAACAATCATGGTACCTGCTGGGTAATGCAGGTTGCCGCTTTCGCGAGATTTACTTCGAATGATACGCTTCTGAATTTCTGCAGAGATCGCTATCAAAATATATTACTTCCGAATCAAATGGCTACTGACGGAAGTTTTCCCCGCGAACTCAAACGCACCAAACCATATGGCTATTCCCTGTTTAATCTCGATGCCATGGTTATGGTATGTCATATACTTTCGGATGCTGACCACGACCTGTGGCACTATAAAACAGCCGATGGAAAAAGTATACAGAAAGGAATTGAATTTTTATACCCGTATGTAAATGACAAAAGTAAATGGTCTTATCCGAAAGATGTTATGTACTGGGATCAATGGCCGGTAGCCCATCCGTTCTTGGTGCTCGGAGCTAACACATTCAAACAGCGTAACTGGTTTGAAACATGGAAAGGCCTCGACCATAATCCAACGGTGGAAGAAGTACTTCGAAACCTGCCGGTACGAAACCCGATCATCTGGTTACAGAATTGACAACCTCTATAGTTGCTGCGGAGTAAAATAGTTTACTTTTGTGCTCAGTAAACAGAACGATGCGCACCTATGAAAATGGTTAGTAGAACAATCGGCAACGGGTATTTTAAAGTTACCTTCTATTCCAATGAAGAATGGCAGGAATTTCTTGAAGTACAGAAAATGATGGGCAATGATATAGCATCACTCGAAGTTGCCGATGTAAAAGATATTCGTGAAGGATTTATAACCCGCTGGCGAGATTATACCCAACGCTTCTACAGCGAAACCAGTCCCCACACATTTATAATCGAAGAGTAAAAAAGAAGAGGCAGAGCAATCTCTACCTCTTCTTACTCCTTAATCCTTACTTCCCAATTCTCCTATCTTCACGGCATAATCCTGAATAATCAAATTAGTCGCAGAGTCCCGGTCATACACCGAATACCATCCCTGCGTTTCATGGGGTGGGTCGCCTATAAAATCATCTCCGGCCTTCCAGATACAGGCAGGTTGTCGCGGTCTGCCTTCGCCACCCCACGCCCAGAAGTTACAACCGGCAACAACACTGTTCGATTGATTTGCTTTTTGATATATACCCTGAAATATACTCGCATAGTATAGATTGCGTATGCGTGTAGAAGATGCTGCATCGTGACTGTTGCTGTCGCGCGAAATACCAAACTCCTCCAGTACTAATGGCTTGTTCAGTTTGCGGGCAATCGCTTCATGATGATCGAGATAATTTAAAGCATAGTGTACAGAAGAGTCGTACGTTTCTTCAGCACGCTGCGGATCATATACATTCCAGTTCTGCACCCATATATGAATGGTCATATAATCTATACTCTTGAATGAATGATCTTTCTCCGGATCGGTACCGGCATACGCAGATGAAGTAGTGCCTTCACTGCCGGTAGTTACCAGGTGATTGGTGTCGAGTTTCTTGATCAATGCAGATGTATTCTCAATCCATGAAGTATATTCTTTTGTATGATTGACACCCCGCGGCTCGTTGCAAAGTTGCCACGCCATAATTGTGGGATCATCTTTATAGTGTATATCCGAGTAAGAATTTTTACGATTGACAATAAACGTGATGTGCTTGTTCAGCATCTCCACCGCCTGCGGATGAGTATAGAACTGCGCGACAAATTCCTGGTAGCGTCCCCAGTCTCCACCCGGGTGTGGCGGTGGATACGGAATAGAGTCCGCGGCATTTGCCCAGACTATATATTGTCCCATGCCGCCCGACCAGTTCCAGAAGTTGGAGAGGCAAACAATAGCGTACATATTTCGCGCACGCATTTCATGTAACAGAAAATCGAGACCGTCTAGTACCTCTTCGTTATATATACCTGGAGCTGTTTGCAATGCAGGCACCATACGGTACGGCTCGGAGTCAGGACCTTCACTCGCGGCCATAATGCGCAGGTTGGTAATGCCCATCGCTTTGAGTCGGTCTAGTTCACGAATCAGTCGTGCACGATCTCCGCCCTTGCCTTTCGATCCCAGATTTAGTCCGTACCAAAAATTGGTGCCGAGGTAGTAATAATCTTTTGTTCCGATCTTGAAATGTGTTCCGTCTACCGTAACAAATTCTGCTTTCTTCTGGCAGCCGGGTAAGGCCAGTATAGTGGCCATCAGGAGCCAATGAATAATCTTCATGATGTATAATAGCGTTTGGTTGTTATGATAAAAATAGAGTATAACAATGCAGTGTACTGTTGACAGTTGTGCTAAAGAGCGGGGGTAAATCTTTCAATTCGCCTCCGATATTCAGTGATCAAAGTATATCTGCGGATCGGATGATAGTAGATCGTGAAGATGCGACAAAGAGACTATCCGGTGTGGAATTCAAAAGCGGGCCATAGGATACGTTAAAAAAATAAAAAACAGAAATCGGAGGATAGTTTTTCTTTTCATGCATTTCTCTTCCAGAAATTACCGATATTTCACAATACTTCTAACTTTGTGCCCACAAAATCGACCATATGCTATTGGATTTTGAGAAGCCTATTGCGGAGTTGGAGTCAAAACTTGGCGACATGAAAGGTTTAGCCAGCGACAGCGATAAGGAAGTACAAGCTGCTGTGAAAGCACTCGAAAAGAAAATTCTTGATCTCAAGAAAGAGACTTTCGAGAATCTTACCGGCTGGCAACGTGTTCAACTTTCGCGTCATCCCGACAGACCGTATACACTTGACTACATCTATGAGATCACAACTGACTTTATCGAGTTGCACGGTGACCGCACTGTGTCTGACGATAAAGCGATGGTGGGTGGTCTTGGAACTATTGATGGACAAACCTTTATGTTAATCGGCCAGCAGAAAGGCCGCAATACCAAGCAGCGCCAGTTGCGTAACTTTGGTATGGCGAACCCGGAAGGCTATCGTAAAGCGCTGCGCCTCATGAAGATGGCTGAGAAGTTCAACAAACCTATCGTAACGTTCATTGATACTCCGGGAGCTTTCCCTGGACTTGAGGCAGAAGAGCGCGGACAAGGTGAAGCAATTGCGCGTAACCTAAAAGAGATGTTCGGACTTACAGTACCGGTAATCTGTATCGTGATTGGTGAAGGTGCTTCAGGTGGTGCCTTGGGTATAGCGATCGGTGATCGCGTGTTAATGCTCGAGAACTCCTGGTACTCGGTAATTTCTCCTGAAAACTGTTCAACCATTCTTTGGAGAACCTGGGACTATAAAGAGCAAGCTGCAGAGTTACTGAAGCTTACCGCGAAAGATATGCATGCGCTTAAACTGGTAGATGGTATCATCAGAGAGCCACTCGGTGGCGCACATACTGATGTAAAGTGGATGGCAAAAGAAGTGAAGAAAGTTATATTGGAACAAACCAAAGAACTTCTGAAGCTTACACCGCAGCAACGTATCGAACAACGTATCGATAAGTTCTGCAGCATGGGTGTTGTAAAAGAATAAGAACCTTAAACTTTAGGAATAAAAGGCTACCGGATATCGGTAGCCTTTCTTTTTTATAAAAATCCCGATACCTTAAGCGCCAGAGAAATACATCGAAGCTATATACCTGCACGAGAATGAAACTACATGTAATGAATACCGGCCTGTTTAAACTTGACGGAGGTGCCATGTTTGGCGTAGTACCTAAATCGATCTGGCAAAAAACAAATCCTGCCGATGAAAACAATCTCTGTACATGGGCCATGCGTTGCCTGCTGATAGAAGACAAAGGCAAACTGATATTGATTGACAACGGCATTGGCGATAAGCAGGATGCTAAATTTTTCAGTCACTATTATTTGCATGGCGATGATAGTCTCATCAAGTCACTGAACAAAGCAGGTTTTTCAGAGAGTGATGTAACCGATATGTTTCTCACACACCTTCACTTCGATCATTGCGGGGGAGGTGTACGGTACGAGAATTCGAAACTTGAACTGGTATTTAAGAACGCAACGTATTGGTCTAATGCCGATCACTGGCAATGGGCAACCAAACCCAACCCGCGCGAAAAGGCGAGCTTCATAAAAGAAAATATACTTCCGATGGAGCAAAGCGGCCACCTGAAGTTTATCGATATAAATACATCTCCGTTTTCGCAGTTCGAGATATTCTATGCATCCGGCCATACGGACAAAATGATGATTCCGAAGATCCGGTATAAAAACAAAGTGATCTGCTATATGGCCGATCTGCTCCCGTCTGTTGGACATATACCGCTGGCGTATGTAATGGGATATGACACGCGTCCGTTAATGACACTGGAAGAGAAGGAGAAATTTTTGAACGAAGCAGCGGATAACGGCTATATACTCTTCCTGGAACACGACCCGGTAAATGAGTGCTGTACCGTAAAACGTACAGAGAAAGGTGTGCGGGTTGATCAGACTTTTTCATTGGCAGAAATTCTATAAACTATATATGAAGATCGGTATTGTACTCTCCGGAGGCGGAGCAAGAGGTATATCACACATTGGTGTGTTAAAAGCATTGGAAGAGTTTGGTGTCAAGGCGAATTGTCTCGCGGGCACCAGCGCAGGTTCCATTGTAGGATCGCTCTATGCATATGGCTATAGCCCGGATAAAATATTGGAAATTATTCAGGCCACCAGTCTCTTTAAGTCTGTTCGTCCGGCATGGGCGTTAACAGGATTGCTCAGCCTCGAGGGACTTCGCGATGTATTGCTGAAATATATACCGGAGAACTCGTTTGAGTCACTCAAAGTACCGATGACCATCGCTGCAACGGATATCAAAAAAGGCAAAGCGGTCTATTTTTCTAAGGGAGAATTGATCCCGACTATATTATCGTCATGCTGTGTTCCGGCTGTGTTTAATCCGATACAATTTCAGGAGTGCACATTCGTGGATGGTGGTATAGTAGACAATCTCCCATCAAAGTCCATTCGTGAGCAATGCGATTTTCTGATCGGTTCACACTGTAACTATATATCCGATGATGTCGATGTGAAAAATTTCAGAACCGTTATTGAACGCAGTCTGCTCATCGCCATCAACGGAAATACTACCGTAAGCAAAAGCCTTTGCGATGTATTGATCGAACCTCCGGAAGTAGGCAAAGTAAGCGGCTTTGATCTGAGCAAGGCAAAAGATCTTTTTGAAATCGGGTATCAGTTTACCAGGAATAATTTTAAACCTGAAGATTTCCGGGCCTATGACAACGCTGAGTTTTAAAGAAGAGATACTGCAAGGTATACCGGATGAATTACCACCCGTAAAACCGTACGATGCTTCGGTGAATCATGCACCGAAGCGTAAAGATATACTCACGACCGAAGAGAAAAAGCTGGCGGTTCGAAATGCGCTCCGGTATTTTCCGGCACGTCATCATGAAGTACTGGCGCAGGAGTTTTATGATGAGCTCATGCGGTACGGACGTATCTATATGTATCGCTTTCGCCCAGCCTATACTATGCATGCGCGGCCGATCACGGAGTATCCGCACAAGTCGCTGCAGGCAGCGGCTATCATGCTTATGATCCAGAATAATCTCGATCCGGCAGTAGCACAACATCCGCACGAGTTAATTACCTACGGTGGTAACGGTGCTGTATTTCAGAATTGGGCGCAATATCTTCTCACCATGAAGTATCTCGCGCAGCTTACAAACGAGCAAACCCTGCACATGTACTCCGGCCACCCGATGGGTATATTTCCTTCGTCCAGGGAAGCACCGCGTTGTGTTGTTACTAATGGTATGATGATCCCTAATTATTCCAAACAGGATGACTGGGAGCGTTACAACGCACTGGGTGTAACACAATATGGACAGATGACGGCTGGCTCCTATATGTATATAGGTCCGCAAGGTATAGTACACGGAACAACCATTACGATACTGAATGCCGGTCGTATGATCAGCAAAAAAGGAGAGGGACTTGCCGGAAAATTATTCGTTACCTCGGGGCTCGGTGGCATGAGTGGCGCCCAACCGAAAGCCGGAAATATAGCGGGCTGTATTACGGTAGTTGCTGAAGTAAATGCGAAGGCAACACAGAAGCGTCATGAGCAGGGATGGGTGGACGAAGTGATCACCAACCTGGATGATCTGGTAACGCGCGTACGAATAGCACAGCAACAGAAGGAAGTAGTTTCCATTGCGTACCAGGGTAACGTGGTGGATGTATGGGAGAAATTTGCTGCTGCCAATATATATATCGATCTCGGCTCAGATCAGACTTCGCTTCATAACCCCTGGGCTGGTGGTTATTATCCAGCGGGACTTACCTTCGAAGCTGCGAATGATTTGATGGCCAACAACCCGGAACATTTTCAGGCGCGCGTGCAGGAGTCGTTACAACGGCATGCCCAGGCGATCAACAAACATACCGAACGCGGCACGTATTTCTTTGACTACGGAAATGCGTTTCTCCTGGAAGCTTCACGGGCCGGTGCGGATGTGTGGGCGAAGGATGGTATAAATTTCAGATATCCATCGTATGTGCAGGACATTATGGGACCGCTGTGTTTTGATTATGGATTTGGTCCGTTCCGCTGGGTATGCACCTCGGGCAATGAACAGGATCTTGACTATACGGATAAACTTGCCGCTGATGTATTAAAAGATATACTGAAGCATGCACCTGCAGATATACATGCACAGCTTCATGACAATATTCAGTGGATTACACAGGCCAAAGAAAACCGATTGGTAGTAGGCTCGAAGGCTCGTATACTATATGCCGATACCGAAGGCCGCATTGCTATAGCGCTTGCTTTTAACGAAGCCATACGTTCGGGCAAAATAGGACCGGTTGTATTAGGGCGCGATCATCACGATGTATCGGGTACGGATAGTCCGTATCGAGAGACATCCAATATATATGACGGGTCTCGTTTCACGGCTGATATGGCGATCCACAATGTTATAGGCGATTCATTTCGCGGAGCAACCTGGGTATCCATTCACAACGGTGGGGGTGTGGGTTGGGGCGAAGTGATCAATGGAGGTTTCGGTATGTTGCTGGATGGTACCGATGATGCCGAACGCAAACTCCGGAACATGCTATATTTTGATGTTACCAATGGTATAGCACGCAGAGCATGGGCACGCAACGATCATGCTGTTGCAACAATCGGACGTGCTATAAAAAATCAGGCCGACCTTACTATTACGCTTCCTAACGAAGTTAGCGGTAGTTTACTGGATAAATTAGCTCCTTAAACCTTAGTAATCTTTTATCGTTTGATTGTTTGTTTAAAATTTGCACCCACTAACAACAATCAAACGCTTATGAAAAAACTATTAACTGTTTTATTATCGCTAGGTGCTTTCATGTCAACGGTTTATGCACAGACGACACAAGGCAACCTGGTATTTGGAGGATCGGTCGGCTATTGGTCAAGCACAGAGGAGAATGCATTTGAAGATGAGAAGGAGTCCGAATTTACTTTTTCGCCAAGTGTAGGATACTTTGTTGTTGATAACCTGGCCGTTGGAATAAACCTGCAATTGACTTCTAACAAGTATGACAACGGAGTAGGTGGTGATGACAAGACTACTACATTTGTTGTAGGACCGTTCGCACGTTACTATAAATTTACATCAAACGATAAATTTGCGTTCTACGGTCAGGCTGGCTTTGACTTCGGATCCCGTAAGTATGAACCAGACGGGGGAAATGAAGTGAAGTCTAGCGCTTTCGACTTCTATATATCACCAGGTTTCTCGTATTTCTTCAACGAGCATTGGGCTATAGACCTGCAATTACAGGGTATCCGGTATGAATCTTATGACCCTAACACCGATGGTGATGCAGACGATGACAAAGATTCGCAATTCTCAATAGGTGTAGATTCTTTCAATCCATCTTTAGGTATACGCTTCTATTTAGGTAACTAAACTGTTTATAACTCATTAAATCGCCGAAAACCTCTGCCTATAGCAGGGGTTTTTCTTTATAGGCACTATATTTGAGTATCGTGGATTAAACCAATTCATATGAAAAACAACCATTTTAAATTTGTGATGATTGCAGCGCTTGTACTGGTAAGCACAGGAGTGTTTGCGCAAGCTCAGCTTGCAATAGGTATTAAGGGAGGTCCTAATTTTGCGAAACTAGATGGAACAGATGCTGCCGGAACCTATAAAAGCAGAACCGGCTGGCATGGTGGTGCGTTTGCTCTTTTTAAATTCAGTAAAATAGGTATTCAGCCTGAAGTACTTTTTTCACAACAGGGTTCAAAGATCAAAGTAAATCAAAACGACCTGGAGCAGAACTATAGCTACGTAAACGTACCAATCATTGTAAAGCTATATACAGTAGCCGGTATAAACTTGCAGGTAGGTCCGCAGTTTGGTTTTGTTACCAAAGCTGAACGTGATGAGGTAGATGTTAACGGTATTAAAACAACGCAGGATGTTAAAGACCGTTTGAAAGGTTCTGATGTGAGTCTTGCGTTAGGTGCAGGCTGGGATCTTCCATTTGGTTTGACTCTGGATGCACGCTATAACCTTGGCTTGAGTAAAATTGACGACAACGATCCGGCTGCTCAGGATGTAAAGAACCAGGTATGGCAAGTGTCATTGGGTTATAAACTTATCAAGCTTGGTAAGTGATAAAGAAATGATCGTATAGCTATATCCTATAGCTTGCTAAAAAGAAAAAGCTGCTTTTACGGGCAGCTTTTTTTTATGACTTATATCGAAGTGTTCCAGCGATAAAGATTATCAAAGGCCGCCTCACCGTATTGTATAAATCCGTTGCGGGTATAGAAGAGGTTTGCTTTACTGCCTTTCAATGCAAGGAGTATAATCTCCTGAGAATTTTCCTGAGCTTTACCTTTCACACGATCGAGTGCTATACGACCTATACCCTGTCCCTGATAGGCAGGATCGATATAGAAATGCTCAAGCTTTAGCGCATACTCTTGTTGCAAGGTTGCGTAGAACCCGATCACTTTACCGTCTGCGATAACAAGGGTTGTGTCTTCCGGTCTGAAATTCTCGACCAGTCGTTCTCTGGCGCGCTGCGGATCAAAGCGGCCTATATTTTCAAGGCTTTCTTTCATCGAAGCGATTCTGATGGATACCAGCGTTTCAATATCCGAAGCGATAGAAATCCTGAACTCAATTGTCACAGACGAGAAGCTGTAAATCTTAAATTACTTTTATCAGGTAGTAATTCTTCTTGCCTTTCTGCGCGAGTAAATATTTACCGTAGAGTAAATCTGCTGCCGTAAGCTTGCGCTCGAGATTGATCTTCTCTTTGTTGATACTTACTCCGTTACCCTGAATGGCTTTACGCGCTTCACCCTTGGAAGTATATATCTGCGTTTTTTCACCCAGTAAACCGATTGGATCTACGTTGTCGCTGAATATACTTTTTTCTACCGTAAAGGTTATGCTTTCATCGAAAGCGTCTTCAATTTCTTCACCGGATAATGTCTTGAAATCTTCGAATGACGAACCAAAAAGTATACTGGTCGTATCCTGTGCTCTTTTCAGTTTCTCTTCACCGTGTACGCGCGCAGTTATATCTTCCGCGAGTGCACGTTGAAGTGTTCCGGTGCGCGTGCTGTTTTCAAGCTCCAGCGCTTCAATCTCTTCTTTACTCTTCAAAGTAAAGATGCGTATGAAGTTAGGAGCATCGGCATCCGATACATTAAGCCAGTATTGGTAGAATTTATAGGGCGATGTCTTCTTCGGATCAAGCCATACGTTACCACCTTCGGTTTTGCCGAACTTGGTTCCGTCTGCTTTGGTAATAAGCTTGGTGGTTAATGCAAAAGCATCACCATTGGATTTACGCCTGATGAGCTCCGTACCGGTGACTATATTTCCCCACTGATCCGATCCACCCATCTGTAACTTGCAGTTCTTGTTCTCAAACAACCAATAGAAGTCGTAGCCCTGCACCAGTTGGTAGGTAAATTCGGTAAAGGATAAACCTGTCTCCAGGCGTTTCTTTACAGAGTCTTTTGCCATCATATAATTGACGGTAATATGCTTACCAACATCGCGGATAAACTCAAGCAGTTTAAAGTCTTTGAACCAGTCGTAGTTGTTTACGAGTTCAGCTCCGTTCTCACCGCTAAAGTCGAGGAAGCTTTCCAGTTGCCTGCGTACACACGCTACGTTGTGTTGCAGTATATCTTCAGAAAGCAAATTACGTTCAGCTGATTTACCAGACGGATCACCCACCATACCCGTGGCACCACCTACCAGCGCTACCGGCTTGTGCCCGCAGCGTTGAAAGTGAACGAGTGTCATAATCTGCACCAGGTGACCGATGTGCAGGGAGTCTGCCGTTGGGTCAAAACCTATATATCCTGAAGTAACTTCTTTATCCAGTTGTTCTTCCGTACCCGGCATGAGATCATGCACCATTCCGCGCCAGCGCAGTTCTTCTACAAAATTCTTTTTCATCTGTTTATAGTGGCGCAAATATAGCCGAGTGGGGGCTAGCTTCAAAAAACAAGGCCCAATGTTCTGTAAACACGGGCCTCTCGGGAATATTAATAACTAGCTGATAACTTGATTATTATTATTCAATGATATAGCGGTAGATTGGATCGATATCACACGTGTGATCGACCCGGCAAACCTGGTCGATCAAACCGTTGTCGATGTGATACACCCAACCGAGAATAATCGGGCGTTGTTCGCCCTTCCATGCGCGCTGCACGATCGAGGTCTTGGCCAGGTTTGTGCATTGCTCCATCACATTCAATTCAACCAACCGGTCGGCCCGTGCATCGAAGTTCTCGATTGCCTCAAGCTCCTGGCGGTGAATGCGATACGTATCTTTAATGTTACGTAACCACTTGTTGATAAGGCCGTAGTCGTTGTTTGTCATCGCGGCCTTAACACCTCCGCAGCCATAGTGGCCACAAACTATAATGGTCTTTACCTTCAACACCTGCACGGCATATTGCAATACACTCAAGAGGTTCAGGTCGGTGTGCACTACCAGGTTGGCTATATTACGATGTACAAATATATCTCCCGGCTCTGTGCCTGTCACTTCGTTCGCAGGTACACGGCTGTCCGAACAACCGATCCAGAGAAATTCAGGAGTCTGTACAAACTGATGTCTTTTGAAAAAATCTTTATCGTATTTGACGCGTTCCTGCGCCCATGCTCTATTTTGAAGTATTAGTTTTTCGTGTGATTCCATGGAATGTAATTAGTTAGGTATCCGGAAAAATTCGCTTGATGATGAGTACGTCTTCTTGACTTCTACTTGTATGTTCCTGCTTGGAGCGTTAAGTATAAAGTCTTCGATGGTCTCTATAATATCCGCATCAATAAACTGCGAATTTCCTCCGTCTATAATCAGGTTGGCACCTTCGGGTATACGTTCAAATGTCTGACGTAACACGGCTTTGTTGAGGAATGATACATCTTTGTTGAGGCGCAGCAGGTAATTACCCTCGTGCTTGACAATAGATATAGCTTCGTGAAAATTACTTTTCAACACGAAGAACACACCTACAACTATACCGATAAAGATACCCACCAGTAAGTTGGTTAACAGTATAGCAATAATGGTAACAATGAAAGGAAGGAACTGGTCCCAGCCTTTACGGAACATCTCTCTGTAGAGTGATGGCTTGGTAAGTTTATACCCTGTCATGAGCAGTATACCAGCCAGTGCCGAGAATGGAATTAAGTTTAATATACCTGGAATAAGTACGATCGCCAGCAGGAGCATGGAGCCATGAAGTATAGTTGACATCTTGGTGCGCGCACCGGAATTGATGTTGGCCGATGAACGTACGATTACCGCAGTGATAGGCAACCCTCCGATAAGTCCGGATACAAAGTTACCAATACCTTGTGCTCTCAATTCACGGTTCAGCGGAGTGATGCGTTTGAATTCATCCAGCTTATCGGCCGCTTCAATACTCAACAGACTTTCAAGACTTGCTACCAGGGCAATGGTAATGGCTGTGATATAGATCTTGGGATTTCCGAACTGTGTAAAATCAGGGAACGAGAACAGGCCCAGAAAATCATTGAAGTCTTTCGACACCGGCAGCGACACGAGGTGCTCTTGTTGAATCGTAAGAGAAGGAGAAGATTTGAACAGCACATTTAGCACAACACCCAACACCACAGCAACGAGAGGTCCCGGAACAAACTGGAAGAACTTGTGTCTCTTGAGTGCCGGCTTATCCCACAGGATCAGGATCGCGATGGATAAAACGCAGATTATAATTGCTCCCGGAGACAGGTAATTTAACGCAGAGAATATTTCTGAAAATGTATTCTCGCCATCTGACTGAATGAACGATTCATCACCTTCGTAGTCTTTGTCATATCCCAAAGCATGAGGAATCTGCTTCAGAATGAGAATGAGACCAATGGCCGAGAGCATTCCTTTAATAACACTGGCAGGGAAGAAGTGCCCGATCGATCCGGCCCGAAGAACTCCCAATACAAATTGAAATATACCAGCCAATACAACGGCCAGTAAAAATGCCGGGTACGATCCTATATCATGAATGGCGGCAATAACAATGGCTGTTAAACCAGCCGCTGGTCCGCTCACGCTCAGGTTAGAGCCGCTGAGTGAACCGATAACAATACCACCGACAATACCGGCTATAAGACCTGACAGCAGCGGAGCGCCAGAAGCCAGTGCTATACCCAGGCACAACGGTAAGGCTACCAGAAATACAACGATACTGGCAGGTATATCATACTTAAAATTCCCGAAGGGGTTTGAAACATTTCGCATTTGAAAAATAATTGACTTGATAAAAAGTTATGCTTGCTGATGACGCTAATGCGTGTACAGAAAATTCCAGTTCATTCCCTTCTTTACACGAGAGAGAAAGCTATGTTCCAGAGATTGCTAAAGAGTCAGCGGGTCAGGCTTCGGGAGGGGGGCAGAAAAGTTCTTTGCTTCGGGTGAGCAGTTTTGTGTTTGAACTTATCCAGTGAACTTTATTGAGAGCTACTACGGTAAACGTTTCAGGATGAATGTGGTGCGTAAGCAGAAGATCAATCTCGGATGATACCGGGTTTCCTTCTTCAGAGCAGGAGCCTGCTATATCTTTTTCTTCTTCGTTGGCTGCACCGGCTACAAGTTTGGCGATATTTTCCATCATCTTCCGGTTCTGCAATAACTGAAGCGCTTCGACTTCAGCCAGGAAGAAGTTCATGTTGAAAAAGATGATCACTGTAAACAGCGTCATTATTTTCTTCATAACCATGTTGGCAAATACCTTCATCAAGGTCAAAAGTACGTTATTTTTTCAAAATTGGTTTCGATTCACGTTCTTCGGGCGTTAAATCAAAAGCGTTTAAACCCATTTTGACCTTTCAAATGCCTGATAAACATGCCAGAAAGAACAGTTCGGAAGCTGTATTAAATTTAGCTTAAAAATTTAGAGAAGGTACGTGAACCGGCTTTTGGTAAACAGAAACTATACATCGTGATTATACTATAATAAACCTGAAATACATGAAACAGCCTGATGCGTTGAACCTGGTAGCCGAATTTCACAAAACTTTTAAACATCCGATTCTCGATAAACCCGCTATACCGGGAGAAGACCGATGCAAACTTCGTGTAGCACTAATCGCCGAGGAATTGAAAGAACTTGAAGTAGCTATACTCGAGAAAGATATAGTTAGTGTTGCTGATGCACTATGCGATATTCAATATGTACTCTCCGGAGCTATACTGGAGTTTGGTCTGGGAGACAAGTTCAGTGCATTGTTTGAGGAAGTACAGCGCTCGAATATGAGCAAAGCGTGTCGCACAGAAGATGAAGCCAAAGCAACTGTTGAACACTATCTGAAGAAGGATGGTACTGAATGTTATTATAAACAGGAAGATGGTAAATGGCTGGTATACCGTAAGTCTGATAACAAGACGATTAAATCAATAAACTATAGCCCGGCTGATCTGGATGGTATAGTTACCAAAGCTTAAATATAGAATTCAAATTGAAAGACTGAATCCTGGCCACGCTGTTGTAAGGGATTGATTGCCAGGATTTGGCCTTCGTTATAGGCCTTGATGAACTCCGTTCTGCTGATTCTTAATTTACTATGTCCGGGCTTTACGCGGTGATACTGCATACGGCCGGACGTGTTAGCTGTAGCCGTATAAATATAGCTGAACTGCAAGGGGATAGGGGAGGGTATATACCGCATACCAAACTACTCATCCGTTGTACGAATTTCTGAACTCTAATTGTATAATCGAATTCTGCTGCGCGTTGTACTGGGCCAATAGAGCATACGCCCATTGTGGTACATAGTTAAAGTTTCCTTCAAGCTCATCAATCTTCATACACAGTTCGCGTACATAAAATCGTATCTGCTCCAGATTTCTGCAGGCCGTGGGCTTCTCAAAATTCCGGGAGGTAAAATTCTTTAGCTCCGTTTCTATCTTTTTGCGCTCGTAGTCGTTCATAATTGTGTGTATTATTACACAATAATACGTATTATTTAGATAAAATATTAATATATATTGTGTAAAATTGCACAAATATTTTTGACATAGAAATCCCATTCTGAATCCAGAGAAATATCCACTATTAAATTAGATTACTTAATTTAATTAACTGAAAATCAGGCACTAATTGATGAGTAATTAAAGTTACAGATCACTATTCTAGTCCAACGAATTTTTAGTTACCCAGTAACGATACGCTATCAGCGCCTGATCAAATTTGCTCAATTGTGTAATGTCCCGCTTGCTGTAACGAGGTATAATGGCTTTATTGATGCGCGCCAGAATTTTAAAAAATGTTTTTGACAGCATGCTCTGTAATATGTTTATTTCCTAAATCGTTTTAATCCTTATATTTAAAAGTAAAGTACTAAACCAGAACTTAATGCAAACACAAAGCCCCTTTCTAGAAGTATGGAATCTCTGCATGATCATAGGTGCTATCATCATGACTGCTGCCGGAATTGCAATCTACCTGCTACACAAACTAAGGATATCAACCATAAAAGATTACAAGGCGAAATACGACTATATCAACCAAAAGGAAATTAAGAATTACAAAAAAGTATTCCTCTGCTTCGCTGTGGCGGCTATGCTGTTGATCAACTTATATAGCATGGGTAAACTGCACACCGTAGAGGTATGGTTTTTTGTAAGGCTCTTTATGTCGATTGCCGGTGGTACGCTTGTAGCTTATGTAGCTGCACTGGTGCTGGATTACTACTACCCGACTGTATTGAACGGTAAACTTCGTAAATGGCGCTTCATGCCGCGTACGAGTGCAGCCGGTAACAAGATGAGGTTACTCAGCGAAGAAGAAGAAGATGTACACCTGGAAGAAGGTATGCAGGCGGAGGAAAATGTTTTCTCGATCGACTATGATGTGTGGATTGACGAGAAAAGCGGTGAAGTAAAGATCGACAAGTATCCCGGCCATTTACAGGCATTGAAATGCAATAGCTGCGGATTCTACACGATGCGGATTGTTAAGGAAGAAATTACCCGCCATCCAAGTAAAGATGCAGCCGGTGAATTGATTAAGCACTTTCAGTGTTCATACTGCAAATCTGTTCGTGCGACTGCCTATAATATTTCGACAAAAGAAGCTGACGATTACCGGAATGAAGGTATCCATACCTTTAAACGGAACAAAAATATTGACATGGTGCGCGTAGAAATTCACTCCAGTGTTTCAGGTAAGAAATTCTTTGAGTTTCAGAGTCTTGAGCAGGCGCAGAAGTTTTTGGATGAATATGACTCCGAAAAAGGAGGCTAGACTTTTTTATAGAAGTATGATCGTAAACGTCCTTTCTTACGTTATGAAGAAAGGCATACGATTTGCCGGCAATAGTAGAAAGGGAATAAAATACAAGGGATGATGATGAAGAAAACATTTTTTGCAGGGATTATCAGTACAGTACTTTTAGTACCCGGCTTTCTTTTTGGAGGCATTGCAGACACAACGCAGTTAAAGCCGAAACCTGTTTTTGGGAAAGAGGCGAAAGTTGTTACCTATATATTGGATAACAATCACTACCGGAAGATAACACTGAACGACTCGCTGTCGTCTGTTATCCTCGACAGCTATATCAAGAACCTCGACAACAACAAAACGTACTTTACGTCAGCCGATCTCGCGACTTTCGAAAAGTATCGTCTGGTGATCGATGATATGACGCGCGCTGAAAACGTAAACGCAGCATTTGATATATATACTGCGTTCAGAAAACGTTTTGTTGAACGCATGGACTATATATCCAAGAACCTGATCAAGGAAAAGTTCGACTATACAACCAACGAATTTTACGAGACAGATCGCGATAAAGAGCCGTGGTGCAAAAACGAACAAGAGCTCAACGAAGTCTGGAGAAAGATCATTAAGAGCCAGGCACTCAGCCTTAAGCTTGCCGGAAAAACACAAGCCGAGATTGAGAAGATGTTGACAGAACGTTACGATCGTTTCAGAAAGTCCATCCTTCAGTTTAACAGCGATGATGTTTTCAGTCTGTATATGAACAGCATCACCGAGTCGTATGATCCCCATACCAACTACCTGTCACCGAAAGCTGCCGATATCTTCAAGCAAAATATGAGCTTGTCGCTGGAAGGTATAGGAGCGAGACTGCAAACTGAAAACGACTATACCAAAGTAGCAGAAGTTATCGTAGGAGGTCCTGCACACAAGAGCGATCTTATTCATAATGGCGACCGCATCATTGGCGTTGGTCAGGGTGAGAAAGGTGAAATTGTAGATGTTATCGGCTGGCGTATTGACGATGTTGTAAAACTTATCAAAGGTCCGAAAGGCACTACCGTAAAATTACAGATACTCCCGGTAGAGTCTGGTGTGAATGGCCCGTCCAAGACTATACAAATCGTACGCGATAAAGTAAAGCTGGAAGATCAGCAAGCCAAGAAGAGTGTTATGCACTACGAGAAAGATGGCAAGAACATGAACCTCGGTGTTATCACACTGCCAAGTTTCTACATGGACTTTGAAGCCTATCAAAAAGGCGATCCGAATTATACCAGTACATCGCGCGATGTGAAACGTCTCATCAAAGAATTACAAGACGAAAAAGTAGATGGCATTGTGCTCGACCTGCGTAACAACGGAGGAGGTTCTCTTACCGAAGCGATCGAACTTACCGGTTTGTTTATCAAGGAAGGTCCTGTGGTGCAAGTGAAGAACTCTCTGAATCGCATCGATGTACAGACTGATGATAACCCGGCAGTTATCTATAACGGTCCACTGGTAGTGTTGACCAACCGCTTCAGTGCATCAGCATCTGAGATATTTGCGGGTGCTATACAAGACTACCATCGCGGTGTTGTAGTGGGTGAATCTACATTCGGTAAAGGAACCGTACAGACTGTTATTGATCTGAAACGTTTCATCAACGATCCGGATAATGAAGTAGGTGAATTGAAACTTACTTTCCAGAAATTCTACCGCGTTACGGGAAGCAGCACACAGAACAAAGGTGTTACTCCCGATGTAAAATTACCCACAGCACTCGATCCTCAGCAGTTTGGTGAGAGCTCAAACCCAAGTGCTTTACCGTGGGATGAGATCAGAGGAACACTATTCCAGAAGACTCCTGTAATCAACGATCGCGTAATTGCGAACCTGAACAAGTCATACCAGGAACGCCTGAAGTCTGATAAAACACTGGCGCAATTTGTAAACGATACGGAAGAAGTTCGCCAGAGCTACCGTGATACCAAGGTATCGTTGAATGAAGTAGCGCGTAAAAAAGAAATGGAAGACGCAGAGAAGAAAAAAGCTTCACGTACTTCACTCAGCACAAGTCTTCCCAACAAAGAAATACCAACGTCTGATCTGAAGGAGTTAGACGATGAATACCTGCGCGAAGGACTCTTCGTATTGGGCGATCTCATCATTACAAAAATCGGTTAATCAATCAGTTACAGCTTCATGAAGTTATTTTCTCAACACGCTTGAGAAAGTAACTTCATGTGCCGTACTTGCATGGGATTGTAAATTCCTATGAAGCAGTATCTCGACCTGATGCAAGACATCCTCGATAACGGGGCAAGCAAAACTGATCGCACCGGCACCGGTACATTATCCGTATTCGGAAGACAACTTCGATTCGATCTATCAAAAGGTTTCCCGCTTGTTACTACCAAGAAGCTTCACTTACGATCTATCATTTACGAATTACTCTGGTTTCTAAATGGCGATACCAACATCAAGTATCTGAACGATAACGGTGTGACTATCTGGGACGAGTGGGCTGATGAAAATGGAGAACTCGGTCCGGTATACGGAAGCCAGTGGAGAAGTTGGCCTGCACCGGATGGCAGACACATCGACCAGATCACACAAGTAATCAACCAGATCAAACAGAAACCGGATTCACGCAGACACATCGTTACCGCCTGGAACCCTGCTGAAGTTGATAAGATGGCGTTGCCTCCATGTCATGCACTGTTTCAATTCTATGTAGCCGATGGTAAATTATCGTGTCAGCTATACCAGCGCAGTGCAGATTACTTTTTAGGTGTTCCGTTCAACATTGCATCGTATGCGTTAATGACCTATATGTTTGCGCAGCAGTGTGATCTGCAGCCCGGTGAATTTGTGTGGACTGGTGGTGATGTACATTTATATACCAATCACCTCGAGCAAGCTAAACTTCAGTTATCGCGTGAGCCGCACGCATTGCCGGAACTAGTAATCAAACGCAAACCCGAATCAATCTTCGCCTATGCGTTTGAAGATTTTGAGATACGCAATTACCAGTCGCATCCATCCATCAAGGCTCCTATAGCAGTCTAGGCTTTTATCGTTAACAGAATTTTAACAATTGTATAGGTTGTACTGCATGCTGTTCGTGTGGTACAACAAGACGTTTATACACGCAATCTTTTTAGAAGTAGTACAAGTCTGCCGCAGTTAAATTTCGTATATTTAACATAGCTACACACTCCTATGAAACCCCTGTGCATACTCTGGCTGGTACTGTCTTCTTTTGCAGAAGATATTCCTTTTAAATCAAAAGATGAGTTTGAGGTCAACCTCGATTTCAAATTCAGAACACGCGTTAAAGAAACATCCGAAGTATATACTTCAACAGCTTCCAATACCTCCGGTCCATTACCGTATCTCACCATCAGTATGAAAGTATTAAAGCTTGCACCGGGCGAAACCAAGATCCGTATCATCAATAGCAAAGGTCAGCTGCTATATACACGCAAAGCTGTTGAAGGCACCGTTGTAAACCTGGACATGGGCTATACCGATGATATTAAAGGCCGTGTCACCGAGCACGAATATACCCTTGTATTTATATCACAGGACAAAAAGCCCTTGAGTCGCATTGTGATTCATTTCCAGGAAGATGGCTCATACTTCATCAACGATGAAAAGCGTGGTAAGGTATAACGGCCCATCGTTTCGCAACATCAGGTGCCATTCATGTATCTTCTGCCACGCCCAATCGCATGAGTGATGTTGGTTTTCATTTTTTTAGCGTTAATTCGCACCAACAAAACTATATCCACCATCCACCATGAGGACTTGTGTTTTTGTGCTTCTGCTGATGCCATCATTTATTTTTGCGCAGCAGAACAGGCAACCTGATGCCGCACAGATAAAATTAAAATTAAAGAAACTGAATGTACTCGCATCCGTGCTATATATGGCGGCACATCCCGATGACGAGAACACGCGCATCATAACCTATCTCTCGAACGACTATCTCACGACTACTGGTTATTTATCATTGACCCGCGGTGATGGCGGACAGAATCTGATCGGACCGGAAATCCGTGATCAGCTTGGTTTGATCCGCACGCAAGAGTTACTCGCTGCCAGGCGCATTGATGGCGGACAACAATTCTTTACACGTGCCAATGACTTCGGATTCTCGAAGTCTGCCGATGAGACTTTTCGCATTTGGAATAAAGATGAAGTACTGTCGGACGTAGTAGCAGTATTCCGTCAGTATCAACCCGATGTGATTATCACACGTTTTCCTCCGGATGAGCGCGCAGGGCATGGTCATCACACAGCCTCTGCTATACTCGCACAGGAAGCTTTTGATCTCGCTGCCAATAAAGATATATATGCTGATCAGGTGGCACAATTCGGAACCTGGCAACCCAAACGTTTATATACCAACACCGGCAGATGGTGGAATACAACCATCAACGAAAATACGCCCGGTATAATAACGTTACGCGTTGGAGAGTATAGCACCTTGTTAGGACAGTCTTACACGGAGATTGCAGCCATCAGTCGCAGTCAGCATAAGAGCCAGGGATTCGGTTCCAGCGGTACACGCGGTGATCAGCCGGAGTTCCTGGAGTATATGAAAGGTGCACGGGCTGAGAAGAATATACTCGAAGGTATAAATACAACCTGGAGCCGTGTAAAAGGTGGTGATAAAATTCAGCCACTCGTTACAAAAGCCATCGCTGAATTTGACGGAGAGAAACCATCGGCAACCGTAAAGATTCTATTGTTATTGCGCAAGGAAATACAAAAGCTTGAACCGGGTATATGGAAAACACGCAAGCTTGCCGAAACGGAACAGCTTATAGCCGACTGCCTTGGACTTTTCATGGATGTTACTGCCGACAAATATTATGTAGCGCCCGGGCAACAGGTAACAACATCACTGGAGCTTGTGAATCGTTCCGGTATAGATGTTACCGTGAATCGCATACAGGCGAGCGACCTGGGTATAGATTCAACACTGTCGCTTGCGTTGAAGAATAATATACCAGCCAACATCAGGTATATAAAAGCAGTGCGTAAATCAAAGCCTTACTCATCGCCTTACTGGTTAACCGAAAATCACGGAGTGGGCCTGTTTACGGTAACGGATAAAAGTCTCATTGGTAAACCGGAAAATGACCCGGCTATACAATTTACATTGGATGTTACGATAGCAGGAGAGGCGTTAACCATAGTACGACCGCTGCGTTATAAATGGACTGATCCTGCCAAAGGAGAACAAGCACGTCCGTTTGAAATTGTACCACCTGTATTTGTAAATGCCAACAGCAGCGTAGTAATCTTCAGCGATGCCAGTCCGAAGGATATCACCATCACCGTTACCTCGGCCAGTGACGGGCGTGTATCCGGTACGTTGCGCCTTGATTTACCCCAAGGCTGGAAAACACAACCGGAATCTATACCTTTTGAATTAACCGAGCGTGGACAGGAGCAGACAAAAACATTTCAGTTATATCCGTCTTCCAAAGAAGAAACTACGGTGGTGAAGGCAGTAGCCGTCATTGGCAACGAATCATTCGATCACAGCTTCCAGACCATCAGCTACGATCACATCCCGACACAAACACTTTTACCAAAAGCTGAAACGAAAGTTGTGCGGATGGATCTGAAGAAAGATGGAAAGATCATTGGCTATATCCGTGGTGCAGGCGATGATATACCGGCAGCATTGCGCTATATGGGCTATACCGTACTTGAAATGAAGAACGAAGAGGTAAACTTACTTAACCTGAAACAGATGGATGCCGTTGTACTGGGAGTACGCGCCATTAATACCAACAAACGCATGGGCTATATTATGCCTGCGCTGCTGGAATATGTAAAAGCAGGAGGAACACTCGTAGTACAGTATAACACCAATGGCGACCTGACCACGAAAAACTTTGCACCGTATCCGCTGGAGCTGTCACGCGACCGCGTAACGGAGGAAGATGCCGAGGTGAAAATTCTAAAACCCGATCATCCGCTCGTAAATATACCCAACAAGATTACTGCGAAAGATTTTGATGGCTGGGTACAGGAACGCGGACTATATTTTCCGAATAAATGGGACAATAACTTCGAAGCAATCCTGTCCATGAATGACAAAGGTGAAAAACCAAAAGAAAGCAGCCTGCTGGTAGCCCGCTATGGCGAAGGCTACTATATATATACCTCGCTGTCATTCTTCCGCGAATTACCAGAAGGAGTTTCCGGAGCCTATAAACTGTTTGCCAATATCGTGTCCTTGAACACCAGACGCGCAGCCGTTCCCGAGGTTCGCAAGAAACGCAAAAACAAACAAGGCTAACAAAACGTACACACCCAAACACGTAACAACGTAAACACGCAAATGAAGCCCCCTATATTTAGTTCCTGGCAGCACTGGTACTGGCTTGTTATCGGAGTAATGGTTGTGCAAATATTTTTATATTACTGGTTAACCCGCGCGTTTGCATGAATTATCTGGATTGGGTAATACTCTTTGGAACCATTGCATTTATCGTGCTTTACGGAACCTGGCGAACCAAAGGCGCACGCAACATTGAAGGCTACCTGAAGGGCGACAACTCCATGAAGTGGTGGATGATCGGTATATCCATCATGGCGACACAGGCCAGTGCTATAACATTTTTGTCAACACCGGGGCAGGCCATTGAAGATGGCATGCGCTTTCTGCAATTCTATTTTGGATTACCCATTGCCATGGTCATCATCTCGGTAACCATGGTGCCTATATATTATAAGCTGAAAGTATATACCGCGTATGAATACCTGGAGACACGCTTCGATCTGAAGACAAGACTACTGGCGGCTATACTATTTTTGATTCTTCGCGGACTCTCGGCCGGTATAACGTTGTTTGCTCCGGCACTGGTTCTGTCTACCATTCTGGGCTGGCCTACATCCGTTACTACCATTCTTATCGGCTCGCTGGTAATTATATATGTAGTATCCGGAGGTACAAAGGCTGTGAGTCTTACGCAGCGTCAGCAGATGGCAGTGATCATGATCGGTATGATCCTCGCAGGTGTTCTTGCCTATAGCATGCTCCCGAAGGATGTGTCGTTTAGCGATACCGTTGTATTGGCGGGAAGTTTAGGCAAGCTGAACCTGGTGAACCTGGAATTCAACCTGAGCGACCGCTATAATATATGGTCAGGACTTATAGCCGGTACATTTTTATTCCTGTCCTATTTCGGAACCGATCAATCGCAGGTAGCGCGTTACCTCAGTGGTTCTTCCATTGCTGAGAGCCGGTTAGGACTTATGTTCAACGGGCTGTTGAAAATCCCGATGCAGTTCATGATTCTCTTTATAGGTATCATGGTATTTGTATTTTATCTCTTTCATCAGTCGCCCGTATTTCACAACACCGTGTTGAAGGAGCGTGCGCTGAAAACAGAACAGGCCGAAGTGCTGAAAGGATACGAACAAGACTATACGAATCTATACCAGAAGAAACGCGCATCGGTCGATCAACTCGTAGATGCTATACATGCGGATGATGAAGACGGTATAAAAAAGAACAGCCAGAATGTGAAAGTCATCGCGCAGCAGGAAACCACGATACGCGATTCGGTTAAAGCTACCATCGCGAAAGCTATCCCCGGAGCAAAAACTCAGGATCGCGACTATATATTTCTGAACTTCGTACTGAATCATTTGCCAAACGGAATTATAGGACTGTTGCTCGCGGTAATGTTTTCAGCAGCCATGTCGTCTATGGCGGGCGAGTTGAATGCACTGGCATCAACTACCACGGTAGATATATATAAGCGAGCTGTACAAAAGGAAGCAGACGCTGCACACTACCTCGCAGCATCGCGATGGTTCACAGCCTTGTGGGCTATACTGGCGATGGTCTTTGCCATGCTGGCTACATTTGCCGAGAACCTTATTCAATTTGTAAATATTGTGGGGTCGCTTTTTTACGGCACCATCCTGGGTATATTTTTAACGGCATTTTATGTGAAGCATGTAAAGGGCAATGCTGTATTCATAGCCGCGTTGGTGGCGGAGTGCGTAGTGCTTTACTGCTTTTTCTATACCGACATTGCTTTTCTGTTATACAACTTTATCGGGTGTGCTGTCGTGATTGTGGCAGCGTTGCTGATACAGTTTTTTTTCAAATCACGATAATTCATTCTCCCGCCAGACGCGGTAATTTACCAGGGCTGCAGCCGCTGGACACGTCTGTTTTGCTGTTCTCATAAAAAGAACATCCCTCACGAACGCTTTTCGTTATCCTCAGGTATTAAAAATCTAACCCCATGCTTCGTAACTTTTTTAAAACTGCAGTACGCAACATCCTCAAGCATAAGACGTATTCGCTCATCAACTTTATCGGGTTGACGTGCGGACTGGCGTTATCGCTCCTCATCATTTCGTATATACGATCGGAGTTAAGCTACGATACATTTCACCAGAAAGCAGATCGCTTATACCGGCTGGCTTATACAGCACCCAACGGTTTGAAGCTGGCGACATCGCCACCGCCTATTGCTCCGGCTATGAAAGATTTCTTTCCGGAAGTAGAAGAGACTGCGCGTGTGTATGGACGCAACGTAAGTATATCGCGCGGTGAACGCAATGAATCGTTCGAGGAGACAGATATATACTTTGCAGACTCTACCTTGCTGAACATGTTTACGTTCGAGTTTGTTAAAGGTAATCCCGCGAACGCGTTAACCGAGCCTAATACGGTTTTGATCAACGAAGCGATGGCGGTGAAATATTTTGGCGATCAGAACCCGATCGGGGAGTCGCTTGTATTCGGAGGCAAGCATCCTTTTAAAGTAATTGGTGTGGTAAAGAATTTTCCGGAGAACTCGCATCTCCGCTTCAATATGCTTGTGCCTTACGAAAGCATGTATCACCTCGAGAATGATCAGGCTGCAAAAGTGATGCGCCTTAATCTCTCTGTCAATTTTATCATCAGCCATTCCTATACCTATATATTGCTCAAGCCCGGTGCCGATCCTGCTAACGTTGATCAGAATATGCAGGCTTTTCTGAAGAAATATGCGCAGCCTAATTTCCTGGTCGGGCAGGTATTTAATTTGATGCCGCTTACCGATATACATTTACGTTCTACCATGCTGGCAGAACCATCGTCCACGAGTTCCATGACGACCATTTATATCTTTGGTGGTGTTGGTATACTTACACTTCTCATTGCCTGTATAAACTATATCAACCTTTCCACGGCACAATCGTTTACACGCATCAAGGAAATTGGTATTCGCAAGATTTTAGGTTCACTCAAGTATCAGCTTATTGTCCAATTCCTGGCCGAAAGCTTTTTGTTCTGTCTCATTGCATTCGCGCTGTCATTCGCAGTATTCTATGCTACATTGCCGCTGCTGAATGATTTCACTGGCAAGCAACTGGTTTTCGGACAGGTAACCGATGCATACCTGCTCACGATCTCTTTTATACTCTTGCTATCGATAACACTGCTCGCGGGCGGATATCCGGCATACTTCATTACGCAGTTCGAGTCTGTAAACTCCCTCAAAGGCGATAAAGTAAATTATGGAAGTCAGTTGTTTCGGAAGGTGCTCGTGGTATTTCAGTTAGCGATAGCCTGTACGTTGCTGATCGGTTCACTGATGATCATGAAGCAGCTTCGTTATCTCAACAACCTCCCGCTCGGTTTTCAGAAGGAACAAGTCATCACGGTGCCGTTATTCAGCCAGAACCTCAATGGTATATTTGCCGGTAAAGATTCCGTATTTGCCGTACGACTGCAAACCTTCCGCGACCTGGTGGAAAATCAGACCGGTGTAAAAGGCACTGCTCTTTCTTCTAACGCTCCCGGTCTGGGTGCTACGTATCGCGGCACGATACCGGAAGGCTTCACGCAAGAGGACAATCTCTTCATCGCGAACATGTCGGTTGATTATGATTTCATGAAGACCTATGATATGAATGTTATCGCCGGTCGCGCATTCTCAAAAGATTATGGTACCGATCAGGCATCAGCCTATATCGTCAACGAAAGTGCTGTGACCGAATTCAAATGGGACACTCCGGAAAAAGCCCTGGGAAAAACCATCAACCGCGAAGGCAAAGAAGGTAAAGTGATTGGTGTGGTAAAGGACTTCCATTTCTCATCGCTTGCAGCGCCTATATCTTCCATGGTGATCGAGTTAAATCCCAACCAGTTTACTACGCTCAGTATAAAATTTGAAAACGCCAACGTGCAGCAAACTATAGATAAACTTCGCGATCAGTGGAGTAACATGTTTCCTGAAAAGACGTTCGAGTTTAACTTCCTCGATCAGCAACTGGATCAGCAATACCAGGATTATCAGAACTTCGGCAAGATCATCCAGTCGTTTACAGCTATCGCCATATTGATCTCCTGTCTCGGAGTATATGGACTTGTCCTATTCGTGGTGCAACGCAAGTTTAAAGAGATTGGTGTACGCAAAGTGCTCGGAGCAAGTGTTGCCAGTATTCTTAATCTTATATATAGAGACTTTGCGTGGTTGCTGCTGGCGGGTTTTGTAGTAGCCGTACCGTTGTCTTATTATTTTCTGAACAAATGGCTGCAGAATTTCACGTATCATACTGCTATTGATGTAGCAACATATATACTTAGTTTCATTTGTGTATTCCTTATTGTAACCGTTACTGTCAGTTACCAGGCATTGAAGGCATCACTGTCCAATCCGATACAATCATTGCGTACCGAGTGATGATGAAGTAATTATACTATATATAGGATGAACGACTGTTATAACGTTCATCCTATATATGTTTAGACACCAGCCGCTCACAGAAATTTTTTATTTTTTTACACCTTGTTGTTGGGTATATAGATATATTTTTATCTACTTTCAGCATGTGATTCGATCGTTGTTTATCAACCACCGTATAACTATAGGCTAGTTTAATATCGAATCACAACCACCGGTTTTTATTCAGATTATGTGCTAATGTTTTTTTGAAGGGGGACAAATGAGCCCGGTGTTATTCTATTGTCTTTTTTGTATAACTCTAAATAACCCTGACTGATGAAGCAATTTTACTGGTTTCTTCAGCGATCGGTATGTATGCAACTGGTCGCAGTGTGGTTAGCTGTCCTCGCTAATCAGGTGCACGCTCAGCAACGAGCTGCTCTCGAACAAGGGATCTTCCGTATTAAAGTATCGGAAGAACTCGCTCAACAACTTGAACACGCCCGCGTGTCCAGGAATGCCAACAACGTGGTGTTAACAGGAATTACTTCGATTGATGCTGCCAGTGTTAAACACAAGGTGAGCGGTATCAAACGCGTATTCCGCGATGCAGGTAAATTTGAAGCCAAGCACCGTAAGTATGGTTTGCATCGCTGGTATGAAATTGAAATGGACAAGGCGGGGTCCGTGCTCGCGGCTATAGCTTCGTTTCAATCCATCGAACAAATTGAGAAAGCTGAACCGGTATATAAGAAAAGTATAATCGGTTCCGATCGCAAGGACTTTGGTTTTGCGCGCGTAGATGAAAAGACGTTCCATGCACCGGCAACTTTACCAGGCCCATCGAACGATCCGTTACTCGCGAATCAATGGCACTATAATAACACAGGACAAGCCGGTGGAACGGTGGGGTCTGATATCAGTCTCTTCCAGGCATGGGGCCTTGAGACTGGTAACTCGCAAGTAATTGTCGCTGTTACCGACGGCGGTATACAGGTAAATCACCCTGATCTGGATAAAAACGTCTGGGTAAATATAGATGAGATCCCCAACAATGATCTCGATGACGATAACAATGGTTACGTAGATGATATCAACGGCTATGGCTTTGGTGATAACACGGGAGATATAGCACCGGATGATCACGGTACACACACTGCAGGTACCATTGCTGCGATTACCAACAACGGTGTTGGTGTAGCGGGTGTTGCCGGAGGTTCCGGTTCCGGGGACGGTGTTAAGGTAATGTCGTGCGCTGCGTTTGGCGCTGTCGGTACCGGAGGCTTTGCTGAGACCTATATATATGGTGCCGACAACGGTGCCGTTATATCGCAGAACAGCTGGGGCTATACCAACCCCAATGTATTTGAGCAGGCCGTACTCGATGCGATCGACTACTTTATTGCAGAAGCTGGTACAGATGAAGATGGAAATCAGATCGGACCGATGCGCGGTGGTATCGTAATCTTTGCTGCGGGTAACAGCGACAGCGATGCTTCATACTATCCCGGTTTCTATGAGCCGACACTCGCGGTATCTGGCCTTACCAACCAGGATAAAAAAGGATGGTATTCTAACTATGGTACATGGGTAGATATAGGTGCACCGGGAGGAGAGACGTTTGTAAACAACGATCCGCACGGTGTATTGAGTACAGTTGCCGGAGGACAATATGCATACTTCCAGGGAACATCCATGGCGTGTCCACACGTATCGGGTGTGGCAGCGTTGATCGTTTCAAAATATGGTGGCACTGGTTTTACACCTGAGATGTTACGCGGCCGCCTGATCTCAACGGTAGATAATATAGATGCAGCTGATCCTGCTTTTGCCGGCAAGCTTGGCGCAGGAAGAGTAAATGCTTTTGCTGCATTGCAGGAAGACGATGGCGATGCGCCTGCCGCTATTACGAACCTAGCAGCTACCGATGTTACAATCACATCCGTTACCTTAACATGGACTTCGCCTGTTGATGCCGGAAATGGTTCAGCTTCGGTATATGATATACGTTACTCAACTTCTCCGATAACAGAAGGTAATTTCAGTTCAGCGACACCAGTGGTAAATCCTCCGGCTCCTCAACCGGCAGGTACTGATGAAGAATATACAGTTACAGGTTTACTGGGAGGCACTATATATTACTTCGCCATCAAGTCTGCTGATTTTTTCGGTAATTTTTCTGACATGTCCAATGTAGTACAACAGGCTACGGCACAACCACCGGTAATTGTTGTTTCACCAACTTCGTTAACGGCTAACTTAGCTACTGCGGGTACTACAACGCAGACGTTGACAATCGCCAACACCGGTGCCGGTACATTAAACTATACCATTGATCTAGCTCCTGGTTTTGCAACTGTGCAACCGGATAGTGGTTCCGTTGCGCCTTCAGGCAGCCAGGATGTAACCGTTACATTTGATGCCGGCGGATTACTGGCAGGTACATACGAACAGGCATTGCATATATTCAGCAATGACCCGGCAAGTGATACCGTGACGGTGCCGCTTACTCTCGAGGTAACAAACAACGGAGTGCCTATTGCTTCCGTTGAGCCCGATACACTTGACTTCGGTGATGTGTTTGAAACAGGTTCGAAAACACGATCAATTACACTGGCCAACGCAGGCTCTGAGCCATTGGAGATCACGGGTATAACTTCCAATAATACTGATTTTACTACCAGTTTTGCATCTGCCATTACACTGGCTGCATTCCAGGATACAACAGTACAGGTAACCTATACCGCTTCATCGCTCGGAGTGTCTTCCGGTATAATAAGCATCGCTTCGAACGATCCGGCTAACCCGGTGTTATCGGTTGCTGTAGTGGGAGAAGGTGTAGTAGCACCTGCGATAGAAGTTACTCCAGACTCATTGTCTGCTACTTTAAATACGGATAAGACTTCCACAACAACGTTAACCGTTAAGAATACAGGAGGAAGTGATCTTGAATTTTCGGTAGCGGTAGTATCAGAAGCTCCGGCCACGGTAGCTGCTGTTAAAACTATTACGGTTCCTGTATCCGGTACAAGTACGAGTGGTGCATTGGAAAAACGTGTAGCATCTTCAGGCTATACCAACCAAGTTAAACTGAAAACTCCGCGCAAGCTGGCCACGGTGTCCAATGTACTCATCCTCACTCCGGATAACAATGTTACCGACCTCGAAGCTATACTGGATGCGTATGATGATATAGAAGCCGATATATACCCGAAAGCATCGCTGCCAGCCATTACGCTGGCCGACCTGGAAGGATACGATATCGTAGTAACGTCCAACAATACACAATGGCTTGGCAATGGAAGCGTAGAACCGGAAGTAATTGGCGATCTGCTTGCAGACTATATCGATGATGGCGGTAAGGTAATTGTTAACCAGTTTGTATACTCGTATGATGCCTGGAAACTGGAAGGACGTTTCATTGACGAACAATACGGTCCGTTTATACCCTCTACTACCGATGCGGAAGTTGTAGCGGAACTCGGTGACATTCTTGCTCCAGGCCATCCGTTGCTGGAAGGTGTAAGTGAGCTGGAATATAGCGGCTATGTACAAAATGTATCGCTGGCACCAGGCGCAGTAGCCGTTGCCGAATGGGACAACGGTCAACTCTTCCTCGCTGCCAACAGCGATGTTGTAGCACTCAACCTGCTGCCAAGTCTTGGTAACGGTGGTCCGTTGCAGTGGACTGGTGATCTTGGTACAATCTATGAAAATGCTGTTCATTACCTGGCGGGCGCTTCGTTCGTAAGCGTTGATCCAAGCGAGGGTACAGTAGCACCCGGATCGCAGATCGATCTCGAAGTAACATTTGATGCCACCGGGTTGAATGCCGGTATATATACGGCATCTGTCGATATAGCCAACAATACTCCGAACCAGGAATTGGTTTCAGTACCAGCTGTATTAACCGTGCTCGGTGCTGAATTCATTGTAACACCGGATTCATTATCCGAGGAACTTGAAAAAGGACAGACAGTAACCCGCACACTCGTGTTGCAAAACAATGGTCCGGATGATCATAATTATACCGTAAGCATTGCAGGCGCACTAGGTGCTTCCGTTACAAAAATTACTACGAAGCAAACACAGGCTGGTGCAGCTACAAGCGCTGCCGATAAAGTAAAACGAAACGCATCTGCGAGACAGGCTATCGATGTAGCCGGTAAAGCAGCGCTGAGTCTTCGCGAAAATAATGCTGCGTCCAGGGCTGCCGTTGTGCAGGCGTCTACTACGCAGTATGGAACGGACTTCGAAAACTTCGCTGCAGGTGATATCAGCGGACAGGAGGGATGGTTCGGACAGTTCGGTAACTGGACCGTTGACAGCACGAATCCATTCAGCGGAGCGCAACACTTCCGCAGTGCAGCCGATGGTTTTGGTTTAACACAAGCTGTGTCACCTACAGTAGCCATCGGAACAGAATCGAAATCAACCGCTACGCTGAAAGTAAATATACAGGGCACTGGTGTTACCTGGCAGATCATTCCGCAGTCACCATCAGCCGGATTTGTGAATACACGAATTCAGTTTAATCCAGACGGCACCGTGAGCGCATTGGTGAGCGATGGAGTCGGTGGTGCAGGATTTGAATCGATCGGTACAACTCCTTCCGGTTATTTTGATCTGACAATAGAGGTAGATCGTGATTCATCATACTTCCATGTATACTTTGATGAGATAAAAGTATTTACCGGACAGGGCTTCGCAGGAAGTATCGAAGAGATATTCTTCCTCTCGCTGATGGAAGTGGCTGGTCCTACACTGGACATTGACGACTTCCGTATCATCGATGGTACAAACGAAGAAGCACCTGAATTTATATCCGTGTCTCCAACGTCCGGAAATCTTCCATCCGGAGCTTCCGTAGAACTCGCAGTAACATTTGATGCGGGTGACCTGGAGTTCGGTACATATTCAGCCAATATCAATATTGATATCGATGGATCGAAACTGAATGTACCGGCTACATTAGCGGTTGTAGGCGACCCTGCTATAAAAGTTAGTCCTACAGTATTGCAGGCTGTTGTAGACTATAAACAAGATACAACGCATGTATTCCGCATTCACAACACAGGCGGACGACCGCTGGAATATAGCTTGCAGGTGATTGGTGCATCTACCGATGTAGCAAACTTGCCGGCAAAACCGGTAAGTAAATTTACCAATGCAAAATCGGACAAACGCATCCTGGATAAGATAGCCAAAGATAACGCAGCGAGTAAATCGGCTGTGAAGAAACCTGCGGCTATACAAGTGCTGGCCGGAACGTCACTGCTGCAGGAAGACTTTGAAGATGCAAGCTTCCCGCCAGGCGGATGGAGTGTAGTAGATAATGCAGGCTCCGGTATTACCTGGAAATTTGCAGCCGCATATGAAGAGTCCAACTACGCAGGCACAGGTGAAGCTGCTACGGCAAGCAGCGATGCTTTTGGTACAGGTGAATTTGATACTGAACTTATAACCCCGGTAATCAGTACAGCTGGTTATAAGAATATAGCGGTACAGTACAATGCCAATTATCAGAACTATGCGGGTCTTGATTTCCTTGACCTGGATATACAGGTAGATGGTGGTGCATGGACAACGGTATTGAGTTGGAACGAAGATCATGGTTTAAATCGTGAACCTTCCGGAGAAGCTGTTACCGTTGAACTTGGTGAATACCTCAACACAGCATCATCCTTCCGTCTGCGCTGGCACTATTACGATCCGAATACAGATGACTGGGATTGGTATGCTCAGATCGATGATGTAGTTATACTCGGTAATCCACGCGCGTGGCTGACTGTAGAACCGTCATCCGGTATAGTACCGGTGCAAGGTGTAGCCGATATAGCCGCTACATTTGATGCATCCGACATTGAAGCAGGTTCTTATGTATCTGGTATATTAGTTACCAGCAATGCTCCAACTGATCCGCTGGTAGGTGTAGTGGCATCACTCACCGTTCGCGAACCAGCTGTTATTTCAGTTGATCCGGATTCACTCCACCAGCAACTTCCGATAGGAGGTATAGCAACACAAACGCTGACCATTACCAACTCGGGGGAAAGTACATTGAAGTATGCCTTTGGTAATACACCGGTGCCTGCAGCAGCATCTGTTCTGAAAGTTGCCGGTGAACGCAAAGCACCTAAAGCTACACGTACAACGCCAACAGCAGCAACCGCTGATCTTCGCGATGCACGCGCATTTGTTGCCACTGCACCTGCGAAGAAACTTTCTGCTGAACTATATGTAACCGGCTTCGAAGAATTTGCTACCGGTGATATTGATGGTCAGGAAGGTTGGGAAGGACAATGGGGTAACTGGACCGTTGAGACCGAGAATCCATTTGAAGATGCACAGCACTTCAGAGGACTGGCCGATGGTTTAGGACAATCCCTCGGGTTCTCTCCGGTTGTGCCAATCGGTACCGATCCTATATCTTCTACCAGCATGCGTCTGAATGTGCAGGGCAGCAATGTTACCTGGCAGATCATTCCACAATCGCCAACTGCTGAACTGGTAAATACCCGTTTCGAGATTGCCCCGGATGGAAGTCTGAGCGCTTTGGTTCAGGACTCTGTCGGCAATGCTTCATACGCGCCAATAGACTATACGTTGCCTTCCGGATATTTTGAGTTCCGGATTGATGTAGAACGTGCTACATCTATATTCAGAATATATATAGATGGTGTTGAGATTTTCGAAGGACAAGGATTTGCCGGTGATATCGAACAAGTCGTTACCTTCTCGTTAATGGAAGAAGCTGGGCCTACTTTCGACATCGATAACCTGGCTATATATGACGGACCTGCACTAACACCATGGTTAGCCTATACACCTAAATCAGGAACTGTTCCTCCGGGTGGATCGGCAACCGTAACGGTCACGTTCAACGCTGCTGACTTAACACAAGGCTGGTATGCAGATACACTGCGTATAGCAAGCAACGATCCTGAAAATTCACCGGTGCTTGTTCCGGTAACTTTGGAAGTGATCGGCAACCGCCCTCCGGTATTGGATGAAATCGACTCTGTTGAAGTAATCGAACTTGGTTCAATCGAAGTTACCTTCACGGCTACCGATGCAGATGGTGATCCGGTTACGGTACAATTGATCGAGAACCTGCCATTCATTACGCAGACAAGCTCAGCCAACGGTACGGCTACCTACAGCATCGTTCCTGCCATAGGACATGCCGGTGAGTATGATTTGCCGGTGTTGGCCACCGATTCAACAGGTGCTATCGATTCGGCAACATTCCACTTGTCGGTTATACCGTATGGAGTGGAGAGCTATAGCCTGGTGAATACCAGCAATGGCCAGGTGTTAACTACCTTTACAGATTCTGTAACGATCGATGTAGGTTCCATCAATCTATACAATGTTACAATTCGCGCCAATACTAACCCGGCAACGGTAGGTAGTGTACGCTTTATTAAAGATGGCACTAACGCCAACCTGGTAAATACACCGCCTTATAACTTCAATCCGTTCTTCCTGTATCAGTTTACGTCTGGTACGCATACGCTTCGTGCAAATGCCTATACCCGCGTGAACGGAACCGGTACAGCGGGTAAGAGTCTGCTGGCGCATGTTACGATTCTCAACTCTTCTGCAGTAACCGATCTGGATGTAGTAAGAAGCAACGGTGTTAAACTTGCCGATCTTGAAGACAGCAGCACGATTAACACCAGTCAGCAGTACTATAATTCGATCAACATCCGCGCAAATGTAGCGGGCTCTGCCGTGAAGAGTGTTGTGTTTGAATTGAATGGCGTGCACTATCGCACCGATAACAATGCTCCGTATGCACTGAGTGGTAATGGTCCTAACGGAACCGATACACCATGGCCGGCACAACCGGGTATATATACCCTGAAAGCTACGCCATACTCATACTTCAACGGAACCGGTGCTGCAGGTGCTCCGACCTTTATAACCTTCGAAGTAACCAATGGCGCAACTTCAGCACGTGCTGCTGCACCGGATGATCTCGGAGAAGAAAGCGGAGTATTCGGCCTCGATATATACCCTGTGCCCGTACAGGATGAACTGACCATCCGCCTGAAAGGTAAAGCTGAAGGCAATGTTGGTGTAGTGATCCACAACACACAAGGTATAGCGTTGTTCAACGCACACGGTGAAGCCAGCGCATTCCGTAACTATAAAGTGAGTACAACGAAGTTAGGTCTTGCACCAGGTGTATACTTTGTACAAGTTCAACTCGCCAATGGAAAACGTGAAATACGGAAGTTTATTAAAGAGTAACGCACGATACAGATAAGTTAAGAAAGCCTGCGGTCTTTTAGATTGCGGGCTTTCTTTTTTTGTTGCTACCTTCCGGCTGCTGGTGGAGTTTCTTTCCTTTACGATTTATCTGAATAGCAACGATTGGTATATATACCTGTAGCCTCAACGATTTCAGTCCAGCAGCTGGAGACCAGTAGCCAGCAACCTATACAGCTACGCGTCCATTCGCAGCCACCGATCTATAGATCGCTTCCACCACGCGTATGTCTTTCAGCCCTTCTTCACCGGGAACAAGCATCGGTTTTTGTTGCATGATGGCGAGTGCATCATCGTCCATTTGGCGTGCCTGCTGGTTGGGAATGGTTGCGTTCAGTTTTATACCTGAACTTGTTTCACCATTTATACCGCTATACGCTTGAAACGGTGACAACTTATACCAGCCGTTCTTGCACGTTACCCGCAGGTCGTTCATACCTTTTCCAAAACTCGTTTCGCATTTGGCTGTTACACCTCCGGGAAACTCCAGGTCAAACGCCATGGTCTCATCTACATCTTTATATATTTCCGGGCGTGTGGTGGATTGTCTCGCAGTAACCGCGATCGGTTCGAGGCCGGTGGTATAGCGTGTCGCATTCAGCGGATATACTCCCATATCATACATGGAACCGCCTCCCAGTTTCTTGTTTTGTTTCCAGTGATCAGTGCGTCCGTCAAAGTAACCTGCGGCTGCGGTTACGGAAGTAATTTTACCAAATGGCAATTCCTTCCGGTATTGAATAATTTTTTGCGTGTTGGGCTCATGATGCATGCGATAGCCTATACTTAGCTTTACCTTGTTTTTATTACAGGCATCGATCATGCTTTTACATTCAGCTACCGTCATGGCCATTGGTTTTTCGCACCATACATGTTTGCCGGCATTCGCAGCGCGTATACTATAGGCAGCATGCAGGGCAGGAGGGAGCACGATATAGATCACATCGATGTCAGGATTATTGGCGATGGAATCAAAGTTATCGTAGTTATAAATATTCTTGTCCGGAATATTAAATTGTTGTTTCCATTTCTCCGCCTTGGCCGGTGTACCCGTTACGATACCTGCGAGGTAACAACGCTGTGTAAGTTGCAGGGCAGGAGCAAGCAGATCGGTGCTATAATAACCCAGGCCTACCAGTGCTACACCAAGCCTTTCTTTTTTCTGCGGAATAAGTATACCTGCAAATGCCGACTGACTAATGATGAGTCCGGAAACTCCAGCCAGTGTTTGTCCGATAAAATGACGTCTTTTCATAGGGGTATTTTTTATGTGAAATATAGCTTTGAGCCACGAGCTGTGAGTTGCGAGTTTGTTAGTGTCCCAGGGCCGCGGTTTTCCTGTATAAAACGATATACTTTCCTTCTCGCAGCTCGTAACTCAAAGCTCACAGCTACTTCCAATATACATTTATCTCGTAATGACAGCAATCAAAAATACCTGAAGAGTACATCACGCCAGACAAACGGACGATTTCATCAAGCATAAAAAAACTCCCGCGGTTAAACGGGAGTCTCATTCATCTTAAAATATAGCACACACTTTAGTTGAATGTAAAGCCGAAGCCCGCAGTGAGTAATTTCTGTGAATGAGCGAGCGTAAAATCAGAGTTCAGCAACACCGGTCCGAATTTGAATTGTATACCGGCTGTTCCGCGAATACCTTGTGTAGAGTATTCATACGAGAAGGGATCCGTTAATGTGAATGGAGTTTCCAGCAGCACATCCGATTCTCCGCCACCGCTTCCTACTTCATATATACCTTTCACATCATACTTCACGCTGGAGTGTTGATATCCTACCGATCCGTAGAATGTTACTACCTTGAAATTCTTGCTTACCACCGTCTGAAGCGTTATACCTTTACCGGTCATTTCACCTTTTTGTCCGGAGCCGGCAAATTCACCACTCAGATCCGCATCACCATTCATCTGCGTATAGCCAGCAAAGAATGTCCAGGAGAATGGAAGTTCTATCAAGCCGGGTATATGTTGTTTGATATCGTGCATCACGCCAACACCCCAGTTACCAACCTTCACATCGTTGATCTTCACTTCCGGTGTATAGCGTATACGTATATCGGTATTCTTGAAGAGCCCTACGCCAAGTTGTAATGTAGGAAGCACCGCAGATTCCAGCGGGTAATCTTTACCGGGTTCAAATCCTTCCGGACCATTAAACCGGGTGCCGCTGTTCATTTTGGATGTAATCAGAAATTCGGATTCTTCATTCTTCGGACCGTATGCCGTAGGGATTTGTGTACCGCCTTCCGTTGTTCCTTCAAAGGACAACCCAGACACACCCGCAGGCATGTTGAAGTATTTTTGATCTTTGCTGACCAGAAGATTATTTACCGTAACACTCAGGTCAAACCCAAAACGCTTGTGGGTTTTAGCGGTAGTATACCAGCCGTTGTTCAGCAAGGTGCCCAGATCTTTGGTAAGAGGTTCAAGATAAGCGCCCGTTAGCAGTTGAGCATTTTCTTTTCCGGCAGGGAAAAATTTAGCGATGTCGTTTTGAGCACATGCAGGCGCAGCGCATACAGCCAGCGCCACACAGAGCAGGTATAGGTTTCTCATACTGGGGTTTGATTAAGCCATTTGAAACAAATATACAATAAATACAGAATGTATGCGGTAACACATACTCCATAAAGATGGAGTTAGCACACTATTTGCTGAAGGTGATGACAATATATACCTTATACTTCGTGATGAATAAATAGATGTTTTAGCACATGATCTATCGTTCATCTTAAGAAAGCGTTATATATTTAGTAGTAAATTCCAAACCTTAAACCCCACTATGGCAACATTACCTCGTTCGTTGCAGCAACCTGTACGTATGGTACTATATGTACTGCTGGTCTCTGCGCTGTCAACACAACTCTACGCACAAAAGAAAAAAGCTCCGGTAAAAACGGTTGATCCTACAACAGTTTTCAGCAAGGCGTCCTATAAAGGTATACAAGCCGGGCAGTATATGAAGAACTGGCTGGTGGTTGGACCGTTATTGGTAAAAGACGATACAGTGGGTGCTCCTGATATTCAGCAGGAAGAGAGATTCTTTGATGAAGATCTCGTAACGTCCATAACACCGGTGGCCGGCAAGCCGATACCGCCCGTTATGCTCCGGGGAAAATCATTTGCGTGGAAGCCCTATTCTGCTACTGCCGATAAAATCGATTTCGATGCGCTCTATAGTAAACCGGATTACGCAGTAGCCTATGCGTTGGCAGAGATCAAAACAGATTCAGCCTTTACAGCTTTTCTGGCGGTGGGCAGTGATGATGGTGTAAAGGTTTGGCTCAACGGCAAACTCGTACACCGTAACTGGGTAGGCCGGGCGTTAACGCCTGATCAGGATGTTGTACCCGTAACATTCGTGAAAGGCAGCAATCAATTGCTATTGAAAGTCCAGGATGTTGTTCGCGATTGGGGATTCACCGTTCGCTTTCTCGATCGCGAGGCCTTGTCCAATCAGTTGATCAAAGCCGCTGCCAAAGGTGACATGAATGAAATCAATGCGCTGATCAATGGTCGCGCAGATTTAAATAAGACCGATGCCTCTGGACTCACTCCCTACACCGCAGCGTTGTTAAATGGCCGTGAAGAAGCTGCCGCACTGTTGCTACAAAAGGGCGCAACGAAAACGGCAATGCCGTCAGCGGCCCAGTTAACCGATGCGCTCTATAGTTCGCTGCAGGGAAAGGAAACACCCGGCATCGCTATACTTGTAGCAAAAGATGGAAATATACTTTACAAGAAAGCCTTTGGTTATGCCAATATTGAAAAGAAGACACCCGCTACTCCAGAAACAAAATTTCGTATAGGTTCCATCACCAAACAGTTTACCGCAGCTGCTATACTTAAATTACAGGAAGATGGTAAACTGAAAGTGACCGATAAACTCTCGAAGTATATACATGATTTTCCGCGTGGTGAAGAAGTAACGCTGCATCATTTACTCACGCATACATCCGGTATTCACAGCTATACCGGCAAAGGTGATTTTGAAAAACGGGTTGTTACACCCGTAACACCGGAAGAGCTGATTGCTTACTTTAAAAATGATCCGTATGATTTCAATCCCGGTGAACAGTACATGTATAACAACTCCGGATATTTTCTGTTAGGCTATATCATTGAAAAAGTGTCGGGTAAAAGCTATGCTCAGTATCTGAAAGAAACATTCTTCACTCCGCTGCACATGAACAATACCGGTGTACATGCGGCCTGGCTGAGTCTCGACAAAGAAGCACAAGGCTATTCAAACACCGATGGTAAATATGTGCCGGCTTTAAACTGGAACATGGCATGGGCCGGTGGTGCCGGAGCGCTATATTCAACAGTGGAAGACTTGTATAAATGGAACGAAGCTATATTTAATGGTAAAGTACTCCAGGACAAAAGTCTGAAGGCGGCATTTACTTCAGTAGTGCTTAACGATGGAAACCCACCGCCATCCAAATATGGTTATGGCTGGGGATTGAGTGACTATCGCGGACAACCAGTTATCGGTCATAGTGGTGGCCTGCATGGTTTCATCTCCCAACTGGCGCGCTATACAAATGAAAACCTCACAGTAGTGTTGTTGATGAACCTGATGCCACCCGATGTAAATATAAATCCGAATGCTGTAGCAGAGTATTTTATCTGGGATAAGCTGGCGAAGCAATCTTCCTACACAACGCTGGCATCACCGGTTGCCGATGTGAGTATATATACCGGTCGATATGATTTCCAGAATGGAGCCGTAATGACGATCACAGCAGAAGGAAGCGATCTCTACGCACAACTCTCCGGACAGAATAAGTTTCCTATATTTCCATCAGCACCCGATGAATACTTCTGGAAAGTTGTTGACGCCAGGATCAAATTTATGAAAGGCGAGAACGGAGCCGTAACACACGGACATTTCGTGCAGGGGGGATTTGCTATCGATGCAAGGAAATTGAAAGAGGACGTGATTGTCGCTATAGATCCGAATCTTTACAAGGAATATATAGGTAAATATGATTATGGAAATAACATTATCATTACCGTCTCTAACGAGAACGGCAAGCTATATGCACAGGGAACCAATCAACCAAAGTTTGAAATATTCCCGATCTCCGAAAAAGAATTTACCGTAAAAGAAATAAACGCACGCCTCACCTTCATCCGCGAAACTACCGGCAAAGCCAGCAAACTCATCGTAGACATGGCTGGACAGAAGAAGGAGTCGCTGCGCGTAGAGTGAAATTAGCTGCGAGTTTAAAAGGCTGCTGGCTGCAAGCTTCTGGCTACAGGGAGTTTATCAGTATATATCGTTTTATACTGATAAACTCGTAGTTCTATACCCAACAAACTCGTAGCTCAAAGCTCAGAGCTCGAAGCTCTAATAAGAAAAGTATATTTAGCAGTCTCACAAAGCCTCACCTCAAAACAATCCTGCAGCCAGCAGCTATTTATCGTAGATGGCGCGAAAGCAGTTCCACGGTGTGCTGCTCTCTTCGGCAGATTTGCTGTCTTTCTTTTTCGAGTAGAAGCCGGTAAGGAAGCTTTCGGCATCAGACCAAACGGTTTGTACAATACCCTGGTAATTTTCGCGTGTCTCCGGTGTGGCATCTTTACGGAATGTAGTCATGTCGGCAACCTGGGCTACACCTACCGGTGGATTTCGCCATGGGCATGTAACAACTCTGAATCCTTTCATCGCGAAATATACCGCTGTCTTATCCGGACGTTCATAGTGCCAGTCGCAGATCATTACATCTTTCGGTATCATATCAATCGCACGATGTGTATTGTTGAAGCTTGCTTCCCACATACCAAGTCCGGTAGTCTTGCCATCGAGCAGACGATCACCCCAGATCCAGAGTTCACGATTTTTCTGCTTGAGATGATCGCGAATCGTTCGTACTTCACCTGCAAACAATTCAGCTTTATCGCGACCGCCACATCGCGGACACTTGTCATCACCCAGGTAAAACACTTCATCCATACCGGCATGAAATGCGTTGGTCTCAAATACATCACAAATCTCATCTACCAATGAAAACACAACACCGTGTACATCCGGGTGTAGCGGACAATAACTTTTGCAATACAGTCCATCAGCATTTGGCCATACATATTTAGCAGGCATCTTTACATGCGGTGTCTCATCAAACTGTGGATACGCCCGCAGCAGGTTATGTGTAGTGCCTGCCCATGATTGATGTCCTAAAAGATTTATCTGCGGTATAATACGTATCCTGTTTTCCTGGCAAACACGCACCAGTTTTTTCACATCAGCTTTGGAGAGTGCAATGCTGTCGCGCAGCTCCGGATGTTGCTCGAACTGGTAATTATAGTCAACACGCAGGATGAGTACATTTACCTGGCGTGAAGCAAGTTCTTCTTTTACAAATTTCACAAAGGCATCTACACCGGCAGGTCGCGGTGCAGCAATGCAAAAGCCACGCACCGGAAAAGCTGTGATCTGTTTTTGTTGTGCCATCACGTTTGTGATCATGCAGACACAGCACAGCAGCATGAAAAATTTCAAGGAGACGAATCGGGTCATAGTGATAAGGGTTAAAGCGTACGGAGTGAAAGATATTACCCGGATTGTTAACGCGAAAATTTTCTATCAACACACATCAACACACTTTGAAACATTTTTACTATTTTATACCAATGGTAAAATGAGACGATAAAGCGTTGCGAAAATTAAGGTTCTTTTAATATCAGCAATAGTGGCAACCCTTAATTTTGCCAGGGTAGTACCCATACACGAAGCTTAACAATATGACACACTTACCACACCTGATCACTGATCTCGGACTTATCCTCGCGGTAGCAGGAATAACAACGCTGCTGTTTAAGAAAATCAAACAGCCCGTTGTACTCGGCTATATTATAGCAGGATTACTCGTAGGCCCGCACGTGTCGCTTATCCCTACCGTTGTAGACGATGAAGCCATTAAGACATGGTCGGAGATTGGTGTTATATTTTTACTCTTTAGCCTGGGACTTGAATTCAGTTTTAAAAAGCTTGTAAAAGTAGGAGGCTCTGCTTCGATCACGGCCGTAGTGGAAATTGTCTTGATGATTGCCGTAGGATACGGAGCCGGTTTACTCATGGGATGGTCGCAGATGGATAGTATATTTCTCGGGGCGATTCTTTCCATGTCTTCTACAACCATCATCATTCGTGCGTTTGACGAGCTCGGTGTGCGCACGCGCAAATTTGCAGGACTCGTCTTTGGTATTCTCATTGTAGAAGACCTGGTCGCTATATTATTACTCGTGTTGCTTTCCACACTGGCCGTGAGCCAGCAGTTTGCCGGGGGAGAATTACTGATGCAATTGCTCAAGCTTGCGTTCTTTCTTATACTCTGGTTTCTGGCTGGTATATTCTTTATACCTACATTTCTCAAGCGCACACAAAAGCTGATGAACGATGAGACTATGCTCATTGTATCGCTGGCATTGTGTCTGCTCATGGTTGTACTCGCAGTAGCAGTAGGTTTTTCTGCTGCATTGGGAGCATTCATCATGGGATCTATACTCGCAGAAACAACACAGGCCGAACGAATTGAACATCTTATAAAATCAGTGAAAGATTTGTTTGGTGCTATATTCTTTGTCTCGGTAGGTATGATGATCGATCCGAAGGTACTGGTGGAATATGCAGGTCCTGTACTCATCGTTACTTTGCTCACCATCGCAGGTAAATTTATGGCTACTGCTATAGGTGCTTTACTGTCGGGACAATCACTAAAGCATTCTGTGCAAGCCGGTATGAGTCTCGCGCAGATTGGCGAATTCTCATTCATCATTGCATCGTTGGGACTCTCGTTAAACGTTACCAGCGGCTTTCTGTATCCCATTGCTGTAGCAGCTTCTGCGGTAACAACGTTTACAACACCGTTTCTCATCCAGCAATCCGGACCATTCTATACGTTCATCGAACGTATTCTGCCAACACGTTGGGTCAATGCAATAACGCGGTATAGTTCCACCACGCAGCAATTGTCTTCCTATAGCGACTGGCGTGTATTGCTTCGTGCGTACGGGATGAACTTTGTGGTACACTCCGTTATCATTGTTGGCCTTATACTCTTGTCTCAAAAGTATCTTTTCCCGTTTATTGCTACTACACTTGGTGACAGCGCTAATGCGAGTCTCATCACCGTGATCTTTACCCTGCTGCTCATAGCACCATTCATCTGGGCTCTGGCTATACGCAGAATTGAACGTGAAGCGTATTCACATCTTTGGTTGAATCGGAGGTTGAACCGCGGTCCGCTCATTGCTATCGAACTGGTGCGCATTGCCGTTGCTACGATACACGTTGGCTTCCTGCTGCAATTGTTTTACCCGCCTTCGGTTGCTTTTATCATCGCGTTGGTAGCCATGGCGCTGGCCACGGTTATATTCTCACAAAAGCTGCAAGCATTTTACGATCGCATCGAGCAGCGCTTTCTGGGTAATCTGAATGAACGCGAAAATCAGAAACCGGTGCGTCCTGAAATTACACCGTGGGATGCTCACCTGGCAGATTTTGAAATTGTACCGGAGTCTGCACTCTCTGGTAAACCGCTTACAGAACTTGCACTGCGCGAACAGTATGGTGTAAATATAGCCTATATCGAACGCGGTCGTCTTTCGATCGTAACACCTGATCGCTTTGAAAAACTTTATCCGGGCGATCGCATCTCGGTAATCGGAACCGATGAGCAATTGCAGCGTGTTAAAAATGTACTGGAAGCATCGGTACTACCGGTGAAGGACGAAGCCGAGCGCGAAAATATAGGACTGCTCAATTATACCATCGCTAAAAATTCTCCGCTATATAAAAAGACCATTCGTGAATCTGCTATTCGTGAAAATGCAAAAGCATTGATCGTGGGCATCGAACGACAGGGCGAACGCATCCTCAACCCGGATTCTTTTATAACGCTGGAAGAAGGCGATATCATCTGGATCGTAGGCGATACGGAAAAGATCCAGACGTTTTTAAAAGTAGACTAGCGAACAGGTCACAGTCTGTCTGACGTTCAGCGTCTCTGTAAGCGGATCAACTTCATAATATACTTTCCCTGCATCGTGCAGGTGTAATTGTTGTCGGGTAATGGTATATTACTCTTCCTAAACTTTACACCAATGTCTGTTGCGCCACCAAATGCATACTGGCTATGTGCTGTGCTAGTGATATATACGTTACAGACTTTGCCGGCTCAGGAGCGCGACATCAAGTTTCATCACATCACAGTAGATGATGGTTTACCCAGCAATACAATCAATGCTGTAATACGCGATAGTCGCGGGTTCATCTGGATTGCATCAGAGAATGGTGTGGTGCGTTACGATGGCTATAGCTTTGTAAACTATCGCGCAACAGAAAAAGATACTGCGAGCATAAGCAGTAATGTAAGTTACGTTGTGCTGGAAGATCGCCAGCATCGGCTCTGGGTTGGCTCAGAAAAAGGGCTCGATCTGTACAATCGTAAATCCGACACGTTCGACAAACACTATTTCAACGGCATCCCTGTACGCGCCATCTTCCAGGACAAACAGGATCACGTGTGGATCGGCAGCGATAACGGGCTATATCGTTTTGAAGGAGACTCGGTATATTTCGTCAAATCGTTTTCCGAAATGTTCAATACCGAAGATGTAGTCTATAACACAATTCCGGCAATCACGGAAGACCGGCAAGGTAATCTCTGGATCGGAACATCCAACGGTGCCTATATATATAACCCGGCACGCAATAAATTCACACACTTCAGGCACGATAGAAATGATCCGTATTCACTTAGTGATAATAACGTGAGAAGAATTGTAGAAGATCGCGCGGGAAGAATATGGATTGCAACCTACGGAGGCGGACTCAATCTATACTGCGCCGATATACAGCGATTCAAAGTATATAAACATAATGCGGCTAATCCGCAAAGTATAGCTGGTCACCTGATCACTTCACTCTGGGCTGGAGATGATGGTATGCTATGGGTTGGAACCGATGGCGAAGGTATTGACATGCTGGATGCTGAAGCAGAAGTTTTTCATCACATCATTCACTCTCCCTATAATTCAGAAAGTCTCAATAACAATGTAATCCGTTCTATCAGCAGCGATGGCAGGGGAGGTGTTTGGATCGGAACCTATACCGGAGGTATAAATTTCTATAATCAGAATGCAAAAGCATTCTTTCATTTTAAAGTACCCACTCGCAATGGCAACAGTTCGATAACTTCATTTGCCGAAGAGCCTGGCGGAAATCTCTGGATTGGTACCGATGGAGGCGGACTGTGTTACTATAATCGGAATACAAAACAGTTCGAGAATTTTTATCACATCGAAGGCAATAAGAATAGTCTTAGTGATAATCGTATCATCTCGCTGCAATTAGACAAGCATGGTATATTATGGATTGGTACATACCTCGGAGGCCTTTGCCGGTATAATCCACACACGCGACAATTTATACACTATACCAGTAACGATGGTTCTGGCTTGAATGATAATGTGATCTGGTCATTGGTGATGGATCATCAGGATCATTTGTGGGTCGGCACGAACAACGGCTTGAATCGTTATGACGCTGCGACAAATACATTTACCTCCTGGAACATCACTAATTCCAACCTGAGCAACAACATGGTGCGCTGCCTCTATGAAGACAATAGGAAGAGACTATGGATCGGTACACAGGCTGGACTAAATTTACTGGAAGCTCCGTATAAACAATTTACGGTGATGAAGAGTGGAGATAAAGCCAGGAGTCTAAGCAACCATTGGATACGCACCATTCAGCAAGATCGTAAAGGCAATCTGTGGATCGGTACTTTTGCAGGAGGGTTGAACCGGTTCGATGAATCGTCTGATGCATTTATAGCCTACACCGAAACGGATGGGCTGCCCGACAACATCATCTCCGGTATACTTCCGGATGAACATGATAATTTGTGGATCAGCACCGGTCGCGGACTGGCGTACTTTGATGTGTCCAATCGTACGTTCAAGAATTATAATGCGAGCGATGGCTTGCAGAATTACCAGTTCAATATCAATGCTGCCTTTCGCAGCCGGCAGGGAGAGATCATGTTTGGAGGAACCAACGGTTTCACCTGGTTTACTCCCGATGTGATCCGGCAGGTAAAAGGAAATCCATATCCACCGCCTGTTGCATTTACGGCGTTGAAAATATTCAATACAGATATACTTCCCGGAGCAGCCGATTCAATATTATCCGCCCCGGTAAATGAGACACGTGCCATTACGCTGGCATACGATCAGTCTGTGCTTACCTTCGAATATGCCGCGCTGAACTTTATTCAGCCGGAGAAAAACCGGTATGCTTATCGGCTGGAAGGTTTTGAAAATAATTGGAACCTGGTTGATAACAAACGATCTGCCACCTATACGAACCTCGATCCGGGTAACTATACTTTCCGGGTTATTGCCTCCAACAACGATGGCATCTGGAATGAACAAGGTGCTGCGATTGATATCGTGATTATGCCACCGTTCTGGAGCACCTGGTGGTTCCGAACGATTGCTGCTATACTGGGGTGCATCGTTATTGCGTGTATCCTGAACGTTGTGCGGAAGCGCATCCGCGAGAAGATACGCATCAACAAGCTGATTGCCGAACTGGAGCTGAAAGCACTCATTGCGCAGATGAACCCGCATTTCGTTTTTAATTGTCTTACATCCATACAGGAGCTCATAGCTGTACAAAAGCAGGATGAAGCCATGCACTACTTGTACCAGTTTTCCAAATTACTGCGCATGGTATTGCAAACTTCGGAGAAAAATTCAATACCTCTCGATGAAGAGCTTACGCTGCTGGAGCTATACCTGGAACTGGAATCACTTCGTTTCGATAAACAATTTCATTATGCTATAGAAGTAGACGATGCTATTGATCCGGAAGACATTATTATACCCTCATTCCTGTTGCAGCCTTTTGTAGAGAATGCGTTGTGGCATGGGCTTATGCACAAGAAGGGCGATCGTAACCTGCGGATACGTTTTGCATTGGAAGATGCGGACCGTCTTGTTTGTATGATTCATGACAACGGTATAGGCCGTCAGCAAGCCGCAGCGATACGGGAGAAACGTGTACGAACGTATCAATCAATGGGTATTAAAATTATTCGCGATCGCATTGCACTGATGCGTAAACAAAACGAAACGTTTAACCTTCGCATTATCGATGAAGTGGATGCAAATGGTGCTGCAACCGGCACAACGGTATTGGTTCAATTACCTGTAAAAACGGAGTTACACCATCAAACTATAGCTTCGCTGAATGATAAGATCAAAGCCATTAAAACGGATGCAGCAATATAAAATGATTGCATGTTGAAGCATGTAAAAAGAGCAGGTTGTACAAACAGATCGTCCGGTAAATATGCTGCTTCATCCGAAGGAAATGGAGTAGCGCTGCGCTTTATAGTATATTTACTTACCCTCTGTTACGTGCACCATACCTCATAATAAGAAGTGTAGTATATACAACAAAACCAACCTTACGCTCCGCAAACTGCCGGTATAGATATGAATATTTAATAATTACCAGTAGCCCACTAGTTGCATGATAAAAGCGCTGATTATAGATGATGAGAGCAAGGCCACCAACCTGCTCAAGATTACAGTGGAGAATAACTTTCCGGGCCAGTTCCTGCTGGAGACAGCACAGGGCAGCGAAGAAGGATTATCGAAGCTGAATCACTTCAAACCCGATCTGTTGTTTCTTGATATTGAGATGCCGGTGATGAGTGGTTTCGATATCCTGGCTGCCACTCCGGATACAGAATGCAAAGTGATTTTTACCACCGCCTATAATCAATATGCCATCCGTGCCATCCGGTATAATGCATTGGACTATCTACTCAAACCAATAAATCCGGCAGAACTGAAAGACGCTATAACACGGTTTCAGAGTCAGAAGAATAAGCGTGAAGTATATAGCCGGCAGTTGTCCAATTTCTTTACCGGTAAAGAAAAGAATCTCGCCATTACCACCTATGATGGCGTGGTATTTCTGGAAGTTGATAAAATTATACGCTGCGAAGCTGACCTGAACTACACCAGATTTATCCTTACGGAAAACAAAACCTTCCTGTCTTCCAAAACATTGAAAGAGTATGAAGATATACTTTCAGTGCATGATAATTTTATACGCATACACCGTTCGCACCTGGTAAACCTGGATTACGTTTTGAAATTCAGGAATGATGGAAACCTGGTGTTGAAAGATAACAGTACAATACCTGTATCGAGAAGGAGAAAAGAAGAGGTGGCTGACAGGTTAAGTGTTTCGAAGACGATAATCTGAACCTGAATATATTCCGGATATAGATATAGCGAGCATCAAAAGTTGGCTAGTGGAAGACTATTTCTTTCGCTCAACCAGGAGTCAGGTGGACGCATCTGGCTCCTTCTGAATTTACAGTTTTACAGTACATATTTAAGTGTTGCATCATCGTTACCATTCAATAACTCACTGCCACCATTCAATAACTAAGTTTCCATTCTCTTCTTTGAATAGCAACATTTATAGTGGAACACAACACGCGCTGCGATTAACGTGTGTGTGTTGTGCATTTTAACCCTAAACAAATTCCACTATGAAACATTTTACGATTCGTGTACGCATGGTACCCTGCAGAAACAGCGCCTTGCTGTTTATACTGCTCTGCCTGTACATGCTGCCGGCATTCCGGCTACAGGCGCAGAATTTTAAAGTTGTCGGGTATATGCCATCGTGGTCGGGTACGGCATCCGACATACAGTATAACAAAGTAACGCACATCAACTATGCGTTCATTAGGCCTACTACAACGGGAGGGCTAACCGCCATTGACAATCCGTCCAAACTCCAGAGTATAGTATCGCTGGCACACGCGAATGGTGTTAAGGTTGGTATAGCGGTAGGAGGCTGGAGTGATCTGAACAACACAGACTTTCAAAGTATGGCCGCTAACGCAAGTTATCGAACCGCCTTTGTCAATAATTTAATTTCATTATGCCAAACCTACCAACTGGACGGAGTTGACCTCGACTGGGAATACCCGATCGATGGACAAGACCCTGTTAACTTTACCACGTTGATGACGCAGCTGGGAAATGCACTCCATGCACAGGGTAAATTTCTGACGGCCGCAGTATCGGCACAAGGATATTATGCCGGTGGTATACAAAACGCAGTATTTAATGCTGTAGACTTCCTGAACATCATGGTATATGATGGTGGCAGCGGTGCCGATCATTCACCCTATAGCTATGCAGTATCATCACTCGACTATTGGGCGGGCCGCGGATTACCTGCTTCAAAGACTGTGCTCGGTGTTCCCTTCTATGCAAGACCTTCGTGGAAGTCTTTTCGGCAACTCGTATCCGAAGGTGCGAATCCCAACCTGGACACGTATAACGGAGATTATTACAACGGTATCAATACCATCAAACAAAAAACAAACCTTGCCTTTGATCGGAATATAGGAGGCGTTATGATCTGGGAGTTATCGCAGGATGCTACCGGAAGCAATTCGTTGTTATCTGCGATCAAACAAGTGGTCGATGAACGTTCAGGCTCATCAACACAATCTCCTTATGGGGGCACAGTACGAAATATACCCGGTACAATTGAAGCCGAGCATTATGATAACGGTGGTGAAGGTGTGGCTTATCATGATCTTTCTTCCGGCAACTCGGGTGGAGCACTGCGTTCTGACAATGTTGATATAGAAGCTACTACCGATACAGGAGGCGGCCAGAATGTAGGCTGGATACAAGCAGGTGAGTGGCTGGAATATACTGTGAATGTAACAACGGCCGGAAGCCAGACTATACAAGTGCGTGTAGCGTCTACATCAGCCGGTAAAACTTTTCACATCGAATTGGATGGTGCCAATATATCCGGTACGCTTACCGTGCCGAATACCGGTGCATGGCAAACGTGGCAAACCGTAACAGCCACAACACCTTCGCTTACTACCGGACAAAAGATACTGCGCATCGTCATGGATGCCGGTGATTTCAATCTCAACAAAGTTGTCTTTAGTTCTTCTACAACCAATCCACCACCCAGTGTAAGCCTTACAGCACCGGCCAATGGAGCAACGTATACAGCACCCGCAACGGTAACCCTACAGGCCAATGCTTCGGATAATGGCTCGGTTGCCAAAGTGGAATTCTTTCAGGGCAGCACCAAGCTTGGTGAAGATACTTCATCACCCTATAGCTATACCTGGAGCAATGCGGGCACAGGAAGCTATATATTAACCGCGCGTGCTACCGACAACCAGGGTGCCACGGCTACATCATCTAACGTGTCCATTACAATTAATGGATCATCCGGCAGTTGCTCCGGTATACCATCCTATGTTGAGAATGGCGGCTATGCAGCCGGAAGTATTGTGCAGAACCAGGGTAGTCAGTATGAATGTAAACCCTATCCATACTCAGGCTGGTGCAATGGTGCAGCGTGGGCGTATGCGCCCGGCACTGGTACATACTGGCAGGATGCGTGGATACTCAAAGGAAGTTGTTCGGGCAGTGCGCGTGTTGCATTGGATGAAACGGAATTTGAGACAGCTGCAAAAGGTGTCACGCTATATCCGAATCCCGTTGAGAACGGCCGCACGAAAACCATTACACTCCTCTTTGAGCAAAGTCCAGGAGCTGTAAATGTAAAATTGCAAAACACCAATGGCACCGAAGTGCTTTCAAAATCTTACCAGGATGTAAAAGATACTTCGCTCACAGTAGAAGTACCACCGCTTGCCAAAGGGTTATACCTGGTACGCATTCAAAGCAGCCATAAGTCGTGGATACGCAAATACCTGGTCCGATAACCTGAACACGAGAAGGAGGGAGGAATCCCTTCTTCTTATCTATACTATATATACCTTAACCTGAGACTATAATTACTCCTATTCATGAAATTAAAACTATTGATTTTCATGGGCTGTTTACTGCTTGCCTTCAGTACATCAGCTCAATATACATTTCCGGCATGTTGGACACCCTGGGGACCGAGTACAACCGGTGGTCATGCCGGTGGTACACAAGTATCGCACAAGAGTGGAAATTACCGCGCCAACTGGTATACCAATGCCGAGCCCGGCACCAATGGTGATTGGGTGCTGGTAAGTAAATGTGGTGATGGTGGTATCGGTCCGGATTATAGCGGTCCGCAACGCATCATCGGATATTTACCCTACTGGGTTCCTGATTTTAATTTTACAACATTCGATCCGGGAACCGTTAATCACATCAATATAGCCTTCAACCTGTTTAAGCAGAACAATAATAACTATAACAGCGCCAACTTTGCATCGATAGCGTGGGGCGAATTTCACAATCGAAAAGTGGATTCTATACTTTTTGACAATGGTGTGTTAAACCGTGCCCATGCAAAAGGTGTAACCGTGTCCGTTGCTATAGGAGGCGCTACCGACTTTGCTTTTCTCTGGTTGCTCACGCAATACTATAACAACGATGCCAAGCTGGAGGAGATGGCAAATTTCATTACGAACTACGTTAACACAAAAGGTATAGATGGTGTTGATCTCGACCTCGAATGCTGGTGGCCGGATGCAGCGATAGCCGGTACAACAGAACAAGGTGGTCGCGTGCGCGGAGATAAGTGGGGCGGTCCGGATCAGGGGCCACATCCTGCTGCTATAGGATTGACAAAACTCGCGCAGAAGCTTCGTCAGAAAATGCCCGGTAAACTTCTCTCAGCTGCTGTGTTTGCCACATCATACTATGGCAATAATTATGACGATGCACTGGCACAGCACCTCGACTGGCTTGGTCTGATGACATACGACTTTACCGGCTCGTGGAATACATCACCTATAGGACCACACGCTGCGCTCTATAAAGTTCCGCTTGGAACGTACCAGGGACAATCAGCAGACAACCCTATATATTCCGCTGAAGATGCATTGGAGTATTGGATGGGCATGGCACCAGCGGCCTGGAATCACGATGGAGGTTTTAATGTAGCGAAAGCCAAGCTTTGCGTCGGTGTTCCGTTCTATGGCTACGACCTGGCTACGCGCAAACCTAACAACGGCAACGGTTTTGTTGCTCCCAAATGGAAAGAGATTATAGCGGAGTTTCCCAATGCCGCCACCTCGTACGATCCGCTGGACACACGCCAGCTCGGAGGCTATATCAACGCCAACAACAAGAAATTATACTATGAGACACCGAAAGGTGCCGGAGAGAAAATAAAGTATACCAAGCGCTTTGGACACCAGGGTGTAATTATCTGGGAGCTTACCGGGGATGTTGCCTATACCAGCAGCAGCAGTTTACTAAAAGCGATCAACGATGCAGCCGGTACTGTTGTGAATCCTTCCCCGGTGGTAAGTATTACAAGTCCTGCGAACAACGCTGCCTATTCACCGGGTACGAACATTACGATTACGGCAAATGCTACGGATAATGGTTCTGTAACGAAGGTAGAATTTTTCCAGGGCAGCACCAAGCTCGGTGAAGATATATCATCGCCCTATAGCTATACCTGGAACAGTGTTGCTGCCGGTAGCTATATATTAACGGCAAAAGCAACCGACAACCTGAATGCAACCACAACATCGGCAGCGGTAAATATTACCGTCGGAAATGCATCGCCCGTAACATCTATTACTTCACCGGTGAACAATGCTACATTTACCACCGGAGCGAACATTACCATTCAGGCTACCGCTACAGACAATGATGGCACCGTAGCGAAGGTCGAGTTTTACCAGGGAACCACGAAGCTGGGCGAAGATACATCGTCACCGTATGCCTATACCTGGAACAATGTATCAGCCGGTAGTTATAGTTTAACAACGCGGGCAACCGATAATGCCGGTGCTATAGGAACTTCTGCAACTGTGAATATCACCGTGGGCAATGCAACACCATCCGCCAGTGTAACATCGCCTGCTGCCAATGCATCATACACTGCACCGGCCACTGTAAACATCACAGCCAACGCGTCTGACTCCGATGGTACGATTACCAAAGTTGAATTTTACCAGGGAACAACCAAGCTCGGTGAAGATACGTCATCACCGTATTCCTATACCTGGACCAACGTTGCTGCCGGATCGTATGCACTCGTAGCAAAGGCTACAGACAACGGTGAGGCTATTGGCACATCAGCAACCGTAAACATCACTGTAACAACAGGGGGTGATAATTGTGCTTCCATTCCGCAGTATGTTGAGAACGGAGGCTATGTAGCGGGTAGCATTGTGAAGAATGCCGGCAATCAATATGAATGTAAACCATTTCCGTATACAGGCTGGTGTAACGGTGCAGCATGGGCCTACGCACCCGGCACCGGTACTTATTGGACAGATGCATGGATATTGAAAGCCAGTTGCTCCGGAGCACGTGTAGCAAATGAGTATATAGCGGAAACTTCCCTGGAAGAATGGACTGAGCCGGATGGGCTTCATGCATATCCTAATCCGGCTGCCAGCGGTAGTGATGAGGGTATAACGTTACAGTTTGCAACTGCCCCGGGAGCTTTAGCGGTAAAACTGAAAGACATTCATGGTAAAGATGTAATAGTATATACTTCACCGGATGTAAAAAGTAAAACGGTAAAAGTAAACGTACCGGTATTACCACAAGGTATGTATATGTTGCATGTAAATAGCAGCCACAAATCGTGGACGCGGAAGTATGTGATTAAATAACATTTCTCCCCCGGATGGACAGAGAATGGATTGTTCTCTGTCCATTTTTTATGACTGTCTGTCGCACCGGTTGGATTGGGATATAGCGGCATTGTATCTATATTGTGGACTTTTAATATAATCCTGAACAAAGTCCATGAGCACACCAGTTGCCAAGCCTGTTACCATCGGCACACCGTTTACATCGTCTGCTGTAAAAGTTATGCTTCTTGGCTCGGGAGAGCTTGGTAAAGAAGTAGTTATCGAGTTTCAACGCTATGGTGTGGAAGTGATTGCAGTCGATCGTTACGACAACGCCCCGGCCATGCAGGTAGCACATCGTTCGTATACTATACCGATGCTGGATGGCACGGCTTTGCGCAGTGTTATTGAAAAAGAAAAGCCACACTATATTGTTCCCGAAGTAGAAGCGATTGCTACGGCTACACTTGTGGAACTGGAGGCTGAAGGATTCACGGTGATTCCTACAGCTACTGCTGCACGCCTTACCATGAATCGCGAAGGTATCCGTACACTCGCTGCCGAGAAACTGAACGTAAGAACATCGCCCTATAAATTTGCGGGTACCTATACCGAGTTTCAGCAGGCTATCCAAACCATTGGCTACCCGTGTGTGGTGAAACCCATCATGAGTTCTTCCGGAAAAGGACAGAGTGTTGTGAAGACAGAAGCCGATGTGGAGAATGCATGGCGTTATGCACAGGAGGGAAGTCGCAGTGGAAGTGGACAAGTGATCATAGAAGGATTTATTGATTTCGATTATGAGATCACGTTGCTTACCATTCGTCATCGCGAAGGCGTGTCTTTTTGTGATCCGATCGGACACCGGCAGGAACATGGCGACTACCAGGAGTCGTGGCAGCCACATCCCATGAACGAAAAGGCTTTAGCCGAGGCCCAGCGTATAGCCCACAGCGTTGTGAACGCGTTGGGCGGCTACGGTATATTTGGTATGGAATTCTTTGTAAAAGGAGATATAGTTTACTTCAGTGAAGTTTCTCCGCGGCCACATGACACGGGTATGGTCACGATGATTTCTCAGGATCTGTCGGAGTTCGCGTTGCATGTCCGCGCTATAGTAGGTTTACCGATTCCGGTGATCCGCCAACTCGGACCATCAGCGTCTTCTGTGATTTTAGTACGGGGCGATTCGTCCTCCATTTCATTTTCCGGATTTGAAAGTGCATTGGCTGAACCCGATACACAGCTTCGTCTTTTTGGTAAACCTGAAGTGAAAGGCGAGAGACGCATGGGTGTATGCCTGGCCCGGGCCAACTCCATCGAAGAGGCTCGCGCGAAAGCGAATCGCGCGGCAAATAGTATCCGCTATAGCCTGCAGTAGTTGTAGAATGAGGATTAATTCTCTTATCTTTAGTTACCTTTACCATTACTCTCCTGTCATGATTGACAATATCAAACTTGAACACTTCAGAAACCTCGTTTCGCTGATTACAGCCGATGGCAAAATTGAAGAAGTTGAACGCGTTGCACTCTTTAAGATAGCCTATACACTTGGTATACCTTTAGACCGTTTCAACCTCATGCTGGAACGTGGCCATGAGTATCGCTTTCTCATTCCTCAAAATAACCTCGAGCGCGAAAAGCAACTCGAAGACATGATCGAACTCGCCCTCGTTGACGGAGACTTTGCTCCAGCCGAAATAGAACTCATCACCATGGTAGGCGAGAAGCTTGGCTTTACACATGCCGAAATCACGCACATCATTCAAACGCATAGCGAAGCGCTGAAATAGCTACTGGCTACAGGTTTCTGGCTGCAAGCTTGATTGGCGTTCAGACGCGGTGGCCGCTGCTAAATATATAGCTGCGAGCTTTGAGCTGCGAGAGGAAAGGCCACAGACTATTGGCGTCCGGCTGCAAGCCTTGCTTGTGAACGTCACTAAATATATAGCTGCAAAATTAAGATATAGCTTCAACGTTAGAAACATTTCTCCTTGCCAAAATCATAGCCAAAAGATAATCAACTGGTAGCTGGCCACTGGCCTGGTAGCTTAATTTTTAGAACATGTTCTTAGTAGCAAACACCAAGTAAACGGTATTTCCTAAGCCAGGAACGCAACTAAAAGAAAACCTCATATCGCTGCAAAGTAATTAAAAGCTGTTAGCTTCTAGCTAGTTGTTTATCTACAGGCTATACTTCAGCTAATTAGCGCAGGCATTTTTTTCTCGCAGCTCGCAACTCCCAGCTCGCAGCTATATAATTAACAGTAGTCACGAGCACTCACCACTATCAAACTTGCAGCCTGAAGCCAGCAGCTTTTCCCTTCTCGCAGTTATTTCACCATTTGCGGTACGTTTTCCCCTCTTCATAGAGATTGCCTATCGTGCGATAAATAAAATCGCTTTGATCTATAGGCAGCAGATTGTCCACTTTTGAGGCGGTATAATTTTAAAAACAATCCTTAATCGGTCATTTTATGAACAAAAGAATTCTCCTTGTAACAGGAGGTTTACTGCTGGCGCTAGGCGTCAATGCCCAGCAACATTTAACAACCAATACCGGTGCTCCGGTTGGTGACAATCAAAACTCCAAGACTGTTGGACAAAATGGTCAGGTTCTGCTGGAAGATATTCATCTCATTGAAAAGCTTGCTGCATTTGATCGTGAACGTATTCCTGAACGCGTTGTACATGCCCGCGGTGCCGGTGCGTATGGCGAGTTCGTTGCGGCCGACAATTTTTCAACCGTAACACGTGCTGCTTTTCTGAATGAGAAAGGAAAGAAGACTCCGGTATTTGTACGCTTCTCAACGGTAGTACATGGTAATGGTTCTCCGGAAACACTTCGCGACCCCAGAGGCTTCGCTACCAAGTTCTATACCGATGAAGGTAATTATGACTTAGTGGGCAATAACCTGCCTGTATTTTTTATTCGCGATGCCATGAAGTTCCCGGATATGGTGCATGCGTTTAAGCCATCACCCATCTATAATAAACAGGATCCGAACCGGGTGTTTGATTTCTTTTCGCATGTACCGGAAGGAACCCACATGCTGACGCGTGTATACTCTGATCTCGGTATACCAGCCAACTATCGCGAGATGGACGGCTCCGGTGTACATGCATTCAAGTGGGTAAATGCGAAAGGCGAAGTGACCTACGTGAAATATACCTGGAAGAGTATGCAAGGTGTACGCACGCTTACAGCGGAAGAAGCTGCCAAGGTGCAGGCGCAGGATTTCCAGCACGCAACGGTAGACCTATACGAAAACATTAAAAAAGGAAATTATCCTTCGTGGGAATTGTATGTTCAGCAGTTGAAAGCTTCTGAATTTGAAAAGCTGGATTTCAACCCGCTTGATCCTACCAAAGTATGGCCCGAGCAGGTCGCTAAATTAACACTTGTGGGTAAGATGACATTGAATCGCGTGCCCGGTAATTTCTTTGACGAAGTAGAGCAATCTGCTTTTGCTCCGGGGACATTGGTGCCGGGTATAGAACCTTCGGAAGATAAACTTTTACAAGGTCGTCTCTTTTCATATTTCGATACGCAACGTCACCGTATAGGAGGGAACTTTCAACAGATACCGGTAAATGCTCCGAAAGTAGCTGTAACCTCCAACAACCAGGATGGAGCCTATAGCAACCGTCAGAAGAACTCGGATGTAAATTATCAGCCTTCGGTTACGAGCAGCAATTTACCGGACGACAGCCAGTATAAATATTCACAAAGTACATTTACCAATACGGCCAGTGTACAGCAGAAGATCAGCAAGCCGAATGACTTTAAACAGGCAGGAGAGTTTTACAGAAGTCTTTCTGAAAAAGACAAGACCAACCTGATCAAGAACCTCACGGGCGATCTCGCACAAGTACAAAATAAAGATGTAGTAAGAAAGATGGTCGGCTATTTCTACATGGCCGATGCGGACTATGGCAAGCGCCTGGCGGCATCTCTTAAGCTTACACGCGAAGAAGTAGAGAAACTTTTCAGATAAACACACTTTGATAAACGGCTGCCTGTAATCTATACCGGCAGGCAGCCCTTTACTATACCATGAACACGATCACTATACTGTCACTATCCTATAAACATGCCGTACTGGACGTACGCGCTGCCTTTCAATTCAACGAAGAAGAACGGAAGCAATGGTATACTGATTTGCATACTATACCCGGATTGAAAGGAGGCGTTGTACTCTCCACTTGCAACCGCACTGAATTTTACCTGGAGACAAGCGCTGAGTTTTCACCGAAGGAATTTATCCACGGGATGCAAGTACGTAAAGGCACCAATATACCCTGGCATTTATTCGAAGTTATTACAACACCGCATGACAGTGCACGCTATAGCATGGAAGTTGCCAATGGACTACACTCGATGGTGATGGGCGATAAACAGATCATTGCGCAGGTCAAGACCGCATACCGTGAAAGTATGGAGGCCGGAAAAATCACCACATTACTGGAGCGTTTATTCCAGACTGTGTTCAGAAGTTACAAGCGTATTCACAATGAGACATCGCTGCATACGGGTTCTACATCCATCAGTTTCATTGCCGTCAGGAAGATCCGGAAGGTAATTCAACGTCCGGCTGAGTATGTTTCAATCCTGTTGATCGGTGCGGGCGAGATTGCTGCTGACTTTATGAAGTATGCTACAGCCAAAGGTTATCCCGTAACGATAACAAACCGCACAGCCGAACGTGCCCACGCACTGGCTACACGCTTTCATTGCAATACCATTCCGTTCGATCGCTTTCAGGAGAACCTGTATGCGTTTGATGTTGTTGTGTCGTGTGCATCTCTGAAAGGTATAATTACCGGTGACCAATTGCAGCCGGAACAGGCACCTGTGCTCATTGATCTCACCACCTATAAAAGTATTGATCTGCAACAACCGGAAGACTATACGTTTTTCTCACTGGATGATCTCGGCAAAGAGCGCGACCTGCACGACACGTTGCAGGCACAAGCCGTGGCACCGGCCCGACAAATTATAGAAGAAGAGAAGGCGGTCTTCGTACAATGGCTAGCATCACGACATAAGACACGATCAGTCCTGCAAACTGTTTAGCGGAGTTGATCTCAATATATACTTTACAATGAAGACTATGAATAAAAAGGCTATACTGCTGGTGAACCTGGGCTCGCCATTATCGCCAAAGGTTGGTGATGTGAGAAGATACCTTCGGCAGTTTTTGATGGATGGAAGAGTGATCAATAAATCCTATCTCTTCCGATGGATGCTGGTTAACCTGGTCATCGCTCCATTCAGGTCCCGTAAATCCGCGAAAGCGTATCGTGCTATATGGAGTGGAAATTCATTCCCGTTGATTCGCACAGGGCACGAGGTGGCTGCTAAATTGCAGTTGGCACTGGGCGATGAATACGAGGTATACCTGGCCATGCGCTATCAGCAGCCTTCTATTGAAAGTATATTGACTGAAATCCAAAGCAAAGGATTTTCCTCTATAAAAGTAATTCCGTTGTTCCCGCAATATGCTTCGGCTACGAGTGGCTCTGTTGTGCAGGAAGTAATGCGTATTGTCAGTCGCTGGGCGGTAATACCGAAGATTACATTTGTTGATAAGTTCTATGACGCTCCGCTGTTTTCTAAAGCTTTTACATCCATCGCGAAGAGCCATACAAATATAGCAACGTACGATGCCTTTATATTCAGCTATCACGGTATTCCCAAGAGTCAGTTGGGAGCGGGTACACGCGATCATGTTTGTCTCAATACCTTGTGTGAGTACTGCGAGCGTATCACGGCCGACAATGAATATTGCTACCGCGCTCAATGTGTCCGCACCACACAACGGATAGCCCGCGCGTTGCGACTTCCGGTTGCACGCGCCGTCACCAGCTTCCAGTCACGGTTGGGGCGCGAGGAGTGGACAGGCCCTTATACACACGATGTTATTGACGCATTCGGAATGCAAGGCAAGAAAAAGATACTGGTATTTTCTCCGGCCTTTGTAGCAGATTGCCTTGAGACAACTATTGAGATTGGTGAAGAGTATAAAGATATGTTTCATCAGCAATACGGAGGAACGCTTGATCTTGTCCCATCGCTCAATACAAACCCCGTATGGATACAACTGCTGCGCGAACTGGCGATTGATGCAGCTATACCGACATCTGCTGCCGGATCTAAAATCGTCCCTTTAACAAAACTGGATATTTCCCTGAATTAATATATATGATATTCCGCATCACAATTCTTATACTTCTTGCGTCAACATTGGGAAAAAGCCAGGATATATTTTCGGCAGCCCGTAATAATGATGTGAAGTTACTGCAGCACTATATAAATCAGCGTACATCCGTTGATACAACCGACCAGCGTGGTTCAACGCCATTGATCATCGCTGTCTATAATCACCAGGCAGATGCAGCCCGAATACTATTAGAAGCAAAGGCCAACCCGAACAAACAAGACCTAATGGGTAACACTGCGCTGATGGGTATATGTTTTCGCGGGTATACGGACATGGCCGCATTACTCATTCAAAATCACACGGATGTTAACCAGGTAAATTACAACGGTGCTTCTGCGCTTATTTTTGCTGCGACCTTTGGTCACACTGAAATTGTAAAACTCCTGTTGAAAGCCGGAGCGAACAAAGCTTTAACGGACAATACCGGTAAGACTGCACTGCAACATGCTCAACTTCAACAGAACGAAGCGGTTATAGCGTTGCTGCAATAGTAAAGATTTGCAGGAGGATACCGATGCATTGGCTATATTCGTGCCGACATTTTAGTCTGTATCAAGCGAACTTCATCAATCATTCCTGCATTCATGACAAAACGCTCACGGGAAAAAACAGAGACACCGGTATATTGTCTGGATACATTTAGTGAGAAAGCAAAGGAAAATGCTTTTTACATTGAGACACTCAAAGGTCACCTCAAGCAACATCCATTCATCAGCAAACCGCATCGTCATGATTTCTACCTGGTGCTATATATTACGCAGGGGAGTGGTGAACATACGATAGACTTTGTTACCTACCCGGTTGCTCCCAACAGTTTCTTCCTGATGACTCCTGGCCAGGTGCATTCGTGGAAGCTCAGTGCCGATGCAGATGGTTTTATACTCTTCTTTACATCCGAGTTTTATCAGCTTGACAAGAGTGAAAAACATTTGCTGGGTTTTCCGTTCTTTCAATCGCTTAACACCGATGCGCATCTTCAGCTCAAAACAAATGCAGAGCCGATGATCGATGTAATTATCCGTGAGATGTTGCGTGACTATACATCAACCGAGTCGCTAAACCTGCAACTCTTTCGCAGTTACCTCGATATCATTTTACTCAAGCTGACAAATCATTATCCGCAGCGAAACAAGAGTGTTGCATCCTCTACTAGCACCTATAAACTTCGCATGCTGGGCGAGCTCATCGATCAGCATTACAGTGAACACAAACAACCGCATGTATATGCTTCGCTGATGAATTTGTCAGCATCGTACCTGAACAATTTATGCAAGCAGATGTTGGGAAAAACGTTGAGCGATCTCATCCAGGAACGGATTGTCCTCGAAGCAAAACGGTTCTTTGCCTATTCGGATCTCACCATCAGCCAGGTGTCTGATAAACTCAATTTCAGCGAGCCATCGTACTTTATCCGGTTCTTTAAAAAGCAAACGGGTGTTACACCCGAACAATTTCGCGAGCAGATAAATCGTGCTATATAAACGCTGTTTTGTACGCTAACTTTTCCGTTTCTGAAAGCGTTTTTTACAGTGAATAACAACTTGAACTATGGTAGGGAAGGGAACAAAACTGTATAGCGTGCTGCATCAGAAATGCCCGCGTTGCCACGAAGGCGATATGTTTTCGCATAGTGTATGGAGTCCTAAATTTTCAGCCATGCACAAGAATTGCCCGGTGTGTGGTTTCGATTTTATACAAGAGCCATCGTATTACTTCGGTGCCATGTATTTCAGCTATGCCTTCCAGGTAGCCGTTTTCGTTCTGGTATACCTGGTGCTGCGTTATACGTACGATCCGGATACCTGGACGTATGTAATTTTTATGATACTGGGTGCGGTGCTGATACTGCCCATCAATTTCCGCATGTCGCGTTCCGCATGGATCAATCTCTTTGTGTCGTATCGCCCGGATGCAGACAGACACTTGGCCGAAAAAATCTGAAATCAGGAAGGTAAACTCTTCGATTGTCAATCCTGTGTATTACTTTTAACATCTGGTTAAAAACGGATGGAAAAGGAGCACAGATACCTATGAAGATTTTACTCATTGATGATGAACAACTTGATGTATTTATAGCCCAGAAACTGCTGAGCCTGGAGTTTGATACGACCGGCATTGCTTCGTACGGACAAGCACTCCAGTGGGCAAAAGAAAATCACTTTGATGTTGTTCTGATCGATTACTATCTGGAAGATGGTAAGCTGGGTAAAGATATGCTTCGCGAGCTGCTCGCTATAAAAGGAAAAGCGTTCAAACCATATTTACTGACCAACTATGTGGACGGACAGGAATATGAAGGTCTGAAGCGAGATGGCTTCCTGGCCATCATTGAAAAACCGCTTACGCTGGAGAAGTTCAAACAACAATTACAATTATCCTAGATATATACTGGTATAGATGCGGCAACACACGTGTGGAAACAGGTGTGTTGCCTGCATGTTAGTTCTGTATGCTCTTAAGCGGACTCTCGATATAGGTAACATCCGGTTCGCGTGCCGGTATATGTACAGGCGATAACTCCATATCGTTCAACAGCAGAGCATCCGGTACAATGAATGAGACAAGTCCGTTGCTTCCTACGTCACTGGTATATACGCGTTGTTGTTTACTGATGCCAGCAATACGTTTCAGGTTTTTTAACGCAACCGAGCTCAGTCGTACTCTGCGCATCAACTCTTCTTTCCCGGTAGTAAGATCCACTTTATAGAATTGTGAAACACCCTGAACGGACTCTGAGCTTTCTCTCACAATGATTGCGAAGTCAAGTCCTTCCTTGCGTGCTGTCTCAATCAATGCCTGCTTGAGTGCTTGTTGTGATATACCTTTATCGCTCACAACCTCCAGTACCCCCGGACCGTTGGCATGGCCGGTAGCGGTTTGTCCGGGACGTGATATAAAGCGATCGTTCATCAGATTCTTTAATGTACCTTTCTCTACCAGCACAAGCTGATCGGCCGGCACTACACCTTCTTCATCAATGTTATAAGAACCAAGCAAGGCTTCGCCATTGAATTTATGAAGCGGAGCACGCGCATATATACTGATACTATTGTCCAGAACGATTTTGCCGATGCGGTTATCCATCGTATTACCTGCATCCGGGCGATTTTCATTTATATTCGGAATGTTGTCTGTGGCCATCAATCCATCGCGGGAAGTCAGGAATATATTGGAGAATATCTGCGCAGTGGCGGCACCTATAAATAACACCGGACCAGTGTAGTCATCCTCCAGTGTAATTTCATCTCCGCTTTTCAATAAGCGTTCGGCTATAGACTTTGCTTCGGCCTGTACTTTTTCGATAGGCGGAAGATCATCGGGTGCGTTTACCTGGTAACCTATATTATCGAATGCTGAATCACCATTCTTGTTTTTAGCTTCGATACGGCAGTGCAGCGTGGCCCGGGTAAACGGAATCACAACGGTAGTGCCTTCGCTGTTCACAAAGTACTGTGTGCCTTGCGAAATGTTGATCGATACCTTGGATGATTTGAGATCCGGGTAAGCCGTAAAGACTGCTGATAGCTGCCGGCAGTAATTGTCCCATTTAGCTTTATCGAGTGAATAGGACTTGATCGCTTCGATCTTCTTCACTACCGGAACTTTCGCTAGTTCACGGTGTGGTACATCGGCTATCTTTTTATCTTTTTCCTTTAGCGTTGCCTGATGTTTTTTATACTGTTCTGCTGCGCCTTTATATACAGCATCGGTAGTAGCCCAGAGCGCGCGTCTTATACCATTGTAGTCATCGTCAGTAGGCAGAGCAACTTCGGCAGAGTTCTTCTCATTGTACGAATTGTTATTCAGACTCTCATCGTTAAACTCATAATTACCCACGAGTATACGCACAGACTTATCGCGATTCTTATACTCACCCGACTGTACCAATGCACCGAGTATGGCATATGCGCCATAATTGGTAACATCTGCTATACCATAACTGATAAAGAACGGAGCTTCATGGCCTTCGTATTTCAGTTCCGTCATGCTTCGCTTCAGTTCATCCTGCATGGCCCGCAGGATCACCGGCTCATTGCTTTGAGCACGTACGGAAATGGTGATCCCCAGTACAAGTATATAGCTATATAATAATGTCTTCTGTAGCATGATGTAAAGATTAAGGATTGGAAGAACCCGGGCGCTCCAGCAACGTAGAGTCTACATGCTCTTTCGGCTTCTTCTGCGTTTCAATTCGTCTGACAAAAAGTGATGGCGATGCTGCACTTACCGGTACACTGCCGGACTCCGCTCCGCAGAAACCTATAAATATATCGCGATCATTCGCAGCGGCTTGTATCTCTGCAAACATGGCGAGTGGTGTACCGATCAGGTCAACTCCGCGCACCAGTTCATCCGGACGCCCATCGGTATAGATGCGGTATACTTCAGTCGGGAAGATATTGAACGCATTCGGATTATACCGGTCCGTAATGGTGAACCCGCCCACCACATCTTTAAACAGGTAGCCGTATGATTTTCCCTGGCGGTTACACTCCTTGATAAGCATTTTGCGCAGATCACTCATGGACACCGGCTTCACAGCTTCCACAATCAGGTTGGATTGACGGGATACCGGGGAAGCGCCAACAGAAGCTCGTCCGTGTCCATTGGAATGAGCGAAGTTCTCCAGCGGAGTACGCGACATCAGGAAGTTCTTTAATATACCTTTCTCTACAACGGTAACGCGCTGGCTTTTTATACCTTCATCATCATAAAGGAATCCGCCATTCACCGGTTTACCGTCCACCGTGTTAACTGTAGGATCAAAGTATACATTCAGTGTTTTGGGCAATACACTTTCACCAACCTTGGCTTTGAAAGTCTGTCCGTCAAATTCATTCCGCAGGCGATGTCCTTCAATGCGATGTCCAAAGATTTCATGGAAGAATACACCGGCAGTCTGCGCCAGTAAAATTGCCGGACCGCTATACGGTTCCGCCAGCGGAGCGTTCTGCAGTTTCTTTAAAGTTGAGATCATACGCTCTACATCCGCCAGAATTTTTTCATCGGCAGGCAAGGCATCGGGTACTGCGGCATAGTAGGAGAGGTGAAGCGGAACGATATCACCATCGGTAGCACGTATGCTCGCTGTTATGTTCAGGTATGCTGCCGTATTGTTTTGTGTTATGTGTGTTCCTTCGCTCGAGATAAAATACTTGCGCTCGGTAACTATATTGAGACTTACATCGCCATCAATCAGATCTTTATTCTGAAGGAAAGGTGCCGAGTACTTCTTTACCTTCTGTTGCCAGAGCGATTCGTTGAAGATCGCGGCAAGCGGTTTGGCAGGAGGTTCCGTAAAGGATGCAGGCTGTTCTTGCGAAAAGTCTGGTACAGTGGAAGCTTTATTGCCTGGCTGCTCCGAAGCCGTCTTCACCGCTTTGTAAGCCTCCAACGCCTGCTTGTATTCCGTCTGCGTGGCTGTCCATATACTATAACGGATAGCGATGGGGTTGTTTTCATAGGGAAGCATGGTGCGCCCGAAGCCGCCATAGCCGGCACTATAATTCATCTCACCCGGTTCGGGCGGATGCGTATTGTCAAGTTTGTAATCGCCAACCTTTACACGCGTCATGAGTATACGGTTACGATTGGTAACAGAATGAATGAGGCTTCCGAATGTAGCGCGCAGACTGGCATAGTGTGCATCATGGACACGATAGTCTATATAGTATGCCGGAGTTGCTGCTTTCTTCAGCTCTTGCATACTGCGAGTGAGTTCTGTTTCCAGGATACTCATCAGCGAATCCTGCTGTGCTCTTAACGGAAGTGCGAGAAGTAACAACAACAGGCTTGCGAAAATCCGTCTGGCGGATAAGCCTATAAATCGATCCACAGGTCTCAAAAAGTTTACGGTTAGAATTATACTGAGGGAGAGACTTTTAACCGTTGGAAAAATACGTAAAAACATAAGAAGACAAAATTCCATGTGACTTTTTATCGATCTGTGCAGAAACCCGAATGACTAGCGTTTGCTCCGGATCAGCATTTCCACTCGTCTGTTCTTCAATCGTCCGGCAGCAGTATCATTGTTCATCACGGGCATCGTACTGCCATAGCCGGTATGCTGTATACGATGCGAGTCAATTCCTTTACCACGCAGATACTCGGCCACCGCCCGGGCCCGGTTCTCGGACAGCTGCAGGTTATGCGTTTCCGTTCCAGTGTTATCTGTATGCCCGGAAATAACAATCTCCAGTGGCGGCTTGCTATACATGAACAACACAACCGAATCAAGTTTTGGGAAGATTGCCGGCTTGAGTTGATAGCGATCGGTCTCAAAAAGAACTTCGTTGAGTACAATGATGCTGTCTGCCTGTACAATAATCGGAGCGCTGACAGATTCCTGAGGTGTTGTTTCGTGGCGAACCACATAAACGGAATCAGTCATTGGTATAGCTTGCGGTTTACTTCGGGGAGGCTTGCCACCATCTTTATACCCTTTGAACCGGTGGCTCCGTTGCTTCTTTACATAGGCTGCCTTCTTCCGGCATTTGTCATCAAAGCATATAAACCGCGAGAAGTAATTATGCGTTGGCAGACCATAGCCTTTCTTTTTGGTGAGGGCAATACCTTCCGGAGAAAGATGAGACACAAAGAGCGGCTTGGAACACGCTATGGCGATTACAGGCACAAACAGTAGCACCCGTGCGCGGTGGTATAGAGGGGGTAAGGTCATCAGGACAGGGTTGCTATACTAACGTGTACGTACTTCGGTTCGTATACATACCGTTAAACAACGGTGTAATAATTCGTTATCTGCCCGCAGCTTTGTCGTTTCATGCGCATTGCTTTCCCTATAGGTGTGCATGTACCTTTGGACTACTGTCATGAAGTTGGTTTAGTAAATCTCAGGTTTAGGTTAATCTGGCGCACGTATCCCGTCAACCCAAGCAGACCCTCTCTATCCATCGTGCGCTAACCCCGGATGAACTCCGGGGTTTTATTTTTAGTCTATTGTGATTCTGCAAAAAAATATAGCATCAGATATATACCTGCTTGAGAGCCTGGCGTTCTATCGTTGTGAGTATGTATAGCATGTAGCCTTAGGATCAGGACATCGAAAGTAATTCTTTTCTATAGGTTGTTTTGCTGAGGCGCTTTTCCCTATTTTCACCCTTCAATTTCTTTTCCCCGAATGTACCGACTCTGCTTTGCTGCACTTTTATTTTTTGTGGTGTGCTGTACGGACAAGCCATCGCATACTTCTCACCGAAATGCTTTCTACTATTGGCGCACTGATGTCTCAAGATTTCCCTGGAGCGACTCTACCTATAAAGCATTAAACGTTAGCAGACTTTACCTGCGCTTCTTTGATGTTGATTGGAGCGAAGAGAGCAAATCGCCCATACCGGTTTCTCCCATTAATTTTTACTATGCCTATAATTCGCCCGATACCTCAACGGAAATTGTACCGGTTGTTTTCATTACCAACGAAACGTTTACGAATTTAAATGACGAGAAATCCAGGGCACTCGCGCGCAACGTACATAAAAAGATTATGAACAAGCTCAATGGCTTGCTTGAGAATCTCGCGGGATATGACTATACATGGTGGGAGCAAAACCCCTATAATATAAAGTCGAAGAATTTCGATGAACAGGCGAAGCGCGACTCCACCTATGCAGCAAACCTGCAGCGCATACACGAAATACAATTTGACTGTGATTGGACAAAGACTACAAAAGCACAATACTTTGCCTTTCTGGATGAAACGAAGAAGTTGTTTGGAGAAAAACTGATCTCTTCCACCATCCGGCTATACCAGTATAAATATCCGGCCGAAGCCGGTGTACCACCGGTAAAGCGCGGCATGCTGATGTGTTATAATGCAGGCAACATCCGAAGTACTAAAACTGTAAACTCTATATTTGATAAGGACGAGGTGATGTCGTATCTCGATGCGAAAGAGTATCCTGTGCCGTTGGATTATGCGTTACCTGTTTTTGACTGGGCTTTGCTATACCAGCGAGGACAACTGAAAAGTATACTTTCCACTTCAATACTCCGCGAAGATTATCAACGTCACATAGGCCCCCGCGATACCAGGAGCCACGTTGCCGTTGTACAGGAAGACTTTGTATATGGCGACACAGACAACGGCCTGTATATACGCGCAGGAGACGAAATACGGTATGAAGAGCCCGACCTGGAAGACGTACAGGAAGTGGCCGAGTGGCTGTCCAGACACAAAAACAACAAAGAAGCGATTGTAAGTCTTTATCATTTAAATGAACATGATCTTCAGAAACATTCGGAAGCGATCCAGGCTATATTTGATAGTTTTTAGTCTGATACTCCTGCTGCCGACAGGCACCAATGTATCAGCATGTTTATTCTTCCCGGATAAAGAGGAGTTGCGCTATATGCTGTTCAACCCTGATATCACCGGAAACAAATCCTGGTGGACATTCTTCTATAATGCCAAGCTGAATTACCTGGATGGTCAGACATCTTCAGCCGATGATGAAAACGCACTTACAGCCGAGTGGATGAAAGTGATGCAGATATCAGACGATACGAGTGCAGCGTTTGATTGCTTCTTTGGAAGCCTCAGCGATTCAGCTCTTCAGCAAAATGCATTCTATAAAGAGATACAGAAGCGGCCCGCGTTTAAACAATATTTCAATATAGCCAGACGAAGCGAAGCCGTTAGCAATGTCTATAGTATATGGAATGACAAAGATAAAATCGAACAGGCAGAGACGGATGTAGAATTCAACAACCTGGTTCTACAGGTAAAAGAGTTGCTTGAAAAGGAGAAGGATCCTTTCTTTAAAAAGAAGTATGCCTTCCAGTTAATAAAGCTGGGGTTCTATTCGACAGACTCTACGCTGTTCAACCAGGTATATAATACTTACTTCAAGCACACTTCGCAGCGTGGCGTGCTCGATTGGTGGGCCATGCATTATAAATCCATGCGACTTGAAGGCGTTAGAACCGATTCTGCCAATTACATGCACGCACTAGTGTTCTCGCATTCGTCCAATAAAATGTTTCCTGCAAAACAATACTTTTCCAAACGGAACTTTGACAAAGTATTAACGCTCTCACAGGATCAGGCAGAAGAAGCTGATTTGTATTTGCTGCGCGAAGTCATCAACCCGGGACGCTCGCTGGAAGGTATACAGCAGGTATATAAGCGATCGCCCCAGCATAAACACTTGCCGTTGCTCATCAGCCGCGAGGTCAATAAACTCGAAGACTGGCTGGGCAGTACCCGGTACGCGAATGTCCAAATCGTTACGGTTGATGGCTACTGGGACGAAAGCCCGTTGCTGAAGAACTGGCAGCATGATTATGAATATCTCACGCGATTTATAGCGACCCTCGAGAAGATGAGAACACTGCAACAGTCTAACCCGGTATATTTCAATTATGTACTGGCCAACCTGTACCTGTTGAAAGGTGATGCGGGTAAGGCAACTGCATACATTGATAAGATTCAACCGGCAAATGAGCAGGAACAGTTTCAGACAACTGTTTTTAAAATCGTACTGACAGCACAGAAGGAGAATATACGCAATGCCACTGTGCAGGAAAAAATCGGGAAGCTATACCAGCAACTGCTGGATACCCGTGAGCATGTATTCGAGTCACAGAAAGTTCTATACTCCCTTAGCTCATACCTGCGCTATATGTTTGCCAACAACAACATGGTGCACCTCGCAGGTTTATTTGATAATTATGCAATCAATAAATTCTGCTACAGCTGCAACACCCATTCGTTCGAGTATAGCATAATCAGCTATCTCGATCGTTACGCTTCCGTGAAAGATCTTAACACGCTGCTGGCTATATATGATAAGCCGGCTAAGAATAAACTTGAAGAAGTGCTGTTGAAGCCGTATACCAACAAATATAGTTTTCTCGATCTGCTCTCGGCCAAGCACCTGCGCAAAGGCGATGTGCCGAACGCCAGGCTTGCGTTGCAAAATATACCCGACTCATTCTGGTTTAGTCATTCCAACACAACTGCGTATCTTGATCACGATCCATTCTCCGGCAACCATCTTTTGTTAACAAGCCAGACGATGGAGACTTATAATAAACGCGAAATTGTAGAGAAGATGTATCAACTGGAACAGGCTGTTGCCGGTGAATCTCCAAGTAAAAATCACCACTATATGCAACTGGCAAACGCCTGGTATAATTTTACAAGTAAATCGTGGCTCATGATCAGCTATGGACGCGGCAGCGCTACACCAGATGAAAGCGTATACAAGATAGCCTATATAAAAGCACTTGACTATTATAAGAAGGCGCTCGCGTTGGAGAACGATAAAGAGACGCGGGCAAAGATTCTTTATATGATCGTTGAGTTGAGTGAATCGCGCGACCGGAAGAAATACGCGACACAATACGAAGAATTGCAAGACACCAAATTCTATACCCGCATAAATTGTCTCACTATACAAGATATCGCCTCGGGAAATATATAAGTAATTATGACTGTATCTACTCAAAAGACCGTACTCATTCTAGGTGCCAACTCCGATGTAGCCAAGGCTGCCATTCTTCAATATATAGCCACCGGCTTTCGTGTTATAGCAGCTTCACGCAGTGTGCAGGAACTTGAGACATTTGTAAAGCACCACGCTATACCGGCAGATCGTATTGAAGTTCTTTTCTTCGATGCCGTGGCATTTGACAGCCACGAAACGTTTTATGAACGTCTATCCGTAAAGCCGCACATTGTTGTATACGCTGCAGGTTTTCTGAAAAATAATGAAGAAGCATTACACGATTGGGAAAGTAGCTTTCGTATGATGAAGGTACATTATTGCGGTGCCGTGTCGATCCTCAACATCGTTGCGAAGGACAGCAGCAATACAAACCTCGAACGCATTGTCGGGTTGTCGTCACTCTCGGGCGTGCGCGGTCGCAAGAGTAATTTCATTTACGGAAGCACCAAGGCTGCGTTTACACAATACCTGGCTGGCATGCGCCAGTATTTGTTTGGAAGAGGTGTTGCCGTTAACGTGATTGTTGCCGGGTATATACGAAGCAAAATGACAGCAGGACTTGATCTGCCTGAGTCGTTGATGTTAGAACCTGAATTTATTGCACGCTCCGTTGTGCAGCCGGGTAACTCGTTTATTATAGTGCCGGGCTTCAAGTGGAAGATTATTTATCACATTCTGCGGTTACTTCCGGAACAGCTCGTGGCCAGGCTGCCGTAGCACGATTTTTCTGAAAAAGGTAAATTATTACACGCTTATGTGATCTTCTGAAAACGCGGAAATCGTTAGCAGGGCAATGCGTTACTTTATAACTGTAAAAAGTTATATGATACCATTACCTGTTGCTTTCCGTTTAGCTATAGCGTTACTCTTTATGGTGAACAGTGTAATTGTTCACGCGCAAGACCTGAAACCCGGGCTCCCGGGAATGGCTCCGTCCAAATGGATTACTATTAAACATACCCAGGCACCTGACCGCTCTTTTCGCACGAGCAAGTCAAAACGCAAAACGTATACACAGGAGGATGCCGCATTCAAATGCTGGATCCCCATCATGCTCAAGACACAATATAGTGTAATTGCCGGCCCGCAATACAGAACGGAGCAACTTGAACTCAAAAGCTCCGGAGAAAATCCGATCCACGAGTTGTCCAATTGGAACCTGCGTTCAATAGGACTCGATCTCAAATCGCTCATCATGCTCGACAGTGTGTCGTGGTTGCTTGTAAACTTCAACGCCAATCAATGCGGTAATCTGAACGATGTAGCGATGAAGGATGTTCCGGTAAATTTTACACTCACATCGTTGTTCCTCCAAAAGAAATCGGCACGCAAGGAAGTTGGCTTTGGACTGATGATGAATACGCTGTTCCACAAATTTACACTCATGCCGGTAATGGCGTTCAACTATAATTTCTCAAAGACCTGCGGTATTGAAATGTGCCTGCCGCAGAAGATTGTGTTGCGTACCAATCTATCACCTACTGATATAGTATATGCCAAGGCCGAGGCCATGAGCCGAAGCTACTATATCAAGTATGATGACAAAGACTCAAGTCCTTTTCGCAGAACTGAGCTTGACCTCGGTCTCGCATACAATAAACAGATCAATAAACTGGTAGGAGTAGAAGCCTTTGGTGGCTATCGCAGAAATATATCCTGCTATCTTCCGGAAGATATCGTGGCCGTGAAGACTTCCGGAGCTGTGTTCACACTTGAATTATACGTGAAGCCACCACGGCTGTAGGAAATTTCCAATCCACGATTTTCCTCTTTACTGACATTTTCAGCCCGCAGCACGACCGCGTGAAATAAGCCGTTCGTCTATACATTATCCCGTTACATCTATAACATCACGAGCCTGTATAATTTTTTAGGCTCACTATCCGTAATATAGTCAAACAATTGAGAAAATAGTTTTTGGGACAGCTTCGAACACCAGCATCTTCCACGCATAACAGCGCTGGTGTCAAGCAAAAATAACAAACCATCGGATAGAGGGTCACCCTTGTAGAGGAGGGTGTTTTAGGGGGATGGTTTTTTGCCTTTGCGAGCTTTGCGAGCAAAGGCTTTTTTCTTTTATGGATTTTGAGATTAGAAGATCAAAGGATTTTAAGATTCAAACATTATAGGGATTTATAAAATTTTATTTTCCGATGGCGGGATCGGTGAGGGCTGATTTTCCGGTTTCTACGCGGCCTGCGTAACGGGTTACGAATTGTTCGTGGCCTTTTGTATGGACACTGAAGTCGTACCAGTTATGGCTTTTGGAAAGATTTACCGTTACTGTTGATTCACTTTTCGCTGCTACAGTCTTTGCTATATCTTTTGCACCGTATGCGTGGTCGTGTACGGTGAGGGTGATCGGAGTTGTGCTTTGATTTTTGATCTTCAAGACTATATTTCCGGTGAGCGATTTTTTGACTACTTCGTAGTCGCAGGTGATAATGAGTTGTGGGTCTTTACTGTTGCCGGTGAACTCGCGGAGAAATCCGTTGGGTCCGTGTATCGCGAGATGATAATGTTGCTGATCAAATTCTTCCAATGACCATGTGTCTTTCAGGGTGTCGCCTGCTTTAACCGCATAGGCGCGGGGAGGAGTTTGATTAAAGGTATATACCATGAAGGGCGAACCGGCCGCTTTCTTGCCAAACACTTCATTGCGCGCTGCGAATTGGACAACGAAAGATTGTCTGTCAGCACTCAACGTACCATCGGCATAAAGCTGATAGGGCAGTGCGTTTGACTCACGTGTACCTTTCTCCTGTCGCGGCATCAGCGTTGAGCTATATATATCTTTGTTGATGGTGGCAATCTCTTCACTGCTCAAGGCTTTATATCCCGAAGGATCTTTTTTGAATCGTGCTTTGTGGACGCCTTCAATGAATTCATCTTTCTCTAAAAATACAGGCAGCTTTATTTCCTCTCCCTGGTAAGGTTTAAAAATGGAAGTAAGATCACCACACACGGTTCTGCGCCAGTTGCTGATGTTTGTCTCTTCAATCTTCTTTCCTGTTTTGTGACTGAGAAACTTCTCCAGGAATTGAAGTATAGAAGTATGATCAAACACCTGTGAATTTACCACACCGCCTCGCGACCATGGAGACGCAATCACTAACGGAACACGGTATCCTAAACCAATCGAACTCTCTCTCGCATGATCGGTGGAATAGCGCTTTTGCTCCTGTTGCAACGTAACATACTCCACTCCGGTATCAATTCCATTGGACACTAAACCTGCACCTTCTTTATTAGGACTTGGCGGAACAAACGGAGGTACGTGATCGAAGTATCCGTCATTCTCATCGTAACAAAGTATAAATATCGTCTTCTTCCATACCTCCGGGTTGCTGGTAAGTATATCCATAGCTTCTGATACATACCACGCACCATACCACGGAGCGCCCGGGTGATCCGAAAAATTCTCAGGCGCTACCAGCCATGACACGGTTGGTAATTTACCTGTGCGCACATCTTCTCTGAATTGGTGTAGTACATCACCCTTGGGTATATTTACTTCACGTTTAACATCGCCATCCTGGTAGGTGAGTGATGTTAAGGAATGATAGTCCGGATCATTTATATTGGTCGTGAACGCTTTCTCGTGCAGGTTCTTCTCACGCTGCGAAAGCTTTGCATAGTTCTCAGGTGTCCAAACCTTCTGCTCTTCAATCGTAGTTTTTAACCAGCCCTGCCGTTGTGCGAGTTGTTTCTTCGCTTTTTCTGCTTCTGCATCATTAGCAGGCAGCGACTGTATCTTTTGCTCCAGCGATTTTATCTCGGCCTGGAGTTTACTGATCTTCTTGGGCAAAAACTTGATATAGGCTGGCAGGAACTTTACATGGTACTGGGTAAACCATTCAATCGGGTTGTCGGTAAAATTAGCAAGCCATGCATCTTCTTCACCCTCGAAACCAACACCAACACTGATCTCGTTCTGGTATATCTTCCATGAAATGTTATTGTCTTCCAGGCGTTCGGGAAATGTAGTCCATGAGGCGAGTAAATCATAATCCGTTTCAGAGTTGCGTACACGCGCTTGAGCAGTTCCGTTTTGTTGATCGCGTATCGTACCTGTCCACAGATATAGTCTGTTCGGTGTAGTACCCGTGAGTGACGAACAGAAATTCTGATCGCACACCGTAAACGCATCCGCCAATGAATAATAGAAAGGGAGATCTTCGCGATTATAGTATCCCAACGTCAAGGGCATCTTGGCATAATCCGGATGTCCTGATTTTTTTGCTTCAAGCCATCCATCATATTTACCTTCATTGCGCGCATCAACCTGGTCAGTCCAGCTATGCGGAAGCGAACCCATCCACGTTGCTTTCGTGTCTTTTATATTCAGTCGGAAAGGTATATAGGTTTCGCCGGCAGCATTGCGTTGCAACCAAACCGAATTCTTGTTGGGTAACTTTATAGCTCTCGGATCATTAAACCCACGCACACCTTGCAGTGATCCATAACAATGATCGAACGATCGATTCTCTTGCATAAGAATAACTACGTGCTCGGCATCAAGAAATGTACTGCCTACCTCCGGGTTGATAGCAAGCGCCCGCTGAATAGAAGGAGGAAGTACACCCGACAAACCGGCCATACCCGAAAGCATGGCTGCCTTCTTAAGAAATTCCCTGCGTGAGTCCATGGATAGAAAATTGGAAGATTGTAAGATTATAAAATTGAAAAATTCACGGCAACAAGAAAATCGAAAAACATCAGGAATGGAAGGATTGATGATTAAGAATAAGTTTCGGGAAGATTAAGAAGATTATAGGATTGAAAAATTGGAAGATTAGAAGATTTTGAAAGGATGATTTTATACCGTCAATTTTTGAATCTTACAATATTTCAATCGTGCAATATTTTACAGGTGAAATGTGGGTAGAGCTCTATCTAATTTTTTGATCTCATAGTCTTTCAATTTTCCAATTTAATCAAACCGATAAACATCATGTAATCAGAATCTTATCGATGCCTGATTCATGCACCGGTTCGCACTTCATCGAAAAGATTTATTGATCGTAAAGTTGTTCGTTATATTTGCAGATTCTCTGCCGGCAGAGGGCAGAAAAATATCGAGACTTTAGAAGTCCCGCCTTGATTTCAAAAACCAACAGCACAGATTTAGGAAGTGAAGAATCCGTTAAGCATTAAAGATCTCATTAATCTTCTCTACCAGAACAGGGAAGTGGTTGAAATGCTGTTCGGGAATAAGGATTCGATCAACAAGTCGGAGATACTCGCCCGCGAAGACATGACGGACGATAAGCTTGAGAAGCTCGTGATGTACGAGATCATTCACGAGAACAACAACATCATCGGACTTGACGATCGCATCACAACCTTCATTGAAGAATTCCTCGAGATCGGTGAAGTTACCACGAGCTTCATCATCGATAATATTCAGACGCTTAACGAAAGTCTGCGGTACTATCGCATTGATAACAACCCGAAGTTTCTGCGCAACATCAAGCGTTCACTTAAGAAGATCAACTCCACGACTTCGCGTGAGGTAATGAAGCTTCACAAGAACATTGATGATACTTACAAGAATCAGGACAACTACGTTATCAAACTGCAGGAACTTGACAAGTATAAACGCAAGCGTGACGATATCATTAACCTGATCAAGGAATCAGAGCAGATCATTTCTGAAGCGCAGGGATTTTTCAATACGATTATTGATGCCGAGTTGAGTTCCATTGTACTCGACTTACGCTATACGTTGGTTCGTAACCGCGATTACCTGAACGAAATCCAGGCGCAGATCATCGACTACATCAACAAGATACAATACCAGGCCGCGATCTATAAAAAGATACAACGCCTGAAAGAGTTGAAGGACTACGAAGAGCTTAAGTATAAAACAAACTTCGTAGAAGTAGTCGCGAATATAAAAGCGTTGTTCTTCCACAAGCGTAATGTGCTCAAGGGAAGATTGTCGCTTGACTTTTTGCATTCGGATCATGGCTATATGCTCACGCAGAAGGTTGCATCGAAACTGCACTTGCTGCGCAACACGCATCGTAAACCTGCCGGACGAATGGCCGCAGGATTTGACGACAGCAACCTCGAGGAGTCATCAAGCCTGAACATTACCGGACTGGTTGAAAAGTTTGTGAAGACAGACGAAGATCTATTCCAGTTCGTAATGAAATACCAGTTCCCTGAAAAAGTAGGAGAGTTGAGTCTTGAGAAACGTATTTCGCTATACGTTGGTATCTCCATTGACTTCGATGACAAACTCCAAATTACCGGAGACTTTGGCCGAATGAATTTCATCAACGAGAAAGGCCTCAACCAACGGGTGGGCTATGCGATTATTAAAGCGCGGAAGCAGAAGGTGGAGAGTGGGAAGGCTAAGGTGAAGGTTGAGGAAAATGTCGAGCGTGAGGTAGTAAATACGGAAGCAAAAAGTCCGGAAGTTGTTAGTCCGGAAGTCGGAGAAGCCGCGAGTAACAACGTAAATATACCGCAGGCAGAAGATATAGTGCCGGTACCTGTGGAGAGTGTGGTTGAAGTAACCGATATACCGAAGACAAAACGTAAAAAGACTACCATTGAAAATGTAACAGAGGAAGTTGCTACTGAAGATATACCTGTTAAAGCCGACAGTAAAAAATCCAGAAGCAAACGAAAAACAAAAGATACCGCGAGTGAACCTGAACCTGCAGAAGCGGTGATGACCGAAGGTCAACAACCTGACGACAACGCCAAACCAAAGGCTAAGTCAAAAACTCGCACCTCGAAACTTAAAGCTCAAAGCTAACTATGAATATACCCAAGCAGACACCCGAGATATTCAGTATACTCAGTAAAGGGAATTTCATCAGCTCCAATGGAAGCAAGGGGAAACTCTTTGACGTTATTAACTACGAAGATAACTTTCTTATACTGAAAGAGTTTTTTAGTCATACGGGATATTACCTCGAAAAAGGACATAACTATTATTACTTCAGTCAGCAGGAAGAAACGAACACCTTGATGGAGAAGAAGCTGGAACAGTTTGCTTATTATATCGATGTGATGGATTTCTTTTCTTCGATGGATACCAAGCCGGCCGTGGGTACACGCTACCGCGTAACGCAGATCGCAGAAGAGTGCTACGCCAACGAACGACTGAAGCAGAAACTATTTGCGCTTTCGCGCAGGGAAAAGATGACCGACAAGGTAACGGAGATCGCCAATGATTTAACCACGGGCGGTTTCTTCGAGCAGGAAGATGAAGATACCTATAAAGTGATGGATGCTATTCATTACCTCGAACAGGTCATTTCACTAATTACAATTGAAGATGATGGAGAACAGACGAATCCTTAACCGGATCATATTTATCAATATAGCCAACACGGATTACGCCAGCATAGAAATTGCCGGTAACACGTGCTTTGTCGGTACCAACAACATGGGTAAGACAACGCTGCAGCGTGCTATATTGTTTTTCTATAGCGCCAACACGCGCGGGCTGGGTATATCCAGTTCACAAAAATCATTTGAAGATTATTACTTCCAATACCCGAACTCCTATATCATTTACGAGATCGCTACGGAAGAAGGCTTGTTCCATGTAATGGTATATCGCAACAACAAACTCTTCTATCGTTTTGTAGAGAGTGCGTTTATACAGGAACACTATATCGACAACAGCGAAGCGTTGCTGCCGAAACAAATCCTTACCAAGTTCAACGAACATCGTGTAAACTATAGCGACCAGATCGAAACGTTCGAGCGTTACCGGAACATCATTTACGGTGCCGACCCGGATAAGAAGTATAAGAAGTTCGCGTTGATGAAAGGTAACAGCAATTACCACAATATACCGCTGGCTATCACATCCATCTTCTTAAGTTCGGAAGCTACGATTAAAGCCGAGTTCGTAAAGGAATGTATTGCTAACTCCATCAGTACAAAACATACTAACATTGAACTGAAAACAGTGGAGCGCCAGTTGCGTCAGTTCACCGAGCGTTACCAGGACATTGAGACATTCTTCCGCAAGGAAAATTCGCAACGTGGTGATCTGATCAAGGATAACTTCTCACAGATACGAAATCTCAAGAACAAACAGCGTGCACTTGCCGGTGAATTAGGCGGTGCACTGAAGTATGCAACCGAGCAAAAGGAACTGCTGGGACAACAGGCTGCCGAGAAACGCGAGGAAATGGACATCATTGAAAAGGAGTTCAGAGAAAAAGAACTTGCGCAGCAGGAGAAGAACAAAGAGATCAACCAGGATATAGGAGCGCTGAAGTCACGCCTGCGGGAAGCCGATAAAAAACTGAAGGAGTACGAGAGCCAGGGGATAACTGAGCTGCTTAAAAAGGCAGAAGAAAAACCTCAACTCGTACTACAGTTACAAGCGCGTGAAACGGAATATGCTACACTTACAGCAGGCTTCAGCGATGTAGAGCAACAGTTTAAAACATTGTTCGATGCACTGGAAAATGAGCGCAGGGAATTTGAAAACGTGTTAAGTTCACAGGGGCTGCAACTCGACAAGAAATTTCAGGAAGAGAAGAACAACCTGAAAGATATATACCGCAAGGAAGAAGCCGAGCGTAAGGAGCGACATGCCGCAGAAGCCGATCGCTACAAGCAGCAGCTCAATCAAAAGGAACTCGAAAAGAAAGATGCCGACTTCCGTGAAAAAGATATACGCAAAAAGAAATACTTTGAGAAGGAGATTGCTTTACTGAAAGGGCACCTGGAAGATATAGCACGTCACAAGGTAGAGCGGAGCTCGGCTCTCACGGTAAAGATGAACACCATCGACCTTCTCAAGAAAGAGGGCGATCACATTCGTGAACGTAACAAACTTACTTCGGAGCAATATATAGCGAAGAACAAAGAAGAAGTTGTAGCGCTCGAAGAGAAGATTAAAGTTATTAACGAGAAGCTGTCCGTTCACCAAAGCGCGTTCTTTGGCTTTTTACAAGATAACTATCCAGACTGGTATAGCACGATTGGTAAAGTCTGTAACGAAGAGATACTCTTTAACCAGGAGCTGAATCCGCAGTTGCTGAAGAATGGACTGGAATCTCTGTACGGCATTCAACTCGATCTGTCCAATGTAAGAGTATATTCCAAAACGCTGGATGAATACGACCAGGAGAAAAGTATATACCAGGAAAAGATAGCGGAGCTGAACCAGGCATTCCTGGATTTCCGCGAAGAACAGACCCGCGAAGAACAAACGCGCCTGGCATCGATCGGTAAAAAGACTGCGCAATTCAAAAATGAAATAGCACAGCTCGAATACGAAGCCGGGCAAGATGAACTGAAAGAGAAACAATATACCCTTGATCTGCACGAGTGGGAGAGTAAAGGTGAGGCTCAGCGTGAAAAAGATTTACTGGAAGTATATGCTGTTCAGGAGTCGATCAAAAAAGAATCGGCTGCTATAAAACAGACTATATCCGAGATGGAGGCTGTGTTAACGAAAGACCTCACTTCGCTGCAGCAGGATTTTAACAATCGTCTGGCGAAAGCTACCAAGACAATGGAAGCCGAAGCTGAAAAACTGAAAGAGCTCCGGGAAGAAAAACAGAACGACTATAGCGAGCGGAAGGCCAGCCTGCAAAAGGAAAAATCGAAAGTACTGAAGACGAAAGGTATTGACGACTCGCGCATTAAAAAACTGAAAGCGGAGATTGACGATACAAAGGATGCCCTGAATGCATTGGAAAAATACTCCGAGCTATTGAACGATTACCGCAAAGACAAGCGTGAGTTGTTTGATAAGATTGAAGAGTTTAAACGTGAGCGCGAGAAGTTTGAGGACAAGATAAGACAGTCTGATAAAGAATTTCTCAATGAGAAACAAGCGTATGCACGCAAACGTACGCAACTGGAAGAAGATGGCCGTGCGCTCAACGAAGCACTGAAGAAATATACCGATGGTCTTGAACACTTCGAGCGCCACTTCCGTGAGCGTGCCTTGTTCGACCGTCTGCGTCACATCATTGAGCCGGCTCCGGCTGAACATTCTGAAGCAGGTATCATTGGACTTTGCTCACAATTGCTGGCAAACGATACCGAGTATCACAACCAGTTTGAAAAATTCAGGAACAACGTAACTGAATTTACCGGGAGATTCCGTCCCGATAATCACCTTAACTTCAAGATCAATCCGCAGGCCGGTGAAGGTGAATATGAACGATTCGCAGCATACCTGCAGGATTTCTACAATGAGAACAAAATACAAACCTCGATTGCAGAAGTTGCCAAGAGTCACGGTATGCTCATCGATGCTATATCCAGCAAGATGAAGGCGCTGATCGAGCACAAAGGACGCATTCAGAAAATGATCACGAAGATGGAAGCCGACTTCGGCCGAGCTTCCTTTGAGAGTTCGAAACTGATCGAGTATATAAAACTGAAATCGGAAGACAGTGAGAATAAAGTGCTGCGCAAGCTGCAGCGTATAGCCGAATTCCGCGAGCAGAATCCGTTCTTATATGGTGAAGCGAACCTGTTCAACCAGGCGAATAAAGCCAAGGCAGAAATTGATAAACGCTCCGTGGAGTTACTGAATGATCTGCAGAAAACGATCAGCGAAGAGAAGCACGAAGAGATACGCGTACAAGATCTGTTTGAACTACGTTTCCGCATCAAGGAAGGTAAGAATGATACCGGCTGGATTGAGAAGATTGACAAAGTAGGTTCCACCGGAACGGATATGCTGGTGAAGGCAGTTATATATATCACGCTGCTTAACGTGTTCATCAAAGAATCTACAGAGAAGACTGCACGTAACTTCTATGTGCATTGTATCATCGATGAAGTAGGGCAGATCTCGGCATCGTACCTGAAAGAGTTGATCAACTTTGCTGAAGAGCGAAACATTTGTCTCGTAAACGGCTTGCCGAACGAAAGCAAATTGGAAACACACTATAACTATACCTATAAATTCAGAAAAGATCAGCACGGGTTCGTGAAAGTAGTACCGTTGCTTACCATGAGTATTGAACCTTGATCAAAGTATAGTTCTATCAATCATTGTCTAAACTCGCGATTCAAAGTTGCGAGTTTTTTTTGCATCATATTTCCTTCGTCTGGGGTATATATATCGTGTATGTTTTAACAGCGGATAACATGATATCACATTTACCGTTAAATAACGATCACATGAATGGGTTATAGCCCATTGTTTTTACTTGATCCTTCTGGCACTTTTGTTACCTTCACCGCCATGGTTATGGCAAGTACATTTTTCAAAGCGTAGTTGTAGTAACGGATGTTGTATAAATTTTATAAGTGCTATCATGATAAAAGAATTCAAAATCAATTCCGAAAAAGATATCGCCTGCAGGCTACAGTCATGTACTGCATGCAATGATCTTCAGTCAGTAATTGCATTTCTGGAGCAATGCAATGAACAGTATCGGGTGGCCATCGATATCGTAGATGCAAAAACCGGTAAAGTGCCAAGTCAGGAGGAAAATCATCTTCGAAAATTGCTTGATCAACTCACCAAGCGTGAGTGTGAAGTACTATACCTGGCATTTCAACGTCTTCAGAATAAGGAGATCTCTGAAAAACTTTGCATCAGTCTGGAGACTGTAAAATCGCATCGTAAAAATATAGTATCAAAAGCCGGTGTTCGTTGTCTGAATGATCTGAAGGATATATTCTTTAATATTACTGAACTGGAAAATTTTGATATTCTGAAAAATCACTCCTGGGGGTGATGTATGTACCAAAGGTATATATATACCTTTGTTGTGTTATTGATTTTAAACCCGCTTGCAACCCTGAACCCTTTCTGACGCAATACGGCTGTATTGTCGTCACCTCTTTTGTGTATACTTCTGATCTCCGGACTGTTAGCGGCCATTTGTTAATCTGAAAGACCTATGATTCGTACCGCGTTGGAATTTATCAGGAAAGAACTGGATGCCTATATCGTAGATCGCGAGCAGGACCCCGGCAACTACGCTCTGAACAACGTAGTAGATCTCAAGCCGGTATATCTGCCTGACGGCACTTACAATCTGAATAATGCCATGCACATCACCATGATGTTGATTGGTGTGGATGAAGAAAGGAGAGAAGGCAAGCGTCCATATTATGTACCGATCGAGAATAAGCAGTTCATGAAACTCAACCCTCCGGTAGAACTTGATCTGTCCATTCTGTTTATAGCACAGAGCACGAACTATCAGACAGCGTTACGCGACTTGTCTGATGTTGTGGCTTTCTTTCAAGTATATAATGTATTTGACGAATCGAAGTTTCCTGCTCTCAATGCCGATGTGAGCGACCCGGTAAATAAACCCTGGCAACTCATTGAACGCCTCAGTTTCAGGCTAACGAGTTTAACCTTCGAGCAGCAGAACAATCTCTGGGCTACACTGGGCGGTAAATATATACCCAGCGTAGTATACAAAGCGAACATGCTTACCGTATTCGATACGAGAGGTAAAGAAGCAGCACCAGCTATTACTGAAATGAACTTTGCTGATTGATCTATGGGAATCCTGAAAGTAAAATATAGTGAGTTACTCAAGGTATCGGTGGAGCAGCCGTTTTACAGCAACAGCATCTGTCCGAAATATACTACCGAGCCGCGACCGGATTTTGAAATTGTACCCACCACAGAATGTGCGGCCCTGATGAAACGCCTTGATCTATTATTCAAGAAAGACGATCATGCCGGAGGTTTCTCCGTGTGGAGCAGTATAGCCGGCACCAGTGGTGGAAATGAATTACTGAAATTCAAACCGCGTGCCACGGATATACTTACCTTTTATCTGCTACTGCGCAATCCATCTTTTGTAAACTTTAACGAGCTGCCAAATGGTACGACAGCGCAGGTATATTATTTCACCAACCAGTTGATTGATCCGGCTGCACCCCGCGATGATCTGCACCTGAGCTTCGATGCTACCGGTGTAAAAGCAGGCGACTTGACGAAACGTGTTACCGGAACATATACCTATAATAGTATGGTTCCGGTTGCCCCGGGCACAGCACGTGTAAAACACGTTGCAACAGGACAGGAAGCGCAACCTAAGTCGGTGGTAACAGAAGCTGGCAAGAGTTACCTTCTCTTTGATCTTTCTTCATTTGCGCCTGGTCCTTGCCAGTTGCTTGTAAGTGCCGTTGTTACAGATGAATTCTATTATACCGGTATAACGCAAGACACACCAGTCTTTGGCATCATCAGCCTCTCGCTGGATGCTGCATTACAACCCAACTACCGCGTTGTGGAAGCCGATGGTTCCATCACGCCACAACGGCCAGGCTACCGGCTGCATTTCACTAACCGGCAGACATTATGGCGATACCGCATGATTCTGCAACCCAACAGTCCGCTATACCTGGAGATGGCTGCACTCACACCACCAGACCGCACGGATTTTATTAACCGGCTCAATGTAATCAGCAACGATGCCACGATACTTTTCAATAACAATCCCATAAGCGATACGGTATTTGAATTTATATCTGCCAGTCCGCTATACCTACGGGAGAAATATATATCCACGACAGCAGGACCAAACACTGCGCTGCGGCTTACGCTGAAACGTTACCTGGGCGATCCGAGAGAATCGGAAGTACGGAGCAGTTTACCCTATCCCGCAACAGACCGGATAGACGCATCTGCGAGCCCGACTATATATTCTGACATCTTACTAACACTATAAATTAAAAAAATGGCCAATTATCGCTCACCCGGTGTTTATGTAGAGGAGATATCTCTTCTGCCACCATCCATCGCTGAAGTTGAATCAGCCGTACCCGCGTTTATCGGGTATACCGAAAAAGCAACCCTGCTCGTTGCCGATGATCTGATTAATGTACCGACCCCCATTACCAGTCTTGCCGATTTTATACAATACTATGGCGGGCCTCCTGTTGAGAATGCTGCCAACATAACGATTGGAGTAGACGAACTGAAAACAGGAACGGTAACTACTGGTTTCAAAACAACGATAGCAATTACTCCAGCGAATACCAGTAAAAATATACTGTATCACGCAATGAAGCATTTCTTCAGCAATGGAGGCGGACGTTGTTATGTCGTTTCGGTTGCAAAATTTGCTGCTCCGACTCGCGCTGATCTTGAACGTGGCATTGATCTCATTGCCAATGAAGACACCCCTACGATGCTCGTAGTACCCGAAGCGATCTATCTTGATCAGGCTGGCTTTGATGGTGTCAATCAGAAGATGATAAACCAGGCTGCTTCGTTAAAGGATCGTTTTGCTATAATCGATACACTTACCGCAACACTACCGAAAATTCCTAACTCGGTCAACACCGATGTAACCACAGCTATTGGAAATATACCTGCCGATGGCGCAATCAGAAGATATGGAGCGGTCTATTATCCGCATCTCGAAACATCCTATACCTATACCTTCGATTTCCAGGCGCTGATATTAAATACGCATACCGTGAATGGTGCGGCTCCGGGAGCAGGTGAAGATAAAGCGAACCAGACAATGTCTGCATTAAAGAACAGCGCATCATTGCTTTATAACGCCATCCTAACCGAGTATAACAAGTATCACATTGTACTGCCACCATCCGCTGCTATAGCAGGAGTATATTCGCGTGTAGACCGCGAGCGTGGTGTATGGAAAGCTCCGGCCAATGTAGGCCTGATGGATGTTGTGAAACCACGCGTATCGGTATCACGCCCCGAGCACGATCTTCTCAACGTAAATTCTGATACCGGTAAATCTGTAAATGCTATACTCAACAGTCCGGGTTATGGTACCGTTGTGATGGGCGCCAGAACACTTGATGGAAATGACAACGAGTGGCGTTATGTAAACGTGAGACGCTTCTTCAGCGTAGTGGAAGAGTCGATCAAGAAATCTACCAACTGGGCCATCTTTGAACCCAACACTTCGCCAACGTGGGTGAAAGTAAAGGCGATGATCGAAAATTATCTGTACCTCAAATGGAGAGATGGTGCGTTGGCAGGCGCCACTCCCGAACAGGCATTCTTTGTAAATATAGGTATAGGATCTACGATGACATCGGTTGATATACTGGAAGGCCGCATGATCGTAGAGATTGGTATGGCCGTAGCAAGACCTGCCGAGTTCATCATTCTGAAATTTGAACAGATGATGCAAACCTCCTGATATAGTATAGCTGAAATTTTTAGTTCTAAAATCAAACAACAAAATATAGTATATGGCTTATCCACTAACCTCTTTTCACTTCACTGTATCGTGGGGTGGAGATAACATAGGTTTTTCAGAAGTAAGCGGGCTTTCTGTAGAGAATCAACCGATCGAGTATCGCGATGGACTAATGTCTGCGAAGACACTTCCATTAAAGAGACCAGGCCTGCGCAAGGCCGGTAACATCTCGCTGAAGCGTGGCATTGTAACCGCTAATAATGATCTATATACATGGTTCAATAATTTTGGTGAACCTAATGTTACCAGGCGTACACTCGTGATTACACTGTTGAACGATGAAGGCAATCCTGTTTTTGTCTGGACTATATCCGAAGCGTGGCCTGTAAAATGCGAAGGCCCCGGCCTGAAAGCCAGCGGTAATGAAATTGCCATTGAAACACTCGAACTGGCACACGAAGGTATCACTGTAACACCAGTATAATTTATGCCAGCGTATTATCCTCCTGCCAGCTTTCACTTCAAGGTAGAGTTTCTCGGAGTCAGCGGTATGTCCGGTGATACGGAGCAACGCTTCCAGGAAGTAAGTGGCTTGTCCGTTGAAGTAGAGACCGAAGAGCTGCGGGAAGGAGGAGAGAACCGTTTTGTCTATAAACTTCCCAAGCGCGCCAAGTATCCGAACCTGGTACTGAAGCGCGGGCTGCTTACGAACACCGCTATATTGAACTGGTTCAAGTCTGCTATGAATACATATTTCACGGTACCTGTATACGACTTTAAACCAGCCGATATACTCATCACGCTGATGGATGAGACCGAGAGTGGAGTAGCCGCCTGGAAAGTATATCAGGCATACCCGCTGAAATGGTCATCTTCTGATTTCCGCGCCAGCGATAACTCAGTTGTTATTGAGACCATTGAACTTGCCTATCAGTATTTCGAACGAACACTATAAATCATGGCTGTACAAATCAACGAAGTAGTTATACGCGCAGTCGTAGATCCGGCTCCGCCCGCAGGCAGCAGTACACAGGCTACACAATGCGCATCCGAAAGCAGCAGCGGTAGCAGTGCAGAATCGGAACTGGCAGAAAAAATACTGGAGATCATACGCGAAAAACTGGAACGCTAATGGACGCACAAAGCCTTGCAAAATTACCCTTCAATCTGAAGATCATTCCAACAACGTTGGAAGGTATACCGTTCGGAGTTCCGTTCATTGCCATGTTCAATCCGGAAAACTTTGCCGTGCATGAAGATCTGCATTGGAGCAGTGCGTGTGCACCCGGTAAAGAAGGTACAGAGCCGAAATATGTAAAAACAGCGCCCCGTACATTTACCATTGAGTTTACGCTTGATGGAACCGGAGTAAATACGAACGGAGTAAAGATACCAGTGCCGGTACAGATCGCGTTGTTCCGCGGTGTAACGACCAATATAAAAGGAACTATACACCGGCCGCATTACCTCATGGTACAATACGGCACGTTTATCAACGTCTGTATCATGAACTCTTCGAACGTTACCTATACCATGTTCGATATGTTCGGATTCCCGATACGTGCCAAGGTAAGTGCAACCTTTACTGAACGTTCTCCGCAAGGACTCAGCGATGTGCTCGGCATGTTATCATCGCCCGATCTTACCCATCGAAAGATTGTAAAGGAAGGAGACCTGTTGCCATTGCTGACACGCGAAGTATATAATAATCAACATTACTATATACAGGTGGCACGGGTTAATCGTCTCAAGAACTTTCGCAAGCTCCAGGCGGGTACAGAGTTGTTCTTTCCGCCTCTTTCAAAGAAATAGTTTTACAGATACAGGTATATATAACGAGCAATGGACAGCGTAATTCCAGGAACCGGTACATCCACAGATGTTGTCAGCCAGAAAGTGTTGATCAATGGCACAGAGCTGAACCATGAGATCATGCTGATGCAGATTGTGGTGTCCAAATCTTTTAACAAGATAGCTTCGGCCAGACTTACCTTTTCGGATGGCTCGGCATCGGAGCGTGATTTTCCGCTGAGCAATGACGACCTGTTTAAACCGGGCAACGAAATTGAAGTACAGCTCGGATATCACAGTGAAGTCGAAACGGTGTTCAAGGGAATTATTGTTAAGCATGCTGTAAAAGTTGGAAGACAATCAAACTCGATGTTGATGATCGAGGCGAAAGATAAAGCCATCAAACTGACCAGTGCACGCAAGAGTATATATCACCTGGAGAAAAAAGACAGCGAAGTAATTACCGAACTGGCAGGCGAACTGAATACCGATGGTGTAGAAGCAACTTCTTTCACGCACAAGCAACTCGTACAATACAACGCTACCGATTGGGACTTTATCATAACACGGGCAGAAGCCAATGGCATGCTCGTATGCACCGATGATGGTAACCTGATCGTAACAAAACCAGATGCCACAACGGAGGCGGTACTGGTCGCAACCTACGGGCAAAATATACTCGAATTCGAAGCTGAGATGGATGTGCGAAGAATCAAGCAATCCATTACCAGTCACGCCTGGGACTATACCAAGCAGGAACCCGAAGCATCTGAAGATGGCACCTCTGACTTCGATGAGACAGGCAATCTTTCTTCGGATGATTTAGCCGATGTACTCGCTGCAGAAGTAAAACTGGTTCACTCCGGAAGATTGACACAGCCGCAGTTACAGGATTGGTCAGACGCCTACGCACTTCGTAATCGTCTCTCGAAAGCAGTAGGGCGAGTACGCGTGGACGGCAACGCTGAAGTGAAGCCCGGTACTGTTATTACACTCGAAGGTGTAGGCGATCGTTTCAATGGCGATGTATATGTTACCGGAGTACTGCATCACTATGCAGACATCTGGCAAACCGATATACAATTCGGCTGGCGTGACGAATGGTTCTATACGAAAGACGATGTGATGGACAAACCCGCTGCCGGTTTACTGCCCGGAGTAAACGGATTGCAGATTGGTATTGTAAAAGATATCGATGACCAGGAAGATGGCGGGCAATATCGCGTAAAGGTACATATACCGTTGATGACCACAGGCAATGATGGTATATGGGCACGCGTAGCCACGCTGGATGCCGGACCTGAACGAGGTATATATTTTCGCCCGGAAGTAAACGATGAAGTCGTGATCGGCTTTCTGAATGACGATCCGCGCGAAGCCATTATACTCGGTTGTCTTCATAGCAAAGATTCACGCAAATCTCCTTTACCGGAACAGCAGGGTTCTACACAACACGGCATTGTTACCAAAGAAGGTATAAAGTTAATCTTCGATGACACCAACAAGCGGCTCACATTGCGAGTACCTGCCGGGGCAGGAGAGAAGTCCCTCGTGATCAACAATGCGTCCGGTGCCTTTGAAATGAAAGACGAAAATCAGAACACTATAAAAATGGATTCGCAGGGAATTACGATACAAGCCGGCAGCGGCAACGTAGTAATTCGCGGAACCATGGTACGAATAAATTAACCGGTATATATATGCCAGCAGCAGCACGCGTTACCGACAATCATGTTTGTCCGATGGCCAACCCGAATGGTAATCCGCATACAGGAGGCCCCATCATGCCACCCGGTATACCTACCGTTTTGATTGGAGGACAACCGGCCGCCACTGCCGGCAGCATGTGTGTTTGTGCCGGCCCTCCGGATAGCATACTGAAGGGATCATTAACCGTGCAAATCAACGGAAGGCCTGCTGCACGCCAGGGAGACTCCACTGCGCATGGCGGTACCGTTGCAGCCGGATTGCCCACAGTACAGATCGGAGGATAACTATTGAAAACGAAAAACCGACCATGAAAGCAATTGATAAATCATTTTTAGGAATCGGCTGGAGTTATCCGCCAACATTTCGCAGAGAATGGTATGGCGTTGAAATGCTTCACGAGGAAGAAGATGTACGGAGCAGCATTCATATTATTCTATCCACCATTACCGGTGAACGCATCATGCAACCCACATTCGGCTGTAATCTGCAGCCTAAACTTTTTGAAGTGATGAATGTGCCAAATATAGCCCTGATTGAAAAACTGGTTCACGATGCACTGGTATTTCATGAACCGAGAATTATCGTAGAAGAAGTTACCTCGGAAGCAAAACAGCAGGAGGGAACGTTATTGATCACTGTTCAATATACGATCATCACTACCAACACGCGGTATAACTACGTGTTCCCATTCTATATGAACGAAGCTACAAACATTGAACACGCATGAGCTGCCATTGTCATACCGATATTGTGCGCGATGGTTCAGGCCAGTTAGGCCGTTACCTCAAGGCACTTGATCCGACTTACGCTCCCATAGATGAGCGAAGCACCGAAGAGCTATTGGTGTTCATTAAACGATATGCCGCACAGATCCGGTTCTACGATATACCGGAAAGTCACCCGGGCGATACAACACCTGCCGCTAAAGTCAGCTGGCGCGAATTCTTCAGCCGCGATATGGCCGTGATCGCAGCCGGTATAGCACTGACCGATATAGCACAGATACGAAAAGACTTTGAAGAAACCTTCCGCAATCTTCAGCAAGATCCGGAAGCCGATATATATGCGGCATTATATAGTCCGGTGCTCGGCATGGTTGCCCGCATCGATCGTTGGTATACACTCGCCATACCGGAGAATCCGCTCTATGAAACACTCACGCTGGCGATACAATCAGAGTTAAAGGCGCAGGTTCAGAAAATTACTGCGTATGAAGAAGGATTCAAGCTGGTTGATCCCGGTAAAAAACTTGACCTTGATTATTCCGCTATTAAAAATAAAACACTGTGGGGACTCGATGAACCTGCGGTAGCCGAAGGAAATATATACCAGGGCGTTGATGAGGCAGCCAAGATCAGGCATGCAGCGCTTTACGTTGAGGATATATTCCTTTCATTCTATGGTTTTATACAAAAGCTGACAGCGGAGTCTTCCAAGTACTTTGCTTTTGCGTTGGAGCAATATCCCGCTCATCAGCCACACATGGCACTCTTCATTGCGTTCCTGAAGCTGTTCAGGTTAGCACAGGAGCAAATGAATGGTATCACCGGACGCATGCTAGACTTCTATTACAGAGATGTACTGCAACTCACGGAGAAAGATTCTATACCCGATCGCGTGCATATAGTCTTTGAACTGGCTAAAGATGTAGCTGAGTATGCCGTTGGTCCGGGCACCGCGTTGCTGGCAGGTAAGGATGCTTCCGGTAAAGAGCAAGTATATAAAACGGAAAACGACCTGGTGGTAAATCAGGCGAAGGTAAAAGAACTGAAAACTATATTCATCGAAAAACAGGTTGAGGATGATGTTACCTTTATAGGATCAATATCAGCACAACCGGTAGCGAACTCGCTGGATGGTTATGGCGAGAAATTTACCGATCCCTATCCCAAGTGGCCAACGTTTGGCAGACGCCTCAATCGTAATCTGGATTATAAGAATATATGCCAGGCTATAGACATCGTACGGAATCAATTGGAATGGCGTAACGAAGCTGCCATTGGTTTTGCTATAGCATCGCCACAGTTATTATTGCAGGGTGGTAATCGTTTGATTGCGTATCGTCTGCAAGACCTGGGCAAAGTATATACCGGTGGTAACCCGGAAACCGAACGTCAAGTACGTATACTGTTTACAGGAGAGAAGAAATGGCTGGCCGTTGAGAAGCGTATGACAGACGCCCAGTTCAAGTCACTTCCCATTAAAGGTGAAACCAGATTTGCCGAAACACAGGAAACAGAAGGTAGTTACTATTTTGATACCGACACGCTGTATATATATCTACCGGCAAGCTTGCCAGGCGTTATACCGTTTGATAGCGCTATACACGAAGGCGCTTTCGTTACAATGCAGCCTGTTATGCAGGTATTGCTGGGGCCGTCCGTACTGATCAGCGAAAATGATTTTGGTAAACTTGCATTTCAAAGTGCATCACTGGAAGTTCGGGTCGGTTCAGTAGCTTCCGGAGACCAAACGATAGAACCTATTTTTGATGGACTGAAAGTTCTGACACTTCAGAACGATGATGGTATGTTAGATCCCTCCAAGGCGTTTGATCCATTTACCGCATATCCGAACCGTGGTAAGAGTCTGTATGTCGGCAGCCAGGAAGTTTTCAATAAGACACTGGATGAACTATCGCTCCATATACGATTGGCCAATCCTGCCAATGATAATGGCATTGAGTTAGCAGCTGTAAATAATAACAGTTTATTTATAGCAAGTGTACTTAAATCAAGAACATGGATAACTGTTCCGGAAGGTATGCACACGAATACGACAGACGGTTTAGCCAGAAATCTTTTACTGGGTGAGGAAGGTAATATACTGGAGCTCAATCGTAAGCCGCTCATAACCGAGCAGCCATATACCAATGCCTCTGTGAAAGGTTTTCTGCAAGTGGAATTTAATATACCAATATTCTCGACAACCAATAAAGGAGTATACGAGAACATGCAGGAAGCAGCGCAGTTTCTCAAAGTAAAAGAAATTTCGGTCAGTTATCATTCAGTCCTTGAAAGACCGGAAGCGGGTATAGATCAGTTCTTTCATGTATATCCGTTCGGTGTGCTGGAAGCTGATCTTAATGCGCGAACACAAACACGTATACTGGCACGTGACCTGGCACCAACACTCGCATCCACTTCGGCTATAACAAAACTGCGTAATGGCAATGATCTGCTCACAGATACCAAGGGTAAATTATTTCCGCAGTTTACCTACCAGGATCCGTATGCCAAATATACCGACATCGGAATCAAACCTATAGTATCCGGTCCTAAATCGGATTACCCGGTTATCACTTCGACTGTACACAGCGCTAAAAATACAAACCGACAAATTACTGCGCTTGAACGATTGATGATCGATGCCAGTGGCGTTACCGAGACAATTACCGGAAGTGCCAACCAGTATTCAAGTTTGTTACAGGAAGAAGGTATGCTTTTTATCGGACTCGAAAATCTCAAGCCGCTTCAAAGTTTATCATTGCTATTCCAATTTGTAGATGGGAGTGCAGAAGATGAAGACAATGATCCACCGGTAATTCACTGGTCATACCTCGTTAACAACGAATGGCATCCATTGAAAGGCGAGAATATAGTGTCGGATGATACGTTTGGTTTTCAGACAACGGGTATCGTAAAACTTGATATACCGGCTGACATCACCAATAACAATACCATCATCACCAACGGTTTATACTGGCTGTGTGCAAGTGTTACCGAGCATGCCAATCGTATACCGAAACTGGTAGATGTTGTGGCGCAGGCCGTGATAGCAACGTTCGAAGACCAGGATAATGATCAGACACACTTTGACAACGCACTGGCTGCAGGCAGCATCAGCAAACTTGCTGTAAAGGTGGCCGAAGTGAGTAAAGTAATTCAGCCCTTCGCTTCGTGGGACGGTAAACATCGTGAGACAGGCAAAGAGTTTTATACACGCGTGAGCGAACGGCTCCGTCACAAAGCACGCGCTATCAATGTGTGGGACTACGAGCATCTTATACTCGATCGTTTTCCTTCCATCTATAAAGTAAAAGCTATACCACACGTTGATCCGGAATGTTTATGCAGACATACCGATCCGAACAGTCCTTACAATCCGGCAAGAGTAGAAGATTGCTGTGGTCCGCAGGTTGCACCGGGACATATACTCATTGTACCCATCGCTAATTTTAAAAATAGGAATGCAGTCAACCCACTGCAGCCGAAAACAGGTCGCAGAACGTTACTGGAGATAGAGTCCTATATCAAGAAGCGTACATCACCGTTTGTAAAGGTTCATGCGAAGAACCCGGTGTATGAACAGGTACTTGTCTTCTTCCGGGTAAAATTCTATCCGGGTATAGATAAGGGTTATTATCTCAAGAAGCTCAATGAAGAGATCGTTCACTTCCTCACGCCCTGGGCATTTGATGAGACTGCAGATATAGTATTTGGACAGAAGATATACGCTTCATCGATTATCGACTTCATCGAAGAGAGACCGTATGTTGATTTCATCACCGACTTCATTATGGTAGTGTGTAAAGATGAATGTTGTACCGGTGAGGAAGATATGCCGGAAGATCAATCTGTGCCGGAGCAATCTCCGGATGGCCGCCCTATCATAACCGGTGTTGTGTACGACAGTCGCAGCAAAGCAACGTTACCCGGTGTAACCGTACAAATCAAAGGCACTACCAATAGTACGGTTACAGATACCAATGGTGCCTTTACATTGAGGACTGATTCGACAACGGATGTTACACTGGCATTCAGCTTCGCGGGGTATACATTCAAGGAGGTGCAGACACCGGTGAATCGCGCGTGGGAAATATACCTGTTGCAGATCAATTCACCTGACAACGATACGGAAGATAAAGATCTGATTGAGACACTCAGCAGTTTGTGTGGATGCAATGACTTTGAACATTTACTTCGTGAAGATTCTGAATTCAAAGGAGAAATTGTCGCGCAACCGTCTACACCGCGTTCTATTCTCGTATCGGCACCACGACATATCATTATACCTTACGAAGAGAAACCGCGCCTGACGCCTTGTGAAAAATTGCAACAATCCAGGCGTGTAGCATCGATACGGTCATCCGAATCAAACGACAAAGTAATTACACATGAATCTGCTTTGTTAACAGAGCGAAGTACCGAACGCAGTAAAGATGTAACCCGATCACTATCGTCAGTGAAGACAACCGGGAAGAAAGATATACCTGTAAAGAAACGTCCGGGCCGGTCAAAGAAATCAGACAAGTAAAGTTGAGGTAAGTATAGCCCCGTATAAATATGAAAGACCCTATCACACTCGATAAATCAAATCCATTGCAACCGGCAGAAGACTATGTAGCGCTTCGCAAGCAGGGCTTTAAAGACATTGAAAAAACCGGCAGCGACCATTGGACAGAGTATAACAATTCCGATCCGGGTATAACGATTCTCGAAGCGGTGAGCTATGCCGTAACCGACCTCGCGTATCGCACCGGGTTCGAGATAAAGGACTTGCTGGCACCGGAGCAACTTACCCCGGATACCTGGAAAGAAATATTCTATACCGCCCGGAAAATACTGCACAACAGCCCGCTAACGTTGAATGACTATCGCAAGATAATTATTGACGTAAAGGGCGTTCGTAACGCGTGGGTCGAGCCCAGCAAGAATTACGAAGTGCCGCTCTGGATCAACTACAATATATACGAAAGAAGGAGAGATAATGACTGTCAGTGTGAAGACGCTGACGACAAAGGGTGTTATGGAAAGCTGCAGCTTGATCCTGTAACGCAGGATCAGGTTACGGCAGCAAAACAGGAAGCAACGACACGGCTAGACGAAGTGATTCAGGCTATAAATACAAAGATCACCGAGCTTGAGGCAAAGATTGCCGAGCTTGATACGAAGATTGAAAACACCGAAGATGAGCTCGATAAAGAAAAGCTTATAAAAGAGCGGGACAAGCTGGCCAGGAAAAAAGGCAGAAAGATTGCACGCAGAACATCTCTCGAAGAAGAGAAAGCCATTATTCTCGCATTACCCTATATACCTTCCAAGATCGTTGAGTTCGAAGGGCTCTATAACGTAATGGTGGAATACGAAGAAGATGTAATTCAGAATGAAGAGCGCGATGAAATACGGCAACGTGTTATCGAACGCCTTACCGGTCATCGTAATCTCTGTGAAGATTTTCTGAGCGTGCAGGCGGTTGAGTATGAAGACTTCGGTATAGCAGGTTCCATTGCACTGGAAGAATATGCCGATCCGGATGCAGTATTGGCCGCTATATATTTTACGATCTATAAATATTTTACGCCTTCCATACCATTTTATACCATTCAGCAGATGCTGGATAAGGGCTATACCATTGACGAGATCTTTGAAGGGCCGGCACTGAAGCATGGCTTTATCGAAGAGAGCGAATTGGAAAAAACCGACCTGTACCGTGACATCCGGTTATCTGATATCATCAATGAGATTGCCGATATACCAGGCGTGAAGGCTATCACGTATTTACGGTTGCCCTTCCTCGGTTTTGATGATGATAGCTCCGGTAAAAATTATTTTAATGAATGGATCACCTTCCTGCAGGAAGAGAAGAAGATTGCGCGAATACAACCATCGATGTCAACGATGATGTTTTGCAAGCAGCGTGATTTTATTACCTATAATCTCGGTTCACCTGCGGATCGGAATCCCGATCGTATGCTGAAGATGTTCCATGATCATAAAGTACTGGAACGCAAATATAAACTCGAAGGTGTGCAACGTGATTTACCTGTGCCCTCCGGAGAGTATATGGCATTGGAAGATTACTTCCCGGTAACAGAGTCGTTGCCCATGTGCTATGGCGTAAGCGAACGTGCCGGTTTACCTGCCGATGCCAGTGATAAAAGAAAAATACAGGCTTTACAACTCAAGGGCTACCTGCTTTTCTTTGAGCAGCTAATGGCTGATTACCTTGTACAGCTTAACCATGTAAAAGATCTGTTTACATTCGATGACACCGTTAACCGGACTTACTTTACCCGCGCGTTAACGGAGATTGATGACCTGCAAAAACTGTTGATTGATCATCAGGGTCGTGGAGCTGATCATTGGGATCAGATACTCCACGACTTCACGCAGGTACTGGAGAACCTCGTAGAGACACCGAAGAAATTTCTGATTCGCAGAAACAAATTTCTGAATCACATGCTCGCCAGGTTCAGTGAAGACCTGACCGAGTATGAAAGTATAACACGATGGCTCACACCCTATAAAGTTGAGGAACGACTTGCATCAGACAAGATCCGTATACTCGCGAACGGAGAGTATTACAAGATAAGTACGAACCGTGGTAAAGGGTATAACTACGCTCATCCGGAAATATGGGACACCTCCAATGTATCCGGAACCGAACGAAGAGTGAGTCGTTTGCTCGGCTTCAAGTATGCAGACAGAAGAACATTGTCTATTGATTTTCTTGTGATCGAACCACTGATGGTTACCGATCCGAAAACAAATACTACATCGCAAAAGGTGAACAAGCTTGGCAAACCACTGAATGTTATCAAACTTATAGATCCGGAGACAAAAGAAGTTCTGTTCACAAGCGTGGAAGTAATAGCAGGTTGTTGCACCGATCTGCTCGTCAATGAAATTTTAACCTACGCAGATGAACGCAAATACTTCAAATTCCTCGATGACCTGAAACATCATACGCGTAAATCGGCCGGTAAGGTTGGAACATTTTCCTTTGAACTTTGGGACAATACCGATGAGGAACAGGCGGTAGTGCTCGGCTATAGCGGTAAATATACTTCACGCCAGGATCGTGAGAAGGTATATAAAAAACTGCAATACCTGATCGACCGCATGAATGACAATGAAGGACTTCATCTCGTAGAACATTTACTCCTGCGGCCGAAGTTTGATGAAATACTGGATGAAGCTAATGAAGCAATCGAAGTAAAATTACTCGATGTATGCCTCGACAGCTGCGACCTTGGTAAAGGACTTGAAGAAACGGAGACACCAAAATACCGGAAGAAGATCAGACGTATACCGGCACGGAAATGCTATGATAAAATGCCGTGGATATTGGAATACTTCCGGCAGAATCCGACTACGCAGAAGTTCGATCAATCCATACTCTTCCAGGAAGTATCACCGGATGAGAATGAAGAACCTGTGCCGCTGAAGTTCAGACGCTACGAGTCGCTCGCCAAGCGCGTACGTGATCTGCAAGAGTATGGATCGGAGCGTATACAATACGAAATTGTGTCCAATCAGCAGGAAGATCCGGATAGTCTGCGGTATAGCTTTATCATTCACGGAGAGAATGATATTGTGCTGGCGCAAAGTCTTTTTATCTTCAACAAGCGTACAAAACAGCAGATTGAAAACGGAGAGACAATTGCCAATGATATTGAAGTGGAGATACAAAACCTGATGCGCTACTTCGCTTTTGAATTGGACATGTACTGCCAGGAAAACCCCTGCGATCACAATGAAGACCCGTATTCATTCAGGGCAACCATTGTATTGCCGTGCTGGCCAAAACGCTTTCGCGATCCTACATTCCGCACACTGGTGGAGAAAACGATTCAATCAGAAGCACCGGCTCATGTCCACTTCAAGATCATGTGGATCGGCACCAGCGATATGAAAGCATTTGAAAATGTATACCAGCAATGGCTCCGCGAGATGGCACTTACCGAGATGCCATCGTACGAACATGTTAACCCGCTGGTGGAAGCAATCAATACGCTGAAGCCTTGTGGTTGCTGCGAAGATGACTGTCATGAATGATCCGTTGAGAATATATGTATGATGAGATTTTAAAAGTAGGATGAAGCATCTGGTGAATCAATTACGCATCGAAATCCATTGCCCGAGCGAGGAGCAGGCGCTGCAACTGCGGCATAACTTCAGCCTCGCACTGCAGCAACAGATTGAGGTCGTAATTGATCGCGTATGCTCACGGTATATTGCCGAGGACGAATGGATTCATCTGAATAGACTGGAACTTGATCTGGGTACATTCAGTACCTATACATTTTACCAGACGTTTGCAGATGTATTCTCGGGAAAATTTGAAGAAGCACTGTTGCAGAAGATCGCTTCTATACCACCCGAAGAAAGGAGGGAATCCATACAGCGTTCACAGGTTGAGTTGTTGCAATATTTCCTGCTGGCAGGCACTACACCATGGTGGGCCGATGAAAAAGAACTGGATATAGATGCAATTGTATCGGAGCAAATGCAAAAACACAAAGAAGGTTTTGTGAATTTTCTACAACGAAACAGGTTCAATGAAAACCTGTGGCGAAGAATTGTTTTGCAATTGAACCCGGATACCCGCTATAAAATCGTAGCTGCCTTACCCGCGCTGTTGCCAATAGTACAGGTATATAAAACATGGACAGATATGATCCTGGAGCAACACAATTCGCTGGCATCAGGTGTGGAAAGAACAGATATACTGCTCGCGGATATAGTATTGGAACATGTCCCCGCGTTATCAGAGGCGGACAATGCCAACCAGGTTCAGACTATATTTGAGAAATCTGTTCCTCGCATTTTTTCCGGTGCATCTCAACAAGAATTGCAGAATGCAGTAACTGCGTTGCCTACGGCGATTGGGCAGAACACAACTCCATTTGGCGCTATAGTGAATACTGAAGCCAGCGCAATGCCTGCTGATACAACGCCTGTTGCAGAGAAGTATATTTCCAAATATGCGGGTGCTGTTTTACTTGCGCAGTTTCTCCGACCATTCTTTCAGAAAATTGATTTACTGGATGGCGTATCGTGGAAAAGCAAGGCAGCACAATATAAAGGTGTGCAACTGGTACGATTTCTCTGCACAGGAGAGCAGTATACTCCGGAATATAGCCTGGTACTGGAGAAATTACTATGTGGTGTGCCGATAGAAGAACCTGTACCACTGGATGCCGCTTTACAGCAGAAGGAACTGGACGAAGCGATTGTCCTATTAAACGCAATCATCGAGCATTGGCAGGCACTCCGAAATACTTCGGTCGATGGTTTACGAAACAGTTTCCTGGTACGTGACGGAAGTTTATCGCGAAACGATGGACACTGGCTATTGCAGGTAGAGCGAAAGACGATGGATGTTCTGTTGGAGAAACTTCCGTGGGGATATACTACTATAACATTGCCCTGGAATAATTACCTGATCTATGTTGAATGGTAAACAAAATAGTATAGGACAAGAACTGATCGTGTCGGAGGCTGGTATGACGGGTTCTCCACTTGATCGAAATGCAGAGACACTTGCACGCGAGATCGGCTGGTTCGCCCGCGTGGTAAACGAACGTTTGCAGGATTACTTTCCGAAAGACAAACTCGAAATCCAGCAGGAGAAAGAACATAGCTGGATCAACAAGATATTAAACCGAAGCTCCGGCACGAAAGGCACTCAATTGGACAACTCCACAACGGTTGGGCTGGGCGAAAATATATCCATCCCGGACCTCACACAAGATACTTCCGTATATGCTGAGTTCGTTAACTACTACAAGCTCAATGCTGACGAACGGCTTGTCCTTATCCTGGCCATCATTCCACATGTGCAACCGCATTTACTGGATGTATTCTTCTCGATCAACAAACCGCTGGGCAGAGGCTATACCGAGTTCGGTGGCGTAAAGGGAAACCGGCACAGTGGCTTCGTTCCCACCATTGAGACAGCACTGTTCTTACTGGCGGGTAATGATTTGAGTTACCGTTTCAGAGTATATAGATTGTTTGAGCCTGATCATATATTCTCAGCACACAACATCATTCAACTTGACCACAGCTCTGGCAGCGAACCTTTCTATAGCAGTTCCATTCTCATTACTGATGAGTATGTAGATTTCTTTACGACCGGTAATATTCGCAAGCCTGCATTCAGCATGGAGTTCCCTGCGAAACGCCTTACGACAAAAATGGAGTGGACCGATCTCGTGGTGGATGAATTCACCGCACAACAACTCGATGAACTTCGCGTGTGGTTAAAGTATGGAAAGACACTATATGAAGAGTGGGGGATGGATAAGAAACTTAAGCCAGGCTATAAAGCTTTATTTCATGGTCCACCAGGTACTGGTAAAACGCTTACGGCCGCGTTGCTCGGCAAACTATATAATCTCGATGTATACCGGGTTGATCTGTCAATGGTGATTTCGAAATATATAGGAGAGACTGAGAAGAACCTGGAAAAAGTATTCCGCAAAGCCGAGAATAAGAACTGGATACTTTTCTTCGATGAAGCCGATGCCTTGTTTGGTAAACGAACCGGTATATCGGATGCACATGATAAGTATGCCAACCAGGAGATAGCTTACTTATTGCAACGTCTCGAAGACTACCCGGGACTTGTTATACTCGCTTCGAACATGCGCAACAATGTCGATGAAGCTTTCACAAGACGATTGCAGTCCATTATACATTTCCAAAAACCGCAGCCGCGCGAACGCCTTCGTCTGTGGAACGGTGCATTCAGTGAAGTATGTCAGCCACCGTCCAGCAGTGACATGGAGCGTATCGCACAACAGTATGAACTTTCGGGAGGATCTATTATAAATGTTGTTCAGTTTGCCTCGCTGCTGGCACTGAATCGCAATGACAACGTGGTAACAGTGGATGATCTGTTACAGGGTATCCGCAAGGAGTTTAAAAAAGAAGGGAAGACGATGTAAGTATCATTAAAGATATAGTGTATGGAGAGCGAGCTTTCGAAGAATAACAATGATAGTAAAAGCCATTCATCCGCAGCCGCCAATATCCAATGCAAGCTGGCGGTTGGTTCCGTTAACGACTCAATGGAAGCACAAGCCGATGCGGTTGCAGACCAGGTGATGCGCCTGCCTGCAAACGGCATCGTTCAACGTAAGTGTTCTAAATGTGAAGAGGAAGAGAAGGCACAACGAAAACCGATAACGTCCTTCATACAAAAGAAAGAAGCATCCGGAAATACAAGTATAGCTTCCGATGCAGTGTCTAATAAAATTCAGGAGACGAAGGGAAGTGGTGCATCACTCGATACACCTACGAAAAATTTTATGGAGAGTCGTTTTGGTACAGATTTCTCCGGCGTACGCATTCACACCGATAGCCAGGCCGTTGCGTTGTCGTCCGAACTAAATGCGCAGGCGTTTACGGTTGGCAATGATGTATACTTCAATACAGGTAAATATAGCCCGGAGTCCTCCGAAGGAAAACATTTGCTCGCGCATGAGTTGACGCACGTTGTACAACAAGGAACCGATTTACAAAGAAAACAGATTCAACGAAGAGTCATTGACGCAAATGTGGTAACAACACAGCCCATGCTAACCAGGTTAGGTCTGACACGACAAGAAGTTATCGATGCTATACGCGATGCTGACACGGATGCGATTCAACTGGCTCAAAATGCCGAAGACACTTTAACAACACAATTGGCAAATGCTGTAGCCGGAAATCCCGTAGACGCAAATGCCGAGTTGATACTAAATGAGGAACTGGGGTTGTCCTTTAACAACGTAGCGCATCGGGGACTAATACGACAACAGATCCAGAGGTTTGTCAGAGTAAGAGAGACACTTCAATCGGGCTACTTACGATACATGGGTCTGGGAATCGGTAATGTTTCCCTCGTTGGATGCCAGACTGGTAATTGTGGCAATGACTTTGCTTTCTCTTGTCCGGGAAACAGGTTGATCGTGCTTTGTCAGACTTTCTGGGATACACCGGACGAGCAAGGTGCCACTCTTCTGCACGAACCATTTCATATCTGGTTTCACATGGCACGACATGAAGTGGATGCCTTGAGAAGAGCTGATGCAAGTTGTTTTGAATCATTCGCGCTTCGTGTATCCGGAAGAGCAGCACCTCCATCTTGTGCAGCGCACACAAACGGTTAATATATGTATCAAACAATCGCACCTATACCGGCAAAACCTGAATCTGTCGCCTTGGGAAACCGCAGCTATAGCGACCCCGCTCAACAGACAAACGATATATATATGCCTTTGTATGATCTCTCGCTTGCAACAGGTTTACGGCAGGAAAATAGTATTATGACGGACGCTACCTCGCACCGTAGCAATCTATCGGCATTCATTCAACGAAAAGTAAACCAATCATTGCCTGCTGTACACAGAACGACATCAGGCATGCCCGTTATTCAACGACAACCCAGACCGGTGCCCGTGGCTCCGCTACCAACTGTAACACCTGTCATCACACAGCGATACCGGCCAACCGGAAATATTAGCCGGACAGAATTCGATAATTATGTTCGTACGCATTTTGGCGTTAGTGATATACATACGGGTACACAACAAGAACAGGAACAACGCAGCACAAGAAGAAATATACCCACGGTTACAATTCCAGGCTGGCAGCGATGGGATCCGGGAACGGCATCTGATGACTATACCAGTATCATCAATGGGATTGAAGATATGGCTGATGCTTTGGGTGCTATACCTACGATTACATCCATTACTTTCTTCAAAGTATTTTACGAGCCCAATGATGCAGGTGTTGGCGTTCCGGATTCAACTATAGGTGCGATGTTCGGAGCAGGAAGCCTCACGATCTTCGAGGCCTTTAGTGGTTCAACGAATCCTGCTATCGGAATCAACACTCCGGGCGGAGCACCCATAGCAACCAGGAACCGCGAGCGAGATATAGCGCGCACCATCACACATGAGCTGGGACATGGTGTTGCCGAAGCGGCTATGGCATCGCAGAATAACCAGACCTTTGTTGATTTCAGAGCAGCGGTAGGATGGATTGGCAACCCGGCAGAGCTATATGATATAGGCCAGCCAACCGTACGCGCTGCAATCGCGAGTCAAACACAACCACCGGTTCAACATCGAATAACAACAGGTCGTTGGTTTGATGATACCGTTAGCGAGCAGCCCATGTCGCGATACGCTGTCGATGGAGGTCCCAGTGAAGACTTTGCTGAATCGATAGCAGCCTATATAAACACTCCCATTGTACTTCAACAGCGCTCTCCGGCACGGTATAATTTCATTCGAAACAATATAAATACATGGCGTACACGCATGCGTGCCACCATGCCGGCACGCGTGCGTCCACCGGTTGGAGACTTTCCGATACCCGATGGAGACTCCGCGATGGCATAAATATTATTGACGTAATATACATAATCAAGCTATAGATTATGAAGAACGTTTCACTTTCACAGCAGACGCAATCAACTCCGGCAGCGGAGTCTAAGCCTTCGCTCAGTATGGCAGAAGGTGATCAAAGTATACTGGTACCCATCCAGTGTAAACTTACCGTTGGCCCAGCGGACGATCCGATGGAAGCAGAAGCCGATGCCATGGCTGATAAAGTAATGCGCATGCCGGAAAATAATTTTATACAACGCAAGTGTTCGCACTGTGAAGAAGAGGAGAAAGCTCAGCGCAAACCGCTGGCTTCGTTTATACAAAAAAAGGAAACGTCGGGTAGTGGTACCGTGGTGTCTGATACGCTAGGCGCTCAGATTACATCAACCCGCGGAAATGGCGGCACGCTGGACAAGCCTGTCAAAAATTTTATGGAAACACAGTTGGGAGCAGACTTCTCAGGCGTTCGCGTTCATACCGACAGTCAGGCTGCAGCGTTTTCTTCTGCATTGAATGCGCAGGCCTTCACGATTGGAAATGATGTATACTTCAATTCAGGTAAGTATAGTCCCGAATCATCAGAAGGGAAACATCTGTTGGCGCATGAGTTGACGCATGTCGTACAGCAACAGGACAATGTAATTTCGAAGAAGCCATTTATACAACGAATCCCTCGTGACCGTATACATGATCCTATCCTTGACGATTTCAGCCGCGAAACCGGTGTACCTCGTGACCGGGCATCACAGCATAGTGAAGAGTATAGAACATGGTTGAATAGCAAATTTATTAATCCGATAATTGATACCACTTGCGCTTCAAATACGCAATTTGTTATCGATATAGTAAATGAATCGCTTGCATGGATCGATGATATATATAGTCAGTTAGTAGGATTTGCGGCCGACCAGATTTTCAATACTCCGGGAACAGCGCCTTCTGCAGATCATACCCGAATAGCTTCGGCACTGCAACAGACATTTCATACCACAGATGAACTATATGTCCAATTACTCGCATCACGGTTTTACCACATCGGAAGAATGTTACGGGAGCCTAACCGGGTCACTATATTTTGTGGTGGACATAAATGCAGGGCATCAGGATCAAGTCATGTAGCTGCCTATGTAGATACTCCGTACGAAATACACTTGTGTGGTACCGGTAGAAATATAGCTACGTTTATTCATGAGATGGGACATGCCGTTATTCCAAATGTAGGGATACGTAATACTGTAACACAAGGAAACGGTATTACCGACAGGGCCTATGACCACGAACGCGTTTTTCATCATCTTACTCCGGAAGAAGCGCTGGACAACGCGGAGTCTTATGGAATTTTGGCAGAAGCACTCCATAACCGGACAACGGGCAATCTCGTTCCTGCTCAACCTGACAGAACAAATTGCACAAATACGGCATTTGTACTCTCTGCATTTGCAAGAGCTGAACTCTGGACGAGACGAGGATGGCAATTAATTGGACAGATGTCTGACCGATTAAGAGGCAGCGCTCCATTAACAGACCTGCCTCAGGCTGAGCTGGATTTCCTGAACAGACATTTACCTCTCGTTACGTCTACAGCGGATCTCCGGGCATTTAATAGTTTATTTACCAACCTGTATACATCGTCTTATCACTCTTCACTCGGTTCAGTTCTCAATTGCCAGGGCGCTGCTAGCGCACCGTGCAGTAGCGGTGCCGTGGGAATTTCGGGAGCTGGAACTGTAACTTCTTCTGCAGTTTCTCTGGCAACGCAATCGCCCTCCGGAGAAATTGATTTCTGTCCTGCATGGTTTAGTTTATCTGAAACAGATCGTATCAAAACTACCTTCGTTTTGTTTCTCATGGGAAGACCTTCTTGGATGCATTCTGGTATAAGTATGACAAATGCATTTGCTATAGCTGATTTTGCAAAAGCAACACTGGATGAAACGTTACCACCTCCAACAACACGAGATGCTGTGGAACATTTCTTTCGTGATCAACCTACGGCACCCGTTACAACTCCTTAGCTAGTTTATAGATTACAACAACGATAATCTCATGACACAACATCATCAGAATCAACAACCACAAAAAACACAAGCTTCGTCACAACCTCCCGTGGAGACAATAAGAAGTGATCAGGATGCTATCGTTCTACCCATCCAATGTAAACTTACCGTTGGCGCAGTTGACGACCCGATGGAAGCAGAAGCCGATGCCATAGCCGATAAAGTGATGCGCATGCCGGAAAATAGTTTTATACAACGTAAATGTTCGCATTGTGAAGAAGAGGAGAAAGCTCAGCGCAAACCACTGGCCTCGTTTATACAAAAGAAAGAATCGTCCGGTAGTGGTACCGTTGTATCAGAGGCGGTGAATAACCAGATAGCATCCACTCGCGGCAGCGGAAGTACACTGGACAGCTCCACGAAAAGTTTTATGGAAAGTCGTTTTGGAGAAGACTTCTCCAATGTACGCATTCATACCGGTCAGTACGCATCACAGTTGTCACAAGACCTGAATGCGCAGGCGTTTACAGTAGGGAACGATATATACTTCAATTCCGGGAAATATACTCCGGAGTCCAATGCCGGTAAATATCTGCTTGCCCACGAGTTAACTCATACGATACAGCAGCAGGGCATACAACGTAAAATACAGCGAACCAGCGCCCGCGCAACCGGTCCCAATACAGCAACGGTAGAACATGAAGGCGCAACTTATAGAGTAACAAAAGTAGTGGATACAACTACCACCCGTACAACGCAACGTCCCAGGTTCGGTGGCGGAATAAACATGGATAATATTTTTGTTAATCTCACGTGGTGTACCGATGACCTGCGAGGCGAAGTAACCCTGGGAGCAAATATACCCGAAGCAGCAAGAGGTGCAGCGCAACAGCTACTGGACGCCATTACTCGCGGTGCATCGGGTTCGGAATTATCGCGTATACTTCGCTCTGCGGAAGCTACTCCATTCCTTGAAATAGTATTTGCACAATCCGGAGAATTTAGTCTGACAGCACGGGGTGAAGTCTCCATCAGTTCTGAAGGCGTTCAAGGTGGTGGTGGAAGTATAGGACTCCGAAGAGGACCTTTAGATGTAGACTTACGAGGTCAGGGAAATGATGAAGGCTGGTCCATCACGGCAAACGTACGGATAACACCCGGACGTAGTCAGGATCGCTTCAGATGTACCAGTCTGCGGCAACGTATCTCCACGCGTTTTAAATGTGAACGCCTGACACCGGCACATACAGAAACAAGAACACGAACAGTAACATCAACCGATCGGCAATCCAAGTATATATACTTTAACTATGCTACCGACAGAATCAACGTTGCGCAAAGCATGGAAAATATTGCGGCTATACAGCAATTGCTCACCCGTGGTTATCGTGTAACTCAGATCCTCGGCTTTACTTCTCCGGAAGGACCACTGGGCAGAAGAAGAGGCAGTACATTTATGGGTAATACATTGCTTGCCCAGGCGCGTGCTGATGCGGCCCAGCAACGGTTGCTGCAGCTATGTGCCGGGCTTGCCGGTGCAGCGGGCACATGTGTGTCCGGAGTTACTCCTTCGGTCGCACCCCTTGGTGAAGGAGAATTATACTCTTTGCCAGATGATTCTATTGAGGGCGATCCACTGGCCCGACATGCAACGCAGGAGTTCTCAACAAATCCAGCAGAAGCTGTGCACCGCGATGAGACCTTAATGCAACGACTGCCACGGTTAACTGCCGCTCAACAGGCCGATCTTATATACCCGCTTTTGCGAAGGGCAGCCATTGTTTTTGAGAAAGAGACTTCGCGCCAGGAAGATTACGAACACGCGGTTCCGGAAAGTTACGCAGAGGTTACATGTCCTACAGAAGTTGTAAATGCTGCAAGGCTCGTATTATCATTAACCAGTCCCCGGAGACCTTAACCCGATAACGATATATACTATATCATGAAAGAAACGTCACGGCCTCCATCATCCAGCGTTGTACCTGCTGCAAGTTCTCCATCGCAGTGTCAGGCTACTGTACAGGAACAAAGTGTTGTATTGCCGGTACAATGCAAACTAACCGTTGGGGCAATAGACGATCCGTTGGAAGCTGAGGCCGATGCTGTAGCGAATAAAGTAGTGGCTATACCACAAAACAGTTATATACAACGGAAGTGCTCACATTGTGAAGAAGAGGAGAGGGCTCAACGCAAGCCGCTCGCAGCGTTCATACAAAAAAAAGAGGCATCCTCTGGTAGTACAGTTGTACCGGAGTCTGTCAGCGATCAGATAGCATCGAGCCGTGGCAGTGGCAGCGTATTGGACAGCGGTACGAAGAGTTTTATGGAAAGTCGTTTCAGTAATGATTTTTCGAATGTGCGTATTCATACCGACAATGAAGCAGCTTCGCTATCAACGCAACTAAATGCTCAGGCTTTTACTATCGGCAATGATATATACTTTAATAACGGAAAATTCGCGCCTGCGTCATCAGCAGGTAAAAGATTATTGGCGCATGAACTCACGCATGTTGTGCAGCAGTCTAATACCGTACAAAGACGCTATATTCAAAGAGTTCCATTCGCAAGACGAGATCCTATTCATGACTTTATACTGGATGACTTCAGCAGGGAAACCGGATTACCGCGAGATCAGGTTACGCAACACAGCGCAGCATACGCAGAATGGTTACGCAATCGTCCTGTTCGCCTGGGAAGCTCAGCCGGAGGAAGGGGGATATATGCTTATGAATTTCCAGGCACCACCACCAATCGTGCGCTGGTAATTGGAGGTGTTCACGGATCTGAGTTATCAGGAATTGAAGTGGTTGAACAACTTATTACGCAATTGCGGACAGGACCACGTCCATACTATACGGTGACTATTGTACCTCGCCTGTTTCCTGACAATGCCCATGTGCGTGAAGGAAATCGGGCAGCCATTCAAGCCGATTCAAATGTAGGCAGATATACCCGCAGTACAGCTGTAGATCCGAATCGCCAAATGCCCGAGTTCGGGAGATCATTCGATCCTTCTAACCCGGTGGATAGCAGAGGCAGAACCATCGAAGCAGAAAATGTTATGTTGCTGGAACTTATCGACCGGATCAGACCGAGCAGAGTTGTGAGCGTACATGCTATGCATAGTGATGCATCGGCCGGTATATTTGCTGATCCGAGAACCGATCAGAATCAGATTGCTTTAGGTTACGACACAGACCGTGCCCTTGCACTTGAAATGGCCCGCCTTGCACAAAGCCGTGGTGCAGCTGTCAGTGGTAATCGTTTAGGTTCGCAAAATGAAAACACCACGTATGCCCTGGATCCTCCTATTGCTCAGGCAGGGCAGAGACAGACGCGAAGCAGAGGACAAGCATCTACAGATCATCGCGGTGAAGGCGTTAGCCTGGGAGGGTGGGGCAGTACAGCCGTATGCGATGCAGCGCATCCCGAAAGAAACCGTTCTGCTATGCGGATCATCACCATAGAAATGCCACGCGGTCAGCGCTCGCAAGACATGCAGACGCAGGCACAACGTGATGCCAGACGTGTTGTTGTACAAGCCCATGTTGATGCTATACGTGAAATATTTCTGGGACCTCACCAGGTTGAGACAAATACTCCGCCCCGGTGTCCATAGGTATATAGTATTATAATTCAACTACACTGTCCCAAGGCAACCCATATAATAATGAATACTATAATAGTACCAAGGCATCCACCGCCAAGCTTTTTTGCTCCATAACCAGCTATCATTGCACGGAAAAAATTGTTCATAGAATTTAAGATAAAATGTTCAAAGACTTTTACGCATAGTGTATCTAAATTTTAATGCCAGACGTAAGTATGCAGTACTTGTTGTATTCTAAAAATATTGTGTGTAATTGATTTATGTATTCATCCTGCTTTATAAAGCATACTGTCCTATAGGTATAGGGCGTATCGTTGTGATTAACTCTGTATTATTTAATAAACCCCTCTTTTATGAAAATCAAATTTTATGTATCCCTCGCTGTGGTGGCATGCCTCAGCGTACATGTTGCCCTGGCGCAAATTGACATCGTTCCTGTTTCTGACCCTATGTCGGATCGCAAGTTCAAAAGTGTTGTATACGACTCAAAACTATACGTCTCTGAAAATGGTATCTCATTTCTCCGATCGTATAATGGCACCACAGTAAACAACTACGCTTACCCGGTTGTTGGCAGCTATCAGCTAACCGTGAATCGTCACGATCAGTTAAAACAACCGTTCACCGTTTTTAATAATAATCTTTACGCGGTATTGTCTCATTATGCTATAGATAACTATCTGTATAAGTTTAACGGCTCTGTATATACGAACATACCGTTGCCTCATCAACCTGTATCAAATCCCGTGGTATACAATGGACAACTACACGTGCTGACCAAAACACCAACCGGCCTCGAACTGCTCCGGTATGATGGCACTACGGTCAGTGCTGCACTTCCTATTGCAGCGACAGTCATCGATTCAGAATATGAACTGTTTGTCGCAGGAGAGTATCTTTATATACTCTTCGCAGCTGATACACCGGATGGCGCCAACGCAAGAATCGTTCGGTATGATGGAAGTAGTTCCGTTACACTTCCGGATATTCTCCTGTGGGACGTCAATGACATTGTGGGAATGCCTGGTACGCCTAATGTCCTGATTGTACAGGACGCGTACATGGTATATCATTTTGACGGAACTACGCTTACAACCCTGGACAGCGAATATGGCTATCAGACCACTGGTATACTAACGTGGCAAAATGCATTTTACTACCAGCGAAGTTATGAACCTGTATTGTCCGGAACAGTATATAAATATAAAGATGGCGTGCTGTCTGTCGTTTCTCTACCTGGAGCACAACCCATGTTCGATGGTGAAATGGTTGTTTACAACGATGAGCTATATATACCCGCCAGTGCCAATGACGGCACCATCACGATATATAAATACAATGGCACTTCTGCTACATTGTTCTATTACTTCGCCGGGTTGATTGAAGAGATTTCGCCTGCCACCTGGCTGGGTGTCCGGAACGGAAATTTATTGATTATTCCCTATACGAAAAAGCATGATTATGCATTTGAATATAACGGCTCTACATTCACGTTACTTCAGACAACCGGAGGAGAACACATCACAAAGTATATAACCACGATTGGATGTCAGCATATGTGGGCGCTTAACCAGTATTCTCCTTCGACTAGCTATCAGTATCAGATTGGAATTGAAGATGCCGTAAGCTGCGGCATGCCGATCATCCCGGTAAAGCTGTGGGAGTATGAACGTTTCCGCATCGCTACCTATACGAATAACCGTAAATGGAGCTGGGCAGGTATAGATCTTGATTTCGCTATTGATACATTGTGTGCTTTTCCTCCGTTATGTCCTGATCCGAAGATGCAAGTATCTCTTTACGACAAACCGGGAAGTTCTGTATGGCAAAAAATATTTGATGCTCCGTTCAGTGAAAAATTCCCTGTAGCGGACAAGCCGTATACGTTAATCACCGGTATCGATAATTTTAATACTGATTTTCAAAATATAGTTTCACTGGATGGTTCGCTGGTGCCGAAAGGTGTTGAAGAAGTGATCATCGATATAAAACCGGATCAGCGCTATTTTAATCTGAATGTAAAGACGAAGCATAATAAGAAAGTTTCGTTTTCTATATCACTGCTGAACGCGAAAGGAAAAACGATATGGAGCGAAAATCTGATGGCACCGGTTAGCAAACAACTCAACGGTATCGTTCGCGAACCGGGGGCATCGCTTCATATAGCACCTGTGTCACGCTCCTGCAAGCATTTTCTCGCTCACAATATTCGTTATTATCCGAATCCCGTACGAGGCAAACTCAGCATCGATATCGATCGGGAAGATGAAAGCACAGACCGACTCAGCACACCGGTACAAATTACAATTACTGATTTCAAAGGATCCCGAATTGTATCGGAGCAATATGAAGATGCCGGTACCAAACAACTCGATCTGGCAGGCCATAAATCAGGCCTATATATTCTTACGATTACTACCGGTGATGAAATCCGTAAGGAACTCATCCAGGTAAAATAACAATAAAGTAATTTTGAATTTTGTATAGCCTGTGCATCGCAGTACAGGCTATATTTTTTTTCCTGTTCCGATGCGTTTTTCATCGGGTACAATTCAACGCCTGGTGGACGTATATTACCATCCATCCAAATGCACTTCGTGTTGCTACTTCCAGCGAAGATATTTTCCTACCTTCAACATCTAAATTCATACACGAATGGCTCATTACAAATTGCAAATTAACGGACGGAGTTACGAGACGGATGCTGATGCCGATACTCCGTTGCTGTGGGTGTTGCGCGATAATCTTGGCATGGTAGGAACGAAGTATGGCTGTGGCATTGCGCAGTGTGGTGCGTGCACGGTACATCTCAATGGAAATGCAGTGCGTTCCTGTTCATTGCCGGTGTCGGCTGTAGGAACAAAAGCCGTTACTACCATTGAAGGACTTTCTGCGCAAGGCGATCACCCGGTGCAGCAGGCGTGGCATGAAGTGGACGTAGCACAATGTGGATATTGTCAGGCAGGACAGATCATGTCTGCAGCAGCATTGCTTGCTAAAACTCCCAGGCCAACCGAAGAGCAAATATATACTGCCATGAACGGTAACATCTGCCGTTGTGGAACCTACCATCGTATTCGCGAAGCAGTTATACTGGCATCATCAAAAACCAAATAGTCATGTCTATACTACCGAAAACAAACAGACGCGATTTCATCAAGCTGGCAGCAACAGCAGGCGGTGGTCTTTTACTTGGCTTTCACTGGAGCAGTGCTGCTCCGGCATCTGCAGGTGTAATCAGCCATGTATCCGATCTGCCTGCCGGTACAATTGATTTCAATAGTTATCTCTCGATAGCACCCGATGGTGTTATTACGATTCTGTCTCCGAATCCGGAACTCGGACAAAATATAAAAACTTCATTTCCCATGATCGTAGCGGAAGAGCTTGACGCTGATTGGACAAAAGTGAAAGTAATTCAGGCAGCACTCGACACAAAAAAATTCGAGCGACAAGTAACGGGGGGAAGTGGGGCGATTCCCCATTCATGGGAGCGTCTGCGCAAAGCGGGTGCTACAGCGCGACAGATGCTAGTAGAAGCTGCTGCGAAACGATGGAATATACCGGCAACTTCATTAACAACGGATAAAGGTTATGTACTGGATTCCGGCAACGGACGCAAACTTACTTATGGAGAACTTGCTACGGAAGCTTCTGCTATACCTGTACCGGCTGATGTAAAATTAAAGTCGATCAAGGATTTCAAACTTATCGGTACGGCTATACGCAATGTCGATAACCAGGAGATGATCACGGGTAAACCGCTCTATGGTTTGGATTTCTATCGTGAAGGAATGTTGTTTGCCATGATACAACGGCCGCAGTCCTTTGGTACAAAGATAAAATCAGTCGATGCTGCTGCAGCCAAAGCAATGCCCGGTATCGTGGATGTGGTTACGTTCAAGAATAATGTCGCGATCGTAGGCAAGTCTACCTGGCAGGTAAACAAGGCACGTAAAGCTTTGAAAGTTGAATATGAAGCAGACGGTGCTATCGAAAGTACAGCAGATCATGATCGTATACTCAAGACATTACTGGATAGTAAAGAGACTACCATAAAACGTAAAGACGGTGATGTTGATGCTGCATTCAAGTCAGCAGCGAAAGTAATTACACGTGAGTATCAGTGTCCTTTCCTCTCGCATACACCTATGGAGCCGATGAACTTTTTTGCGCACGTACGCGCGGATGGAGCTGAGTTGATCGGTCCGACACAAACTCCGGAGATGGCACGCAATGAGACAGCCAAACTATTGGGACTCGCACCCGAGCAAGTTACTGTTGAGCTGACAAGACTTGGTGGCGGATTCGGTCGCAGACTGAAAGCTGACTATGTATTGGAGGCTGCTGAACTTTCGAGTATCATCAAAGCGCCTGTAAAAGTAATCTGGACACGTGAAGATGATATGACCGGGGGAAGCTATCGTCCTGCCGTGCGCTATAGATTTGACGCAGCACTAGATGCCCAGGGAAATCTCATCGGGTATAAATTACGCGGTGTAGGTATAAATGCAGGTAACACAACACGTGAGGATAATTTCCCTTCGGGTGCTGTTGATAATTTACTGATTGAGACAATCGAACATAAATCACCGGTTACTACCGGGGCCTGGCGTGCACCGATCACAAACTTTTTAGCATTTGCCGAGCAGGCTTTCCTCGATGAAGTAGCATCAGCTTCCGGACAGGATCCCGTTGCGTTCCGACTTAACCTCCTGAACAAAGCGAAGCAATCACCGGTAGGTGCTATCAAATATGATATCGACCGGATGAAAGGTGTGATTGAGTTGGCCGCTGAAAAATCACAATGGGGTAAGAAGAAAAATATAGCACAAGGCTTTAGTGTATATTTCTCACATCGTTCGTATGTAGCACAAGTAGCAGAAGTTGCCATGAAGAAGGGAACTCCAGTGCTGCAAAAGATACATGCTGCGGCAGACTGTGGTGTAGTGGTAAACCTGAGTGGTGCGAACCAGCAGGTGAGGGGCGGTATAGTAGATGGATTAGGACACGCGTTCTATAGCAATCTCACTTTCAAAGACGGGGCAGCGGAACAAAAGAACTTCAATACGTATCGGTTGATCCGAATGAAAGAGATTCCTGAAATTGATGTACACTTTGTGAAGAATGAAATCAGTCCAACAGGACTCGGTGAGCCTGCATTGCCACCAACGGGTGGAGCAGTAGCCAATGCGTTGTTCAAGGCAACCGGCAAGCGTCTCTACAATCAACCCTTTATCAAACAGGAAGAATTGAAAGGCGTAAACCTGGGTGAGCGCATGTAATACTTGATAACGAGGTTATAGTTTAGTTTCTTACTGAAGACACAGCTGTTCAGACCATTGTCCGAATGCTGTGTCTTTCAGTTAAAAAAAGTTGCTGCTATATCTTAGCGCATTTTCTGTACCCAGAGTTTATCGGCTTTCTCTTTGTTTTTCTTTTCATCGGTATTCCAGGCGCGCAAGTGATTCTTGCCGTTGAAATTATAGAAGAGATATACTTTGCCATTAATGATCTTGTACGTAGAAGGATCAACTTTTACACGTTGTCCATCAACCGCCATTGAATACGCATCCCATCCTCCATACGCAGGCTCGTATTTGGCAGGAGATTTTTTAAACTCTTCAAGATTTTCGTTGTTCACAAAATAGTAGGTGAGTCCTTTGTGTGTATAGGCGAAGTCTTCGGTGCCTTTGGCAGCTTTTCCTTTGAAGTAACTTACCGGGTCAAAGTCTTTTATGGCAATGCCGTTGTCGTTATTATAGTTTCGCAGGCGCGTGGCATTTTCAGTTTGCGCCATAGCTCCAATCGATACGAAAAGTGCAAAAATGGTCAGGTATAGTTTCATGATGTTAGAGATTATTCCTGCCATCAAAGATAAAATGATGATGCCTGACTCAATTGAGACTTTGGCGACTAATCAGGCAGCATGCCGTGGAAAAATCTTTCCCGGATTATTTTCCCGCAGAGGGCGCTGATTTACGCAGAGCAATTCCGGTGAAGCGAAATCTATACCTTTAAGAAAATGATTCTGCGATTTCTGCGGGCTTGATTTTTTTACGGACATAAAAAAACTTCAAGCCACGGTAACTAGTACCGAGCCTGAAGTTTAGCAATCAACACTACTATATCTTATCTGTTAAGGATATCCATAGAAGCCTACACCTTCATAGGTATAGCCGCCACCACCTGCACCAAGCTCTGCCCAGTTCGTTGTGTAGAAGTGATCTCCGTTACCTCCGTTGTAATAACGATATACCGGTGCCGTGCCGCTTGCCTGTGTAGTAAAGGCATAGAAAGCTACACCTTCATACACGTAGCCACCACCACCGCCACCTAATTCACTCCAGCTTGTTGTATAGAAGTGATCGCCATTGCCACTGTTGTAATAACGATATACCGGAACAGTGCCCGATGCCTGCGTGGTATTGGCAAATATAGCTATACCTTCCAACACATATCCGCCACGGCCACCACCGAGTTCGCCCCAGTTGGTTGTATAGAAATGATCGCCATTGCCGCTGTTGTAATAACGATACACAGCAGATGTTCCTGCTGGTATAGTGCGACTTGGATATACTGTTGTAAGCGCTGTTACATCTGCACTGGTAAAAGGACGATCTGTTCCGTTGGAACATGCGAGCATCCATGAGTTAGCAGACGGTGTAGTAGGAGTGCCGGGAATGTGATTGGCGCCAACACCTGCATCACCTTCGTTGCCACCACTGCCGCAGCTAAATGCACGGTTCATATAGTCGGTGTGACGGAAGCCGATCGCATGACCAATTTCGTGTGCTATAACGGTAGTAGCATCAGCACGGTTGGATGAATTGTTATAGTAGTACGTGTTCAGCCTGATAGGACTTGCCGGGTTTCCGTTTGACGGGAAGCCTGCGCTATATCCGAGCGTGTTACTTACTTCATAGAAAGAAAGTATACTGATATCTGCTGCAGAAGAATTGGTTGTACGTTGAAACGTGAGACCAAGTCCCTGCGCATTGTAGCGTGCCAGCGCTGCGTCAAAGGAGCTCTGCATATAGGAGCCAAATCCGGCATCCATATATACCTGCAATACACGTGGCGTGGCAATAACCAACTGATTGGTTCGGTAGTGTTCTTCTCTGCCGGAAGCCAACGGTGGTTGTGATGCTTCAACGAGTTCATCAATCTGCGCCTCCGTTAAAAACATATCGTATTCTACCAGGTATCCGTTTTCAAATTTTCGGAATCCTTCGCTTGTATCAAATCCTGCTTCCTTCAGCTTGAGGGCAACCCGATTAAGCGCTTCATCCTCAGAGGATGTTTCTACTTTCTCGTTTTCGCAGGAAGCAACGAATAATACCATACACATTGCAAACAGGCATGACAGTAACGTACTCCTCCCGGGAGTTCTTCTTTTTAAATTCATAATAACGTGTGGTTTAAAGGTTGAAAAAACAATAACTAACAATGATTACAATAACGATGCAATGATAGGTAGAAAGATCTGTACTTTTCCAAACGGATGTGAAATAAATTTTATAAAGTAAATATATACCTGAAATATCCGGTATAGTATACTATATCAGCGCTGTATACATATATATAGTATATAAATGTTACAACGGCACAGCGCTGATATACCTATATTATTGTTTCTCAACAAGGTCTTTGATCTGTTCCAGTATACCGGCCCAGCCGCCTTCCTGTTGCGCATCCTGGAATCGTTTTTCTCCATCGGCAACTTTTGCAAAATCTCCCTGTGTTACAGCGAAGTGAGTTTTTCCATTTTCTTCTTTTAAACTATACGTAACGGTTGCGTAGTTCTCGGGTATATCTTCGGTTGTCGAGTTCGGATCGAATGTCGTATAGGCCAGATATTTACCTTCCTGTATGGCAACAATGTTACCCTTCACGGCAACCAGTTCCTTGCCATCAAAGACTCCTTTCCATAGCATCGGACTTCCAGGTTTCCAATCTGTTACCGGTTCACAACCAAACATATATTTTTTGGTTTGTAGCGGATTGGTGAGCGCATTCCACACCACAGATGCCGGAGCGTTAATCGTGATGTCGTTTTTAATGATGAGTTGTTTGTCCATGACCATAGGTGTTTGTTGTTTTAATTCAATAATTTCAAGTCCACGAATCAAATCATCGGTATTGACAATAGTATGTCAGCAGCGGATCGGGCACCTCAAATTATTGAGACGAAAGTATACGAAAACAACGGTGCACGACAAACGGAAAACGATATGCCTGTCGGAACGTTTTTATTCCATCAGTATAAATCCACCATGAACTTCCTGCATTTGGTAGGAATTTCGTGATCCATGTTTAATCATCTAACCCGGAATTAATGTATAAGCATTTTACACTCACTGTTTTAATCTGTTTCTGCTTCGCAGCTTCCTTCGCGCAGGAAACCTACCGCTTCACCAAAGGTCTGGTGGCAGGGCCCGTGCATCAGTATGGTCGCGAAGCTCTCGTAAAAGACCTGTTAGCCCACCAGTTGTACACCGGTGCATTTAAAACTCCAGTAGCCGGTCAGACATTACTGACTGACGACAAAGGACAGGCCATCACCTGGAAGTCACTGGAAGTTGATACAGCAGGTCTCTTTAAAAATGAATTACTGTCCAATGGATATTTATACCTTACCTATGAGGCGAAACAGGAACAGTCTGCACTGCTTCATGTGAAAGGACATAACATGGTGTTTGTAAACGGAGCACCACATGCCGGAGATATATACTGGCATGGCTACCTGTATATACCTGTAAAGTTGAAGAAGGGCACGAACGAATTCTTGATCCGCTGCTCACGCTGGGCACGGTGGCAAGGCGTAAACACCACGTTGTTGTTCCCTGGCAAACCGGCTACCATCAGCACAGACGATCCTACCTTGCCGCACGTTGTGTTGAATAATACATCCGAAGAACTTTGGGGCGCGGTAGTCGTGATCAATACAACGGACAAAGCATTGACCAATCTGTCTATCAAAAGCACACTGGAAGGTAAAGAGTATACCACCAATCTGCCTGCAGTACCGCCATTGACATCCCGTAAGGTTGGCTTCCGGATAAATGCTACCGGTGTCTCACAAAAGAACAGTTATACCTGTGCCCTGAAGCTATCACAGAAGGGAAATATACTTGATGAAAAATCCGTTACGATTGATGCGGTGAATGCCGATGAACATCACAGCAAAACGTTTATCAGTGCTATTGACGGAAGCGTTCAGTATTATGGTGTAGCTCCACAAAGTAAACCGGATGGCAAACAACCTGCATTGTTCCTGTCGGTACACGGAGCAGGTGTTGAAGCGATAGGACAAGCACGTGCTTATCAACCGAAAGAATGGGGTGTATTGGTAGCCCCCACCAACAGACGTCCGCGTGGTTTTAACTGGGAAGATTGGGGAAGGCTCGATGCCCTTGAAGTGTTAACCATCGCGAAGAAAAACTATAACCCGGATCCGCAGCATATATACCTTACGGGACACTCGATGGGTGGACACGGTACATGGTACCTCGGTGCAACCTACCCGGGCAAATGGGCAGCGATAGCACCCTGCGCAGGATACCCGACCTTGACCGGATATGGTTCTGCTGATGGAAAAATTCCGGGACAAGGCGCATCACCTGCAGAGAACATGTTATTGCAGGCGAGCAACCCGAGCAACATTATTGAACTGGCTCAAAACTACAAGACTGCCGGTATATATATACATCATGGCGACAGCGACCGCGTTGTATCGGTTGACTATGCACGACAGATGCGTGAACTGTTAGGAAAATTCCACAAGGACTTCAGTTACTATGAATATCCCGGAGGTTCACACTGGTTCGGAAATGAAAGTGTGGATTGGAAACCGATCTTCGATTATTTTAAGTGGCATACAATCCCTGCGGATAGTTCTATGAATGTGGTTGATTTTTCTAGCGCCAGTACTTCGATTTCTTCCCAGTTTCATTGGGTATCAGTACTGCAGCAACAGCAGTCCTATAAATATAGCCGCATACAACTGAAACGCGATAAGAAGAACGGACGCATTACCGGAACTACCGATAATATAGCAGCACTGGCGTTTTCGCTGAAAGACTTTGCTCCGAATACAACGGTACAGATTTCACTGGATAAACTTGAATCCATAAAGTATACTGTTAAATCCGCTGATGATATAGTTTATCTTTATAAGGATACCAATTGGAAAGTAGGGCAGAAGCCTTCCGTAAAACAAAAAGGTGTGAATCGCAATGGTTCATTCAAAGAAGCCTTTAACTACAGAATGGTGTTTGTATATAGCACCGCAGGCACAAAAGCCGAGAACGAATGGTCTTACAACAAAGCACGCTACGATGCAGAAGTGTGGTACTACCGTGGAAACGGAGCCGTTGATATTATCGCTGATAAAGACTTTACTCCGGGCGCATACCGCGACCGTGGTGTGATCATCTATGGTAACGCTACAACCAACACAGCCTGGAAGAAAGTATTGGCAGATTGTCCAATCAACGTTCAACGCGGAAGTATAAAAGCGGGGGCAAAGACGTATACCGGTGACAACCTCGCTGCCTATTTTACATGGCCGCGTGCTGACAGCGATATAGCATCGGTCGGTGTGATCAGCGGAACTGGCTTACCGGGACTTCAGGCTACCGAAGCCAATCAATACTTTGCTGCCGGCAGTGGTTTCCCTGATTACCTCATCTTTACAACCGACATGTTAAGGGATGGAGCCAAAGCCATCAAACTCACCGGCTTTTACGGCAACGACTGGACACTCGAAAAAGGACAACAGGTAGGAAATTAAAGTATTGCTTCCCTATAACTGCACGCTCGAAGTAACGTTAGCACCGTCATTTCGAGCGTGTTGCATTTCCTGTAAAATGCACATTACCCACGAGAAAACTCTAAAGCCATAATTTTCAATTTAATGTGATGCTTCGATAACGTTGCTCCGACAAGGGGGCTTCTCGCAGGTGAATAAGAAGACATGACCCTCAATTCGCACGTTCGAAGTGACGCTAACGCTGGTCGGTAACTCCACAAACTTTTAAATACAACCACTTTTAACAACAACCAAAATTAACCGGGTCCGTACAAGGCTATAAATAAACTTTGAATTGCAAAGTACTTTTAAATAACAGAAGCCAAACTATGGAAACCCTGCAGGAGCCTTACGTGCGAACGAACCACATTCACAATGCCTCAACAGAACGGCCACAATTACTTACGTATACAATCGGCTATGCTTTACTGGCGCTGTCATGTGTACTATATACTCTTTTCACGGCGCTTGAACTTGATGGAGGGGAGGCATTTACCTCGTTTATCGTTCAGTACATGCTGGCATTTTTATATACCGTCATACTCATTGTAGATGGCTCCTACGGCATTCGAAAAAGCTGGCGCAAGGCAAACATCCACAAGACCATAATCCTGCTCAACCTGTTTCTGATCAGTGCGTACTCACTCAACCGGAATTTAGCAGTGTTCCAGGATTCCACCAACTGGCTTTGTGTATACCTGGCTGTTACTTCACTGACTACGCTCAGCTATCGTTTCTATCCTAAACTTCCGGCATGGGTCAACAAACTGCAGCATATTATCCTTGGAAGCGCTATCGTGCTATATCTATACCTGGCACTATATGTAGCCCATCTTTACGCCATGGGCACTGTCGGCATACTGTTCTTTGGCATTGGTATGCATATCTTTGTTCCGCTTACGCTATTGATTGCCTGCATCTTTCTATTAGTACACACCTGCGGCAGAAACAAATCACTGTATTACCCGGTAATTGTAGGCGCATTGGCTACTGTAGCCTACGCAGCAAGCTTCGCCATTGAATGGAGTAACCGCAATGCGAAAATCGAGCGGATCGTGAATCAGTCCGTTATATATAACGATGTAGAATTACCGGCATGGGTAACGATCGCACAGTCTGTGGAGAGCGATTGGATAACCGAACGTATCTTAAAATCTGATCTTGTCTATACTACACCAAACATAGGAGGCGATTGGGACTTCATGCCTAACGGGGTTTCCTGGAGTGAAGTCAAGAAGCATGATCCCCTGGTATATATTGCCAGTCGATTTTCGAAAAATTCTTTATCCAAAGAAGATCGTGTAAAAATTCTTCAGTCATTCTTCCGTGGCAGACACCAGGCACAGGAGCGTTTATGGTCTGGTGACAATCTCTCGACATCTTACGTTGTGTCTGATGTCGATATATATACCGGTCTTCGTATTGCTTATACTGAAAAGTATATCAACGTTCGTAACAACGCAACACCGCAGCGCTGGTGGGGTGATACGGAAGAAGCGATCTATACATTTCAATTACCGGAGGGTTCCGTGGTAACATCGCTTTCACTCTGGATCGGTGGAAAGGAAGAGAAAGGTATACTCACCTCGAAACAGAAGGCAGCAAAGGCCTATAAAACAGTTGTAGGTATAGAACAGCGCGACCCTTCAGTCATTCATTGGCAGGAAGGCAATACGGTGTCGGTGCGTGTGTTTCCCTGCAACCGCGATGAAGAACGTAAATTCAAGATCGGCATTACATCGCCATTAACCGAAACAGACGGCAAAATATACTATAACAATATAACTTTCCTCGGCCCGAATGCCTCCGATGCAACGGAGACAACCCGCGTGCGATTCATCGGCCCGCAGAAGCATATTGAACTACCGGATGGTTTCACTGTGGATAAGAAAGGAGACTATATTTCAGAGCACACGTACAATCCCGATTTTTCGTTCTCGTTTAAAGCTCTTCCGCTACAGGAAAATCATTTTACCTTCAATGGCTATACCTATTCACTGGCAAAACATCAGCCGCGACTGGAGTTGGTTACGCTGAACACACTATACCTGGATATAAACAATAGCTGGAATCGTGAAGAGCTAGATGCGCTGTCGAGACTGACGAACCGTTATAAAATATATGCCTATAACGGGCAAGAGATGGTGCAACTTAATGATGTTGACTGGAAGCCGGTTACCGATGCTTTACTGGAACAGAGATTTTCTTTGTTTCCATTTCACCAGGTTGAAAACAGTCGTACATCGCTTGTCGTTACCAAAGGAGAAGAGCTGTCGCTGCATTTGAAGGATTTCAAGGAAAGTAAATTTGCAGAAAGTATTCGTAAATATTTCGCCTCCGGAAAGAAAGTGCGTGTATTCAATCTTGGCAAGAATACGTCCACCTATATCAATACGTTTCGCGAGTTGCGCGGACTTGCCTTTACCGATGGGACTGTGGCCGGTCTGTTGGATCACCTGGCTGATCAGACTTTCCCGTTAACCGAAGAATCGGATGAAAGTATAGTCTTGCACGCAGCTGACATGACCATTACTAAAGTCAAGGCAAAGGAAGAACTTGAGAATAACGCTCCGGATCATCTCGCACGACTCTATGCATACAATAACATCATGAGAAAAGTCGGTACAGATTACTTTAACGATGACTATATAAATGAATCGCTGGTTGATGAAGCCGCTACAGCGTATGTAGTTTCACCAGTATCAAGTCTCATAGTATTGGAGACCCAAGCAGATTATGAACGTTTCGGTATTACCGAAAAAGACAATAGCTTGCTGAATGCATCCAAAGATTCTGCAGGCGCCGTACCTGAGCCGCACGAGTGGGCGTTGATCATCCTGTTTGCGTGCTTTGTAGTATATACTATATATCAATCAAAACTTCGGGTATCATGATCAACATACTGTTGATATACATCCGGATCATCTGGAGCCGCGAGCTTGGTTGGCTTATCGGCTGGGCAGGACTGGCAGTGGCGGGAGGAGCTATTGCCTTTCCGCCCGAATTTCTTGCGGGCAGCAATGTGTTGATCGGCTTCTGTCTTTTTCCGTTTGTGCTCTTCGTACACGGAAAGCAACGAGTTAACTATATATACCTGGCCGTTGTGTTTCTGTTGGGCATAACAGCCTGTGTCTATGGCGTGCGTACATTTTACTTCCTGACGCTATTCTTTTTTATCTTGTTTCTGCTGGAAATGCATTGGGGACAACTTGACGGCCTGGTGCTCTTTCTGCTTTTGTTTATGTCGCCCTTCATTCAACAGATTATTGTCATCCTTAGCTTTCCGATCCGGTTACAACTGAGTGGCTGGGCGGGATATCTGCTCGCACAAGTTGGTATGGATGTGCAGGTAGAAGGAAACGTCATGATTCTGAATGGCGGTGCGTTCAGTGTCGATCAGGCTTGCATCGGGTTGAACATGCTGGCCACATCATTGCTGATGGGTGTATTTCTTCTCGCGCATCAGTATCGTACGCGTAAGCTTTCACTTTCGTTTCCATACCTGCTGTTGTTCTTCTCCATTGTATTTATACTCAATATCGGCAGTAATCTCTTACGCATTATTATACTGGTATTGTTCCGGATAGGACCGGAGCACGCACTGCATGCATGGGCGGGTATAGCGTGCATGGTTATCTATATTGTGATGCCGCTATATTTTATAGGCAAGGGCATGGTAGGTAAATTCGGAAAGCCTTTGATCCATGATGATGCAGACGCTCCGCTGAGAATCACAATGCGGGGAAGGATCGCGCTCACCATCGTCAGTATACTCATTTTCATTGCCGGTTTTGGTATACGACAAAACAGATCAACGTCTACTTTGCCGCATATATTGTTTCACCGTGAAGGGTTTGAGACAACCCTGCTGGATGGCGGTGTCACCAAAGTGTATAACCGTAACCTGTTGCTATACTTCAAAACAATTCCCGAGTTTTTTTCTGCTGAACACACACCGCTATTTTGCTGGAGAGGTACAGGCTATACTTTCCGCGAAATCAAAAAAACGACCATACTGGGACATGAAATCTACATTGGCCGCCTGCGAAAGACAGAAGGGAATCTATACACAGCGTGGTGGTATAGCAACGGAACGCTTCATACAATCGATCAGATAACATGGCGTTTACACATGCTAACCGGCAAGCCGCGTTTTGCGCTGATCAACGTCACCGCCAGTTCAGAAAATGTATTGCTAAAGGAATTAAATACGCTTTTAAGCAGAGAGAACTTATTTGTTAACCCGTAGTTTCTATGCGAGCATCTGAATCCGATCAACTGAAAAAACGAATCCGCGTGCTGATCATCGCGTTTATGGGAGCACTGATTTTCAGCGGCATCACCGCATTTCCTATCGAATGGGAGTTGCGTATAGCCCACACGTGGATACAGCAATGCGCATGCAGCAACACGGTAACACAGTGGCTTGAAAAGGTTTATACCGGTGTATGTGATACCAATGCCCGCTACCCGTTCATTTCGTATGGTACCGACTGGCTCGCGTTTGCACACATTGTTATCGCGATTGCATTCATCGGCCCGCTGCGTGACCCCGTGCGAAACATATGGGTCATTGAATTCGGAATGATTGCGTGTGTATGCATCTTTCCATTGGCATTTATTGCTGGTGCAGTGCGTGGTATACCGGTATATTGGCGTATACTCGACTGTCTATTCGGGGTTGTAGGAGGATTGCTTTTAGCTGCCTGCTATATCCGCGTCAAACAACTCGAACGACTGCAAACTATACATTTATGACGATTAGTATTTGCGGCAGTATAATGCAACGTCCTTGATCATATTCTTCGCGAACGCATAGGAGAGTCCTTTGCCCACATACGACTTGGCAGGATCATCGAAGAAGAATGAAGCCGAGTTTGGAACATTAAAACCCCATGAGCCTGAATAGTCAAGCTTACCGGGAAGGATAAGCGCTATATGCTTGCCACCGGTTGCTGTTGTATACAAAGCGATCACGGCTTTGCTGGCGTTGGCACTTTGCTGTGCTTCATTCAAAGCTTTTTGCTCATAGGCATAACCAAGCAAAGTCCATTGATCACCATCGATCATTGACTTTGAAATTTCATAGATCTTTAAATGACGTTTCAGTTTATCAGAATAAAACGCATTTACTTTATATACCTGGGCGAGTGATTCACTGATGAAAGAACTGCATTGAGATTTGTCAGGCGATGTAGTAGCACAGTTCATAAACTCCGTCATGGAACTGGTCAGCTCCTGTTGCCAGTTCTCGTTGAGCGTTTGTCCGTATGAAGAAAATGCGCAACACACTACCGATGCTATTGCCAGGAATGTTTTTGAAAACGAGCGCGTGCGAGCCAAACTATCAGACCTATACATATTGAAAACGTTTAGTCGGCAAACAAAATAATTTTTAATGCAACCCCGAAATTCAACCGTGCTCTAGCCGCCCCGTTGTGCACACAGTGAAGTAACAATTTCACCGGATTGCCAGGCTTTACGTCATAAATACAGAAGTTATACAACAGCTTTCGCCTGATTCACACCAGGGGTCAATTGAATATCAGCCTGAAACACCTGTATTATATACCGTTCGCGATTGACCACACAGATGTAAGAATAATACTGCTTTCGAATAACGAATGCCGGTAGATGCGCGTGAACTTTATGCAAGTACAGGATACTACCTGCTGCATAAAATTCTATATTGATCCGTTATTTCATCAACCCCGGTAAAATGTACAGGTTCACCGTCATCCTGCTGTTTAGCATTATCGTTCATCCTGCTTTGGCACAGGAGCAACATTTTCGTGCTGCTGATCTGAGAACAGAATATCTTCACAATCCGCTTGGTATAGATTGCCCGCAGCCCAGGTTTACCTGGCGATTGAATGATGCGCGACACGGTGCACGACAAACCAGCTATCGCGTTATAGTGGATACCGATTCGCTTGCATTGGTTGCCGATCGTGCCGGTATATGGAGCAGTGGCTGGGTTGAATCCGGAGATACACGTGTGATATATACCGGTCCCCAACTCAATCCTTTTACACGCTACTACTGGCGTGTTGATGTAGCCGATCATGACCGCACCAAGACTGCCAAGGGAGCTATAGCGTGGTTTGAAACAGGTATGCGAACCGTTAGCAACTGGCAAGGTGCTTGGATCAGCGATGAACATAACGAACATCAAAAAGCAGCTCCGTATTTCCGGAAAGAATTCCGTGCTTCTAAAAAGATACGTTCTGCAAAAGTATATATAGCGGCTGCCGGATTGTTTGAACTCTATATGAACGGGAAGAAGATCGGTGATCATGTGCTCGATCCGATGTATACCCGTTTCGACAGAAGAATACTGTACATCACGCACGATGTAACCCGGCAAGTGCAAAACGGAGACAACGCCCTCGGTGTTTTACTCGGCAATGGCTGGTATAACCATCAGTCAACAGCCGTGTGGAATTTTCATACAGCACCGTGGCGCGCACGACCGGCCTTTTGTCTTGACCTGCGCATTACGTATGACGATGGCAGTATAGAAACCATCACCTCGGGCAAAGGATGGAAAACATCGTTGAGTCCTGTAATCTTTAACAGCATCTATACCGCGGAACATTACGATGCGCGACAGGAGCAACCCGGATGGAATGCACCCGGTTTCAACGAAAACAATTGGAAAGATGTGATTTACCGGCAGGCGCCTGCTGAACAGATTGTGTCGCAAACCATGCACCCGGTGCGGCATGTTGAAGAAATACCGGCCCGCAGTTTTCGAAAGCTGAATGATACAACTTATATCTTCGACCTGGGCCGAAATATAGCAGGAGTAACCAAGCTACGCATACACGGTGCTGCCGGCACAACGGTACGGCTAAAGCATGGCGAGCGTCTCGCTGCAAACGGACATGTCGATCAATCCAACATCGATGCCCATTATCGCCCGGTCGGAACAAGCGATCCGTTCCAGACCGATATATATACCTTGCGAGGAACTAGTGCTGAAGAAGAGTTCATGCCACGCTTCAATTACAAGGGCTTTCAATATATAGAAGTCTCCAGCCGTGTACCCATAACGTTGAACCAGCAAAGTATAACCGGTTACTTTATGCACAGTGATGTTCCCGTTGCAGGCAGGATTCGATCTTCCAACCCGGTCATTGACAAGATCTGGTATGCTACAAACAATTCGTACCTGTCCAATCTTTTCGGTTACCCTACCGATTGTCCACAACGCGAAAAGAACGGCTGGACCGGTGATGCACAAATTGCCATTGAAACCGGCCTCTATGGATTTGATGGCATTACAGTATATGAAAAATGGATGGCCGATCATCGCGATGAACAACAACCCAACGGTGTGTTGCCATCCATCATTCCCAGCAATGGTTGGGGATACGAGTGGGGCAACGGTCCGGATTGGACCAGCACCATTGCGATCATTCCCTGGAATATATACCTGTTCTATGGCGATACCCGTATCCTTGCCGATTGCTATGATAACATGACGCGGTATATCAATCATATCTCAGCCCTGTATCCAACCGGACTCACAACGTGGGGGCTAGGCGATTGGGTGCCGGTAAAATCAAAATCTCCGGTGGAACTCACATCTACCTGCTATTACTACGCGGATGCTGTGATTGCAGCCAAAGTTGCACATATACTCGGGCATAAAGAAGACCACGTGAAATATATCGCGCTCGCTGCCAAAATCCGGGATGCTTTCAATACCAAGTATCTTCATGTAAAGACCGGTATATACAACACGGGACTGCAAACAGAACTAAGCGCACCGCTTTTCTGGGGTCTTGTACCAGACTCGCTGCGGCCAATGGTAGCCGCCAATTTAGCGAAGCGTGTAGAAGCCGATCAGTTTCACCTGGATGTTGGTCTTTTGGGACAAAAAGCAATTCTCAGTGCGCTGAGTGAAAACGGTTATGCCGATATAGCATACCGGGTAGCTGCACAGGAAACCTATCCTTCGTGGGGCTGGTGGATACGCAACGGTGCCACTACACTATATGAAAACTGGAACATACAGGCCGAACACGACATCTCCCTGAATCATATTATGTTTGGTGAAATAGGAGCATGGTTATACAAAGGTATCGGTGGCATTAAACCTGATCCGGAGAAGCCGGGCTTTAAAAACATTATCCTGCAACCCAACTTTGTGAGTGGACTGAATCAGTTTGAAGCCACACACAACGGGCCACAGGGCACCATCGTATCATCCTGGAAGCGCGATGGGAAACGCATAACCTATACGGTTGTCGTGCCCGCCAACGCAGAGGCTACTGTTTATCTGCCGGAAGTAAGCAAGCGCAAGGTATATATGGACAAGCGGGAGATCACCGCATCGCCTCAGCAATTGAAAGCCGGAACGTATACCTTTCTCTGGAAGTAAATATTATGCCTTGTGCAGTGCGATAGATGCACTGAACGGAAAGAAATTGCAGGCCGTTCGGAAATATAGTATACTTACTGTACGATGATATGTGTACGAAGCTCATATCCTGTTTATCATATAGTTATCAAGTAAGTCAGAAAAGCGTTAGATGAATTCGTTGCCCTATAACCTGGAAGCCAGTCCGCATTTTCTTGATTTTGAATTCAGCAGTACAGGCCCGAAAGGAGAAATCCGCAAGATCGTGCGGTTTACCAAAATGAAGATCGCAGATGCGAGCATCGAGGTGTATAATATAGGATTTGGAGACTATAACAAGGCTGAAGACCGGATCGATGACCTCATCGTAACCGACAATAAGGATTCGGACAAAGTAATGGCTTCAGTCACTGCAGCGGTGATGGCATTTACCGATCAGCGTCCCGAAATACTCGTGTTCGCGCAGGGTAGCACAGCGGCACGTACGCGGTATTACAATATGGTTATCGCGTACCATCACACGTCAATCAATGCAGTCTTTGATATTTGGGGACATCACGCAGGCCAGTGGGAAGTATTCAAGCGAAATAAACCCTATACGGCTATCTTGGCAAAACGCAAATAAAGTCGTAATTTTGATTTACTAAACGATTGGCCATGTCTGGAAACATCCTTCAGAAAGATCAAAGCAGCAACGACCGTAAAAAAGTTGTTATCAGTAAAAAGGTAAAGAGCCATGCGAAAGATCCTTTCTTCATAAGCAAGACAAAGGCAGCTGAGGCATTCCTTAACAAACACGGACTGCCAGCCGTTTTCACTAAATAGTCGCTGATTTAATTTTCAATAGAGGAAGCCGGACGGAAGATGTCTGGCTTTTTTGCTTTGTAGCCTCGAGCCGTGAGTTACGAGCAGCGAGTTTGAGAAGCTGCTGGCTACAGGCCTCTGGCTGCAAGGTCGGTTGTTGGGCAGGCAACGTTTTTACTTAACGGAACGGTATATATATAGATCAAACTTCCTGTGGCCAGTAGCCATTCCTAACGCAAAAGCCAGCGTTGATACCGGCTTTTGCGTTGAATAAAATATACAGGTATATATACTGGACTAGGCACTTACAACGATTGTGTGGGTGAGGGCATATCCATCAGCTACGCTTCCGGTTACCGTGGCTATTTCATTGTCTATAGAATCTGTAAAAACGCTGTCGCTGGCGTTGTACGTATATCCTGACATGCCTTTGGTATAGCCGTTGGCTGTAGATGCATTTACCAGTACAACTGCACTGTTAGAGCCTTCCGGGAAACCAATCTGTGTTACCAGTAAAGATGTACCAGACGAATTATAGATGTGCACGTGAATATGTGTAGCACGGCTCTGATACCATCCCGGGAAGATGGATACAAATGAAACTTGTCCATCGCTGTTCGTTACCTGTCTTCCGCGCAGGAAGTGTACAGAAGTATAGTCAACGGTCTGCATAGACGTTCCGCCATACTCGGAGTAATATCCGTCTTTATCACAGTGCCATATATCTACGATAGCACCTTCTAAAGCAGCACAGCTGTTGTTCTTGTCTTGTAAAGTAATAGTGATCGTAAACGCAACACCGGTTCTATCAGAACGTATATCGGTCTTCACCAGCGTTGATGGATCTTTCGTAGGGAAAGGACCAGCAGTTTCTGAATCGGTTGTTGAGCAGCTTGCAGAAGCTGATGTAACGGTAAACGTTCCGGAAGATGTAGCCGTAACACCACCAACCGTTACCGTGATCACACCAGATGTAGCACCACTCGGTACAGTAACAACAAGTTGTGTTGATGTTGCTGATACTACTGTTGCCACCACACCACCTATAGTAACGGTGTTAGAAGCTGCTGTGGTACTGAAGTTTGTTCCGGTAATAACAATGGTAGAACCTTCCGAGCCACTGCTGGTAAAGCTTGTAATGGTGGGGGAAGAACCTGTTGATGTTGTAGTCACCGTGAAATCACTTGACGATGTTCCGGTTTGTCCGTTTACGGTAACAGCGATTTTACCGGTGCTCACTCCGGAAGGAACGGTTACCGTAAGTTGTGTACTGGTAGCAGCTGTAACCGTAGCCGTTGCTCCATTAAAGGTTACGGTATTGTTGGTTGTTACCGCGCTGAAGTTAAGACCTGTAATGGTTACGGTATCACCGGCCACACCACTGGTTGGTGTAAAGCTTGTGATCGAGGGCACCGGTGTAGCGTCATCATCCTTACTGCACGAAACGATCAGCGGTGCGATAAGACCACTCATTCCCAGACTTTTCAAAAATTGCTTTCTTTCCATAGGGATATAGTTTTATAAAAGTATTACGTCTGAATGTTTGTAAAAGTGCATAAGGTAATCGTGGCATCCTCTCTTCAGGGTATATTTGAGGTAAACGCTACATTTCTCAAGGCGTACAGAAAGCTACCCTGCAGCGGGTATAGATTATAGCGATAAGTGTATGAATGACGAGATATACCCCAATTGAGGGATACAGAATAGCTGCGAGCTGTGAGTTATGAGCTGCGAGGAAAGGTTGCCGGTTGCAAGAGATACAGGGGAAGTATATATTTGAAGTATATATTTGGCTTGCAGAGACAAGAGGGAGGCAGGAGTAAGAAGTAAGAAAAAATTACCTATAGCTTCTCGTAGCTCATGGCTCGTAGCTGTATTACACCTGCTGGTGCTACTTTGCAGTAAGTATATATATCGGGCTGTTCAAGTAACATATAGATCCAGACCCAGCGGCCGGCATTTATTCTCAGGGCGCGCAACTCAAAACTCACAGCTATATATACCGTAATGCTTAACTAACACGTAGCGTCACAACAAAACAAAACCAGCGATTAGCAGCTTGCAGCCAGCAGCCTTTACTCTCGATGCTCGTGGTTCAAAGCTCACAGCTATCTAAAACGACTGCGGGCTGCCATAAATACTCAACGTATCTACGCGCAGCCCGCAGCAATGACAGTCTGTGAAGACTACTATTACTAGTTCAGGTCTTTGGTAACATCGCTTTTTACATCACCAACTTCTTTCTTCACATCATCCATAGCCGACTTGAATTCTTTTACACCTTTACCAAGGCCTTTCATGAATTCAGGAATTCTTTTGGCACCGAAGAAGACCAGCACAAAAAGTCCGATCAATAAGATTTCCTGGAAACCAACCCCACTTAAAAACAAAAGAACTGTGTTCATACGAATTATGGTTTAAATACGTGTCTTGAGAAAATTGCAGCACGCCACAACTGCGGCTGTCCGGTACAAAAGTAGTTTCTAAATTTCTTTGTTGCCAATAATACAATACATAATAGGTATAGGTTCAATATGTGTCGGTAGCGATTTGGGATGGCTGGTAAAATGCCCTGACTCAGGCTGTTATGAATAATCAGGAGAAGTGTAGAAAAGAAGTCCTGGGGTGTGACCTGGTAATAATTCGTTCATCTAACATAATTTATAGCAACCCGAAGTGGTTAAACTTCCGGCAGCGTTACGCGACACATCCTTATATTGCGGCCGCAAATTTTTCTGTGTCCTGACATGATTATCAAGAAACTCGCAGTTCCGCTCATCAACGATAAAATACTTCAGCAAGCCGAGCATGGCTACATTGCTACTGCCGCGATTACGGATGCCGGGTTTGATTTTATACGCACACGACTTCCCGGTAAAACCAAACTTGATATTGTTACGGGACTCGATGGTCTTACTTCACCAGGAGTGCTGAAACGTATCTGGCGTCATTACCAGGATCGCTTCACCGTGCGCATCTATACCCGTAACATTTTCCATGCAAATGTATATATCTTCGAATTACCCTTTCGGAAATCAGTAGGCTTTACAGGCTCGGGTGCACTGACGTTAGAAGGTTTGAAAGATCATGAAGAGATCTTTAATAAAGTTACCGATGTTAAAGAAGTGGAAGCTTTACTCTCATGGTACACTACTTACTATGAATTTGCAGAACCTCTTACTGAAGAGATGATCGCGGAGTATGAGTTACTCTATCCATACTGGAAGCAACGTGAGATCGCATCGCGCGAAGAGAAGAAACAATTTATAGCACTCACCAGTCGCGCGTTCAGTTGGGATGGCATTCGTTTCAAAACGCAATACTTTAAAAAAGAAGATTACCTCGTACTGAGCAATGCGCAGGCTGACCTCGACACCGAAGCACAACAAACCGCGCGTGCAGCGTTGAAGAGTAAATTACAACAACTGCATGAATCCATTCAAAAACATGTTGCGCGCATCAGGCTGCATGCTGACAATACAGCGAACATAAGCAGTTTAAATCCGCAGGATCATGCTGATCATAAACTCACATCGATAGGGATGATGTATGGACGCAGTGAGGCTGAATTAAAACGATACGCACCAACAGCACAGCCAGGCGATTTCATAACGCTGCAGGTGATCGTGATGCAAAAAAATATAGCGATCGCATTGGTGCCAGGCAATCCTGGCAGCGGACAAGCAGATCGTGAATTCTTCCGCTTTAAAATGCAGGAGGAAGAGTATAGGAAAACGTTTCAGACTTTGCTGACGGCACTTGGCAGTGATTACTTCATTGAAGTTGCAGGAGAACAAAAGCCGGCCGACTCATTTCAACAACCTGATATACTTTGGGAATACACCAAAGCTGATCACTGGAAACATCACCGTTTTATCATTGGAAAAATATATCAACCGGGTGATGCCGCTATAGCCAATGAAACTATTGTTCAAACTGTTGAACAGGAGTTTGAGAAGCTGATGGCGCTATACCAGCATCTGAAAGATCCGAAAGGAGCAGCCGTATAATTACTTGGTACGTTCGATCTCGCGCAGGTTCTCCATCTTCTTGTTACGCAGGAAGCCTGCTATATCTTCGAAATGTTCACGGATGCGTTTGTTTCCAAACTCGAATACTTTGTTGGCAAGACCATCGAGGAAGTCACGATCGTGCGATACAAGAATCAGCGTACCATCAAATGCCTTCAACGCATCCTTGAGTATATCTTTGGTCTTGATATCAAGGTGGTTGGTAGGTTCATCGAGTATCAACAGGTTCACCGGCTGAAGCAGCAACTTGATCATGGCGAGACGTGTCTTCTCACCACCGGAGAGGTAGCGTACCTTCTTGTCAATCGTATCACCGCTGAACATGAAGGCACCAAGTATATCTTTGATCTTCGTACGAATCTCACCTTCTGCAATCTGGTCGATCGTCTGGAAGACAGTCAATTCCTCATCGAGCAGGGAAGCCTGGTTCTGAGCAAAGTATCCGATCATGCTGTTATGACCGATCTGTACTTTACCATCAAACTCCAGCTCACTCATAATCGCTTTTACCAGCGTTGATTTACCTTCACCGTTCTTGCCAACGAACGCAATCTTCTCACCGCGTGCAATGGTCAGCGATACATCCTGCAACACGGTATGGTCACCATAACGTTTGGTAAAGCCTTCGATGATAACGGGGTAGCTACCCGAACGTGGAGCAGGAGGGAACTTGAGGTTCAGGGCAGAAGTATCCACTTCGTCTACCTGGATGATCTCGATCTTCTCCAGCATCTTTACCCGCGACTGTACTTGTAAAGTCTTCGAGTAAGTACCTTTAAAACGTTCGATAAATTCCTGAATATCAGCAATCTGTTTTTGCTGATCGTCAAATTGCTTCTGCTGTTGTTCACGTCTTTCCTTACGAAGTTGCAGGTAGTGCGTGTAGTTTGTTTTATAATCGTATATGCGTCCCATCGTTACTTCGATGGTGCGGTTGGTCAGGTTATCAACGAAAGTTTTATCGTGACTGATCACGATCACTGCCTTCGCGTTGTTGATAAGAAAATCTTCAAGCCACTGAATGGATTCAATATCCATGTGGTTGGTAGGCTCATCCAATAAAATCAGGTCAGGCTTCTGTAAAAGAATTTTAGCAAGCTCGATGCGCATGCGCCAGCCACCGCTGAATTCATTGGTAGGACGTGTAAAATCAGAACGAACGAAGCCAAGTCCCATCAACGTCTTTTCAACCTCTGCATCGAAATTGATCTCTTCGATGGAATAGTATTTCTCACTTAGCTCGGACACCTGCTCAATGATCTTCGAGTATTCATCGGATTCGTAATCCGTACGTGTTTCCAACTGGCGGTTCAGCTCATCCATTTCATTCTTCATATTCAGGATGCGCGAGAAAGCCTTTGATGCTTCTTCGAACACGGTACAGTTATCTTCGGTCAGTAAATGTTGTGGCAGGTACGCGATGATGGCATCTTTCGGAGCAGACACCTTTCCGCGTGTAGGCTTGTTAACACCAGCGATGATCTTGAGCAGGGTAGATTTACCTGCACCGTTCTTGCCCATTAAGGCAATTCTATCGTTTTCATTGATGTTAAAAGTGATGTTACTAAAAAGCGCTGAACCGTTGAACTCAACACTAACCGCGTCTACTGAAATCATGATCTGAAAAATAAGAGCGCAAAGATATAATTTTTATCCCCGCAGAGAAACGTGGGGGGCCGCAGATAACACACATTTAAGCAGAAGAACCAAGTAATTAATAAGTCCGCGAATAATAAAGTTTCAGAGAAAATCCATTTCCTCTGCGGGCCAAAACCTACAGCAAAGCCCTGCGTACCGCCGGTGCTACCTGTGTGCCGAAGAGTTCGATGGAACGCATCATTTGTGCATGCGGCATGGTGCCAACACTCATCTGCGCCAGGAAGCGGGTATGTTTAAACAGCTCGTGCTCATACAGAATCTTGTCGATTACCTGCTGCGGACTTCCTACCAGTAGGGATCCCGTTGGCTCGCGCATCATCTCATAATGCTCACGATCCATAGGAGGCCATCCGCGCTCGCGACCAATGCGCGACATGGTATCGGCATACGAAGGATAAAATTCATCCGCAGCGCGTTGTGATGTGTCTGCTATATAGGTATGCGAGTTGATGCTTACCTGTAGGCTATCCATTGCGTGGCCAGCTTCTTGGGCTGTCTCGCGATAGAAATTTACATGGGGAGCAAAACGACCTGGTGTACCGCCGATTATAGCCAGTGCCATGGGTAAACCGAGCATCGCGGCACGGGCAATAGATTCGGGTGTGCCGCCAATAGCAATCCATATCGGAAGCTTGTCTTGATGCGGACGCGGATATATACCTGAGTTCTGAATGGAAGGTCTGTGCTTGCCTTGCCACGTTACTTTCTCCTGCGCGTTGATCTTCAGCAACAAGTCCAGTTTCTCGGAAAACAGCGCATCATAATCACGCAAGTCATACCCAAATAACGGAAATGATTCGATGAATGAACCTCTGCCCACCATCAACTCGGCTCGACCTCCGGATAATAAATCGATCGTTGAAAAATCCTGGAAGACGCGAACGGGATCATCGGAACTCAACACTGTAACAGCACTCGATAATTTTATTTTAGTCGTGCGCGCAGCAGCAGCCCCCAACACAACCGCCGGCGAAGAAACTATATAATCAGGACGATGATGTTCACCGACAGCAAAAACATCGAGACCAACTTGCTCAGCCAATGTAACTTCTTCCATCAAATCAATCATGCGTTGATGAGCACTTATCTTTTTTCCGGTTGCCGGGTCTGCCGTCAATTCAGCAAACGTATATATACCTAATTCCATTACAATAATTTATTTACGCATGACAATTGTGCGACCAATAAAGTTCAATTTCCAATAGGGATGATATACATAGTTGAGAGCGCGCACGGCATGCTAACCGATGCCTCCATCCGTGGTTACTTTGCGCGGCATAGAGATGAGAGTACGTTCATAGCTGGTATATTCCGGAATGCACACAATAAATTCGCTGCCTTCTCCGGGTTCACTCTTTACCGCTATATCTCCTTTATTCTCGGTGAGTAATTCTTTGCATAACGTAAGGCCGAGTCCGGTTCCTTTCTCGTTGTTGGTGCCGGGCTGGGTAACATTCTCGTTCAGCTTGAAAAGCTTTTGCTGTATCTCGTATGGAATACCAACGCCCTGATCCCTGACAGATATATAGAGTGAATCCTGATCAGTTGTAACCGAAAGAATTACCGCTGTACCTGCATGACTGAATTTTATACCGTTGGATATAAGATTTCGCACCACTGTATCTATAGCATGATAGTCACCATAGCCATATTGTACATCGGCCGGATGAAAAACCAGTTGTATACCTTTACTTTCCGCCATGGTTTGGTAGAGGGCGATGTTCTTGCGGATCAGATCGGTGGTGTTGATCTTGGTAAATGTCCACTTGCGTTTGCGTGACGATGTCATCGACCACTCCAGTATATTATTGAGAAGTTCCGTGAGATTGTCAAGTGAGTTGTCAATCTTCATGCGCATCTCGATCAGCTCTTCCGGTGTAAGCGCATCCACATGTTCTGTTATCAGATACGAGAATCCTTTCAATGAATTGAGTGGTCCGCGAAGGTCGTGCGACAGGATAGAAAAGAATCTGTCCTTTTCATTATTCAACTTCGCCAGGTCTTCACGTTGTTGCTCTATTTCTTTATTCTTTTGTGCGAGTATATTTTTCTTGCTTCGTGTTGTTTTATAGGCATAGTATAGCAATACCACTACCAGCACCAGCAATACCACACCGGCAGTAAGCGAATACGTAATCACATTTTTACTTTGTATTCTGGCTTGCTGCAGTTCCTGTTCCTTCTTCAGCAATACAATCTCTCTTTCCTTTTCATCGAGATTGAATTTAGCTTTCAGCTCCTCCAGGTTTGCTTTGTTGGTCTGGTCGTTGAGACTATCCGCCAAACGGTTATAAAGTTTCTGATAACTTAAGGACACTTTATAATTACCACGCTTCTCTTCAATGGAAGCCAGCAGTTTACTGGCACTCAGCATGGGAGAGAATGCCCGTACTTCTTCACCGCCTTTTAATCCCAGGTTAGCATACCGGATCGCTTCATTTACTTTACCCTGACTTCTTTTTACCCGTGCAATGGCTACATAGTTGTTGGCCTGCGCATGTATATCTTTTGTTTTAATGTAGATACTGTCAGCCTTCAGATAGTAGAGGAGAGCCTCATCCCATTCTTCATTATTCTCCGAGATAGAGCCGAGGTTGCTATAGCTTCGCGAAATACCATACAGATTGTTACTCTTCTCTTTGATCTTCAACGACAGTATAAAATACTTCTTCGCAGAAGCTTCATCGCCAAGCTCCTGGTATATTATACCGATATTGTTAAGGGCATACGATTCACCTTTTTCATCGCCCGTCTTTTTGAAGATCTCAAGCGCCTGCTTGAAATAGTCCAGCGACTTCTGGTAATCTTCCGAATTGGCATATACGATGCTGATATCATTTAGTGAATTCGCAATCTGGACATCATCTCCGATTTCGCGGTATAATTTCAACGCATCGAACATATCGGTTAATGCATCTGCAGCTGTGCCGTCATGATCTCTTTTCAGACGACCGATCTGAAGCAAGGCATCCGCTTTACCTTTTACATAGTGAATGGCATTTGCTTTGTCGAGACTCGTTTGCGCGAAGTACATGGCAGAATCCGGAAGGAAACTCTGATACTTCATAGACAGTTCGAACAGGATCTTTACCCGTTGCGTATCGCTTGTAGTCTTCTTCAGCTCCTGTTGAAGGCTGTCAATACTCTCCAGTTTCTGACCGTTGGCTGGAATCAGGTAAATATAGAATAGTGCACAGACAAGAATACTTACAATTTTACGATTCATTCTGGTCTGTTTAGGCGACACAAATTGGGGGCGTATCATCGTCAGCAACAAATATATAAGTTTATAGCTAAACGACTTATAACGAATAAAAAAACAACGCATACATTTCAGAAAACTTTCCGTATGTATGTTAGGCAGTGCCTTTGCGTTGTAAGTGTTCCTTCGTGTGACAACGATATCCGACAACGCCTGCTGTAAGCTATATTACGCCTGCCAGTAACTAACCACCTGCAACGCCAGTACAAACACCGATACCACTGCCATGAGACTGATGATCAGGAAAGCAATGCCTTTACCTTTAAGTTCATCATGAACCGATGACTGCTGTATCTCGAAAATCCGGAAGAGTGTTTTGGTGGATCGCCAGGAGAACACGCAGAACAAGGCCAGCGAAATAAATATACCGGCAAGACGAGCGGCTGCTACATCGGAGAAGATCAGGTAACCTATAAAAAGTGAAATGCAACCAGACATACCTCCGGAGATAAGTGCAGTCTTTGCTTTTAACCCGATGAAAATGACGGAGACTATACCGCAGATGATTAAAAACGAACCGTAGAAATACAAAAGTGTAACAACCGTGTACTGATTCATAGAAGTTATATATCGGCTATAAATATAAGACAGCCATTGGAACCTCGCGGAAAAATGACTATAAATCTTTTATACCCGGTGATGCGATAAGCGTCTATTGTAGAATAACATCATAAAAATATTCATATTTGCTTCTTCATGACATTACTGGAAGTATCAAAAATATCGAAGCGGGCCGAAACAGATTTTACACTGGAGCCGATCAGTTTTTCACAACGAAAACTTCAGAAGATTGCTATAGCGGGCGAAACCGGTTCAGGCAAAAGTACATTGATGAAAATCATTGCCGGCTTGGTTCAGCCGGATGAAGGCCAGGTTATCTTTGAAGGAAAGGCCATTGAAGGTCCGCAGGATAAATTGATACCGGGCCATCCCGGTATATCATACTTGTCGCAGCACTTTGAGTTGCCAAAGTTTTTGCGCGTGGAGCAGGTACTTGCATACTCCAATATGCTAACCGATCAGCAAGCCAATACTATATATGAAGTTTGCGAAATTACGCACTTGCTGAAGCGAAAAACCGATCAGTTATCCGGAGGAGAACGGCAACGTATAGCACTTGCCAAGTTACTGATTGCATCACCCAGACTTTTGTTACTGGATGAACCGTTCACCAACCTTGACATGATTCACAAGAATACGTTGAAGGCTGTGATCCGGAACATTGGGAAAGAACTGAAAATTACCTGCATGCTCATTTCACATGATGCTGTCGATATACTCTCGTGGGCCGATCAGATCGTAGTCATGCGCAATGGACAGATGGTACAGAAAGCTGCACCGGAGAAAATATACCGTCAGCCGGCTGATGAATATGTTGCCGGTCTCTTTGGTAAATATACCCTCATAGACCTGACGCAGTCTCCTGAATTTTCGCGGATTCTTAAAGTCAACACAAAAGGTAAACGCCTGTTTATACGTCCCGAAAATTTCAACATAGCCAAGCGGTCAAAAACAAGTATGCCAGGAAAAGTAAACAAGATCAGCTTCTGCGGAAGCTATTATGAACTGGAAGTTTCTATAGCTACGAATGTTATTATTGTAACGACTCCGACCTGTTCCCTGAAGAGCGGTGATCCGGTATATATATCCCTGGCAGACTATTTTCTTTTATAGGATGCTCAGCAGATCAGTGACGCTGCACGATAATACCTTTTATAGAGTATGAGGCAGGAGATGGGCAGATTCAGCAACGCCACCAGCTCCATCTTCCGGAATAAGATCGCCACAAAAACCATAACAGTTATAACCGTGAGACACCAGAGGTAACTCCGCATCGTAGTGGGTATAACGAGGAGAGTGCATCGAAAGAGCATCGTCATGCCGAGTGCAAAAAAAAACAGCAGCAAAGCAGTTGATAGCGGGAGTGAGGCTACCAATATTATACCCTCCGGTAAAAGCAACAAGGCATACAACAAGACCAGGTAAATATATAACCGAATACGGCTGATCGGAAAGTTTCGAATAAATGATAGATACTTCTGTTGAAAACGAAACTCCTGGAATACCAGTACCGCGTGCGCCAGACTCACCAGCAACATGACAATTCCTGCGGCACGAAGATCAGTCGCATCAGAAAAGAAATAGGACAAACTGAATATACTAAGTAAGGCGAAACCTTTTGTGAGTAGATACGTGAGTTTTTGCTGATCAATTACATGGTACAGAAATAACGTAAACAAAGGCTTTGCACGATTACGTATTATATAGAGAATGAAGTTTGATTTTACTTCAGCCAGTTGATTAACCAGTCGCATGTATATAGCCGCACTGAGTAGTATCAGCAAAACTATATATCCAAGTACAATAAAAGGAGCAAGGTGGTAACCAAAAATAACTCCTACGATAAGTGTTATCAAGGCATATACCAGTGCCGGTAATAGTATTACCGATTGAGTCAACACCCAGCTCTGAAATTGTTTCAGCCTCGGGAACGATCTTACACTATAGAATATAAAAAGGTTGCTCTCCAGTTGCAGTTGCTGTCTGACGTATTGCCAGCTTTTATAGGCATAGATGAACCACACTATAAAAACCACCATCATCATACCGGGCGAACTCAGCAATGAAAGTGTGAAGATCAAACGCTCTGTGATGCGTTGTGCCGGTTCGAGGTGCGTTTCATTTAGCGGTATAATAAATACACAATAGCATGCTACCGTACCGAAAAGCAGCGCCAGGAAACCCGCGTGCACGCGATAAAAACCGGTAGCAAATAGTTTAATCAATGTACGAGTAAGCGGTAGACGCGTCATATATAGGTTACGGTTTGCCGATCAACCAGCAGCGTACGCAATGCAGGTATAACCTGTGTCTCAAGCGGCTGATGAGACGATAGCAGAAATGTTGTCCCAGATTTGCTGTGTCGTTCGGTAATCCAGGTATATAGTATCTGTAACGATTCTGTATCCATCGTAACCAAGGGTTCGTCCAGCAAAATTATTTCGGCATTTCCCAGGAAGGCTAGTACCAGCGACAACTTCTTCAGCATGCCGCTGGAGTATATACCCAACGGTTCATTTATATAGGTCTGCATTTTCATGCTTTCAATAAAGTAAGGCGCCTGTTGTGGCGGTGCATCTTTCGCTGCTGCAAACAGACGTATCATTTCCGTGCCGGTAAGAAAACCGGGAAATATAGGGGCCGCCTCTGCAACGTTTACCAGCTTCCGGTAGACTACAGGTTGTTTCTGTATACTTACACCATTTATCCGTATATCACCGTGAAAGGGGAGTATGCCCGCAATGGCTTTGAGTAATGTACTTTTGCCAGAGCCATTTATACCTTTAATCCAATAGATGCCTTGCTCCATACGCAAGTCATCAATCTTCAATACCAGGAATTCATTGTATAATTTACGGAACTGCTCCAGGTGCAACATGCGCGAAAACTATATATACACTCAATTAGTGTAGCGCACCCCATGAGAATTACAGCCTGAAGCAAGAATAATTTTTTATTGCTTACCTGATAAGCTGCGGAAAATTAGCAACCACTTCGAGCGATTGCTTTTGATATTGATTGGGAGAGAAACCGGCAAACTCCTGGAAGGCGCGAATAAAATGAGACTGATCAGCATAACCATTCTCGAACGCTATATCCGATAGTTTGGTATACTTGTTATTTCTCAATTGATGGAGCGATGCCTGAAAGCGACAGATGCGAGCAAACAATTTAGGACTTATACCTACACTCTGGTTGAACTTCCGCTCAAGGCTACGTTCAGATATCTGAAGGCGCTGCTGAAGATCGCGTAATGAAACACTGCCGTGCGATGCAATAATCTCGCTGATCACAAATTGTATGGCCTTATCGGTTTGTACATTGTTCTTTTGTATCTGAAGAAATAAAAAGGAAGAAAGTATCTCTACCTGGTCGTGTACCGAAGATGCACTGAGTAATTTATTCGACAACGGAACGCCATGCTCTTCCGATAGTGCATTAAGATCAATGCAGGTATCCGTTAACTCGTTCGCATTAAAACCAAAGATCAACTTCAATGCATTGGGATAAAAGCTCGCACCCAAGGCCTGAAATTCTCCACCGGTACGTATCTCGCGCGGACGTGTAGTTTGTCCATATAAAAACAACGCGGGGAGATCTTCTTTTATCTCGTCATAAAAATTTCCTTTCTCCGCCTGTTGGAAAATAAATCCCGGGCAGCCATCCGCCACCGGACCGAATGTCTTCGGTACCGTGCTGTCGCACGTGCTTTCCAGTGTCCAGAAATACCGGATATAATTCTTGATATAGCCTGGGGGTTGTATCTGATGGTATTGCATCTTCCTGCATGCCTTTTGCTTCCCTGTAACGGATAAAAGGACGAATTGTATTCAAGTCCATTACAGAAAAGCAAGGTTTATGCAAGATGTCTTCTTTCAGGCAAATATACCAGTGACATGCCCGTAAATTCAGTACGACAAGCCAGGCGCTTTTCGGAGATAGCGGCTATCGTTTAATTGTTTTAACATAAAATCAGCAACATCCGCGCGCGCTATTTTCAGCGTAACATCTTTAGCAGTCGCTGAAAACCCGTGATGATATACTCCCGTGTGTGGTCCATCTGTAAAAGCAGCAGGTCGAACAATAGTCCAATCGAGATTACTTCGCATAATATAGGCCTCCTGTTTTTCGTGATCAGCATACGCTTCACGAAGAAACATGCCGAACATAATATACTTCCAGAAAAAATTCAGGTTACCGCGGCTATCGCCAGCGCCCAGTGTTGTCTCACAGATCAAACGCTTCACACCGGTTTGCTCCATAGCCTGGATAACATGCAACGTTCCTTGTGAGCGCACATTTCCTTTGCGGCCCGATCCGATGGCGCACAACACCGCATCATGTCCCTTGACAGCTTTTACAACGGAGGCAGCATCCATAAGATCGCCCTGTGCAGAATGAAGGTTGGGATGTTTGATTTGTAGTTTGGCAGGATCGCGCACAAATGCAGCGACAGTGTGTCCTGCATCAAGCGCCTGTTTTACAAGGTGGATACCTATACTTCCTGTAGATCCGAAAATAATAATCTTCATAGTGATTCAATTTTTTATCAAACCTAGGTGCCGTCCTTTTTTCAGAATAGAACAAAACCGACAGCATATATCGATTCTGAAAATTATTCCGCTGGTTTCGACATACATGCTATAATTACCAGCACAACGGATACGGTAGACGCCACCGTGCGAATCATGTTGAGTGTATTCCAGGGTTTCTCGAAAGCAAGGCGTTGTGCAGCGATTTCACCGGGCGTTGCTGTATGAAGGGCAAAAGCATCCAGTGATTCATTCAGCGGTACATTGCCAAATATAGTGACAGCAAACACACCCGCCAGGTAAACAACCGCGGCCGCTGCTAACAATATAAATCGCGTGGATACAGGCGTTGAATAAAACAGCCAGGCGCTGAGTGGCAACAATGCTACGTTGCCTGCAAAGCAGATCAGAAATACGGGATTCAATATAGCGCGGTTCATAGCCTGCATGGCTGCGATATACATCGTATCCGGAATGCGCGCGAGGCCAGGCGTGACCGAACAGGACCACGCAAAGAAAAGACCCGCTATAAGAGCCGTAACGGTAGCTGTGAGGATTAATACAAGGTTTGCTGGAGTTATCATAGATCGAGTTACTTTACTGTGTTGTTGGTTGATATACATATATAATCGATTCGTTATTCTTTTACCCGGAGACTTTTTATATACAGCATGACCTCCGAGATCTCATTTGCCGTAAGTTTTTTCCGAAACGGAGGCATAAACCCTTTTCCTTTTAGAATCTGTTGAATGATCGCTGCGTCTGTCAGTGCACTCAACTGAAGGTTTTTCGCTCCGAGAAAACCTTTGGTACCATCTTTACCATGGCAGCGCATGCAATGTTGTTCGTATAACAATTGACCATCCGATGAGGCATGATCAGTACTGCGAAAGGCCGCTGCCGTCAGGCAAACAATCAGCGTAGCAATCAATGGAAATGTTCGGGGTGCCATAGTTTAAATTTTTCAACAACATTACGGCAGCCCGCATATTGAAAATAGAACAAAACCGACAGACTTTTAATCGGGTTGCTCAAACAAAAAATCAAGTATCCTGCAGGGGAAACAATGGCATTCAATTTTATCGCAGGCATCATTTTTATACTTCTGTCAAAATAGAATTTGATGTCGTATCTGATAAACGTGATTTACTATGGGCAACAAAATGGAAGGAAGAAATTTTCCGCACACATCACAACACAAGCATGGCCGAATGGATGATGGTCGTTATGATGGTTATTATCGTCACAATGAAGCATTGAGCAACAGCCGCAACGACCTCGGTGAGCCCGGGCAAACTTTTCCGCGGTATGATGACCGGAACACAGGTAAATATGAAAATTATAGTGGCGATGGATATTACGGAAGTTACTATGGCGGATTAACCAACGCGCGCCCCGGCCGCGACTATGAACAGGATGCCGGCTATCGCGATAGCTATAACCGGTTGCCTATCGAACAATGGCCGGAGGTAGAGCAGGCCGCACGCAGTCGTGGAATGGCCCCGTGGCTGCGCGAGGATAAAACAAAAGGACTTCACAAGGGAAAAGGTCCACGATCCTATAAACGATCAGACTTCAGAATACTGGAAGATATAAATGATCTGTTGCTGGAAGATCCATACGTAGATGCCTCCGGTATAGAAGTATCCGTGCAGGATGGCGAAGTAATCTTAAGTGGACAGGTGGATGATCGTAACGTGAAGCGAAGAGTAGAAGATATAGCAGAATCCGTATCCGGAGTAAAACACCTCGAGAACAGGCTTCACACACGTCACTCCGGTGGACAGATTGTTAACGTGCGGAATCATTGATGCTTCAGGGGAAAGTATAGCACGTTGGTGGAAAGGGGAACAGAATTCTTTGTCCCGGCATTATGAGTCTCATTCGGAATATGTATACTTGTTGTATCAATTCTACCCCGGATTCCATGGCTGAACAGAAAACTAAACCTACTGAGCAATCTGTCGATAGCTTTTTGGACAACATTGCAGATGAAAGTGTCCGCGATGATTGCGCTGCACTTGTTAAACTAATGAAGAAAGTAACCGGAGCAAAACCTAAAATGTGGGGACCATCCATTGTAGGCTTTGGACAGTATCACTATAAATATGACAGCGGCCACGAAGGCGATTCGTGTTTAACGGGATTCTCTCCGCGTAAACAAAATATCACCGTATATATAATGCCTGGATTTGCGGAACAGACCGACCTGCAGCGTAAACTCGGAAAACATAAGGCGGGAAAAGGCTGCCTGTATATCAAGCACCTTGCCGATGTGGATGTAAAAGTACTTGAGAAGATGGTTGAGCATTCTGTAAAATATCTTCGGAATACGTATGGTTAATCGTTAACCGTTATTTGTACAGTCTTTATGAATAACAGCTATCGGATTAACGACTAACGATCCCAAATCCATTGCACAAAGATACAAAAGGCTCACAAAGTATATATTTTCAATGATTCTGGATTTTCGGATAATGATTAACGGATAACGTACACCAGCACAGATTGAAACTCACTAACTCCATACGACTACTGTACGCACCGGTTCAGCCATCGGTGAAACAGGCCACTTCACAGGTTGCCTATCGTGAATTCTTACCCGATGCCGGGCTCCGAAACTTTATCTATTGTTATTGGGAATTGAATACCACTGAAATGCTGGACGCGCCTTATATATACCGCGTGGTGGCCGATGGCTGTATGGATATATTCTTTGAATTGGACAATCCCCAGGAAAACTATATCATGGGATTCTCCAAAAACTACACGGAGTTTCCCATTGGTAAATCATTCCACTATATCGGTGTTCGTTTTCTGCCCGCTATGCTGCCACATCTCTTCCGGATGGATGCCGCTGAATTCAGTAATCGTGTAGAGCCACTGCGCGATGTATTGCCCGGTATCTCAGCCTTCATCACCAATACCTTTCAGCCCTTGCAGTCAACGCATAGCCTGAACGTTGTGCTGGATCAATATTTTCTGAACCATCTTTCAAAAGCAACAATAACCACCGACAACCGATTGTATAATGCCATTCACATTATCCTGCAAAAGCGCGGTGTACTCAACATCGAGACAGAACTCGATACGGGTATAAGTCCCAGGCAGTTAAGACGTCTGTTTGAATTTTACATCGGAGATTCGGCCAAGACTTTCAGCAAGATTGTGCGATTTCAAAACATACTTCACGCCAAGCCATCGGTACAGAGCCTGCGACAGAACAAGTTGTTTTTTGATAGCGGATATTACGATCAGGCACATTTTATAAAAGAGTTCAAGAGCTTCTACGGCATTACACCGGCACAAGCCTTTCCCGAGTGATTTCAGGTTGAAACGATTATGTCCGTTTTTTACAAGGATACCGGGTGGCCTGCCCGGTAATTTTGTTTCATATAAACTATATCACGTATGAGACAGATCACATTAACGGCATGTATGCTCATCACCGTTTCCGTCATGAGCGCATATTCACAAATAAAATCAGCAACATCAAACACGATCAAAATGAAAATGAATGCAGGCATCGTAACGGCTAAACTGGCCGAGAGCAAAGCTTTTTATACGCAACACCTGGGATTTGGTGTAACATTTGAAAATGAGTTTTATCTCCTGTTGCACAGTCCGAACAAACAGGCAGAGATCAGCTTTCTCTTGCCCGATCATCCCACGCAACAACCTTTGTTTCAAAAAGCCTTTCCCGGACACGGAGTATATCTTACCATCGAAGTGGATGATGTCGATAAACTATATAAGGAGATGAAACAGAGAGGAGTAGCGATCAGTATTGAATTGCGCGATGAACCCTGGGGCGATCGTCATTTCGCGATTCAGGATCCTAACGGTGTAGGCATCGATATTGTTAAATACACTCCGCAAACAACTAACTGACTAATTCAAGTTATTAAGAAAACACGAAGAGGCACTACTAATTTTTAGTATGACGGTCTCTTTGTGTTTTCAAAGTGTGGCATTTTACCCGCGATCATCAAGTCATCACCACAAAGAAACTCGTCTCCTTCGCGCTTGCTTGTTTAAACACTGTGGGTATAATTTTTTACACTGTGAAAAGTGTATGCGCTATATCTACGTATTTCTATTTCTTTCGTTGCTGGTAACTTCTGTTTGGGGACAGGGTAAAAAACCTGTTATCACAGGCCAGGATCCGGTAAGTACAAATGAAGAGCAGTCGGTAACTATTAAGCTCACCGATCTGGATGTTACGGATCGCGATGATCTGTTCTATCCGTGGGGTTTCTCGCTGACAGTATATCCGGGCGAAAATTATACTGTATCGGGTTCAACAGTTACACCCAACGCCAACTTCAACGGTATACTCACGGTTCCGGTAACGGTGAACGATGGCAAGCATGAGAGCGATAAATATAATTTCAGGATAACGGTAAATCCTGTCAACGATCCCCCGGTAATAACCGGCCAAGTAGCTTTGCAGACTTTGGAGAGCAAGGCGATCGCGATTCAACTTACGCATCTCACCGTGTCCGATCCGGACAATGCATATCCAACAGGTTTTACATTAAGTATAGCTTCCGGTTCAAACTATACCGTGAGCGGTACCTCGGTTACACCAGTCGCAGGATTTACCGGTACACTTGCTGTCAATGTCACCGTGAACGATGGTTCACTCTCCAGCAATGCCTATAGCTTAAAGATAACCGTAGCGCCCGGCAATAAAGCCCCTGTAATTACCGGACAGACTGCATTGAGTACAGCGAAGAACAAAGCAATCACGATACAACTGTCTCATTTGAAGGTTACCGATCCTGATAATACATATCCTACAGGTTTTACATTGGCCGTTTCTTCCGGCAGTAATTATACTGTATCCGGAACAACGGTTACACCAGCGCAGAACTTTGTGGGAACACTCTCTGTACCGGTTACTGTTAATGACGGCAAGGCCAGCAGTGCTCCCTTCAATGTGCAGATCAGTGTCACGGATGAGTTGCTGATCATTGGACAGAAGTCCCTGGAGATGAACGAAGGACAGTCCATTACTTTGCAATTATCGGATCTGGTTGTGAACGATCCGGATAATAAATATCCCGGCGGATTTACATTACAGGTATTGCAAGGCGAAAACTATACAGCCTCCAATCAGCAGGTAACACCTTCGGCAACCTTTACCGGCACGTTAAGCGTAAGTGTAACGGTGAGCAATGGCAGCAAAACCAGCAAGCCCTATACATTGAGTATAACGGTGAAACCCATTAACAATGCTCCTGAAATTGTTGATCTCGAAACGGATGCACTCATCTATACGGTTACCAATGATCCTGTCTCCGTCAGCAAAAGTCTTGACATCAAAGATGGAGACGACAATACGCTTGCATTAGCTGAAATCGGTTTTCTTCCGGAGGCTTACGAGAGCGGGGCAGATCAGCTCATATTTAAAAACACTTCCACCATTCGTGGGGTATACGATTCAGCCAAAGGAGTACTTTCACTTATCGGAACGGCATCGCTGGCAGAATACCGGAGTGCCATTCGCTCGGTACAGTATTACTATGGCAATGTTGATGATCCGATGCTGGCAGCTAAAACACTCACCATTCGTCTGAACGATGGCAAAGTATTCAGTACGTTATACGAACGCAAGATTACCCTGATGGAAGATATAGGCTTTGATATACCGAATGCCTTTACACCGAACAACGATGCAGCCAATGATACCTGGCGCATAAAACCGCTGAAACAGGCTGAGCGTTTTGACAAAACGATTATACGGGTATATAATAAACGCGGCTCGCTGGTGTTTGAGACCGTTGGCTTCGACAAGGAGTGGGATGGAAGGTACAATGGAGAATTACTCCCTCCGGATACGTATTACTATACCATCGACCTGAACCTTACCTATATCGGAACCAACTATAAAGGAATTGTAACCATTCTCCGGTAAGGTATATAAATATACCATAGCTGCTGTTGACGAAATATAGCACACAGAATGAACGTGAAAGGAATTGAGTACGAGCAACTAAACCGGTTTGTAGGACTCTGGAACACAACCGGTAAAATTATAGCCACCAGTATGACACCTTCCGTTGATATAAACGGAATAGACCGCTACGAATGGCTGCCGGGCGGATACTTCCTGCTGCACGAGGCAGATGTATATATCGGAAAAGAGAAAAGTCAGACGCACGAAATCATCGGGTATGATCGCGTCAAAGAAATATATACCATGCAACACTATAACAGTCTGGGCGATTCCGGTTTCATGACCGCTACTTTAATCAACAATATATGGATGTTCACAGGAGAAACACTTCGTTTCAACGGAGGCTTTAGCGCCAACGATACGATATTTTCCGGCATCTGGGAACAGAAAAATGAAACGGGAAATTGGGTCCACCTCATGGACATAAAGCTGGCCAGAAACCAATCCGTATAACCGTCATTTCGAGCGAGCTGATTTTGCTATGAAGTGCGTGTGTTCCGCGAGAAACCTCAACATCACAATCTACTTCAGAGTGATGCGCTGTAGTCGGCAATATCTAATCGAAGCGCTTGCTATAGCTATATAGCTACGGACTTAATATAAACGATAAAGTTCCTTCCAACAAGGGGGATTCCCGCGGCAAGTTTGGAGAAAGCGTCCGCTCGAAGTGCCATTACTAGTTGCAACATTATTAGCAACGTCATTCACTCTTCAACTCCTCTACGGGGTTAGTAAGTGCAGCTTTTATTGTTTGAAAGCTTAATGTAATAATCGCTATCACTAATACAAGTGCAGCTGTAATAACAAATAACATTATACTGAGCGATATCCTGTAGACGAAGTTTTCAAGCCACCCTTGCATCAGGTAGTATGCTACCGGAGCTGCGAGTATAAATGCTGCAGCAATTCGTGTTACAAACGTAACGGTAAGTAATTGCAGGATATCCTCTGTGCGGGCACCCAATACCTTGCGTATACCAATCTCTTTTGTTTTACCAGAAGCTACTGCCCATGACAAAGCAAAAAGTCCGAAGCACGATATCAGCATGCTGATCGCAGAAAAACTGACAATAGTCTTATAAAAGAATATATCAGCTTTATACTTTTGCAACAAGTCTTCCTGGATGAGCCGGTAGGAGAATACATCTGCCGGATATATAGTCTTCCAGATTGCTTCGATGCGGGGGATTAACGTTGTCCAATCAGAGCCGCTGAAGTCGACCACAAGTTTAGGTGCTGTAGCCACCGTAGCTATAATCGCTGGCGGTATTTCTTCCTTGAATGAGACACAGGTAAAATCCTTAACTACACCGCTGATACGATCCTTTGTGCCGGGGATCAATTCACCAACCGGTTGCTTCAGGTTAAAGTATTTCACCAACTTTTGATTTACCAATTTATCCGTTGAGCCTGCGGCAGGAAGTTTACCTTCTGTCAATGTCAGATCCAGCGTGCGGATATAGTCTTCATCGCCACTGAATAAATACGGAGTATAAAACTTGTCATCCTCCAGGTCGTACCGAACTATTGAATTGCCCGATATAGGATGCCCGTTGCAAAGTGCCACCTGTTGTATACCGGGTATTTGTAAAAGTTGTTGTTTCAATACAGCAGGTGTCACGGCATCATGCTTGCCAGGCGTACTTAGCAGGATGATATTCCGGTTGAATCCCAGCGGTTCATTCTCCAGGAAGTTCATTTGCCGGATAATGGTAGTAGCGCATATGGCGAGCGTAATGGAGATGACAAACTGAAGTGTGAACAATGTCTTATTGAATGATACCTGCACACGGGCGTTCTTCATTAAGCGCACCGAAGGTATACGCCACTGATGTATAGCAGACCATATCACGGCAATAACTCCCAGTATCGTTACAACCAGCGCAGCCGTGAGTAAAATTTCAAGACGTGTAAAATGAGACCATGATAATGAAGTCTCCAGTATCGTATTGAAATAGGGAAGGCCCGTCCACAGGAGAAGCAATGCGAATACAAAAGCACTCGACACATAGAGGAATATTTCAGCGAGAGCTCCGTTCAACATTTGCAGGACAGATATACCCAGTGTCTTTTTAACCCCGGCTTCTTTCGCTCTGGCCTGAATCGAAAGTAACAGCAGATTTATAAAATTGAAACTCGACATGATCATAATGAGTCCGCATACTAATGCTGTTATCGTGACAAAACTTTGCGAGCGTGTCCGCATGAAGGGCATCTTGTTCGTGGCATTGAAATAAGAATCCTGCAACGGTGCCATCGAGTATCGCATACTTCCGGGACCAAGCAGTCCGGGACAATTACTGTCTTTATTGATCTTCGCGACAAAGCTATCGGTATGACTACCCGCCGGCATAACGATATAGCTAGCACCGCCACCCCATAGGTTACTCAATACAGAATGATGCATAACAACATCGAAATGCAAATGGCTATTGCCTGGAGCATCATCAAGTATACCCGCAATTTTTAACACACGCGATGTATCACCAACCTCAAGCGTGATAAGTTTATCGAGTACATCTTCAGTGCTAAACCAGGCCTGAGCTTTCGCTTTGCTGATCACGATCTTGTCACTACCCAAGGCATGCGCTGATGAGCCGGCACGCAGAGGAAAATTGAAGACAGAGAAAAATGGGTCATCTACATTGATAGCGGTAACATCCCGAAAGCTGCCATTTGCAGTGACAAACTCAGCGTTGTTCAGTATCCCGACCTGACATATAGTTTTTGCTTCGGCAAAATTCTGTCCTATATAATCACGGGTTGAAGCCGGTATATAGGCGATCTGCCCGTTATCTCCGAACGGATCGTTGCTGAAGAGCTGATAGGTGTTATTACTATACGGATGAAAATTATCCGTCTGCGTTTCCGAGATCACAAATGTTATCAGGAAGTTGGTGCAGGCAAAGCCAAGTGCCAGGCTGGCGATGATAACAACACTATAAAGTTTACGCTTCAATAAATGACGAAGCGCCAGTCGCATGTGATACAGCATACAGTGGTGACGTTGTAAATCGAATATACAGATTTATAACTGTAAATTCTACACAGTACGAGGCTAAACTGATTTCGGATTTATACAGGATCTGAAAAAAATATAGGACAATCCATATGCAGTTATCAAAAATCCTGTTACTTTTGTTTCGTCATGAATACATCAGCATTCCATATCGCAGTCATTTGCCCGCTTCAGAATGATATGAAGCGTAAAAAAATGCGTACCCGGGAAGTAAAGATGTTTGGACAATGAAAGATAACGTCTCTACAATATATAGAAGCCCGGGCCAAACGCCTGGGCTTTTTTATTTACCCTTGATCTCTGAAAACCATGACACTTGAATATATACTTATAAATCTTAAACGCGAACTCATCCGCACGCTGGCGGTGGTGGATGAGTGGTTCGACCGCGACCCTGCATTGTTGCAGTACCGGCCCGCTTCAGGAGGCTGGACCGCCAGCGAGGTGCTTGAACACATTACGCTTACCAATCATTATCTCCTTATAGTTATTGAGAAGGGAACGGAAAAGGCATTGCGCAGAAAGCATGAACTGACGGAGCCATTGGCTATCCCTGCATCCTATACGCTTAGCAACCAGGCCTTGCTGGACATTGCACAGCCTGATGTTTTTGCATGGCAGCGCCCGGAACATCACCAGCCTACAGGAGAAAAGCCTTTGTGCGAAGTAAGACGTACGCTACGCGACCAGCTTGAACAGTGCCTGATTATACTGGAACTCCTGCCGGATGGCGAAGGTACATTGCATCATACCACCATGTCTGTAAACAATCTCGGCAAGCTGGATGTATATCAATACTTGTATTTCCTGGCACTTCATGCCCAGCGGCATATACACCAGCTTAAAAGGATAGGACAGGAGTATACGGCACCTTCGGTTGCCTGCGATGCCTAGGCAGAATTTCAAACTATATATAAGACTGTTACCACCAACCGTTATCGCGAAATCCATGCAAATACAAATTTTACATAACCGCTGATCGTAGCATTGATCTTCCGTAACTATCAAGGGCTAAGTCCCTCATATTCTGTTTATAACAACAGAATAAAAAATAAATCATTTTAGCGCGTAACGTTTCTTAAAAGTTGCAGTATTTACTTAACAAATGTGAAAATAATATCTCATGTCTTCTCGTTTGTTAAGTAAATATTATGAAAGAACATTCACTCGGTGAATTTGAAGAACTCGTATTGCTCATGGTAGCCGCGCTTCATGACGAAGCGTATGGTGTTGCCATTCTGGAGGCACTGGAGGAAAAGACCAATAAGACATTTAACATCAGTGCTATACATGTTGCGCTTAAACGGATGGAGGAAAAAGGATTCATCAAGTCGCACTACGGTGGTATAACCGAAGAGCGGGGCGGCAGACGCAAAAAGTTTTATGTGATTACCGCCTTTGGCAAGAAGGTGCTCGATCAGCAGTACGAGCTGCGCACCAGTCTATATAGTCTCATACCTAAAATATCATTCGGCCGATGAAAGCAAGACCTCCCAGACCTGTTCTGAATTTCCTGCGTTGGTTCTGCCGCGAAGATTATCTCGATGAAGTTGAAGGCGACCTGGTCGAGCTCTTCGAGAAACAACACCGTCATTCACCTGCAGCAGCACGCTGGAAGTTTGCCGGTAATGTTATCTGTTACCTGCGGCCGGAGTATATGAAAGTATTTCAATCACGACCATCATCTTATACCGCATTATCCATGACAATGATTCAAAACTACATCAAGCTTGCGTTCCGAAATCTTCGGAAGCGTACGGCATTTTCGATCATCAACATCACCGGCCTGGCGTTGGGTGTATGTACCTGTCTCATCATACTAAACTATATAGATTTCGAAACCAGCTATGATAATTTTCATACGCATGCTTCTGATCTATACCGCATCAACCGGACGCTGATCCAGAACGGTGAGCGAAAGATACCACATGTAATGACAACGTATGGATTAGGTCCGGCACTCGAAACCGATCTACCCGAAGTGAAACACTATATCCGCACACACGAAGAAGAAGCTGTACTGCAATATCAACCGGAGGCGGGCGAAGCTAAAGCATTTCACGAAAACAAGCTATTGATAGCAGACTCTACATTCTTTCAAGCGTTCACATTCAAATCGTTGGCCGGTAATTTGCCAAGCGCACTCAATGATCCCAACAGCATGGTGCTGACACAGACTGCAGCGCGAAAATATTTTGGCAGTGAAAATCCCCTGGGAAAGACGGTGACACTTTCGGGCGGCCGCATGAATGGTGACTATAGCATTACCGCGGTAATGGAAGATATACCAGGCAATTCGCATTTTGGATTTGATATACTCGTGCCGATGCACAATATCTTTTTAACCAAACAATACCAGCAGGACGATGGCTGGGGCTGGAATAACTTTACAACCTATATACAACTGAATGAAGGAGCGAGCGTTCAACGTGCTGAACAAAAGCTACCAGACTTCTGTCAACGCAGGCTTGACCCCAAGTGGAAAGACATCAATGGACGCATGGAGCTAAAGCTGCAACCGCTGCAAAATATACACCTGCAACCTGGTCTTCGTGTGAATGTTGAAACTGTGAACCCCGGCACCATATATTTCTTTGGTGTGATTGCAGGATTTATACTATTCATTGCCTGGATCAACTATATCAATTTATCTACGGCACGTGCTATGGAGCGTGCACGCGAAGTGGGCATAAAAAAGGCAATCGGTGCGTTTCGCAGCGAACTCATTGTACAGTTCTTATGCGAGTCGGTAGTTATCAATTTTATCGGTATAGTGCTGGCGGTAAGCCTTGCCGTTTTATTGTTACCATCACTCAGCAATATCACAGGTCATGAGCTTGCCTTTAACTTTGCCGATATACGGTTGTGGTTTGTGCTCGCAGGCTTATTCTTCATTGGTACATTTGCCTCGGGTATATATCCGGCCCTGGTGTTGTCGTCTTTCAAAATCACTAAAGTTATGAAAGGACAAAGCGATCGCCGTGGTTTTTCCTTGCGCAAGGCGCTGGTAGTATTTCAATTCGTAGCATCACTGATTCTGATTGCAGGCACACTCGTGGTATACCGACAGATTCACTTCATGCAAGCACAGGATAAAGGTTTACAGATGGACCAGATGCTGGTGGTGGCCGGCCCAGGCACTATCAAATGGAAGGTTGCACAACAGAAGCTTGCTATATTTAAAGAAGAAGCTTTGAAAATTAATGGAGTAAAGGAAGTGGCAACGTCCGGAGCGATACCTGGTGGCGGACACAACTGGGGCGCGGATGTACGCAAGAGTGGTGCTGCGGTTACCGAGAATAAACTTGGCAGTGTAGTATGGGTTGATCCTGATTTTATACCTACCTATAATATTCCATTTGTGGCTGGTAAGAATTTCGATTCCTCCATCAGGTCTGATATGGAAGGTGTCATCATCAACGAAGCATCGCTGGATGCGTATAATCTGGGCACGGCCGAACAGGCACTGCATGAGCAACTGGTAATGGGAGAGGACACAGCAACGATCATCGGTATACTGAAGAACTACAACTGGAGCTCGCTCAAAACAGACTACGTACCGTTTCTCTTCCGCGCGGATACGATTATACCTCCGAAAATTTCCATTCATCTGCAGGCTCAAAATATACCGGCTGCGGTTGATGCCATTGGCAAACTATATAAAGAACTGATTCCCGGTGAACCCTTCGAATATACTTTTCTTGATGACAGCTTCAATGCGCAATATAAAAGCGACCAGCAGTTCGGCAACATCTTTGGTATGTTTGCAAGTCTTGCCGTAGCGATATCATGTCTTGGACTTTGGGGACTGGCCTCCTTTACAACGGCCCAGCGCCTCAAGGAGATTGGTGTGCGTAAAGTACTGGGAGCATCTGTCAGCAGCATTGTTATTCTTTTATCAGGACAGTTTATGAGACTGGTGCTTATTGCCGCAGTTATTGCATTGCCGGTAGTGTGGTACGGAAGCGATACGTGGCTGCACAGTTTTGCATTTCGTATAGGCCTGGGGTTGGATCTGTTCCTTTTACCGGTGGTGGTACTTACACTCATTGCCCTGTTAACGGTAAGTATACAGGTTTTCAAGGGCGCTATAACCAATCCGGCAAAGGTGTTGAGGTCGGAATAGAATTATCATTAATAAGTATATATTTGGTGACCATGAAGAGATCGACATTGGGTTTGATGATTTGTCTGGTGTTATCATGTACCTCAGACAAATTTATTGATGCTGCCAAGTATGAAGGGCAGGAGCAATTACTGACGTTGAATGAATTCAATAGAGATGGATCTAAACGTCAGGCTCCTGTCATAAAAAAAATATCTCCTGATTCGGCTTCAGTGGGAAACGAATTTCTTGCAAAAATTTTCATTGCTGATTCGTCCTTAAAAATTACTGATGCATTCTATAAATGTCAGTCCGTACAAACACCGGCAGTTGATACGATAACTCATAAAGTAAGAGGATGCACCGAGCAACTTTTGGTAAAGAATGATACGATCTTTATTGGCTTCCGACCTATAGAAACTGGTTTAAAAGAGTTTCCCGTCATCACGATATTAACAACGGATCACGACAATATATTCAGAACTTATGAGTATCGCTTTCAGTACAATGTAACTCGCTGAACTATATCACCACTATAATTCCCGAACGCGTATAATAAGACTCTTCCTTGGATTATCAACCAGCAATTGCCTGATATCACGATCGGTGAAGCCTTCCCTTTTCAAAGCGGGAATAAACGTTTCGAAGAGCGCAGTATAGCTGCGAAACGTACCACCATCAGGTTCACCTACATGATACCAACCTGCATCGTGTGAGATTAAAACTTTGTTAAGGAGATTGTGTTCTTTCATGGAAACAACAAAGTCCACATGCTGCTGTAAACCTGTAGGATCAGATCCGTTTATACCATCAAACTCGATCCATGCGCCCATGCGAGCTGCCTGCAGATGAAGTTGCTTGTCTTTTTCATTCTGCGCATGCACCCAACGAAATGCATCCGGTGATACGCCTGCCTTCTGAAGTATAGTCAATTCCTGTAATGCCGCTTCTCCATTACCGGTATGAGCAGAGATAGTCAATCCTGTTTGCAAATGAGCAAGTGCCGCTGCTTCCAAGAGTTTTTCACATACAGGAGTGAGAGGTCCTGCATCGACACCCGTCTTGATAAACCCTGGATATATACCTGTTCCATCAATACCTTTACGAAACTCACCCACCCAACGTGTTGCCAGCTGTTCAGCCGTTTCTGTATAGGCGTGTGCCGGTAAATATTTTTCCTTGGCCGCACCATAGTAGCCCGTGTTCGTAATAATATTTAATCCGCTTGCCTGCGCCAGTCGTTTCAGTATCGTTACATCCCGACCTATATATGCTGGTGTGCAATCAACAAATGTAGCGCAGCCGGCTTTCTTCAACGCGATGAGATAAGGTAATACCGTTTCAACAACCGCATCAGCATGATAGCGGTGCACACCTGTTTCCGAAGCGCCTATAAAATCAACCATGGTATGCTCGTGAATCAACGTTACACCCAATGAAGACAATGAGACCGGTCCTAAAACACCTGGTATAGTATTATGCGATTGTGCTGGGCCACGTGTGAATACCAGCGAGCCCATAAGCATTACACTGTGTTGTATAAAACTTCCTCTGTCCATAACCTGAAATTATACTCTGTTTCAACGTTATCCTAACAACTCAAAGCGTAAAGCTCGCGCTGTTGTAATTTTTATCCGTTCCACCACATGTTATTCTTAAAAAAATATTTGAACCAAAAATTGCGCAACCGATCGATTGCACGTTAACTTGCAACCAATCAGTAGCAGATAATATTCTAAAAATCATGAGACGAGATGTATTTCACGCCATTTCCGATCCCACACGAAGGGCAATCCTCACACGACTTGCAACACAGCCTATGACACCGAATACTTTGGCAGAACATTTCGATTCCAGCAGGCAGGCTGTGTCAAAGCATATCAAGATTCTTACCGAGTGCCAGTTACTCACACAACAACAAACCGGAAGGGAGATATACTATCATTTCAATCCGAGAAGAATGAAGGAAGTTGTGGATTGGCTCGAATCTTTCCAGCAATTATGGGAACAACGTTTTAGCCAATTGGACCAGGTGTTAAAAAAAGTCTAAACCCAAAAAATAATCAGTTATGTTTAAAACCACATTTAAAAAAGATCTCGCGAACAACAAGATGCTTGTTACACGCGAATTTGCAGGCACCATCGAAGACGTATGGCGCGCATGGACTACGCACGAGATACTCGATCAATGGTGGGCACCACTCCCGTGGAAAGCTGTTACCAAAAGTATGAACTTCCGCGAAGGCGGCTCTTGGTTATACTATATGCAGGGACCGGAAGGCGAACGCCACTATGCCCGCATGAATTATAAGAAAATATTGGCTCCAAATTTATTTGAAGGTATAGATTCGTTCTGTGATGAGAACGGTGTTGAAAACAAGGATATGCCAGGCATGAACTGGAAAGTACAATTCAAACCATCGGCAAATGGCACGGTGGTAGAAATTAATATTACCGCTGATTCACAAAAAGATCTCGAAACGATCGTACAGATGGGCTTTGAAGAAGGCTTCAGCGCAGCACATCAGAACCTCGAGGAACTGCTTAATATACGTGTTTAGTTGTTTAGGTGTGTATGTGTGTACGTGTTGGGGCTATCAAAATAGAACACGTGCACACATCGCACACACACCAATACATAAACACGTAACAGCGTAAACACCTAGACACTTTTTAACTATCTTCACGACCTGGCAATAATGCCATGCCTGATTTTTTTAACCTTACCCCATGCTCACATACATCGCCTGGAATGTAAATCCGGATATATATACTTTTAACATTAATGGAACCGAATTACCTCTGCGCTGGTATGGAGTGTTGTTTGCTGCCGGGTTTCTTATTGCTCAGCAGATTCTATACTATATTTTCCGAAAGGATCTGAAGCCGTCCGGAGATGTCGACAAGCTTACTATCTATATTGTTGTCGGTACCATAATCGGTGCGCGCCTCGGACACTATATATTTTACGAATGGGAGCTGCTGCTTCAGGCACCCGGTACCTGGTTTATCAGTCTCATAACGCCTCCGTTTTCAGGACTTGCCAGTCATGGCGGTACCATGGCTGTATTGGTAGCTATATATCTATACTCCCGACAAAAAGATGATCAGTCATTCCTCTGGGTGGTCGACCGCATCGCCGTGGTAGCACCATTGACCGGTGCATTTATACGTTTTGGAAATCTGATGAACTCCGAGATCTACGGAGAAGCTACATCGCTGCCGTGGGCGTTTATTTTTCAACGCGAAACTGATCCATCGTTACTTCCGTTAGAACCACGTCATCCCACACAATTATATGAGATGCTGGTGTATCTCTTGTTGTTTGCCTATACATTTTACCTTTGGAAATATAAACGTGCAACTATACCGGTTGGCACCATCACTGCAGTGCTGCTGATTGTCCTCTTCACAGCACGTTTTTTAATTGAATTCCTGAAGAATAATCAGTCGGGTTTCGAAAACGAACTCTTTCTCAACATGGGGCAGTTACTCAGTATTCCTGCCGTCATCTTAGGAATTGTTATTTTAATAATAGGCTATAGAAGGAAAGAAGTAAAATTATAGTACAACACACAAAACCAACGATTAAACTATATAACCCAAATACAACTATCATGAACACTACAACCAAGTCGCACACCTGCATTACAAACCTTGCATGCATCACACTTATTGGTATAGCTGCCATTGCCTGTAACAAACCTCAGCCAAAAGCCGAAATAAAACCGGAGACATTGCCAATCGAAGGTACTTGGGAATTACTCTCTGAAACGAAGATCGAAAAGAGCGACACTACATTCACACCGGCCGCGAAGAATCAGCGCATGATCAAGATCATCAACAAAACACATTTTGCCTTTTTGCGTCACGACCTGAATGGCGGTAAAGACTCAACCAATGCTATATATGTAGCAGGAGGGGGAACATACGATTATAAAGATGGCGCGTACACCGAACACCTGGAGTTTCTTAACTTCCGTGAGTGGGAGAATCACGACTTTCATTTTACAGTAAAGATTCAAAATGATACACTCATTCAGCAGGGACAGGAAAAAATTGAAGGAACTGATATCGATCGGTATATTATTGAAAAGTATATCCGCGTGTCCAGGTAACTATATCCGGTCCTTTTTTACACCAGTGGCAAGCGCGTTTGTGCTTGCCATTTTTATTACCAGCTGATCGATTAATGACATAGGACAAAAAAGTATTGCTTCTTCACCGCTTGAATGTTCAGTTTTTTTTCGGTACTTAAGGTAACTCAAGTGGTGAAACGCATATTTGCTATACTCATGCTAATTGTTTTCCTGTTCAATGGAATAGGTTACTATGGACTGTTTTACCTTACACGCAATTACCTTCGCAGCGATATGCGCCATAAGCTGGATGCCGGTAACTATACCGACAACCAGACAGTTACGCTGAAAATACCATTTACACTTCCATATCAACTAAATACCAATTTCGAATATGAGCGCATCAACGGCAGCTTTCAGTTTCAGGGTGAGTTCTATAAACTCATTAAACAAAAGCATGTCAACGATACACTTTATATTGTATGTCTCCGCGATAGCGAGGAGAAGCACTTAAACACCGTTGTCACCGACTTTGTTAAAATTACCCATGCATTACCGGCATCTTCCAAAACGTTAAAACTCCTGCAGGGCTTCATCAAAGAATTTGAACCGGGCTACAGAACTGAAATTGAAATTCATCCGCAGTCCGTTGTTGCTATTCTGTTGCAAGCGAATAGACCCTACGTTGTGTTGCAGGCTATAGATGACAACGTAACGCCACCACCGGAATCCTTGCTGTAACCAAAGGAGTTCTGTCTCCATCCTAGACCTTACTTTACGTGTTCTACAGGCACGCATAGCTGTTCCCATGTTTATTTACCGCGTTTCTATACTGACCTGCGATCTGGTTGGTATAGAATAATAGCGTGATATAAAAATGTGCGGTAAGTATATGTGTGCTTATAGTCAGCGTACGGCATTTACCCAAGCATAACCCAACATTCCCAAAACAAAATGATGTATGAGATTACTATATGTTATCATACCAATAATAACCGCTATACTATTAGCATCGTGCACGCAGAGAAAAAACTGTCACGATGAGATGATCGCCATTCTGAAAAATGTGCGAGCTAAGGCAACAACTCCCGGTAACCAGTTTATGCCCGAAGCAAAGATCGCCTACATGGACTCACTGCTGAATCTGCCGCACAGTTCACCGGGCGAAATCGCTTTTTGTAAATACCTCAAAGCAAATGTACTTCTGGAAATAGGACAAGAAGAAGAAGCTATTGCGCTTCTTGAAAGTCTTGTCGGTAACATCAATCCATACCAGGCTGAAAAAGTAAATAAAGACCTGGCGCTGGCATACCTGCGACTGGGAGAGCGAAGCAATTGCATAACGAATCACGCGTCTGCCTCATGCCTGTTACCGATACGCGGATTAGGTGTACACCAGAATCGTTCTGGTTCCGAGCGGGCTATAGCACTCTATGAACAAATCCTGAGACACGATCCCGATGACCTCGAGTCACGCTGGCTTCTCAATATTGCCTATATGACGCTGGGGGAGTACCCTGCCAAAGTCCCGGCAGAATTTATACTTCCCAATATGGACGGTGACACTACTTATAAGGTAAATGCTTTTGAAGATATAGCGGCTGATCTGAAACTTGACATGAACACGCGAGCAGGCGGCAGCATCGCTGAGGATTTTAACAATGACGGATACCTGGACATCATTACCTGCGGATGGGGCCTGGATGATAGTATACTATATTTCATTAACAAGGCCGATGGCACTTTCCAGGATGTTTCCGCATCCGCGGGATTAAAAGGTATTTCCGGTGGACTTAACATCATGCAAACCGATTATAACAACGATGGACTGATGGATGTATTTGTACTTCGTGGCGCATGGAAAAATGAGTTTGGACTTGATCCGAATTCGTTGCTGCGTAATAACGGTGATGGTACTTTTACAGATGTAACAACCGAAAGTGGCCTGCTGTCTTTTCATCCCACGCAAACAGCAACCTGGAATGATTTCAATAACGATGGCTGGCTCGATGTATTTATAGGGAATGAGACTTCTCCGCATGGATACCAACAACCTCATTCATGCGAACTATATATCAATAACCAGGACGGTACATTTTCAGAAATGGCGGTAAAGGCGAATTGCAACATTATCAATTTTGTAAAAGGTGTTACATCCGGAGATTACGATAATGACGGATGGAAAGATATTTTTATATCGACCATGGACAACGGACGTCACTTGCTTCGAAACAAAGCGGGTGAGCTTGGAAAGGTTTTGTTTGAAGATGTATCAGCCTATGCCGGTATATCCGGAGACGAAGGAAGTAGTTTCCCGACCTGGTTCTGGGATTACGACAACGATGGCTGGCTCGATATATTTGCCTGCGATTACTCGTTCAATAAGACACTGGCATATTATGCCGCCGCGGAGAAACTTTCTATCCAGGCAGGCAATCCGCAGAAGATGTATCTATACCACAACAATCACAATGGTACATTTACTAACGTAGCCAAAGAAAAAGGTCTCGATAAGATCGTATTTGCTATGGGCGCTAACTTTGGCGACATTGATAACGATGGCTACCTCGATATGTACCTGGGCACCGGCAATCCTAATTACCAATCACTCGTGCCGAATAAAATGTTTAAGAATATAGGAGGGGAGAAGTTTGCTGATGTTACTGCATCGGCCCGTGTAGGGCATTTGCAAAAAGGACATGCAATCTCCTTTGCCGATATGGACAATGATGGCGACCAGGATATATATATCGAGATGGGGGGGGCCTATATCGGTGATTCCTATCAAAATTCATTCTTTATGAATCCGGGACAAGGCGCCAACAACTGGACGAATATTCACTTAACGGGTAAAAAGGCAAACCGTGCCGCGATCGGTTCGCGGTTAAAAATTACAATTACGGAGAATGGAAAGAAGCGAACAATCTACCGTGACGTAAATTCCGGTGGAAGCTTTGGCTCATCTCCATTACGCAGAGAAATTGGTCTTGGAACCGCTACCAAAATAGATGAGCTGGAAATCCGCTGGCATGGCAGCAATACCATCGATGTTTTTCATGATATACCCGTTAACCAGTATATCAAGATCGCAGAGGGCGACAAGACGTTCGAAACTGTTGCACTAAAAAAAATAGACTGGGTACTGCCCGAAAAAATCTGCGCACCGTTGGCTCTGAAATAAATATAGCAAGGGAGTTATAGGTATATAAAAGAAGGGGTGGTGTAAAAGCTACCCTTTCTGATTCTAAAGCGCTAAGGATTAGCGATTGTTCTTCCCAATTGCAGCCAGTCAAACCCGGTTTCAATGCGGTTATGGTGCAGGGCGGGGAGTTGCGTTGTAATCAGCAATGTAGTTGCGCCAAGGTCGGCACGATGATATTGAGGCATCAGCTGCTTGATGGCTTTTACCATTTTAAACGATACGTCTGGAAAAAATTTCTGCACGGATTGCTTGAGCCTGGTAATATTGTTCATTCCGTACATCAAAACAACGTCAGGTCTATACGCGGACATGTTTTCAAGAATATGTTGTATGCGCATATCGTAAACATGTTCTTCGTACAGCGTCCGACTTTTCAGAAAGCCCAATAGCGGCAAGTCCAGCCAGCTGTAATACCAGCCGTGATTGTGCGGACACGGCAGGGGATATAGTTTGATCAATGCCTCACGACCAGCATCCGGCAATAGAAATTGTTCCTTCTGGTAAGTCAGTATATCCGTAAGTGCTTCCTTGCGATAGCCATGCGCAAAAGCTATCAGATTTTTCCACACACCATGCAATGTGGCACTGCGATCGAATCTGTATTCATAGTGATTCGAAATTAGATTGGCTTTGGCTCCGCTTTGTCTGAAGGCAACGTGTCGGTATACTTCACGAACATCACAAAGCGTTGAGAATGTTTGGTGTCCATTATATAAATAGTTAAACTTTTCGGCTACTTCCTCCGGCAGATCTCCGCCACCTTCTTCATAGCCTATAAACCAGATCCGGGCATTCCATGTGCCATATCCGTAGAAATTGTTTATCCAATAGGCGAGTCGTTCTTCTTCGATTAACATATGTAGCTATAGCAATCGCTACACTTCAAAACCGCTCGACTCTGAAATGTAGCGATCTTTAGACAGATTATTTGCCTTCACTCCATGGAGGAGCAATTTTATTCATGCGCGCATAGGCAATCAGTTGTCCGAGGTGTTCATTGGAGTGTCCCACTACAATCAATATAGCAGACATGCTCGTGAACTCTCCCGGAAACGGAAATTCTACTTTGTTTGCCAGTGCTGCATCCGGAGTATTCTTAATAGCATTAAGAATCAGGTCGTAAGACTTTTTGAGTTCAGCGGCAATGGCATCTTTCGTCTTCAGATTTTTTTCGAGCGTCTCCATTTTAACGCCATCCGGAATTTTAGCGCCAAGCTTGGAAGCAAAAAAGTAATTGGCAGAAATAATGTGAGCACAGACTTCCGCTACGGAGCGTACACCTTTCTCCGGCGTCCAGCTATACTTGTCGGCAGGAATTGCCTGGGCAAGTTGCATCACATGTCCGGAAACAAAGGTGAGTGATCCGGCAGTCTCTTTCTGAAATTGTCCCTGGCAAAATGCCTGAGTAGAACATAGCAGCACTACAATGACTAATAGTTTTTTCATAAACGTTAGGGTTGGTGGATGATCACTAAGGTAAAAAGAAGCGCGACAGAATTTCAACGAAGAAAAAGAAGTATTCCAAACCGGAAGTTTCTGCGACCGAAGCGCAAGAATGGTAAATTGAAAAACCTGTCTCAACCTACAGTCCAGTAGCAGCGAGCTACCGGACCCTGTCTGAAGAATTTGCACCTTAGTTCGATCACTGCCGTAACCGAGTCAGCAGCCAAATCAACAGATAGGAAAGAGGATGGCTGATTTCAAAGTGACGTAACGATATTGGAACAACCAAATGCCGAATCCAGGATAGAGCTTAATTCTATTTAACATAATATAAATTATATAACTTTAGCTTGGCTAAGTTATTGACTCGCAGTTATATAATCATATTATGTTAACCATCCCAGCGGCCATGGACGCGCATGCCCCTACAATCGCTGGTCTGGCGGTTTACGGCTTCGTATTGAAGTTTTCGGTAGTCTCGCGCAGGCCAACCGCACAGTTATATAATTTGACGTTATGTGTAAATAGCCGCTCAAGGCCGCGCTCATCCGGGCCATGTACACCTCGTCCTTGAGTGTCTATTTAAACGATAAAGATTGAGCAAGAAAGTTTTTTGCCCACGCGCATGAGTGCAAACAACCGCGCCAAGCATTAGTAATGCAGGCCGCGCATGCCAGACTCAGGCCAAAGCCAGCATCACACATGCTTGATCCATCGCTCTAAGATCAATTCAATTGAGTTCTGATAAAGCTCACTGAATTAGTTTATTAGTTCGCTGAACGCTCACCAGAACTTCAAAGGTGTTCGCACTTTATTTTTCTTTTGTTCTTTTTGCCTTGATGCAAAAAGAACAAAAAAAATCAAGAGCCAAATATGCTTCCACGCGCCTTGCCATCACGCCACCCCGCATTTGGCTCGGGCCAGCGCTCGGCTACCTCAATTATCTTTTTGAGTGTTTCAAAAATTTGCGATACAGGTGGTCCGCAACCTTGCTCAGGCTTTCTTTAATTTCTGAGTCCTCTGTTTTGTCAATTAATTCGTCTAACCTTTCAATCAATTTGTTAGCAGCATCACTTGCTCCTTGTGCGTCCTTAGTTTTCAATGCTGTGGTCATTTCATCAAGAAATTCTGAATGAATCAATTGTGCTTCTATCAGGTCTAGCCCTGAGATCATCATACTCTCATCAATTTCACTTAGCTCATTCCGCTGAGACTCATTGTACAAGTCTAGGCCAACGTCATCAAAACCAAGTACTTCTTTGATTCTCTTATTTAGGCGTTCATTTATTTCGTTGTTGCATTTTGGATTCTTGTCAATTATTACTTCCCCTGACTTTGTTAACTCAACCGAGAAGCAGTGAAGCCTCTCAATGTATTTCCCTTCGTATTTTTCATAAAAAGTCTCATTTGATGAGATATTTATAAAAATCCCTAATGGGTAGTTAAGTTTCTCGAACATCAAATCAAGTTTTTCGAAGTCTTCCTTAGCGTCCTTCTCCCCTGCCTTTAACTTTATTTGAATGGCAGCGAAGTTTCCTTCTGTCCGAGACTCGTGAGCATTTTGTTGAAATGGAGTGTGAATAATAATATCAGGCCTTATTCTTATTCCATGAGCTTTAAATCTCTTTTGATATTCTTCTTCAATTACATGTTGGTCTGGAATAATGCCTTTTAAAGTTTGGGCAAGTCGTGCATTTAATTCTCCTTGGAATCCGCGTTCAGTTTCAAAAAATCTTGGGTGAGAAATTGAAGAGAGCGTCTCTTTAAATATGTCGAGGAATTTATTCATAAGTATTTGAGATATAATAAAGATACTTAAACATAACACAAAGTTACGGGGCTTGCGGAATAGAAAGCTGCAAGGGTTCGCTACGCCTGCTCGCAAAAAAATCTCCACCCCCCCCTCCTTCCAGCCCACATTCACGGGTAGTATTTTTTTACGGCAGCCCTTGCACCTTTCTATCCGGTCCCGTGAGCGGGTGTCATGTTTAAATATATATTTCGTGTCAATGTTGGCGGCTGGTGGCTGCTGCTTGGCGTTTGGCGTTCAGGTTCTCCGTTTGCATTTCGCGTGTGGCGTTCAAGCCCACGTGAGTATTTGCTCAGGTTCTTGTGGCTTGAGGTTGCAGTTTCAGAGCTCCCTTTTTAGGGGGCTCTGAGATAGAAGTTCGTATTTTGGTTTAAATTTGAGAAGGTCACACAATAAAAGTATGCGACACGTAAGTTGGCTGGAACAAGTCGAAACCATTGATACCGGGGATCGAAAACGAGTTTTGGTTTTTAGGTACAATCATGTTAATGATAATGATATTCTAGATGAGTGGGCTAAGCATTTTAGAAATCATTATTGCAGCGATACGGAAATTGATAGTGAGGCTTCAGCAACTGGCATGTCAAAGTCAGACTACCTATTGAATATCAAATTTCCTAGCCGTACTGATGCTCCTGGCCCCAGTGTCAGAGCTGGAGACTTTGGCGAGATACTTGTCGCAGATTATCTTCAATTCGTATTAGGCTATGATGTGCCTAGAACGAGATATGAGTTCAAATCAATAAGAAACGAAAGTACCAAAGGAATTGATGTGGTCGGATTTAGGCTGGCAAATCCAAGCGAAATTACAAATGCCGATGAGTTATTCACTTTTGAAGTGAAATGTTCATTGACCTCTAGCAACAATGCAACTCTTCAAAACGCTATTGATGATTCAAAGAAAGACTTTGAAATAAGAAAAGCTGAATCATTGGCTGCAATGAAAATTAGACTTCGAGCACAGAGTAATTTATCCAAAATTGCTTTAGTCGAAAGATTTCAAAATCAGATTGATAGGCCATATCGGCAAAATTCTGGTGCAGCTGCTGTTGTTGCTAATCATGTTTGGTCTCAAGAAATTATAATAAAAGCTACAGCCAAAGAACATCCGAATAGAAGCAGGTTGACTCTAATAGTGATTAAGGGTGATCAATTAATGAATTTAGTTCACAATTTATACGACAGAGCTTGTGATTTCACCTGAAGCCGAAGCAATAAGATTACTTGCTGTAACTCGATCAAAATCCAAGATGTTCGAGTACCATGTCCCTGAAAATAGACATATCCAAGTATCATCATCAGTAAGCAATTTAGTCGACCTAGGGATAGGTATTTTGGGCGACCAAAATTCAGACAACAATGGTGTCCAGCAACCTAACTTATTATTTTCAGCAAGATATTTTGACTCATTAAATGGTTCGCAAATTCAGTCCAATGACGGACCATACTTAAAATTATTGAGTGCCATTGCGTATTACTTGGGGGGCTTTCCTGGCAGTACACATGTGATGCTTAGGGACACTCAATCCCTCAATATTGATGCATCGGGCATCGAGAACTTAATTCTAAGGGTTCTTAGAAAAGACCGCATTGCACTTGATCTGGATCCTGATAATTCGCTAAGTAGTTTCATTTCAATCGCTAATGAAAGTTTCACTCGTTTCCTAGATACTGGAGATACAGAAGAAAATTTGAGAACAACTTTTTCAAAACTTAGGGATGCGGCTTTGCACGATGGGAATGACCGCGAATTGTTTTTAGCGGATGTTCTACAAGTACTCATCGGCAAATACCTGGAGCACTCGATTTGGCTTTCTCTACCATCATTTTCAGGTGCCGAAAAGCAACTATGGTCGCCATATATTTTAAAGCAAAATGCAATAAAAGAATTATGGCCTGCCCAAATGTTGCTTGGGTCAAATGGGGTTTTTAACGGGTCATCAGCGGTTGTTCAAATGCCAACCAGCGCTGGTAAGACTAAATCAGCAGAACTAATTATTCGGAGTGCAATCTTAAAGGGCAGATCAAAAGTTTCAGTAATTGTTGCTCCCTTTAGGGCGCTATGTCAAGAAATATGTAACTCACTTATAGATGAGTTTCAGGGCGAACCTAACGTAAAAGTTAGTCTCGTCTCTGATGTTATGCAGGACGATTTTACTATTGAACTGCAGGAATTATTTTACGTGATAATTCTTACCCCTGAGAAGCTCGATTTTATTCTAAGGCACAACCCTGAGTTTTCAAATTCAATTGGTCTGATAATTTTTGATGAAGCTCATTTGTTTGACGATCCATTTAGAGGACCAAAGTTCGAGATGTTGCTTGCAAGTTTAAAATCAAAACTATCCCCGCAAATCCAGAGAATTTTAATATCAGCTGTAATGCCAAACTCTGAAGAGATAGGTAGTTGGTTTATTGGTGATCAATGTAAAAACGTTATTGCAAGAGATTTACATCCAACTGCAAAAAGCACCGCCTTTGTGAATTGGCTAGGTCAAAATGGCCAATTATCCTTTAGAAATGAAAGTGATGTGAATCGTGAGGATTTTTTCGTTCCGTTTCTGCTGTCGGAGCAGCAGCTTACATTAAAAGGAAGGGAAACAAAGGAACGATTTTTTCCAGTAAAGAATGACCCAGGGTCCATCGCTCTCTCACTTGGTTGCCGACTTGTGCAGAGTGGGTCGGTCGCAATTTTCTGCGGTCGAAAGGATTCAGTTTCTTCTTTGTGTTCGGTTGTCGTTGATGCTTTTGACAGAGATGCTACCATTGCAAATCCGGCTGATTTTGGTGATGAAATTGAACTTTCAAGACTTCAACGATATATAAAAAACACCCTTGGCGATCATCTGGATTATCATAAGGCATCATTACTAGGTATCTTACCACACCACGGAAGTACTCCACAAGGTTTACGGCTTTCCGTTGAGTATGCCCTTCAAAAGGAGCACTCAAAGTTTGTTATTTGTACAAGCACCTTAGCTCAAGGAGTTAATCTTCCGATACGTTACCTAATCGTAACCACTGATAGACAAGGTGAAGATGAAATCAAAACAAGAGATTTTCATAATTTAATTGGAAGAGCGGGAAGAGCGCTGAAGTATACAGAAGGGACAACAATTTTTGCCAATGATAGCATTATTCGAGAGGCATGGCGCCTTAGCCACACCAAAGAGTTGCTAGATCCCTCGAATTCGGAAATGTGCCTAAGTCGTCTCTCAATTCTAGTTGAGCCGCGTCCTGATGATGAAACGCAGGCATCTTTCTATGACCGAAATAGACGGGTGGTTGAAGCTGAGGTTGGTTTATTTCTACTTCAAGTACTAAGTGAAATAAGAGCAAACGAAAGTATCACTGAAAAAGCTAAAATACTTGCCGAGAATACTTTGGCATATTTTCAAGCAGATGTTGAAGGTAAACAAGCTCTGGTCAATTATTTCGTTGATCGAGCACATCAAATTGCCGAGCAGGAGCCATCGGTCGAAAAGAGGGTAATCTTTTCTAAATCTGTTCTGAGCTTATCTGACACTCAAGATGTTCATAACTTTTTAGAGGAAAGAGTTGACGAGATAAACCTAGTTAATAGTGCAGAAGAATTATTGGAACGATTATGGCCGATTATCCATGTCAAGAATGAAGATTTTCCTAAAAAAATTGAAAGTACAAGATTGCTAGCAGCAAGTATTCTTTGGATCAAAGGTTCCGGGTTTGCTGAAATATTTAACCTATTGGAGGATGAAGATTTTTCAAAGGCAACTGCGAAGCGAAAAAGGAGACCGAATGTAGATATTATAGTTTCACTTTGTGAAAATTTGATAGGATTCCGATGTTCACTGGTTGTCGGTTCATGCCTAGAGATTCTTCAACTTTTTGATAGATACAACAGAGAAAAAGACTCAATATTCAAGCAACTCCAAAAGATGCTTCGCTATGGGATTAAGCAAAGGCTTGAAATAAAGCTATACGAGTTGGGTTTCTCAGATCGTAACCTTGTCGTGGAACTAGCTGGAATTATTTCCGATGACCTCGCGGGGTTGGAGCTAAGCGCTTTGCAAAATTCTTTTAGAACGAATCTAGTTTCAATCTCTGAGGTAATTAGTACCAAATATCCAGCATACTTTACTAAGAAACTAAACGATTTTTTAGCCGAATAGCTGAATTGAATACACTAGTCTAACTCACTTGACTCCGATGCCGCTAACTAGTATTTCAAACTATTTCTGAAATCTGTCTTCAATTCTTGCAATTGCCTTAATGGCAGCCTCACCTACTTCAGTATCCGTATATTGTTTGAGTAAAGAAGTATCAAGTAAGTTACCCACTTCCCCCAATCCATAGATAGAGTGAATAAGAATTTTGTTTTTTTCCGGCCACTGAAAGTATTGCTTTTGAATATCTGGACGAGATATTGCATTTCGATAAATCTCCGCAAAATTTTCAGGAAACATAGCACTGACATGCATCACAACATTGCGGTCTTTTGCAAGTTGTGCAATACTTAGGTTATTCGCGTCACGACAAACCATAATTACGCCAGCCGATGCTCCCGCTTCATGATCTAACAATACCTTCCAGGCATTCTCAGTGCTTTGGAATCTTATATCAGAGGTTAAATCTCGTCTGTTCAGCCAATACAAAATTTCAGCATAAGATTTGAGTGCCTTAGAAGGAGCATCTGTTAAGGAAGCATTCGCCAAAACTATACTCTTGCCAAGCCAACCTAATATGACGTGGGCAGCCAAATAGGTTTCGATAGCTTCCTGCGGCATATTTGATTGTTTTGAAGGAAGCTTGCAAAATGGAATATAACTATCGGCTGTCGAAGGGTCCTCAAAGACCGCCAATCTATAGAGTGCAGTTGGCAGGCCGAATACATATTCTCGCACTGCTGCACCCTTAACTGCCATATGATACAATTTTTTGGCATCGACTTCTGAGAGCTCATTAAGTACTTGCCAGTATGCCCCATAATATGGATGGTCAAATGTTCTTTGATGGAACGAGAAGGCTTCATTCTGATTTTTTGGATCATTCTCGTCATTAAAGATGCTTATCAATTCATTTCGAACAACATCTTGATACTGGAGCTCATCGTTTTCGAGTGCGCCAAGCGAATGTAGAGCTTCCATAATTGAAGTCGGCATCAGGAAGTTTTCTTTCTCTATTTCTAGTAGGTTGTTTAGCGCATCGATCAATTCTTCACGCTGCTCTATTGAGTATCCGTCAGAATAATGCGCGGCATCAATCAATGCATTTTTTAGATGATACGGAAAATACTTCCAACGCTCTTTTATCCACACCGATAATACTGGCGCCAATAGAGTTTTCCATGCTTGGTTTCTAAACCTGAACAGCCGGACTAATTCGATCAATAAATACAACTGGCCATTCGTAAGATCATTTGCATCAATCCTTTTTTTACATACTCCAGCAGAAGTGGTGATGGAATTAATTCCATCATACTCCATCCCCCGTTATTAAAATTTTTGGCAATCATTGAGGCTGATGTCTCTATAGAAGAGTAGAAGCGCAGATACGCTTCCTGAAACATATCCGAACGGAGAGAAATTCGTTTTTCAATTGCTTCGGGTCTAAGTCTTGTGAATTCTCGACTCAAAACTTCATCTGTTTGTTGAAAAACTTCAAAAATCTCATGAATACATTTACCATTTACTAAGACAAGTGGAAGAGCATGGATAAAAGTAATTTCCTGTTGGGTCCAAGGGTAGGCTGAGTTTTCATGAATCAAAACCCTAAACATGAATGTTTCTACCGCAGACGGGCCAGGTTTCTTCTCTGCGGTATCAGTGATTTTAAAACTTAGATTGGCGATTTCCATTTTCACCTTGGAGAAAAGTTCAATGCACTTTTGTTGTGCCCATTGCTTGGCATATCCACCGCAATCTCCATCAAGGCATGCCTCAATAACATTGAAATCCTGAGTTGCCGCCAAAACAGAATCGAGTAGCGGATAGTCATCGATTGCTCCTAAAATCAACACACGTTGCTCATTGTGTTTAGGTAAAGACAACGCTTTTATTAACTTTTTCAAATCTCCATTTGCATCCCTGACAACTGCCTCTGCTGCAAAGGCATTGAAAAACAATTCATGGCCAAAGTACACTCGACCTGCGCGATTTACTAGTAGCCCAGAGTCAAACAAGTAACCAGTATTTTGCTGAACCGACATAAGCCGGTCAAAATCACGCGCAGATAAACTAAACGTGATTCGATCGTAAAGAAATTTCGCAACGGATGAAAGTGCGGTTATCCCTAGTTGAGTGTTCTTACCAAGTCGATGACGAGCATAAAGATCAAATATTTCAAAGCGACTAGCTTCAAGGGAGATTACACTTGCGACTTCACCGATCAGCTTGGCCTCCAATCCAGTTTTAACAGCTGCAAGCAGAGCATCAGTACGGTCAAGATTAGGCAAGCTCGAGTTTCGCCTGGCAATTTCTTTTTTTATATCTATACTTGGCGCGGGAACTTCAATTTCTAAGAAGTTGAGTTCATCAAGCCCCTTAACAGAGTGCTGCGTTGTAATAATTACCCGTGCCTGATGTCGGTTTACGAACGCTAAAATCCAAAGATTAAGTTTCACAGCAAGGTTAGGCGGGCATTCATTGTATCCGTCAATGATTAACACAATCTTTTTTTCAAGAACCGTGCAGGCTTCGTCTACTTCCCTTAAAGTAAGTGTTGTCAGACTCGATCTTTTTTCAACATCCTGATCAATCTGATTTACGAATTGAATCGCTTCGATTAAAAGCGGGACATTTCCTTGTTGCACAATTTTCATTGCAACAGCTTTAGCGAATAAACTCTTGCCTCGGCCCGATCCACCAACAATTTGAATGTTATTCTCTAACAGTTCAGCAATTCTTTCGTTGGTTATGAGGACTGGTTCATGATTTATAATGTAATCGCCCGTGACAAATAATTTTGTTGACTCCTCGTACGCATAGATAATTTCAGCACTGTGCTTTTGAATAATTAAATGAGCCTTTTCTTGACTCATCCTTGCATTTTGTAGCTCATTATTGTTCTCGTGTGCCCTCTTGATTCGTTTAAGTTCCTGAGCAGAGTAAGTAACCTCCTGTTGATCTATTTTATCATGGCAGTTTGCGCAAACCAGAATAAGATTGTCATATTTGTTTAACTCCTTTTTTGTTGGTCCAGGCATTCCACGCGGACCATCAATGGATATAGCATTGATGTGAGCAATTTTAGCAATACTTACTACTTTGCCTCCCTCCGAGTGAGGAAGTTCTATTATAGTACACTGACATAGGGCGCAGCGATTCCCTGATCTTGCAAAAAGAGCTTTTACGGTTGTTTGAGGGATGGAAGGGCGTAGCGATCCTGACATCTTTATCTAATTTCCCTTTCAATTTAGCAGGTTTGTCCAATTAGCTTTCGTTTTTTTTGTTCTGAAGGCTCTTTAGCGCAACAGCAACACACATTGTGCAGGCCACACATGCCAACGCGAAAACCAAAGCCTACCCAAAGAGTGTCGCTGCCCCAGCCCGGTGGTGAATGATGAAGATTGAGTTATTGAAAGCCAACGCTAAAAAACTTTCTATGAAGATTCCGGTAAGCCCGGATGCCTAAGCTATGTTAACATAACGCTCGCCATTATATAACTAAAGCCCCACTAAATTCCTGCACAGCTCAACCATCCCATCTATTTGTATCTCGCATCAACCAAGTTAATCCCAATCACCCCAGGAGTCACCGCCATCACCATCGTCAAGGCCAGTTGTTGCTACTGGAAGTTTTGCATAGAGGCCGGCACTCTGATGTTTTTGGCCACGGAAAAAGCGCATCCTATAATCTAAACCTAAGTAGTAATTGATCCAAGCCGTACCCTGAAGCCCAAGTTTCGCGCCATCGCCTCCACCAACCTGTAATACCGGGCCCACAGAAATACCCGCGACACCAATGCCGGTTTGCAGCTCTGAGTAAAATCTTGTTGTTTTTCTTCGATCGAATTCAATTCCGAAATCGACACTGTGAGGGAATTGGGAGACATTCCAGTATGCTCCCTCTATGGCGAAAGACACGGTTGGCTTTCCACGCCCAAAGTTCGCATGCAGCATAGGGCCAACCGTCCAAATCTCTTGCGCCAGAACATTCGAATTAACAATGAATAACAAGGCGGTAATAATTAGTATTTTACGAGAGACCATTTGGCTGTGATCTACAGCATCTATACCCACTTTATACTTCATTTTTTGATTAAGATAGTATTCTTCATAAGCGTCAACACACACATTGTAACCCCTCGCAAGGTCTAATTTTACAGTATCTGATGCGTCTGCTTTAAAATATCCATTACAAAAATGCTTTTGAATTGGCCAATGCCTTTTACGCCACTGAGTTCGTTGACGTAAAAGTCGCGGTAGCTTTTCATGCTGCTGGCAACAATCTTGAGCATGAAATCAAATTCGCCTGATACGTTATAGCATTCAATTACTTCCGGAAATTTTGTAACGGCTTCGATAAACTCTTTACCAGTCTTTTTGTTGTGAACGTTCAGCGAAACGTAGCAGATAACCATGATACCTTTATTCACGAGTTCGTTGTTCAGCAGCGCTACATATTGACGGATCACACCGCTGTTCTCGAGTCGCTTGATGCGCTCGTGGATTGGTGTCGCGCTCAGGTGTACACGCGATGCTATGTCGCGCACCGTAAGCTTGGCATCTTCCTGTAGCAACCGTAGTATCTGTATATCCGTTGCATCCAGTTTAACCTCGTCTGTAGTGTCTTGTTCTTTTTTCATATTTCTGGAGAGTGATCGTCAAGCATTCTGTTCTTTAAAATTAATAAAAACAATAGGAATATCCTGAAAATACCACAATCCTCGGAAGGTCTGTTCTGTTATATTAATTTTGACCGAACATCGGAATTATGGACAGTCGTAAGAAAATAATCCTCCTGGTGGCATGTACAGCCGTTTTATTTGAAGCGCTCGATATAGCGATCATCAATCTTGCCATGCCGCTTGTACGTGCTGATTTTGGTTTGGACAACAGCACGGTGCAATGGCTTCAGACAGTATATATACTTTCGTATGGTGGCTTTATGATTGTTGGTGGTAAACTCGCTGATCTTGCCGGCCGAAAGAAAATCTTTATGATTGGAGCCGCGCTGTTTTTGACCACATCGCTGGGAGCTGCGCTGTCATTTACCTTTGAGCAACTTATGATGTTCCGACTGGTGCAAGGTATTGGCGCTGCCTTTGTTATGCCGTCTGCACTCTCTATCATCACGCACACTTTTGAAGAAGGTCCTGCGCGCAGCAAAGCCATTGGTATATTCAGCGCGTTTGCGGCAATTGGTTCCGGTACGGGGCTTTCTGTCGGAGGAATTATTGCTACGTATAGCGGATGGCAAGGTGTATTTTTTATTAACGTGCCAGTGATCGCAATTACCTTGTGTATAGGATACATCTATATACCGGCAGATGCACGTGTGCAGCAAAAGAATCGTGCTGATATATTTTCGGCCGTAATACTCACACTGGGTATTATGCTACTCTCCTACTTCGTACATGAACTGATGCATTTTGGTGACTATCCGGTTATGATGACCGCCATGCTGCTGTGCATTATTGCAGCGATGTATATCTTCATCTCCCGGAATCAAAAACGTAAAGATCCGCTGATCGACTTTTCAATCTTTCGTTCTGCCCTCCCCTTGCAGGGAAATATAGCGTCTGTTTTTCTGGGGGCTTTCTTTACCAGTTATCTTTTTATACTGTCACTCGTGCTTCAGCAGAATATGCAGTATGACACCGCAACGGCCGGGCTATTGCTTTTACCTTTCAGTATACTTTCGGTGATGGTGGGAAAATTCCTGATACCGGTGCTCGTTCGCAAGATGCCTGTTCAGCAATCATCGCTATTGGGAATGAGTACGATGTTGCTCGGAGGTATATTATTGATTGTTGTTCTGACGACAGGCTATCCGCTGATTATTCTGCTGCTTTCGGTAGCGTGTGTTACGGGCATTGGCATTGCTGTGACCTACACAAGTCTTACCGTTATGGCGATGCATGGTATACCGCAGCAACATCATGGGCTGGCATCCAGTGTGGCAACTACGGCTTATTTCTTTGGTGGTGGTTTGGGGCTTTCGATTCTCGGGCCCTTTCTCGAACTCAGTGTAAGTGAAGGGTCTATAAATATACTCCCGGCTATATGCCTCACGTTGTTTGCCGCTGCGGGTGTGATGTATTTACTTTTGAATAAGCGTGCTGTAGCTATAGCAGCGTGATGAAACCCAATTGCACAGACCCCACAAAGGAGACCACAAAGTTCGCCGAAGAGATTTCCGTCACATGCAACCTGGATTAACGATTAAATGATAACTGATAACCCTTAACGAGGCCAACACTAATCCGCCCGATTCTTCGGACAAACGATCTCCCAAAGGTGCCCGTCAGGATCTTTAAAGTAGCCGGTATATCCCCACGCTTCTTCTTTTGCAGGACTGGGTATAGATCCGCCTGTATTCAACGCTCCCTCTAATATAGAATCAACTTCTTCCTTGCTATCAACAGCGCAGGAAAGTATACATTCTACCGAACTATGAGACAGGTGGGGCTCCGCCTGTGCCAATGTAGAGAACGATGCGAATTGATTTCGTTCGATCAGGAATAAAGAAAGTCCTCCGTCTAACTCAATCGCGATGATGCCTTCATTGATGCCCGGTGTGGGCAAGCCAAGACCATCGCGATAAAAAGTCAGTGATCGTTGCAGATCACTGACGGGTAATGATATTACATTTATTTTGGGTTGCATGCTTAAACTATATATTGAGGGTTACAGATATAGTATAAATGTTATTTGCGTATCCGGCCGGCAGCGGCTTCATCGAGGAACCAGTGTAAGGAACCTCCGTTTGGACGGATCAGTTGCGCAGGATATTCCTGTATATTCTGCCCTCCCTCCAGCACATGCTGAACAGCTTCAGCTTTCGATGGCCCATATACCAGGAATGCAATGGTTGCAGCCTGATTAATGCAGGGAGCTGTAAGCGTTATGCGATTCATTTTTACTTTATCGATATATAGCGCCTTTACCAGCGAATCCTTCTCCTGCAATACACTGGTATGTGGAAAGAGAGATGCCGTGTGTGCATCATCCCCGAGTCCTAGTAACACAAGATCAAATCGTACAAGACTATTAACAAAATAGCCTTGCAGATCTTTCTCATAATCCAAGGCAGCTTCTTCCGGAACGAGCTCTGTTTTCATACGGAAGATTTGTCCGGGAGAGATTTGTAATGCATCGAAGAGCGCTTTCTTTGCCATCAGAAAATTACTATCTGGATGATCAGCCGGGACATAGCGTTCGTCTCCAAAGAAGAAGAATACTTTAGTCCAGTCGATTTGCTTTCGATATCGATCAGACGCCAGCAACTCAAACAGCTTTTTAGGAGAACTTCCGCCCGAGAGCACAAATGAAAATCTTCCCTGTTGCTGAATCGCTTCGTTTGCCTTGGTTACAACAAAATCAGCGAGTGCAGTTAACAGTGTATCTGCATCGGTATATATATGCTTCATTATTTCTTTCGATCGTTCTTTAGCGGAAGAGTAAACCAATGGAAACCATCCTGCGCGATTAATGCTTCAGCAGTTTCCGGTCCCCATGAATCGGCAGAGTAATTTGGAAAGCTGAGACTTTTCTTTCCACCCCATGCATTCAATATAGGCATGAGTAGATCCCAGGCAGCTTCTACCTGGTCGCCACGCATAAAGAGTGTCTGATCTCCCAGCATGGTGTCCAGTAACAATGTTTCGTATGCTTCCGGGGTATCGCCGGTATAGGTACCGTTGTAATCGAATATCATATCCACCGGATTCAGCGTCATATCGAGTCCCGGACGTTTGGCCTGAACCTGCAAACGAACACTCATCTCCGGCTGTATACTGATGATCAAACGGTTTTGCTGCCATCCTTCAATGGCTTCAGACGGGAATATCATGTGCGGCACATCTTTGAACTGAATGGTGATAACGGATGATGACTGATGCATGCGTTTACCCGTGCGCAGGTAAAACGGAACACCATGCCAGCGCCAGTTGTCGACAAAGAATTTTATCGCTGCAAATGTTTCTGTATTTGAGTTTGGATTTACGCCTTGCTCCTCGCGGTAGCCCAGCACTTCTTTACCTTCAATCCAGCCCTTGTTATACTGACCGCGAACAGCATTCTTCTTAATGTCTTCCGGACTGAATTTACGCATCGAATGCAAAACGTCTACTTTACAATCGCGTACTTTATCGGCTTCAAAACTTACCGGTGGTTCCATCGCTACGAGGCAAAGCAATTGAAGTATATGATTCTGGATCATATCACGCAAAGCTCCTGCATCATCGTAATAACCACCACGACTACCCATACCGAGCTGTTCGGTTACCGAGATCTGCACGTGGTCGATATAGTTCCGATTCCACAGCGGTTCAAAGACTGAGTTGGCAAATCGAAAAGCCATAATATTTTGTACAGTCTCCTTGCCTAAGTAATGATCGATGCGGTATATCTGTTGCTCGGAGAATACACTTCCCAATAATTGATTGAGTTTACGCGCAGACTCGAGATCATGTCCGAACGGTTTTTCAATCACGATGCGTGATCGTGTCGTGTCTTCGGCCAGTTTATGCTTCGCTATATTTTCAGCAATCGTGCTAAAGAAACGTGGCGCTACCGCGAGGTAGTAAATCACGTTTGGATCCGTACCGGCCTCTTCACGAAAAGCTGCTATACGTCTCGATTGTTCCTCATACGTTTTGGTATCGTTGATATCGGATACCTGGAAGAACACATGCTGAACGAAAGCATTCCATTTTTCAGGCTGCGGCTTTCCGCTTCTCGAGAACTGGTTTATATCCTTCAATAATACTTCGCGGAATTGATCATCGGTAAACGCGGTGCGTCCCATGGCCACAATGGAAAAGTGACTCGGCATCCAGCCATCTACAAAAAGATTGTAGAGAGCCGGCACGAGTTTACGCGAGGTAAGATCACCGGTGCCACCGAAGATGAAAAATATAGCGGGCTGTGCCTTGATAGAATCTGTTGTTGCGCTCATTAACGATACGTTGGTGTTGTACTGTATATATAGGTGTTAAGCGTTTATTTGGCGAACCATTGAGTATGGAATACCCCCTCTTTGCCAATGAGCTCGTAGGTGTGCGCACCGAAGTAATCGCGTTGTGCCTGAATCAGGTTCAATGGCATGCGCTCGCTGCGGAATGCATCAAAGTAACTCAGCGATGCTGTGTACGCTGGTATCGCTATGCCGGCAGCGGTTGCTGCTGATACAACGGTACGCATACCCGCCAAAGCTCCGTTTACTTTCTGGGCTATACCTGCATCCAGCAACAAGTGTGGCAAGGTTGTACTTTTCTTGTACGCCTGGTATATATCTTCCAGGAATGTGGAACGGATGATACAGCCACCACGCCAGATCAGCGCGATCTCGTCCATCTTCAGGTTATAGCCATACTCCGCAGAAGCCTGCGATAACAAGTGCATACCTTGTGCATAAGCAATGACGGTGCTGAAATATAGTGCCTGCTCAAGTGATTGAATGAACTGTGCCTCGTCAACATTCAGCTTCAGTGAACCACTTTTATAAAGTGCTGATGCATCAGTACGCAGCTTTTTATACTTTGACAAGTCGCGCATGGATACCGCTGTATCGATCGTTGGGATCGGCAATTGTAAATCCATCGCTACCTGCGATGTCCATTTGCCGGTTCCTTTTGAGCGTGCTTCGTCTTTGATATCATTCAGTAACAGGTGATCAGCACCTGGTTCTTTGAATGCAAATATATCGCGCGTGATCTCCACGAGAAATGACTGCAATCTACCTTCGTTCCACTGACGGAATGTTGAATGAATTTTATCGCCTGGCAGTTCGAGTCCTTTTTGCATTACTTCGTACGTTTCTGCGAGAAGCTGCATCAAGCCATACTCGATACCGTTGTGTACCATCTTTACAAAGTGACCGGCTGACCCGGGACCTATATACGTAACGCAAGGATCGCCTTTTACTTTTGCAGCGATAGCTTCAAATATAGGTTGAACAACTTTATAGGCATCCGGATTACCACCCGGCATCATACTCGGACCTTTGCGTGCACCTTCTTCACCACCTGAAACGCCCATTCCGAAAAAGTGAAGTCCTTTGCTCTTCAGTTCTTCTGCCCGGCGATTTGTATCTGTAAAGTGTGAGTTACCTCCGTCAATAATCAGGTCACCGGCATCCAGCAACGGGGCGATCTCCGCTATAGCGCTATCAACAATTTTTCCGGCCGGTACCAGCAGCATTACCGCGCGTGGCTTCTGCAGGTTATCAACAAACTCTTTCAACGATGTAAATCCCTTTACATCACCTTTTACAGCTTCTTTACCCAGCATGGATACTTTGACAGGATCTTTATCGTAACCAGCCACTTTAAATCCGTGGTCTGCCATGTTCAAAAGAAGATTGCGGCCCATGGTGCCAAGACCGACCATGCCCAAGAGATAAGAATTATCTTGCATTGTTATAGAAATAAAATATTATGTGATACAGATTTATATACGTATGATTTATACAGTTCAGTTCGCTACTTCTCCAGTTGCTTTACTTTGTTAAGCCTGCGCTGATGGCGCTCGGCAGCGGTAAATTTAGCTTTCAGAAAAGTGTTTACAAGTTCTTTCGCCATTTCATCGCCGGTAACGCGGCCACCCAGGCATAGCAGGTTCATATCATCGTCTTCAACACCCTGGTGTGCCGAGAAGTGATCGTGTATCAATGCCGCCCGAACTCCGGGTACTTTATTTACAGCGATGGATGCTCCTACACCACTGCCACACACTGCTATACCACGCTCTACTTCACCGGTAGCAACTGACTTCGCCAGAGGAATAACAAAGTCCGGATAATCATCGGTGTCATCACGCTCGGTGGCGCCAAAGTCTTTGACCTCATGTTGTTGCGCCTGCAGAAATTTTTTAATCACTTCCTTTAGTGCAAAACCTCCGTGGTCCGCAGCGATGCCTATTTTCATTTTGAGTTTGTCATTGGTTTGGAGTCACAAATATTGCGGGTTTTAAATTAAGCAAAGGTTTGGATTCCATCATTATAGTTGGAATTTTTGTAAAAATATAGCCGCTTTGGTACGTAGTATTGGAACTATTTGCAATACGACTGATACCCTGCACAACACGCTATATTTCCAAATCAGACAAGAAAAAATGTGAATATGACACGTGCGTGGTGGTGTCTATAACCTCACTTCGAGCGTGGGCTTTGAGTTCATGTGCCTTACTCACTGCGAGAAAGTCCTGCGTTGAAGCAATGTGAGCATCACGTAAGTATATATTTCATACGTTGCTGTGCTTTGAAGGAAAGCCTTGGGGTTTCTCGCGGGTAAAGTACATTTCCAGGGAAGAATGGCTCGCTTGAAATGACGACTATAGATAAAGAAGTTTAGCAAGCGGGTTTCTTGCAGGAGGGGCGAATTCTATTGGAAATATGGCTCGGCCGACATGATGATTACTTTGTTTAGGCAAGCACTTGATCAGATCTGATGGTTCCACACGATCGAGTATCCTCCCTTCGCGCCTGATCACGGCATATACTTGTGGAGAATGACGTGACGCTCGTTTCCTGTCGTAACGATCGAACAGCCATATCCTGCCATCCTTCTTGTATATAACTATATCGTTGTGATGCAGTTGACTCATTTTGCTGATGACGTACTCAATATTGATCCAATTTATTCTGTAGTATCTACCGAACTATACATACTCGCTTGAAATACGCGAATGAATGATCCATCAGTTCTTCCGGAAAAGTATGGTCAGGATGCGCGGTATGGAATTCCGGTCATCGTCATCGAAGTATTCATCGAAACTGGAAACGGTAAGTCCATGAGTACGAGCGGCCTGAATAAAATCAGATACATGGTGATTGAAGCACGGAACTATATGTGTACCCGCTTCGGTATCAAACCTAGCCTTCGATCCGGAGTATTGTTTAAAGGGATGGAGTTCGCCTATATACAGGTACCCCCCGGACTGTAGTACACGTGCCGCTTTTTCGAAGATTGGCTCCAGGTGCTCGATATGCTCCAGCACCAGGCTGAACACTACCAGGTTGTACACGCCTTCTGCAAATACCCACTCCGTTGTAATATCGGCTTGCCGGAAGGTTACGCGATCGGTTTGTACCTTTGCCTTCGCTTTGGCAAGCATCTCTTCCGAAAGATAAACGGCGGTAATGTGTTTTGCTTTTTCAGTCAGCCATCGTGTATTCTTTCCTGTGCCACAACCTATTTCGAGGCAGCGGTCAACGTCAATCGCGTGAAGCGTTTTCCGAAGCGATTTCGCTTCCAGATCACGCGTCTTGTTTTGATTGGTATCGTATTGTGATGCCCACGCGTTGTAAGCTTGCTGTACATTCATAGCGTTAATCTTTTGGCCTCAGCTTTATGCTACCTGGTATACTTACTTATCCGATAAACCTCTTCCTACATTTCCATCCCCTACTCCTTCGTCTTCATCTTCATCCGTATCGCTATATTCAAGTGAATTGTCATCCTCATCCGGCAAGCCTGAAAGTTCTTCGTGCTGTAGGGACTCCAGATTCTCTTCGAATGGTTTTGCTTCCTGATCTTTCTCTGTACCCTTTCCTTTTCCTTTAGCATCCGTCATAACCCTACCTGTTTACAGAATAAAACTACCGGGTATATTTATACTTTCCAAAAGTACACAAGCGCGATTATGCTTTGACGGGCACTAGTCTTTCAACGGTTCAAAGTGTTTATCGAGAATCTCAATCACTTCCCGCTTGAAGAGTTGCTTGCTTCCCTCGATCACATCCAGGTGGTTAACTTCAATGAAGTGAAGCATCTGTCCGTAATCTGTGCGCTTGGTAAAGAAGTAATCGCGAAGCTCATCAATAATGTAATGCATCTTGTCGCGCTCGTTCAGTTCTTCATAGTACTGACCTTTAACAAAGTTTTTCAAACCAACCTCGGTGAGAATTTTACTGATAAGCATCTGCCGGGTATTTTGTACGAGGTTGATGTGATCGATGCGGTATGTTTCCAGCGGATCGAACTCAAGCTGTACTTCACTCAAACACAATTGTATATACTGATCAATCTCGGCAAAGAATATAGCCGAATCTATATGACTGTTTTCCTTTTCAAGAACCTGCTGAAATGCAGAACGATAACGCTCCAGATTTATACCGGCATGTTGCAGTTCAATCAGTTTACTTTTAATCTGCAACGCTTTCTGTGGCGATACTTTCGCATTGAAACGGTGCTGGATATATTCTTCCAGACCTTTCTCTGCCAGCAACCTTGCGATGAGACTTTTACGTGCATCCTGCAAAATCTCACGCACTTGCAGAGGCACCAGGTTCATGTCCCAATCCTCTATTTTCCGTACTCCGTTGAATGTTTTTACCGTTCTCATACCTCTAATTATTTTAGATATACAAACGTATAAAAACTAATTTAATTAGTAAATAAAAAGCTGCATTAATTTAACAATGCAGCTTTGAATGATGAATTGCGTGTTATCAGGCCAGCAGGTGCGGCTTCTGTTTATAGACTGTCCATACAAATTCACCGAAGATCGTGTTTGCCCATGCAAACCACTTGCGCGTAAATTTCTGCGGATCATCTTTGTGAAACGATTCGTGCATGAAGCCTGTACCACCATGTGTGGCTTTCAGCGTATGAAGACAATCTTTAATCTCCTGGTCGTTTGTGCTGGTAAGACCTTTCATGATTATACTCAATGGCCAGATCATATCGATACCGGCATGTGGTCCTCCTATACCCGATGCAGCCTTTCCTTTAAAGAAGAAAGGATTGTCGTCTGAAAAGAGGAACTTGCGCGTGTTCTGATATATAGGATCATCCGCTTTTACGGCGCCCAAATATGGTAATGAAAGAAGGCTCGGTATATTGGCATCGTCCATCAGATTATAGCTTCCCATACCGTTCACTTCGAACGCATATATCTTGCCATAGGTGGCATGTTCTACAATGCTATATTTCTGCAACGCATCGGATACCTCCTGTCCAAGCTGTGCCAACTCATCTGACAATGCTTTGTCTTTCGAGATAGCGAGTATCATTTCAGATGCCTGCTTCAAACTTACTACTGCAAAGAAATTGGACGGTATCAGGAATGGAAATATAGTAGCATCATCGCTTGGGCGGAACATTGAACAGATCAGTCCAACCGGCTTCACAGGATATCCATACCCTGCCAATGGCACACCATCAGTTGCCCATGCTGTTGTACGCTGGAAGGTATAGGGGCCAGGACCGTTTTTACGTTGCTGCTCTTTGAACACTTTCAACGTAGCCTGTATACCTGACTTCCACGCGGCACCAAACGGTGTTGTGTCTTTGGTCATTGTCCAATAGTGATACGCGAGTCGGATCGGGTAACACAATGAATCGATCTCCCACTTGCGTTCATGTATACCCGGCTGCATGGCCGTGATATCATCTTTCCACTCACTTACTTTTGCATTGTCGTCATAGAATGCGTTAGCATACGGATCTTTCAAAATGCATTGTGTCTGACGATGGATAACACCGGCAATCAGGTTCTGCAGTTCCGCATCTGACTTCATGAACGGCAAGTACGGCCATATCTGTGCTGTACTGTCGCGAAGCCACATCGCATCTATATCTCCGGTGATAATATAGGTATCCGGATTCGTGCCTTTCGATTTTACGAATACGGTGGTGTCCAATGTATTCGGGAAACAGTTTTCAAACAACCAGCCGAGTTCTTCGTCCTTTACTTTTGTTTTGAATTCTTTAATGGCACCTTCCACAGACTTGCTTGAAAAGTGACGCTCTCCGACTGTGGGACGTTTTGAAATATACTTTGACTGCTCATCTGCCATAACCGATGGCACGTTTATCATTAAACCTGCGCTCACCAATCCGGCACGTTGCAAAAATTCTAGTCTGTTCATTTCTATAGGTATTTCAGTGTTGTTATGATGGATGCTCATTCACGAAAATCAATCAACCTCGTTGAGCCGGGGCAAAATAGAATATCACTGTAAGAAAAACAAAGTTGCACGCTCCGTTTTTACGCGAATGGATATTCGTGCCTTCGTGCGAACGCACATCTTACCTTGTGTGATGCGCACACTGCAATGAAAGAATATTGTCCACATGCTTCCTCATGTTCCAAAGTTTATCGCGCTGCTTCTGCCGGCATAATTTTATCCGTGCATAGCATTAAAAAAGCCATGAAAAAAATAACATCATTTTTAATCGGCATGTTTTTCATAAGCATGGCGGTTCATGCACAGTCAAACGACAGCACACGTTCACAAAATTCATCATCCGAAAGACGACAGCAGCCCAGCAATCAATTCAAGCAGCAGGACTATACACTTATTCAAACAGCTGATATACCGGAGTCGCTGCGCAAAACTTTACAGAACAATGAATACGCTGGCTGGGAAACCGGCAAGGTATATGAAAGTAAAAATAAAGATGGTTATTGGGTGCGCATTTCAACCGGCAGTGATGTACAGAATTTCTTTTTCGACAAGAACGGACGCTCCATCAATGCAAAAGGTCCGGGCGTAGGTAAATCTCCGGAATAAAGATTGCACTATCATATAACACATATAACATTGTAAAGCTGAATTGTCTCTCGTATACAATTCAGCTTTCTTTTTATAGATCTTGTTTCTCCTTCAACCTATATTCAATAATTACTTGGACGGACTCAATCACTACCTGAAAAAAGAATAAGTTTGCCATCTCGCCATACCCGAATAGAAAATCAGCCGAGCATGAACGAAGTATGAAGATTACTTTCCTTAAAGCATTTCAGAGTTGGAACTACCGTTTATACTTTGCGGGACAGTCTGTATCGCTGATCGGTACCTGGATGCAGCGCACTTCGGTATACTGGCTGATCTACGAAATGACGCAGTCTTCCTTTATGCTCGGGGTTGCTGTCTTCGCTGCGCAGTTCCCGTCCTTCCTGTTCTCGATTGCCGGAGGTGTAATTGCCGACCGCTATAATCGTTACCACGTATTGCTGCTAACCCAAATCGCTTCGCTGATACAAGCAGTACTGCTCACAACACTCGTGCTACTGGACAGTTATGACGTGTGGCACATCCTTACCCTGAGTGTGCTGCTCGGCATCATCAACGCATTTGATGTACCGGCACGACAAGCACTGGTATATGACATGGTAGACAACAAGGAACATTTACCGAATGCTATAGCGCTGAACTCCTCCATGGTACACACGGCACGACTCATTGGTCCTGCTATAGCCGGGTTAGTGTTGCAGCAATATGGAGCCGCTATATGTTTTCTGATTAACGGTCTAAGTTTTATAGCAGTGCTCACATCGCTGCTGTTTATGAAGCTTCCGCCTTATAAACCGCGCGAACATACCAGCAACGCTATTACCGATTTAAAGGAAGGTTTCGGCTATCTGAAAAATACACCTTCTATCAGCATGGTGATGATGATGCTCGCCTGCATGAGCCTGGTGGCGCTGCCCTATATTACCCTACTGCCTATATATGCAAAAGAGATCTTCAACGGAGAAGCTTCTGTGTTCGGATACCTGAATAGTTTTATAGGACTCGGTGCTGTAAGCGGAGCTTTTTACCTGGCATCGCTCAAGGCCGGATCAAACCTGAAGAAAGTATTATTCTTTAACACGCTTGTTTTTGGTTTGGGATTGATCGTGTTCTCGCATCTTACCAGTTTGCCCATTGCCTTGTTTGTTATAGCGGTAACAGGTTTTGGTATGATGTCGCAGACTACCATTAGCAATACCTTGATCCAGACAACGGTAACGCCCGCCATGCGCGGACGTGTGCTGAGTTATTATGCCATGGCCTTTTTTGGCATGCAGCCGATTGGAGGTTTGCTGATCGGTACGCTCTCGCACTATGTAGGTGCTCCCAATACTATATTGATTGAAGGATTGGCAACGTTGCTGATCGCGTTGATATTCTTTCCATTCCTTCGCAGAGACTTACTGAAACGCCGACACCGAATGAAACTGGAACAGCTTGAGGAAAGATCAATTGAGACAACGTAGCGGGTTGTATATATAGCCAGGGTAACGTACATATACTTTCACGGTAGCAGACTTTACTTCCAATGTAAACTCAATCCTTTATCTTTTCCATAGATCGGATCGAGCGATGGCAACGGTACCGCTGCTATATTTCGAATTGCCTGTGGACGATCGTCCGGAGCGCCACGTTTTATATCGTAATCACGCCCGTCTGGGTAAGCACCTACTACACCGAAATTATCTTTATCACCAAGGTTCTTGTGACCTACACCGGCCGGGATAATAAGAATGTCACCCACCTGTACATTTACCTTTTGTCCTTTTTCACCGCCCAGGTGTAACAGGGCCGAGCCGCTATATATACCCAGTACCTCGTGTGTGATGCTGTGATAGTGATGATAAGAAAACACCCCGTTGCGCCAGGAGTTAGTCCAGTTGTTAGCTGCAAACGTATCTTCGAGCCAGCGCGCCCCGTTTTTATCACGCTCAGCAAAAGCATTTCTGTATACGATTAACGGGTACCGGCTGTTGGGTATAGAACCGTCATCGGTAAAATGTAGTAATTCAGGTTGTACAATGTGTGCTGCCATAGCTTTGCCCTTTACACCCAGAAGGGATATAGCAGCAAGTGATAAAAATTCGTTCCTGTTCATAGCATGTATAGTTTTACACCACGATGCGCTGCAGGACAATCTCTTAAAATAAATATCCTGCCATTACGATCCTACCGCTTTACTGCGGCCCACGACCAAATACAATATCGAACCAACAAACGGAATAAAGATGATGACAAGTGCCCAGATAATTTTAGTAGCACTGTCGCTGAAGTCTCTTTTTACCAGGTCGATAATCGCCCACAACCAAAGTATTCCGGGCAATACCATGAATATAGATAATGGTAAAATCTCCGAAGCACCAATGCCTCCCAAATACAACAAAACGTTCTCTTCCATAGGTATTAGGTTATAATATAAAGGTAATGTTCCGCAGATACCTGCTGAAATTAAACACCGGCTTATTCTACCAATTAACCTATATTATGTCGCAGAGGGCTTCACATCGATCACCGAACGCTTCGGGTCAACGGCCGCACCGCTGTAAATACACTTCCAGCGCGAGCCTTGCTCAATGCCCTCAACCGTATTGCCATCTTCGATAACCGAGCCATAATCATATATATACTGGGCATAAGAATATAGCAGACCGGCAATCTGCCCGGGGTCTTTCTCCGAGAACTGAATTTGAAAATCCGGTAATCCCAACGCATGCATACCAATGCTATCCATCAGCATTCCGCTTCCCGTTACATTATATAGGCGTACATTAAGCAAGGCATATAGATTTTCGAAACCATGCTCCTCGATTTGCTTCAGGTATTCTGCAGGATCAATGAGTTTATCGCTGGATGTGAAATATAGCGCCTGGGGTTTCATCGCTTTCACTACTGCGGAAAGAAACTTCTGGAAGTAAATAACGCGGTCGCGATACGGTAATGGAAGTGCCATCAGGTCTGTTACCATCAGCTCGTGGGTACATGTAGCGCCTACCTCTTGTGCGGCATGCCAATGCCACGCCTGGCGATATGCGTGGGTGAGTGTATCCTGACTAAAAGGTTTCTCTGGTTTAAATATAGTGCCCTGGGCAGGAAGGTCTCCCTCGGTATAGTGCACCATATAGTTTCGAAAAAAATACTGACGCGACCGGTCGCTATCTTTACCCGAAATGTCAGTTGACGAAAATAATGGAAAATTTCTCACAAGCTCCTGTTCAAGTATAGCATCTTGCCATACGGGTTCTTTATCAAACAAAAGCTTTACCATAAGCATCTGCATCTCGTTGGCAATCATCGCCTTCTCTTCTGCTATATTCTTTTTTTTACCCCAGTTGAACAGTGGCATACTATATTGATTTAATGGAACCTTGTAGTAATTCTTACATCGCCCCTTGATAATGGTCGAAAAGTTACCAAAGTATAATCAGTTATTACCTAACTTTCAAAATCATTTAATACTGACTAAATATTAGCAGAAGCATGAGTAAATCCAGAAAAACAGTTGCCGAAAATCATGGTCAGAAAGTAACATCGAAAGAGCTGGCAACTATCAAGAGACTGATTAAGGAGCATACACCTACTGCCGACATCGCGAAAGCTGTGGGACGTTCACTGGCCGCTTTACGAAAAATTACTTTCCGTGCAGGATTATCGTTGCGCAACAGGGTGGCTACTGTAAAGAAAGCAGTAAAGCCATCGGGCGCCAAAAAAACTAGCAAAAAGTCAGCACGTAAATCCAAGCGTGGCCCTATATTAATTCATTAAGCCTTACCGCTTTACATGTAGTATATACACGACACTCCGCAGCCCGTTGGGTGAGACGATGTTTGTATAGGGTTATCCATAACCTATAATACTGGTAGATATTCTTTAACATGTAATGTGAGTATTTGATTCTTCCCTTCGGTTAACGCTGCCGGGATGTAGTGCCGTATTGCCTTTCAACCTGTTGTTTCAGGCTATATTTCCTCCTTGTGTTGAATACGAACCTGATACGGTGTATCTGTTTACGGAGGTATAACTATTTCATTTGCATGGTTTCGTGCGGATCGCAATGAAAGCCTATAACTTCATAATCCATACTGCGCAGCAAAAGCAGAAGGTGTACACCTATTTCCCAAAAAAACTCTCGTGCAGGTTGCAACATCTGTACAGCGATATATACCTTATTTTTCGCACCCCGATTTTTCCGGTAGCATTGCAATTCTGTGTTTGCACTTCATAAAAAATGTTCAAATAAAAATATCGTCACCATCAGAAGTTTAACGTTTGCTCTTTGACGTTGATCCTAAACTGCCTTTCCGATTAGCAAACATTTTGTACATTTTCCGGGAAGTTGAAAAGTGATAGAAACGAAAATTAAGAAAGGAATGCAGGCTATGAAAAATTTATTCCTGGAAGAGACACAGGATACGCCCCGCGTGACGTTGAACAAGAGTGATCAGGTTTTCGAAATATCCGGCAGGTCACTACCTGAAGATGCAGTTGAATTTTATTCCCCTGTGCTGGATTGGATTCATGAATATTCACAGGAGCCTAACCCTGCAACTGATTTTGCTTTTAAACTCGAGTATTTCAATACAGCATCTTCCAAACTCATACTCGATATGATGATGGCCCTGAAGGATGTAAAGGGTGTAAAGATACTCTGGTACTTTTACGAAGACGATGAAAGCATTGATGATGCCGGTAAAGAATATGCCGAGCAGGTAAATATTCCCTTCGAATTCAAAACCATACACTAACCGATATATAGGCAAGCATCACACAAAAGAAAGTACGAAGCAAGTTCTACTTCGTGTGATGCCAGTCTTTATTCCAGATGTCGGCATATTGATCAGGATGCCGCTCAAACTCCGCATGTACGTACGGACAGAGTGCAATTACTTTCAATTTATGATCGCGCGCGTACTGCACCATGTTCTTTAGCAGTTGACCGGCAACACCTTGCCCGCGAAGTTTATCCGACACTTCGGTGTGGAACACGGTGAGGTTTCCTTTATGTATACTGATCACCATTTCAGCGAGCTGCTCCTCACCTTCTTTAATAAAAAATGAACCGCGTCCCTGGTCATTTAACTGCAGTTGTATTGTATGCATACGTTTAGATTTCCTTTTCGTCAGTTTAGTAGTTCATAGTCCGTTCGGTATAGCCTTGCCGTTGCGCATTGCCTGAACCGTCCGTTGGCGGACTTTATTGTTCATGTGCGAATCAGGAGAATCACGGCTATAGTCCTATTTTGAACTGAAAAATCAGTATTTTTCCTATGGCATTCTTCTTGTCGCGTACCGGTCAGACACACGGAACCAAAACCACTGCGTAATGTTACAAAACTATCTGCTCATTGCTATACGCAATCTTCAGCGCCAACTCTCCTACTCGCTCATCAACATCATCGGCTTCGCGATAGGCATTGCGTGCAGCCTTGTTATCTTCATGTATATCTACGGTGAGTGGAGTTACGATCGTCACTATACCAATGCAGATCGTATTTACAAAGTGGGTGTGTCGTTCTTTAACATGGGCGGGTTTGCCGTTGGACCAGAAGCTCTGGGAGAATTTCTTCCGAAAGAATATGAAGGGATAGAATCCTTTACACGTGTAGCCCGCAGCAACGATGAGCTGATCACCCGAAACGATCAGTCTTTCTATGACCTGGTATACTATACCGACTCCGCGTTCTTTACGGTCTTCTCGTATGAGTTTATCCAGGGCGATCCGCGTCAGGCACTTCGGCATCCGGCCAGTGTCGTAATCACCGAAAGTGTTGCTCAGAAATATTTTCAGGATGGTGACCCCATGGGTAAAGCAATTGTACTGGGCAAGGATAAAAAAACATTTACGGTTACCGGTCTTGTAAAAGATGATAAACGAAGCTCACAACTAAAGGCATCGATATGGGCCTCGAACGAAAATATGCTCACGCACCAGTTTAACTGGCCGTCAGCCTCTATGTATAACTATATATTGCTGAAAGAAAATCAACGTCAGCAGGACCTCGAAAAAGCACTCGACCGCTTGTTAGAGAAACAGGTATATCCGCAAGCCATGGGTGTGCCCGAGAATATATCTTTCGAAGCCTATAAGGAACATCCGAATGCTGTGAAGTTTTACGTTCATGCATTAACCGATGTACACCTGCAGTCCAAACTCAACTATGAAATTTCTCCTACCGGGAATGAAGCCAACCTCTATATATTTGGAGCGATCTCGGTTTTCATTCTCGTTCTTGCCTCTGTAAATTTTGTGAACCTTACCACCGCGCGTGCTGCGAGGCGCGCCAAAGAAGTTGGCATACGCAAAGTAGTTGGCTCTACGCGTAATAAACTGATAACACAATTTCTGCTGGAGTCAATCGTCATGACAACCGTAGCGACACTCCTATCGCTGGCGCTGGCACAAATATCACTGGATGTATTCCGATTTATTACCGGGGAAACCTTGCTGAATACACTGCTGTTCAATTACTGGAATATACTATTGGTATTTGCCTTTGCTTTGCTGGTAGGTATACTTTCGGGTATATATCCTGCGCTCTACCTTACTTCGTTTAAACCGGTAAGGGTGTTGAAAGGAAATGTATCCGGCAGCAGCGGTGGTTTTCGAAATATACTGGTAATTGTCCAATTCTCCGTTTCCATGGGACTAATGATCTGCGCAGCAGTAGTAATGAGACAGATGGATTTCATGCAGACAAAAGATCTGGGCTTTAACCAGCAAAGTGTTGTTACCATCGACCAGATACCCAAGCTTGGTTCCAGCACCGAAGCTTTTAAAAATATACTTTCGCAACAAGCTGAAGTTACCGCGGTAAGTCTGCACAGCGGAGAGCCCGGCACCAAAGCGGTTATATCATACGCCACCTATCAGACTCCCACGATGCCGGATGCTATTACCCTGAACACGTATTATGCAGACGCACACTATCTCGACCTGATGCATTTTCAATTGATACAGGGCAGAGATTTCGATCACGAAAATGCTTCTGACTCTGCCGCTATCATTCTCAATGAAGCAGCCGTAGCAGAACTCGGACTTGAAAATCCGATCGGTGCTGTTATTAATAAAGAGTTAACAGTCATTGGTGTGGTGCGCGATTTTCATTGGGAATCCTTGCGTGCATCTATAGCGCCAGCGATAATTCGTCCGGGTAATGAATATTTGCAAATGGGCTTTCGCCTGAAAGGTAATGCCAGCGGTTTCCTGAAGAAAGCTGAGACTGCCTGGAAGCAATTCGCTCCCGGCGAAGTAATGCAATATCATTTCCTCGATGAAAACTTCGGACAGATCTTGCAGAAAGAAAAAGTATTGGGTAAAGCTATCGGTTTCTTTACAGCACTGGCCATCTTTATATCATGTCTCGGCTTATATGGACTGTCGGCTTATACAGCAGAACAACGCACCAAGGAAATTGGTATACGCAAAGTTCTGGGGGCATCTACTACGCATGTAGTGTCGATGCTAAACAAAAAGTTTGCACGGCTCATTCTCACATCTGTATTGATCGCGATTCCAGGTTCTTGGTATATCATGGGTAAATGGATTGAAGGATTTGCTTACAAGGCACAGTTGCCGCTGTGGCTATACCTGGCCCCGGTTGCATTGGCATTTGGCATTGCCTTGATCACGGTAAGCTTTCATTCTATAAAAGCTGCATTAATCAACCCGGTTGATACCCTGAAATACGAATAATGCGTTTGTGAGACGTAACAAAAGAACTACTATACAGGCACGATTGTTTTGCTATAGTACGTGTAAACATGAGTACGTGTAAACATGAGCACCTGTATGCAGGAAATCACCAAGACGCTTCACTTACCCCTCGGAAAGAACAGGGTATATACTTTGTTTGTTGACCGCTTCAACGAGTGGTGGCCCAAAGAATATACCTGGTCGCAGGACAAACTTGACGAGATCAAACTCGATGCCCGTGAAAACGGATTATGTTCCGAGACTGGTCCCAACGGCTTTCGGTGCGACTGGGCTACGATCATAAAAATTGAGCGGGACAACATGCTGTTACTGAAATGGCAGATCAGTCCACAACGGGTGCCCGTACCCGATCCGGATAAAGCAAGCGATGTGTTGATACAATTCAGGGAAGACGTTCACGGCTCCACTACCTTCATCCTGCAGCACAGTAACTTTGAAAAGCATGGACATGGTGCCGAAGAATATGTACGCGCCATGAACGCAGAGCATGGCTGGGACTATATATTAAGTCGCTTCTCAGATTTCGTAACGTTGAATCGATAATATCGAAAGCTGCCCGAAGCTTCTTTCTGGTAAGTGAAACCTTCTTTCCTTGTTCTCGTATGAACTTCGTATTATAACGGAGATCATGAAGACAAATCCCTGTATATATCCTGCGATCGCACACACCTGTTTAACAGCGTGTGATGATTGCTCTATATTTCACGGGGGATAACTATATATCGCAGCACGACAGTAATCAAAAAGCCCCGGAGTTATACCGGGGCTTTTTTTATAACTATACAACTACAGTCCATATCCAATTTTAGTATGACAACTGCATTTAAAGTACACACCATTCGAAACAAGGAGATTGTTGAGATACAGGACAACGCACTGATAATTGAGACACCACAGCAATTTCTGCAGCTCATGCTCAACCTGCCTTCTGATAAAGTTATACTTATCAAAGAGAACCTGCACGAATCCTTCTTCGACCTGCGAAGCGGACTTGCCGGTGATATATTGCAAAAAGTAAGCAATTATGTTTTACACCTCGGTATTGTTGGAGACTTCTCGATCTATGAAAGCAAAAGTCTGCACGCCTTTATTTATGAGAGTAATAAATCAAACCGTGTTGTATTTACCAGCACCGTTGAAGATGCACTGAACCGGTTAAGCCAATAAACAAAAAAATGTCATTGGCCATCTATAGCGCGGCCAATGGCATTTCCGAAAATTTACCCATTGGTAGGTTTACTCAAACAAACTTGACATAGTATCGACTAATAACGCTTCGTACGTTGAAGCCAACCTGCCTACCATTGGCCTTTACTTGTGTAATGGTGTAGCTGCAGCACTGATTACCAGCGAAGATATAGTATCATTCCAGGAGGCACCTACATAGCTGGTGTTGGCGGTAAAGGTTGTGCTTGTCCCTGAGAAATTATCGTTTACATATACCGTTACTGTATAGCCCTTGGGTACCGTCAAAGAACTGATGTCATTATCGAGGATACCCATCGCATTCAATTGCGCTTTGGTATATCTACCGGGGACGAGTGCTGCCGTATAGCCTCCGTAATTATAGTCTTTGAAGAAAAACGCTTTATCAAAATTGGAAGCTAACTCCATTATCATGATGCCACTGAGTTGCGTGGAGTAGTCCGTAACTGTTTCGGCTGTTACGTTCCAGTCTTTATTTACAAGCCAGTTGGTTTTATTGATAGCTACTGTGTTTACCTTCTGGGCTGTCGACTTCAAAGCGTTTATATACCGATCGCGTGTTGCAGGTGGTATATTTCCTTCGCGTGCCAACTGATCCAGGTATCGCAGAAATATACCTTTGAACAGACCGCCATCACCATCACCGGTCTCATTAGCCCATAGTACACCGTTATATAAACGATTGGTCATGGCATACTCGGCGGTTTTCACGGCATCATCGAGATATACCTGTTCTCCTGTGACTTTATATAGTTCGAGTCCCGCACCGATCCAAGTCCCTACGTTATAAGAGAATATCCAGTCTTTATTGGTGTGATTTGTTGAATCATTATAACTGTCCCAAACCGCTCCGTTCACCGGATCGATTAACGCACCCTTCATCCAGGTGTATATATCTTTCGCCGTTTGCAGGTCCTGGGCATTTCCATTTATGCGATAGAGTCGTGTAGCAAAAATGATAGCCGGCCCGTTGGTGCAGGCATTGAACGAATGCGGTGCATCCTTGTTCCATTGCAACGCACCGCCTCGCCCGGCATGTTGTCCTGTCTTCATATCCTGCCAGAGTGCCTGCAGGGCAGTCATATACTCGGCATCATTTGTATTCTGGTAAGCACGTAAACTGGCAATGGCAAGCCAGGCCATGTCATCGTAATAATGGGTTGGATATAGTCCTCCATTTTTATCTTTTGTACCCAGCAACAGGTTTTTCATTCGCTGCTTATATACATCGTTTCGCGTGCGCAGATACGCATCGAGCAGAACATCCATACCGTGTGCCTGCCACCAATAATTGAAGAATGTATTGCCTGCATTGTTGTGCAGGTAGTATTTGCCGTCAGATGATAGAAATGTGCGGTGCGTGTTGGCTTGCAACGCATCGGCTACTGGCGTATAGATGGAATGCTGCGAAAAACTCTGATAGCTCGCTATTAATAACAGGAAGTAAAATACATACGCGTGATGCCTCCGTCCGGTACTTTTCCTTTTCTCCATAGAATGAATGATTGTTAAAGGCTTTTCGTCTTAAGACAGGGTTGGTCGGTATATTCCTAAATATCGCAGTAAATTAACGTCACTTCGAGCGTGCGCTTGGGGATCATGTCTCTTACTCACCGCGAGAAGCCCGTGTTGGGGCAACGTAAGCGTAAACTAAATATAAACGCTAGTATTTCATTAGTTTTAAGGTGAGTGTTGCTTCGTCTGGGGAAAGGATTTGTACGATATATATACCGGGTGCGTGATCTTCGAGATTCAGCTTGTACGTGCCTCTCGCTGTGCCCTGATGAATAACGCGTCCGTAGGCATCCGTAACAACTATATCGGCATTGTATTTTTTCGCGAATGCCAGTGTGGTCTCTCCATTGGTTGGATTCGGAGATAACGTTATACTCTTTTCGATGCCATCGCCAATCGCGGTTATGGTGTTAATGATGAGGATGCCGGTGGCTTGTCCTTCATAGTTATCATCCTGCACCGTGGCCGTAACGCTGTATTCACCGGCCGCACTGGGAACAGTAGCCGAACCGTTGTACAGGATCTCCACCGGCAAACCTTCCGGCTCCGTTGATACCACGATCGATTTAGCTTCACCGGTAAAGGTTTGTTCCAGTGAAGATAGGGTTACCGTTGCAGATGCTTTCTGGGACATGATCGGTTTGATTAATGCCATACCCTCACCGCAGCCATTTTCGCCACGTACTTCAATAGAACCCTGCGCTGTACCGTTTGTTGCTTTAACACGGATGCTGGAAGTATTATTACCTTCTACAATTTCAAATCCTTCCGGAACAGACCACCTATAGCTATAGGCCTGCGGCATGGATTCAACTGAAAACGTAGCAGTCTCATTAAACGGAACCACAGAAAGCCAGTCGCCCGAAGGCACAGGGGCTGCCAACGGACTTACAGTGAGTATGATTGACTCTTCATCGTATAGCGCAGGCGAACCTGAATCGGTAGCACGAATGGTGATCTGGTATTGTCCTTCCTGTCCTGGTCCAGGTATCCACCAGAAATCTCCGTGTTCAGGATCAAATATAGCACCTGCCGGCACAATGCCTTGCAGTGAATATGTAATCTGATCTGCCGGCGTATCCAGATCGAACGCAGAAGCATGAATGCTATAGGACGTACCACATCCTCCTGAATTGCCAATCATCATAAGCGGTGCTAATATCGGAGCTGTATTCACTTCGGTTACTTCAACAACAAATGATACCTCGCTATATTTTGAAGGCGTGCCATTATCTGTTACACGTACCTTCACATCATAGCTTCCGGGACCATGTTCTTCCATCGGCCACCAGCTGAATAAACCGGAAGTAAAGTCTATATATGCATAAGCCGGACCCTGCTCAAGCGAATAGGTCAGCTCCTGACCGGCATCCGGATCCATAGCCTGAATTGCAAAAGTTATAGCAGTGCCTTCATCAACAACTTTGTTGCCCGGTGGCGTTATAACTGGTGCACCATTCTCGCGGGTTACGGTAACGGTATACTTTCGCGTACTGCCATTCTCTGCGGTTACATCAATCACAATGCTATTACTACCGACCTGGAGTGCTATCGGTGTGGATGCGGAACCACTGGTTACTTCAGTCCCATTTACTTTTACAACAGAACCTGCTTCTTTCGCAACCGGTGTAACCGTTATTGATGACGTGGCATTCGTTACCGTTGCTGTATACTGCAACGTAGTTGAATTGAATGTCGGTGACAAGGTTCCTGAACTCAATGATATACCCGTGAGTCCCGCAGTAACGTTCTGCAGCTTCGCGATAAAACCAACTTCATTGTTATAGTCAAACGTCAGGCTGCCAAATCTGGCGGTGCCTCCGTTGGACACCCAACCGGTAGCATATACGTTGTCATTTTTATCGACACCTAAATATACATGGTCATGAATGAAGGCATGTGAATTCTGTGTCCACTCGGTTGCACCGGACGCATCTATTTTATGTACATAGCGCAGTGCGTTGATGCCATTACCACCCAGTCCCACATATATATTTTCCCTGGCGCTCACGTTCAGTGTGTACTCATCATCAAAGGCTGTCATCAATCTTGCCCAGCTATATTCACCGGAGGTTATATCCATTTTAGCCAGGAAACCTTCTTCTCCATAATAGTACGTGTCATTCGGTTTCGTACTCTTTACCTCGATGCTACCGAAAGTAATGGATGGACTATACAGATACTCAAATGATCCCAGCACATATAGCTTTCTGTTCCTGATCAATAGTTTCGAACTCAAATACGTAAGCTGCGTCCTGGCAGACCTTACCGTAAGCAGTGCTCCGGTGGTGCGATCATATTCCGTCAGAAACGTTTCGTATACTCCTATAGAATGTGTCTCACCCGCGAATGTTATCTGCTGTGGTTTGTCCCATTGGCTCACGATCCATAGATTCTCTTTATCGGTAAGAAGCTGTATGTTGCCTGAATTGGCTCCTTCGGGTTTATATGCATATTTATTCTTCCACTGCAATTGTCCCGAAGCATCATAGCATCGCACAGTATCGTTATCGTTATATGTGTTGGAGGTATTCGCATAGGTATCCAGCAATTTGCCGATTACAAAAATATTCCCCTCCTGGTTTACCTGTAGCGTATGACCATACTCATCACTATAACCGGTATAAAATTTCTTCATGGCAACCGTACCGGCAGGCGAATACCTGCAAATGAATTTTGAACTAGGCGTACTCCCTGTCCAATCCAACGCCAGCGATTCTCCATTGCCAAAGTTTACCTTGCCGGTGCTATAGCTATATGCATTACTCATGGCACCGGTTACATAGGTATTACCGTCTTTATCCACGAAGATGGTATATACATTCAGTTCACTGCTTGTGGGTGTAATGGCATTGGACCATACTACATTACCAGCGTTATCAAACTTGGCTACAAAGTATTGCTCGTATGAATTGAAGGAACCGCTATAGGTTTTATCGCCCAGCACCAGCCTGCCCATAAACCAGCCTGTAACGTATGTATTCCCGTTGTCATCCGTAGCGGCACTCAGTACCGAACACTGATCATACGAATTACCAAAACCAATTTTTCTAAGCCATTGCCATTCCTGAGCGGTGGCGCTATAGGCGGTTAAGAACAGAACGACTATAATCAGTCGAACAGATATATTTTTCATAGGGGGCTAAGTATCCGAGCTATAGTTCAATCTAACCTGGTAGCTATCATTCTGCTCGCAATTTCTCTGACTCTTCGGGGATAACTTTACTGCAGAGGTTTAGACGAATATGGTTCAAATGTAAAAGTAATTCTCCATGTCGCCAGCATCTTCAGGCCGTAGATATACGGCAAAACTTACATGTCCTGATATGGACAGTAGTGTCTCATGGTTTCCGAATAGAACAAGTAAGACCTTTCGTAACAAACGCCAGCATGCAACGACATATGTACACGTCTAAACATTCACACCAGAAAACATCGATAATGGGGCTAAAAATGTCATCCATAGCCCATCTGTCCAAATTGTCCTGAATCGCAATCCCTGAAAAATATAGTCGAAACCAATATTAGTTCAGGCCATTATTTCCAGTTATCGGTGCGGAAAGGAGATGCAGGAAGTCCTTCCTTGTTGTACAGGTTCGCGTCATCAGGGTTATTCCCCCAGGCATAGCGAACCGCTACCGGGTTCTTTATATCCGGGTGGTATACGATTACGTTATTACCTTCCACATACGCCTTAGCCCAGGCAAATTTCTGATCTTCTCCTGCTATAGCAAAGGCTTTGAGGTAGCCGTATTTATCTTTAACCTGAAGGCCGCTGCCGGTATTTTCGAACGTAAGCACTAGTTTGTTATCAACCTTCTGCATGGATTTATATACCGGTCCGGAGGACACAACGTTCTGGTTATACGCCACTTTAAGCGCAGATAATGCAAGTCTCAAACCTACATCCTGCTTGTTGCGCGGATGTATATCATTAGCCTCGCCGATATCGATGATAACGGCTTGCCCGGTAGCAGGAACGGATAACGTCATACTCTGTGCTTCGCGAAGAGCCGCCCAGTCACTTGAGACAGGAAGAGAATCAGGAGCCATAAAGTTAGCAAGCTGCACCCAGAAGAATGGGAATTGCTTATTCCACTTGGTGCGCCAGTTGTTGATCAACTCGGGAAACAGTTTCTGATATCTGGCTGCTTCCCAGGTGTTGGCTTCACCCTGGTACCAGATCACGCCTTTGATCGGCATCGGTATAATCGGTGCGATCATCGCGTTGTATAGTTGTGAAGGATATGCATTCGGCCCGGTAGCCTGAAGTCCATACTGTGTGTTGAGTACAGAAATTTTATACTGCCACTCACCGGTAAGGTCAATGTGCTTATTATTCACTTCGAGATTCAACTTTTCCGAAGCGCCATATATACCGCCACCACCGGCACCATCGTATACCTTTACGGTCAATACATTTTTTCCGGGTTGCAGTACATTACCTGCTATTGTATAATGGCGATCGATATTCCAGCCGTTCATACCTCCTACCTGTTTTCCATTGAGGTACGTTTCGTCTGCATCATCAATGGGCCCGAGGTGAAGTACCGCTGCTTTACCTATATCTTCAGCACTTACCGTAAATTCTTTTCTGAACCATACGATACCATCAGCATCACCGATCTCGGTTTGTTCCCATAGTTTCGGCAGTGTTATTTTCTTCCAGCCATCCGTATTGGCTGACTCATACCATTTTTCAAGTTTACCTTTTTCATTCGCGACAGCGTCTGCAAATTTACGCTGCTTCTCCGGCACCCCTTTCGCAGCTTCACGAAGCGCTGCCATATCAAGTTTCTTGTATTCATCTTTACCCGACATGATGTCCCAACTCATCCAGGTTTGAATGTTGGTTCCACCCCAGGAGCTGTTCACAAGTCCAATCGGTATATTCAGATCTGCATTCAGTTTGCGTCCAAAGAAATAGGCTACAGCCGAAAAATCTCCGAGTGTATTCGGAGTACATTCCTGCCACTGTCCACCGGCAAGATCTTTCTGAGCATCAAAGCTCATCGCTTTCGGAACGGTAAACAATCGTATCTGCGGATGATTGGCATTCGCGATCTCCTCTCTGGCATGGTTGGTATCTTTAATGGTCCATTCCATATTGGACTGTCCACTTCCAACCCATACATCTCCTATCAGTATATTTCGAAGCGTGATGGTATTCTTTCCTTTCACAACCAGTTCGTACGGACCACCGTGCGGCATGGCCTTCAATGAAACTGTCCAACTACCATTCTTGTCGGCCTTTGTCTTGGCAGTCGCACCATTGAACGTAACGGTAACAGACTCTGATGCTTTTGCCCAGCCCCATACACGAATCGGTTCGTTACGCTGCAGCACCATATTATCGGAAAATATTTTCGGAAGCGTGATCTCGGCATGAAGGGAGAACACTATACAGGATAATACAAAAGCAACAAAGATGCGGGTGCGTAAAGAAAATGTAGTACGGGTTGTTTTCACAGCAAAAAAGTTACTTTATAAATTTAGCGTGGTAGAAGTTCGATGCGCTGGTGCCGTATGCTACATATAGTCCGCTGGCCATGCCTGCTATATCGATCTTTACCGGGCGCTGTGAAGGTACAATCTCTTTTTGATATTGAACACGTCCTGACATATCAATTATATAAATTGTATTCAGGCTCTCTGATGACTCTACCGTCAATTCGGTATGCTGTGTATTCTGTGAGACCTTGAAATTGCGTGGCTTCTCTCCTTCCGATGTACCGGTTACTAGATCACGAATGCGGATCACCAGTCCTCCTTCGGGAGACAGCCGGAAATTCAATTTACTCTGGTTGTTAACGGTAACAACCTCCTGGGTATACGCTTTGGCATTGGTATCCGACTGATCATTGTCGCGCAGGATCTCCGCCATCCGTTCAACGCCATCGGGCAGAAAGGCAAAATCAATTTCAATATTCCTTCCTTCATGATTCGTCATGGCGCCTACATACCATTCGTCTCCGCGCTGTCGTGCCACAACAGCATACTCACCCAGCATGGCTTCGAGCGGTATAGTCTTGTCCCATGTAGTGGGTACTGCTGACAGGAACTTTGTAACGTTAATATACTTTCTGTACTCGGTCGGAGAATCGCACAGGTAGCCCAGGGGTTGGTCGAATATAACATACATCGCCAACTCATGCGAACGTGTCCCCATCGTATTGGGTATACCGGTAGGGATCGGTGTAAATTGTGAACGGTGTACATTACGCATCGAGCCCGGAGTATAATCCAACGGTCCGGCTAACATGCGGATGAACGGAAATTGCAAATGATAGTCCGCATTCGGTGTATCATCCCACTTGGCACACTCGGCACCGCGTACGGCTTCCATGTTCAAAATGTTCGGATAGGTACGTTGCAAGCCTGTGGGTTTTCCGCATCCGTGAAAGAGGACTATAAGCTCCTGTTCGGCACATGCCTTTGCCAGTTGTTCGAACCAGTTGATGGCAACCTGGTCATCGCGTTCAATCAAATCGATCTTTACACCGGCAGCTCCCATAGTCTTGAACTGCGCAAGTCTTGCAGGATTAACCACGGGAAGATTAATGAAGTCCCACACAATGACTTTTACATTTTTACTCGCGGCATACTGGCATACCTGCGTTGCATAGCTCATGTTCCAGCCTGCATCCATGGTGATATACTCCAGTTTGTTTTCGGCTGCAAAGTCGATATAGAATTTATAGAGTTGCAGGCTGAGGTTGTTGAGCCCTGACGGGAAGAGCGTTGTCTCCAGAATAGCATCATGCCACCACTCCCACGCAGATTTACCGGGCTTGATCCACGAAGTATTGCTGATGACAGAAGGCGTGGCAAGTTTGAAGATGAGCTCGTTGTTCAGGAGATCAACATCTTTTTGTGAGACAATAACGACACGCCACGGATACGTTCGGGTACCTTTTGTTTTGGCGAGATAATCTTCGCGAGTCAGCACGCGGTGGTAAGCATATACATCATCCGGATCGGAAACCGTTTTAGGATATTGCGCCCATTTACCTTTCACTCCATTCTGTCCATTTCGTTCCAGGTACATACCAGGATAATCAAACAGATCTGCCTCGGCAATCACCAGGCGTATACCGGTTTGTTCATAGGAGAACAATGTTGGTGTAACTGAAAATTTACTGGTGGCTATAGCTGCGAGTGAAGTATAGGTTGAATAGGCGCGCTCCCACGAACGCATTTGCGGATCAGCTTCCGGGAATACAACACTCGGCACGGAAGTAAAATTAAACGAAGCTTCCTCCGACAGCACATTGACATCGCCAGACATGGAAGTAACAAAGCGATACGCAACGCCCTCGTCATACGCACGGAAGATCAAGGCATATTGTCCGGTAAAATTTACCGTGAGCTCATTAAAATGATCCGTAACCGTAGTCGATTTTCCATAGGGACGCGTGATGGTTTCGTTAACACTGCGGGTACTTGTAGATTGAACTGTTCCATTCTTACCCGGAGATATTCCATTGCTCAGTGTCAGTGATATGAGCGATGGTGCCACAAGCTGCTCGCTGCGGAGTACCACATCATACTTAACATCAGTGCCCACATGCACGTTTATCTTTAGCAACCCATTGGGCGATGTAACGGTATATTCCTGTGCACTTGCATGGCCCGTATACAGACCTATAAGTATCAACAGGGAACGAAAACATCTTTGTATATTCATAGTTTTACAATTAATCTACACTGTAGCCACGCTGAACTGGTATATAATTTTCTGTTCGTAGCGCTCGCCAGGATTCAATACGGTGGAAGGAAAATGCGCATGGTTAGGACTATCCGGAAAATACTGACACTCCAGGCATATACCTTCAAACGGCTTATAGGCATTCGCATGATGTGTCTGTGAAATACCCGACAGAAAATCTCCGCTATATACCTGCACTCCGGGATACGAAGTATATACTTCCAGCACGCGTCCGCTTTCAGGATCGCTCAGGCGGCACCTTATAATATCCTTTTGGTTATTGTCACGGAAGATATAGTAGTGATTCAGTCCCTGCCTGTTATCAACATTTGGGACAATCTTGTCACCTAATCGCGTTTCGTCTTCAAAGGAATATTTACCGGCCGGCAGAATCGCACCGGTCGGTATATACGAACTGGTTGTCTCCAGTATAGAAGACGAATCGATCTGCAACCGGTGATCGAGAATTGTATAGCGACACGCGGAAAGATTGAAATACGCGTGATTGGTAAAATTCAACACGGTTGTCTGATCCGTAGTGGCTTCGTAACCAATCTGCAATTGCTGATCATCGTTCCAGGTATAGCTTACTCTCAATTGGACATTCCCCGGAAAGCCTCCTTCACCATCTGCACTGGAAAGTGTAAATGTTATACCGTTGTCCTGCAGCGTGTAATCAAAAACCTGTGCGTGAAATCCCTGATAGCCGCCGTGATTGGTATTTTGGTAATCGTTTCGATCCAATGTATATGCCTTGCCGCTCAGCGTAAACTGTGCACCACCGATCCGATTAGCAAACCGGCCGACTGTACTGCCTATATAGCATTGATCGCACAGGTAACCCTCCAGCAAAGGAAATCCCAATACAACATTCTCTTTAACACCCTTTGTATCCGGCACAACCACAGAGACGAGAGTCGCACCATAATTGGTTAACTCTACATACGAACCTTCTGCATTTACTAACCGAAACAGGTATACATCTTTACCGGCATGACTTCCCCATGAGACACGGGATATATTTTTAGCAAGATGTTCTGTCTCCATGTTATTGCTTCTGAGATATTATCTCCTGTACCTTTCCTGCGATTTTGATCTTTACTTTTTCAGGTTTTGCAGAAGCAACTTTGTAGTTTGTAATCACTCCGTCCTTCCATTCGAAGTCTGCGATAAAATTACCACGTGCTTTCAGTCCGGTAACTCTGCCTGACTTTTTCCAGGCATCTGGTATAGCGGGTATAAATTCTATGTAGCCATCATGACTCTGCAAGAGCATCTCTGCTATACCCGCTGTACCACCGAAGTTTCCATCGATCTGGAACGGAGGTCCTGCTGATAACATATTCGGATAGGTACCACCACCGCCACCGTAGTTGATGTGCGTATCATAAGTAGGCAGTAACAATTCTCTCAAAAGTTTATAGGCACGATTGCCTTCGCGTAATCTTGCCCAGAACAAAAGCTTATAGGCCTTTGACCATCCCGGGCTATCATCACCGCGCACTTCAAGTGTTTTTCTGCAAGCTTCTGCAAAAGCTGGTGTACGATCCGGTGTAATGAGCGATGCCGGATATAGTCCGTAGAGATGAGAAATGTGGCGATGCTTCTTATCAGCTTCCGGATATTCTTCAAGCCATTCCATGAGTCTTCCATCCGAAGCAATCTGTCCTGCAGGAGGCAGCTTCAATAGTTTTTTACGAAGTGCTTCCCTGAACTCAGCGTCAGTGTTCAGTAATTCACTCGCAGTAATAACATTAGTAAAGAGCTCACGCGTGATCTGGTTATCGATGGTTGGCCCCATGCATACATTTACATGTTTACCACTTGGCATCACAAATGAATTCTCCGGTGATACTGAGGGTGCTGTTACGAGCCATTGGTGCTTCGGCTCTTCTACCAGTACACTGCTATAGAATTGTGCAGAACCTTTAAGTATAGGGTATATTTGTTTGAGATAGGCTATATCTTTTGTGAACGCATAGTGTTCCCACAAATTATTGCACAGCCAGCCGGAGCCTGACGTTGTTGATCCCCACGAAGCATCTTCACCCGGCTCGGTATAGCCCCATATATTCGTGATCACGTGCGCAACCCAGCCTTCTGCATTATAGTATGCCTTCGCAGTTCGTTCACCCGAAGGAACCATGCCGCTCACAAGATCAGCCAGCGGCAAATTCAGTTCAGACAGATTGGACACTTCTACCGGCCAGTGGTTCATTTGTACATTAACATCCAAGTGGTAATCACCATTCCACGGAGTCTGTACCTGGTTCGCCCAGAGTCCTTGTAAGTTTGGAGGAAGTAATCCAACGCGTGTACTACTAATGGTGAGGTAGCGACCAAACTGGTAAAATAACACGGGTATACCGTTATCATTCTCCGGATTTTTATAGAATGCTTCGAGTCGTTTATCCGTTGGTAATTTTTCATTGACACTCGCACCGAGATCAACACTTACACGATCGAATAATTTCCTATAATTAACTATATGTTCTTTCTTCAGCGTGGTATAGGGTTTACCGGTCGCACGCTTCAACGTTTCTGCATTTTGCTCCTGGAAACCCGCATTTCTGAAATCCGTGGCAGCCGCTATATATAGTATAATTTCCGTAGCACCTTTCACAACAATCGATTTGTCGGTTAATGTTATCGTACCATCTTTCACAACCGGCTTAACAAGAACTTCGTAACGCATGCCTTTACCATCCGTTCCATTGTTGAGTTGTCCGGACATACGCAGTACATCTTTGTACACCGATGTTATGAATCGCTCCGGACGATCTAATGAAATGGTCCCGGTAAGAGCTCCTTTTTTTCCAGCAGTAAATTTCACTACGTCCACATCATCAGCGAAACTGGTAAAGTACTCGCGGGTATAGGCTATATTGTTTACGGTAAACGAAGTGCTGGCGAGCGCATCGTTGAGTGACAGGTTTCGGTTATAGTTTGTAAACGCAGGTTCGCGTGTACCCGACCCGTTGTAGCTAAACTCCACCTGCAAGTTGCCAAGCACCTGGTAACAACCGAAAGGGACATTGGCACCGCTACCTCTCCCCGAGCCTTCGCCCTCGCACACAAATGATTTGTTGATGAGTGCCTCTGCTTCATCATTCTTACCCTGCATCAGCAAACTTCGAATAGCGGGTAAATGTTCGTGTGCGGTATATTTGTTAGCATCCTGCGGTGAACCCGACCAGAGAGTGATATCGTTGAGTACAATGGTTTCTTTATGAACTCCACCATCGGGCATCATTCCCAACCGGCCGTTTCCAAGGGGAAGAGTCGCCTCCCACATCGCAGCCGGTTTGTCATACCATAACTTCAGGGTTTGCGCATAGCCACACGTTGTGCCGAGAAACACGATACAGCTTGCCAGTGACACTAAAAACGTTCGTTTCATTTTTTGCATGCAGATTAGTTAGTTTGATCGAAGTTGCGTTTACAACACGCGTGCAAAAATTCTGCATTTTTAGGATAGATTGAAACAGTGACCATCGTTCGTGACATCGTTATTTTGATGAATCAGTGACGAATGATTTCGGTTTCGAATTGTTCCAGGGTTTTGCCCTTTGTTTCCGGAGCAAATTTCAGCAGGATGATAAAGTATATAAAGCATATACCGGAGAACAGGAAGAACGTCTGCGGTGCATCCAGTAATTCGATCAGTACCGGGAAGCCATACGCCAGCGCAAAGCACGCAACCCACAGACTACACGTTGCTACAGATACAGCTATCCCCCTGATCTTCGAAGGAAATATCTCGGAGATCAACACCCATGTTACCGGTGCGAGCGTAGCAGCATACGTTGCTATAAAGGCCAGTACAAAGAAGGTAAGTATATATCCTTCAAAAATGTTAAAGTAGTAGCAAATACCAACCAGTAACAACCATAGCGCCATAAGCGATGAACCGGCCAGCATGAGTTTCTTGCGCCCGAGTTTATCTACAAGCTGCATGGCGACAAGGGTAAAGATGAGGTTGATCGCTCCGATCATGATCTGCTGAAAAAGCTGATCCTGTACATTCATGCCGGCCTTCTCAAAAATGATAGGCGCGTAGAAGAATATAGCGTTCGCTCCCGAGATCTGTTGGAAGACGGCCATGGCAATGCCAAGCATCACAATAAATGTTATACCCGGACGAATCAAATCCGTAAGTTTACCTTTCACATCATTACTCATCCGGGTTTGAATACCACGAATCTCTTCTTCTACTTCGCGCTCGCTGCCGTTCAGTTTTTGTAAAACCACCCGCGCATCATCGATCCGTTTTTTATTGATAAGCCATCGCGGACTTTCCGGCACAAGGAATACGCTTACAAAAAATACCACGGCAGGTATAGCTCCTGACGTAAACATCCAACGCCAGTTGTTCTCGAAATCTGCCAGCAGGTAATTGGAGAAGTATGCGAGTAAAATTCCGATCACTACAGTGAGTTGATTAACCGAAACCATGCGTCCGCGTATCGGGGCGGGGCTTACTTCCGCTATATATAGAGGCGAAAGCATGGAGGCAGCACCGACACCTATACCGGCAATAATACGCCAGAGAATGAGCATGCTATAACTACTCGCCCACCCCATGAAAACAGATGAGAGCATAAATATACCAGACGCTATGATCAACGGAAATTTTCTTCCGAAGCGATCCGCGCAGTATCCGGTGATCAATGTACCTATGATGCATCCTACATATAGCGAACTGCCGGTCCAGCCTAGTTCAGCTTCTGTGAGATTATAGTACGGTTGTATAAAAGGAATGGTACCCGAGAAAATGGCGATGTCGAATCCGAACAACAAACCGCCAAAGGCTGCAATGAGACTGATTAACAGGATATAGGATTTATTCGCCATTCAGAAATCGTTTCTACAAATCTGTAATGAAAATTCAACCGTTTGAATGGAGAATTGAACGATAATGATGGACTTTCTTATGATTCCTCCAACCCGCGGCAGTTTTCATTTTTTCTATGGAAAATAGAGCTTTGACTACTCTTTTTTACTCCGGTATTCCATCGGAGAAACCCCCATTATTTTGGTGAATAACCTCGAAAAATAGTACGGATCTTCGATGCCCAGCTTCAATGCAATCTCGTTGATGCGCAGGGTCGTGAACAACAGGTATTGACACGCGCGCTGGATTTTTAAATGATTGAAATATATAATGGGCGAATAGCCTGTCTTCTTTCTGAATATACTGGAGTAATGCGACACCGATAAATTTACCGATGCTGCCAACTGCTCAAGTGTCAATGATTTATCCAGGTGGTCCTGCATATATGTAATGGAAACATCCACCTGGTCTTTCTCTGCGTGTAGCCCGGACGTGAATTTGTCTGCGAACGACAACGAGGCGAGAAAATACTGAAAGCTTATGCTGGAATAAAGGAGGTTATCCAGACTATAGCCACCTTCCAGGTTTTTATACATGGAATCAAACACGCGAATGCGTTCTTCCAGGAAGATTGTATAGTTCACAAAACTCTTTGCCTGTTTGGACAGTACCGATGAAAAATATATACTTTGTGATCCCTTGAAGTGCATCCAATATATAGTCCATGGATTTTCTTCATCTGCACCATATTTGTGTGCCATGTTTGCCGGAATGATGAGGTAGTGATTGGGATTGACTTCAAAGCGTCCTGCCGGAATTTCAAGCCAGCCCTTTCCTTCTATACAATAGATGAGAATATTCTGCGATATACCCGAAGGTCTTTCCCGATAATGATATTGGGCCCGCGGATAGAAGCCCACATCCGTTATGAACAACGCATTGACAGGCGCTGTATGCTGACATACCTCGAGTATCTTTTTGGGGAGCACAATTGCCTTTTGTCCTTCGAATCCTTCCTGTTTACGAATTGAATTCATACCATAACATTGTCCATCAAAAGCGAAAATTAGTCCATCGAAGCATAATTCCAAGCATTCTACTTTTACAAAAAACAATCGTTTTAATGGGAACCAACAGTCGTGTACAAGTTTGGGAAGAGAAAATCACTATTCCCACCTATGGGATCGGTAAACCAGAAAAAAATCCAATCTTCCTGGAAAACAGAGTCTACCAGGGAAGCAGTGGCGTTGTATATCCGCACCCGGTAATTGAAAAGATACTGGATGATAAAGAAGACAAAGTATACCACGCGTTGTTTCTCGAGAACGCCTATCTCAAAATCATGATTCTGCCGGAACTGGGTGGAAGAATTCAAATGGCCTTTGATAAAATCCGGAATCGTCACTTTATATACTATAACCAGGTGATCAAACCTGCACTTGTCGGGCTAACAGGTCCGTGGATCTCCGGTGGTATAGAATTCAACTGGCCGCAACATCACCGTCCGAGTACATTTGATCCGATCGATTATACTATTGAAGAACATAGCGATGGCAGCAGAACCATTTGGGTCAGTGAAGTGGAGCGTATGTTCCGGACAAAAGGAATGGCTGGCTTCAGACTATATCCGGATAAAGCTTACCTGGAGATCAACGCAAAACTATATAACCGCACGCCTTTCCCGCAGACATTTCTGTGGTGGGCTAACCCGGCCGTAAAGGTAAATGATGACTACCAATCGGTATTTCCTCCTGATGTAAACGCTGTGTTTGACCATGGTAAACGCGATGTATCTGAATTTCCAATCGCGAAAGGCATATACTATAAAGTTGATTACTCGAAAGGTGTAGATATATCGCGCTATAAAAATATACCGGTGCCCACGTCCTATATGGCTATCAAGTCTAAATATGATTTCATGGGCGGGTATGAGCACGACACGAAAGGCGGTTTATTACACGTTGCCAATCATCATGTATCGCCCGGCAAAAAACAATGGACGTGGGGCAAAGGTGAATTCGGTTTTGCTTGGGACAGAAATCTTACCGATGAAGACGGTCCCTATATCGAACTGATGACAGGTGTATTTACGGACAATCAACCGGACTTCTCATGGATACAGCCGTTTGAAGAGCGAACCTTTACACAATACTTCATGCCCTATAGCGAGCTGGGGGTTGTAAAGAATGCTACCAAAGATGCTTTTGTTAATCTGGAGATCAGCGGAAGTACCATCGATATAAAACTATACACTACTGCATCGCATCAACAGGCGCGTGTAATTCTATTGTACAACGAGCAAGAAATCTGGACAGACTATATTTCCATTGCTCCGGAGACACCGTACAGCAATGTTATAACCAAAGAGATCAATCAACCCGAGAAACTGAAAGTCTTGTTAGTAAGTGCGGCAGGAAATATACTCGTGCAATATCAACCCGAAGCTGCTAAAACAAAAGATATACCTGCCTCGGCAAAACCTGCACTTGAGCCTGCTGCAATTACAAGTACAGAACAACTGTTTCTGACCGGTTTGCATATCGAACAATATCGCCACGCTACATTTAAAGCTACCGATTATTACCGGGAAGCCCTGAGACGCGAGCCCGGTGATGCACGCTGCAACAATGCAATGGGCCTCTGGCTATTGAAGCGCGCTAAATTCAGCGAAGCAGAAAAGTATTTTAACACGGCCATTCAAACACTCACGGAACGCAATCCGAATCCGTATGACGGTGAGCCTTACTTTAACCTTGGGTTATGTCTCAATTACCTTGAGCGTTACGATGAAGCCTTTGATGCCTGGTATAAATGTACCTGGAATGTAGCCTGGCAGGATGCTGCGTATTTAAACCTGGCGCGTATAGCCTGTCGCAGGAACAATTTTGAAGAAGCGCTCGACCTGATGAATAAATCACTCAACCGAAATTATAACAGTGCGGTAGCGCGACACCTCAAGACCGTTATCCTGCGAAAACTGAATCGTGTAACCGAAGCGTTGCAACTGGCAGAAGAATCTCTCCTGCTGGATAAGTTCAATGTAGGATGTATATATGAACAACACCTTCTATATACTGCACTGACGCAGAAAGATAAAGCGGATGAACGCCTGCAACATGTACATAAAATAGCAAGACACTATGTACACAACTATATCGAGTATGCACTCGACTATGCACACGCAGGTCTTTATTCAGAAGCAGGAAGCCTGCTTGCAAGCCTCGATACGAACCGGGACGTATACCCGATTGTATATTACCTGCTGGGATACTTTGAAACGAAGAATGGTGATTTAAAAGTGGCCAATAGTTACTATCAACGTGCAGCACAATCTAAAGCAGACTATTGTTTCCCGAACCGCATTGAGGAAGCCGTTGCGTTACAGGCTGCAATCGTACGTCATGGTGCCGATGCAAAAGCTCCGTATTACCTCGGTAATTTCTGGTATGCGAATCGTCAATATAGTGACGCTATAGTTGCATGGGAACAGTCGAGGAATCTCGATCCCTCCTTCCCGACTGTACACCGTAACCTGGCGTTAGCATATCATAACAAGCGCTCTGATGCATCTGCAGCATTGCAAAGTCTGGAGAAAGCGTTTTCGCTCGATACAACGGATGCGCGTGTACTGATGGAACTCGATCAGCTTTATAAAAAGCTGAACAAGTCTCATTCGGAACGACTGGCTTTGCTCGAACAATATATAGCGCTCACAGAAAGTCGTGATGATCTATACCTGGAACGAATTACGCTCTATAATCTAACGGGCGATCATGCGAAAGCATTGGCATTGATCTCCTCGCGCAAGTTTCACCCGTGGGAAGGTGGAGAAGGCAAAGTTGTAGGACAATACCTGGTATGCCTGCTGGAACTTGCTAAAGCAGCTATCGCTGAAGGACAAGCCGGACAGGCACTCGATTACCTGGAGCGCGCACAAAATTACCCGTATAACCTGGGTGAAGGAAAACTCTATGGTGCGCAAGAAAACGATATATTCCACCTGACGGGCTGTGCCTTGCAATTGTCCGGAAATATAGCAAAAGCCAAAACATTCTTCGAAAAAGCAACGGTAGGGCTAAGCGAACCGGTGCAAGCCATTTACTACAACGATCAACAACCGGATAAGATCTTTTACCAGGGACTAGCCTGGAATAAACTCGGACAACCGGAAAAAGCACAAGCTATATTTAACCGGTTGATTTCATTTGGCAAACAACATCTGAACGACACCATCAAGATTGACTACTTTGCTGTATCGCTACCCGATCTGCTGGTTTTTGATCAAGACCTGAACCTGCGAAATAAAGTACATTGTCATTACCTGATGGCACTGGGATACCTTGGATTAAACCACGACCAGGTACATGATGCTGAAAAGAATTTTGACTTTGTGCTAACGCATGATGTAAATCACCTCGGTGCCTTTATTCACCGAAACATGATTACACAACCTTTATTGGTCTCGTAAATATACCGTATAGTTTCAGCAGCTTATAAAGGTGACTATTTATGGTTGCCTTTATTTTTGCCTATATAATTCGGGTAGAGTTCCGAATTAAAAGCTCGGTAGCCAGCACTTTCGTAACCGGTTTGAAGTCGTCCTTCTGGTCCATCTGCTCGAGAAACAACGCAGCGGCTACACGACCGATTTCGTCAGCTGGCTGAGACACGGTGGTGAGTGAAGGTTCAATAAATTGTGAAACCGGCTCATCGGTAAAACCGATAATCGATATATCATCCGGTATACGAATGTTCCTGCTCTTGAATACTTGCATGACCTGTATGGCTACCGGGTCGTTGAGACAAAGTATAGCATCGGGCCGCTTATTACCGGAGAGTAACTGATCAGCCGCACTCATTACATCATTTTTTAAATCGTGGCAGTGAAAGACAAAATCATCATCGAGAGCTATACCGTTTCGCTGAAGAGCATCGGTGTATCCTTTGAGGCGCTGGTTGCTGATATACAGATGTTCCGGCCCTCCTATATAGGCTATATTTCGGCAACCGGTCTGTATGAGGTATTCTGTAGCTTTTGAAGCGCCATCATGATCATCGACAATTACTTTGTTGGCGTGTACCGACTCCGTAACGCGATCAAACAACACCACCGGTATGCGCTTGTCCAGCAATGCCTGCAAGTGATCGTACGAATCCGTCTCACTGGATAACGATATCAGAAGTCCATCGACACGGTTCGCAACCAGCATTTGTATATTGGACTGCTCTATCTCCAGCGACTCCAGCGACTGACAGATCATCACACCGTAGTTGTGGGTCGCTGCATACTCCTGTATACCGCTGATCACCGAAGAGAAAAAATGCAGATTGATCTGCGGCACCACAACCCCCAGGGTATTGGTTCGCTTGATGCGCAGATTCTGTGCAACACGATTGGGTTGATAGTGTAACTTCTCCGCGAGCTCCAGTACATGTTTCTTTTTCTCAGGATCTACATTCGAAGCATTGCGCAACGCACGCGACACAGTAGAAATGGAAACGCCAAGCTTTAGTGCTAAATCCCGAATCGTTACCTGTGCATTTTTCATATCATCATCAAATCAACACGAAACCAAACCTATATTTCAAAATAAGTAAGCACCACCAGGCGTAGACCCGGTAGTGCCGTACAACGAACCCCGGAATTTATTCCTTCACCACTTTAAATATCCGGCTGTTGCCATCAGCATTTACGACCGAGATAAAGTATATACCTTTGGCGTAAGCTGCCAGTTTCAATTCATATTCACGTACCTTCAGATTCTTCTTTTCCAACAGAACATCTCCATTAGAAGCCAGCAGTCTGCATGAACGAATGGTCTTTTCATTTCTGATCTTCACCACATCGTTTGTCGGGTTGGGATAGAGCACAGTAGTATCATTGCCCGCTTCAGGCTCCGAAGATGTAACGGTGCCCGGGGTAAATCTGAAAATAAAAGCGTCTCTTGCAGGAGCCGTTATTTTCAATGAAGACCCCGTTAGCGCCTGCGGCATATTTCTGAATAACTCCCGTATCGTATAATCACCTGCCGGTATACCCAGTCGTGCAAGACTGAGGTCCATTGCTTTCTGCTCGCCATAGTTTATCACCGCTACATAATAGGTGTCACCGATTTTATTGACGAACGCTTCACTGGCGCTCTGGGCAGCATTACCCTCTATGGGTGTGAAGGCTACACCATTTTTGGCAATGGTCAGTATATCTTCTTTCTGTAACAGATCTTTCGCACGATCAGTCCATTGTCCTGTTGTGGCAAAATCATCACCCGTGATCAAGGTCCCATTAATTACACCGGAAGCTAAACGCGCACGGTTCTCCCCCAGTGATTTGTTGCTGAACACCAAATGATCGGCATCTATGAAATTATAGATATGCGTTTGCCACCAGCCATACGTTGTGCTGTTCAGAGTATATTCGGTTGCACCTATATCTGAATACGCATCGCAGGCAATTCTTCGCGAATGCGCATAGCGGCCCGTTGCCAGGCTCGGTGATATCGCTACATATACCAGCATTTTACTGTCCAGTTTATCAACGAGGTATTCCATTCCTTTACGGAACGCCTGCATCCCGGTAGTTACGGTTGGATCATAAAAATCATCCGCTTCAATCGCAGCGTGCCCGATGAAGTCAATCTTGATCATTTCAAATCCACACGCTTTGAATTTATTGATGAGTAACTCAATGCGTTTCTGTGTTGCGGGGTGTGTCGGGTCCATGGCACGCGCACCATCCAGGTCATGATAGGCACCGTTTACTTTGGTCCATACATCCTGGTAATTATAGGCACCATTGGTTCCTTCTACGGATCTGCTGGTCTTTCCCCAATCCACAAAAGGCGCCCAATATATACCGGGTTTCAGTCCGCGTTCCTTGCAATAATTTACAAAGGCAATCAGTTGTGTAAAATCACCTTCAATACCACCGCTCACCATATTGTCCCAATACGAATCGAGATCGATATAGGCTGTCTCACCATTTCTGAATTTCGGCAGGCTCGCAGAGAAGAACTGCGCCACAGCCTTGGCTTTATCAAGATTCAGCTTGTCTTGTATAGCGCCCCAACTATTCCATCCAAACGGAACCGGGTTTGTCCAATCAAATATATACCTTGGTTCTGCGATAGCATTTGCCTTACCATAGTCATCCAATCCGGTGCGCCAGTCATCATATACACCTATAAATACCTTCGGCGATTTAACAGAATCACCAGACAGTGTACCGTGTGCTATACCATCGCGCGTTACATTCTTCTCAGCATAACCACCCCACACCGTTAATTCACTTAATACATTATTGGTACCCGTTGTACGCACACCAGTCTTCCAAACCATGTGCTCTACAGAACCAACTATCAAACCTGCACGACTATTATTTTCATAGTAGGCCGTTACCTCTGAACTTGTATTGGTAAGCGTTGAGCTTAGTGATTTTGATTGATAGCGTATAAACGTATCGTTGTCAAACGGAACAAACAAAACCCGGTTATCCCCGGTCGCCTGTATATTTACCTGCTCCGATACAAATGGCGCCATATAATTGGTGCTGATGTTGGCACCGCGTACGATCACTTCGGTAAGCAGGTAATTCTTTCCTTCATACGCATAAAAGATCTGCTGCATCTCAGGTAAACCTGCCGCTGTTAACGTAACCTTCATTTTCTTACCGGTACCAAAGGCATCCGTTGTATCTTTTGTTGTTACGGTGCGTAACGTATAGCTCTTGCTATTGAGTGTCACTCCCCCGCTCACTACGACTGCATAAGCATTTGAGACAATTATGTTGTCCTGAACGGATACATTCGCTGTACCGGTTTGTACATTATATACCAGTTTACTGTTTGCTCCGAATGTGAGCGTCTGTGCTGTTACCGAAACAGACGAAAGCATAACAATCATGAACAGGCCTATCAGGCCGGTATATCTATAGTTTCGTTTCTGTGGCTTCATTGTTACAAGCATTTTTACATCATTTTATTTTAAACTATATCTCTTCCTGCGTAATCCGGATAAAAAGCTTCCATGCAGATATTGCTTTTATATCTGAATCATGCTTCTCCGGTAAATATTTACCTAGCGAACTTCTTCGATCACCAGCACTACGCTTTTTCTTGCATTGTTAACATCGGGATTAAAACCGACTTTCATCAGGAAATCTCCGGAATAGATCTGCTCCGGATTGATTGACGATTGTGTGCCGGGATATAGATTCGTCTCCCGTATTTTATAGCGCTTGCCTGCGTCCAGACCCTTCAGTTTTACCGGAAGTATGCTGCCTTCACCATAGCGGTTCTTCACCAGGTAGTTGAACAGCACAGCCTTTCGCTTGTCGTTCTGCACATATAGTAAAGATGCTATACTTTGCTCTTTCGGATCAGCCAAACGATACAGATCGCCCTCCCATATAACAGGCTTGAGTGCGTTGTAATTTTGTATAGCCTCCTGGCAGAACTTCAGATCTTTCTCCGGCAGATCATGCACTACGATGTCAAAGCCAAGTTTACCCATCATTGCAACATCTACTCTGAACTTCAAAGGCTGCTTGCC
>NZ_JBHTKA010000003.1:0-584402 GCF_042676245.1 Ohtaekwangia kribbensis
TCTAACATCGAATGCTTTTTCTCAAAAGAAACACCAACAGGTTGATCTGGATTGGAAAATAGGGAAGCAAGAAAAGCTTTCTTACTTAACGATGATGACCAACATTGACACTTCGTCTATTGATTTAAATTTCGGCTCACTTAACGAATCTTTTTCAGACAGCACTAAAACCGGTATAGATGAAGTCAAATCTATATTTAAAAAAATAAATGAGTCTCTTAAAAGCGTTGACTTGGTAACTACATTGTCAAATAAAGGTTCTGGAATTATCGATATCGCAGTAGTAGCGAACCTAAACAAAAACACACAACTCTCTCTGGATACCGTTGATGATGTAAAGAAAGAGATTATAGCGAGGCTGCAAACAATGAACCAAGGTGTTGTTCTACGTGGCTCTGTATATCAATCAGGAGGCATCCACAGCTTTTGGGTAAAGAGTAACCAGAAAAATTTGATTTCCATATTCTTTGAGCTGCCTACTAAACCAGTAAAAATAGGCGACACTTGGAAACTGGATGTTAATCTTATTTCTAACGATCAGAATTTCGACTGCGACAGCTCATATAAATTTAACGAAGTGAAGTTAATTGATATCAAGAAGGTAAATAATGAAAATATAGCCGTTGTTAAATATAACATTGTAGAATATGTGAAGGGGGTATTTTACACTCCGTCACGGTCAAACAACCAAGGAGAAAAAACAGAAACAACTATGAAGTTTACACATCAGGCAATTGCAGAATTCTCTATTGAAAAAGGACGGTGGATCTCTTACGATGGGTTAATGACGCTTGTATCTTCTGGCATACTGACAGCAAATCAAAAAACAAAGCTGACTTTATTGAAAGTGTAGTATATAAGCGCCATAGTATAGTCATGCTTTAAAGTCCCGGAAGAGTCTCTCGCCTCGAGGACTCTCGCGGAAGCACAAACTTAGCACCAGGCAGCATCCCGAAACGGAGACTATGCTTCGGCTTTATAGCTATACTTCGACTTGCTCCAATATATTTTAATCAAAAAAAACAGAGCCTAATATATCCATATATAAACACATTTAAACAATGATATTCCTATATTAGAACGTTGTACAACATAATTTTCGGGGAAGATTTATCCAACTAAAACGATGAGGGAACTAGCTATTTGTATTGTGTTATTGACTCTGTTCGCATCCTGTGGACAACAACCTAAGATCGACTATGAGGAAAAAATTGACACGACTTCCGTTGTTGACGACAGAGTAAAAGACACGACAAAGATTTTGGTTTCGGAATTACCTATAAAATTTGATAGCACTGACATTTTAATTTTTGCCATTGGACTTGTCGATTTACAGGAAAGAGGCGGATACAGTAAAATTGGATCTGGTTCTTACGGAAGTTCTGACATCGCTTCAAGCTATTTTAACCAAGATTATTTGATTGGAAACTTTATAAACTTGGTCTTTCAAGACAAAGGAAGAAACGAAAGAAAACTAACAGACAAAAAAATATTAATTAGGAATGTGAATTTCCTTCGGGAGATATTTAGCAAAACTAAGGCGGGATACCTTTTATACTCAATCTCGGATAGAGACTCAAACGGGGACAAAGAATTAAGCCACTCAGATTTAGAAGCGCTATACATTAGTAAAATTGATGGAACTGACTTTAAGAAAATTACTAAAGAATTGCATGAGTTCTATGACTACAAATTAATTAAAGGCGAGAGCAAGGTTTACTTCCGGACATTGGAGGATAAAAACAAAGACGGAGAATTAAACAACCAGGACAAATTTCATTACTACTACATTGACTTCACCGCTGAAAATTACGTGGTGACTGAATACAATCCAGTAAAAATATTCGAGTAAAAATTACGCTGCACAACAATAGCTATAACATATGCTATATCGCAGGTTCTTGCCTCCCGAAGTCTCCGAAGAGTTTCCCGCCTCGGGGACTCTGGCGGAAGCACTCACTTAGCAACAGGCAGCTTTTTCAAAAACACATAGTCCCGAAACGGAGACTATGCTTGACAGCAGGTGATTCTAAGGAAATCTTCTCTAGTCGTTTTTCTATCAGAAAAAAATCCATTCTATTTTACCCATAGGTTAACCATTAACGAGGTATTAATATTTACATGTTGATAGTATAAGAGTAATTACCGGTAGAATAATTTGAGCAAAACCAGATTTTTTCGGTATAGTATATTATACATAAATGCGTGTTATTGTGCCCAACAAACTAAAATTCGTACTTCTTCATGGTAAAAAAACTACGCTAGCAACACTTTGTCTACTGTTAACATTTGCATTTAGTTGTAACGACCAAAGTGTGATTGAACAACATGATACTGTTGTTCCCTTCGCCCCAATACAACTACGACTCTACCACGTGATACTGGTACACCTGCCTATACATTTAAGTTGACAAGCCAGGCAAGTATATATGCAAATGTAAAAAGTACTTTTTCCAACATAAAAGTTGACTCAGATTTGATTTCAGTTAACAACGAAGGTATAAAGATAGCGGACTTTTCGCGTCTGGATAATATACCCGCTAATCTGGCATTTCTAAAAAATGTAAAAGTTTTTGATGACGAAGCAGGCACAATGCAGGCAATGACAAACGAGGAGTTCAGACAATCAATGATTAATCAGCTTAACGCTTGCGAATTTTCCGCTGCGTTCAAGCAAATATTTATAGACTTCTACGATTACATCAAAAACACGATGCCTACTAAATCTTATGAATCTTTTAACATAAAATGCAATAGTTTTATGGAAAGGGTAGCTATAGGCGCTTCCGCATCAAAATATACGGAACTGGAAAAATTTGCAGTTGTTCAAGTCTTTGCTCAGTTAAGACAACTGGTAAAGTATACCTACGAAAATCCAAGCTCAACATGGAATAACACAGCAAATGGACGTAGCAGCTCTGGTGGTTGTTTGCCTAAGACAAAAGATGAGTGGAAGGCCATTGCTGAGGCTGCATTTACAGGTGGAGTGATGGCAGGTGTTAGCTTAGGAATCAAAGGCATCGAAGCCGGTGCTATAGCAACCACTGCTGCCGGTAATCCTGTTGCCGGGGGCGTTGTAGGTGGGATAATTGGCTTTACAATTGGCTTTACCAGTGGTGCAATTGGCAGTGGCAGTGTAAAACTAATGTTTGATTGCTTATGGAAAAAAGCCTCCAGCTTAAATGTGCCATTAACAACTTTTGTTTGTAGCGGAAAGGTATATCAAGCTTACACCAATTCAATTCCAACTGGATGTGAAGCTGGAGGAAATAGCCTTATCACACAACAACCTTATCAAGATCATGTTAAACGAATGTTAAAAGGAATTTTTGAGTTAGGTGTTGTACCGAACGCAGGCAAACAAAAGATTAATGTTAATGTGGAGAATGACATTAAATTTGTAGTATCAAACTTATGAAACGTGTAATTAGCTTTTTAGGATACTTCGTTTTCTTTTTGGTATCCTTGTACGCATTAAGTCATGTTAGATTTTTTTCTACAACTGCAATGGACATGTCAGAGACAAAAAATATAGCGTGGCTTATAACCACCTCATTTGTATTGAGCTTGGGTTATACATTGACTAGCGAGAAGATAAAAAGATTCATTGGCAATACAACAAAAAAAATAATAGACAAAAAGAAGCGCCGCACAAACTAAGCATCGCACTTGTACTGCATCAGAGTCACCGGCCTCTACCGCGACCTGGACTCTGATACTTAGTAGCAGAATTATTCAAGTAACTATATAGTACGCCTGCCTTAGTCTCCGAAGAGTCTTCCACCCCGGGGACTCTGACGGAAGCACTCACTTAGCAACAGGCAGCTTTTCAAAAACGCATAGTCCCGAAACGGAGACTATGCTTGGACTGTCTCTCCATTTCGATAAGTTGATATATCACCTTAAATTGTAACTTTGATACCCTGTCAGTGTTACCTCCCTTCGCAACTCTGATGCCCAGCAGAAATCTTTGTCTCAAGAAAGATATAGTTTAGCAGTAATTTTTGCTAATTCACGTATGCTTAGAATACTTGGCCAATCAACCTCCTGCGCGTGCGCGAAGTATCCCCCTTTAGAATTATCACGTGATCAAATAGACAAACGGATCAAAGCAACTAAGAATATCTTACGACACCTTGATCTTCGAGGTGAGTCGCCTAAAGGGCACTCCTTATTTCAATGTAAATCTTGCAAACAGTTTTGGCAGCTCAGCAATGCATGGAATTGGGGAGGTAAGAATTATCTATTCAAGGTTCCTGATATTGAGACAAGTGATTGGATAGACAATCCCTATATATCACCCGCTGATATGACAATCTATTCAGCCTCAATGGAAGAATATTTCAGAAAAAATAAGTTTAAAGAATCAGATAACGCATGCAAAATTGAAAACTGTAATAAAAAATCTCTTTCGAATAATGTATTATGTAAAGAACACTTTATTGAAAGTTTACAAAAGATAGGTCTATTACCTCAGCGTCCTCAGGGAAGGATGTTTGCACCCTATATTTAACGAATTCAAATACTTTGAATCCCGAATAAAAAAATGACGACTAAAGACTTCAAAGGTATATTTCACAGATTTCTACGATCAAAAGGTTTTGCTAAGAAGTCCACAGCATACCATCTATTGTATCCTGAAGTAGACATCATACTCGGACTACAGAAATCAAGCTACAGTGATGCCTATTACATTAATGTAGGGTATATTTTCACCACACTCAGTTCTAACACAGATAAATGCAAATATTGGGATGGGCATATTAGAACTCGTTTTTATTTTACTCAAAACGAGAGAGAAACAGATTTATTCACCCCTGATCTTCTCGAAGAAAACTTTTTGGTAGAAACCTTAGAAAGCAATTTTACTGCCTATATCGAATCTGTCAAGTCAGTTGAGGCATCAAAAATACTTTTAAAGAAGTATCCTGATATGCTACTTCAAACTACGATTGTTGCTAAAAATTTCTTAGGGTTCAAGTAAAGAAAACATCAGAATCACAATCAAACATATAAATCATATACGACAAGTTATATAACCTATGAAACAGCTTCAAGACTTCTTTACAATCTATAAGCAATCGGCATGGAATAAAGACACCGAAAGTATGATTGCATTGTATCATGACAATGTTGTGATTTTTGATATGTGGAATCAAGGATATCAAACAGGTCTGACAGACTGGTCTAATGCTATAAAAGGTTGGTTAGGTTCCTTAGGAGACGAAAAGGTAAATGTGATCTTTGAAATGACAGAGATTCACGAAGGTAAAGATGTTGGGTTTGGAAGTGCTTTGATTACCTATCAAGCCATTTCCATCAGCAATACTATTGTAAGAAGCATGAAAAATAGAGTTACCCTCGGGTTTATCAAACAGAAAGATGAATGGAAAGTAATTCATCAACACACCTCCGCTCCTATCAATTCTAACCTGGAGGGTATTTTAAATTTTTAGGCAATAAAATTCTCCAACCTCAGGAGAATCTTTAGCAGCCCCATCAGAGTCACCGGCCTCCGGGACTCTTATGCTTAGTAGCAGAATCGTTATATTTAGAAAGACATATATAGTCTATAAATCTCATCTCGCACCCGGCATAGAATTTTTGACAATTGATTTAAACAAAAAGTTATGAGAAAATTAGTTGCATCAATCAATATGACACTTGATGGGTTTTGCGACCACACTTCTGCTATTGCAGATGACGAACTGCATCAACACTATACCGACCTATTACGTAGCGGAGGCGATCTTCTATACGGAAGGATAACATACCAACTCATGGAAAGCTATTGGCCAACGGTAGTTAAAAATCCCACCGGCAATAAACGCACAGACGACTTTGCTGTGATCATAGAAAACATTCCCAAAACTGTTTTCTCCCGAACGCTGAGTAATGTAAATTGGAAAAATGTAAAGCTTGCCAAGAGAAGTCTTGAAGAAGAAGTTTTAGAATTGAAGCAATCGAACGACCACGAGGGTAAAGATATTTTAGTGGGCAGTCCGAGTTTAATTGCTGCGTTAACAAAACTTAATTTGTTTGACGAATACCAACTCTGCGTTCATCCCGTTATAGCAGGGCAGGGTTTAACTCTCTTTAAAAGCATAAACGACAGCATTGTTCTTAAGCTTGCAAAAACAAAAACACTTGGCGGTGGCCAAATAGTGCTTTACTATGAGCCGTTGAAAAAATGAATTGTGTCATCGAACGATTATGAAGGTAAATTTTAGATATACGGATTTCACTACTAAACATCAGAGTCCCGGAGGCCGATGACTCTGATAGGGTGTCAAAACCATACGCTTTACCTATTAAATTTTAGATTTGTCGATCTTGTTAAAATGACAAAAACAATCAACCTAATTCTATTTGCATTTATCGCTATATTAATGACTAGTTGCTCGTGGGCAGTGAATCTTGTTATTGCAAACAACTCCAACGAAATTATTTTTGTCAGGTATATAATTCCTCCGGGTAGTGATGAAAATCAATTCTTTGAAAACCCGAAGACCTACAACTATGACAACAAACTTCTCAAACTGTATAAACTCGATAAAAATAAAAGACCTAAAGACATTCCGACCGATAGCAGGATAATCCCGGAAATGAAAGAGTTGGAAGTTAGAATTGCTCCTGGACAAGCTGTTCATGTTGGTGTCTATTATTCCTTCCAACCGAGAGAAGAAATAATATCAAAATATAATTTAAAAATACTAACCGGTAAAGATTCAATACTAACACCTACAATGGTAAACAGCATGTTCGAGCATTGGGGAAATATAAAGACTGATTTATTGGAAGTCAAGCAGTGAAGCGTTCGGCAAGTTTTAGAACATAAGCAATCGAACGATGACGAAGGTAAATTTTTGATTTACCGATCCATCGGAGTCCTGGAGGCCGGTGACTCTGATGGGGAGACAACGAATATCAGTAAATAGAAATATACTCTCACTTAATGCAATTACCATGTATAAAAAAGTACCCCTCGCATTAACAACATTCCGACTTATTCTTGCACCGGTAATTCTAGTGCTAACTTATTTTCAAAGAGATGATGCAAAGTGGATCGTACTTATTTTAATGTACCTGGGCTTAATATCCGATATACTTGATGGAATTGTTGCCAGGCATTTGGATGTTTCGTCTCCAGCCCTGAGACGTTTCGATAGTCAGACAGATATGTTATTCTGGCTCTCTATAGGAGTAAGTACCTGGCTGCTACATCCTGATCTCATCGCAAATAATAATATAGCGGTAATTACAATTCTTGTCATGGAAGCGATGTGCTATGTAGTGAGTTTGCTAAAATTTAAAAGAGAAACCTGCACACACGCATTTCTCTCAAAGCTCTGGGGAATAACGCTACTAATCGCTTTTACTTCATTGATTGGATTCGGCTATGCAGGTCTTCCTTTTGCAATAGCTATCACAATTGGATTGATCGCCCACCTCGACAGAATAATGATCACACTGATTCTTCCAGCATGGACGCACGATATACCAAGCGCCTATCACGCTTATCTTATCAGGAAAGGAATTCCGTTTCGAAAGAATAAGTTATTTAATTAATATAGCGTTGATAGACAATAGAATCAGGGGCCTTGTAAAAAGTGCCTCCTGGCAGCGAAACAAAACTATATTTTCAATTTTAAAGAACTCAAGTGGACTGGATTAATTTGCTTCAAAAAATCAGCCTGACTATTCATAACAAAGTAAAAGACAACATGATCTACTACGACAAGTCCATTATAACCAGCAACTGGTTAGGGTTTGACGGAGCTGAATTAAAAGCAATAGAAGAAAAAGAAAAGTCATTAGGTATAAAGCTTCCACCTTCCTATAAGGAATTTCTTCTGGTAACAAATGGCTTCAAACAAATATCACTCTTCTCTGGCAGTCTATATCCGGTTGAAGAAATTGACTGGACAAAGAAGAAAGATCCGGACTTTTTGGAAATATTCGATAAGCATGATGACGTCTCTATATCTGAAGACGACTATTTCACGTATGGTGATGACCAAAAAAGCGAGTGCTTTAAAGTTTCGTTTCTGAATGAAACCCTTCAAATTTCCGAATGGATTGACGGCTCTGTTATACTTTTGAATCCTATGGTTAAGTTTGGAGAAGAATGGGAAGCATGGGTTTACGCTAACTGGCTTCCAGGAGCCAGACGTTACAAGTCATTCGATAAATTGATTGGAAGTGAATTTTATTCAACAGTCAAATTGATTGAAGAGAGTTCGGAAGACAAATGAGATATGCCCTAAAATGAAACGCATACTTGGCTATATATTTATCTTTTTAGCAGCAATTTTTCTGCTAACAGCAATAAAAAATATTATAACATTCCTTGCCTTAGCACACAGCTTGTTAATGTTGCAAGCCGGTACATTCAAGGGCGATGCCTATGGCTTTGGGCGTTTAATAGGAACGTTTATTTACTGGTCTTTTCACATCTTTGCCATGATCATGCTATGGCGCTATGGCCGAAAGTGGACAAGAAAGCAATCCGAAAATCCAATGCAGCGAAGAGCTCCGGAGGCAGGTGACTCTGATGGGGTATCAAGGCTTTAATGCTCAATAGCAAATCCAGAGAAAGAGATACATTAAATGACAACAATATATCTGGCAACCGAATTAAAAGCCGACATCCACAAATGTTTTGATGCCGCGCGCGATATTGATGTTCATAAACTCTCGACAAAACAGACAAATGAAAAAGCTATAGCCGGCCGCACGAGCGGACTTTGTGAATTAGGTGACACGATAACCTGGGTGGCAACACATTTCGGAATAAGACAACAATTGTCAGTTGAAATCACGAAGTTCAACCGTCCATATTTCTTTGAAGACAAAATGCTGAAGGGCGCCTTTAAGAGTATGCAACATGAGCATCACTTCCAAGAGAAAGATGGCAAGACTATAATGACTGATAAATTTCAATACGAAGTTCCGTATAGTATAGTGGGGAAATTTTTTAACTCTATAATTTTAAAGCGTTACATGATTGCGTTTCTAAGAAACAGAAACCAGTTTATCAAATCAGTTGTAGAACAGTAACAGGTAGATGCTATGGGATATCGTTTAAATGCATTTATAGGGCAAACAGAAAATATAGAAACAATAGCATCTAGCAACTCACAAAAAACTTGTCAATGGAGAGATGAAAGTGATGGATAGTACCGTTGATAAAATCGACAAAGAAAAATGACCACTCATCTTTATTGGATTAGCGGCAGCGCATAGTCTTAAAGTAGACTATACGCTCATCGTTACCCGATAACCGCCCTCGTAAGCCTTCCCCAAGCCACAAATGCGGCTATAATTATCAAAACTATATTTATACCTATCTGCGAAGCTTCTCCTCTGGCAATGTGAAAAATGATTGCACAGATCATTAGCACACAAAACGCTATAGCTGCCACGGGCGTAAGCTTTGGTTTGATGCGTAATAGAGAGGGTAATGTTAATCCCATCGCACCCACCACATCTACTATACCGGTGAACTTTACAAACGCTATCGGCACCTGCCCTGTCCAAGGCCACATGGCAGAGAGCTTTTCAATCGGTTCAAACAATTTTGTAAAACCTGCCCAGAGCAACATGGCGGTTAGCAGAATTTGCAGTATCCAAAGCACAACATGGAGGGCTTTTGATTTTTTCGGTTCACTTGTCATCTTGCTATATATTTTTCTTCGTTGATGTTGCAAACCTATCTATATTTACTTTTGAATGTATAGTACTATCCCAAAGGATAGCACTATCCTGCGGGATAGTAAAGGCAAAATAAAACAGTAATATAAAATGTTGACGAGAGGTGGATGTCCGAAAAATATGCTTTCTATACGCGATGCGTTGGAAGCGCTGGAAGGAAAATGGAAACTGCTTATATTATTTTCGTTGTCATCAGGACCGAAGCGATTCAAAGAATTGTCGAAAGAGGTGAATGGTATTACTGATAAAATTCTATCGAAAGAACTGAAAAATCTGGAGATCAATAAACTGATAAAACGTGAGGTCTATGATACATTTCCCCCTGCAGTAATATACTCTATTACACCCCATGGTATGTCGCTAGAAAAGGTTATGGACGAGTTACATCTGTGGGGCCTTTCACATCGGAAGAAGATTATGGGGAAGTAACTATATACTTAGCCATTTAAAGAAAAATAGGACAGCCGGAAGACTGTCCTCATGTGTGGCACAAGTCGTTAGACTTTCGCCAGTTAAACGTGTTTTATCCACACCATGGCATCTTCCATAGCATCAAAGTAACGGATGGTTGTTACGTTTTCTTCTATAGAATCCAGCGTGGCATACACTGACATCTCAGTGAAAAGATTAGCTGGTATTATAATAGCATTGTGCGAAAAGCCAGCCTCAACTGCCCGTCTATACCAGTGTGAAGCAGCCCATTCCTGATCCTCCTGCAAAAGCGTACCCAGATAGGTAGTGTCTGAAACAATTTTACCGGCTTTATAGTATATCATTGCCTGCAATAAAGTTTCCATGCCTTCCCTGAATTCAACAGATGTAGGAGCTGTTATCCACTTATTTACCACAGCATGTATGGCAGTACTATACTTTACAACGAAATAATCACTTTCGAAATATACTTTCATTCGCTATTGATGTCTATCTGGTACTTTCTATTTTAGTGACTTACGAAATGATGAATGCTGTATAATAGTCCATTAAAAATATCAGCAATTTCAGATGGACTTCATCCAATTCAAAGCACCTTCTATATTATCGAAATACGAGAAGGTTACGGTGCCCATTACAGCATTCATAGTGTCTTCAACGGCCATCTGAGAATATACATCTTGAGGCAACAGGATTGCAGCATGTGAATACCCGTTCTTAATAGCGATTGTATTCCATTCTGTAGATGCCCACTCCTGATCTTCAGGATGCAGTGTACCCATCTTTGTCGTATCCGCTACCACTTTGCCAGTTTTAAAATGTTCCATAGCATGAAGTAAAGTATCCATGTACGTTCTGAACTCATTGGGTAATGCCGGCATTTTCCAGGTACCTATAAGTGAATGGCTATTCGTATCGTACGTTATAGTTGCATAATCTGTGTCGAAGTATGGTTGCATATTATTTGGTTTTTATACCGGCCGCAAAAATCCAAAGTCAACCTCAACCGGCATCGATACTAATATCATGAACAACATGATTGTAAGATTTACTTTATCTTTCAAAAAAAGATATAGTCGTGTATGTCTTGTCCCAAATAAGCACCTCGGTGGTTTTACGGAGTTGCTGATCGGTAAACAGATGTTACAAAGAACAGAAACATTCAAAAAATACTTTTTCGAAGTACATCTTGTCACTCCCCCATTCGTGCGAGTCGCTGCTTAACAGAGTGATTCAAGGATAGCATTTATAACCACCGACTCTATGCGACAGCAAAATAATTGCCTTATTTACCTGTTAATACCACACCTACAAAGCATGAATTTCACAGAGCGTTATAAAAACGGAGAAACCGCAACAGTATATTCCGATATCACAAGCTTAGGTCAAGCAGCTTTCACAGAACAATACTATATGGATATAGAGGGTGTCGTAACCGAAACGATGCCCCGTACGGCTTATAATCTTGAAATAACTTATCACGAGCTTCTAAGCATGGGCTACAACTTTAACAAGGAAGCACAGTATAGCTTCGATATCCCTCTAAATAAACCGGTCGCTAATGCTCCGAAACTTATTACGCAACTGGAGAAAGCCGTTGAACCTATAGGCTTTGTACCTCTTTCGCTCCAGCTATTCTATAGAAAGGTGGGGTCATGCAATTTTGCGTGGGACTATACAACGGATGAAAATAGCTTATGGGAAGGCTCAGATCCAGTTCAAATTGCACCTCTGGATGATGTGATAGAACAGGTGACCGATGAGTACTGGCTTGAAGATTTGAACGACAGCGATGATAAGCCTTACCTTAAGCTTAGCGCAGACTATCTGCACAAAGACAACATCAGTGGCGGGCCTGCTTATGGGATCAAAATAACACCTTATCGCAGCATTGATAGCTATCTCCTGAATGAAGTACATCAGACCTCCTTTATAGATTATCTGAGAACTATATTTGAAAATTGTGGCTTTGGCAGAACCCAACATCTTGGAAACGTGGCATCCTTTAAACACTTTTGCAATAACGTAAAACCCAAACTTTTAAAGATTTAACCGTTATCAAACAACTTCAACCCTATAATATTCTTTTAGCTATTCATGAACTCAAGTCGACCACCGCTCTCACTGATCGTATTACTTTTTTTAATTCAATCGACTCAGGCACAAAACACATCCGAATGCTGCTCCTATTCATCGCTAAAAATCAGAGATGAGTATGAAACTATTTTTCCGCGCCTCGCTGTAAAGAAGAAAGGCATAACGGAAGTTACCGTATATACGAGCCTGTCGGATTCAGCACAGCAGTCAGGCACACGCCATAAAGAAATGAAATTCAGGTTCGACCAAAAAGGACAAGTGATTGCAAGAATACACTATACTCCCAACGGACAACCGCATTCGATGTATGAGTTCGAACGAAATGGTTCCGGTAAAGTATTCCGGTTGACCTTTAGCTATCTGGACAGCACAGAACAAAAATTAACAGAACCTTCATCACCGGAAATTACGGACTACTTCTATAACCTGAAGGACAAACTCATAAAAACAAAAAAACGAAACGCAAAAGGTCAGGTAATGCCCGACATCATGAGCGACTTCACAAAGTATGAATATGATAACTCAGGACGCACCACAAAAATAACATCACAGTATTACTACGGAGAGAATGGGCCCGCAACTTCATCACGGATTATTATTTATACTTATAAAGACATCGCTGGCGAATCACAAACCTTCGTTGATGGTAAACTCTTTCTTACAACCAAAACACAATATACCAAGGGCTGGAAGCCGCTAACTGAAAAAGGCTATCACGATAAAACCACCAATATATCTTTTGAAAGCAAATACGAGTACGACCAAACCGGCAAGCTGATGCGTTACGAAACACAGGCTGCAACTATAGTGAACGAATGCCCGGACAAAGGAACCTATACCGATGTATATAGCTACAATGGGGAAGGGCTTGTTTCTATCATCAGTCACAGTTATGAAGATAAAAAGTGTGAGATGGTGTTTGAGTATAAACTTCCACCGACACAGCTGTAAGTACATTTTATAACCAAGAGATCTAACATTGAAAAAGTGATATGAATTTTCAATCCACAAACTTAAATATTCATTATAAATTCGAAGCGCTCCGCAAAATTTTCATGACAGCAGGGATCAAGTATGGAATAGATTATCTTGAGTATTGAAATAACCCCCAACAGTCTGGAGACTGTTGACATTGGTGGCACAAGTCTGGAGACTTGCGCCAGTTAACGAGGTTCGATGGTGAGCATTCCGGCATCCAGATCCAGGCTATATTTCATCCGGTATTTTTCTGTAAGCAACGTGGTGCCTACTGTCTCACCGGTTGCCGTTGTGTCTTGTGTCCTTTCAAGTACGGGAACATCGCTCAGGAAGGTATGTATATTCATAAGCATGGGGCCGCGATATATCAGGCTTCCATCATTTTTCCGGGCTATCAATTCATTTTTACTTTCGTTGGCATAGTAGTAATTTCTCTTTTCGATTGTGGTGGTCCAGTATACACTAATAGTACTAAGGTAATCGCGTACACTGTCAACATGCAGCGCGAGGACTTTTTCAAGATCGGAGAATTCAATAGCACGATTGGGAACACCTCCAAACTTCTGGGCATTTTCATTACCAATAATTACTTTAAAGAGGGATGGATTGGCTGGCAGGTAGATGATGTCTACACCTTGCCCGCGCACCAGATTTTCATACACTTCGTCACTTACATCCGAGCTCGCATTAAAAAGTTTCCCATCCTTCAACCGGAATGTTATCTGAATGGCAGAAGTAGTAGAAACACCTCTGCGTGAACGTCTCGATACCTGAAAGCCATCGCGAATCATCGCAGTGGTAATTACGCCTTTCTCCTTTAACAGGTTATCAAGCCGATTGTCTGTGTTAAGGGATATGGCAAATCCTAAAACAACAAATGCAACTATAGGTATAGCCATGGTAGCTGTATCGTTGAGCTTCGGGTATTCGGCCTCTGTAACGAAAGGTATATCACTGAGTGAATCGATACCCAGAAGTCCGATATACAGAAAAGCAGCACAAAAGAATGATTCGATAAGACACAGGTATATTCCTAGTGTATGATAGAGCGAGATCGATGTAAAGAAGATGCTGCACAGGGCAATCAGGCCCGCTACGATAATCCATTTGCCAGATCCTCGGATATCCATAAAAAGTATAGGTTTAGTAAGACTAATATATCTGAATTGACGTTGACAAAAATTGGAATTACAACTGGAATACTACATCAAATTTTATTTTGAAAGAGTAAAATTTATCGTTTCGCATTTTCCTATATTCATGGTTTCAATAACCCTTGTACACCAACCTATGAACTTTCTCAAAAACATCCTCCATAAAAAGGAGGACCCCATCCAATCTTACCATGATTTCTGGAATTGGTTTCAGAAAAACGAAAGGAATCTCTATAAAGTCATTAAAGAAAAACGCGATGTTAAAGAGAATTTCTTCAACATACTTTCTCCGAAATTAGACGAGCTTCGTGATGGTTATCATTTTACAGCGGGAATGTCTGGTGATGGTATAGTCAGGCTAACATTTACTGCCGATGGTGTCATCGAAAATATAGTATTCGTGGAAGAACTGGTTCAGTCTGCACCTGAAATAAAGGGGTGGAAAATTATAGCGCTCAAACAACCCATAGACGAGGAAGAGTTGGATATTGATTCGGTTTCGATCGACATGAGTGGCTATACATTCAACACTTCCAACTTGTCTTTTTACGCGATCGAAGATCCTGCCCATCCCGATGAGATAGATATTACAGTTGTATACCATGATGATTTTGACGAGAAAGCTGCATCAACCATCTCCAGTGGAACCTCTATTTTTTTAGAACATTACCTTGGTGAACTAAGATTTGCAACGGCATTTGACAACATAACTGTTGTTGGGAAAAGTGAAGCAGAAAAAGAACTGGTTCCTATACTGAAGCTCAGAGATTTCCTGATCTGGCGCGAAAAAGAGTTTATAGAGAAGTACGAAGGGTTACGCCATAACACCGAGAATGATAATTACTCTGGTTTTACAGCTGAAACAGAAGAGGGCAAACCAGTGATCGCTGTTATTAATACCGATCTACTCGCGTGGGACAGCAAAGCTTCTCATCCCTGGACCGCCATTATTGAAATAAACTATAATGGTGTTGAGGACAGTGGACTGCCTGATGAAGAAACACTCCATCTGTTGGACGATATTGAAAATAATATAACCGGACAACTCCAGGATTTTGAAGGCTACCTCAATGTTGGCCGTGAAACATCAAACAACATACGTGCTATATTCTTTGCATGCAAAGACTTCAGAAAACCATCCAGAGTCTTTGATGAAATCCAACATACATTCGCAGACTCATTTGAAATAAGCTTCGGCATTTTCAAAGACAAGTACTGGCGATCGTTCAGTCGATTTGAGGTCGGATGATCCGAAAGTAGCATTAGCATAAAATGGCGATCAGCAATGCCGCTGGCCGCCATCCTGCCGCTGCCTAGGGGTAGCGTTGTATTCCGATTCCTGCAGCGTGGCAATCTCCATCATCATAGACATTGTCGCAGGTTTTATAGATATGTCTTATCAAAATATCGACCTATAGACGAACAACATCGCTGGTACTTTAATTAAAATAGTCTCTACGATGGGGATGATTTGTATTTTTTATCTCAGCGGTATGCGTGTTTACTGTTCAAAGCTATATTTTAGTGGTTACCCAAACCGCTGACATGAAACGTTCCCCTTTCCTGCCGTTTGTTCTGTTTTGGCTTCTTGCTCAGACAGCCTTCGCGCAGTCATTTAAAAATGACACAACTTTTATTACCGCTGCCGTCAACAGCGCTGTTAAGAATTACAACAATGCCATTCAAGGCCAGGCGCAATTGTATAATGGAAGTGACTACGCATTATACCTCTCGCTGAAAGAAGAACATCCCTACTTCGGAACAGATGACTGGGTGTTCGGTTCCGTATATTATGATGGCTACCTGTACGAAAATGTACCGTTGTTGTACGACCTCTCTTCCGATCAACTGATTACCGAAACGTACTACAGCAGCAGTGTAATGAAACTTACCAAAGACAAGGTTCGCTCGTTTACATTGCCAGATCAGCGTGTGTTTGTCAATCGGCCTGATACGAGCTTATCGCCCGGATACTATGAAGTACTTTACAACGGTAAGACTAGAGCATACGCACGTCATATCAAGATTCTGCAGGAAACACTTACTGCCCAGGAGATCGTTCACGAGTTTGATGAGAAGACACGCTACTATATCTGCCTGAACAATCAGTGCCATGCTATAAAAAGTAAAGGTGCCCTGCTAAAATTATTCGGAAACCAGAAACGTGAAGCTGTTCAATATGTGAGGCAGGGTAAGAAACTGCCATACCGAAAAAACCGCCGGGAGTATATTACCCGCCTGGCTGAATTCCACGACCGTAGCCAAACAAACCCATGATTAAAAAACTACCCTTTCCCTTCTTTCTTCTCGTGGTAATGGCTACTACCGGATATAGCCAACGCGCAACACGTATCACCGCTCAGTTTTCGGCAGCAACCTTCCAACAGGTTGTAAGCAAAATTGAAGAACAAACCGATTATCGTTTATCATACAATGCTTCATGGACGGATAGCCTTACCGTTGATCTTAATGCATCCAATGAAGAGGTAACGTCTGTACTGGACAAGATTCTGTCCGGAACCGAATTGCATTACAATATATATCAGAACCAGATTTACATTACACGCGAAAGGCAAATCCTCACGGAGCTTCCGCTCGAGTTCTTTGGCCCGGAAGAAAACAAATCGAGGCCCGCTCCTTCTTTTGACTATACGGATTTTGAACAGCGCGAGAAAAAGAAAAAACTTGCCGAAGAGAAATTATATACCATTGGCCCGCGTACCGATAACCTGCAAGGTAAAGCCACTATCGCGGGTACGGTTCGGGATTCAAAATCAGGGGAGCCCGTAATTGGAGCTTCTGTTTACGTGGAGAACCCGATGATCGGAGCGTCTACCGATCAATTCGGTCATTATTCACTTACACTTCCCAAAGGACAACATATACTGAAAGTGAAAAGCATCGGCATGAAGAATACACATCGCCAGGTAATGCTTTATGCGAACGGCAGACTTGATATAGAGATCGAAGAAGATATAACTCCGCTGAAAGAAGTTGTGGTTGAATCTGATCGCGATGCGCGTGTAACCGGCATGCAGATGGGTATGGAAAAACTCGACATCAAAACCATGAAGCAAATGCCGTTGGCATTGGGCGAAACGGATATCATGAAAGTAGTACTTACATTACCCGGAGTGCAAACCGTTGGTGAAGGTACCGTTGGTTTGAATGTCCGCGGTGGCGCTACGAACCAGAACCTGATACTTTATAACGATGCGACAGTATATAATCCATCGCACTTGTTCGGATTCTTCTCTACGTTCAACCCCGATGTACTCAAAAATGTAGAGCTCTATAAAAGCGGCATCAATGCTGAATATGGCGGGCGACTCTCCTCCGTACTCGATGTACATACACGCGAAGGAAATCTGAAAAAAATTTCAGGTTCAGGAGGCATCAGTCCAATTACAGGTCGCTTTAGTCTTGAAGGGCCTATCATAAAAGACAAGACTTCATTTCTGTTAGGAGTACGCTCTACCTATTCTGACTGGATCCTCGATCGTGTAAAAACAGATGAACTGAAAAGCAGCGATGCTTCGTTTTACGATCTGAACGCAAGCATCAGTCATAAAATAGATGATGACAATAATATATACCTGTCGGGATATATGAGTAAGGATAAATTCAAACTCAATTCGGATACAGCCTATAACTACAGCGACCGCAATGCTTCGCTAAAATGGAAACACGTTTTCAACTCCAAGCTATACGGTGTACTTACAGGGACCTATAGCCGGTATGAATATGCAGTAACGAGTAACTCCAGTCCCATCAATGCTTTTGAAATGGACTTTGCCATCAAGCAATGGAACGCAAAAGCAGATATAAATTATTTCCCGAACGCAAAACATACCATTACAGCGGGCGCAAGTGTTACACGGTACGATCTGTCACCCGGCAATTATCAACCGCATGGTTCCGAGTCCATGGTAGTTCCGGATGTGTTGCAAGACGAGCAGGGAGTAGAAAGTGCATTATATGTAGGTGAGAACTTTGATATAACACCTACCTTCTCTGTTTATGCCGGCCTCCGCTACTCCTACTATCAGAATTATGGTCCTCGCGAAGTATACCGCTATGCACCTGGTGTACCACGCCAGGAATCATCCATACAAGATACCGTTCAATATGGTTCAGGCCCTATAGCAACCTATCACGGTGCGGAGCCACGTATTTCGGTACGCTATCTTTTATCTGAAAGTGCTTCGTTGAAGTTCAGCTATAATCGTATGCGACAGTATATACAAATGCTATCCAATACAACCGTAATTGCGCCCACCGATATATGGAAACTCAGCGACAGCTATATCCGTCCACAGGTTGGCGATCAGATTTCCGCCGGCTTCTATAAAAATCTGCGCGGCAATATGATCGAAGTGTCACTGGAAGGCTATTACAAGAAAATACAAAATGCCACTGACTTCAAAGATGGCGCTTCCCTCCTGCTGAATCATCATCTTGAAACCGATATACTCAATGCAGAAGGCAAAGCGTATGGCGTGGAATTCATGTTAAAGAAAGCAACGGGTAAATTAAACGGGTGGATCAGCTATACCTATTCGCGCACCATGCTAAAGACACTGGGCAATACGGCCAGCGAAACCATCAACAGTGGTAAGTATTACCCGAGCAGCTATGACAAACCGCATGCTATAAACTTTATCGGTAACTATAAATTCAGCAGACGATTTAACTTCTCGATGAATATAGTATATAGCACCGGCCGGCCCATCACCTTACCGATTGCCAAATATGACCTGGGGGGATCGATGCGTGTTTACTACTCAGATCGTAACGCCTTCCGCATCCCAGACTATATCCGCACCGATATATCTATTAACATAGAAGGTAATCACAAAGTACGGAAGCTCGCACACAGCTCGTGGACATTCGCAGTGTATAACCTGTGGGGTCGCGAGAATGCTTACTCAGTTTACTTCACTTCAGAGAATGGCAGAATCAGAGGATATAAAATGTCAATCTTCGCACGTCCTATTCCAACCATTACCTACAACTTTAAATTCTAAAGATCATGAAAGCCCTATACCGATACTCACTTCTGATCTTACTATATATAGCATTTCTGACGGGCTGTGTAGAACCCTATGCACCACCGGTTATTGAATCCGACACCAACTACCTGGTAGTAGATGGTTTTGTTAACAGCACAGATGGAACCGCTACCGTAAAGCTCTCGCGCGCTATACCGCTGTCATCAACGGACTCTCCTCCTGCGGAAACTAATGCTACCATTTTTGTGGAAGATGACAAAGGCAACCGCACGGCACTGCTGGGTGACCAGGCGGGGAATTATACCGGCTCAGGCATACCGATCGACATGGGCAGTAAATACAGGCTTCGCGTTCGTACATTCGATACAAAGGAATACTTATCAGACTATATTGAGCTGAAAGAGTCCCCACCCATCGATGATCTGAAATTTATACCGGGCGACAACAGCATCAGCATTGTTGTATCCACGCACGATGACACCGGTGACAGCCGCTACTACCAGTGGAGCTATGATGAGACTTGGGAATATACAGCGGTATATGTATCAGGGTTGATCTGGGTAGACGGAGAAATAATAGACCGGCCGTATAGTGAATATGTACATCGCTGCTGGCGAACTACGTCTTCCAAGCACATCATCATCAACTCGTCTGAAAAATTACAGCAAGATATGATCAGCGAATTCCCGGTTGTTAATATTTCGAAAGGATCGCAGAAACTGTTCATCAAATATAGCATGCTGCTGAAGCAGCGCGTACTTACCCGTGAAGCGTACGACTACTGGGAGGAACTTCAAAAAACAACGGAGAGCCTGGGCGGACTTTTCGATCCGCAGCCCGGAAAAGTGACCGGCAATATTCATAACGTGAGCGATACCGGTGAACCGGTGCTGGGTTATTTCAGTGGTGGCTCTGTTCAGGAAAAAAGATTTTTCATCGGACTGCTCGATCTTCCCGATCACCTGAAAGCATTTCAAACGGTTGGTAACTGTACCCTCGATACGCTGTTGCTGGCGGATGTACCGAACTACTATCCGGACTTCAATGAGTTGATTGGTACTGCCAACAATGGACCGATCTTGATCGGATATACTTACTCGTCTAAATCATGTGCCGATTGCCGGACACAAGGAGGTACTACTACAAAACCTGCATTCTGGCAATAAAACATATACGTATGCTTAGATCCGCTACATACCGCACTATACTCACTGCAGGATTACTATTTACTGCAGGTATATATACCTTTGCTCAACAACCTGCACTGGACAGTCTGAAAATAAAATTTAATCGCTATCGCCAGAAGGGATTCCAGGAGAAGATATATGTACACATCGATCGGCCGGGATACCTTACCGGTGAAACGATGTGGTTTAAAATATACCTGACTGATGGTGTGTTCCACAAACCTTCGGCATTAAGTGATGTGGCCTATATTGAAGTACTGGATCAGGCAGCACAACCGGTATTGCAAACCAAAGTTTCGTTGAATGAAGGAAATGGAAATGGTTCGCTCTTTATACCGGCAACCCTGAACTCCGGCAACTATGTTATTCGTGCGTATACAAGCTGGATGAAAAATTTCAGTGCTGATTACTTCTTCCATAAATCGATCAGTGTTGTTAATGCATTCAAAAAACTGGAACATGAATCCGCGGCTCCAACGGCTGCGCTGGACGCACAATTTTTTCCGGAAGGTGGCACGCTCGTGGGCGGAGTAAAAAGCAAGATCGGGTTTCGCGTTACGAATGCTTCGGGCAAGGGTATAGCATTTGCCGGAGCACTTATCAACCAACAGAATGATACCGTGGCGCGATTCAATCCGTTAAAGTTTGGCATTGGCAGTTTCACGTTTACTCCACAACCTGGCCATATATACCGTGCGGTAGTTCGCGAAGCATCGGGCAAGGCATCAACGGTAAAGTTCCCGGCAGTAGTATCAACCGGGTATTCCATGCGTGTAACGGACTCGGTTGAGAATACACTTCATATAAACGTACACAGCACCGTACAAACTGAAGAGCCTAATTTTGTATATGCCTTCATTCACGCGCGACAGGTTATCGCGATAGCAGAGGCTAAGTATATTAAAAACGGAGTTGCTACGTTTACGGTCTCAAAGCAAGATCTGCCGGAAGGTATAAACCAGATAACCATCTTTGATGGCAACCTGAAACCACTGTGCGAAAGGCTATATTTCAAAAAACCTGAGTCAACATTCTCCATTAATCTTAAGACCGATCAAACACAATATAGCAATCGCAGGCGGGTGCGTGTTGATCTGCAGGCAAGCCGAGGGACCAGCGGAAAAACATCGGATCTATCCATAGCGGTATATAAGGTTGATTCGATCTTTACTGAAGCCGGCAGCAGCATAACAGACTACTTCTCGTTAACGTCAGACCTGAAAGGCACAATTGAATCACCGGAATACTATAGAAGCAACGATGCAGCTGTGAAAGAAGCTACAGACAACCTGATGTTAACGCACGGCTGGAGAAGATTTCAATGGGATGATGTTGTAGCCAGTAAATATCCAGCTATTAATTTTCTCCCTGAATACCGCGGCCATATCGTGAAAGGTATGGTAAGGAATGCCGATGGTTCTATTGCCAGAGGTATACTTACATACGCAGCCGCTCCGGGTAAAATTACAAGACTATACGGATCGCGCAGCAATGACAAAGGTGAAGTATATTATGAGATGCAGAAGTCTTCCGGCTCTGCCAATATAGTTTTGCAAACGAATCCCACACGCGACAGTACGCATCGTATTGAGATACTCTCTCCGTTTGCTTCCGATTTTGCATCTATCGCTATTCCTCCACTCCATCTTTCATCAAGTCATGCCCAGGCGTTGCTGGACCGCAGCGTTGCTTTGCAAGTGCAGGATGTATACTATCGTGATCAGTTTGAAAAACTTGCCAGTCGTGAAGCCGATAGCTCTGCATTTTACGGACCTCCCGATGAAAAATATATACTGGACGCCTTTACCCGTTTTCCGGTAATGGAAGAAGTAATGCGTGAGTATGTACCAGGTGTGATGGTACGCAAACGAAAAGATGGTTTTCACTTTATGGTGATTGACCATGTTCACAAAGATGTGTTTAACGATACACCGCTGATTATGCTCGATGGTGTACCGATCTTTGATGAAGACGAGATCATGGCTTTTAATCCATTAAGGGTGCGCAAGCTTGAAGTGGTAACGAAGCGTTATTACCTCGGGCCGTTGAGTTTCCCGGGCATTGTAAGCTATACTACCTATCAGGGCGACCTGGGTGGCTTTCAACTGAATCCAAAAAGTGTAAAGATGAATTACGAAGGACTCCAGTTACAACGGGAGTTCTACCTGCCGCGATATGAAAGTCAGCAGCAGCGTCAAAGTCGTATGCCGGATCAGCGTACTTTGCTGTATTGGAATCCGTCGGCAGTTACAAATGCTGATGGTACGCTGCAGTTGGAGTTCTATACATCGGATCAGTCCGGAAACTTCCGCATCGTTGTAGAAGGTATGACAGCCGATGGACTTACGGGAAGCAACGCAGCAGGCTTTACAGTGAATCCGCACAACAATTAGAGCATTTCCTAAAATATGTTTTTGTTTAAGTCATTCGTTCAGGTGATCTTCGTATGATCATCATACTGCCTTGAAAGAAAACATATCGCGTACACTATTGCGAAACCGCATTGCCGTTAAGATTTCGTTCTTCACGAACGGATTTATACTGGCGAATTGGGTATCACGGCTTCCACGCATACAGGAATTATACTCTGCTGATAACGGTACAATCGGACTCGTGTTATTAGGACTTTCTATTGGTGCCGTCAGCATCATGCCTTTTGCAGGCTGGGCTATCATTAAGAATGGCAGCAGAAAAATTACGCTGGTTTCGCTGATCATGTACTGCATGATTGTACCGCTTATACCCTACATGGGATATATACCTGCGCTTATAGCACTCTATATAGTCATGGGTATTTTCACAGGTGTGCTTGATGTGGCGATGAATGCGCAGGCTGTAATGATCGAGCAACAGTACAAAAAACCGATCATGACTTCATTCCATGCCTTCTTCAGTATAGGCATGGCATTGGGGGCATGGTGTGGTGCGCTCTTCGCAGAACTGAACGTTGAACTAATCTTACATTTCACTGCGATTGTACTCTTCTCATTGATCGGTGTTGCCTGGGCCAGTCGTAATCTTATTTATGATAAACCTGATCCTTCGCTGAAACATGACGGACCATTGTTCCGCTTACCCAACCGTGCCTTGGTAAACATTGGTATCATTACCTTTTGTTGTATGCTGGGCGAAGGTGCTATGTCGGAGTGGAGCGTGAATTTCATGGAGAATGTTGCTCTGTCCGGAAAGGCAACGGCTCCTATAGCTCTTTCCGCATTTGCTACTGCCATGACCATTGGTCGTTTACTTGGAGACCGGATGCGCACGTTTTTCGGAGATGCAAAAATAATTATGGCCGGTGGCATACTTGCAACGGTAGGGTTACTGGCTACACTCTCTATCGCGACACCGATAATAAGTATAGCTGGTTTCTTCCTGGTAGGATTAGGACTCTCTACAATTGTACCGATCGCGTATAGTATATCCGGCCACACAAAAGATCTGCCTCCCGGAGTCGGACTCGCCATGGTTACAACGGTGGGCTATAGCGGCTTTCTGATCGGCCCTCCGGTAATCGGATTTATAGCAGACTGGCAAACATTACGGATTGCGTTGGGAGTAGTCGCGGTGCTATTTGTTATCATGACGATTCTGGCGTTCCGGTATAAACAAAATTAACAACATGCAGATACAACACGAGCAATCCAGCAGCAAAGGAGCTTTCTTCGTTGCCGAAAACGGAACACGCCTTGCAGAGATGACCTATAGCAAAGCAGGCGATGCACTTATTATTATTGACCACACCGAAGTATCCGATGCGTTGCGCGGTAAAGGAGCAGGTAAACAACTGGTGGGTGCTGCCGTTGATCATGCCCGAAAAAACAACCTGAAGATTCTGCCACTGTGTCCATTCGCGAAAAGTGTTTTTGAAAAGGTGAAAGATTTTCAGGATGTGCTATCCTGATCTATCGTGAGTCAATCACCACTGTCTTCCTTCGGCACGCTGCCGGTATAGATCACCATCTTTACCTGGAATAAGATCACCGAGTCGTTTGTATATATCCACAACAGTACTATCGTATTGCAGCGCTTCTTTATAGAGTGTTATTGCACGGGTATTATCGTTTTTGATCTCGTACAGGTATCCCATTACGTAACATATCCAATTGTTGCGCTGGCCGCTGCTATAGGCTCGTTCATACCAGTTTAACGCTTCGGTATATTTTTCCTGGTCATAATATACATCGCCCAGCAATTGCATGGCATCAAGATTGGATGCGTTTTGATTCAGCAGGGATGTCAACTCCGTTTCAGCTGCGCGGTAATTCTTCTGATCAAAATATATACGTGCCTTGTTCATCCTGGCGTCTTCGTTCGCTGGATTTTTCTGAAGCACTGCATCATACATCGTTACAGCGGAATCAAGTCTGTGCATATTCCAGGCGGTATTGCCCATTTCAAAGAGCACCTCCACGTTATCCGGATGTTGTAATCTATACCGGTCGTAATATACATAGGCAGAGTCATATTGACCTTCGTTGTAAAACTGTAAAGCTGTTTGCCAGTTCTGATCGGGCGCCTCTGTATCATCAGGCGATGTAACGATATTAAGTACGATTACCAACGCTATAGAAAAAACAAAAACAAAGACGATACTCGCAACCACCATTCTCTTTTTCGATTCAGATGGCTCAGTATATTTTCCGGAATCAGTAGTTTTTGAAAATCCCTTTGATGATGTGTGAGTCGGGCCACTCTTTTGATAGGACCGTTCTCTGTATTCATACGCTCCCGTACGTCTCTGCCAGGGCCACGCGAGAAGTCCTAACACAACAAAAGAAATAATTATACCCAACAGAAGGTATACCAGGAAAGCACCGAGCGACCACACCAGCGCCAGTACAAAAAGAAAAGACACAGCCAGTATAAAGTATAGCCTGGCACGTTTTCGTTTCTGTTCGGAAGTGGCAGGCTCTTGCATACTCTGTGAGCTTTAGTTCATGTGCGTTGTCAGATCTTTCTCATCGATGCGTATATCGTCTTCACCTACTTCATCGAACGGGTGCTCGAGGTGATCCTGTATATTATCAAGACTCACCAGTATAAAACTGTACAGCACAGGCATTACATATTCAAGATGCGCAGAGAAATCGTTGAAGGTGCTGGCAAAGTAAGGACCGTAGATGATCGGAAATATATAGATGAACACTTTGCTATAGGCGCGCAACGTTACCGGTGTGCGGTAGGCATGAATGATCTTCAGGTTATCGAACGCGATAATCATTTTACTGATATATTGATTGATGCGCGATATCTCGCCACTCTGCACACCATACTTACGCATCTCCACCGTCATAGACGATAGCTGCGAAAAGTACTGAAACACTTTGCGTTCGTTGTTCTGAATATCGTGTTCATGTTTTGTAGTAAACATGCTGCGCATCAGCACCACCATCGACTCGATGATAACCCGTGTTCGCTGCGGCAGGTCATGCTCTTTATCAACAGTCCAGTCGCGCGTGGCATAGTATATAGCCAGTGCATGTCCTTTAAAATCAGAGAAACGCTGCAAGGCCGTTTCTCGCCTGTTGTAGGCAGAGCCAATGGAAAACACTACCGGAAAAACAATTGCAACGCCCACCAGCATATCGGGGAATTTTGCGGTAAGTCCGGTGTGATAGCATATATAGGTTGAAATAACCGCGAGGGCTGTAATGATGAGTGTTTTGTAGTTAATGATCAGAAAGAAGCTTCGTAGTACTTTCTTCATAGGTAAAAATGGAAGATTTAATATTCGTTTAACAGCCGTAAAATTAATGTAAAAAACCAAAAGCCCTTTTGCAGGGCTTTTAGTGGGCTCCAACGAAATCCAACAAATTTATTCTTCGAGTATCTCTACTTCAACGCGAACATTTTTCTGCGCATTGGGGCCGCGCTTGTCATATATAGGGCGCTTGCCTCCCCATGCTTTCAGCTCAACTCTGCTGTCGGCAATTCCTTTCGATACGAGGTAATCTTTTATAATCGAAGCACGGTTATACGATAAGTCTTTTGCTGAACCCATGCCCTGCTTCGACCCGTCCAGCGAGAAGAAATTTTTATCAGGTCCCATCGTAATCATTTTACCATGATAGTTACCGTTGGTGTGGCCGTGCAGGCGTATTCTATAGCGTGGGTTTTCCTGTAACAACTGGAGCAGACTGTTCAACTCGTATGTAGACTCCGGACGCATAACGGCTGCATCGTTAAAGAAGTATACATTATACAGCGTAGTGATATCGCCTTTGTGATAGCGAACCAAATCGAAGTTTACCACCAGCGTAGTTCCCATCAGGTCGATATAGGGTTTTACGGTATCTGCCAACGGTAACGGGTAATTTATCTCCTGCTGTATTTTTCTATAGCCGAACGCTTCGCATATCAGCGTAAGCTGACCGGATTTACTTTTCGGATCAGGAAGCAACAGGTATTCATTTCCCTTTACGCGTGTCAGAGCTTTTGATCGTTCGGTATCAATTACCTGCACATAGCCATCTACAATGCGATTGTTTCGTGCATTGTATAAACTGAGGAACACTTCTGTGTTGCCCAACGTCATGGGGTTGTATTGCACGATCGGAGGATTGTCAGTTACCTCAATAGTATCGCTCGCAGTTGAATCCGGAGTTCCGGCCGGAGTTGTACTGTTGTTATTTTGGAGATGCTGTTCATTTCCGTTAGCCGGAGGAACAGCCTCTTGAGGTTTCACTTCGGCAGGCGGTGGTGTAGTCTGCAAGGCAGGTATATAACCCGGCACAACGCGCACCCAGGCATCTTTAAATTTACCTTGTTTGCGTGTAGCCGTCATGTATAATAAAGACTCTTTTAGAGAAGTAAAATATTTCAGATAAACGAAATATAATTTCTTGCTGGCGTTGTATCCGTACTCGGCAGAGGTTCCCTGGTGCCGCAGTTCTTCCACATATTTCTGAGCCGCGCTTTCGCGAGATGGCGCATAAGCAGCCACCACTACATAATACCCAGGTGTTAATTCTTTTGATTGAGTAACTAAAAAAGAGGTGGTAACAAGGGAGAGCGCTATCAGTAGCAAACATCCGGCAAAATTCTTCATGTAAGGATAGGATAGGTTTACTAACAATATTATTTAAAATATTGCAATTTTCCTCTCTTTCTCTTGATTCAAGTTTTATACACCTGATTTTTAAGGTGTGCTTTTAAAGCGTTCTTTGAGAAATCCTACGCCATAGCCGCCCAGTTGCAACAACGCAGCGGGCACTGATAAAATCGCTACGAGCAGGTTTTTGCTTTCGTATAATGAGTGCAGAAAGATGGCCGCGAGGTAAAAGAGCCAGCCGCCAAAAGCAACAGCAAAAAGTATTATATCAACAAATGGCAGTAACAACATGAGACCCGTGCCCAACACAAAGAACGAAGGAAACCAGTGTGTGATCTTTATTTCTTCAGGATGCACTTTACCTACCAGCGCACGACCGCGGCCGAAGTTAAACACCTGGTTATAAAACTGCGAGAAATTAGTTCTGCGTTTGTGGTATACATACGCTTCGGGAATAAGACCAACGTGAAAGCCTGCCTTCTTCATGCGAATACTGAACTCTATATCTTCCGCAAAGCGGTCGAATTTAAAACCTTGTGTTGCTTCGTATACTTTGCGCGATATACCCATATTAAAACTCCGGGGCTGAAACCAACCCACGCGCTTCTTACCACCGCGTATACCCCCCGTTGTTAATACAGACGCCATGGTATAGCCCATAGCGCGTTGCACAAGTGTAAAGTTCTGATGCGCACGATCAGGTCCTCCCCAGGCATCCCATTGATTTTCCTGAAGGGATTTATCTACAGCTTCGAAGTATCCCGGAGGGATGATACAATCCGAGTCAAACACAACCAAATAGCTACCGGACGCACGCGCATAACCAAAGTTACGGGTAGGGCCCGGACCTGTGTTTGGTTTAAAGAAATATTGAATGGACAATTTATCGCGATAGCGGTCTGCCACGGCTTCGCATCGTACCGTGGAACCATCTTCAATGATAAGCACATCAAAGTTCTTTACCGTTTGATGCGTAAGGCTTTCGAGTAATTCTTCTACTTCCTGCGGACGATTATATACCGGTATAATGACAGAATACTTGGGCGGCATAGTTATACAGCAACGTTAATTCGACACCTTCTCGGTTGCGTCCATTCCTACTTTCTCAATCACGAGGTAATCGCGTTTGGAGAATGATTGCATGGAGATCATTTCTGCCAGGAAGCCGGTAACAAAAAGCTGCACACCAATAACGATGGCTACCAACGCCAGGAAAAATAATGGCTGGTCGGTAATATCGCGTTTGATCGGAATTTTGGAAAAATATAGCGCATCCATTTTATCCCAGATCACCTTACTGGTAAATACAAAACCGATGAGGAAAGATATAGTACCGAGTGTTCCGAAAAAGTGCATAGGCTTCTGGCGGAACCTGCTCACAAATGTGATCGATAACAAATCCAGGAAACCGTTTATAAAACGTTCGAGCCCGAACTTGGTAGTTCCGAATTTACGCTCGCGGTGTTCAACTACTTTCTCGCTGATTTTTGTAAAGCCTGCCCATTTCGCGATCACGGGTATATAGCGGTGCATCTCTCCATATACCGTAATGTTTCGGGTTACGGAAGCCTGGTATGCTTTCAAACCACAGTTAAAGTCGTGGAGCGGAATACCGGAAAGTTTACGGGTAACGTAATTGAAAAATTTGGAAGGTATAGTTTTCGACAGCGGGTCGTGACGTTTCTTCTTCCAGCCGGATACAAGGTGGTAGCCATCTTGTGTTACCATGCGGTATAGCTCGGGTATTTCATCCGGACTATCCTGCATATCGGCATCCATGGTAATAATTACTTTGCCTTTTGCTGCGCGAAAGCCGGTTTGCAATGCCGCCGATTTACCAAAGTTACGGTTGAAACGAACGCCCTTGAAGCGTTCATCGGCCGCGTTTACTTTCAGGATCTGCTCCCACGTGCTGTCGGAACTGCCATCATCAATAAAAATCACTTCATACGAAAAGCCGTGCGCTTGCATCACACGGCTTATCCACTGGCATAATTCGGGGATTGACTCCTCTTCGTCTTTTGCCGGAATGATTACGGAAATCTCCGGATGTATCATGTTTAAAATGTCGGTTCTGGATGTTTCTTCTGCGTAAAGATAGAAACTATTAGAGCAATTATAACTGCCCCGATTATTCCGAATATAATCCCCATTAAAAACATAGCCTCAGCGGTTGTGAACATTTCAACAAATTTCATTGCCTGATCAATTTGTTCGCTCGACATACCTTTGGCTTCCATATCTTCAACCGACTTCTGTTTTATAGCTTCTATAAAACCTGCGTCAATAAACTTAACATAGATATAGGTAAAGACACTTGAAATAGCAGACGAGATAATACCGAACCACAAGCCAATACCAATTCCTTGTCCGTATGGCATGAAGCCATTTCCGTTCTCCTTATAATACTTGTGGGCCAGAAAAATGAGGACACCAGTGATAAGATAGCCGATCCATTTCCAATACCATGCTGTTATATCAACCTGGGCAACAATCATAATAACAAAAATTGCAATTGATACAACACCGCCGATTAGACCATAGCGGATACCGGACTGACGTACTGTGGCAAGGTTTGCTGTTTCTTCCATAGAGTTTTAGTTTTTGGGTTGTCTTCTTAGAATTACTGAAAGTATTATACTCACAAAAAAGCCTATGGAAATTCCCTGTACAAAGTAGGTAACTGCCAAGACCGAGATGTTAGTCGTAGGTAACTGCTTTAAATTACGCTCAAAAACTTCTTTTCCTATCCGCTCAACATCCTCCTTCGAAAAAGTGCCCAGGTATTTCGTCATCTCCGTCACATAGGAAGTCATAAATTCTTTCTCTATACTTCCAAATATCGTAAGGCCTATAGATGCAATAACATCTGCCAGTAAAACCACAATGCCGGCACCGATCATACCCTGCCAGAAATATAGTTCTCCATTCTGATAGTAATCGCGTACTTCCTTCAGCGCAAAGAAGATAAAAATACCAAAGAGTAAAATTCTGAAATCCAGGTACGGAGCTATCATCAACGGGTGCGTACCTATATAATATAGCGCTACCATCAGCACAAGTGTAAGCGCACCAGCAACGAGCCCGTAGCGAATGGATATTTTTAATAAGGGAGATTTCATTTCTATACCTATGGATACGAAGACATTAGTCCTCGATACGCTGTTTATTATTGTTGAACACCGCCACTACTTTACCGGTAACTTCTTTACCATACCAGGGCGAGTTCTTTGACTTCGACAAGTTTGTTTTTTCATCCAACGTCCACAAGCGATTCGGATCGAAGAGCGTAAGGTTAGCTTTCTCTTCCACATCGATGCGAGGCATTTCCAGGTTTAGCAACTTGCGTGGATTTACGGTTACTTTCTCCAGCAACACACTCCAGTCTACAGACTTTGACAATGAAACGAGATTTGATCCGAACGTCTGCAGGTTAATGATTCCGAAATCAGCAAGATCAAACTCCAGCTCTTTACCTTCATCTTCATGCGGTACATGACCGGAGCAGATCACATCAATCGTTCCGTCTTTCAATGCTTTGATGAGCGCATCGTTATCCACTTTCTCACGCAGGGGTGGATTTACTTTATAGTTTGTATCGAAGTCTGCCAGGTGACTATCATCCAACAGCGGTTGATAGGCAGCGATGTCGCAGCTTACGTTCAGCTTCTTTTTCGCTGCACGTATCAGTTCAATGGCTTTACCGGAAGATAATCTGGCCATGTGCAAACGACCTCCTGCATAGCCCAGCAGTTCGAGGTTCTTGCTTACCATGATATCTTCAGCAATGCGCGGCATACCTTTCAGGCCGAGCATCGTGCTGTTAATACCCTCGTGCATCTGGCCAAACATATTCAGCCATATATCTTCGGGGTGATCGATGAGCACTCCGTTAAACTTCTGAAGATACTGAAGCGCTTTCAGCAAGATATCGGTATGCCAGATAGGCTTCAGTCCATCGGTAAATGCTATAGCTCCAGCTTCGTGCAGGTCTATCATTTCCGTAAGTTCCTCGCCTTTATTATTTCTTGTTACGGCTGCCATCGCATGGATTTCTACGAGGCGTGTATCGTTGCCGCGGGTGATATAGCTTACTTCATTTTTAGTTTGTATGGAAGGCGATGTATTGGGAAGCACCGCGATCTCCGTAAACCCTCCGGCTGCTGCAGCTTTAGACACGGAATCCAGATCTTCTTTGTGTTCAAGTCCCGGATCGCCTACATAGGTACCGAGGTCAAACCAGCCGGTAGACAGCTTCATACCATCAGCCTTTACAACTTTATCGGCAGAATAATTTTTATCACCGATCTCGGCAATACGGCCGTTGTTGATTAATACATTTTTTTCTTTTTGATGAAAGGGGGAATTGGGATCAAGTATTTCAGCGTTTTGTATAAGAATTTTCATGCTTGTTATTTTTCACCCGTTAGCTCCAGAATGGTTGTTACAATCCTTTCGGATACCCAGGAAATCTGTTCCTGCAAGTTTAGCAAGTATTGGCTTAACAGAAGGTATCAATCCCAGTCTTTTTGCTTTAACAAATACTCCTAACGTTCCTGTGACGGTTAAAACCTAATGACAAGGCTACCTTGCGGGCTTTCCGATCATCAACAATTACAAGCGTAACAGGAATTTCCAATGCTAAAGCGAAAGCGCTTGCTTCTCCCTTATCGACAATCTGTTGCAGCGTTTTTTGCAGAGAATTCTGAGATACCTCTCTTACCTCAAGCCTGTCGGGCAAGGAACTGCCGTACTCTTGTGCTACTTCTTCCGGAACAATTATTTTTTTATAGCTGGTGCGTAAAAGATCGAGTTCATTAATCTTCGTTAAAAGAATCAAACAACTCGTGTCTGAAATTACAATCTCAGGCATTTTTTATATCGGCCATTAAATCATCAACGGAGTCACCAAAAATAGAAAAGCCATACTTGCCCATCCTTTCAATGAAGGCGCGTTTGCTAAGGCCGGCCAGATCAGCCGCCTGGCCCAGGGTAAGTTTCTCACGCTCATATAGCTCACCCCCCAGAATTATTTTCAATTCTGTTTCGCTTATATTCTCTGGTAATTCAATACTAACTGTTTTCACAGGTTAATATGTTTAAGTTTTACCATCAATATTTATTTCAAAAAACGGATCAGTAATACTTCTGTTATAATGAAGAGCAATGCCAGCAACAATGCGTACTTCCACAAGGGCGTGCCCAAATATCGCTCCTTTATTTCGTTGCTGAAAGTATCGGATGTTGATGCTGTAAAAATGCTGATGTTATTTCCTCCACCCACTCTTGTTTTTATTTCTTCACCCGGATATTGGTCCATGAGCGATTCTTCCTTATCCAGGTTAAAAGCGAGCAAGCCTATAGTGTCGCGCTGCGAAGCAATTTTATAGAAGCCCTGCTCGATCGAGAACTTGGGAACTTCCATAAACACACGGTCGCCCACTTTACGCTGGCCCGGTATAACTTCTTCTTTACCCACTAACTTTAACGGTTCATCATTCTTTATACTATCCAGTCGCAGGGTAATTAAATTCTCGCGCAGGGTATAATAATGTTTGGTTTCATTTCTACGCGCACTCGCAGCGATGCGATACATTACCGGGACAAACAATGCATGCTGGTGAAAATCAGTGAAGTCGCGGTCGAGCGCACTGGCCAGTATATATATCTTGCCACCACGATTGAACAGTGAAAGGAAAGGCAGATCATTTTTAAATCGAAGTATAGCCGCGCGATCGTTGCCCCAGTCGAGCACACGCGAAGCTTTCGGCATAGCGAGTGATATCGATTTTTCTTCAAACACATTTTCAAAAAACGGGTTTGAAAAATCAGGTCTGTCCAGGTCAGCCAGTTCACCTTTCGGAGCAGCGTTCAACCCCGCCACCTGCGCCAGATTCTTCAGGTTGTTAACATCAGGTTGGGTACCCGGCACCAGTAACAATGTTCCTCCTTTATTGATATAGTCTGACAGTGCATTCGTCAATGAAGGATCGACAGTATTCAGTCCGTTGACAACCACAAGATCCGCCTGCGCCAGTTCGTTATAGTTAAAATTACTCACAGCAAAACCATGGTAACTAAATACGAGCTTGTTACCATATACTTTCTCGACCGGTGTAGGCTCATTATCTTTTTTAATCTCTACCACCTTGATCTTGTCGGTAAAATTCAGCGCGAAGAAAAATTCGTTATCGAAACTTACCGGGAAATCATTGAAGGTTATCTGTGCCTTGTTGAGTCCGGTTAATCCGGTGGCCAGATCAAACGTAGTTTCGGCAACACCACCTTGTGGCACATCCAATGTAGCGGCACCGGATTGTATATTGTTAATGGTCAGTTTAAGACTGAGTTGGTCGACATCGCGTTTACCATCGTTCCGTACTTTTACACGCAATACATTTTTCTCGCCACTGGCAGCAAACGGATTTTCGAGATAAGCAGAATCGATAAATATATTCGACAGAGATGCGAAGCGAATCGGCACCAGGTGCCACTGCGTTGCCGAGTCAAGCGTTGTTGGTATAGCGCCCAAGGTTGATTTCTGAAAGTCTGATATCCAGAATACTTCACGTTCATGGGCTGCGCCTTGCTGGCGGATGCGGTCTGTTACTTCCTGCATGGTTCTGCTTACAGGCGAGAGGCGCACTTGTGTGAGCAGGTCGAGTATCTCCGATTTTGTTTTGAACGAATTCGAAAACGGAGCAAAGTCGTTGGTGATGAGCTTATACCGGGTATCAGGCGGAAACAGTGAGACAATATTTTTTACAAAAGCAATTCCAGCATCAAGGCCGCGCACTTTGTCTTCCATCTGTGCCGACATGCTTTGCGAGTTATCGAGGTATAGAACAATAGCATGGTCGTTGGTCAATTGATTTTTAGCGGGGATGATGGGCTGGCAAAATGTGATCACCAGAAAAAACAGGAACAGCAATCTGGAAGCGAGAATAAGATAGTGCTTCAGCCTGCGCTTGGCTGTAGTGGCTTCCTTTACCTGTTTCAAAAAACGGTTATTGGAAAAATAGATCCTGGTTGTTCTGCGAAAATTAAAAAGGTGAATGATGATCGGAACAGACAGCACACCCAGCGCCCACAGAAAAGAAGGATATAAAAAATTCATCAGCGATAAAGTTAATAGTTAAACGGCTATTCATTCACGGTAGTGTCTATAATTTGACTAACGACCGCCTCCTCCTGCCCATAAAACTTTCGCCTGCCACAGCAACATCTTAAAAAAGAATTCAGGGGTCAGGCAACGACCGCTGCGAAGATGGCATTTCTATCTATAAAACCACAACCCCCAAACCGCTTGACTGAAGAAGACCTCGTTAAAAAATGTAAGCAGGGCAACGGCAAAGCACAAGAGCAATTATATAAATGCTATGCTGACCGATTGTACCGGCTGGCCTGTCGGTACATACGAAGTGATGCCGATGCCGAGGATGTGTTAATGACGGCCTTCACCAAGATATTCCGTGGCCTTGACAACTTTACTTACCAGGGCGCAGGAAGCACGGAAGGATGGATGCACAGGATTGTGGTGAATGAATCGCTGATGTGGCTGAGAAGAAGACACAACTTTAACCTGACGGAGAGTCTGGATGCCTCTATACCGGAACCCGACCTGCACGCTTTCAGCGAGCAGGAGGCTGAAGATGTTTATCAACTCATAACCCAACTGCCCACAGGCTACCGCACGGTTTTCAACCTGTTTGTAGTGGAAGGCTATAACCATGCGGAGATTGCTGCGATGCTGGAGATCACGGAGAGTACTTCGCGGTCGCAGTTGTTTAAAGCTAAAGCACTTTTAAAGAAAATGCTCACCCAAGAAGGATACCATTATGGAACATAACACCGAAAAAAATATTCGCCTGAAGGTTCAGGAAGCCGAGCAATACCCTGTCCGTTGGAACAAGGACGAATTATGGACTCGTATGGAGATCCATCGCACTGCCACAAGATCCAAGCGACCGGTATACTTTTCGATAGCCGCCACCTTAACGGTTGCTGTATTGGCCGGAGTATATATTTACCAACAGACATCCTATACACAGGGTAAAGCAATACCGTCAGGCGGAATAAATTCTGCGCAACCGGCTATAGTAAATTCACCACTTTCTGAAAGTAAAGATATACCGGCAAAAATTGAGACCGTTACACCAGGAAACGCTATAACACAAAACAGTGCCCGAATCAGAATTGAAGAAGAGCCCTATAGCTCTGCAGCTGCATTGCAAGCAACATTCCGCGACACGGCAACTGTAGCGAACCAGGAGATGACTACCCCGGTAACCATACCCGAAAGTGCACAACAGGAAGTTGTCACAGATGTTGATAAACGACCGAAAGTAATTATAGGTATAATTCCTCCGCAGGAGCAACCACTGGTAACGCAGCTCGAGAAAAAGAAAAAATTCAGATTTCTAAAAGGGAAGTCAACGAACGGAGAATCCGAGGGAAGTCAACTCATCATCGCCAGGATGAACTAATCATTCACTATAATTTTAATACAAATATTACTGAATGCCTTGTGCACCGGCATCCAGACAGTATAACTATATCTAAATTAAATAACAGAACCCGAAATCACTTCAGATCATGAAATACTATAACATTATATTCATCCTTGTCATTACCTCTAGCACATTGAACGCACAAGTGGTTAATTATTCTTCAGGCCACGGACGCCACGAGAATATATACCGAACCAAACGCGATGCTATTAATTACTATCCGGATTCTATTCGCGTGGAATTCCCGGAGCAGGAATCGCTTGTAGTGTTTGAATTGAAGCGATTCGAAAATCACAGCTCGTTGATCGAGAACTTTCCGGCTACACTACAGGAACTGGATGGTTATCTTGAAAAAAGTATCCCGGCTCATCAAAAAGGACAGGCGGTTACGATACGCGTAGTTAATAAACTGAACAATGAAAAAGAAATTACGATAGAAGAAACAAAACCGCAGACTACCGTCTTGGTAAAGGATCAGCAAATTATACAGTTGCTTCCCCCGGGTATAGAAATCTTTTTACAAACTGAAACGGCTAAAGTATATCTATATATCCCTGAGCGAAGCAAGTTGCGTGAACTTGCCAGTAATAACTTTCCACAAATCGTATCACGCGTTCGTGAGGAATCAAAAAATTACTACATCGGCCGAAAAAGCTTCAAGGCCAGGTTCATTATGCAGAACAATACCATAAGCTATAGCAACGTATTGCATACGGAAATGCACGATTTCCTATACCTCACAGCCGGTGCTGGTGTAGGTGTATTCAGAGATAAATTTTATCCCGAGCTTTCGCCCTCTATCGGCTTAAGTTTCAGTGACCGCTTCAACCGAACCAGCCACAAGATAGAGTTATCTTATTCCAGTATGTTTCTGCTGGAAAATAAAAGCGAAGGAGGCTATACCAACTCCATTAGTTCCTTCCTCGGCATTACGTATCGGAAAAATTTTGGCAAACATGGAAGCCGTCCTATGTGGTCAGGTATAGGTGCAGCCGTTCTTGTGCATGAAACTGAAAACTTTTTTAAAGGAAAAACTGCTAAATTTTTCTTCTTTTCAGATATCGGTAATACGCGCCTCAACATTATACCCGAATTTTACCTGACGGAAGACTTCAGAAAATTGCAGTTCGGCATGAAGCTAACCTATGCTTTTTAAGCTATATATACCTTCGCTATAAATATCCTAAGAAGCCTGGCACCACAAGAGCCAGGCTAATTTTAGAGTAGCACAACACGAAGGCTAACGTTTACAGGCTAACGATAACTAACAGCTAACTTTTTAATCTCCTTAACTTCTATTCTTATTTTCCACTTAACATTACCATATCATTCACGCTGATCTCGGTGATATAGCGTTTCTCTCCGGTGGATGTTTCATACGTGCGATGCACCAGTTTACCTTCTATAGCGATCTCGTTTCCTTTCTTTAGATATTGGGCAGCTATATCTGCGAGGTTATCCCACAGAACGAGGCTATGCCATTGCGTCTCCTCTACCTTCTCTCCTTTCTGATTACGGTATGTACTATTCGTAGCAATTGAAAAAGTTGCCAGTTTTTTACCGGTGTCGAATGTTTTTACCTCTGGATCTTTACCCAGACGACCGATGAGTTGTACACTGTTGCGTAAGTTTGCCATATATGTATTTATATTTATTGTTGCGTTAGCTAGTATTTTATCGAACCACTTCGTTGGTGATTGATGATGCAAAGTTGGGAGCTAAACAAATTTATAGTCGTATGAAAAACGGATACTTTCGCTTACTTTCGTTTGTAGCCGTTTGTAAACGGATAGTTATATGCCAGGTATAGTTGAAAAGAAGTGCATTGAATGTGGTACTGCCATCAAAGGCAGGGTTGATAAAAAGTTTTGCTCTGATCAATGCCGGAGTTCCTTTAACAACAAGCTTAACAGTGATGACACCAATCTGATGCGTAACGTCAATAATATACTACGCAAGAACAGACGCATCCTGTTAGACCTTAACCCGGATGGCAAAAGTAGAGTAAGTAAAGAGAGGCTAAACGCCAGAGGCTTTGACTTTAACTTCTTCACCAGTGTTTACAAAACGCGCGAGGGAGCGCAATACTTTTACTGTTACGAACAAGGATACCTGGCTATTGAAAAAGATTATTACCTGCTTGTTCATAAAAAAGACTTCTGACTCATATAATATACCACATAATCAGGTATAGATATACATAACTACAACAAAAATCATCTATAGGCTACGAAAACAGCCTTGTATACCTACATAAACCTACATGAAAGCCACCTATACCCTTCGTTTCCAGGGTAACTTTTATAACTATAGGGAGGCATAGCGAGCGGAAGACAGCTCTGTTAAAGGGTTTGCAAAGAATCGCAACTACACAACACGGGGTGGCTATAGCTTTGATGGTATGATCTGTTTTGAAAAAAACCGGACACCTTTTTGGTTAAAGTCTTGCCCCTTACAAAAAATAATATTTACTTTAATAACATTCATTGTCTGTAAATCAAATAAATCTTCAGTTACCCCCCTTTTTTTGGTGTCAGACGGTGAAAAGCTTAGATGTAATCAAAGATGCTCCAGTATCCTGATCCTGATACTCCCTGTGGAATAAATTGGTATTGCCAGTTGTCAGCAGGCAATATGATGGATATACCGTTGTCATTAAGTTGTGTAATGCCTGACTACATTCTTAAGACTTATCGTAAAATCTATCGGAAGGGAATATTGCCCTTTAGCATGCATGGACTGCGAGCAGCAGCCACTACGTTATACCCAGGGTATATACAGATAGGAAGCATGCTTGAAAAAGCTATAGCAGCGGAAGCCGGTGGACACATTCTATACCCAGGTTCCCATGCCATGGTAAACGTGGTTTCTATACCGATGGCTAAACGCTATAGTATAGGAAACCAGAACCGCAACGGTGTGACTATACCCACAGGGCATCTTCACGCCTGACCCTTAACTCTGAACCCTTTACCTTTAAACTTATGGCTACACTACAAAAAAGCAAACTGAAACTCCTGCCGGGAGAAAACTGGAAAGAACTAAAACTGAAAAAAGGAACATCAACCAAGCGTTATGCTGTGTCTGACAAAGGACGCATCGTTAGCTTTAAAAAAGAAATTGAAGACGGATATATATTGAAACCGCGTTTAACGCAGGGCTACCCAAGTATAACCATTGGTCGTGAAGACACCCGCCAGAATTACTATATACACCGGCTTGTGGCAGAGTACTTTAATAAGCCCACCAACAACAAGAATGCGTTTGTTATTCATGTTGATCACCGCAAAGACAATAACAAAGCAACCAACCTGAAGTGGGTTAACCACGAAGCACAAATCGAGCATGCCAAGCGCGACCCCAATGTACTGCAGCGCCTCAACCCTGATGAAGGACCGAAGCTTACACAAGACAAAGTGAAGCAGATAAAAGTAGCGCTCTTCAAATCGAAGAAGCAACCAACTTTGAAAGCACTTGCCAAGCGCTTCCGGGTTTCCGATATGCAAATACACCGCATCAAAATCGGAGAGAACTGGGCACACGTAAAAGTGTAACGGCTTCTTTATATTTGCTGTCGTACTAAACCATTTTACAAACAACCATGCGCAATACTTTCCTTGCGGGAATACTATTTTGTTTTATTTCCTCATCAGCCGTTTCACAACTAAAAACACTTACACCTGTCTCAAAGCCCGAAGAAGTTGGTTTCGCAACGGACCGGCTATCCCGAATCGATAAGGTGGTTAATGAATATGTAACCAACCAGTCGATACCAGGTGCTGTTGTGTTGATTGTACGCAATGGCAAAATTGTATACCACAAAGCGTATGGCTATAGCGATGTAGAAACAAAAACACCTTTAAAGAAAGATAACATCTTCAGAATTGCATCGCAGAGTAAAGCGGTTACAGCACTGGCAGCACTTATACTTTTTGAAGAGGGCAAGTTTTTGCTGGACGACCCGGTTTCAAAGTATATACCGGAATTTAAAAATCCCACGGTATTAAAAACCTTTAACCCGAAAGACAGCAGCTATACTACGGAGCCAGCCAAAAGTGAAGTAACAATTCGTCAGCTGTTCACGCACTCTTCCGGTATTGACTATGCCGCTATCGGAAGCAGCGAGTTCAGAGCCATATATGCAAAGGCCGGTGTACCCAGTGGTATAGGAAACAACAATGCTATACTCGGAGAAAAGATGCGCATACTCGGAAAACTTCCGTTGAGACACAACCCGGGAGAGAAGTGGACCTATGGATTAAACAACGATCTGCTGGGATACCTGGTGGAAGTCTGGTCAGGAATGCCGTTCGATGAATTTCTGAAGAAACGCGTTTTCGACCCGCTCGGCATGAAGGATACATATTTCTATTTGCCGAAAGAAAAACACAGTCGTCTCGTTACATTATATACGGATAAAGATGGCAAGATTGTAAAGCCTCAGGCAAAAGCTTACGACAATGTTGATCCTGACTATCCGAATACAGCAGGAACTTATTTCTCAGGAGGCGCTGGTCTTTCTTCAACGGTTGAGGACTATGCTAAATTTCTGCAGATGTTCCTGAACAACGGACAGTATAATGGCGTTCGGATACTCAGTCGTAAAACTATTGAGCTGATGTTAACTGATCAACATATTAACGGCTCGCATGTAGGTTTGGGGTTCGGACTGGAAACTGTTGAGAATGATTACCAGTCTATCGTATCGTTGGGGTCGTTCTCGTGGGGAGGAGCTTTCAACACACATTACTGGGCTGATCCAAAAGAGAAGCTGATCGGACTCATCTTTACCAATGTATATAACAGCGCGCACTGGGCCATTGGTGATAAATTCAAAACGCTCACCTACCAGAGCTTTGCAGATTAAGATATAGTATATATCTCTCCGACAGATTTGCCGGAGAGATATACTATAAGTTTTCTTTTATCTTCTCTTCTAATTCCTTCTTCTCGGCAAGTCCGGTTTTCGACCATACCTTTTTACCCTTTTTGTATAGCTGCAGCGTTGGCAGTGCATCTACCTTCATCTTCTTTACCAGCACTGAATTTTCATCAACGTTGATCTTGAGCAGCGTTACCTGGTCAGGGTATTGCGTGACTAATTCCTCCAGCCAGGGAGCCATCTTCTTGCAGGGAGCACACCACTTTGCATAAAAATCCACCAATACAATTTTATCGGTATCTACATTCTTCCCGAAGTCTGCTTCCGACATGCCCGGTAAAGATTTTTCGCTGGCCTCAAATGGTTTATTCTGCGCGGTCCACTGCATCATACCGCCATCCATTTCATATACCTTGCTAAAACCTTGCTTACGCATATACGCGGCAGCCTTCGCACTTCTTCCTCCGGAGAGACAGTAGACCAGAATCGGTTTTGTTTTATCAAGCGCAGCCACCTGCTTCTCAAATTCGTCACTGTTGATATTGATGTTAAACGCTCCCTTAATATGATTCTTCCTAAACTCTTCCGGAGTCCGCACATCTACCAACTGACTTTCGGGCGTTTGATTAAGCTTTGTCTCAAACTCATCGACCGAAAGCTGTTGCTTGTCCTGAGCATGAACTGCTGACAGCAGAATCGTCATTGCCAGAATCGTCAGACCTATTTTTTGTAATACATGCATGTTGTGTACGTTTTAAAATGCCTTTGATCCTGCAATAATACAATTCCATTTCCGATTTAGTTCTATGACGCGAGCGTCCGGGCGACCACCGCCCCGTGCTCCTCTCCGGCATCTGCCATTGTTCTAAAAACAAAAAGAGTAAGAAGGCATGCCTTCTTACTCTTTACATATATACAACGACAGTATGACTACTGTTTCAAAAACCTTTTCACAGCCATACCTCGATTACTGCGAATGATTGCTATATATATACCCGATGGTATTGATGATACTTCAATCGCCCCGGCCTTCAGTTCACCGTTGAGAATTTCCTTACCGGCAACATCTGTAATTTTTATAGGCGCTTCGCTTACACCTTTCACCCGTAACTCATGCTTCACTGGGTTCGGGAAAATTTCAATCGGAGATTCCGATTCTGCTGCGAATGTTTCCGGTGCCGCAGTTCTCGCTCCGGAACAAGTTGTTCCAACGGTATAGCTATGCGGATTGGCACTGGAGTTACGTTCTGTAGTGGTATTGCCCACGCGATAGGTAAAGTAAAATGTAAGCGCACTGCCATTGCTTTGTGCCTGTGAGAAGGTAAAGTCGCTGCCCGATTGCGTCATCGGGTATCCTGCATAACCACCACTGCCTACTTTTACATAGATGATGGAAAGTGTACTTCCCTGTATTGGAGACAGCGGTATAAATTTCCAATTAACATTGCCGCCTGATGTAGATACTTCATAGCGGTAATCACCATTCGCTGCAGTACCGGTGCATGCGGTGCTGCTGGTACCCGGTGTTCCATATACCTCGAGCTCATAGATAGAATAACCGTATGCTGTGCCCCGCGCGGTACCATTGACGCGAACATAACGCCCACTGCCACTCAGGCCGGTGTGATCGTTTACCAGTGCTGTGTTATTGGTAATTGTTTTTATCGATGTCCATGAAGAAGCATTAGACGACACCTGTACCTGGTAATCTTTACCGTATGCTGCCTCCCAGGTAACTTTTACACGGTTGATATTATAGGTTGCTCCAAGATCAACATAGATCCACTGCGGATCACTGAATGCACTTGACCACCGTGTAGTGCCATTGCCGTCCACTGCGGCTGCTCCGGTTAATGTAGCGTTCTCTGTCGATGATACAGTAACTGTTTTATTCAACGCAAGATTGGTCGCTGCCGCATTTACCGTAATGGAAACAGAAGATGATGTAGTGGTTGCGTTACCATTATCCGTTACTTTTGCCGTGAGTACTTTGGTACCTGGTGTAGCACCTGTCCATGTATAGGTATAGGGGGATGATGTATCTTCACCCAGCTTTACGCCATCGGCATAAAATTCGACTTTGCTTACCGAGCCGTTGGCATCAGCTGCGGTTGCGTTTATCGTAATAGACTGTCCTTGTATAAAAGTTGCACCGGCAGTTGGTGATGTCATCGACACAGTAGGCGGTGTATTCGTAACAGCACCACCACTATAGTATATATTGTCGATAAATATATCTACGTTGGCAGCAGGCGGATCGGCCACTACCATAAACATCTGCTTGACGGAGTATAGATCAAGATTATAAAAGGCACTGAAGGGTATAGATACTTCATGCCAGTTACCATCGCGAACCAGTCCATACTGCTGTCCGCCATTCACAAAGTCAATCCAGCTATCACCAAAAGCTGTACTGATGCCGACTTTAAATGTAGCGGTTGATGAGGTCTTCATGTGGAATTTAAGATGACCACCGGCAAAGCTGCTCATGTTCTTATAGTCAGTAGCAACACCAAGTCCAAACCACGCACCTGCATTGGCACGATACGCCATTACCTGGCTGCCTTCGTACGGAGTCGCTGATATGGGAGTAAGATTATTCCAAAGGTATAAATTGGCGTCTACCCCGTACGTTAGCTGGTTATTCACCGGAGTATTTTCCGTATATACACCAAAGGTTCCGGATTGAGCATTCGCGCTTCCCAGGTATAACGTGCTTCCGCTGTTCTGGTATAAGCGTATATAGTCAATCTCCATTTTTCCCGGCAGTGGCGCAGTTATACCAGCCGCAGACATCACACCTGTATAGGTTCCGCCCACAGCGAGGTTAAGGATCAGATAGTGTGGTATATGAAATTCTTCCAGCGAGCCTCCCGCTATATCCGATATAGCGAAGTCAAAGAACTCAATGTTGTCGATGAAGACACGGATGAATTGTGAATCCCACGTGAGTTTATAGATATGATAGCCTGTGGTAAGATCCGTTGCACTGGTATAGTCTTCACCGAAGTCAGCTTGCGATCCCTGGTAATCCCAATGCACGGCAGCACCGGCTCTCCGGTTTGTAACACCCGCAGCTATAGCAGCAGCTGATCCCATCTCCATCATATCAATCTCTCCGTTAGCAGGCCAATTGCCTGTAGTGCCCAACATCCAGTATGCCGGCCACAAGCCGTTCGCGAGATTCGGTACCTTAATGCGTGCTTCAAGTGTACCGTACTTAAAATGCATGCGACCTTCTGACTTGAGACGTGCAGAAGTAAATTCACGTGTCTGAAAATTTTCACGCTTGGCTTCAATCACCAGGTTTCCATTCTCAATACGCGCGTTATCAGTGCGACTGGTATAGTATTGTAACTCGCTGTTGCCCCAGCCACATAAGCCACGCTCGCAGCCATCGCCAAAGTCAAAGGTCCATTTGTTACCATCGATGGAAGGGCCGTCAAAGTTATCTTCCCAGACCAGTGTCTGAGCATATAGTGTTGCCGAGGCCAGGCAAGCCATTAAAAGTAGCCACACCTTTCGCAGGTGTATCGTTCTGTAATTGCTGTTCATACATTTTGGGTTTACTGGTTGAACTCTTAACACAAACGTTTGTGTTAATCCAAAAATGAACAAATACAGCCGGGCAAGTCAATTAACAGACTACATCAAAACTGTCTCAGCAGAAAGAAAACGACTACATCAATACTACATCACAATTGAGTAAATCATTGAATACAACCAGTAAGGGCTAGTTCGTTTATTGATGTTGGAACAGGGGCAAGAATTAGAAGTAAGAAGTAAGAATTAGATTCCGATAATCTTCTTACTTCTTACTCCTGGCTTCTTACTTCTAAAATAAGTTTGTACATCTATCTATACTCCAGGTATATCTTTATCAGTGCTTGAATCGCGGTGTGCGAATCACGCGTTGCTTGCGGATGTCGACAGTTTTGTTTTTGGGATACTTTACAGAAAACGACACTATATACTTCACGACTTCACCGGCCTGTATATTTCGTATCCATTGCAATCGTCCAGACGGTTTATCCAGTTCGGCTCCGGATATAGTAGATGTTTCCACGGTGATATCACTCTCCTGGGAAACAGGAATCTGGTCCTGTATCTTTATATTGATCGGTGTCTTGCGATTGTTTTTTACCTGGATCTCATACACGAACGATTCATCGCGCTTTGAACCGATCAATTTAGTAGAGGCTTTGTCTTCAATTTTCGCACGACCAATCAATACCTGATTATCGCGCCCGAGTGAAAGTTCCAGCGTGTCGCTCATCAGCCGTGTATCAATCTGCGATTCGCCTATATATGTATTTCCAAAGTATACATTGGCTATACCGCTGATCAGGTTTAATTTCTCCCAGCCGGTAACTTTGGCAATCAGAAACGCACTGAGATCAACTTTCGGAATCGCGAGGTATTCAAAGGAAGCATTCAATGTCTCATCGATCAGGTCGAGCTGGTGGAATTGTCCATTTGCCAATACCGATTGCTGTTGCTTAATCGGAAAAGATGTACTTAATTCTTCTGCTGCTATATCTTCAAAGTCTGCGGCCGCAGGATCTGAAAATTGGTTCTGGTTTACTTGTGCCATGCGGTTCTGAAGCAGACCTTCATTCGCATTCGAAGAATAATTTAGTGTCCACGCAGTCAGGTACGGTCGCGAAGCAGCAAGCGAAGGATCGCTGGTTGACAAGGTAAGCTTTACATCTTTCCAATCAACTGCAGTATTATTATATACCTGCGCTTTATACTTGAGTGTAACCGGTTTATTAATATCAGAAGCTATCAGATCATACGAAGCAACCCAGCCCGCTTCCGTTACCAGGTAACGAATTATAAAGTTTGCCGTCTGGTCTTTATCAGAAGCAATGGTTACTACAATATGCTTGCGCGCTGTATTTATGCTTTCACGCATGGATTTATACCGTGCTTCCAATATCTTCAACCGCAGGTCGTGCACTTTGCTTTTCCGGCTAAGCTCAGTCAGTGCATTGTTGATCTTTAATGTTCGCTCTCTGAAAAAATCCGCTGCGCGTGTCAGTTCAGCCAAAGGAACTCCGCTCTGTGTTCCTCCCAGACGCTGATTCTCCGTCAGCATCTTTTTCTCAAACTGCAAGGCATCTTCCTGGTTGTGGATAAGCTCTAATTTATCGGTGACTTCCGTGATCGAATCGTGTATCACCTCTAAACGAACATCATGCTCCTCTATAGCATTCTCGGTTGAAACCGACAGCAATGCTACATTATCGACTGATACCTGCACACTCTTGCTATTAACGTAAGGAGACAGTCCTTTAAAAAGGATGGTAGACCTTCCTTTCTTCACGGGTATTTTCTCAACACTGACAATCTCGGCACCATTCAGAAAAACAGTTACCTCTTGCATTTGCGTATTTACTGTATGCTGGAGGCTGGGTTGAGCATACATGAATACCGGGAGAAAGATGCCAGCGAAAATACTGCTGATCAGTTTGTTCATAGGGGTAGTAGTAATTTGAAATGAAAGTTATATAATGTCAAAGTTGGAAAATTATCGTAAAAAGAAATCACTTATTACCGGGAAGAAATACATACTCCTATATTTACAGAATCAACACACAATTACCCGCTTCATGAAAATAAAATTTCTATTTGTTATCCTTCTGTCACTCTGCTTCGGTTGCAAGAATAATGCGTATGTGCCAGACGACAAATTTGTTGGTGTCTGGGAACTGAAAGGCAGAAGCATGTTCGAGGGTATCCAGATAAAAATTGAGCGAAAGGAAGACAAGTTTACCGGAAGGCTGTTCAAACTAAACGACAACAAGTTTATCAGGATGTTTGCAGACTCGAATGATGTGTGGGTATCTGAAATAAAACGCGCATCAAATTATCAGTTCAGACTAACGGAAAAGAAAATTGCCCGCGATCTTTTTTCACTATACGGATTATCCACTTCACAGGAATTCAAGATAGAGTTCATCGATGACAATACCATTGGTCTCGCGTCTGATAGTGCCGATCCGCTGAAATCACAAGTTACCTACAAACGGGTTCAATAAACGCTTCGTCTTAATCTTCATCATTAAATTATAGTAGTCCCTTGAAAAGTAAATATATACTTCTCTCACTCCTGTTATTGGTTATCGGCTGTTCGAAAGAAAAAACGGAGCGTGAACGCTACGAAGAAACAACTTCTAGTTTTACCTATAAAACATATAAAGCAGCATCGGCTACAACAGTAGGCCCGGCCGTGACACTCTATAATCATGAACTTCCGGATACTATAGCACCGGTAAAAACAGAGTATGCGCACTTGCTGCTGGGCTATCTCTGGACGATCTCCAAGAAACCTGCCATGGCTTTTGCTGAAGCTGACCTGGCACAGGAAAGTACAGATGAAGATGTCCGCTACCTCGCACAATCACTGCGCTCAATTGCTATGTACGAACAAGGATGGGACACACTGGCACGAGAGGAATCTCAACTGGCGAAAAGTCAATTGAGAAAATCAAAATCAGAGGTTCAATATGAAGCCACTGTATTCTATATGTTGCTCGGCCTTGTCAAAGCCTATGAAAAAGATTTCAACCAGTCGAAGTTCTATTGGGCTGGTTTCGCCAATGAAACCGGTATACACTGGCCTTACCAGTTAACCGATGCTATTGCCGATCTGCAGGCAAACCGCTTGCAACAAGGCCTACAAAAGCTCAAAGTGCTTTCACAGGATAAAGCTGTTCCTGAATCATTACGCATAACACTGGCCGAACAAATCGAAGCCATTGAAAAGAAAGGCGGTGATGTAGAGTCTCCGTTTTTCTGGCCAAAGCTCATTTCATCACTTGTAATAGACGAATTGAAAAAAACTTCGAGCGGACAGCTTACGGGCTTACTGAATATGCTGGAAGGACTGATGGAGAAGTTACCGGGGTAGCAGAAGTTAGAAGCCAGAAGTAGGGAGTAAGAATGGTTGCCTGTATTCTCCTTACTTCTTAATTCCGGTTTTCCAGTATAAATTCCCGCCCAACCGCTAAACCCTTCCATAGCCTTCTGCGTGAACAGGAAAATAAACTCCTGATCTATGTTCGGCATCATCACCCGCCTGAAGGAAACAAACAGGCTTCCTATCCTTCTTATCTTTTCGCTTACTACTATACTCTGTGTAACACTGGTTGCTTTCCGGGTACAGTATACCTCCAGGGTCACATTTGTATTTTTAGTATGGAATATATTCCTGGCTCTCATCCCCTACATGATCTCCACACTGCTGGTGCTATACCACCACAAGGTGAAGCGCTCGTTCTGGCTTTGGATAACTTTTGCCGTATGGTTGTGCTTCTTTCCGAATGCTCCCTATATATTAACAGATCTTTTTCATCTTCGTCCACGAACTGGCGTTCCGTATTGGTATGACCTAGCCCTTATACTTTTCTTTGCGTGGAATGGATTGATGCTCGGCTTTGCCTCCATGATGGACATACAGGCTGTATTCACCAGCCGGTTTCATCCAGTTGTTGGCTGGATCATTTCCATTGGTAGTTTATTGCTGGCCGGTTTTGGTATATATCTGGGTCGCTACCTGCGTTGGAACAGCTGGGATGTCGTGTCGGCACCGACCGAACTCCTCAACGACATAACAGCGCGCATCCTCAATCCGCTGGCACATCCGCATACTTATGGTGTAACTATTTTATTCTCTACCTTTCTGTTACTGGGCTATATATTATTGCTTCAGTTCTCGAAGGTTTATACGAGAAGGTCGTAGTATATAGCGCAATTAAAATCCATTGCACTGAATACACGGAGAAGACATAGAAATCACAAAGAAAATTCCCCTGTGATACTTTATGCCTTCTTCGCGATTTCTTTGTGTTTATGGATTTCATTCACTAATTAGTATACAAGTCCCGCGAATGCAATTATACCTATCGGACCAACAGGACCAATTTGACCAACACTTGCACAAGCTGATCTGCCAACCGGTTATGAACTACAGCCATGCGCAGCTGCATGAGCAGGTAACAACAATCGGCTTAGGTGCAGTAAAGTCAATAAAAGATATAAACCCAGATATACTATTTCAGTACAAAATTTTTCCGAAACACATCATGACATTCCTAACGCAGTGGCAAGAGGAAGATAGAGAAATGCAGCCGGGTGATACGATTATACAACAGGTATATATTCCTCCAATAAATAGCGTATCACTTAAATTGATTTTTGGCGTCCGTATTCAGTCGATCATTCACGAAGCAGCACGCATAGGGTTCAGCTATGAAACTTTGGAAGGACATGCTGAACGAGGTATATCTACCTTTACAATCGAACAAACAGGTGAAGAAAAACTAATCTTCAAGATTCATACTTTTTCAAAACCCGGTAATATTTTCGGCAAATTACTTGCACCCGTTTTTTCGTTACCGTACCAGGCATATTGTACGCGCGAAGCGTTGAAGAATGTTCAAAGACAACTATATATAGCATAAAAAAGTCGTCCGCTTGCGCAGACGACTCATCTCAAAAAACCACTTAACTTAACCTTCTCTTATTCTTCACCTATCTGTATCTTTCGGTTATACCCGCTTGATAATTCATTGTACGGCAATTGAACGATCAATTCATTTTCTTCAAAATCAGCTTTGATAGCGCTGATGTCAATGAAGTACGGTATGGTCTTGTTATATACTACCACCGGCATATTAATTTTCTTACCTTCAGATTCGATCGGAATAAGATAAAAAACCGAGAGTACATTGTTGTGGATTTCCACTTGCATGGAATCTCTGCTGATGCCTGGAACGCGAACACGTACCTCACGGCCACCAGACTGCTGACGTAATGTAACAACCGGTTCGCTGATACCTCCATGCAACGTATTCAGAACATCCACGGAAGTTAATAAATCCTGAAATTTCTTTTTCATCTGTTATATCTCCCTTCTTGGTCTTACGTGAATCAATACCTATACCAATTTATAGCTTCAGCCAAAACGACACCGCATTAGACAATTTGGCTATATTGAAAACTGAAATGCTACTTGATTTTACAAACATAAATTACCTGTTGAACGGTTCACCCATTCAGCAACAAGGCTGGAAAATTTTATCGGATACGAATGCGCTGGCGAAATTAAAAGCCTTTGATGCTATACTGGCAGGAACGTTGCCGTTGGACCTATATCTGCCAGACAGTGACCTGGATATTATCTGTTATGCTGAAGATCTGACACACTTTGAAAAGTATATCACACAAGCGTTCGGTATGTATAGCGATTACGAATGCACAATCAAGAACATTCGCCAAACACCTTCCGTTATAGGAAGGTTCCATTATAACGATTTTTTATTTGAGATCTTCGCGCAGCCGGTTCCTATTCAAAATCAATATGCTTATCGGCACCTGCGGATAGAATATTTTTTACTGAAACAGTACGGAGAATCATTACACAAACAAGTATTGGCGCTAAAGCAAGGCGGGCTCAAAACAGAACCGGCATTTGCAAAAGCTTTAAAGCTGACAGGCGATCCCTACGAAGCATTGCTCGTATTTGAAGCACAGATATCATCCGTGTGAAAACAAAAATCCCCGGCTCTATAAACCAGGGGATTTCAATACTATCAGGTATATATATAATTACCAGATGAACGTACCGACAGAGCTTGCAGCCAGGCTTGTCTCAAAACTTTTATCGTGCGCTCGTACGGCAAATTCCTTGGGCACATCACTATCGTTCACAACGATCAATACCTTTTTACCATCCGGGGTTATAAAAGCAACGTTATGCAGTGCATCAACAATGTTCGAAGCTATACGAACGGAGCCGGGCCGAACAAACTTGGATGCTTGTGCAATGATATAGTATGAAACGTTGCGGCTAACAGAATCGCCAATGGTTAGTGCGCCCATACACATGGTACATCCGCCCTCATCGGTATGCGGATTGAATTCAGGATCAGCCGCGAGGTTCCACTCTAATACCGTACGGCTCCAGTTTCGGGTTGCCCCCACAATCAGTTCTTTGGTATGCCAGCGCAGATCACCATCAAATGTACCTTTTGGCGATGTCCACTGTTCGGTAAAGTATATATTCCTGTCCGGGTGTGCTTCATGTACTTTTGATAATGCACTTATCTCGCCCAGGTATAAATGGAATGCAGAACCATCGATATACTTCTTCGCTTCCGCATCGTTCAACACAGTTATCGGGTAATTGGGATGATCGCAGTTATGATCATATACTACAATCTTTGTCTTTATACCAGCTTTCTCAAACGCTGGTCCTAAATGTTTCTTTACAAACAATGCTTGCTCTTCGGCCGTCATTAACATGCTGGGTTTATTGCCGGGATGCTCCGGCTCATTCTGCAATGTAATGGCATCGATGGTAATACCTTCGGCCGCCATGGCCTGTATATACTTTACAAAGTAATTCGCGTATGTCTCATAAAATTCAGGTTTGAGACTTCCTCCCTTGGGGCTGTTGTTGGTTTTCATCCACACAGGTGGCGACCAAGGACTCCCCATGATCTTTATATCCGGATTGAGTTTCAAAATCTCTTTCAGCACAGGCACCAGGTTCTTCTTGTCTTCCGCAATGGTAAAGTTCTCAAGTGCCTTATCGGTTTTGCCGGCAGGCATGTCAGCATACGAAAACACATGATCATCCAGATCAGAAGCACCTATACTTACCCGCAGATAGCTTATACCTATGTTATTACCATTGGTAAGAAATAACTCTTTGAGAAGCGCTTCGCGTTGAGGTGCAGTCAACTTCTGGTTGATGTGATAAGCACTGCCACCGGTGAGCGAATAGCCAAAGCCATCGATGGTTTGAAATTGCTGCGCGGTGTCAATATCTATAACGGGAAGGCTATCCGCCAATGTAGTAAACGATACACCGGCTGTTTTTTTTAACAAGGCCGATTTGTCACCGGTTGTAATCCATGATTCTACCTCGGCTTCAGCAGACGTTGATTCAGTTTTCTTTTCGCAGGCAACAAACGCAGTTGCCAGCAGCAGCATATAGATCCTGGAGCGGTAATGTTTCACACGTAGTAGGGTTAAAAGGGTTGCAGTTATATCACAAAATAGAACCTTGAAATATATCTGTCGCCATTTAAATATACCGAAGGTCAATATTCGTTATAGCTGTAAGTTTGTCGGGTTATCAACATAACCATGATGCATTTCGCCACCGAACAAGGGTTGGTATGTATTTTATCAAATGTTATTATGAGATGTACATTTTTAAATATTCCCATACATCCGAACGACCACTTTGTGAGACAATATTGCTATACTTGTAATATCGATTATTCTATATGGAAAGTTTATCTCCTGTAATCACCACTGTTAATCTTTCTAAGACCTACGAGGTGCCGGTTTTAAAGAATATTAACCTGACGGTGCATGCCGGTGAAATCATCGGGTATGTTGGCCCGAATGGTGCCGGCAAAAGTACAACGATCAAAATCCTGACCGGTATTATTCCGGATTATGATGGCGATGCGTTTGTATTGGGATTGGACATTCGCAAGGATGCTATTGAAGTAAAAAGGAGGATCGGATATATACCGGAGAATGCTGCGCTATACGATACCCTTACCCCGATCGAGTATCTTCATTTTGTAGGACAGCTCTATAAAATGGAACGCGCTGTTGTCGATAAAAAAGCAAAAGAACTTCTGCATGTTTTTGATCTGAGTAATTATGTTGATTCACGCATGACTACCTTTTCAAAAGGTATGCGACAGAAGGTGTTGCTGATCGCGGGGATGATTCACAACCCATCTATACTATTTCTGGACGAGCCGCTTTCCGGGCTTGACGCCAACGCTGTGATTCTGGTAAAGGAGATTCTGACGCAACTGAAACGAAGCGGTAAGACTATATTTTACAGTTCACACCTGATGGATGTGGTTGAAAAAATTTCGGACCGCATCATGATCATCAACAAAGGAGAAATGATTGCCAACGGTACATTTGAAGAACTGAACACGCAGGCGAAAGGATCGCTCGAAACTATATTTACCGAGTTAACGGGCAACAAGGAGCACAGCAGTGCTGCAGGCCAGTTTATTAACATCCTGGAAAATTAGTTTACTATATATAGCTTCACGTTCTGCCGAAACGAATATGAACACTACCCTCCTCCGGTTTCTGGATTTGTTCCGCTGGCTGTACCAGCGGCTTGGTGTTGACTATGAGCAACTGCGATCTATTGTCGATATAAAGCTTACGATGGACAGCAGGCGGCAGATCGTTTCCTACAATCGCAAAGCCAGCAAGGAACCCAGCAATGCTTTTGTAAAAACACTTATCGTGTATTGTCTCTTCGGAATATTTGTGGCACTCGCGCTATATTTTATTCCTTCCTTTATATTGTCGCTGATCGTGTTCTTCAGCTATATCATAGTAATGATCGCCATGACACTGATCACTGATTTTTCATCGATCCTGCTGGATACCAGCGACAACACGATCATCCTTCCGCGCCCGGTAAACGGACAGACATTATTCGCTGCGCGCCTCACACATATACTGCTATACCTGGGTCAGCTCGCGATCGGGCTATCCATTTTACCGGCTGTTGTTATCATCATCAAATATGGTTTTGTTCTGTTCCTGTGTTTCCTGGTAGCCACTACGTTGTCGGTTCTTACGGCTGTGTTTCTCACCAACAGTCTGTACCTGGTCATTATGCAGTTTGCCAGCGAAGAGAAGCTGAAGAATATCATCAACTATTTCCAGATTATGATGGCTGTATTCATCATGGGTGGTTATCAGATTCTGCCGCGTCTGATGGAACGAATGGACATTAAAAATTATGTATTTGAAACCCAGTGGTATCATTTTTTGCTGCCGCCTGTGTGGATGGCCGGTGCATTGGAGTCAATTCATTTTCACCTGTACGATAGTGCGCACATAGCGTTGCTGTTCTGCGCTGTTGTGCTTCCTGTAGCGGGGGCTTATGTGGTGAATAAATATCTTTCACCGGTCTTCAGCAGAAAGCTTGGTTCTATGGGAGCAGGCACAGAGAAGGTTGAGAAGGACAGGAAAGAAAAGGAAAGTTTTATAGAGCGCTTGTCATCGTATATTACCACGAACCCGATGGAACAGGGAGCATTCGATCTGATCTATAAAATTCTGGGACGCGACCGTAAGATCAAACTCAAGGTATACCCTTCCTTCGGATATGTGATAATTTTCGGATTAATCTTTATGATGCAGGGTAAAAAAGATATAGTTGAGACCTGGCATAATTTACCCAACACCGAGTATCACATCATGCTGATATACCTTACGTTTATGGTGCTGCAGGTAGCGTTGCATGAAATACCGTACTCCGATGACTTTAAGGCGAGCTGGGTTTACTTTTCAACACCGATTGATAAGCCTGGAGAAATTCTATCCGGAACATTGAAGGCTGTATTTGTGCGCCTGTTTATACCAGGTTATGTTGGTATCAGTATTCTGATCCTGGCGATCTGGGGAATACGCGCAGCTGATGATATACTGTTCGGCTTCTTTAACAACGCCATCATGTTGCTGATTCTGGCGCTGATCAATAAGCGCGAATTGCCGTTCTCAATCGCACCAAACCTGCGTAGCCAGTCCGGGAACGTTGCGCGTGCATTTATAGCTTTCCTTATAATAGGAATACTCGGCTTTGGACATTATCTACTGTCCAAATGGCCGAGTATTCAATTGGGCACGATCGCCGTGCAAATAGGTTTGATATTTCTGCTGCTTCGTTCCTATAAAAGAACGGGCTGGAGTTCTATTACTCTTTAAAGCGCAGTTTGAAATATAGCAGCGTAGAAGCAAGCATCAACGTAAGCATATTGGCAGCAATTACAGGAATATCCTGCACCATGATGCCGTATATAAGCCACAGTGTAACGCCCAGACAAAAGATTGAGAACATACTCAGCGAAAGGTCTTTTGCCGAACGTGATTTCCACGTTTTAATAACCTGTGGCAAAAAAGCGATCGTTGTACAACCACCAGCAAACAATCCTAAAAGTTGAATCATATTCATAATTCTGTAAGAGTCTTAATTCTTGTTTTATATATACACGACAAAATTAATCAAACGTTGCGGTGATCGACCGTTCATGTAATTTTATTGCTATACTTTCAACTTAAAACGATTGCAGAAATTATTGTCTCAAAAGCGATTGCATTTCATGCATCAACGTCCATCTAGATTTTAACTTTTCCTCCGGTTTGAATGGCGCGGTAGATTGCTTCGATCACTTTCAAATCTTTCAGTCCCTCCTCTCCGCTTACATTGGACTCTTTGTTTTCAAATATACATTTGGCAAAGTCATCCATCTGCGCGGCCTGGTGATTTACGATGGGCAGGTTGAGCGGGCCCTGATGTGTTTTACCCGCGAGCGGACCGTAGCCGTAGGCAGGGTTCAATTCCAACCAGCCACTTTCTGCAGATATATACAAGCGCTCGATGTAAGATGCATAGCTTGTCATAGAAGATGCCACAGCACCGCTGGGGAATTCAAGCTGCCAGAATATTGTCTCATCTACATCTTTGAATTTAACGGGATCTGTTTTGAATTCCTGCGCTGTTACACTAATTGGTTCTTCACCGGTAGAATAACGGGATGCCTGTATGGCGTAAATACCAACGTCCATCATGGCCCCACCACCGGCAAGTGCTTTCTTCAGACGCCATTGTGTCGGGTCGCCAATCTTGAAACCAAATGACGACTCCACCATCTTTACTTTTCCAAAATCGCCTTTACCGAAGCGTGCAGCTTCCTGGTTGAATGGTTCAAAATGTAAACGATACCCTACCGAAAGTTTTACTCCGGCTTTCTTGCACGCAGCAATCATCTCTTCCGCTTCCTTTACCGATACAGCCATGGGCTTTTCGCAAATAACATGTTTGCCGGCTTTGGCTGCCCTGATTACAAACTCGCGGTGCATGGAGTTGGGTAACACTACATATACTACATCTATATCTTTGTTGTTAGCAATGCGATCAAACGTTTCATAGCTATATATACTCTTGTCGGGAAGGTTGTATTGTTTTTTCCACTTCTCTGCTTTGGCGGGCGTACCAGTAACTATACCGCCCAGCCGGCAGTACTGCGATTTCATTATCGCAGGCGCTAATTGAAACTCGCTGTAATAGCCAAGCCCTACCAGGGCAATGGAAATTTTCTTGTCTTGAGGTATAGCCCTGGCATTGGAAATGATGGAGGGCGCGGTTAGCAGAGCAGTAGCACCGAGACCTAGTCGTGCTATAAAATCTCTTCGTGAATAATGTGGCATATAGTTGGGTTTGAGAAATTAAATTAGTGATTTCTCAAACCAAATCTATACAGCCCTCGATCAGATGTCTGCGCGTTTCAGTTTCAGGTAGGCTACGTAATTGAAGATTACCGTCCATGCCACGACAATCGCCACTGATCCCCACTTTATATAGTCTTGTATCTCCTGGAAAGCGTAGCGCGGGAAGGGCCACGGTATCAGGTACCAGATGGAACGCATCGGGAAATAAGGAATTAATGCAGGCGCAAAGTTATCGACCTTGGCCGTGATGATCGATTCAATTGCAGGAAAGAGCAGCAGTATAATAATGGTAAGCCCTGCGCGCTGGATTAATATACCCAGCATTAATGCAAAGGATAAGAAACAAAACAATTCCAGGAAGTAAGCCGGAAAGAATTCTGTATCGGTAATCATCTTATCCCATTCCAGCGAAGGGCTATAGATCGTACCAGTTACAAGACCGATCACAAATATCATGATTACGCTGATGGCGCTGAGCATAACGTTGGTGAGTATCTTGGAGAAAAGAAACTCGGCACGACTCAATCCGTCAATTACATTCTGGCGTAGTGTTCTATAGGTATATTCGTTGGTGACTGATATAACGATCAATACAGCCAATACAATTTTCAAAAGACCTGCGCACCAGATCAGGTTCATCCATACATCGGGAAAGTGATAGAGTGGAATGCGGTTGATGTTCAGTTTTGTACCAAAATCTTCGAAGGTGCGTGCGAGCCATTTCAAAAATTCCATGCCGCTGGCTGCGCCTAGCCCAAGCGTTAAAAAGTATAGTCCGCCAATTACCCAGAAGGTACGGTAACTGGTCATTTTTTTAAGATCTATTTTGAGGAGATGCAACATGTTCATACGGATATAGCGGGATGCGTAGTGAAATAAATTTAATCGCTGTGTAAGCTGTATGATTACGAGCTTGCCAATATCTCGATGAATTGTTTCTCGAGTGTTTTCTTCTTGGTAAACAGGTGTGAAGCCACAACACCTTTATCAAAGAGAAACTTGTTCAGGTCTTTGCTGTGAAAGCCTTCGCGCATTACCACGTGGTAACTTCCATTCTCACGATCGATGGACGATGTTCCGGCAAATGCAAGCAACAGCTCATTCAGATTCTCAACATCGGCTGACACTTCCACAGTCTCTTCACCTTTTCCTACATCGCCCACAGGCCCTATATGTACCAGGTTGCCACGCTTCAGCACTGCGAAATGCGTACATACTTTTTGTACCTCATCCAGCAGGTGACTGGCCAAAATTATAGTCTTGCCGTTGGCTGCAATTTTTTTGATGAGCTCCCGTATCTCTGCTATCCCCATTGGGTCGAGACCGTTGGTAGGCTCATCGAGTATGAGTACAGTCGGGTCGTTTAACAAAGCAGACGCGATAGCAAGGCGCTGCTTCATACCGAGTGAATATGTTTTATACTTATCGTCTTTGCGCTCACTCAGCTCCACGAGTTCAAGCACTTTCGGAATGTTTTCCACCGGACATTGCTTGATCATCGCGTTAAGCTCCAGATTTTTTTGTCCGCTGAGATACGGGTAAAATATAGGATGTTCCAGCACCGCGCCGATCTTCTTCCGAATCTCATGTGTAGGTGGTTCACCAAACCAGGAGAATTCGCCTGCTGTAGGATTTACTACACCCATCAGCATACCCAGCGTTGTAGTCTTGCCACTACCGTTAGGGCCCAGCATACCAAAAACCTGTCCGGCCTTAACTTCCAGCGACAGGTTGTTCACAGCTTTGATACGACCAAAGTGCTTTGTGAGATTTTTAATCGAGAGAACTGCTTCCAAGCTAAATATAGTTTTACGAATAAGTAGTAATTTTTACGGGAGAATTACATTACTTGTTCTCGCTACTCGTAAATCTTTTTATTCTTTCTCCGAGATCGCTGCTTTCATTCATCGTAGAGTAAAGCTTGGTGATTTTATCCAGCGCAATTTTACCAACAATATCCAGTACAAACAGGTTTGTAGAGTCGTTTATGAGCACCAGCATTCCTTTGGTATCACCATTCTTTTCTTTAATAAAAATATCAAAGTTCTTACCCTGGTAGCGGCTGCTCATGGCTTCTTCAAAGGATTCACCTTTATAGTCTTTCACAATCTTTTTATAGTCACCATCAGCAAATTTTGAACGCTTGTCGATCATAAGAAATTTGAGTTTTTCAATGTCTTTGATCAGAGCATCCAGTTCTTTGTCTTCGCTCTGATTCAACATGCGAAGGGTATTGTTGTAGAAGAAGAATGCGCGCGAGTTGTCGCTATATTTCTTCTGTAAGGCTTCGGTGGTTGCACTTTGTGCGTTGGCCATTGTTACTGCTGCCACCAGCAGAAAGGTAAGTATAAATCGCATGAGTTATAGACTGGTTAGTTTTCCTTTGGAGTTTGATTCCAGCAACTTCTTCGGATCAAGATAGCCCTTTATTTCGATTGCTGTTAATTCATCTTCACTCTCAATGAGCATGAAGTAAAGATTGTTGTTCTTGCCACGTTCCTGCATATATACTGTAACCTGATCACCATCGTCCGAAGCTGAGATTACTTCTTCAAAATGATCGTTTTTCAACACGCTCTTGAAGCCACTTACTTTCAGGTTGCGTTTAGTCACTTCGTGCATGGGCACATTCATAAAACGCAGGCTGTGTACTTCGCCGAATTCATCTTTAACATCCGATTCGTTGGAGAGCCACAGGACTGTGCGCAATACAAATCCTCCGATCTTGAATGACACTACATCTTCCGCATCGCTCAGATTTTCCTTGAAGGTGAGAAAGCTTTCGCTTTGCGCAAAGGTTGTAAGCGAAGCGATTGTAAAAACGAGAGCAAATATACTTTTCATAGTTGTGGGGGTTTTACTTTGCTCCTAAGATGCAAGGCGAGGAACAAGCGTTGCATCAGAATCAAAAAGTCAGGCGATATATTTTGAATGTTATACCACCTGACATTATTAAATTATACACTAATTCTTTTTGCCGCCTTCGTTCATTTTCTCAAGCTTCTGTAACCCTTCAACGTTCATCTTTTTGCCGATCTTGGAAACCTGCTTCAAGTCTATCTCACCGAAGAGACTCATCACCATAAAGTCATTCGCACCGCCCATGATCATTACCAGTTCCGAAATCTTTCCACCACTCTCCTTGATGTAGAACTTCATATCTTTATCCTTGTCGCGTACCGACATCAGTTCTTCAAACTCTTTGGTAGGAATAAGCGCGAAAGCTTCTTTATAGAGGGCACGTGCATCGGATGTATTTTCCTTGGCCAGTATACGCAAGCCTTTCAGCTTACTGATCGCGTTCAACACTTCCTGGTCTTCCTTGCTTTCCACTTCCATGTTTGTAAACAGGTTAAACATTTTGCTGCTTACTGTTACTTGTGAAAATGATTCATCACTCTGGTATTTGGTGAAGAATTTAGAGATAGCATCCTGAGCAAATACTGCGTTTACAGTTACCATCATCAACGCGATCATCAATATCTTTTTCATATATAGTATATTTTCTTTGTTAGATTTTTAAAGTGTGCCTGCGTGGTGTGTGATTTGCTTCTTACAGTTTTGAATTTTTGCTTTTGTCTTTCTTTTGAATTTCTTCCTGTGCTTCGTTGAACATGTTCAGTTTCTTTGCCTGGTTCTCGGCCGTACCAAAACTCTTCGAGATCATGAGCAGTGCCTTTTTAGTTTCTTCGAATGCAAGCTGCGGATCGTCATACGTGTCCACAACTTCCTGTGGTGTTGTGTCGCGTACTTCTTTGCGTACAAACCACACCGCCATTACGAGTACGGCTATACCGGCTGCTATGCGCATGGAGTTGTAAAAGAGCTTTACGAGTTTACCTTTCTTTTGCGGCTGTACATTCTGGATGATGGCCGCATCAAACGCAACATCGTTTAGTGTCTTTTTTTTATTTTCCTCGAAGTAGCGGAACAAGGCAGCAGTTTCTTTCCACTGCTCAGGAATGTCTCCACCCTTGAAGTACTCGCGTAACTGTTGCTCTTCTTCGAGAGAAGTCTCGCAGTTCCAGTACTTGCTTAATAAATTTTCAATCCGGTTAGAGTCCATAAGCATTAATCTTCATCAGTTTTTCGCGCACTGCATTTCTGGCTCTGAACAGGTTAACCTTTACCTGGTTCATGTCCAGTTCGAGTATCTCGCAGATCTCGTTGTAACTATACCCTTCCACATCCCGAAGGTGTATTACCTGGCGTTGCTTTTCAGGCAACGATGCTATCAGTTGATTGATTCGCTGCATACTCTCATGTATTTCAGTTGATTCATGAGGCGTTAACGCTTCGTGTTGAACATTAAAACTCTCTTCAATCGGATGGGTTTGTTTCCGGTTAATCGAGCGGATGCGGTCCAGCGAGAGGTTACGGGTGATGCGCATACACCAGGCCTCCCAGTTCTGTACTTCATTCATCTGCTCGCGACCATTCCATACGCGGATAAATACTTCCTGCACTACATCTTTGGCTTCTTCTTCACTTCCCACAAATTTTAGTGCGAAGCGGAAAAGCTTATTCTTGACTGGCAGTACCCGGGTTTGAAATGATTCGAGGTTCATCCGTTGAAATTCAAAGACAAGACGGCAGGGAAAGGGGGATGTTACAAGTGAAAATTATTTTTTTCTAAAATTTTCTTCCTGTCCTCAAAATACGAAGAAACAGCCAGAATGAGGCCTTTATTTTTTCTGATGCTACAACCGGTAGGCTATACCAAACCCGGCCAGCAACGATTTTCTGCGGAAGCGATCATTCGGTTCGGGTAAGGTTTGAACGTTACTCCGGGTGGTATACTCCGTAAAAAGAAATTGGACACCGGCTTTGATGCGGATGCGATCGGTCAATCCATAATGTGCATACAACTCGGAGTTGAGACTTCCCCGGTCGTTGTCGCTGATGAGTAACGCATTGAATGACGTTATGCCCGCTCTTTCCAGCACAGACGAGTGACCATTGATATAGGTTCCGCTTACGCGACTTCCAAACGAGTACCCGATAGCATCGATACTAAAGCCGACAAATATCTTATCAGAAAAATGATAGCCGAGGTTAATCAACAGGTTGACTGCATTAACCTGTGGCGATCGGACAAGGAACGTATCAATGTTTGCATTGATATTTTCTTTGAACAGTACTCCCGGGCCGGTGCTACCGGAAGTAAGTTCAGCCGGAGCCGTGATATAGTATTGATCGCGGCCGAAGTAAGCTGTAGCCCTTGCGCCTAAACCTGCCGTTACCCGTTTCTTTTTACCGAGGTTCCAGTTATAAAAACACGCAATCGTAAATGTACCCTGCTTTCGGGCGACAGCAAGCCCGGCTTCCATAAATTGATCTTTAGCTGTACGCGACTGCGTGTACGCTATATTTCCTGCCAACAACAGTAAAAGTGTAATGCTGTACTTTTTCATAGCCGGGGTATTTTATACCAAAGCTATGCAGCAACAAAAGTATATAGTGTCGCGCGGGCGACAGGGCCCCGCATTGTGTAACGTTTGCTTTACCGCAGGTTGTTGATATCGCGGATGAGAATCTTTTTACGGTCGAAGTTGATCAGGTTCTGTTCTTTCAATTCATTCAGAATGGTGGTAACGGTTTGGCGTGATGTACCCGTCAATGCAGCAATATCTTTATGGGTAAGTTTGGTTGGTATCATGGTTTCGAAACCTACGCGTTGTCCTTTCCAGGTAGCGGTATCTTTCAGAAATTCAATCACGCGGGTGCGGGCATCTTTAAAAACAAGAAGTTCGAGTTTACGCTCCAGCTTCATTAACCGCAGGCCTATCAATTTTAATATCTTAAAGCTAAGTTCTTTATTCTCGAACATCAGGGCCTTGAGTTCTTCTATGGTAAGCGGGCATATTACCGCATCGCACATGGCCTGAGCAAAATCCCTGCGGGTATCTTCACCTGCCAGCGCAAGCTCTCCGAAGATCTCTCCAGTAGTGAGAATAGACGACACAACTTCTTTACCATCATCCAGATAATGGCCGATCTTGATTCTTCCATCCACGATCAGGTAAATATTGGAGGCAGTATCTTCCGGCACATAAACAAAGTCATCTTTTTTATAGCGGATAAACTCGTGCTTATCGCCCATCTTCTTTACTTTGTGCGGGCAAAGAATATGGTAAAGATTTACGCTTTCGAAGTACCAGAGTGCTGCTGCTGAAGAAGTTGCCATACCTGCCTAGTTCATATAAAATTACTGATATACCGCATGAAGGAGTTAACGCTTAGTGAAATCTGGATTTACCCGGTGAAATCATTGGGAGGAATACGTTTATCATCCAGCAAAGTTATGGAAAAAGGTCTTTTATATGACAGACGGTTTATGCTGGTAGACGAGAACGGAAAATTTATGACCCAGCGTGTATATCCCAAAATGGCGTTGTTCAAACTTTCCATAAACGACAGCACTCTTATCGTACAGCATCACCAGGACATACTTACTATACCCATCATACCACCGTTGAATGAACCAGCCGTTTCAGTTCAGATATGGGAGAATATAGTGCAGGCACATGAAGTAAATACCACCTATAGCGCATGGTTTACCGAACGCCTGGACATCCAATGCAAACTGGTATTTTTCCCGGAAGAATATGAGCGTCCCGTTGACCCCGCCTATAAAGTAAACGATGAACATGTAAGTCTTGCCGATGCGTACCCGTTTCTGATTATAGGACAATCATCATTAGATGATCTGAATGCACGCTTAAAAGAACCAGTGCCGATGAATCGTTTCAGACCTAATTTTGTTTTTACCGGGGGCGAGCCGTTTGAAGAAGATCACTGGCGGAACTTTCAAATTGGCAGCAATGGTTTTATAGCGGTTAAACCTTGTGCACGTTGCGTGCTCACTACGGTGAACCAAGACACTGCCGAGAAAGGTGCTGAACCGTTGAAGACACTCGCATCGTATCGCACACGGAATAGCAAAGTATATTTCGGACAAAACCTCGTTGCAACCCATCATACAGAAGTAAAAGTCGGGGATAAAATAACACTTGGATAATTTATATACAGATCACATGACGTCCCTTTATCTTAAAGCTGTTCACATCATTTTTATTGTTACGTGGTTTGCCGGACTTTTCTATATGCCGAGGCTTTTTGTATATATCATCGAATCGCACGCTAAACCGGAACCTGAAAAGAGTATACTCTTAAGGCAACTTAACCTGATGGCTTCGCGTCTGTGGTATGGCATTACATGGCCTTCGGCTATTATTACGTTGGGGATGGGAACATCGCTTCTCATCAATCAACCTGAATGGCTAAGCATGGGTTTTATGCACATGAAGCTTACGCTGGTTTTCCTGTTGTATCTATACCATGTTTCGTTGCAAATAATATTGAATCAACTTAAAAAAGGAACCGTGAAATATACATCGCAGCAAATGCGTTTGTGGAATGAAGTGTCTACGTTATTTTTGATCAGTATTGTATTTTTGATCGTATTAAAAAATGCCTTGAGCATGCTGTGGGGACTCGCAGGGTTGCTCGCAGTAGTTATACTGATTATGACAGGCATGAAGGTTTATAAAAAATTCAGAAAAGATGATTAAGTCAATGGCAAATAACAGTGTGGTAAAATTTGTAATGTTCCTGGCGGTGGCAGCAGGTCTTCTGTTCGCATCGTGCACAGAAAAGAAAGAAGCCGCTCTTCCGATCTTCGGTGAAAAAGAAGTACAGGGTGGTGATACTATATATCATACCATTGCTGACTTTAAGTTTGTTGACCAGGACAGTGCATTTGTTACTAACGAAACGTTTAAAGACAAAATATATGTAGCCGACTTCTTCTTTACTTCGTGCCGTACCATTTGTCCGATCATGAAAACGCAAATGCTCCGGGTATATGATTCGATTCAAAATGAACCCGATGTATTGCTGCTCTCGCACAGTATAGATCCGGAGTACGATACGGTTGGATTACTGCACGACTATGCCGAGCGCCTCGGTGTGAAGAGTAACAAATGGCATTTTGTTACCGGCTCCAAAGAAGACATCTATAAAATAGCGCAGACCAGTTACTTCGCTACCGCGATGGAAGACAAGTCCGAACCGGATGGCTTCATTCACAGCGGTGCATTTCTGCTGATCGACAAGGACAAAAGAATACGCGGCAAGTACGATGGTACAAAAGAAGAAGATGTAAATCGCCTTCTCGCAGAAATTCAGCGCCTGAAGAAAGAGTATGCCAAGTAAGCTTGCAGCAGAAAGCGTAAAGATGAAGATACAGTATATATCGATAGCTCTTGGCATTCTGCTTTTAGCATTCTGTTTTCAATATTGTTCAGGTAAAAAATCTGATTCCAATATTTCAGTTGCATCTTCTGTTAAGCAACAGCAGTACTACGTGCACGGTGAGCAGCTTTATATAAAGCATTGCAGTAACTGCCACCAGAAAAATGGAACCGGGCTCGGCCTGCTATATCCGCCCCTGGCCAAGTCTGATTATGTCGATACTAATTTTGAATCGGTAATCTGCCTGATGCGCTATGGCATGGAAGGCGAGCTTACCGTAAATGGAAAAAGTTTCAACAAGGCTATGCCCGGTATACCTTCCCTCTCTGACCTGGAGATAGCCGAGATTGCAACCTACCTGTATAATACCTGGGAACACCAACGCGACAGCATCGAGTTACAAGATGTAAGCCGGATATTGGATAATTGCAAGGAAGGATCTGTATCTAAATAAAATTTGAGAGAGGGACGCATGACTAAATTTACCGGAAGTATAGTTATTCTATACTTTATCTTCTTCTCCTCATTCGGGCAAACGCCTGATCTTTTTTCCGAAGGACTTGTTCTTGAAAAAGATTTCAAAGTTGAGCCTGCTTTGCAGAAGTATGAGTTATTCATCAAGACGCACCCCAATCACGCGCAAGCACTAACACATGCCAGTCGCATGCTATCAAACATTGGCGGACGTTTACCACTCGATAAGAAAGAAGACAAGCAGAACTATTATGCACGCGCCAAGGCGTATGCAGTGCGTGCTATAGCGTTAGACAAAAACAATACGGAAACACATTTAGCCTATATTATCGCTATCGGACTGATGACCGAAGTAGCGGGCTCGCCACGCGAAAAAATTCAGGATGCGAAAACGATACGCCTGGAAGCTGAGACACTTTTGAAACTGGATTCTACCTTTGCCCCGGCTTATTTTATACTCGGCAAGTGGCACTTTGAATTGGCACGCCTCACCTGGATTGAACAAATGGCCTGCAAGCTTTTCTTTGGTGGTTTACCCGATGGTATATCGATGGAAGCTGCGGTCGAGAATTTCAAAAAGGCAAGTATACTTCAACCTAATACTATACTCTTTCTTTTCGGAGAAGCTTCGGCTTGTCACTATGAAGGGGAGGATGAAAAAGCAGTCAGGCTCCTGAAGCAAGCTCTTGCTTTGCCTCCGAAGGAGCCTGATGATTTGCCGCGCAAGGAACGTTGTTCGCAGTTACTGCGCGAAATTGAATGATGTTGATACGCGTGTAGGTGTTTACGTGTGCACGTACAGCTCCTACATATACTTCATGTCGATGCTGATATCGAGGTCTTTTTGGTCTGGCTGCAGATCGATCTGGGCTTTTTCGAAGGATGGAGGTCCGACAGCGCCCATGGCATTGTTCGAAAAGCCAAAGCCTTCTTTCGGTATACCGAGTTTATTTTTATCCATATCCTTATTCCGGTTGGCATCGTGCAAAACACTTACGGCATACTTTCCGGGTTTAAGATTTTCAAATACCACCGTAACTTCATCGCCCGATGCTTTGGCAATTTTACCTTCCCTGGCATTTCTCGGGAAGTCCTTGTCGTTATCGAACAAGCCTACCAGAATATCTCCCTTATGTCCTTTAATTTTCTTTACCGTTACCTGCAACTTCGTCTGTGCCATTACACTTATTCCTGCACACAACATCAGGCACAACATCATACTCTTTTTCATACTGATCTGTTTAAGTTTTGAAATATATAACACTTTAGCGCTATCTGTTTCGCGGAGTATTCAAAAAATTATGCCAGAATTTATCATGTCTTTCGTCTTCCACAAATAACCGTTCATACGTCATAAGCATTTTTTTGAATCCCGCGGTTAACTCTCCGTCACTTGGGTGACAACACGTTCCGGGTAATTTCGTAACTTTCCTTAATTCCAACCCAAAATAACTATCATGGCATCTCTCACGCTTAAAATCAACAACAAAACACATACGGTAGATGTTGATCCTAAAATGCCACTACTCTGGGCTATACGCGATGTAGTAGGATTAACCGGCACTAAGTATGGTTGTGGTATTGCTCAATGCGGAGCCTGCACAGTACACCTCGGAGGTACACCGGTGCGCTCATGCTCCATTCCGGTATCAGCCGCAGCCAACAAAGATATTGTTACGATCGAAGGACTTTCGACTGACAACTCACACCCGGTGCAACAAGCCTGGATTGCCGAGCAGGTACCTCAATGTGGCTATTGCCAGTCCGGCCAGATCATGGCGGCAACTGCTTTACTCAAGAAAACGCCTAATCCAACCGATAAAGATATCGACACCGCTATGCAGGGACACATCTGCCGCTGCGGTACATACCCACGCATTCGTAAAGCGATTAAAGCCGCTTCACAACTGATGAATCAAAAAGCGAGCATCAAATAAACATTGATGCTTTCAGTAAGATCAGGACTATATATAGTCTGTCCTGTTGCTGGCATTACATCATTGTTTATACTTTACATATATACTTTTACAGCTATACCATGGAAGCAATATCTAAAAATATATCACGGAGAAATTTTATTAAATTCTCCAGTCTTACCGGTGCTGCATTAACCTTGGGGCTTTACTCGCAGGCTGCGGGTAAAGAAGCCGAGATTATAACTCCGGAAGCAGCAGAAAACCTGGGCATTGAAATGAACGCCTGGATAACCATTGATACCAATGGTAAAGTTACCATTACCAATCACCGCTCTGAAATGGGACAAGGTTCTTTTCAATCTGTTCCACAAATGATAGCCGAAGAACTGGAAGTAAACCTGAGCGATATAAATATAGTCTTCGCGCAGGGTAACAACGCGAAGTATGGAAGTCAGATCACCGGTGGAAGTTCAACGATACGCGGTACCTATAAAAAACTTTTAAAGCTAAGTGCTACAGCACGCGAAATGCTGATCGAAGCCGCTGCTAAAAAATGGAATGTATCCAAAGCAGAATGCTACGCAGAAGGCGGACGCGTAATTCATAAACCATCTGGCAAGAAATTCCATTATGGTGAACTGGTTCAGGAAGCATCCAAACTGGAAGCTCCAAAAAATGTAAAACTAAAATTACCGGAAGAGTATAAAATTATACGCAAGCCATTACCCCGGCAGGATACTCCACTGAAAACAAACGGTTCGGCTATATTTGGCCTCGATAAAAAATTACCGGGTATGCTATATGCAGTGGTTGAACGTAACCCGCGCTTTCATGGTAAAGTAAAAAGCTTCGATGATACTGAAACGAAAAAAGTACCCGGAGTAAAACATGTGATACCGGTAAAGATGAGTGTGTTCAATACATTTCGTGAAGGTGTTGCCGTGGTTGCCGACAATCTGTGGTCTGCCATGCAGGGAAGAAAAGTATTGAAAGTAGAATGGGATGACTCTGGTTTTGAACACCTGAGCACCGAGCAACTCTACGCCCGCATGAGTGACGCACTGAAGAGTAACAACAGCCTTTCGGTGCGCACCAAAGGAGATGCTGAAGTTGTATATCAAAAATCAGAAAATAAAATCGAAGCGACTTATGAAACTCCATACGAGTCGCATGCGTGCATGGAACCCCTTAACTGTGTAGCACATTACCAGGACGATAAAGTTGAAATATGGGGACCTATACAAGGACCGGATTGGGTTCAGGATTTCCTGAGCAACCTGTTAAGCTTGCCGAAAGAAAAAATCATCGTTAACATGACTTTCCTCGGTGGAGGTTTCGGACGTAAAGCGTTTATGGATTATCCACACGAAGCCGCTGTTATTTCAAAAGAAGTTAAGGCCCCGGTACAAGTTGTGTGGACACGTGAAGATGATACTACACAAGGTCCGTTCCGTCCGGGTATGATGTATCATTGCAAAGGCTCTGTTAATGCGAATGGGAATATAGAGTCCTATATAATGCGTACGGCCGGCCAGAACATGGATCACCAGTGGCCCAATGCTGACAAGAAATCGTACAACGGTTCGGCTACTGAAGGTTTCCTGGAAACGTACCTGAATTCACTGCAGCACTATAGCTTCTCTGATAGTCCGCTGGATGTACCTATACCGGTAATGTGGTGGCGCTCAGTATATGCTTCTACAAACGCATTCGCGATGGAAAGTTTCATGGATGAGCTGGCTGCGAAAGCGGGAAAAGATCCGCTTGATTTCAGAAGACCTCATTTGCATGATGGACGCTATCATGAACTGATTAACAAACTGGAAGAAGTTTCCGGATGGAAGAACCGAAAGAAAGGTGAAGGTTATGGCGTTGCTATCGCTGAAAGTTTTTCGAGTATAGTAGGTGAAGTAGTGAAGGTATCGAAGAAAGCTGATGGAAAAGTTAAGATTGATAAAGTATGGGCTGTGATGGATTGTGGATGGTATGTAAACCCTGACATCATTAAAGCTCAAATTGAAGGAAGTATAATTATGGGACTTGGCGCTGCGGTTACACATGCCACACACTTTAAAGATGGCAAAGCTGTAGAGCAGAATTTCAATACCTATAAAATGCCACGCATTACGGACACTCCTGAAATTGAAATTCACATTATGGAAAATGACGAGAAGGCCGGAGGTGTTGGTGAACCAAGCTTACCTCCTATTGCACCCGCACTGACCAATGCGATATTCGATCTTACTTCGAAGCGAATTCGCAAGCTGCCGTTCAATCTTGAAGAAGTATAGTTTATATATAGTTAGATAAAGCCCTCGTATAAAGAATATAAATATTTCTTTAGAAACAGAAGAACAGAACATAACGCATGAAGATGAAGGTAAATTATTTTGTAACCGCTGCTGCCATTGCCGCTACCGGATTTTTGCTAACAGCTTTTCAGCAAAAACCAAAATTTGATTTGAAAGCAAGTATAACCAAGGGCAAAGAAGTATATACTGCGCAGTGTATGAACTGCCACATGGAACAGGGTGAAGGTATGGAGGGTGTATTTCCTCCCCTGGCTAAATCAGACTACCTGATGGCCGACAAAAAACGTTCGATACAACAGGTGATTCACGGTGTAAGCGGAGAGATAAAAGTTAATGGCGTTACTTACAATGGAGACATGCCTGGCGTTGAGCTCACAGACGAAGAAGTTAGCGATGTACTGAACTACGTACGCAACTCGTGGGGTAACAAAGGCGATGCGGTTAAGCCGGAAGAAGTAAAAACAGCGCGATAATATACGCCTATATATGAAGTGGATTCTGTTCTTTTCATTCCTGCTGCCGGCATGGTATAGCCTTGCACAAACCAAGGCTGAAGATGAGAAGGCACTACGCCACCTGAAAGAAGTAGAATGGCCCAAGGCATACCGGGAGCAGGACACGGTGCTATTAGACAGAATCCTGGCCGATGAATTCAAGATGATTGGATCTGATGGTGAATGGTCTAGCAAGAAAGAAGAGCTGGCCTATATAAAGAAGAACAAGCCCGCTTATAAATCATTTAAGTTCAACATAAAACGGCTGGATATATTTGAAAACAATACTGCTATTGTTTCAGGTACGGGCGTTATACAAAGTAAAGATGACAAGGGTGACTATGAGTTTATATACCAGTCATCCAACGTTCTTATAAAACGCAACGGCATCTGGAAAGCGATAGCCTCTCATACCTCTGGTGATAAGGTAGTTCGTAAGTAAATGTACAGTGATGAAGGAGTTTAGAACGATACTGCAGGAATATAAGAAGATTGATTTCAGTCAACGCAAAGCGGCATTGGCAACAGTTGTTAAAGTGAGAGGCTCATCGTATAGAAGCCCGGGTGCTCGCATGCTTATCATGGACGATGGTAAATGGGTTGGCTCCATCAGCGGAGGCTGCCTGGAAGGTGATGCCCTGCGAAAGGCACGACAGGTAATGACGGACAAGCAACCTGTTACGGTGACATACGATACCCGTGAAGAGAGCAATCAAAACCTCGGCATCGGATTAGGCTGCAACGGAGTGATCGATGTACTGATCGAGCCGGTTGATCCTGCAGACAACGATAACCCTACACGCTTCTTTGAGTCAATTATTAAAATGAATGCCCCGGTTGCATTGGCGACTATATTTTCGCATTCCAATCCTACCGCGATCGGTAAAAAGTTATTGATTACACCGGGGGCTACCAAACTTCATAATCTGGAAGATGACGAGCTGGAATATCTCATCTCCGCAGATCTTGAAAAGTTATTCGACTCCAAAAAATCGGAAGCCAAAGTATATCATACACAAGGCAATGAGACCGAAGTTTTTATTGAAATGATTCAACCTTCTGTATCGTTGATTATTTTCGGAGGAGGTTTTGATGCCCGACCGGTTAGTCAGCTTGCTAAGTCATTGGGATGGGAAGTGACCATTACCGATGAGTGTGTGGCCCATATAGCCCCGTTATTCTTTCCTACAGCCGATAATCTATCGCTCTGCCATCGCGATTTTGTGGATCGTGATTTTCACATTACGCCCTATACCGCGTGCGTGCTGATGTCTCATAACTATGAGTACGATCGTGATGTACTGAAAAAACTTTTAAAGAGTGAAGCTCCTTATATAGGTATACTTGGTCCGCGTAAACGCTTTGATAAAATGCTTTCAGATTTTTCAAGAGAAGGGATTACACTTTCATCAAAGGACGCGCATCGCATTCATTCCCCAATCGGACTGGATATAGGAGCGGAAGCTCCGGATGAAATTGCTGTTTCGATAATAGCCGAGATTCAAAGTAAATTTTCGAATCGCTCCGGAGGATTCTTGAAATATAGAACCGGTCCGATCCATCAACGCGACACAGCCAGCGACCAGGTATTTAAACAGGTATATCTGCACGAACTGGAAGAGCGCACGGCACAAAGTTCATAAGTACTCACCTTGCTCTACTATGCATAAATTCATTCTGTTATTTATTGTACTGGGTATATCGCTCATCAGCTATTCGCAGGATGCACAGAAACAAATTACCGACCAGGTCTGGAAGCCTTTCATAACAACATTTAGCAACCACGACACCAAAGGCTTTATGGCCGTTCACTCACACGATCTTGTGCGCGCACCTCGCGATTCAAAAACCGTGTGGAATTTCGAACAGTATAAGAAACAGAATGAAGAAGGAGATAAACGATCAACACAACAAAAAACAAAACGAACCATCGAACTTCGCTTCCTCGAACGAATGGCCAATGAGAGTCAAGCGTTCGAAGTAGGTATATATAAAACCACCGTCATCAAGGCACAAGGTGAAAGCAGAAGCTTCTATGGTAAATTTCATGTAGTGCTCCGAAAAGAAAACGGCACTTGGAAAATCCTCGTTGACTCTGATTCCTCAGAAGGAGGAACGATCGGTGAAAAAGATTTTGCAGCAGCTCAGCCACTCGAGTAACCACGATGAATACAGGTGTTATTATTCTGGCAGCGGGTTCGTCATCAAGAATGGGGCAATCCAAACAATTACTTCCTATACAAGGCACAACATTGCTGGTGCGAGCTGTACATATAGCCCTGCAGCTGCAGCCTGGCCACACCGTTGTAGTGCTCGGTTCGAATGAAGCTGAACATACTTCCATTTTACAGAACACAAATGTTCACACTGTAACCAATCACACGTGGCAGAATGGAATGGGTAGCTCGCTTAAGACAGGTTTACAATATTTACTTTCGCTATCGCCTGCTATAGATGCAGCGCTTATACTCGTATGCGATCAGCCCGCTGTAACAACGACATATCTTGAAAGTCTTGTTCAACACTATAAACCCAGCAACAAATCAATTGTCGCGTCTTTCTATTCAGATGCTCCCGGAGTTCCGGCTTTGTTTGATAAAAGTCTATTTACAGAGCTACTCAATATGGATGATGCTCATGGAGCGAAGAAGATAATTCAAAAACATATAGCGGCAACAGAATTAATTCCCTTCCCCGAAGGCTCCATTGACCTTGACACTCCTGAGGATTATCAACGTTTTATCAATTCTAATAAATAGCTGTCTATATTTCATCGGATAACCTGTACCGGCACGGCATAAAACAAAAAAGAAGCTACTTCTTTCGAAGTAGCTTCTTTCAAGTTTTAAGTATTCTTTTAACTATACTTTGATCTCAACGTCAACACCGCTAGGGAGTTCGAGCTTCATCAAAGCATCAACAGTCTTAGCGCTGTTAGAGTAGATATCAACCAGGCGCTTGTACGTGCAAAGTTGAAACTGCTCACGTGACTTTTTGTTAACGTGTGGAGAACGAAGTACAGTAAATTTCTCTTTCTCGGTTGGTAATGGTATAGGACCGCTTACTACTGCACCGGTTGCCTTTACTGCTCTTACGATTTTCTCGGATGACTTGTCAACCAGATTGTGATCGTAAGACTTGAGTTTTATTCTTATTTTCTGATTCATGATCTAAACGCCTTTTAGATGTTTATGACTTAGCGGCAACAGCGCCTTTTACTTCTTCAATTACTTTGTCGGCAAGGTTCTTTGGAACCGCAGCATAGTGTGAGAACGTCAGGGATGCAGAAGCACGTCCTGAAGTAAGTGTTCTCAAATCAGTGATGTAACCGAAGAGTTCTTTCAACGGAACATCTGCTCTGATAAGCTGAGCACCTGCGCGCGTGTCCATACCTTTCATTACACCGCGTCTTCTGTTAAGGTCACCTGTTACAGAACCAGTATACTCGTCAGGGCTAGTTACTTCCACAGACATGATAGGTTCCAGCAATTGAGGAGCACACTTAGCAGCAGCTTCTTTAAAGCCAAGACGAGCAGCTAATTCGAACGACAGAGCGTCAGAGTCCACATCGTGGTAAGAACCGTGGAACAGACGAACTTTCATGGAGTCGATCGGATATCCAGCCAATGGTCCGTTAGACATAGCGCTTTCGAAACCTTTTTGCACTGGTTGGATGAATTCGCGAGGAATAACACCACCAACGATATCGTTCACAAACTCGAGTCCTTCTTTGTCGCCCTCTTTCAGTTCGCGTGGTCCGATCTCAAATACGATATCGGCAAATTTACCACGACCACCGGTCTGCTTCTTATAAACTTCTTTATGTTCAACAGATTTCGTAAGAGCCTCTTTGTAAGCAACCTGAGGAGCACCCTGGTTGATTTCAACTTTGAACTCACGCTTCAGACGATCGATGATAATTTCAAGGTGAAGTTCACCCATACCACGAAGAATAGTCTGACCTGTTTCCTGATCTGTGTTAACGCGAAGCGTTGGATCTTCTTCAACTAGTTTCGCGATTGCCATACCGAGTTTATCAACATCAGCCTGTTTCTTAGGCTCAATTGCATAACCGATAACCGGCTCAGGGAACACCATTGATTCGAGAACAACTTTACGCTTCTCATCACAAAGTGTATCACCAGTTTTTATATCCTTGAAACCTACTACCGCACCAATGTCACCAGCAACCAGTCTTTCGATCTGATTTTGTTTGTTGGCGTGCATCTGGAATACTCGGGAAATACGTTCTTTCGCTTCCGAGCGTGTATTGTATACATACGAACCTGATTCAAGAATACCTGAATAAGCACGTACGAAACAAAGACGTCCTACGAATGGGTCAGTAGCGATCTTAAATGCAAGGGCTGCGAATGGCTCTTTTTCATCCGGTCTGATAACAACCTCTTCATCATTGTCGGGATTAGTACCAACAATGTTGTCTTTATCAAGCGGTGAAGGAAGAAGTTCCATCACGTAGTCAAGCATGGTTTGAACACCTTTGTTTTTGAAAGATGACCCACAAACCATAGGAACAACCTTCATAGCTATAGTAGCCTTACGAAGAGCTGTTAATATTTCTGCTTCAGAGATCGAGTTAGGATCTTCGAAGAATTTCTCCATCAATGATTCGTCAAATTCAGCAACAGCTTCAAGAAGCTTTTCTCTGTATTCGAGTACCTCATCTTTCATATCTTCAGGAATCGGTACAACTTCGTACGTCATACCTTTGTCGTGCTCATTCCAAATGATACCGCGGTTGTTTACCAGATCAACAACACCACGGAAGTTATCTTCAGAACCAATAGGTAACTGTAATGCAACGGCATGGCTACCGAGCTTTTCTTTTACCTGCTTGCAAACCCCGAGGAAATCAGAGCCGGCACGGTCCATTTTATTCACGAAACCGATACGTGCTACCTTGTAGTTATCAGCAAGGCGCCAGTTGGTTTCTGATTGAGGTTCAACACCATCAACAGCACTGAACAAAAATACCAGACCATCCAATACGCGCAATGAGCGGTTTACCTCAACGGTAAAGTCAACGTGACCAGGCGTATCGATAATGTTTACGTTGTACTTATTGCTTCTATAGTTCCAGAAAACGGTAGTTGCCGCAGAAGTAATGGTAATACCTCTTTCTTGCTCCTGTGCCATCCAGTCCATGGTAGCAGCACCTTCGTGTACTTCACCGATCTTGTGGTTAACACCGGCATAGTACAGAATACGCTCTGTAGTTGTTGTTTTACCAGCATCGATGTGAGCAGCGATACCAATGTTTCTGGTGTATTTTAAATCTCTAGACATTACCTGGTTCCTCTAATTAGAATCTGAAATGTGAAAATGCCTTGTTAGCTTCTGCCATACGGTGTGTATCATCTTTCTTCTTGATAGCAGCACCTTCGCCTTTTGATGCAGCGATGATTTCAGCAGCAAGTTTATCCATCATGGTTTTTTCACCACGAAGTCTTGAATAGTCAATCAACCACTTGATGCTAAGGTTTATTTTACGTTCCGGACGAATTTCAACCGGAACCTGGAAAGTAGCACCACCTACACGTCTACTTTTTACTTCTACAGAAGGCATCAGGTTGTTCATAGCGCGCTTCCATACTTCCAGACCGCTTTCATTGGTTTTCTTTTCAACCAATGCAACTGCATCATAGAAAATACCATAGGCAACGCTTTTCTTGCCCTGCTCCATCAGGTAGTTCACGAACTTGGTTACAAGTGTATCGTTGAACTTAGGATCAGGAAGAAGATATCTCTTTTTAGGTTTTGTCTTTCTCATGGCTCTATCCTGTTATTTTTTACCTTTTGCCGGTGCACCTTTACCTGCAGGAGCTGCTGCACCTGGCTTAGGACGTTTAGCACCATATTTAGAACGGCTTTGTTTGCGACCATTCACACCTGCAGTATCCAATGCACCACGGATAATGTGGTAACGAACACCGGGAAGATCTTTTACACGACCACCACGGATCAGCACGATAGAGTGCTCTTGCAGGTTGTGGCCTTCACCCATGATGTATGCGTTCACCTCTTTGCCGCTTACTAAGCGAACACGAGCTACTTTACGCATAGCAGAGTTAGGCTTTTTAGGAGTTGTTGTGTACACACGTGTACATACTCCACGCTTCTGTGGGCAAGAATCAAGGGCCGGAGATTTTGATTTAAACTCCAGTTTCTTACGCCCTTTTCTTACAAGTTGTTGAATGGTAGGCATTTATATTTATTTTTATAAACCTTTCAAAAATTAGGACTGCAAAGGTATTTAAAGTAATACAGCTTGCAAAGTCATGTTAGATTATTTTTAGCAGAATAAGCATTAATAAACAGTTAAATCCGGCTATTAGCACGATTTTAATGATTTAACCCGCTCCCGTTTCTGAAAAATGCTAGGCTTCACCAACAGTTCCCCCAAAATTCATGGGGAACTTAGGCATATCTTCCGTTCTTTTTATGGGACCGAAGCTCGCCTCGTATTTATCGATATTATCCTTCAACGCCAATAGAAAGCGTTTGGCATGTTCCGGAGTAATCACAATCCTGGATTTTACTTTCGCCTTCGGCACACCGGGCATCAGGCGTATAAAATCAATTACAAACTCACTATTGGAGTGAGCGATCATTGCCAGGTTAGAATAAATGCCTTCAGCGATTTCCTCTGAAAGTTCAATATTAATCTGGTTCTGAGTAGGAGCTTGCTTATTTTTTTCGTCTGCCATATTTCTTTCCTGATTTCCAACGACTGACCCTCTAAATCTTCAGGCCATCCTTTATATACCCTATAAGCAAAATGCGGATGGCCACAGGGCACATCCGCAGATTGTTTTATTTCTTGGTAATGTTAATCCTGTAATTCCTTCTCGCGGTCGCGAGTTTTCTCAGGAGCATTCACCAATGTGTTGTACTCATTCTTGTGTGTCACGATCAAATCGCTAAATCTGCGTTGACCTGTACCAGCAGGAATCAAGTGACCTACAATTACGTTTTCTTTCAATCCATTCAACCAGTCAGTCTTACCGCGGATCGCAGCTTCGCTGAGTACCTTGGTAGTTTCCTGGAAGGACGCTGCAGATAACCAACTTTCTGTTTTCAACGATGCCTGGGTAATACCCTGAAGCGTTGGTCTTGAAACCGCAGCAAGTGCATCGCGTACTTCAACCAGTTTCTGATCTTTTCTGCGCAGGATTGAGTTCTCATCTCTCAGTTCACGGGCAGTAATGATCTGACCAGGTTTTAACGTCTGAGAATCACCAGCATCTACCACAACCTTCTTATCAAGGATCTGGTCGTTATCTTCTCTGAACTGAAGCTTATCTACATACTCGCCAGGCAGGAAGCTTGTATCTCCCGGGTCGATGATTTCAACTTTCTGCATCATCTGGCTTACAATAGCTTCGATGTGCTTATCGTTGATCTTCACACCTTGCAGACGGTATACTTCCTGAATTTCGTTCACAAGGTATTCCTGTACAGCAGTGGGACCTTTGATCGAAAGAATATCAGAAGGAGTAATAGAACCATCTGACAATGGCTGACCGGCTTTCACGAAGTCGTTATCTTGAACCAGGATGTGTTTAGACAGCGGTACTAAATAACGCTTCTGTACACCATCACGTGATTCGATGAAGATTTCGCGGTTACCGCGTTTAATACCTCCGTAGGTAACAACACCATCGATCTCACTTACTACCGCGGGGTTAGAAGGGTTACGCGCTTCGAACAATTCCGTTACGCGTGGCAGACCCCCCGTGATATCGCGTGATTTACCCATTGTACGTGGAATCTTAGCGAGTACCTGACCGGCTTTGATCTTCTCACCTTCATCTACTGCCAAGTGAGCACCTACCGGGATGTTATATCCTTTTGTATCTGTTTTACCTTTTACTACGATAGCAGGGTTCTTAGTCTTATCGCGAGTTTCAGTAATTACTTTCTCACGGTGACCAGTCTGCTCATCTGACTCTTCCTTGTAAGTAACACCTTCGATGATCGCTTCGTATTCGATCGTTCCATCAAACTCAGACAGGATCACAGCGTTGTAAGGATCCCAGAAGCAAAGCTCCTCACCTTTCTCAACTTTCTGTCCATCTTTCACTTTCAGGAAGGCACCGTAGGGAACGTGGTTCGTGATCAACACTCTCGTCTTCTCATTATCCGTGATCCTGATTTCACCGGTACGCCCCATTACTACCTGGATCGGGTTGTTATCATTGTCAGTTGTATCGATAGTACGGATACCTTCGAACTCAAGAACACCACTGAATTTCGCCTTGATGTTTGCTTCTACCGCGATGTTAGATGCAGTACCCCCCACGTGGAAGGTACGAAGTGTAAGCTGTGTACCAGGTTCACCGATCGACTGTGCTGCAATTACACCTACTGCTTCACCAGCTTGTACCATTTTACCAGTAGCCAGGTTACGACCGTAGCATTTAGCACAACCTCCTACTTTCGATTCGCAAGTAAGAAGCGAACGAATCTCAACTTCTTCAATCGCTGTATCCTCGATCAGCTTAGCAAGCTCATCTGTAATCTCAGAGTTTGCAGGGCAGATCAATTCATCTGTCATTGGATCATATATATCATGCACCGTTACACGGCCCAGAATACGTTCTGACAGAGGTTCAACTATATCTTCGTTGTCTTTCAGTGCTGTTACTTTCAGACCGCGCAATGTTCCGCAGTCATCTTCGCTGATCACAAGATCCTGCGCAACATCTACAAGCCTACGCGTTAAGTAACCAGCATCCGCTGTTTTCAACGCTGTATCGGCAAGACCTTTACGCGCACCGTGTGTAGAGATAAAGTACTCCAACACGTCCAGACCTTCTTTAAAGTTTGAAAGGATCGGGTTTTCGATAATCGAACCAACTGAACCTGCAAGGTTTTTCTGAGGCTTCGCCATCAGACCACGCATACCACCTAACTGGCGGATCTGCTCTCTCGAACCACGAGCACCGGAGTGCATCATCATATAGATCGAGTTGAAACCTTGCTGATCTTCTTCCAACTGCTTCATCAGCGTGTTGGTAAGCAGCGTGTTGGTACGAGTCCAGATATCGATTACCTGGTTGTAACGCTCGTTATCTGTGATAAGACCCATCATGTAGTTGTTCCATACGGCATCAACTTCTTCCTGGGCACTTGCTACAAGTTTTTCTTTTTCGGCGGGAACTTTTACATCGTTCAAGCCCATGGACAAGCCACCTTTGTAGGCCATCTGGAATCCGAGTTCTTTGATATCATCGAGGAACTTGGCAGTCTTAGACTGACCTGCAATTTTGTATATGTCAGAGATGATAGTTTGCAGTTTCTTCTTTGTAAGAAGTTCATCCACAAAGCCTACTTCTTCTGGAACGAATTGATTGAAGATTACACGACCAGCAACTGTGTCGATCATCTGCATAGTCAAATCGCCTGTCTTCTTGTCTTTTACATTCGCACGAACTTTAATGTTAGCGTGCTTGGAAAGTCTTCCTTCGTTGAAAGCAACGATTACTTCTTCTGCAGAGTAATAGCGTTTGCCTTCTCCTTTGATAGCGTGCTCCGGGGTTCCCTTTCTTCCTTTTGTGAGGTAATACAGACCCAACACCATGTCTTGTGAAGGTACTGTGATAGGCGCACCGTTAGCAGGGTTAAGAATGTTGTGTGAAGACAACATCAATAACGAAGCTTCCAATATAGCTTCCTGTCCGAGAGGAACGTGAACCGCCATCTGGTCACCGTCAAAGTCAGCGTTAAACGCAGTACATACGAGCGGGTGGAGCTGGATCGCCTTTCCTTCGATCAGTTTAGGCTGGAATGCCTGAATACCAAGTCTGTGAAGTGTTGGAGCGCGGTTCAAAAGAACAGGGTGTCCTTTCAATACGTTTTCCAAAATATCCCAGATCACAGGATCTTTTCTGTCAACAATTTTCTTTGCTGACTTCACTGTTTTTACAATTCCCCTTTCGATCAGCTTGCGAATGATGAATGGCTTGAACAACTCAGCTGCCATATCTTTTGGCAGACCGCACTCGTGGAGTTTCAGTTCAGGACCAACCACAATTACAGAACGACCAGAGTAGTCAACACGCTTACCAAGCAAGTTCTGGCGGAAACGTCCTTGCTTACCTTTCAGCATGTCACTCAAAGACTTCAATGCGCGGTTTCCATCGGAACGAACAGCGTTTACTTTTCTTGAGTTGTCGAACAATGAGTCAACCGCTTCCTGGAGCATACGCTTCTCGTTGCGGAGAATTACTTCAGGAGCTTTAATATCAATCAATCTCTTCAGACGGTTGTTACGGATAATAACACGTCTGTAAAGGTCATTCAAATCCGATGTAGCGAAACGACCACCATCCAGCGGTACAAGTGGACGCAATTCCGGAGGAATAACCGGAACCATTTTAATCACCATCCACTCAGGCTTGTTCTCAATGCGAGTTTTAGCATCGCGGAAAGCTTCAACAACTTTCAAACGCTTCAATGCCTCAGCCTTACGTTGCTGTGATGTATCGGTAGCTGCCTGGTGTCTCAATTCGTAAGAAAGCGTATCGAGTTGTGTTCTTGACAGCAACATCTCAAGCGCTTCAGCCCCCATCTTCGCGATGAACTTCTTCGGATCGTTGTCATCCAACAATTGATTCTCGCGAGGGAGTTTATCGATGATATCCAGGTATTCTTCTTCAGTCAGGAAGTCGAGACGGTTTACACCATCTTCTTCTTTTGTACCTGGCTGAATCACAACATAGCGTTCATAATATATGATCTGGTCAAGCTTCTTGGTAGGAAGGCCAAGTAGATAACCGATCTTGTTAGGGAGTGAACGGAAATACCAGATATGTGCCACCGGTACAACCAGTTCGATGTGGCCCATGCGCTCGCGTCTTACTTTCTTCTCGGTAACTTCTACACCGCAGCGATCACAGATGATGCCTTTGTAACGAATACGTTTATATTTTCCGCAATGACATTCCCAATCCTTCACAGGCCCGAAAATCCGCTCGCAGAACAAACCACCCATTTCAGGTTTATAAGTTCTGTAGTTGATGGTTTCCGGTTGTGTAACTTCACCATGTGAACTTTCCAGAATTGATTCCGGAGAAGCCAAGCTAATGGTGATCTTGGAGAAGTCGTTGTTGATCTTTTTATTTTTTCTGAAAGACATATCGTAAGTTTTCAGTTAATAACTACTTAAAGTACACAAGTCGTGTTGTCTGGAAGTTACGAAGCATCGCTCAAACTTCCAGACACACCAGACTTTATTAATCCATGGTGATCTCCAGTGCCAAGCCTCTGAGTTCGTGTACAAGTACATTGAACGACTCCGGTATATTTGGCTTGCGCATGTTCTCACCCTTCACAATCGCTTCGTAAGCTTTCGCACGACCGATCACATCATCGGACTTAATGGTAAGGATTTCCTGCAGGATATTCGAAGCACCGAATGCCTCTATAGCCCACACCTCCATCTCTCCGAAACGCTGACCACCGAATTGAGCTTTACCTCCCAGTGGCTGTTGCGTAATGAGTGAGTAAGGTCCGATAGAACGTGCGTGCATCTTATCGTCAACCAAGTGGCCGAGTTTCAACATATAGGCTACACCTACTGTAACCGGCTGATCGAATTTCTCTCCGGTCAAACCATCGTACAGATACGTACGTCCAAAAGGAGGCAGACCAGCTTCTTTCAATTCGCCTTGAACTTCGTCTAATGAAGCACCATCAAAAATTGGCGTTGCATACTTACGACCAAGTTTCAAACCTGCCCATGCAAGGACAGTTTCATAGATCTGTCCCAGGTTCATACGCGATGGTACACCAAGCGGGTTCAAGCAGATGTCTACCGGAGTTCCATCTTCGAGGAATGGCATATCTTCTTCACGAACAATACGTGCCACAACACCTTTGTTACCGTGACGACCCGCCATCTTATCTCCCACTTTCAGTTTACGCTTCTTAGCGATGTAAACTTTAGCAAGCTGTACTATGCCTGTAGGAAGTTCGTCTCCTACTTCAAGTGTAAAGCGTTCGCGTTTGAATTCACCTGCGTATGTATTACGCTTGATGATATAGTTTTTCACCATCTGGCCGATGAGCTCGTTTGTGTGCTCTTCAGATGTCCAGTTCTCAAGACTTACGTCAGAGATAAGGTTAACTTCTTCCGGAACGTTATAGTTACTTTCATCGCGGTAGATGTTCTTGTCAGGGAACAGGTTGTTCTCGATTACCTTCGCAGAGAACTTAACACCTTTGCTTACTAACTCATCACCGAATTTATGTTTCACTCCATTGCTGTTCTTTCCGTTCAGCAGCTGAGTCAGCTTCTTGATCATTTCATCACGAAGATCACCAAGTTGTTTGCTGTACTTGTTCTTCAGTGCATCGAGTTCTTTCTTCGACTTCGAACGAACGTCTTTATCACGTTTCGGTCTTGAGAAGAGTTTAGTATCGATAACCACACCTTTCAGTGATGGAGGTGCCTTCATGGAAGCATCTTTCACATCACCAGCTTTATCACCGAAGATCGCACGGAGAAGTTTTTCTTCTGGTGTAGGATCTGTTTCTCCTTTCGGAGTGATCTTACCAATCAGAATATCTCCTTCGCGTACTTCTGCACCAACACGGATGATACCATTTTCATCCAGGTGTTTAACAGCTTCTTCGCTTACGTTCGGAATCTCAGAAGTAAGTTCTTCTTCACCACGTTTTGTATCACGAACTTCAAGTTCAAATTCTTCGATGTGTATAGAAGTATATACATCGTTCTGAACTACTCTTTCAGAGATAACAATCGCATCCTCGAAGTTATACCCTTGCCATGGCATGTATGCTACAAGAAGGTTACGTCCAAGTGCGAGCTCTCCGTTCTGTGTTGCATATCCTTGACAAAGTGGTTGTCCTTTCACAACATTCTGTCCTTTACGAACAAGCGGAGTCAGGTTGATACAAGTATCCTGGTTAGTTCTTCTGAACTTGATCAGGTTATAGGTTCTGAATTCATCATCGAAGCTTACGAGTCTCTGCTCTTCAGATATCTCGTACTTGATAACAATCTTTTTCGCATCTACAAAATCAACAACGCCATCACCTTCTGCAAGAATGAGTGCGCGTGAGTCTAATGCTACACGACCTTCCAGACCAGTACCTACGATTGGAGCCTCCGGTCTCATCAATGGTACAGCCTGGCGTTGCATGTTCGATCCCATCAATGCACGGTTCGCATCGTCATGCTCAAGAAATGGAATCATCGAAGCAGCCACCGAAACGATCTGGTTTGGTGCAATATCCATATACTTCAGATCTTTTGGCTCGATTACCGGGAAGTCCCCTTCAAAGCGAGCTTTGATCTTCTCATCCACAAACTCACCGGTAGCCTTAATCGGTACCTTCGCTTGTGCTATATAGTTGGTATCTTCTTCTTCTGCCGTAAGGAATACAACCGGATCTTTTACTTTCACTTTACCATTTTCAACTTTACGGTAAGGTGTTTCGATAAAGCCCATCTTGTTCACTTTTGCGTGAACGCAGAGAGACGAAATCAATCCGATGTTTGGACCTTCAGGAGTTTCAATTGTACAGAGACGTCCGTAGTGCGTATAGTGCACGTCACGAACCTCGAAACCTGCACGTTCACGTGAAAGACCTCCAGGACCGAGTGCCGACATTCTACGTTTGTGCGTAATCTCAGCAAGCGGGTTGGTTTGATCCATGAACTGTGACAACTGGTTCGTTCCGAAGAACGAGTTAATCACAGAAGACAGTGTACGCGCGTTGATCAGATCAACCGGCTTAAAGTCTTCATTGTCGCGAACGTTCATTCTTTCTTTGATGGTTCTCGCCATACGGGCAAGACCTACACCAAACTGAGAGTAAAGCTGTTCGCCAACTGTTCTTACACGTCTGTTACTCAAGTGATCGATATCATCGACAACGGCTTTTGAGTTGATCAAACCGATGAGATATTTCACGATCAGAATGATATCTTCTTTCGTCAATACACGCTGATCAGAGCTGATATCGAGACCTAATTTCTTGTTGATTCTGTAACGACCAACCTCACCTAAATCATAACGCTTCTCAGAGAAGAACAAGCTGTTGATGATATCACGAGCTGTTTGTTCATCCGGAGCTTCTGTATTTCTCAACTGACGATAGATATACTCAACCGCTTCTTTTTCAGAGTTGGATGTATCTTTTGCCAGTGTATTAAAGATGATGTTATAGTCTGCTATATTAATATCATCGCGGTGCAGGATGATTGATTTCACACCTGACTCAACGATGATGTCTACATCTTCTGCTGCAATAGTATGATCGCGCTCTAACAGCACTTCGTTACGATCGATCGATACAACTTCACCGGTATCTTCGTCCACGAAATCTTCTGTCCAGGTCTTCAATACCCGGGCAGCAAGTTTACGACCTACTATTTTTTTGAGAGTATTTTTGTTAGCCTCAACTTCTTCTGATAAACCGAAGAGGTCAAGTATATCTTTATCTGAACCATAACCAATTGCGCGGAGCAACGTGGTTACAGGGAATTTCTTCTTACGATCGATGTACGCATACATTACTGCGTTAACATCGGTAGCGAATTCAATCCATGATCCTTTGAATGGAATGATACGCGCAGAGTATAGTTTCGTTCCGTTCGTGTGTTTGCTCATGGCAAAGAATACACCTGGTGAGCGGTGTAGCTGTGATACAATAACACGCTCGGCACCATTGATCACGAACGATCCTTTCTCGGTCATATACGGTATATTTCCGAGGAATACTTCCTGTTCAATGGTTTCAAAATCTTCGTTATCCTCATCGTTGCAAGTAAGGCGAAGCTTAGCCTTCAACGGTACGGAGAAAGTCAATCCGCGATCGATGCACTCATCTACAGAGTACTTCGGCGGATCGATTGTATAGTCTACAAACTCCAATACGAAGTTCTCGCGCGAATCACTTATCGGGAAGTTTTCTGCGAAAACCTTATACAAGCCTTCATTTTGTCTTTTTTCGGCCGGAGTTTCAATCTGTAAGAAATCTTTGAAAGACTGGAGTTGAAGGTCCAGAAAATCTGGGTATTCGAGGATCTTCTCAATTCCTGAGAAGTCGATTCTACCGTTAATAGTCTTCTTTGCCAAGGTATTTAACGTTTAAGTTCTAGTCCTGGACGGAGAACAGTAAGGAAATACAAGTTTGAGTACAAATAGGAATAGACCCTGTCCCTCCCGATCTACGATCAGGACAGACACAGGGTCTAACCGAAGCTGTCAGACGGTACTCTTCGTCTGCAAGAAGATTACTTCAACTCAACTTCGGCACCAGCCTCAACAAGTTGCTTCTTCAGGTTCTCAGCTTCGTCTTTTGGTAAGCCTTCTTTGATAGTTTTAGGTGCACCATCTACTACATCCTTAGCTTCTTTCAAGCCAAGACCAGTAAGATCTTTCACCAGTTTCACGATCTGAAGCTTGTTAGCTCCAGGAGCTTTCAATACTACATCAAAGTTAGTTTTTTCAGCAGCAGCAGCGCCAGCACCACCAGTAGCAGCAGGACCAGCTACAACAGCAGCGGCAGCAGGCTCAATGCCATAGGTTTCTTTCAGGTAAGAAGCCAATTCAGTAACTTCTTTAACAGTGAGTTCAACAAGTTGATCTCCAAGTGCTTTAATATCAGCCATTTTCGTAAAATTTAATTAAGTCTTGTTAGTAAAAATTATTTAGTTCCACGTTCTTCCAGTGCTTTCACCAAGCCAGCCACTGTGTTCTTTCCACTCTGAAGAGCAGAGATAACATTTTTGGCAGGAGATTGAAGCAATGCAATAACATCGCCGATGAGCTCATTCTTAGATTTAAGCTCGCTCAGCATATTTAAGTTTTCGTCTCCGATGAACAGGTCGGAGTTGATGGAGGCTGCTTTCAATACAGGCTTACCTTCCAGTTTCAAACGAAACTCTTTAATTACCCTTGCAGGAAGATTACCTGATTCTTTGGAGAACAATACTCCTGAGAAACCATGCAATGTTGTAAACAAAGGAGAGTAGTCCGTTCCCTCTTGTCTCTCAAGAGCTTTACGAATCAACGTATTTTTATATACTCTGTATTCGATACCGCTTTTGAAACACAATCTTCTGAAATTATTGATCTGAGCAACTGTGAAGCCACCCGCATCAGTAATATAGAAATGAGCATGGTTAGCAAACTTCTCTGAAAGCTCCTCGATAATTTGTGCTTTTTCTTCTCTGGTCATGTCTTTAATTCTTAAATGCCAGCAATCGAATTTTTGTCAACTGCTATCCCCGGACTCATCGTTGTAGAAATGGTGATGCTTTTGAAGTACTCACCCTTTGCAGAAGCCGGTTTCAGCTTAGCAACAACATTGATCATTTCGATAGCATTGTCCCGGATTTTATCAGCCGAGAAGGAAGCTCTGCCAATGCCTACGTGTATGATACCTTGTTTATCAATTTTGAAGTCGATTTTACCCGCTTTTACTTCTTTCACGGCTTTACCAACTTCGAGCGTAACAGTTCCTGATTTAGGGTTTGGCATAAGGCCCCTTGGTCCTAATACTTTACCAAGTTTACCAACCTTCGCCATTACTGTAGGTGTACAGATGATTACATCGATATCTGTCCATCCACCTTCAATTTTCTGGATATAGTCATCCAGACCTACGTGATCGGCACCAGAGTCTTTTGCTTCCTGAACTTTGTCAGGTGTGCAAAGCACTAATACACGAACCGTTTTACCAATACCATGTGGCAACGCTACTACACCGCGCACCATTTGATCTGATTTCTTAGGATCAACACCCAAGCGAATATCAAGATCAACAGACGCATCAAATTTTGTAAAGGTAATATCCTTTAGAACCTTTGCTGCATCTTCCAAGGAATACTCCTTCTCCGGATTGTATTTCGCAAGGACTGCTTTTCTGTTTTTAGAAATTTTCGCCATCGCTCTGATTATTTATCCCAAGGGGGAGTTCCTGATATTGTTATACCTAAGCTTCTTGCAGTACCTGCCACCATTTTCATGGCTGACTCAACTTTGAATGCGTTGAGGTCGGGCATTTTAGTTTCTGCAATTGTTTTCACCTGATCCCAGGTGATTGAACCAACCTTTGTACGGTTAGGTTCTGCTGAACCTTTTTGCTTTTTAGCAGCATCTAAAATCAGGATTGCAGCTGGAGGAGTTTTGATTACAAAATCAAACGACTTGTCGTTGTAAATGCTGATCAAAACGGGCAACACCTGACCGGGTTTATCCTGTGTACGAGCATTGAATTGCTTGCAAAAGTCCATGATGTTAAGACCTTTGGAACCCAACGCAGGACCGATCGGAGGTGCAGGGTTTGCCGCCCCACCTTTTACCTGTAATTTCAGATAACCTATTATTTCTTTTGCCATGTTATCTTTATTCTAACTTTTCTACCTGCATATAACTCAATTCAACCGGAGTATTCCGGCCGAAAATCTTCACCATTACATTGAGTTTCTTTTTGTCTTCAAAAATTTCCTCAACGCTTCCGGTAAATCCGCTGAATGGACCATCCATTACTTTCACTGATTCACCTTTAATAAATGGTGTCTCGAGTTTTTCCTCGAGTTCGTCAATCTCATCAACTTTACCGAGAATCCTGTTAACCTCCGATTGACGAAGAGGTACGGGATCCTTGGAAGCCCCGGTGCCGTTGTTACCGAGAAAACCAATCACACCCGGTATACTATTTACCGCGTGAAAGGCTTCCCCATTCGAGAGATCTGCAGAAAGGAGAATGTAACCCGGAAAGAAATTGCGCTCACGAACACGCTTCTTACCGCCTCTCATTTCGTATACTTTTTCAGAAGGAATCAACACCTGGGGGATAAAATCCACCAGCTTCGAGCGCTCGATCTCAGTTTCCAGGTAGGACTTAACCTTTTTTTCCTGGCCACTTACGACTCTGAGAACATACCATTTAAGTTCTGGCATTACCTTCTTTATTAAAATTCTCTATAAAACCACTGAAGACCGGTTTTGAAAACCCAGTCGATTGCACCAATCACCAGAGCGAAGATGGTTGAAGCCACCAACACCAGGATTGCGCTACCTTGCAATTCGCTGTATTTTGACCAAGTAACTTTGTTCTTGATCTCATCCCAGGACTCCGCCAAATAGGTTTTTAACTTCGCCATTGATTTTCAGTTTTTTAAGGAAGCCAATGCTTCTTTATTATCAGCACGGGTGGAGAGACTCGAACTCCCAGCCAACGGTTTTGGAGACCGCTACTCTACCAATTGAGCTACACCCGTATTTTTATTTTTCCACTAAAGGCCAATTTTCTTCGTGCGTTCTTGCTTTCGGAAACCGAGCCTTTTTCAAAAGTCCTTTTTTGCTTTAGCGGGAACCGCCCAATCCCTTGAGCCGCACCCAAATAACACTCAGCCCAAAAAGGGACTGCAAAAATAGAAGATTAGTGTAGAAAATAAAAGCGTTCTTGAAAAATATTCCAAGAACGCTTTCTATTTATTAATCAGACGATTAGTCTATGATTTCAGTTACCTGACCAGATCCTACGGTACGGCCACCTTCGCGAATTGCGAAACGAAGACCTTTTTCCATAGCGATTTTATTGATCAATTCAACCTCGATAGAGATGTTATCACCAGGCATAATCATTTCTACACCTGCAGGAAGTTTCACTTCACCAGTAACATCCGTTGTACGGAAGTAGAATTGAGGACGGTATTTGTTAAAGAATGGAGTGTGACGACCACCTTCTTCTTTAGACAATACGTAAACCTCAGCTTTGAATTTAGAGTGAGGTTTTACTGAACCAGGCTTACAGATAACCATACCTCTGCGGATTTGTTCTTTTTCAATACCGCGGAGCAGAAGACCTACGTTATCACCAGCTTCACCTCTGTCGAGGATCTTACGGAACATTTCCACACCTGTGATTGTAGACTTCAGGTTTTCAGCACCCATACCAAGGATTTCTACAGCATCACCAGTGTTAACAACACCTCTTTCGATACGACCAGTAGCAACTGTACCACGACCAGTGATCGAGAACACGTCTTCTACAGGCATCAAGAAATCTTTGTCGATCAGACGAACTGGAAGCGGGATGTACTCATCAACAGCTTTCATCAGTTCTTCTACTTTTTCAACCCACTTCGGTTCACCGTTCAGTGCACCAAGAGCAGATCCTCTAATTACTGGCATAGTATCGCCAGGGAAGCTATATGCTGACATCAGTTCGCGAACTTCCATCTCAACGAGATCCAAAAGTTCAGCATCATCAACCAAGTCAACCTTGTTCATGAATACAACAAGAGCAGGTACACCTACCTGACGAGCAAGAAGGATGTGCTCGCGAGTTTGAGGCATAGGTCCGTCAGTAGCAGCTACCACAAGAATAGCACCGTCCATCTGAGCAGCACCAGTAACCATGTTTTTCACATAGTCAGCGTGACCAGGACAGTCTACGTGAGCGTAGTGTCTTTTCTCAGTAGCATATTCTACGTGAGAAGTGTTGATTGTAATACCTCTTTCTTTTTCTTCAGGAGCGTTGTCAATTGAAGAGAAGTCGCGCAGAGAAGCGAGTCCTTTAGATGCGAGAACTTTAGTAATCGCAGCAGTAAGAGTAGTCTTACCGTGGTCAACGTGACCGATAGTACCCACGTTAACGTGTGGTTTCGAACGATCAAATGTTTCTTTAGCCATATTTGAAAATCCCAGTTAAAAGTTTAAAATTATAAGTGTTATGAAATTTGTTTTGCTTCTTCCATAAGTTCAGCCGCTGCCGAACCAAACACCCTGAACATTTTAAGCCTTTCGAAAAGGGTAATCTCCAATATGTTTATGAATGCCGACAGCCGTGATTTGCTAGGTCGCAGCGCTTATTTGTCTGACAAACATTTTTTTCGAGAGCTGTTGATGAGGATTGAACTCACGACCTCTTCCTTACCAAGGAAGTGCTCTACCACTGAGCTACAACAGCTTAGTGCCGTTATACGTTACCCGTTATTTTCGTCAACCGTACTTTTTACGACTAACGGATAACGATCAACGGATAACGGCTCAAATGAGAGCGGGAGACGAGGCTCGAACCCGCGACCTATAGCTTGGAAGGCTATCGCTCTACCAACTGAGCTACTCCCGCATTACGTTGCAAAATAAAATTATGACTTCGCCAGGGATATACTCTTAGGCTAATCATACTATATATCTGCAATTAATGGTGGGGGAAATAGGATTCGAACCTATGAAGTCATAAGACAACAGATTTACAGTCTGTCCCAGTTGGCCGCTTTGGTATTCCCCCTAAAATATTTAAATCATCCTTACAAAATCCATCACGAGATTTGTAAGAGAGAATAGAGTTTCAATATTTCTTAGAACAAAACCTGCTTTATGTGCTGTTTTGGTCAGCTCTTCAAAAACAGGAGTGCAAAATTATACGCTTTTCTACTTTTTCAAAACTTATGCAGAGAAAATCGAAAATTCTTTTCACGTAAATTTTCGAATGGCATTCAGGTTACATCGCAATGATCTCCATAATCACTCCTTCTCCGAATTCTTTTCGGAACATTTCGAGCACTTGCGCTTTATGTAATGAAAAGTCGTGACGCATGGTAGGTGAATCAAATTCAACAAATAATACTTTATTCTTTATAAAGAGTTTGCGCGTACGTTTGGCAATCGGCTTGCCAACGATCCGCTCCCAAGATTGAATCAGGTTCGCTTCATCAAATTTTGTTGAAAGCTGATAAGAATTGAGCAGGGCGCGTATTGCCTGACCAACGGATTGAGCATCGCCTCCTCTATACTTTTTCATGATGCAAATATACTAATGCGCCATGCCGTATCCTTCTCTTTAAAGAAAGAACCTGATCAGAAAAATCTTAATGGTAAAATTTATTGCTGCAGGATTGTTCCACCTTCTACTTTAAAGAGAGCAGCAGATACTTCGATCGATCTTAACAACTCGCCCGTTCGGTCTGGTCGGGCATCTGTAATAAAGAGTTGGCCCAAATCATTTTTCACCAGTGTTAATAATCTTGCTATTCTAAAATCATCAAGCTTATCAAAAATATCATCTAGCAGAAGAATAGGTTTAAAACCTTTCATCTTTTCAATGATCTCGAACTGAGCAAGTTTCAAGGCGATCACAAAAGACTTTTGTTGTCCTTGTGAACCTAATCTCTTCAGATCGCCATCACCTAAAGTAAAAACATAATCATCGCGATGTATACCAAAAGAAGTGCGTTGCAAGGCGAGGTCTTTTTGTCTGTTCCTTAATAAGCCTTCCTCAAAACTTTTTTCCTTTAACTCAGATGCATACTTCAAATCAGTCACCTCAGCATCATCCACTATAAATTTGTAATACTTTCTGAACACGGGTAGAAACTCTTCTGCGAAAGCGATACGCTGCTGAAAAATCTGTTGACCTAAACGAATCAAAATGCGATCGTACGATTCAAGTGCGAGCCAGTCCGGGTTGCCTCGTTCCTGGAACATGCGCAGTAAGCTATTCCGCTGCTTCAATGCCTGGTTGTATTGCATGAGCGCTTCCAGGTATTTTTTATCCAACTGAGAGATGATACTGTCAAAAAATTTTCTCCGCGATTCACTGCTTTCGCGGACCAGGTCTACATCATCGGGGGCAATCAGAATCACGGGATATTTTCCAATGTGATCACTCAGCTTCGGATAGTCCGAGCCTTCTTCACGAAAAACTTTTTTAGAACCAGCCTGTACGGAGCTCAGCAATTCATAAGATTTATCCTGCTTAAAGAACTTCCCTTTCACCATAAAATAATTCTGACCCGACAAAACGCACTGAGTATCAGAAGAAGCGAAGGCGCTTTTTGTAAAAGAGAGAGAATAAATTGCATCGAGCAAATTAGTCTTACCACTACCATTTTTACCTACCAAAACGTTAACTGAAGGCGAAAAACGAAGATTTGCTTCTACGTAGTTTTTAAAATTCAGCAAATGAAGTTCGTGGAGGTACATGAGGATTTGCCTTGAAAGTTTGGCTAATGTTCGTTGGGGGGTTATTTTCGCAGCTCGGATCAAAAATAGGGATATGCCTGCTACAACAAAAGCCAAGAATGAGCCCGCGGTGGCGAAGAAGAGTGATTCAACTGAATTCTCAAAGGAAACGTACCTCTACTGGTATGAAAGCATGCAGCTGATGCGGAAATTCGAAGAGAAAGCCGGTCAGCTCTACGGTATGCAGAAAATCAAAGGATTTTGTCATTTATATATAGGGCAGGAAGCTTGTGCTTCGGGTACAGTTTCAGCTCTGCAAAAAGGAGATAAATATATAACTGCTTACCGCGATCACGGTCATCCATTGGCATTGGGTACAGATCCCAAAGCTATCATGGCTGAACTGTATGGTAAAGAAACCGGAACCACAAAAGGTAAAGGTGGTTCGATGCACATCTTTGATAAGGAACATAACTTCATGGGTGGCCACGGTATTGTTGGTGCTCAGGTTCCACTAGGTGCAGGTATCGCTTTCGCAGAAAAATATAACAAGACCGGTAACCTGTGTATCGCTTATATGGGTGATGGAGCTGTTCGTCAGGGTGCATTTCACGAAGCGTTGAACCTCGCGATGCTTTGGAAGTTGCCCGTGATTTTTGTGATCGAAAACAACGGATACGCTATGGGTACTTCTGTACAGCGTACTTCTAACGTTCACGAATTATATACGTTAGGTGAAGCATACGATATGCCTTCAGAGCCTGTGGATGGCATGAGATGCGAAGATGTACACCGCGCTGTAGCCCGCGCTGCAGAAAGAGCCCGTGCCGGTGAAGGACCTACACTTCTTGAGTTCAGAACGTATCGTTACAAAGGTCACTCTATGTCTGACCCTCAGAAATACAGAACCAAAGAAGAAGTTGAGCAATACAAGCAACGTGATCCGGTTGAGATTACCCGCCAGACTATCCTCGACAAAAAATTCGCTACTGAAAAGGAGCTTGAAGAAATAGACAACAAAGTAATACAGCAAGTTGAAGAGAGCGTGAAATTCGCAGAGGAATCCAATTTCCCTGATCCTTCAGAAGCACTTACCGATGTGTATGTGCAAACTGATTATCCATTTATCATGGACTAATCTTGCTCAGCGTGAGCTGTTTGTTTAGTATGATCTAATTTGTAGTTTTGCGCCCTCCCGATTTATTCGGGAGGGCTTTCACTTATCATAACAATGGCTAAAAAAGAAGAACACAAGCACGAATTGCTGGAAAATCCAGAGGCTATAAAACACAAACTGGAAGATGCCGAAAACTGGGTAGAGAGTAATCCTAAAACCATTATTGGTATTGCCCTCGTAATCCTTCTCATCGTTGCTGGATATTTTGGATTCCAGTATTACAAAGGCACTCAGGATGATGCCGCGCAAAAAGAAATGTTCCAGGCTGTTTATTATTTCGAGCAAGACAGTCTTAACCTGGCATTGAATGGCGATGGTAACAATCTCGGATTCTTAGCGATCATTGAAGACTACGGAGTTTCTGATGCTGCTAATCTTTCTAACTACTATGTTGGTGTTATTTACCTGAAGCAAGGTAAGTTCAATGTAGCACGTATGTACCTGGAAGATTTCAGTTCAAACGATCTGCTGGTTCAAGCCCGTGCCTACAGCCTGATTGGTGATACGTACATGGAAGAAGAGAATTATGAAGATGCTGCCAAGTTCTACAATAAAGCAGCTAACTATAAACCGAACAAATACTTCTCTCCTACTTATCTGATGAAAGAAGCTCTTGCATACGAGAAGCTGAATCAAAACGACAAGGCTAAAGAAGTATACGAAAAGATAATTTCTGATTTCTGGGAATCAGCCGAATACCAGAATGCCCGCAAGTTCAAGGCAAAGCTGGAAAGTAATTCATAGAAGATTTTATTTTAAATTTACAGGGATGGAGATAAACTCTATCCCTTTTTTATTTTCAGAGCATGACAACAAAGCTTACCGTTACTTTAGAAAAGAAAATAATTGATCGTGCAAAACTGTATGCTCAAAAGAAGGGCAAGAATTTATCTGATCTTGTTGAATCATACTTAACTGAGCTTGCAAACGCAGCACCTCAGCAGCAGCAAGATCTCCCGAAAGAGATAAGTAAACTGTTCGGCTCCGTTAGAATACCCGCCAAACTCGACCACAAGAAAGAGATCAGAAGCATCCTGAAGAGCAAAAAGAAATGACGAAGGTATGTCTTGACACCGATATCATTCTGGATTTTCTGGGAGATCGTAAGCCATTCTCGCAAGCTGCATTGTCAATTTTTCTGGCAGCATACAACAAGCAAATCGCTCTTCATACATCGTCTAATAGTATAACAACTGCATACTATATTCTTTGTAAGCTTACTTCCGAGCGACACGCACGAGAACTCATAACGGGTCTACTTGATCATATAGCAATTATTCCCGTCAGACATTCAACCTTAAAGAGCGCTTTTACGTCTCCGTTTAAAGATGTAGAAGACGCTGTTCAATATCATACAGCGGCAACTGTATCTAGCATGCATTGTATAATAGCACGCAATGTGAAAGACTACAAGAAGAGCACACTGAATGTGATCACTTCAGACGAATTTATAAAAACTATCTAGCCATGGCCGGACCACTTAAATCAGGAAAAGTAAAAACCAACCTTAATTTCTCTAAAAAGAAAATTGCCATTGTTGTTGCTGAATGGAACTCCGAAATAACGGAAGCTCTACACTCAGGCGCAGTTGAAGCGCTTGTAAAGCACGGCTTCAAAAAGCAGAACATTATCCGTAAAACTGTTCCCGGAACATTTGAGCTTACACTCGGTTCTTTATGGGCTGCAGAAGACAAATCAATCAGCGCTGTGATCAGTCTGGGTTGCGTTATTCAAGGTGAAACGCCACACTTCGACTATATATGCCAGGCTGTTGCCTACGGTATTACGGAAGTAAATATCAAAACGAAGAAGCCTGTAATCTTTGGTGTACTGACTACGCTGAACAAGCAACAGGCGATGGATCGTGCCGGTGGTAAATATGGCAACAAAGGTGAAGAGGCTGCTTTGACAGCTATATCTATGTTGAGCTTCTAAGACAGCATTTTACCGCAATCTCCTAAAACAATAAAGCCGGAATTCCCGGCTTTTGTCTTATAATATATACTCCTCGGATTTATATCTAGTCCTCAAACTAGAAATCGGCTTCGTATCCATGACCGTTCTTCCCGTAAAAAATTAGCCACCTGGCCAGTGAGTATACTATATGGAGTTTACTTTCTATAGCCTTCTCATCAGTTTCAGGAGGCATACGTTGCGTTTTTAGATGCTGAAGATTCTTTTCGACTGCAATCTTGTCTGCGGCCTGCATTAGTCTGTTACCATAATCCAGCGTTTCATCAGCAAGTTTGGTTTCCCACGCCTCGTGTACCAATTCCTTTCCAATCAAATCAAGACAATCATTAAGAAACTGTCCTCTGAAAACATTTTCATCCTGCCCCAAAGCTCTATATACCGGCACGCCATCTGTCTCTTTTGCCAGGTCAATTACATAGTAGCCTTGATACTCCTTAACAAAATCCTGAAGAGATACTTTCTTATCACTTTCTTCATATTGCTCTTTAACCCACGCATCAGCTTCTTTATCTCTACCAACTCTTGGTGCTTTAATGGTTTCGTATGTTGGTATCAGGTTAGCAAACCATTCTTCCAGGAGCTGCTCTCTGGTTGGTCCTTTTTTGCCCAACAGTCTTTCAAGCATAGAAGGCTTGGGGATGTTATTGTCATCCTTTAACATTTGGTATATTTCCATATACCTCTTTTCAAATCCTGGTTTTGGCTTGCCCATCGGGCGCATGTCTAGTCCCATCTTATCAAGATTATGGCGTGTACAGGGTCTGCTATTCTACAAACATATATATATTGCTAAAACATTATTTACCCGCATCCAAGAACCTTTGCAACAACACTATCTTCTCATCCTTCTCCTTTAAGAGTGCTTTATATAGTTCATCTTTTTCATTACTGATGCGTAACAATTCATCAAATGGATTGAATGTCGGGTAGTAGTTTACGCCATTGTTAATGGAGGAAGTGTCGTTACTGGTAAAAGTATTGTTGATAACATTAAAGGCCGTCTCCTCATTAAAATTCTTAATAGCTTCCGCGGGTACTTTAAGTGCCTTTGCCAACTCTTGTAAAATGTCATCCTCTATCAACTCTTTATTTTCGAGCATCGATATTCTTTTCTGCGACCAGTCTTCTCCCAATTGGTCAGCAAGAGCTTCTTGCTTCATGCCTAACACTTCACGGAAACGCTTTACGTTTCGCCCCTGGTGTATCTTATGATTATCGGTTGCCATATCCAAATATAGCAGTAAAAGAATAATGAAACTAAGATGGCACTGGTATTAAAATATACCATCTGGAGAATAAAAAAGTCAGTGTCGGGATAAAAACAAAAAGCCACCTCGAAAAACGAGGCGGCTTTCTATATATACTTTTACTAAACTTTACGCTTAGAAATTCTTCACAATCTCTTGTGCAAACTCTGAGCACTTCATTAAGGTAGCACCTTCCATCAGGCGGTGGAAATCGTACGTTACTTTCTTCGAAGATATAGCACCTTCCAAACCTTTAATGATCAGGTCAGCAGCTTCCTGCCAGCCCATATACTCAAGCATCATTACACCTGAAAGAATTACAGAGCCTGGATTTACTTTATCCTGACCTGCATACTTCGGTGCTGTACCGTGTGTAGCTTCAAATATAGCGTGACCGGTTTTGTAGTTGATGTTACCACCCGGAGCGATACCAATACCACCTACAATCGCAGCAAGTGCATCGGATATATAGTCACCGTTCAGGTTCAATGTTGCTGCTACTGAATACTCATCTGGTCTCAACAGAATCTGCTGTAAGAAAGCATCAGCAATAGCATCTTTAATGATCAGCTTATGGCCGCCTTTCTCGATGATCTGCCAAGGTCCTCCATCCAGATCTTTAGCGCCGAACTCAGCTTTCGCCAAAGCATATCCCCAATCGCGGAAACCACCTTCGGTAAATTTCATGATGTTACCCTTGTGAACAAGCGTAACGCTAGGCTTCTTGTGTTGCAATGCATACTCGATAGCCGAACGCACCAAACGCTCTGTACCTTCTTTTGATACCGGCTTAACACCGATAGCAGTTGTCTGCGGGAAGCGGATTTTCTTATATAGTTTCGCGAAGTTCTCTTCGAAGAACTTCAGGAATTTCTTGTTCTCTTCTGAACCTTCCTGAAACTCGATACCTGCATATATATCTTCAGTGTTTTCGCGGAAGATGATGGTATCAGTTTTATGTGGCTCCTTTACAGGTGAAGGTACACCTTTAAACCAACGTACCGGACGCACGCAGGCGTATAGATCGAGCTCCTGGCGAAGTGCAACGTTCAATGACCGTATACCACCTCCTACCGGAGTTGTTAAAGGTCCTTTTATACCTACCAGGTATTCTTTGAAAACGTTGAGCGTTTCATCCGGCAGCCAGTTACCAGTTTGGTTGAAAGCTTTCTCCCCTGCCAAAACTTCTTTCCAGTTGATCTTCTTCTTTCCACCGTAAGCCTTTTCAACTGCTTTATCAAATACTAACTTAGATGCAGGCCAAATGTCTACACCGGTTCCATCACCCTCGATGAACGGGATGGTTGGATTATCAGGCACATTAAGTTTACCGTTGCTGATGCTGATTTTCTGATCGCTCATTTTGCTAAAATGTTTTAAATGTTTTTGCGTTTTAGGTGTTTAATTGAAACACCAAGCCCTTGATTTTGGGCGCGGAAAATTAAAAAATAAAGGTCATAAATGAAGACATTTTGTAGTTCAATCGCTTAATCCTTAAAATATCTTATGAAATCGTTTGTTTTAGCCTCGTTCCTGCTTTTATCGATGTCTGCTTTCGATACGCGTCCTTTTCTGCAGCTCCAGGAAGAAGAACTTTGCCTCTCTACTGAAGAAATGAAGCTATACCGCCTCATTATGGAATACCGGAAGACTAAAGGTCTCCCCTCCATACCACTTTCGGCCAAGCTCTCGCAGGTAGCCAACGTGCATGCGCATGATTTAGCAGATAACTATAAGTTTGATCCGGATAATAAATGCAATCCGCACAGCTGGTCTAAAAAGGGAAGCTGGACTGCCTGCTGCTATACCAGCGATCACAAACGCGCTCAATGTATGTGGGATAAGCCCAAGGAAATTGCCGGCTATTCGGGCTTTGGGTATGAGATTGCGTACTATAGCACAGCCGGTGCCACAGCCCAGGAAGGTCTCGATGGATGGAAAGTAAGTCCAGGTCACAACCCGCTGATCGTTAACCTCGACATCTGGAGCAAAGTAAAATGGAATGCTATAGGTGTTGCACTGTATAAAGAATACGGCCTGGTATGGTTCGGTGAAGAGAAAGACGATACTACTGTTAAAACTTGTAAATAGCTTTATCGTAAAATTTATAGTCTACCGTTCTGTCTTCTTTCCAGCCAAAACGACTGATTTATAGTTTATTCGAAGGTATATTTATTGACATTTTTTCAGAAAGCTACTGGTGGATTAGTATTTGATAACAGCAGCCCTGAGGGACTACAATCATGAACTTCGAAAAATTTACTATAAAATCTCAAGAGGCATTACAGAAGTCTGCGGAGATCGCCATGGGCAACCAGCAGCAAGCGATTGAACCGGGACACGTTTTGAAGGCTATTCTGGAGACAGACGAAAACGTATCAAGCTACCTGTTCAAGAAGCTTGGTATTAATGAGACTATACTTGACACAAAACTGCAAGAGATTCTCAACGCATATCCCCGTGTATCAGGTCAACAGCCTTATTTGTCTTCTGCTACCAATACGCTTTTACAAAATGCCGATAAAGAACTGCGTGAATTCAAAGATGAATATGTAGCGATCGAGCATCTTCTATTGGCATTACTTGCATCAAAAGACAAAGTATCTTCTATTATGAAAGATGCTGGCTTTGAACGCGCAGCCCTGATCAAGGCTATAAAAGAACTTCGTGGCGGATCAAAAGTTACCGATCAGAATGCTGAAGCAAAGTATAAATCGCTGGAGCGTTATTCTAAAAATCTGAACGACCTTGCTAAAGAAGGTAAGATCGATCCGGTGATTGGACGCGATGAAGAAATCAGACGCGTGTTGCAGATACTTTCGCGCAGAACCAAAAACAATCCTATACTCTTAGGTGAACCTGGTGTTGGTAAAACAGCCATCGTGGAAGGTATGGCGCAACGTATCGTGGATGGTGATGTACCGGAAAATCTCAAAGATAAAATCCTGGTGTCGCTGGACATGGGCTTGCTTGTTGCCGGTGCAAAGTATAAAGGTGAATTTGAAGAACGCCTGAAAGCTGTTATCAAAGAAGTAACAGACTCCAACGGCCAAATTATACTTTTCATTGACGAGATCCATACCTTGATCGGTGCCGGTGGCGGTGGTGAAGGTGCTATGGATGCTGCGAACCTGTTGAAGCCAGCACTCGCTCGAGGCGAACTGCATGCTATCGGTGCTACTACACTGAAAGAGTATCAGAAGTATATTGAAAAAGATAAAGCACTTGAACGCAGGTTCCAATCTGTAATGGTAGATGAACCTTCTGTTGAAGATAGTATATCTATACTTCGTGGTATAAAAGATAAATACGAATTACACCACGGTGTACGGATTAAAGATGATGCCGTTATAGCATCGGTAGAACTATCGAGCCGCTATATCAGTGATCGCTTCCTTCCAGACAAGGCCATTGACTTGATGGACGAAGCTGCATCCAAGCTAAGACTTGAAATGGACTCTCTGCCGGAAGAACTCGATGAGTTGAATCGCAAGATCATGCAACTCGAAATCGAGCGTGAAGCTATACGTAGAGAGAAAGACCGCGAGAAGGAAGCTATATTAAGCAAAGAGATTGCTGAACTTTCGGAACAACGAAATTCACTCAAAGCAAAATGGGAAAGTGAAAAGGAAGTTGTTCACGGCATTCAGAAAGAAAAAGAAAATATAGATAAACTGAAGTTTGAAGCTGAACAGGCTGAAAAGGCTGGCGACTATGGAAAAGTAGCCGAGATACGCTACGGTAAAATTACCGAAGCCGAAAAACATCTCAATGATTTTCAGTTGAAGATGAAAGAAATGCAAGGCGAAAAAACCTTGTTGAAAGAAGAGGTTGACAGTGAAGATATAGCGGAAGTTGTAGCGAAGTGGACAGGTATACCAGTCTCAAAAATGCTGCAAAGTGAACGCGAGAAGTTACTGCACCTGGAAGAAGAACTTAGCAAGCGTGTTGCAGGACAAGAGGAAGCTATACAAGCCTTGAGTGATGCTGTTCGCAGAAGTCGCGCGGGCTTGCAGGACCCGAAACGTCCTATAGGTTCGTTTATCTTTATGGGTACAACCGGTGTTGGTAAGACTGAATTATCGAAAGCATTGGCGGAGTATCTCTTTGATGATGAGAACTCGATGGTGCGCATTGATATGAGTGAATACCAGGAACGCCATAGTGTAAGTCGTTTGATTGGTGCGCCTCCAGGGTATGTAGGATACGATGAAGGTGGACAATTAACAGAGGCCGTTCGCAGAAAACCATACTCTGTAATTCTACTGGATGAGATCGAGAAAGCTCACCCGGATGTTTTCAACATTCTGCTGCAGGTACTCGATGATGGCCGGTTAACCGATAACAAAGGTCGTGTTGCCAATTTCAAAAACACGATCATTATCATGACCACCAATATAGGTTCGCACATTATACAGGAGAACTTTGAAAAAATTACAGACGAAAATTACTTCGATATACTCGAGAACACAAAAGATGAAGTTTTTGACTTGTTGAAGAAATCGGTTCGACCTGAATTTGTGAACCGCATTGACGAGATCATTATGTTCAGACCGCTGAGCAGAAAAGATGTTCGCAAGATTGTTGATATACAGGTTAACCTGATCTGCAAGCGTCTTGATGAGTCTGGTATAAAACTGGACATAACGGAAGCTGCCCGCGAACGCTTATCAAGAATGGGATTCGATCCGCAATTCGGAGCACGTCCGCTGAAACGTGTATTCCAACGTGAGATTTTGAACGAGTTATCAAAGCAGATATTAGCTGGCAAAGTTCATAAGGATTCAGTGATCCTGGTAGACCTCCGTAACGAAACGGAATTTACCTTCGAGAACATTGAAAATGCAGAACTGGTAAGCTAAAAAAGTAAAGAGCCGCTTTTGATGCGGCTCTTTTTCTTTTAAAAGAATTATTTACAGGCTATACAATATGAACCAAAGTATACCCGTCTTATGTTATACAATCAGGTTTAAGGATTGGTAATCCCGATTTTCTGAATCGGGACGAAGTTGGTATGAGGGGTTTGGTTTAAGCCCCGGGGTGGTTCCCGGGGCTTTCTTTTTTTGATATAGTCGCCCTGCTTAGTTTACATAACCGGCATTTTGCTGGCCGGCAAGCGCAGGATTAGAATCCATTTCGCGTTGCGGAATAGGAAGCACCAATAAATTGCTATTCCACTCATAAGTTCCCTGTTGCGTAATGGTTGTTTCCGTTCTTTTTATATCGTGAATGAAGTGGCCTTCAAAACCAAGCTCAAGTTTACGCTCTAACAGTATATCTTCAACCGTAGGCTCTGCAGGAGCATCACTTGCTTTTGCACGTGCGCGGATGAGTTGCAAATCATCGCCCGGTGTATTAGGACCAACCTGCGTTCCGCCTGCACGTACGTTTGCTTCCGCACGAATGAGGTATAGCTCTGCCAAACGAACAATACTGATGTTGGCAAACTGATCTTTATACTTACCGCTGAGACGTCTTCCCGCAGCATCATAATAAATCAATGCAGTTTTACGCTCATCAGTCTCCTCTAACAAATCATCATACTCAGCTCGGATACGAATATCTCTTCTGCCGTTGAAGCTTGTTGAAGCATAGAAAGTTTGCAAAGCATTTTCTCCATCCTGATTTGTGATTTGTACAGCGAACACATCTTCTGAAGTATTGTTTGCCTGGTTGAAAGCCTGACTAACTTTATCAACGAGCGCAAATTGTCCGCTCTCAATAATATCATTCGCTTTAGTTCGGGCATCCTCGTAATTACGCTGCTGCATATATACTCTTGCCAGTATCGCTTTGGCAGACCATGTTGTAGCATAGAAGCCGTTATCTTCGCCCAGCAATTGCTCAGCATCGGTAAGATCTTCCAGTACTTGTGCATATACTTCCGCTACCGTATTTCTGGAAATAGCGCTGGAAGCAGGGTCATACTCCAGATCAGTTGGCGTAAGCTTTAACGGCACACCCAAATTGGCAGACGGATTTCCATCAGCCCAGTCTTTCGCGAATAAGCGAACGAGATCAAAATATACCAGGCCACGGATAAATTTAGCTTCGCCTTCTATTCTGGCGCGCTCATCTTCGTCTGTTATCACCGACAGGTTTGCCAGGATGATGTTGGCAACGTTGATAGCTTCATATGCCTCTGTCCACGTTACCTCTGCCTGAGCATTGCTGGTAGTAATGGTTTTATTCCAGATATCACGCGGATCTGAAAATGTACCACTCCAGGTTATATCGTCATTGGTGCCTAGTAAATCACTTGTCATCTGAAACCAGCCGCCATATAGGTCATCATCAGCCATGCGATCGTACGCACCCACTAATAAAGATTGAATAGCTTCTTCTGAATCCAGTGCTACTTCTTCTGTTACAGAATCTTTTGGTTCGATATCAAGTTCGCTGGCACAACCTACGAGCATGGCCATGCAGGCAGCAACAATTAAAACATTATATTTTTTCATACTTAGTTTCACGGTTTTAGAAGCCAATGTTTATACCAAAAGAGATTGTCTTGATCTGCGGAGCAGCATAAAAATCATTACCCTGCCCGATGTTACCTGCGAGGTAATCGGTATTAACTTCCGGATCGTTCAGATCGTAATCTGTAATAGTCAACAGGTTTTGTGCCGCTACATATATACGAAGGCTCTGCATCGATAAACGATTGGTAATGGTTGACGGGAAATTATACCCAAGGCTTAATGTCTTCAAGCGGATATAGGATGCATCCTGCAGGAAGCGTGATGATTCCTTATCACCATTAGACAAGAACAATCTGGCTTCCGGCACATCCGTTTGATCGCCCGGTTCTCTCCATGAATTTTCCCAGTCTTCAACAAGCTGGTTGTCGAAGTACGTAAAGTTTGCGCGCTGGAATCTTCCGGCTCCGTTATATACATCATTACCATATACAAACTGGAAGAGGAAGTTCAGGTCAAATCCTTTATAGGAAAGTGTGTTGCTCAAACCTCCGATAAAATCAGGGTTAGGATTTCCGATGATGGTACGGAATGCACCGTTGTAATCGTTCGTAGTTTCTCTACTCGGGTTTTCCGGATCGTTGATATAGTATAGGGCATCACCGTTTGCAGGATCTACACCAGCATACTCAATACCATAGAAAGCCCCGATTGGCTGTCCTTCAACCGCGCGGTTCAAATAACCACCTTCAATAACATTACCATTCAGATTAACGATTTTATTTTTGTTACGAGCAAAGTTGAATGAAGAACTCCAGGAGAATTCTCCAACGATGTTCTGACTATTGATTACAAATTCAAACCCTTTATTCTCAATCTCCCCTATGTTAATGAAGCGTGTCAGAAAGCCAGATGTACCCGGAACGTTCGAGTTCAACAATACATCGGTTGTATTCTTAACGTAGTAATCAATCTCACCAGTGATACGGTCGTTGAACAATCCGAAGTCGATACCAAAGTCAGTCTGTACAGTAGTCTCCCACTTCAGGTTGCTGTTTGATAATTGAGATGGTGCAATACCCGGATCTATATCATAGGTATTGGCCGCATATAGTCCTAACGCTGCAAAGTTTTGTGTAGGAGCATTTCCGGTCACACCTATACTTCCTCTCAGCTTCAGGAAGCTCAATGTACTCTTGATATTCTCCATGAATGATTCCTGAGATATTATCCAGCCTGCAGAAGCAGCCGGGAAAAATCCGTAGCGTTCATTCTTACCAAATTTAGATGAACCATCCAGACGACCGCTCAACGACACGAGATACTTGTTGTTGAATTTATAGTTAGCACGTGCGAAGTATGACAGGAACGCATAGTCTGTAGCACTGCTTATTCCGTCTGTAATTACCGATGCACTGGTAAGTGTTCTGAATGCACTGCTCGGAAGTGTTTGCGCTGTTAAGTCAGTCAGATCCTGCTCATATTTCTGGAAACTCATACCCCCGGTCAGATCCAGTGTATGCTGACCAAATACTTTATTGAACGACAGATAATTGTTCGTAGAGTAATTCAGCACGTTTGTGTAAGAAGAGTATCCACCACCTTTAACGTTACCGGTTTGTGAGTCCACTTCGCTGCCATTCCACATGTCTTCATTTTGTGTGAGTATATCGACACCGGCTTCACTTCTGAAAGAGAGATCAGGAGTAATTTGCCATGCTGCATATATATTTGAAATGTTGCGAAACGTAGTTGTCTCAAAAGTTGAATTCTCTGCCTTGATCAATCCGTTAAAATATAGTGTATTCTGATTGAGTGTACCATCAGACAAACGGGCTGGCTGCACAGCAGGCAACGCGAGTAACTGCATAGGCGTTGTAAACTCGTTATCATCACTCAAGCGATTATTTACCGAGCGAGACAAACTGAAGTTCAAACCAAAACTGATTTTATCAGAAGCTTTGTGATCGATATTCGCGCGGGCGCTTAACTTTTTATAGCGATCGTTTATAAGTATACCTTTCTGATCTGAAAACTGAAGACTGGTATAAAATTTAGTCTTATCATTTCCACCACTGGCAGAGAGATCGATCTGATCTATACCGGCATCATCCTGATAAGCAAGGTCAGCCCAATTTTCGCTTACATCTTTGCTCCAGTCACCTAATTCTGAATCCAATACTTGATCAAACGTCATCCCGGGTTCTCCATACATATACGATCCGAAGTCTTCGCCTTCATCACGCTGAAGTATAGCATCGGTGTTATCAAATGCTTCTTTAAATGCTTCGTAGTATTGTGGACCGTTCAACCATTTTGCTTTACGTGTAGGACTGCTGAAGCCCTTCATATAATTCAGGTTGAAAGAGGTCTTTCCGCTCTTACCACGTTTTGTTGTGATGATAACAACACCGTTAGCCGCGCGCGATCCATATATAGAGGCAGCTGCAGCGTCCTTCAGAATCTGAATGGACTCAATATCATTTGAGTTGATATTGGCCAGCGGGTTTGTTGATGCATCAGTAGAAGACAGGTTATCGGTAGTTACGATAATGCCGTCTACAACATAAAGTGGTTCGTTCGATGCGGACACAGAAGCGGCACCGCGCACCCGTACTTTTATACCTTGACCAAGTTTACCATTACCAGACTCGATGAACACACCGGCAGCTCTTCCCTGCATAGCCTGATCAAAACTAGGTACAGGTTGATTTTGAATCTCTTTACCAGACACTGACGCAACGTTACCGGTAAGATCCTGCTTAACCTGTGTACCATAACCAACAACCACTACTTCTGATAACTGCTTTACATCAGATTGCATCTGAACATCAACAGTAGATCGTGAACCTACTTCCACTTCAGTTGATGTAAAGCCGATAAATGTAAATACAAGTGTTGAACTAGGGCCGACATTAATAGTATAGTTACCATTAACATCGGTTACGGTACCCGTGGTGGTACCTTTCACTAACACGTTTACTCCTGGCAAAACACTTCCATCTTCAGAGGATGTGATTTTACCGGAGATTACTCTTTCCTGAGCATAGGATGCAAAGAACATCATCCCTGCTACTAATAGTAGTAGACCTCTCTTCATAGATTTGGTTTAGGTTATCAATAATTTCTCCCCCACAAGTTAACAAAAACTTATGAAGAGGAGATTTTACCGAATAAAATACCGAAAGAGAAGGGAGAAGAAAAATATTCTAAAACGTTTTCTGTGTTTATAGAAGGTCAATAAGCTCTCACTAATTTTCCTTCCATATAGTTTACGTAAGAGCGGTTCACTACTTTCATACCCCCTGGTGTAGGATAGTTACCGGTAAAATACCAGTCCCCGGTATGGTTAGGAATCGCTTTGTGCAGATTCTCCACAGTCTGGAATACCACATCCAGTTCTGATTTCATATCAGCCGGGCGGCAGATGTCTGCTATCTTATTTGATATTTGTTCGTCTGTAAACTGGCTGTAAAGCTGCTGCACGTAATTCACCTGGCTCTGATGTCCGCGCGCGCGTGTAGCCTTCTCGTACACTTCGCCCAACAAATAATCTTTACCCTGTTCTTTCAACAGGGCAGTCATGGCACGGAAAGCAACAAACTCTCCCATCTTGCTCATGTCTATTCCGTAACAATCCGGATAACGGATTTGTGGTGCCGATGAGACAACAACGATCTTCTTCGGACCGATCCGATCCAGCATCTTCAAAATGCTTTTCTCCAGTGTTGTTCCGCGCACAATCGAATCGTCTATAACAACGAGTGTATCTATACCTTTACGGATAACTTCATAGGTAGTATCATATACATGCGATACCATTTCATCGCGATGCGAATCGTCAGTAATGAAGGTACGAAGCTTCACATCTTTCAATACCAGTTTTTCAATGCGCGGACGGAACGAGAGTATATCTTCCAGTGAATCAACAGAAGGTTTACCATCGAGGATAATATCTTTCTGTTTGCTGATCAGGTAATCTTCTATACCCGCCATCAAACCGTAGAAAGCAGTCTCAGCAGTATTCGGTATATAGGAGAATACCGTGTTCTTGATGTCGAAATTTATAGAACGCAATACCTGAGGCACCAACAGGCGACCAAGTTGCTTACGCTCTTTATATATATCCGGATCATTGCCACGTGAGAAGTATATACGCTCGAAGCTGCAGGATTTTTTCTCACCTGCCTTTGTGATCTGGTATTGACCGAACTCCCCGCTCTTGTTAATGATAAGTGCGTGGCCAGGTTTTATTTCTTCAATCTGGTTATACTCTACGTTGAAGGCTGCCTTAATCGCAGGCTTTTCAGAAGCGATTACAACCACCTCATCATCTGCATAAAAATACGCAGGACGAATTCCATTTGGGTCGCGCGTAACAAAAGCAGAACCTGAACCCGTCATACCGGCCATGGTATATCCGCCATCAAAATCTTTACACGCTCTTTTCAATACACGTTGCAAGTCGATTTCATTCTCGATGATCTCGGATACTTCGCGATTCGAAAATTTATCTTTATACTTTTCAAATATACCCTGCACTTCTTCATCGAGGAAGTGACCGATCTTTTCCATTACGGTAACCGTATCAACTTTCTCTTTCGGGTGCTGTCCAAGATTTACGAGTATATCAAACAACTCTTCAACGTTGGTCATGTTGAAGTTACCGGCCATTACGAGGTTACGGCTTCTCCAGTTATTCTGACGAAGGAACGGGTGTACATTTTCAATGCTGTTTACACCGTGTGTACCGTAGCGTAAATGTCCCAACCAGATTTCACCGCTAAAGGCAACATTTGCTTTGAGCCATTGCTCATCGCGAAATCTGTCTTTGCCCTGCTTCTGGGCCTTCCTGTATTTTTTGCTGATTTTCTTGAAGAGGTGTGCCACGGGTTGTGGCTTGATGGAACGATAACGGCTAATGTAACGATGTCCTGGTTCTACGTCTAACTTGATGTTTGCAACACCTGCACCATCCTGGCCGCGATTGTGCTGTTTCTCCATCAGGATATACATCTTATTCATCGCGTAGGTTGGTCCGTACTTTTCTAAATAGTACGAGAGGGGCTTACGCAGGCGGATCATTGCTATTCCGCACTCGTGAAGGATTTGGTCGCTCATGGTGTGCCGTTAATCTTTAGCAGCTATCCGAAGTTCGTTTACGTGTTAATCGCTAATCGTTATCCGCAGAAAAATATTCCTTCGGATTACGCTTTAACCGATAACAGATAACGGAAAACGGATAACAGACACAAAGGTAATTTTATTAATCCATCCCATCAACAGTCCGGGACTGAAGAAGAATAGAAGTATGAGTAAAACCAATACCAACCCAAAAAGATTTTCAAATGCAAGAATATTTGTTGTTATGTTGATACTGCGATTCTTTATAAATGCGTAATAGGGTATGCGCAGATAATAAAACAATGAAACCACGGTATTGAGCAAACCAAATATCAGCAGCCACAGCAATATATTTTTTCCGGAAAGCTGGTATGCATCCCAAAGCGAAGAGAAGATAAATAATTTTGCAGTGAAGCCTCCTGTGGGTGGTAAGCCGGTGAGTGAAACGAAACCGATCAATAAAAAAACACAGGGCCACAGAAACGTTTTTCCTATACCTTCAAATTCTGCAATCGTTACAAAACCATTTTTTTCAAAGTATTGAAGGTATATGAACACCACGAAATTCATAGCCACGTACACAGTCGCATAAAAAAGCATGAAGTGTATACCCTGCGGAAGAAAAGCAACAACTCCTATTAATAAAAAGCCTGCCTGTGCAATGGACGAGTATGCCATAAGCCGCTTTGTATTTTTTTGAAGAAGAGCTGAAAAATTTCCAATCGTTAACGAAAGAATAGCAATAACACTGAGTATGGATTGCCAGTCGTATGATTGATCGGCCATTTTTAATGTCATGGCGAAACGGGTAAGCACACCAATACCGGCAAGCTTCGGTACGGTTGAAAAAAAAGCAACGACTGGCATAGGCGATGCCTCGTATACATCAGGCGCCCAGGGGTGAAGCGGTGCCGCTGCGAGTTTATACAGAAAACCACTTACCACCATAAGTCCAGCTATAAAGAACAGGGGTGTAATGTTGCCCGCGAGGTTTTTTAAAAATTCTTCTGATAAAAATTCAAGGGTGCCGGTAAAGCCATAGAACAGTGAGATACCGTACAGCATCACTGCCGAAGCAACTGAACCAAACAGAAAATATTTTAAACTTCCCTCCGCTCCTTTTTTATCGAATGAAAATCCGGTGAGAACATACGAGCTTATGGAAATGAGTTCGAGCGATAGAAACACCATCACAAAGTTTGTGCTCATCACCAGTAAGTGTGCGCCCAGGGCTACCGTTATAATAAGTGCATAGTACTCTTGCAGGTGACTTTGCTCCCGCTGATTTCGCCAGCTCATCAACACTGTAAGTATACCGGCTGCATCAACCAGCGCACTCAGGTATAACGAGAACGTATCTTTTCGCAGCATGCCTTGAAAGAGCAACAGCGGTTGCTGCAGCGTATCAAGATCTGACAAGACAAAAAGAAACGAGAAGGAGAAAATAAGAAGTGTAAGCAGCGTTGTTATAGCATGATCTTTCTTCACCAGGCCTACTACAATAACAAGCAGTATACCAATGGAAAGAATTACTTCCGGACTCAGCTCGAACAAGCTTGAGAAGATATGATCCAGTGTTAAGCTTAAACCGTTCTCCACAGGATTACGGATTTAATGTTAAACTCTTTCCCGCACGCAACACAAATCCTGAAAAGTTCTGTGCAAACGGATCAATGATGTTGATCATCGGCTGCGGAAAAATTCCAAAGAACAATACTGCTATAGCCAGCGGTACAAGCATGAGGTATTCACGATCGGTAAGATCATAAATAGAATCGTGCGCTATATTTCCTTTCAGATCATACGGGCCAAAGAACATGCGCTGTAAAGTCCAGAGGTAATATGCAGCGCCTAATATAAGTCCCAATGTCGCGATGATTGCTAAACTTTCATGCAGTAATCCATTTACGCTGTTGGCTTTAAAAGCTCCGAGGAAAATCATGATCTCAGCTATAAAGCCGGAGAATGCAGGCAATCCCATGGAAGCAAAGAAGCCAACCAGCACCAGTGCAGTATAGCTTTTCATTTTAGATGACAAGCCTGAATAATTTACAATGGTTCGGTCATGCGTACGATCGTAGAGTACACCGACCAACAGGAATAACATGGCAGAAATTATTCCGTGACTGAACATCTGGTATACCGACCCTGCTATTCCCTCTGGCGTTAGTGAAGCAAAACCCAGCAACACGAAGCCCATGTGTGATACGGATGAATAAGCAATGAGTCGTTTCAGATCTTTGCTTGCCATGGCATTCAATCCACCGTAGATAATGGAGATCACTCCCATGATACCAATGAATGTACTGAAATGTATAGCGGCTTCCGGAAATATCGGGAAGGCTATACGCGCAAGTCCGTAGCCACCAATCTTTAACAACAGTGCGGCCAGTATAACAGAGACCGGAGTAGGTGCCTCCACGTGTGCATCGGGCAGCCACGTGTGTACCGGTACCATCGGCAACTTGATAGCAAAGCCGATGAATAAAAGTAAAAATGCCCAGAGGCGCGCGTTCATCGGACCGATCGTCCAGGCGTTGTTCGGATCAAGTATCGTATGCGATATAAAGTTAGATGCATCGGCCATGTTGAGTACACTAAAGCTGTGTACCAACTGTCCCGAGTAATTCGGATCGTGTACACTGATGTATAGGCCTATCATCACGATCAGGATAAAGATAGAGCCCAGCAATGTGTACAGGAAAAATTTTATAGAAGCATATTCCCTGCGTGCACCTCCCCATATAGCAATGAGGAAGAACATCGGCAATAACATGAACTCGAAGAAGAGATAGAACAACAGAAAATCAAGTGCAGTGAAACTACCGATGATCGCTGCATTTAAGATCAGCAATAGAATAAAATATCCTTTTACGTTTTTATTGATCGTCCATGAAGAGATGGTGGCGATGAGTAAAACAAAAACCGATAGCGCTACCAGCGGCAGACTCAGGCCATCAATGCCTACAAAGTATTCTGCTTTTAATATGCCCCATGTGCCGATGTTCAGGGTGATCCAGTCTTTCCTCTCCACCAGTTGCATTCCCTGGGCGGGTATATATTCCATCACCATCGCGATGAGCACCATACACTGAAGCAGGTTTACGAAAAGCGTGCTATAGCGAAAATATTTTGCGGCCCCGGCAGGAACAAATAATCCGGCAACTGCTGCAAGAAGAGGTATAAAAATTAAAAGGGATATATAATAGTGGTGCATTACGTTTCTCTTTCTGCTTTCCGTTAAGACTTATCGCTTCTTAAAATAGTATCCAAATTAGAAAAATTATGATTGCCAGAATTGCCCATAGTATGTAGCTCTGAATTTTACCACCCTGGAAAGAGCGGGTAAAATTACCAACACCGCGCGACAAGCTTGCTATACCGTTTACCGTACCATCTACAATGGCACGATCAAACCATCCTACCAAATGCGATACCGTTACCTGTGCATACGCTGAGGCGTGGATAAATCCATCGATCCATCGCCTGTCAAAATAATCTGTAAACACTGCCAGCCTCCACGATGGGTTCCCCACGATCTTGAAATATAGCTTATCGAGGTAAAAATTATTCAGCAGTAAATCGTCATGTATTGTTTTACTGCGAAACATGAAGTACGCTACACTCACAGCAAGAATAACCCACAATGCTGATACAATTGATATAATTCCTATATGAAAATTGCCATCAGCATGTAGTGTATTAAACAACCATCCTTCGAAGTTTACTGGATTTATGTCTACCAGCAACCACACGGAACAAACTGCAAGAATGGCAACGGGACCACGCATAATTACCGGAGGTTCAACTACCGGCAATGAAGCTGTTCGTTTTTCTTCGCCCATGAAAACAGTCCAGATCATGCGGAAGGTATAGATCACGGTGAGAAACGAAACTATAAATGCTGAAGCAAGTACAATCCATTTCCACGAGAAGCCATCACCTTTCCAATGGGTGATGGCGGTGAGAATGGCGTCTTTGGAAAGAAAACCTGAAAAGAAAGGTATACCTGCCAAGGCGCAGCCACAAATCACAAATGCGCAGAATGTAAACGGTAATTTTTTTCGAAGTCCTCCAAGATTGCGTATATCCTGTACGTTGAAATGTTCGTGCGCCTGTTGTTGTGCCTGGTGCAATACATGGATAATGATACCGGCACCGAGAAACAAACCTGCCTTGAAGAACGCGTGTGTAAACAAATGCAACATAGCCGCTGCCGGTGCCCCGGCTCCGATCGCTGCTACCATTAATCCCAATTGAGATATTGTAGAATACGCCAGTATCTTTTTGATATCAAACTGCACCAGTGCCGAGAGTGCCGCCATCAATGCTGTAAGTATACCTATACCTGCTATAACATCTAACGCTGCAGGGGTAAACAGGAAATATACTCTCGCTAATAAAAAGACACCTGCAGCCACCATGGTAGCTGCGTGAATAAGCGCTGAAACCGGTGTTGGTCCTTCCATGGCATCGGGCAGCCACGTGAGTAGAGGGAACTGTGCAGACTTACCGATCACTCCGGCAAACAAGCATAGCGATGCCGCTGTTTGCCAGGAGAACACTTCATTTATATCACTGAGCTGAACTATATCAAATGTACCGGTATAGGCCCAGATGAGCATGAGGCCAACCAGAAAACCAGCATCGCCAATTCTGTTTAAAAGAAAAGCTTTTTTTGCGGCAGCAGCAGCTTCATCTTTTTCTGTCCAATGGCCAATCAGCATATAGGACGAAAAACCAACCAGCTCCCAGAACACAAACATGAGCAGTAAACTATCGGCCAGTACAATACCCAGCATCGAGAACGTAAAGAAACCCAGCATGGCGAAGTAACGGGTCAAGCCTGCATCGCCAGCCATATAGCCGGTAGAGTATAGATGCACCAGGAACGATATGAACGTTACGACCAGCAGCATCAGTGCTGCTATATCATTCAAATATACTCCCGCCGAAACCAGCGTTCCGCCAATTGTAAACCAATTTACCCTGGCTATGTAGGGCTGATGATGCCACACCGCGGTGAATATATATATAGCACCGATCGCACTGATCAGCAGAAACAAAGGTGCAGTAAAAGTCACCACCCACGAGTAACGCTGCGGTATACGCCCCGACACCACGAACGACACCAACGGCAACAGCACTACCAGGAGCAGGCATACTTCAAAGAAGGTTGTATAGTGTGTCTGAGTTTCGGGCATTGCAGTTTCGAGGTGTTACGTGGGGATGTTTTGTTTGGGTTACGTATATCGTTAGTCTTTCAGATCCGTTACTTCGTCTGGCACCGAGGTTTGATAGTGTTGGTATACGCGCAACACAATAGCAAGACCAACAGCCGCTTCGCATACAGCCACAATGATAACGAACAAAGCAAACATCTGGCCGCTGAGGTGTGCCGGATGAAGTTGATTAAAAGCAACCAGGTTCAGGTTCGAAGCATTCAGCATCAGCTCTATGCCGAGCAGCACCATAATAGCATTACGCTTGGTGATAATTACCATGAGACCCGCACAGAAAAGAAACGCCCCCAGCCATAGAAAGTGATATACCGGAACCATTATACGTTTCTGGATTTAATAGACGATGCAATAACGGCTGCTCCTATCAATGCTGCCAGTAACAATATACCTGCCACTTCAAACGGCAGTACAAACTCAGTCATGAGTCCAAAGCCAATCGTATTGATCGCAGTATCGGCTGCCTGCATTTTATCTTTTCCGTCTTCAAAAAATTTCTGCGATGATAAAAAGTATAGCAGCAAGGTAAACAAAGCTACACACGCGAGGGTACCGCCCCACACGTTGGTATGCTTTACAACGAGGGGCTTACCCGCAATCTTTGCTGTAAGCATAACGCCAAAGATGATCACCACCAATATACCGCCTGCATAGATCAAGATCTGTGTTACTGCAACAAACTCGGCAAAGGCCAACACATATATAGCGGCCAGCGACAACAGACATACAACCAGTATCAAAGCACCATAAAAAACATTTCGCACCAATACCAGGCTTAGTGCTGCCAGGGCTGCCACAGCTTCAAAGAAATAGAACAGTATCGTTACAAAGTTCATTCGGTGGCAGGCGGAGGTACCGCAGGTTTAATTTTAGGTTTAAAAACGGGTTTCGCTGTTTTAGGCGCTTCTGCTATATCTTTCTTTTCTTCAGAAGTAGTAACCGTTGCTGTATTAACAACCGGTTCAACAACCGTTTTGGCAGCTGCTTTATTTTTCTGATTCTCCTCGTATACTCTTTTCTTTTCAGCGATCTCCTCTTCAGTCATTTCAGCAAACACGTAGTTGTGCTCACGTATATCAAACACACTGAAGTCATATACCTTAGTCATGGTAAGACATTCTGTAGGGCACACCGTTGTACACAAACCACAGAAGCAGCACTTGCCCATGTCTATATCAAACCTGGCAGCATATATACGCTTTGAAGTTCCATCGGAAGTCTTGCCGATTTCTTCAATCGCTTTGATAGGTTCAATGGTGATGCAATTTACCGGGCAGATCTTCGCGCACTTATCGCAAACAATGCAGTCATCAATTTCATTGTGCAGGCGATAGCGGCCCGTGTCTGGCACTGGCTGCATTTCGTACGGATACTGAATGGTATTGATTCCTTCGGTAGACTGAAAATATTGCTGATCGGTAATAACAACAGGTTTACGGGTTTTACGCGCCCTCAACATATGTCTGAAAGTGATCTTCAGTCCTGCTGCAAGCGATCGGATAACCTCTGCTATCTTACCAAAATATGTAACACTTATTCCTTCCATATCCGGGTAACAAAAATAGGAGGGAAAAAGATGTTCGGAAGTATAATTCTGATTTTAATCTCTATCCTTTATCCGTTAATGGTTAACAGTTATTCGTTAGTAATGTATACGATTAACGGATAACGGATCAAGACTTCGGGAGTGTAAAGTAGAAGGTGCTGCCTTTATCCTCTGCGCTTTCAACCCATATACGTCCTCCGTTCTTCTCAACAAATTCTTTGCAGAGAATGAGGCCAAGACCAGTACCCTTCTCGTTGGCGGTACCGCGGGTTGTATAAGGAGCTGTTTTATCAAAGAGCATGCTCAACACTTCGGGTTTCATGCCTACACCGTTGTCGCTTACGGACACGATCCACTCACGACCTTGTTCGCGTGCTGCTATCACAACGCGGCCTCCGTCATTGGTAAATTTAATGGCGTTGGTCATCAGGTTACGAATCACGAGGTTGATGGTGTTGGAGTCAGCAAAGCCGATGGCATTCTCCGGCACTTCGTTGAGCATAGAGATCTTCTTGTCTTGTACCGAGCCCAGCAATTGTATATTCTCTTCTACGAGGCGGTATAGATTTATCTTGGCAGCCTGCAGATTTAGTTTGTCCATTTGTAACAATGTCCAATCGAGCAGGTTGTTCAGCAGCGTGCGTGTATGGTTAAACCGGACTTTAAGTTCCTTGGTATGCTTGTGCATTTCTTCCGGTTTAATCGCGCCCTTATCGATCAGGTCCAGTAAACCTGCCAATGCATTTATAGGTGAACGTAAGTCATGCGAAATGATCGAGAAGAATTTATCTTTTACCTGGTTGAGACGCTCAAGTTCTTCGCTGCGTTTCTCCATCTCGTCCTGATGGTTGAGCAACAACATGTTGATCTTGCGTCTGCGCTGGCCGCTGCGATAAACCGTAATGAGTAGAATAGCACTCAGCGCCATCACCACGACAAGTATATTTCGAACGAATTCCTGTTTTCTTAACTCACTGCGCTGCGAAGTTTGCAATCGGCTCAGGGCTGCTATCTGTGTATCGCGCGATTCGGTTTCGAAACGTATCTGGTCGCGCAGTAATTTTCCCTGCATTTCCTGGCTGAACAGGGTATCTTCCAGCAATTTATACTGCTTGAAATACTCCAGCGATTTTTTATGATCGCCTTTTGTCTCCCATAATACAGATAGCTGATAGAAACTTCTGATCTCGAGTACACGTGCGTTCAACTCACGCGCAATCACCAGCGATTTTTCTATTTTATCGAGGGCTTCGTCATACTTCTTTTGTTTTATAAACACGATGCCGCGGCCCAATTCAATCTCGGCCATGCCGTAGCGATTGTTGGTTTTAGCATGAAGTGTATAGGCTGAATCGTAATAGGCAAGTGCTTTCGAAAAATCACTCTTGCTCAGGTATACCGATCCTATATTTGCCAGCACCTGCGGATGGATCTCATCAATGTGCATGGACCTTACTTTGGCGAGTGCATCGGTTAAAAAGTTAAGCGCAGAGTCGTATTGATTTTTACGCAACATCACATCGCCAATCTCGTGCAGGGCATAGGCTATACCTTCGGTATCATGGTGCTCCTGGCTCATCTTTAACGACAGCTGCAAATGATCAAGCGCCTGATCATATTGACCTAATTCTTTAAACACACGCCCTACATTGTGCAGCGAGATGAGCATGCGCAGGGTATCTTTTATAACACTGGCGATACGATATGATTGAGTAAAGTAAAAATAGGCATCATCGTATTCGCCCAGGTCATAATAATCATGGCCAATATTGTTATAGTCGCGTGAGATGTTTGTGCTGTCTTTGGTGGTGATGTCCAGTTCAAGCGCGCGGTTATCGAAGCGAAGCGCAGAACTAAAGTCACCGGTGCTCGCATATAAAACAGATGCGGTCAGGTATGCATCAACTTTATGTTTTACAGACTCTGTTTTTTCGGCAAGCTTCAGAGCCTCCTCGGTATAGGCCTGGCTCTTCGTAAAGTCAACGAACTGGTATTCTTTTACCAGTGCGGTGAGTACGCGTATACGGGCTGTATCAGCAAGCTCACCCTTCAGTGCAGCCTCGAGCTTGTCAGCTTCACTTTGTGCATATAGACAAGAATGACCAAGAACTATAAAAAACAGAAATGTTGAAAAAACTATTTTCACACGTTTTAAATAAAAATTACTTTCCAAAGTCCGCATAGTATTACCAGGACTAACGCCAAAGGTGTTAAATATTTCCACGACAAATTCATCAATTGATCAACCCGCAGGCGAGGGTATGTCCAGCGTACCCATATCTGTATCGCTACAAAAAACAACGCCTTGCCTAAAAGCCAAAAAATGCCCCAGAGAGTTGAACTCAACATACCTGGTGTTCCGCTCGTCCATTCTGCTAACCGAAGGGCAGCGATGTTTGGCAGTGGCGTGTTCCAGCTTCCAAAAAATAACACCGCCCCTAATATACTTACTAAAAGCATCATTCCATATTCCGCCAGCATGATAACAGCCCAGCGGAATCCGGAGTATTCAGTCTGAAAACCGGCAACAATCTCAGATTCAGCTTCCGGTAAATCAAAAGGTGCGCGGTTGCTCTCGGCCAATGATGCAATAAAAAAAATAACCCAGACAATAAATAATAAGGGCATTCTGAAAATATTCCACGCCAGAAATCCTCCGGTTGCCGTTGTTTCTATGCCCCATGATTTTATACCAAACAAATACTGCGGCTGTTCACTATAGATGCCTTGTTGATAGGATATCTGTTGAAGATCAAGTGTTTGACAAATCATACACACGCAGAGCACCGAAAGACCAAGCGGCACTTCGTATGAAATGATCTGGGCTGCAGAACGCATGGTACCCAACACACTATATTTATTGTTGGAGCTCCAGCCGGCAATCATGATACCGATCACATCCAATGAGACAATAGCCAGCAGAAAAAATACAGCAGAAGAAATTCCGGCTCCCGTCCACGATGGTGCCAGTGGCAACACCGCGAAGCCTGCGAACACAGAGGCAAAAATTATAATGGGTGCTACCTTGAACAACCAGCGATCGGCCGCTGCAGGAATTATATCTTCTTTCTGAATTAGTTTAAGCAGATCGGCTACACTTTGTATCAATCCGTAAGGCCCTGTTTCCATCGGGCCGAGCCTGTCTTGTATAAAAGCAGAGATTTTACGCTCGGCATAAATGGCAAATATTGTATACACCAACAGAAAGGGCAATATAAAAATCAACGTTGTCAGGGGCATAGCATTTACCGGGCGCTAAGATGCGGAAAAAAAATTTACCACCGGGTTCATCCTGTCATGAAAACGAACAAGCTTCTTACAACATCGGATGTTTATCCAGATGCACAGTCTCATGGAAGAACAATCCGGCCGATGCTTCGAACGACTCGGTATAATCTGAAACCAGGAAATGATACTGGCCAGTAGCCTGGTCGTTGAGTAGCCCTTCTTGTTCAAGATGACGTTTCAATGCCAGCGCTACAACTTCGGATGAATCGAGTATAGCAAGTTTATCTTGGAAGAAACTACTGATTTCTTTTTTTATCAATGGATAGTGTGTACACGCCAGGATGAGGGCTTCAATATTCTGAAGTATTGGATCCGATAAGTAGGTAGCAATTACATCGTGACTGATCTGATTGTTAAAGAAGCCCTCTTCAATCATGGGTGCCAGCAATGGAGTAGCCAGTGAATGCACCGTTACATCTTTATTTCCTTCAGCGAGTTTGCGCGCATATACGCCCGATTGCACCGTGCGCTTGGTACCGATAAGACCAACTTGTTTACCAGGAAACTGTCCCAACACCAAATCCACCATTGGATCAATTACGTTGATGATGTGGATATCTTTGCGAACATACTCCTTCAGCAATTCATAGGCGGCTGACGAGGCTGAGTTGCAAGCAATAACAATCACTTTGCAACCTTTCTTTACCAGTATGTCGGCAATTTTTACTGAATACGCCTGTATCGCAGCTTCGGATTTATCGCCATACGGCAAGTGCACGGTATCGCCAAAATATATCATACTCTCCTGAGGCAGAAGCTTTTTGATGGCGTGCGCCACGGTAAGTCCGCCAATACCGCTGTCAAATACCCCAACAGGTTGTTGTTTCTCTAGTTTCATTTTCTGTAAATCGCTGCGAATTTTATTAAATTTAGCTTTACCTGTATCTGAGCCATGCATAAAAATCCGGGCATCATCATTCTATTTCTCTTCATGAGCCTGGCTATAAACTCCATCTTTGCCCAGGATACACTCCGTGCCGACAGCATGGTCGACATCATTGCTACCGCTCCGCGCGAAAGACTGGTTTTTGTTTTTGACACCATGGAAAAAAATCTGGCCAAGGCTTCCACCGGGCAAGCGCTTAGTTCAGCATTCCAGGCTTTATCGGCAGCACGCAACAGTAAAAAGATATTAGCCGAAGTATTGGCGTGTCGTAACATTGCACGCATCTACGATCGCATCGGCAACAAGGAAGAAGCTTTGCGTTATTATGATGAAGCGCTGCTCGCAGCCTCCAACCGTAACGATAAGTTTGCATTGGCGCTTGCGCAGTATAACATTGGCGAATTTCTGAGTCAGCAGGAACTTCTCTCCGAAGGTCTGCAGCATATACTCAATGCCGCCAAGACCTTTGAAGAGCAGAAGATGTTTAGCTACGTGGTGCTGTGCCATTATGAAGGCTGTATGATTAACTATCGCGCCCGTAACTACCGCCAGTGTATTGAAGAAGGGTATAACGTATTGAACTACCACGAGAAACTTTCACTCGGTGAAATTACTCCGGCAAGCAAGTTTCAAAAGATGAGTGTCTACAACACCATTGCACTGGCAAACTATGCTATTAAACAATTCGACATCGCGATCATTAACTATGAAAAGGCAGAGGCTATAGCGCGGGAGATCAACAATGAATTCTGGATCGGCCTCATCAACGGGAACAAAGCGGTTGTGTTAAAAGATTTGGGCCATACGCAGGAAGCGATCAAGAGTATACTGGCTGACTATAACACCAGCAAAAAATTTAAAGTATGGGGAAGTGCCGGCATGGCGGCTACCGAGTTGTGTGAAATATACCTTTCCATGAATGATACCCGGATGGCGGCACGTTACCTGGACTCTGCCAAAGTTCTGTTTACACTCGAGCCCAAAAAAGTTGACAGGCGCAAAGCCATGGCAAATTATTACCGAACATACTCACGGTATCAATCTGCTGTCGGGAATTTTACGGCTGCCTATAAAGCTTTAGATCGTCACGTTGATCTGCGCGACTCGCTATACCAGGAGCAGGAATCGCTTAACCTGGCCAAAGTAAAGGCAAGCTACGACCTCGACCAGAAACAAACGGAGATTGAACTGCTTACGAAGAACAATGAAATTCAGCAGGAACGTATACGCAGTCAGCGCACCATTTTTATTGCTACCCTGGTGGGATTGATACTGCTGGTAATTCTGGTGATTAACCTGATCTATAACTACAGGCGCCAGCGAAATATAGCGAAGGTTATACGCGTGCAGCACGATGAAATTGAAATGAAGAATACGGAGCTGGAAGCACAGAGCGCCAAACTGCAGGAGAACAACCAGTATATACAATCGCTCAACGCGCAGCTCGAACAAAAAGTAATGGAGCGCACGCATGAGCTTGAACTTGCCAATAAAGAATTGGACACTTTTCTATACCGGTCGTCACACGACATGCGCAGGCCTATTACAACGTTGCTGGGCCTGAACCAGGTGGCTCGTTATGTTATCAATGACTCAAACTCGGTAGTTGTACTATTCGATAAAGTTGTGGAAACCGCGCGCAGCATGGACAGCATGTTGTTTAAGATGCAGATGATGTATGAACTGAACAAAACCGATCTGCCTCTTGAACCGGTAAACATCAACCAACTGATCCACGACAGTGTGCGTTATTTTGAATCAGACTTTGAGAAATATAGCATTACACATCACGTTACCATTCCGCACGATATTGTTATACTTTCGAATGTGGCGTTGCTGCAGATCATTTTCCGAAACGTTATTGAAAACTCTATACTCTTCCGCAAAACGCAGCCCGGTGCCCAGCCATTTATCGATGTTAACATTTTAAATCTGAACGACACCATCGAGATTACCGTAGCTGACAACGGCATAGGCGTTGAAGAGCGATATCAGTCTCAATTGTTTGATCTGTACTTCCGCGCCTCGCAGGCATCAAAGGGTAATGGACTAGGACTCTACCTTGTAAAGAAGGCAGTCACCAAGTTGAACGGAAGCATCGAACTGATCAGCGATTACGGTATCGGTACAACCATCACCATGAAGCTTCCGATCATTCAATAAAAATTTCTTTTTTCTTCTTCTGCCAGGATACTGAATTTATTTCAGGCAACATTTTCGGATAGTCGTGCAATTACTACTTCGTGCTGTTCGCGATGTCCGCAGTAGGAGCATTTATAGTGTTTCAAAAGCAAGCCGGTGCGCGATGGTGTCGGAGCCTCCTCAAGTTCTTCGGAGTCGATCTTCATGGTATAGTATCCGCATTCCGAACATTCCTCTGCATGCTGATAGGCATTATACTTTTCTATTTTCTTAAAGCCAGTCTTATCGTCAATCCACACGTCATAATCCACCAGGTGTACTTCATCTTTCTTGGTTCCTTCCAGGTGATGTTCCTGCACTTCTGAATCCGTAAGCTTGCGCATCATATTACCGGCCGGAGACGTGCGTGGCATATCACGCAGTTGAATAAGTTTTCTTTCTATATACCCTGCGTAGTAAACTTTCACGAGGCTGAAGAAAACAAAGTAGGCAATAACAGTAAGTCCCAATGAAATAAAGATGCGAACATAAAACCACCGCATGCTGTTGGCTTCAATGGCACGGCTTGCAATGGTGTTGGCGAAGAAAGTACCAGCCAGGGTAAACGCCATCACGGCATACCAGAAGTAGCGGATCTCGTTCAGGTTTACATAATCATACTTCTCTTTATAGTCTTTAATCTGATAAACTTTAAACTCATGATACACGAGAACAATAATCCCGAGGGCCACACATGTTGATGCGCCTGCGTACATGTACCGGTCCCACATAGTGAAAAATGTAGACGTAGTTTCCATAGGCTTCTGTTTTTGATTGTAACTAAAGTTACTATTTTTTAGGTCAATTAGCCAGCAATCAGCAGATGCGTTTTACCCTAATCATTAGGCATTTAAGAGCATAAAATACCCGTTATAACACATCGCTTCTGCAGATACTCCGTAGGCTACAACCAGAATTTTGTAATATTGTGCTTTAACAAAACCATTTTAGAATCATAAACTGCTATGGCTAACAACTTATTGAAAGGAAAACGCGGTATCATCTTCGGAGCATTGGATGAAAACTCGATCGCCTGGAAAACTGCTTTAAAAGTTAAAGAAGAGGGAGGATCATTCACCTTGACCAATGCGCCCATTGCCATGCGTATGGGTAAGATTAACGAGCTGGCCGCAGCCTGCAATGCTGAAGTAATTCCGGCTGATGCTACATCGGAACAAGATCTTACCAATCTTTTTTCAAAGTCTGTAGAAGTATTGGGTGGCAAACTCGATTTTGTACTGCACTCGATCGGTATGAGTCCCAACGTGCGCAAAGGCAGACCGTATGGCGACATGAACTACGATTTCTTCCTGAAGACTCTCGACATCTCAGGTGTTTCTTTTCACAAAGTAATGCAGACGGCAGAGAAACTGGACTCTATGAACGAGTGGGGTTCTATTGTTGCGCTTACGTATATAGCAGCACAACGCACCTATCCTGATTATTCAGACATGGCGCAGGCGAAGGCTGTTCTGGAATCTATTGCGCGCAGCTATGGCTACCGCTTCGGTAAACTGAAGAAAGTACGTGTCAACACCATCTCTCAGTCGCCTACCAAAACAACAGCAGGCTCGGGTATCTCCGGGTTTGACGTGTTCTTTGACTATGCACAAATGATGTCGCCTCTGGGCAATGCATCATCTGATGACTGCGCAAACTATATTGTTAGCTTGTTCTCTGATTTTACACGCATGGTTACCATGCAGAACCTGATGCACGATGGAGGTTTCTCTTCAACGGGTATCACCGAAGATCTTATCCAACGCTTAACAAAGTAAATATACTCATGAGCAGAGCTGCGAGTCATCCTGTACTCGCAGCTCATGACTCACAGCTCGCAGTTATCTATGGTGTCTTTCCCACCCTGCAAAATCAACCTCGGCCTTCACATCATCCGAAAACGAGGCGATGGTTTTCATGATTTAGAAACTTGTTTTTACCCGGTACCGTGGACAGACATCCTGGAAATTATTCCTTCGGATATACTTTCGTTTACAACTTCGGGGGCTGCTATACCGGGCAACGATGCAGACAATCTGTGTCTCAAAGCATACCATCTCTTACAAAAGGATTTCAATCTCGCACCTGTAAAAATTCATCTGCATAAAATTATACCTACAGGTGCAGGTCTCGGAGGCGGCTCTGCCGATGCAGCCCATACTATACGCTTACTCAGCACCGTTTTCCAATTGAATCTTTCTGTTGAAAAGATGATGGCGTATGCCGCACACTTGGGAAGTGATTGTGCCTTCTTTATTCAGGACACCCCCATGATGGGCACAGGCCGCGGAGAAATACTTCAGCCCGCCTCGCTTTCACTAAAGGGTAAATACCTGGTTTTGATCAAACCTCCGGTTCATGTATCTACTGCCGAAGCGTATGCCGGTATATCTCCTGCACAACCTGCTATGCCGCTCCAACAAATATTGGAAACATACGCACTGGCAGACTGGAGGCACGTTGTTAAAAATGATTTCGAAGAATCAGTTTTCAAAAAATACCCTGCCATTGCCGATCTGAAAGATACTTTCTATCAGCACGGTGCTATATATGCCAGCATGAGCGGCTCGGGTGCTTCCGTATTCGGCATCTTCGAACGCGATGTTACGATGGCAATTCCGGAAGGATATACTTCCTGGAAAGGATTACTCTCATAGCTATATTTAAACTTTGCTTAATTGGTTTTGACAACTTTCTGCCGATATTGATTTTTATTGGTAGCAACATAAAGTATATACAGCCCTTGTGTATGTCCGGCCAGATCAAGTTGATAGCGTGATTCATCCTTCTCATACAAAACATTCAATGCATTGCCTTGCAGATCGTAAAGGTATATCTGTTCAGCAACTTCATCTTCGGGAATTTCAAAATTGAGATAGCGCGAAGCGGGTACCGGAAATATAGCCAGGGATGAGAATGAATGTCCCTCCACATCGGTAATGACTTCGGTTAACTCCGTGCGAAACACCTGACCGAAGCCCCCCACGGCAAAAACGTGTTTTCCAACAATACTCATATCCGCTATAGCCTCGTCTACTAACACCGGTAGCGACTCCTCTGTCCACGTCATACCAAAGTTGATTGACTTCCAGATTGCACCATAGTACGCACCCTCTATATACTTCGCTCCGTATGCAAAAACAACTTTGGAATCGGCCACCAGAAATTTATGGATGAGTATATTCTTGGGGAATGTACCAACCTCATACCAGTTTATGCCACCATCGTGTGTGCGCATAACTTTGCCGCCTATACTTGCAAAGCCAACTTGTTCCGTTGCAAACGTCATGCACTCCAGGTATTCGAATGAAAAAGATTTCACCTGCTGCCAACTTTCCCCATTACCCGAGTGTAGTATAGACTGCGTTGTGCCCAGGTAAAATTTAGAGCCGATGCGATTTAGCTCTACGATAAAATCATCCTCTTCGTGTATCGGTAACACCTGCCAGTTCTTACCACGATCACCAGATTTCAACAATACATTTCCCGAAGGTGCTAATGTAGTTCCACTGACAAACAATGAATCGCCCTCCACAATCGCTTCTGATAACGACATGAAATTTACCGGGAGCTCAATCGGTTCGATCTTCGTAGCACCGTCCTTCACATGAAAGTAACTATCACGAAAACCGTAAAATATACCATCATCAGAATTTTTGAAGTCCATGTCGAGAATGGCCAGCGAATCTGAGCCCTCTGCATATTGCCATGAATTACCACCATCGGTTGTTTTGAAAAATCCTTTGCCCGAAGAAGCGTATCCGTTTTTATCATCTGTAAAATCGCTGGCATAAAAGAACGGGTATCCGCGATTACGGACGTTCCATGTTTTACCGCCATCCTGTGTGGTGAGTATATTTCCGGCAGAGCCTACGGCGTAACCATGCGTGTGATCAGAGAATTTTATATCCGTGATAATATTTTCATCCTGTCCGCTAAATACAGGTATGGCTATATTTTCCCAGCTTTTCCCCTGGTCGTCTGTACGGAAAAGTTTCATGGTGTATTTAAAATCTCTGCCATACATAAAGCCAATCTTCTCATCAACAAAGTAAGCGGCATGTATATCGCGTAAACTGTCGAGCGAATTTTTCTCCCATGATTTACCTCCGTTTGTTGTTACAAAAAGATCATCACCGTACTGTGAACGTGTAACACGAGCAAAACCAACATCGCTGTTTACAAATTGAAGCTTTACCTCGCGATTCTCCAGGTCCGTAGGCACTTCAACGCGCGTCCAGTGTTCACCCCCATCGGTAGTCTTCATTACAAATTCAGTAAAGCCGAAGTTCGTGCTGATGTTGTCTACTTCATACCCGGAAATAAAACCGGTGTTCGCATCCAGAAATTCAACATCCGAATAGCTTATATAGGGAGCCGTGTCGTTTGACCAGCTTAGTGTTTGCCATGTGAGACCGCCATCGCTGGTGCGGAATATTTTTTGAAACTCTCCTACCGCATAGCCATGATCATCGTTTATGAAATATAGGGCACTGAAAAAAGCACTAGCCATATAGTGCGTGTGCGATTGTTTTATATCGAGCACCTTCTGCCAGCTCGCACCCCGATCGGTAGTTTTATATACCTGGTTCTGGTGCAGAAAATATCCCACCTGTTCGCTGGGAAAAACTATATCATAATAACGGGTTGCGGCCGTAATGTGTACCGGTAAACCATTTATTGCCTGCGCACTCCAGGTATATCCGCCATCAGCAGAGATGCCCATGGTATTACCAAGTGCATAGTACAACGATGTGTTGCGCGGCATAACCGCCCGGGCAAAAAACTGGTTGAAGGTTGTCTTCGGATGTATAGTCTGCCACTGTGCACATAACGGATAAAAAATGACAAGCAAATAGCCTGACAACAAAAGTCGTTTCATAATAAGAGAGGGTTTGGGGTTTTAGATAACGATGTGGTTTGCTCTGAAACAACGGTGGGGGTACAGCACCAACCAAATCGTTACACCTCATTGACACGCGTGCCTCTGGTAAAGTTGGGAGGTGAAATAAAAATTAAACCTTGTATGAATTGATGTTGATGTGTTTCTTGTAAATTTAGAAACCAACACGAAAGCAACTGTATGAACTATTGGCTGATGAAATCCGAACCGGATGTTTACTCATGGGATGATCTTGTACGCGATAAGAAAACGGTATGGGAAGGCGTACGAAATTACCAGGCACGTAACAATCTGAAAGCGATGAAGAAAGGAGACCTGGCGTTCTTCTACCACAGCAATGAAGGTAAAGCTATTGTAGGTATAGCAAAGATTGTAAAGGAATTTTACCCGGACCCAACCGACAACGAGTGGTCTGTCGTGGATATTGCTCCTGAGAAAAAATTTAAAACTCCGGTGACACTTGCACAAATAAAAGGTGACAAGCGTTTACAAGATATGGCGCTGGTGCGTGTCTCCAGACTTTCAGTACAGCCTGTAAAGAAAGAAGAGTTTGATATGGTACTAGCCTTAAGCGAAGGAAAATGATATACGGTATGAAGGGCAAGCTTCCAGCAATAACAATTTCTGCCAGCAACATCTGGTCTGTATGTTTAATAACCGGTATAGCATGGCTTATATCCTTGGATCTGTATAGCCAGACCCTTCAGCCGCAACGCTTCGAGCGACAGCAAAAAAATTCTGACGACTACTATCATGTTATATCGCTGAGGGAAGAAGGTCTTGCCTTGTTCCGCGAGCGCGACAAGTATAAAGGCAGCAACCGTATATGGGAGCTGGTACTGTTGGACACTGCACTACAGGAAAAGAAAGTGATCGAGCTTGAAATCAAGGAGCGCTATAAAATGATAGGCTATGAAATTGCTCCGGGTTCTATCTTTCTTTTATACCGCACCGGTGAAACCAACAAAAATGATTTTGAACTGATACAGGTAAAACTATCGGCCGATGAAACCAGCCGGTATACTATAAAACCTGATCTTGATTTTAAACTCACGCATTTTACCAAGACAGGCGACAGCTTTGCATTTGGTGGCTATGTTAACAACGAGCCTGCTATCTTTTTATATGAACTCGCCAGCGGACTCATTAAAGTTGTACCAGGTTTCTTTCAAAAAGATACCGAGCTTGTTGATCTGCGCACCAATCAGAACCAAACGTTCAATACCGTGCTCGTAGATCGTGGCACCAAAGGTGAACGCAGTCTCATCTTCAGAACCTATACCACCAGTGGCGAATTGCTGCTGGAAGATAAAGTACCCATCGAAGAGAACATCACGGTGCAGGCTGGTATAACCAGCACACTGGAGCGCGAAGAACTGATGGTGCTCGGTACATGGGGAGAAAAAAATTCGAAGCAATCTACCGGACTCTTTGCATTACCGATCGATCCGTTCCGCGATCAAAAAATATTGCGCGTTGATTTCGGTCAGCTTGAACACTACGTTGACTACCTGAATCCCAAACGCGCTGAACGGGTAAAAACGCTTTCGCGGGAAGCGCACGAGCGTGGTGAAATTCCAAACTTCATCAACTACGTTATGCCATTTAAAGTAACGGAGTATAAAGACGGATATTTACTGCTGGCGGAAGTATACTCACCGTCCAGCAATCTGAATCCATACTATAGCAGTCCGTACTATTACAATCCATATTCATATGGGCCGTATGGATTCAATCCGTACTTTCCGGGCTATTATTATCCGGGTATGAGTCGCATGTACCGCCCCTACCCGTATGGTTCCAATTCAAAAAGTGCAGATGAGATAAAAACCAATGAAAGCGTTGTTATTGCCTTTGATGCAAATGGCAAAGTAATGTGGGATCAAAGTATTAAATTAGATGAAGTAAAAATGGCATCGGTAGAGCAGGCTTCAGACTTCTGTGTAACCGGATCAAAACTTTCCATCCTATATAAGAAAGAATCCGAACTTAATATCAAGTCTGTTGTTCTCTCGGAAGACACCGCCTCGGTTGTTACTGAAAAAATAAAGACGAGTGATCCGGCCGATGACATCCGCTCGGAGAAAGATTATGAAGGCGGAGTACGACAGTGGTATAACAACACCTTTTATGTCTGGGGCTACCAAACCATTCGCAATGTTACCAAAGACGATCGCGTGCGCGATGTCTTCTACATTAACAAAGTGGTGGTATACTAGTCTGCTCATCATCATAAGCCTGGCGGCCTCCGGTCAGGTTGTGCAATCCGCCCGTTTTGAAATTCCGTTCTCGAAGAATGATGTACGCTTCGAAGTTATACCCGCGCATCAATACGGGTTGTTTTTATTAAGACGTCTCGGTGGTTTTCCTGACGATCAGTTAGAGATTGCCAAACTTGATACCGCCTTTCAGCAAGCGTGGCATGGATACCTGGCGGTTAACAAGCGCTATATTATGGTGGGCAAGCGTTCGGAAGGTGAACGGCTCTACCTGTTGTTCCGCTATATCGATTTTTCAAAGAATGATTTTGAACTCGTCACCATCGAACAGGCAACCGGTAATTTTATACGGTACCCGATCAGGAACTTTATTCCATTTACTCCTTCTGAATTTCAACTCACACAAAACGGTGCGTTGATTGGCGGCTACTACAACCGCGTGCCGGTGGTAATATACTTTTCATTCACCACACAAAAGGCTCGTATACTTCCGGGCCTGCTCAACGAAGCAGGTGAACTTACGCAAATCAAAACATATCCCAACGGAAGTTTTGATGTACTCATCAGTGCCCGCGGCATCAAAGGCATGAAAACCATCTGGATAAAAAGTTACGATGCCGATGCGGATCTCCTCAGTAATTATGCACTGGATACCGAAGATAACAAACACCTCATCTTTGCACGATCACTCAAAACCAATAACAACATGCAGGTGGTTGCCGGTGTGTTCGGAACGCGAAACTCCGAATATGCCCGCGGACTTTTTATCGCCACCATCGACCCGGCCGGCCTGCAACGACTTCGTTATTATTACTTCTCGGATCTCGAAAACTTCTTCAAGTATATGAAGGCCAAACGTGAGCAACGGGTAAAGGCTCGCATTGAACGCAAGCGAATAAAGGGGAAAAAGATCCGTTTCAATTATCGCTTCATGGTGCATGAACTCGTGCCTTACAACAACCAGTATATTTTGCTGGGCGAAGCATTCTACCCGAAATATACTTCGATCGATAATCGTGGCTATAGCGGCTTCTTCAGCAGTGGCTTTACACAGGGCTCCTACATACGCGATGGCCGTATCTTCGATGGCTATTACTACACGCATGCTGTGGTCATGGGGTTCGATCACAACGGCAACATTCAATGGGACAACAGCTTTGAGATTAACGATGTAAAAACATTTACACTGGAGCAGTTTGTAAAGCTGGAAACGCAGGATGACAAGATCGCGCTGCTGTATCTTTTTGAAAATGAACTTCGTTCCAAGATCATTAAAGACAACGAGGTGCTGGAAGGAAAATCTTCCGAGCCGATCAAAACTCCGATTAAAAATGAGGTGATCAAAAGAGAAGACACCGATATAGCCAAGCTTGATTACTGGTATAAAGATTATTTCTATGCCTTTGGCGTGCAGGAAGTTGTTAACCCCACGGCTGGCAAGCGCAGGGTATTTTTTATCAACAAGGTGAGCTACGAATGATTTTTTCAGCGCAATGCCGTAGCCACGTAAACACCTAAACACGTATATTTGCCCGGCATTATGCAGAAGAAATTAATACTTGACACCGACCTCCTCGATATAACGATTAGTCGTCTTTGTCAGGAATTAATTGAGAATCACGGAGATTTTTCTGAAAGCGTAATTATCGGCATGCAGCCCCGCGGCATTTTCGTTGCCGAGATCATCCACCAAAAACTCGAAAAGCTTACCAAAAAAGATATTCCCCTGGGATATCTGGATGCTACATTCCATCGTGACGATTTCCGCAGGCGCGAGATTCCGGCAAAGGCAAGCGAAACAAAAATTGAATTTGCCATTGAAGGCAAACACGTGGTGCTCGTAGATGATGTGCTCTTTACAGGACGCACCATTCGTGCTGCACTCGATACGATGATCGCGTTTGGCAGGCCCAAGAAAGTGGAGCTGCTCGTACTGATCGATCGGAAATATACCCGCGAGCTGCCCATTGCTGCCGACTACGTGGGTAAATCTGTCAATACGTTATCATACCAGCGTGTGCTGGTAGAACTCGAAGCTCAAGGCCATAAACAAAATAAGATCTGGTTGATCAATAAGGATTAAGGACTATGTCGAAACTCAGTCAAAAACACCTGCTTGGCATCAAGAACATTACCCGCGAAGACATAGAACTTATTTTCGAAACCGCTGAGAATTTTAAAGAGGTTATCAACCGGCCGGTAAAAAAGGTGCCTTCCCTGCGCGATGTTACGATCGCCAATGTTTTTTTCGAAAACTCAACGCGCACGCGGCTTTCTTTTGAACTTGCACAAAAGAGACTTTCTGCTGATACGATCAATTTTTCTGCGTCCAACAGCTCGGTAAAAAAAGGTGAAACACTGCTGGACACCGTGAATAACATCCTGGCGATGAAGGTGGATATGATCGTGATGCGCCATGCGAGCCCCGGAGCTCCGCATTACCTGGCCAAGCACATTAAAGCCAACATTGTTAACGCTGGCGATGGTACGCATGAGCACCCAACGCAAGCCCTACTGGACGCTTTCTCCATTCGCGAAAAGTTAGGATCGGTTGCCGGTAAGAAGATCGCCATCATCGGAGATATACTTCATTCACGCGTAGCACTCTCAAATATATTTGCACTGCAAAAGTTAGGCGCCAAGGTTATGGTGTGCGGACCGCCCACGTTGCTTCCTAAATTTATAGCACAACTCGGTGTTGAAGTGGAGCTCGATGTACGCAAGGCACTGCAATGGTGCGATGTAGCCAACGTGCTGCGTATACAATTAGAACGTCAGCAGATAAAATATTTTCCATCGTTGCGCGAATACTCGCTTTACTATGGCATCAACAAAAAATTGCTGGATAGTCTCAAGAAGCAGATCGTTATCATGCACCCAGGCCCTATCAACCGCGGTGTTGAACTGAGCAGTGATGCTGCTGACTCACAACATTCCATCATACTCGACCAGGTAGAAAACGGAGTGGCTGTACGCATGGCAGTGCTATACTTACTGGCCGGAGCAGCCTGATATATAGTATATGCCGATAGAAGCACTCACATCCAAAGATCTTGAACTGCTTCACGAGCTTCGGCCTCCGGATTGGAATCCGCTTGCACCGGTATTTGATTTTTACCTGCGTGTCGATTTTTGTTTCCCTATAAAATATACCGAGCACGGTGCTATAGCAGGCATTGGTGCCACCATCATTCACCAGCATACCGCATGGCTTGCACACATCATCGTGCATAACGACCATCGTAACAAAGGCATTGGCGGCATCATTACAAAAGCACTCATCGACCAGGCTAATAAACCCGGTATACAAACTGTATTGTTACTGGCAACTTCATTGGGCGAACCGGTATATAGAAGGCATGGCTTCATAAAAGAGATGGACTACCTGTTCTTCAAAACCGAGCAGGATACTTCATTCAACAACGGCTATACAATCTCTTCCTTCGAAGAGAGATTTACCCACAACCTTCTTCAACTTGACAGAGATGTTTCGGGTGAAGATAGATCCAAACTCATAGCACCGCTCTTAAAAGATGCAAAACTTATCGTTGAACAAAATGCTGTGCAAGGGTATTATCTGCCAACATTGGGCGATGGGCCGGTACTAGCCCGCAATAAAGAAGCAGGTTCCGCATTGTTATACTTCAAGCATACACAGGGAATAAAAAAGGCAGCGCTTCCGGAAGCAAACCAACATGGTATTGAAGCACTTACCTCTCTCGGGTTAAAAGAATATCTGAAAGGAAGCCGCATGTACCTCGGCAAGCCGCTCCCCTGGCAACCTGCTAAAGTTTACAACCGGATTGGAGGAAATTTCGGATAAAGTCTCAATATACTATAGGAGCGGTTTTTAAGTTCTATGTTATAGTGCGATCTTAACACCTCCAGATGTATACTAAATGAAAGAAGGCTCTATACGAAAAATTGAAATTCACAGTGATGAGATACAAGAAATAATCAGTGAAGTTCCGGGATGGATAAACCGGTGGGGCATTACACTCATCTTTGCTTTGTTTACCGTATTGTTGTTGCTCTGCAGGTTTATTAAATACCCTGATATCATTAATGCTACCGTTGTTGTTACTACATCTCCCCCACCATTAACGCTTCCGTCACGAACTTCCGGAAACATCACGCTGCTAAAGAAAGAGAACAGCAAAGTTCAAACAGGAGACCTGATCGCCTACATCAAATCCAATGCAAATCCGTTCGATGTACTCGCGCTGAAAAAGGCTGTACAGGAAAAAAGTCCCGAACTATATAAAAGCCCTTCCTGGAATCTTGGTGAGATTCAACCTTATTTTACAGATTTCCTCAATGCAACCAACGAGCTTCATCGATTCCAGCAAATTGACATTCACTCCAAACAGATAAAACAACTTTTACAACAGGAAAACGCGTATAAAAAATTAAGCAGTACACTTTCCGCTCAGTTCTCGATTACCCAAGAAGAACTTGCATTGGCACACGAAAAATTCAAACGTGATTCACTGTTGTTCAGGCAACAGGTAAACTCTGCGCAAGACTATAATGCCGCTCAGGCGCTTTACCTTCAACAAAAACATACCTATAAGAACTCGGAGTCAAGTATAACGGCAAACGAAATTCAGATCAGTGTACTGCAGAAACAGATCGTAGAACTAGAAGCTCAAAAAACTGATCAGAATAATAAACTAATTCTTAACGCGGAAAATACACGCAACGAGCTAATGGCAAGAATTGCCAAGTGGGAAGAAACTTACTTATTTATAACACCTATAGAAGGCACTATAGCGTATTTGAAATTTCTGGACAACAATATATATACAGAGCCCGGAAAAGAATTGTTCACGATAATACCGGATACCAGAAAGATGTATGCGCAGGCTGAAATACCAATTGCCGGATCAGGAAAAGTACAAAAAGGCCAAGCCGTAAACATACGACTCGCTAATTTCCCTACGGAACAGTTTGGCATGTTGAGAGGAATCGTTACCGAAATATCTGAAATACCATCTGACAAAAAATACCTGGCCAAAATCGAATTACCAACGGGACTCTTAACAACCTACAACAAAGATTTACCATTTAAGAATCAACTACATGGCGAGACGGAGATAATCACAGAAGATCTGAGAATCATTGACCGGATATTTTATCAATTCCGATATCTGCTGAGAGACCGACAATAGAATTGAATCGCCTCCTATAAATTGATCAGCTTTAAATATTCATTTATAGGTTCCAGTCCTATCTTCAATCTTCGTTCATTCAACGACTCAACGTTCTCAACATCATACAAAACCCACTTACCGTCACTCCCTTTTACTGTTTGAGTTCCGTATATCTGCTTAAGTCCTTTTTTCTTGCGGATTCTGTCGGTCATAAGTGCTAACGCCTTCCAATCCAGATCACCGTTCTCCGCAGCCTTTTCAAACAAAGGATAATAAGTCTCCATAGTCGATATATCGGAATGTTGAACCACAAAGAACAAGTTGATCGCATACTTAAACGCCTTTGTACGATCAGGATATCCCTCTGCATTCAATATAGCAATCACCGATAACAAATTAATGGAGTCAAGCGCAGCCTGCTGTCGAAAATAACTCTTGCGAAGAGCAGCGTCACCAACTCTATTTCTGGAAATACTATCAATCTTACTTCTGAAGAATTGATCCTTCTTCCCGATATCTTTTAGTTTTTTTATCAACGCTGTATCTCTCATTTTTTCCTGGTCACCTGCTAAGTTCATAATTGTTTTCCAATCTTTACTCTTTTTAATAGCATCCCAATCTTCACTTTCTTCAAGTTCGGAGGCTGATGTGCCTGCCCGTTGAATACATTTCTTCAGGTAGCGCATAGCATCATTTTTCTTACCTGCTTTCGAAAATGAAATAGAACACGAGCAATATATATTGGGGTTAACATAATTCTCGCTAATGGACTCAATTGCCGATTGATAGTATCGCGCTGACGTTAGGAATGACTTCGATTCATAGCAAGAGTCCGCTTTTTTTACGTATGCAGAATAATTCTGACTGTGAACTGACGAAGAAAAAAAAAGTGACAAAAACATCAGCGAAAAAGTATACAAAAAATTCATATTGCCTGATGTGCTAATTCCACGTTGTTGTATACGGATCATAAGAACATTTCGAAGGTTTGGAATATAATGATGGAGGTTCTTTTGTAAAAGCCCGACAGTCTGTGCATACATTTCTAAATTCACATACTTTACAAATATCAATTTCATCTTTCGTAATATGCCAATATTTCTGAAATTCCGGTTTGCGTATAACTTCACGTAGTTCTGTGTAATTAATATCGCCATACCCTTCCTTCATGGATGGACAATTCCGGATAACTCCTTTTACATCGATAGAGACTTTCCGGTTCAGGCATGAATTAAAATTTCTCGACTCCGAAAACATTTTGAGGTTCGGTGTAAAGTACTTATAGCTCACTACGCCGCAACAATTTGAAGACTCTATATTTTGAGTAGTATAAAAAATATCATCTTCCGTTTGATCTTTTTCAGCGCCAAACACAACTACGCTTTGCAACCTCCTGAACTGCGTGCAAAGATTCTTTATATTCTCAACAGAAAACGAATAATGACTCCGGACCAATAAACTAACATACCTGAAAATACTATCTTCAAGTTTATTCAAAAGGCCTGTAAGCCTTTCAAGATCATAACCATTATAAATTCTAAACTCTATATTCTTACAGCCAAGATCCTGCAGCTCTTGCAGAACCTTATCTATAGTATACGTAGATGTGGAATCTATGTCAACAATAGCATTTGTTATAACTTCCGGACTTTCCCATGCAAGCTCTATATCCGGGAAATTTTCCGGGTTGTTACAAAAAAATCCCAGCTCATTATCTATTAAAAATGAAAAGTATTCATCAATTACCTGCGCATTAGATTCATCATAATATCCCTTTACTTCGTCCACAGATTTATTTGGATGTTGCGACAGTATATCGAACAATGCATTGGGAATTAAATAAATATCTCCCCGCTGAACATCACAGATAGTGCTTCTCTGAGCACCCTTGGTGGGTATACAATTCGCGTATAACTTAAACTTCACACGTTATTTTTTAACAATCCGCGAAATAGGTTTGTAATAAGAAATACAACTAAACTTCTCTGCATTGTAACGCGAGCAGGATGCATTTCTAACCTTCATTGAATTATCTTCTCTGAACTCCTTCTTCGTTATCAGCCTATAATTCAATGGCAGTCTCTTCAGTGTTTCATCGGGAAACAGATCTCTCAGATTTTCTTCCATGATCTACATTTTTATCAACCAGATACTCCGCTACTTTTTTCTCAAGATAATAATTACAGGGCTCTGATGTCATTCCGAATTGCCCTACAGGATTCACTTCCAAAAATATATACTCGCCATCTATACTTTTAACCATGTCTATTGACCCCGTATCCATTTCCAGCCGCTGCATCAGTAGAACAATTTTCTCTTCTACAGAAGCCGGTAATTTATACGGAACATTTCTATTCGGTTTTGAAAAATTGTAATTCCGAAAATCGTCCCGGGTCCTGTCGTCTCGCTGCGAGAAAATAGCCATACTATAGCAAACTCCATCAAGATAAAAGATACGAAGCTCATATTCCTTCTCTATCTTCGTTTGAAATAGCGTAGGAAAAAACCTATCACCTTCAATTTCCATCTCTTCATAAATAAACTCCCGTGTGTACATCATATACGAGTGCTTCTTTGAAAAATAGGCCGGCGATTCGCTAATGCACTTTGTGATAATTTTATCCTCGCTGTTAACGACAGACTTGAGGTCTTTTATATTGTTGACAATATAGGTAGCCGGTATGGAAAGCCCTACCTTTTTTGCTACTCTCAGTGCTTTGAATTTATTAAAATCATCATCCGGAAACGAAAGCCAGTGTATATCGCTAAATGTGTCAAACAACAACTGACTTAATTTTTTGCGTTCCAACTTATAATGAGACTTTACCTCGTAAGATATAGTGTCGTCAAAAGCCACCAACTCTTTATAAGGAATATTATCCTGCCACCGCCGGAACCAAACAACGTTAACATCATCGGCATTCAACAGGTAATCGCCAATACGAATCTTATCTGAACTTTCATCCAGCGAAATATATAGATCAAAATTCTCAAGATCACTCCCATTGATTCTTTTCCATGGCTGATCATAAAATTGAATCCAGTCGATAACTTGTTCTGTCGTGATCTCCGCTTTACTCTTACTAAAGATTAAAATCATTTCACTCAACAAAGAATTATTATAAAAAAGCTGACAAAAAAGCTTCCCGTAGAGAGAAGCTTTTAAGTCAGCCTTCATGATTCAGATCATCGCTTAATCAGCGTAACGATCTTTTTCTTCTTCGTCATTTTTAACGTCATCGTACGTCAGAACAACCGAAGGAGCTGTACCGCCTTTAATCTGGTTAAGTTCTTCTGATGTTAGCATCTCAAATTTCTCGTTCTTAATACTTTCGAATTTCATAAATCAAAAATTATTGTTTGGGTTCCTACTCTATTAAGGCTTTTCAGAATCCGCCTATACTGCAGTATTTTTTTCACGCAGAGCGTTATATATATACTCTTTTGTATCTCAACGGTTGCTATACTAACCCAAGGTTGTTTTTTACCCGGCAGTTAAAAATAAAAATTGTTGATCCAGTCATGCTGGACTGACAAAAAACTTGCTATTTTTTTTCCGCCTTTTATCCGACTTCCTTCGTTGGGAAAGCTGATCACCATACCGTAGCCCTGTTTATAATAGTATGATCGCTGTATAGAGCAATACTCAATTTCAGCACCTAGCTCTCTCAACTCTCTGATGTCCTGCAGTAATTGACTCCTGGAAATACCGAGCCTGGCGGCAAATTCCACAGCATTACCCGTAGCCTTTCTGCTAACGAGGTCATCAATGCGTTTTAGCCGCTGTATATATTTTAGCAAACTCATAATGAACGATATATTAATTGCCTAACTCCAATTGATTTTTCACGAGGTTGAAATATATTCCTCTTGTCTTCGTTAAGTCCTCGTGCGTTCCTCCCTCGACAATTCGTCCTTTTTCCAGGACAACGATCTGATCAGCATTTTTTACAGTACTTAAGCGATGTGCGATTACAACCACTGTTCTGCCTTTAAAGAATTCGTTCAAATTCTCCATAATGATTTTTTCATTATTGGCATCCAGCGCAGATGTAGCTTCATCCAGTACAATAAAATCAGGATTCTTATATACGGCACGCGCAATCAACAATCGTTGCTTTTGTCCTTGACTTAGCCCAATACCGTTACTGCCGATCTTCGTGTTGTATCCCAGAGGAAGCGACTCTATAAAATCCTGGATATTTGCGACCTTCACCGCATGTAATAACTTCGCGTGATCTATAGTCTCATCCGACAATCCTATATTTCGGGCTATCGTATCGGAAAAAATGTATCCATCCTGCATCACCACTCCGCACTGCCTTCGCCAGGCCGCAGCAGATATATATTGCAAATTGGAACCTCCGGAAGATATACTTCCCGACACAGGATTGTAAAACTTCAATAGCAGTTTCATCAATGTTGTTTTACCACTCCCGCTTGTGCCTACAATCGCGGTTACTTTTCCTTCGGGTATAATAAGATCGATACTCTCCAGTATTCGTGGAGAATGAGGACCATCGTACTGAAAAGAAACCTGATTTAGAATGATTGTTTTCGATTGAGGCAATAAATTGGTTTGCAGCATGGCGTCCTCAGAACCAACAGCATCCTCTTCATTTTCCATGGTATGGATCTCGCCGATGCGATCAAGACTAATACGAGCGTCTTGTAAATGCCGCATGAAATTGACGAATTCGTTAATAGGAGAATTAAGTTGCCCGATGATATACTGCACAGCCAGCATCATTCCAAGCGTCATATTTCCCTCAATCACAGCAAGCGCTGTCATGAACGTAATGAGAATATTTTTAAGCTCATTTATAAAAAGACTCCCCGCATCCTGGTACTGCAGTAATTTTACACTATCAACATTTAGCCGGAATATTTTAGCCTGTATTCGTTCCCATTCCCATCGCTTCTGCGTTTCACAGTTATTGAGTTTGATCTCCTGCATACCGTGTATCAACTGGATCAAACTATTTTGATTGTTCGATAATTGAGCAAAGCGTTTATAATCAATTGCCGCCCGTTTCTTTAAAAAAAGTAATACATATACTATATATATAGTGCTGAAGCCAAAAAAAGTAAAGAATACAGGAACATTGTAAAAAGCCAGTACTGTTCCGAAAATCAAGAGATTGAAAGCTGAAAACAGAATATTGAGGGACGAAGAACTCAGAAACTGCTCAACACGGGAGTGATCATCAATGCGTTGAAGTAGATCGCCTACCATCTTGCTATCAAAGAAAGATATAGGCAGCTTCATCATTTTCATCAGAAAATCTGAAATAAGCGAAATATTAATACGGGTACTGAGATGCATCAGTATCCATCGCCTTAGAAAATCCACTGCGGTGCGACTAAAGAATAGCATCAACTGCCCCGCCAGGATCAGGTAAATAAAATTTATATTCTGTGTATTGATACCGACATCCACTATCGATTGCGTAAGAAAAGGAAGGATAAGCTGAATAATGCTCCCCAGAATCAACCCTAACAATAACTGAACTATAAATTTCCGGTAGTTCCGAAGGTAAGTCAATAACTTCGAAAGGCCTTTTTTTTGAGGAGTGTCCTCTTCGGCATCTAGCTCGTAAAATGCGGGAGAAGGCTCGAGTAACAGAGCTACTCCAATGTGATTTCCATTTTCAACACTTAACGCCCACGACTTTCTAAATTCTTCCTGGGTATATTTCAGTAGGCCGTTGGCAGGATCTGCAACAAATACGTTTTTACCTTTGATCTTATACACAACGACAAAGTGATTTTGATTCCAGTGGACGATATTGGGTACAGGAGCTTCATTTATAAATTTCTCAAACGGTAGCTTTATACCCAACGTTCGGAATCCAATCTCTTCGGCAGCACTACTAATCCCCAATAGGGAAACACCCTCGCGGCCTAAAAAAGCTCTGGCTCGCAAGAATTGCAACGAGTAGTTTCTACCATAATGTTTGGCGATCATACGGAGGCAGGTGGGGCCACAATCCATCTGATCATACTGTCTAAAAAATCTAAATGTACCTAACACCCCTTAACATATCGTTTTAAAATTGCCAACAAACAAACTATAAATGACTCTCTTCGAGGGAGAGCAAGCTTAAGTAAAACGAATATAGTTGGAATTTAGTGTGATCAAGCAGATGAAGAGAATATATTTTATCCCGGGAAAAATATAAATAGTCGCCAATATATAGCGCGGCCAGTAGGGGTATAGTTGTATTAAATATACTATGCATTTTAAAGTTCATTTGTATGAAAGGAAAAACAAAGCCACAAAGGCCGTAAATTTAAATATGGCCTGTTTTGAAGGCACTGAAGAAGCGCGGAGCTCCCGATTTTTTTGTACTTTTGAAGTCTTAAAAAGATTACTGCTGATGATTTACAATTCCATTATAGAAACCATTGGAAACACCCCAATGGTGAGACTTAATAAAGTTACAAAGGGCATTGCCGGTACTGTTCTGGCAAAGGTTGAATACTTCAACCCTGGCAACTCGACCAAAGATCGCATGGCCATCAAAATGGTGGAAGATGCCGAGAAAGCTGGTATACTGAAACCAGGCGGCACCATCATTGAAGGTACATCCGGTAATACGGGTATGGGCCTTGCACTGGCAGCCGTTGCCAAAGGATACCGCTGCATTTTTACGATGGCCGACAAACAATCGCAGGAGAAAATAAATATTCTGAAAGCAGTGGGTGCAGAGGTAGTGGTGTGCCCGACAAACGTTGCGCCTGATGATCCACGCTCATACTATTCCGTAGCGCGCAAATTGAATAAAGAGATTCCGAACTCGATCTATCCGAATCAGTACGATAATCCATCCAACGCGGCTGCCCACTATGAAACAACCGGGCCTGAAATCTGGAAACAGACCGAAGGTAAAATTACGCACTACGTTGCAACGGTGGGTACCGGAGGTTCCATGTGCGGTACTGCTAAATATCTGAAAGAACAGAACCCGAAGTTGGTGACTGTAGGTATAGATACATACGGCTCTGTTTTCAAGAAGTATAAGGAGACCGGTATATTTGATGAGAACGAAATATACCCGTACCTCACCGAAGGCTTTGGTGAAGATATACTTCCGAAAAACGTAAACTTCGATGTGATCGATACTTTTATTAAAGTAACGGATAAAGATGGCGCAATCGCTGCCCGAAGACTTTCTCGCGAAGAAGGATTGTTTGTAGGATGGTCAAGCGGCTCTGCGCTACACGGTGCGCTTGAGTATGCGCGTGAGCATTTAAAGAAAGATGACGTGATGGTAATTTTGTTACCGGACCATGGTACGCGTTACCTCGCTAAAGTATATAACGATCAGTGGATGAAAGATCATGGTTTTACAGAAGCGCGCAGCTTTGGTTCAGCACGCGATATCATTTCAGCACGCAATGGGAAAGACAGCCTGATCACGGTAAATAAATCATCGAAGATCAGCGAGGCAATCATGGTAATGAACAAGCAGGGCATTGACCAGATACCAGTAACAGAAAATAATCATTTTGTAGGCAGTGTAAGTTCAGCGAGTCTTCTTGAAAAAATAATTCAGGATCCTCAGCTTCAATCCAAACAAGTAGGTGATGTAATGGACAAGCCAATGTTATTCGTTGCTCCAGACAGTACGCTGGATGTACTATCATCATTACTCAATAAAGATAATAAAGCCCTGCTGGTACGCGATGACCAGGAGCGGGTGCATATCATTACGCAGCACGATGTTTTGCAGGCGGTGACGAGTTAGTCGTTATCTTTTAATCCTTATCCGTTCGTTGCAAATCCTGAAGCTATATATAGCTTCAGGTCAGTGGACGGTGTAACGGGAAACGAATTCCTGTTTCTGCTATAAAAATCAAAAGTCATCTCCGATGGATTCGCTCCATCGTAAGATGACTTTCGTTTTTATTCTCAAGGAAGAATTACTCCTTCAAAACTTTAAAGGATCGTGATGTTTTCACACCGTTCACCCGAATGATATACAAACCTGGTCTCAGCGCAGCACCTAATGACAATTTACCCGGACCTCCGGCATGCGCAGTCGCTTCTACCGCCTTACCTGTTGCATCCAGTATTGTAATTTTCAATTGTTCATCTGTCCCCACTATATCAAGTGTTATGGTTCTGGCGAACGGATTAGGATATACATTAACAGCAAATTCCTCGGTGGTATTTACACTTTCCTCCGGAGCACCTTCTCTTCCGTTTCCAATCGAGACAATTGACCACTGCTGATTTACATGAGTACTTTGACTCCATTGCCCCAGATCAGCACCGTTATTAGTACGTCCCATTCCGTCAAGATATAGTCCGGTAGCCCTGTTCTTAAATTTAAAATAACTTCCTGCGGTTTCTCTTGTCCATTCTTGTGCGTTACTTCCGCTGTAAGCCCACTGCCCCACCACAGAACCATTAGTCGTTCTGGATATACCATCAAGGTATAATCCGGTTGCACGGTTTTTCAGCATCACATAACTTCCAACAGTTTCTATTGACCATTGCTGTGCTGTGCTTCCACTGTTACTCCACTGTCCTGCATTAGAACCGTTGTCAGATCTATACATACCATCGATGCGTAAGTTAGTAGCTCGGTTGACTAATGAAACGTATGTAACCGCGGGAGCCTTCACCAATAGAATTGCTGTTGTAGAAAGTGCTGGTACCGTGATGGCAAGTGAATTTGAATTAACTGATACGGTGCCTACCTTCAATGCATTTTGCGTGTGCGATACAAAGGTCTCTGTAGCTGGCAGCGATGCGAGTTGCAGGGTTGTGTAATTACCATTGGCAACATTAAAGTTGCTGAGGTTAACCGTTACACTGCGCGAAGCATTCATATCGCGGTTAACTACAATCACAGTCAGCGAATCGGAGTTTTCATTTATTGATGAATAAGCCGATACTGTATTTTCAAGGGAAGATGTACTGGATACACTATATTTCTTTGCATTCCTGCTAAAGAGGTGCAGTGTTTCCCACATACCTACAGACCAGTTCCAGGGTGAAAACAATTCGACTCCATTATTTGCAAACGTACCAAGGTGCGAAGCATAAATAACAGATTCAAGATTTGAGTTGGTGCTTGACATGGTACCCCATTCACTTACCCCCATTGTAACGCCATGGTTTGCTCCGAAATGTTCAGCCAACCAACCCTCTATACGCTTGAATATATATTGTTTTGTTATTGTGTCATCCCATCCGCCAGTAATTTTTTTAATACCGTTAGACCCCGGATAGTCATACGTTTCATCGTAATATATTCTATGTCCCTGCAGCGCTGCTGCATCATTGTTATTATAGAACGGATAGTTGTGAATATCTACTACATCTACCAGTTTGACACCGGTTGCCTTATACTCATCACCAAGTCGTTTGATAAAATACTCGATCCAGGAATAATACCTTCCGTTGACATATATACTTTCATTAGACCAATTATACCATTGCCATTCAGAAGTCGCAACAGGTCCGCAAAGCTTGATACCCGGATATAGTGCCTTTGCTTTCTTGGCCAGTTCTATATATCGGTCCATAAACGCGGAAGCGGATATTAATGTAGGCATAGCATAGTCATGTGTACCATTCCATATATCTACCTCGTTATCCATATTCCAGTATACAAACTTGTTTCTGTCAAGTCGTAAACCGTTTGATCCAAACCAGTGATTAAGAATTGCCACGGAAGAATCTGCCGGCCATGGTTGCGTAAACAAATTAATGTTCCCTTCTATTTTGGCTTTGGTTCCGCCATCCGGGTTGGGTGTTCCTCCGCCCGCTAAATTCTGTCCCACGCCTTCCCAATACGCAGCCTGGTTGTAGGCCCAGTCATCAAAGTTGTTATTTTTATTGGATGCAACTCTCCCTAGTAATTGAAAGGCAAACATGCCCTGCATGTTCGAAAAGTTGTTGTTAACTTTTTGTGCCGATGCATCCCAATCCGAAGTATAAACATTGTTATACCAGTCCGGGTGAACCGTAATTTTCTTTCGCCAGTTATACCCGGTTGCATTATTGCCTCCATTCATCCGTGCAAAACGCAGCCCCGCATCTTTATAGAACTGCGTGGTCTTGTCGAAGAAATCATTTTTTCCATATATAGATGGTGAAATCAAGCGCTTGTTCTGGGTAGCATTAACTGTTACTGTAACAGCTTGAGCAAGCGCGGCATTGGTTGCAAAGAATAGTAAAGCCCATATCAGGCACATTCTTGCTTCGTGAAGTATTGATTTTTTCATTCTCAAAGGTTTAAGTTGTGATTATCATTGATTTACTAATCTGCGTTCATCAGCCGATAACGATTCACAAAGCAGATCACAACGGTGCCTTTACATTTAGTCGGTAACTTTCGAGGAAGGCTTGGCTAACCAGAGAGATGTGTAATTCAGTTTTTCCGGAATGGTTTTTCAAAATCCGGAACTTCATCATCAGGGGCGCCACGGGGTAAAAACCCGATCGCGGCAATAACCGATAAAAAGAGTTTTTGCTGCATACGTTTTTTGGTTTAGTGTATTCCAAAAGTAGAGATTGCCGAAATCCTTTGCGGTACCGAAAAATCTCTGAGTAGGCTATCGAATGTATAAACCGCTAACGTTTTCGGTAAAAACTTACTAAATCGTTTGAATACGATCTGAAATCGCTTTCACTGGCATTCTTACAAAAGGATTCTTAAAGTATAGATATGACTGACAAAAGAGGAGCACCTCTTCGCGACAAAAGTGATTCATGCTATAAAAATTGGGGGATAGAATATAGCAGCAACCTTAACGTGATCTGACTGATAAAGAACCTGTTGCGATGAGAATAAAATGTTTGAACCCCGATCTATATATACTATAGCCGGAGCGTTAGCAGGATGGATTGACCACTCTTAACAAACAACATTCAGTATTGCCAGGAATATAAATCGGCCTGCCCTGCTTGAAAGTAACAGGATATATAAAGAACAAGCGCATGTATAAAACATGCGCTTGCTTGAATCAATTCACAAAATTTCCGAAGGATGTTAAGGCTTTCGACCTTTTGATTTATACAGAATCTATAGTATATTCTAGAATCGCTATCATTACCAAACTATACGAATAACGGCTAATGATTCACCGGTAACGGATAACCATTAACGTATCTCCGCTTACTCCTGCAATATCTCAATCTCCACGCGCACGTTTTCCTGCGCACGACTGCTAAGTTTATCGTATATAGGACGTTTTCCTGCCCAGGCTTTTGTTTCCATACGTGATGGATCTATACCTTCCTTCAACAGGAAATCACGAATAATTTCTGCCCGTTCTTCGGAAAGTTTTTTCGCAGTACCAAAGCCCTCTACGGAGCCTGTCAATGAAAAGAAATTATCACCATCTTTTGGCTTCGAAATAATTTTACCGCTGGCACCTCCGTTGGTATGACCGTGTATTCTGATGCGGTAATTTTTATTTTCATTTAACATCTTCAGCAGGCTCTCCACTTCATAGCGAGACTCGGGGCGCATGATCGATGCATCTTTATAGAAGTATACATGGTACATTACCGCGATGTCGCCTTTCTTCAAACGTATCAATTCAAATGGCACTACTACCGCACCGTTAGCATCGGTTTCAATTCCTTCACCGGAAGGTTCATTATAATAAATGTTGCGTTGTGATTTCCGGTATCCGAATACTTCGCACACCAGTAACACGCTGTCGGTTTTGCTCAGCGGGTCGGCAACTTTTACAGGGGCATTTCCTTTATAGGTTCCCATCTTGCGGGTACGGTCTACGTCAATAGCACTCACATCCCCCTGCACAACATCGCTATCTGTAGCACGGTATATTTTAAAGAAGAAACTTTTACCGGTTCCACCATCATCGATGGATTGTGAGGCCGGCTGTTCGGTTGGAGTAGTTTCAGGGGGTGTGGTTACAGTCGTTGCAACTGGCTCAGGATCTTTTGGTTGCACCGTTTCTATTTTTTCTTCCGTGGCCGGATTTACATCGACACTTCGTGTTGCCACAGCAGCAGGTGCTGTTTCTTTGGTGAAGGAGCCGCTATATACCCAGCTATCGGTAAATTCAGATTCGGAACGCAGGCGGTTTGCTTCCGCAATGGCTGCAGCGCGATCGGCCGTCTGCAATACATATACATAGTACAGGTTACGGTTAACGTTTTTCTCATACTTCGCATTGAGACTCAGGCTCTGGGCGTGATCGCTGAACCGCACGGCATTGCGATGAATCTTAAAAGCTCCGATAACTACATAGTTCTGGGGTTCGTCTAGATTTATTTGCTCCGGACGCGAGGCTACGGTAGGCTGTATCGCAAAGAATACAGAAAAAATGCCTACCAGTGCAAAAAGTTTTAATGTCTTCATAGACACACTGGGTCTTAAATATTATAGGTTTATCAATATAAATACGAATTTAGCAAAGATTTAAGAAAAAGCAAGTAAGCCATTATTTATCAGAAGCTTACATCTTCGATAAAACTTCAAAAGATTGTTCGAGCATTTCTCCGTTCTCATCAATAACGGTAAGTATATGTTTACCTTGTTCAGGATTTACCGCAAGGTGATGTGTCTTGCGCGTGCTGCCGATATAGTTTCCATCGAGGTGCCAAAAAACAGTAGCCATAGCGTTGCGATGTGCTAATTCAAAAACAGCACTCCCCATTTTACCATTCAGATCGCGCGGTATAAAGATGCGCGCGTTAGGCTTCGGATATATAAGATCCATCGCCGTGAGGTTGAACGATGACTGACAATCCTTTCGAAAGGGCGGCAACGTGCGATACGATACATTGCGTGGCTTATAATAATATTCCTGCACGGGTGGCAATACGAACCAGTTAACCGTTTTCATTTCATTAACGGAAGCGCAAGCGCTGTGTAATCTGAATTTCTGATCCGCTGTCAGGTGAACTTTCTTATGCAACGGACAGGCTACACTCTGCAAGCCGTGTCGGCCTACCATGATGGTATCCACTTCATCACACAACGAACTGTTACGATAGCCACTGCGGGCACATACAGTAATCTTTTCCATCTCCATCTTCGGCAACTGGAACCAACGCTCCCCGGGCAACTGGGAGTATATATCAAACAATATAGGTGCAGCTGCATCGGTACCGGTTAGTCCCGGGCGACCTTCGCCATCGGCATTACCCACCCATATACCCACTACATAATCGGGGGTTACGCCTACTGCCCAGCCATCGCGAAAGCCAAAGCTGGTACCCGTCTTCCAGGCTATTGGTTTGGAGCTGTTGAAGTAGCGCCAGCCAGATTCTTCTCCCGGGCGGTATACTTCTTTCAAAGCATCAAAGGTCTGGTAGATCGAAGATGCATTGACGAATGAAGTTTCTTCCAGTTCAGGGACGGTAACGTTCTGATTGTTGTCTGCGGTATATTTCAGTGCATGGAAGTCTGCGCGGTCATAACGGTTCTTGCCCGGATGTTCAAAGTAATTATTCAACGTGCGCGCCATCGAAGCATACATGCCTGCTATATCCCACAGCGTTCCTTCGCCACCTCCCAATATCAGCGACAAACCATAATGATCAGGAGGATGATTCAGGGTCGTCATGCCCAATGATTTCAGCAGCGAATGAAATTTCTCGTAGCGATACTCACGCAGCATATATACTGCCGGTACATTCAAGGACCGTATCAATGCTTTATCCGCAGGAACCGCGCCATCATAATCCTTCGAAAAATTCTTCGGAGCAAAACCATTAATATATACCGGCACATCCGGCAGTAATGTTTTCGGGAGAATTTTTCCTTCTTCCAGCATAGCAGCATACAGAAAAGGTTTCAGTATACTTCCGGTACTGCGTGGCGAGACATTTACATCCACATCATCTCCCCTGTAATTTTTTCCATTGTCAACATTCCCGACATAGGCCACTACGTTTCCGGTCTTTACATCAGCAACGATAGCAGCGGCATGATGAATTTTATTTCCAACCAGTCGCTGGTGATGGTCGTGCATGATCTGCTCGACACGTTGTTGCAAGCTGTATTGTAATGTTGATTGTATTTTCTGCTCAGCAAAACCATCTGCCTGCATGCGCACGAGTAAATGTCGTGCTGCGCGTGGCAAGGGTTGAGGTTCCTCCGGTATAGGTTCTTCTTTGGCAAGCGCGCAGGTAAATGTATCGATCTTGCCGATGTCTCGCAGCTTGTCCAGTAATTTATCTCGCTTGATCCGGAGTTGCTCCCGATTCTTACCGGGGTGCATGAGTGAAGGTGCATTTGGTAATACAGCGAGTAAACTTGCTTCGCCCCACGAGAGTTCGCGTGCATCGCGACCAAAGTAACGCCAGCATGCCGCTTCTATACCAACAACATTCCCTCCAAACGGAGCGTGCGATGCATATAGCGCGAGTATATCTTCTTTGCTATAGCGTAATTCCAATCGTGTGGCCAGTATAATCTCAAGGACTTTCTCAACAACTGTGCGCGACTTCCCTTTTCGCGAAAGACGAATTACCTGCATGCTTAGGGTACTGCCTCCACTTACAATACTTCGTGCCGCTATATTCTGGCGAAAGGCTCTCCCTAATGACAATACATCTACTCCCGGGTGGCTGCGAAAGCGTTTGTCTTCATAGGTAATAATAGCTTCAGTAAATTTATCGGGAACTGAATCAGTTTCCGGAAAACGCCATTGTCCATCGCGTGCAATAGCGGCACTTAGTAATTCACCGTTGGAAGCTTCCAGTACAGTTGAATATGGATCGGTAAAAAGTTTAGAAGGCAGCGAAAAGTAATATACTATCAACCCGACAACGAGTAATGCCAATCCAGCTTTTATCTTGTTCTTCCGCGACATGCTAGTCGCAAAAGTAGTGAATTCATTCCCGCAGAATACGCAGGTTGATGCAGATATATTTTACTCTTCGTAAATCTGTCCCGATAGTTATCGAGACAGGGCCACAGAATTTTAATGCCCGCAAAAATCCATGTCCGTATCTCCGATAGGCATGCCGGGAGGAGATTCAAGCGGATAGTCGGCTTTGAACTCTTCCGGTTTCTCCTGGAGTTTTTCAATAAGCGATGCTATATATACATAGAATGCTTTCCACTCTTCGTTAGTCGTTACGGGACTTCTCTGTTTGAGCCAGCCCTTGAGTTGCTCCAGCTTTAACAACGTAATCGCGCGTGTTTGCAGCGATGCGTTGTTGGACGCTGCAAGTTTTGCCAAGTTGGAAAATAGAGCGCCATCAATGCTCATTTGTATTGCGCCTTCCTGTCCTGATTTAGGAGCAGCCTTGAATGAATGTGCGATCAGTTTATCCAGTACACTTTCAAGACTCGGTTGATTGATATTTCTTGCATGATGCTCTACCAAACGGTTGGCACGCGCTGGGTGCAAGATCAGGCTATACGTCATATCGGCAGATGTTTCTGCTAATGAAAGTGGATCGAAGGTTAACCCGGTTTTCAGTTTGATCAATTCACGATGACGCTGATAGCCTATAGGACGTGGGGGTATATTTACCAGTAAACTTTCCGGAAGTATCAAGGCACCGGGTTCAACAGTTTTCAGCAACGCTGCGAGTGCTTTTGCCTGTTGCTCGGGCGTAAGCAACTCCGCAACGGGTTGTCCATCGCCACGCAGTGCGTAACGGTAATTTATACCGCCCAATACTTTTACAGCCGACTCTACCTGGTAGCGATGAAAGAAATATATAGGCACGAGCACTTCTTCGAGTGTTGCCATGGGTGTGTGCGGCTTGATATTTCGTTCGCCAAAATTTTTCAGTGCTATAGATCGCACTTCCATAACACGATTCAATTCATTGGTAGCATCAGCACCATTGTCCCACAAGTGTGCGTAGGGATGTGCACCACCGGTTGGTCGTGCATCCTGATCCGACAAAAATGTAAGACCTGCTTTAAGCGAATTCTGTATAATGGCATCAAGCGCTTTATCTTCATCAACACCTTCCGGGAAATCCTGGTAACCATACGTAATGGATACTTTATCGAACGCCCCGATCTTATCATCGTATGCATTGGACAGATCAACTTTTCCATTCACAACTTTTGCTATAGGGTGAGGATAGTCCATTACCGATGCGAGGTTCTCCGTGCTTGATGTATAGGCATGCGCGAGTCCGAGCGTATGTCCTATTTCATGTGCTGCCAGTTGACGAAGGCGGGCGAGCGCCATTTCTTCCATTGCTTTACTCACAGGCTTTCCTTCTTCATACGGAGCGAGTAATCCTTCTGCAATTAAAAAATCCTGACGCACGCGAAGTGACCCAAGGGTAACGTGTCCTTTTATAATTTCACCGGTGCGTGGGTCTGTAACCGATGCCCCATACGACCAGCCGCGTGTTGCGCGATGTACCCAGTTGATAACATTATAACGCACGTCCATCGGGTCGGCATCTTCGGGGAGCAATTCCACTACAAATGCATTTTTATACCCGGCCGCTTCAAATGCCTGGTTCCACCATTTGGCACCATCCATTAATGCAGAACGTATAGGCTCCGGTGCACCGGGATCCATATAGTATATAATAGGTTTAACGGGCTCGCTTACGGCAACAGAAGGATCTTTCTTCTCCAGTCTGTGCCGGTTGATGAATCGCTTCTCGATGGGTTCGCTGATCGGTGTAGCGTAATCGTAATATGAAGTATTAAAGTAGCCTGCACGCGGATCGAACTTGCGTGGCTTATAATTACTATCCGGTAACTGAACAAATGAGAAATGCTCGCGTATCGTAACACTGGTAGGTGTAGGTGTAACACTGCGTATATAGCTCCCTGAAGGTTGACCGGTAAAGGTAAGCGTCACTTCAAATTCGGAGTTAAGTGGAAAGTTACGAATGCGCTCCGGGTAAAAAGCACTGCGCGATTTATCGAGACCATAACCACCTTGCTGCGTGGCACGGAGTGTACCGGCTACATCGTGTACATCCTGTATAAAAAAGTCAGTAGCATCAACGAGTACTTTTCCATTGTCTTCGGCAGCTACGGTAAATCCCCAGAGTACCGATTCAGCAAATGATTCCTTTACAGCTCTGCGTTCGGCTTGGCTGTTGCTGATAGCGCGATAAAAATTATTAGGTTCAACCAGTAATACTTTTGATCCGCGCTTTTCAAAATATACTATGCGTTCGCGCCCCAACTGATTTCGATCAAGTCCTATATCGTTGGAGCCGACACCGGCTGTGAGCGATTCTATATATAGCAGCTCGGTGTTAAACTTATCAATGAGCAGCCATACTCTATCCTGCCTTTCATCGTAATAGAATTCAATATAGCCGGGATACTTTTTTAAGTCGCCTGTTTTTTCATCGATAGATGAAGCGAGCTTCTGCGGAGCAGGCTCATCGGACTTCTTTTTCTTTTGGGCTGGCAATATAATAGGGAGGGTCAACAGAAGGGCCAATAGTACTTTTTTCATCGGTTCAGGTTTGATGTTGAAAGTACAAAGGATGAACTATATATTCATGTTTATTTTTAGTGAGTGGTCATAATCCAGTCACAGAAGGCCATTAACTTTCCAAATTATACCTTTGGAAACAGGATCGGTATTGAAATTAACCAGGAGGCCGAGTTTGATATCGGCCAGCTTCATATAGGTTAATATTTGTTTGTGATGCACGCTGTTAAATTCTTCAATCGATTTAATTTCAACTATCACCAGGTTATTCACGAGTATATCAAGATGAAAGCTGTATCCAGCTTTACATCTTTATAATGTACCGGCATGGCTACTTGTGTTTTCACGTTTAATCCGCCTTGCGTTAATTCATAAGCGAGGGCGGCTTCATATACCGACTCGAATAAGCCGGAACCGAGTGCCCGGTGTACTTTAAAGATTGTTCCACGGATCTGGCAAGATATATCATTCTCTGTCATACAACGGTTTTTACTTTATGACAAAGCAATAGCAAAATGGAGATTTTATCTATACACAATTACAGCCTATAGATCGATTTGAAATACAACAGAGTATAAAATATAAGGCCCGCCAAGAACGGAGATTCACGGGAACAAACTATAGAATACCGACAATCCTATAAATATGTCTTCGTAAATCCGCGTCCTCTGCGGGCTTGATTTTTTTACTGCGCTGTGGCTTTTATGACTTCTACTACCTGGCCTTTTTTGCGGGCATAGATGCTCTTGTCGTACATGGCTTCGCAGCTTATGGCTGGCAGGTAGTATGTACCGGCATAGCTTGCTGTGAGCATGACGCGGAATGTTCTGCGCTCGTTGGTATATAGGGTGAAGTATGTATATACCCGGTCATCACGGATATCCTGGTAATCGAATGGCGATGATTTCACAAACTCTTCATCCCCCTGCAAGCGAAGGTTATTTATTTCCCATCCTGACGGAAACACCTGACTCAACGCAAGGTTCTCGTATGACGCACGTGTACCGGTGTGTGTTACAGAAACTTCTGCCAGGAACTCGGCTCCTTGTTCAAGTCGCGTAGGATCAATTTCATTTCCATCGGCATCGGTATAGTGAACATTTATAGAGAGATTGCTTTGTGCGTCTTCTTCCTGTCCACGGGCCGGTGTGCCTTCCTGTATCAGACGTGTGAACAGCATACCACCGCTTTCATTCACGATCTGTATACTTTCTTTCTTCAGTCCTTTGATCGGTATCTGTACCTGTGCTATCGGCAACTCTGTACTGGCATTTACAGTCTTGCCATTCAAAGTATAGGAGAACTTCAATTCACCACGTTTATCCAAACCTGCAAATGAACCTACGGCTTTCAAACAGAATGCAGTTTCCTGCGTGCTCATCCAGTAACCATAATCGCTCAGGTATTTGGATATATCTTTCAGCAACTCAAATGCTTTTGTTTTATCATTCAGCAATACGAGTGTCTCCAGTATCAACGCTTTGTCACGGACGTCTGATCCATAGCTATAGCTCAACTCTCTATACGGTTTAATTTTTGTAGAGAGATTTGTAATCAACTTCTTCGCAGCTTCCGGCTGACCGGCTTTTGCGTACGATGCAGCCAACATCCAAACGGCTGTCGAGGTAAGATTGGATTGCTCGCGCAGGCGGTTCATCGCTCCCATTTCCGGTGCACCGGCAAGTGCCAATGTATATAAACGATACGCCTGCATCAGGTCGCTGTTATAGTATGTATCGTTGCGTCTCCATTCCAATGCTTTATTCTTTTGATACTTCTTCCAGCGTTTGAGCATATCGGCAGGTACATAGTAACCTTTTGCCTCTGCTTCAATGAGGAAGTGACCGGCATACGTTGTTCCCCATGGATCGGAGACTTCAGCCCCCGGCCAATAACCAAAGCCACCATCACGTTGTATAAACGACTTGAGTCGTTCTATACCGGCAGTAACATTACGCTGAACATTTTTCTGCTCAATCTCGGTAAGCACTTTTACCTGGCTCAGGTATAGCTGCGGCAATACAGATGATGTAGTCTGCTCGATACATCCGTGCGGATATTGAATCAGGTAACGCAAGCGCGAACCGAGGTTGATCGGAGGCATATTCGATATCTCCAGCACAGCTGTATTCGTTCCGGCTATACCATACGGTACAGCTTCGGCTGTCCACGACTTCCCTGCGTCCAGTAGCGACTCCGTTATTTTTGTTACCGGTAAATTCGGATTGCGCACTTCGATCTCGATTACATCGGTAGCGCTGAATTTACCCGAGCTGGCAGTCACTTCAACCTTCGCTATACCTGCTTCTGATTTTACTGCTATATCAAAATCAACGGTAAGGTCACCACTCGCTGGCATCGCTACCGATTTGCTTGTACCACCCGCTACTGTTATAGGTCCTGTCGCTTTTACATCAATCTTTACGTTGCGTATACCTTTCTCCTGCGTAAACAATGTTATTGGCAATTTCAATGTCTCTTCAGGTCCTAACACGCGTGGTAATGTAGCGAGTACCATCAGCGGTTTACGTACTGGTGTTGCCTTTTCGGCTTTACCATAAGCACCTTCGTAACCAGCTACCACCATCGTTCTTACGGAGCCTATATATTGTGGCATGGTAAACTTGTGTTCGTCTGAACTTCCATCGAGTGTAAACGGACCAAAGAATTTCACAACAGGTTTGAACCGATTTGCACGCGCATCATCTTCTTTGGCCGCACCTTCGGCATCACCACCTACAGCAAGCAGTCGTTCAATGCGTGCACCGAAAGCTCCCATCACATCATCGAATACATCCCACGTATGTACGCCCAATGCTTCGCGTGCATAGAAACGGCTCCATGCATCCGGTGTCTTAAAGCGTGTAATGTCCAGTAAGCCTTCGTCCACAACGGCAATGGTATATGTCATCTTACGCTTGTTCTTCTCAGAGACTTTGATCGTTACTTCCTGACCAGGCTCCAGTACCTCCGGCATGGTAATAACCGGTTCCAGATGTGTGTTTGGATCTTCTACGCGAATGGAAGCCACACCATACAAGCGTATCGGCAAATCATTTATAGTTTGTGAATGCGGCTGCAGCAACGCAACATGCACATATACATTGGGCGCCATCTGGCTTGTTACATCAAAGCTGAATTTAGTTTCGCCCTGTTGTGTCTCAACCCAGTATGTCTGCAATACTTTACTTCCATTCTCAATACTTACCAGGGCACGACCACCCTGCGCTCCACCGGGAATGGTCAGATTTACTTTCTCACCAATGTTATAAGAAGATTTATCTGTAGCGAACGACAGCATGGTAGCACCTCCGCGCGAATCATCTCCGCGACTGCGGCTATACCAGCCCGGTTCATCTATATATATAATTTGTCCGGTGCAATGCCCTGATACCGGATCGCATGCACGAACAAAGTAACGGCCATATTCCTGCTGACCCATTTTCATTTCAAAGGTCCACGAGCCTTTACCGTTAACGGTATTTACTTTACCGCTCTTGATGAGTTTAGAATATGAACCCTCTACATAATTAGCGAGGCTTTCTTCGGAGTTGTCCCACCACCAGCGCCAGTCAAGTTTATACACGTTGATCTCAACATTGTTGCGCGACACCGGGTTACCCAAGGGATCAAGCGTTACGAAATCAATCTTATGCGGTGTATCAAAATATAGTATACCGCTATATTTCTCTCCTTCCGGAGTTTTCATACCAACATAGCTTTCGTACGGAGAATATGGTATACTGAAACGATCGATACTGAAGTTACCACTCTCTTCAAACACTTTTCCACGGAATACTGCATTCAGGAATCCGGGGGCTGCGTAGCTGGACTCCAGGCTTATGTTTACCGTTGCTTTACCTTCGTCATCCGTCAGTCCTTCAAATACAGGAGTTGCTTCGCTATAGAATGTTCTGGCCGGATCTTCAAATATATACTCCGGGTATTTTGCAAACTCGGTCGGAACTTTCTGCAGCAGCATATCAAATTCTGCTTTCAGGTTTCTTCCCGGTGCACCGTGCAGCCACTTTACATCCAGCTTACCTGTTACATTGGTTGATGTGAAACGCTCTGTACCAAAATCAAGATTTATTTTTAACCGGTTCGGTTTTACGGTTTCAATCTTCAGTGTCTGTGAGAACTCCGTACCACCGACTTTTACGCGCCCTGTCCAATTACCGGTAGGAGCATCTGCACTGGTAGCAGTAGCAAACTTGTAGAAACCATTTTCAGAAGATGAGCGCACCAACCGATTTACGACCTGACCTTGCGGATTAGACATTTCAAATACAACGGGATGTGATGGAGGCAACAGTTTATTTTTATCTTCCAGGATAAAGGTTAAGTATAACGAATCGCCCGGGCGCCACACACCGCGGTCGCCATATAAAAATCCTTTTATACCACGTTGCACCACCTCACCAGATACATCAAAGTTACTTACTGAAAGTGCATCGCCATTCGTTACTTTCAGGTAGCCGCGTTGCAAGCCGCTCTTCGCTACAATTGCAAAAGGCTGTTCTTTGGAAGTGATGCCAGCTTTACCTTCTGAGTCTGTCGTAACAGAGCCGATAAGCTGCTGCTGGAAATCATATACTTCCAGTTGCACACCGGATAGGGGTTGCGTTGTCTTCAGGTCGTTTACGAATATTAACAGGTTGCCATCATCACCGCCCTTCGCAGTCAACCCCAAGTCAGAAGCGAGGACGTTGCGTTGAATGGCGCGATTGTTCGTATAATATGATGAGTGACATGGATTATCGCGTTGCTCCCAATCGTAATCATCCGCGTAATAGTATTCATCGTACGAATCGTAATAACCACCTTCGTATTCATAGCCGTACTCTTCATCATACTCATCAAACTGTCCGGAGCTTTCTTCGCCACTCTCTTCTTCACCATCGCAGTTATAGGTTGAGTATGATTTTTTGAAACTCATCTTTACCTGGTATATAGCACCGGGTTCTGCACTTATGAGTTTGGAAAGATCGAGTGTAAAACGGTTCCATTTACCAAGATCGGTTACACCGGTATTGTCCAGTTGAATCGTTTTGGTCAACAACCTCTTTCCTACTCTGCGCAACTCACGGTTTCCATCCAGATTATTTACCTGGAAGAATTGCAGAATGTTGTTCTCAAATATTTTTACGATGGTAACATCTACAGCATTCAGACTAACCGCTTCGAACGGTAACACGAGGCCATCGGTGCTTGGCAGGATAGAACCTTTGCCGGTAAAGCGCACCGCTGGTGCCACTTGCTCAAATACAACCTCAGCGGTAGTAGCTGCTTTCATTTTATAGTCGAGTATATTTCGAATACCGGCTTCAATACGAACCGTCTTCGAACCTGACTGACGTACCGGTGGATATACCCATATTTCATTATCATGAATTTCAAATTCAAGACTGGCGAGATCGGCAATGGTGATGAGGCCTTCGAGTGTTTGTTTTTCTTTTAACGGATCGGAGAATTGAAGCACTACATATTGATTTGGATTCTGCACCACTTTAGCAGTCATCAATTTAAAATCACTCAGGGAAGGAATCTCAACTTCTTCATCTTCCGTTCTATCTATACCGATGGGATTACCATTCACGCTAAGCTTTACTTTACTCGCCTGATCTTTACGCGCTACATCTTCTACCACAAAGGAATGTTGCTTGCCATCCGGATTGTGTGTCCAGGTAACATTCAGATTTTTACCTTCCTGCTCGGGCGATACCATTTTTTCTACCGAAGCATTCTCGGCATAGTCGGCCGTGAAGAGTGTACCTTCAATCTTCTGTCTCTTCAATTCTGTTTTTATATACGGCTTGATGTTATCAACCGATACTTCAAAATTTTGAGGTATAACCTGAAATGTATATTCAAATGTGCTGAGATCGGAAGGTACTTCCATCAATTTGGACAGCGCAAAGCTAACTTCATATACCTGCCCCGATGTAAGACGCGCTTCCGGAGTAAACTCCACAGTACGTCTGTCGAGCCATACGGTTTTTCCACTGATAGAAGGGCTGAACGAAAATAGTTTTACGGAGCTTTCCTGACCGATCATGGCAGAGTCTACAGCCTCTTTCGCCAATATGATTCGCACCGTTGTACCGGAAGGCAACACCCCTGCCGTATAGGATGATATATATTCACCGAAGGCGGGGTTGATGAAGCTGGGGCTTGGCTTGGTTCCCTTACTGGCTCTAAAATAGAATATACCGGCAATAGCAATGATAACGGCCACCGTGCCGATGGCGATTTTTTTCCAGGGTAAACTGTTCATGTGTAAAGATCAGGTTAGAAGCCTAAAGATTGAGATTTTTTTGGAAATGGTAAGCGGAAGTGCACTTTTTACTTTTACTAAAACAACGTGTTGGCATTCATTTTTACGACATACATACTTATTCTTTTTCAGCACCAATGCCTTTGTGTTATGAATGAGTTTTTGAAGCAGGAATATTTTCACAATACCGTGCAGGATTACCTCATTGCCGCCGCCATTATCTTTTTTGGTCTGGCAGCTGTAAAGCTTTTTAAACAAACGCTTTTACGACAGCTTAAAAAGTTTTCGGATCGTACCTCCAACAGGGGCGATAATTTCATTATTGACAGTATCGATCGGTTCGGGGTGCCTGCTCTATACTATTTCATTATTTATGCGGGGCTTAACTACCTGCAGCTTTCTGTTAAAACGGAGCAGGTGCTTCGAATTGCTACTGCCGTGGTAATTACTTTCTTCGTATTGAGACTTCTTTCATCAACCATTCTGCTGATTCTTCAAAGCTATATCAGGCAACAGGAGAATGGTGAAGAAAAGGTAAAACAACTGGCGGGTGTTATGTTACTCGTCAACATTGTTGTATGGGTGTTGGGCATTGTCTTTCTGATTGATAACCTGGGCTATAACGTTACTACCATTATTACCGGTCTGGGTATAGGCGGTATTGCTGTAGCACTCGCGGCTCAAAATATACTGGGCGACTTGTTCAACTATTTCGTTATCTTCTTCGACAGACCTTTTGAGGTTGGTGATTTTATTGTGGTGGATGATAAACTCGGCTCGATCGAGTATATCGGGTTGAAGACTACGCGACTGCGGAGTCTTTCCGGAGAGCAGATCGTGATCGGTAACGCGAATCTTACAAACTCACGCATTCACAACTTCAAGCGGCAGGTTAATCGCAGGGTTGTGTTTACTTTCAATATTGATTATAAAACTACGATTGAAAAGATCAAGACCATTCCAGGTATGGTTCGCTCCATCATCGAGCAACAGCAACCGGTACGATTCGACCGTGCGCATTTTGCATCGTTCGGTGACTGGAGCCTGCGGTTTGAGGTGGTTTACTTTGTGCTTGATCCCGACTATAACAAGTACATGGACATTCAACAGAATATTAATATACAGCTATACGAAGCGTTGCAGAAAGATGAAATTTACTTTGTAAACACACTGCATGTCTCCACGGCCCCGTCTCCTCCGGAGCCTGATACTGATACACATGTCAACAATCACATGCAGAATCGGGAAAAAGAAACCACATTGCAAAGCTGAACCCAGCGCACTATAAGTTTGTTCGTTCGTTATTGATGAACCTATTGCTTTAAACTGCCGGATATCATCTGAAATATACCCCTCTGTATTGCCTTGAACACAGGCTGCAATTTGTAGTTTGAAAAAAATTATAGTTTAACCTTAAAAATCCGGTGGCGATTTACCTTATTTTTGAGGTAATATTGGAGGAAAACTTTTTCGAAAAATAATTTCATGAAACCGTTATCCATCCTTACTGTTGACGATCAGGCACTATTTCGTGAAGGACTTACGTTGGTGTTGAATAAACTGTACCCGACCGCGAAAGTAAAGCAGGCCAGCAGTGGTCCTGAAGCTTTTGATCTGATGAGCAATCATGTTTTTGATCTTCTGCTGCTGGACATTGGTATGCCCGGCATGAACGGCATGGAAGTAGCCAAGCAGGTTATGCTCGATCATCCTTCTACTCACATTATTATACTCACGCAATACAATGGCGAAGCTATGATCACGCACCTGGTGCAGGCAGGCGTACATGGTTTTCTGTTGAAGAACAGTGGCTCGCAGGAAATCAAGAAAGCAATTGATACGGTGCTGAGCGGCAAGCAGTATATTACCACCATGATCCATCCATCTTTACTGAAAGATGAGAAAGCCACCAACGCTCCATCTGTACGCTTCAGCAAACGCGAAGCAGATATACTGATGTACCTGAAGCTTGGTAAATCCAGCAAAGAAATTGCCGAACGATTATCGCTGAAAGAAAATACGATCAACAGCTATCGTGAAGACATGCTGCGGAAAACACAAACCAGTAATGTAGCGGAGCTGATCTCGTACGCCTATAAAAATGGTGTACTAGGCTGATGCCGTAAGCGGCATAACCGGAAATTTATCGGCACTGTCTTTTTGACGCGGATTGAATTCTATAATAACGCGTAAGCCTCTCGGAGATATAGGCTCTCTGCGAAATGTAGCCCCTATACTTTTAGCACGTTTCGCAAGATTGATGGTGCCCATGCCGGAAGATTTTTCTTCGTTCTCTTTACGTCTATAGTCAGAACCATCGTCTTCTACGGTAATAGTGAGCAACTCATCTTCCCAATGCAGATGTACCGAAATATTCCAGGCGTTTGAATGCTTGATGGCATTGGAAAATAACTCCTGCACCATTCTGAACAAGTTTAGTTTTTGTCGTTGATTGATCGGCACCGGGTTGCCGCTTTGCACAAAGTGCATGTGTGTTCCTTTCAGCGCATCGAGTTTGTGGCAGAGTTCACGAATGGCAAAATTCAGACTCATGCCTTCTATAAAATCCGGAGAAAGATTCCAGATGATATTGCGGATACTTTCGATGGTGCGGTTAAGATTGCGCTTCACAACAATAAGCTTGGCTTCGATGTGCGGGGGTAGAGCATCAGCTTCACGCATCACAAGATCGAGGTCAAGATGTATCAGACTCAATACCGTTCCCAAGTCATCGTGCAAGTCACTGGATATACGCTGGCGATCGTGTTCAATAAATTCATTCACCCGCGACCAGGGTATATGCTCCACAGTAGAGTCATTAACCTGCACAGCCCGCCTCATTTCTTTTCTTTTCTCAAGCCAATAAAAAACCAAAGCGGTTACACCTGAACTGGCTAACGCCACTAAAATGTAAATTGCAATCATATTGCTAACTTGATTTGTCGTTTGATTTCGGTTAGTTAGTAAAGAAGTACCTCTATGCTTTTACGGTTTATATGGCGCCAGCTATTAATCTCTCCCAAACGGCCAATTCACTTCTAAAACCTTTGTAATTTAAACGTTTATTCAAACTTTCAGAAGTCATGAACGCCCTTTTCATTATGGCCTCAATTTTTTTTCAAACTGCTTCATTTAAGCAACAACAACAAAATTTTGAACGGGTAAAAAACGCTTACAACGAAAAGGAAGCCACCATAAAACAATACTTTACCCAAAAACATTTCAAGGCGAACGGTTTTCATCTTTTTATTCAGGCTTTTAAAAAAGAAAAGAAACTCGAAGTATGGATCCGCGAAAAGAATAAACAGGAGTATGCGCTGCTCACTACGTACGACTTCTGCTCGACATCGGGTGTACTTGGACCGAAACGCAAGGAAGGCGACAAGCAAATTCCGGAAGGCGTTTACCAGGTAAACCATTTTAACCCTGCCAGTAATTTTCATTTGTCGCTTGGTATAAATTATCCCAATGCGTCTGACAAGATTTTAAGTGACCGCCAGCGGCCAGGCGGTGCTATTTATATACATGGCGACTGCCTTACGATTGGATGTATACCCATAACAGACGACAAGATTAAAGAGCTATATATACTGGCCATTGAAGCGCGTAACAACGGACAGCTCGCTATACCGGTTCATATTTTCCCGACAAAACTGGATGATGCTAACTTTAACCAGCTTAAGACAGACTATAGCCACGCACCTTCGCTGGTTGATTTCTGGAGCAATCTTCAGTCTGTTTACCTTGACTTTGAAAAAACAAAACAGGTAAACACGGTAAAAGTAAACGCCCGTGGACGGTACTCCTATTAAAAGCACAAGCCTTGCATCGATGTCTATCTTCAATGCAAGGCTTGTGTCTTATCGACAATTATTTTTTACTTCTTGTCCAGCACTTGCGATCCTTTTTCCAACACGAGCGTAACTTTATTAAAATCTGCGGATGCGTTGATCACTTTTCTGAAATCTTCATAACGGGCCAGCGGAGCAAAAATCTCTTTGTAATATTCCTTAATGGAGATCTCGAGTATGTTATCTTTTATGGCATAGTCTGACTGGAAGAGGAACGGTGTCTTGTCTTTATCCTTATAGGTAATGTCGATCTTCAGGTCTTGCGGATTTTTTATAGTATATCCGGAAGGGATTTGAATTCTGATGATGCGATCGTAGCCGCGGTTAAATTCATTCTCCACTTCATTTACGCGCTTATCATCGCGGTACATTTCAACCTGCGGTCCGATCAACTCACCTGCCTTGAATAAAATGCGCGGTCCGGCTTTCTCCAGGAAGTGCGATGAATTGAAATCTACATTGATCTCGAAATTATCAGTCTTCTCTTCCAATGCTTTCGCAGTCCATTTCTTTATAGCAGCATCTGGAGCAGTCTGCTTGGTAAGTTCTTCAATCATGCGGGTGCGCTGCTCTTCCGTCATCAAATCATAATACGGACCGAAGTATATAGCATTATACCCACCGAATATTCTCTTCTGCTTGATATTTACTGTTGACAGATCGTCTGCAAAGCTCACCTGCATATCCAGGTTATCACTGCTGAGCTGATAATCCAGGGCCGGAATTTCTTCAACGGAAGCCAGTGCTGATTTCATTTCACCTACAGCAAACGGCTCTATAAATAATCCTTTGGTAGCGGTAAATTCTGCGGGCACCAGCGGGTATCGCGTTTCAAAAACATACGGAGCAATGAAGCCTTTTGTGTCCGGAAAGTAAAGTAAATATTCATCGAGGTACGACCATGAATCGAAAGTTCCATCAAACTTTAACTGCTCACGACTGCAGGTTATTACCGGGTAACATTTTATGCCGGCCTTCTCGAATGTTTTGATGAGCAGCTTGGTCATTCCCTCGCGTGAAGCAAGTTTACTTTTAATGATTGCTGTAACCTGAGACAATGATTCGTCACTGCGCTCGGTATTTACTTTTACACTCGATTTAATTTTCTGCTCAATGTTACGAATGCGTGTCACAGCCGGTTTTGATGGATCGTCACCTAATGTCTTGGCAAATTTCTCCAGTGCTTTGTCATCATCTTTCGATGTGGTATATAGAACCGAGTAGAATGTTTTAGCGGCTTCATCCCAGGTATATAAACGGGCCTGCGAACGCGCTGTGTTGTAAGCCAATTTAAATTCTATACGCTTACGATTTGCGTCAAAGTAGGAAAAAGCCTCCTCTTTCATGGCCGGTACATCTTTCATCGCAGCCGTATATTGATTCAGTTCTTTGTTGCCGTTCTCTTCCTGCTTTACCTCGGGAAATCCCTGGTATGCCTTGAAATCAAATTTCAAATGTCCCGGGCAGGTGAGTAAGAACGAGCTTGCCTTTACCGGCACATCATACTGCATATATACTCTGTCGAATACACTGGCGCGCATTTTACGCGTAAAGTAATATTCAATCTCGCTGCCCATCTCTATACCTTCAATGGCAAAGATGCGGTAAGCGTTTCCGCTTTCTTCTTCTTTCAATTCCTTGAGATTGGACTTATCGAAGTAAATCGCTTTTCCATCTTTGTTGATAGCACGCGCTTTCAGTTCGATCAGTTCAATGGTATTGTTCATGGAGATAACAATGCGGTTATGTTTTTGTATAGCCTCATCGTTGTTTACCAGAACAATGCGGTGGATAGTAGAATACATCAGGAACTGATTGTCTTCCAACACGTACTCGTATTGTGCGTGCTGTTTCAGAATCAGTTCGGTCAGGTCTTTGTCACCGGCAGCAAGCGTATAGCGGCTGCGGTTCTTTTCCCACTCATACGGTTTTATATCGGCTGCAAATGCAGCGCTTGCAAAAACCACGAGGCAAACGATCGCCCAAAACTTCTTATTCATAGATTTATTTTCTTCCGTTATTTTTTCTTGAGGATGATGGACTCTTTATATGTTTCACTGATCTGCTTCACTGCTTCATTCCACGCAGCAAACTGATCGGGTTGCAACAATATATAGTCAAGGTAAAATTTCTTCGAAGCGGTTATCTTTCCGGCTTTTGATTGGTAGGTTATATCGCAGCCTATCAGCGGACCATTGATCCTGGCATCGGGCGGCAAATACTCTACGGTGTATCCTTCGGGAATTGCCATTTCGATCACTTCATATTTTATATACTTATACTCCGATTCGCGCGGAGACGTACGTGATGTTATGTTGATCACATCGTTATAGTAATCTTTATTCAGATTGAGGTTGATGTATAATTCATCGCCCAGCTTCTGGAAGTAATCGCTCAACCGGAAATCATACTGAATGCGCGTTGGTTTGTCATGATCATCCAGCGAAGCCAACGTATATTTATCCAGGTAGAACTTGTTGCTGCCCTTGCCCACGAGTTTGGTGACGTAACGCTTCACATCGTCTTTCTCGGAACGATCGAGTTCGTAACCGCCAAACACTTTTGGGAAACCAGACAAGGTGCTTGTACCACTGCCTATCAATTGCGTGCCATCTATACGAATGGTCATCGAGTCGGTCATCACATTTTTTTCCTTCGCAATAACAGGCACTTCTTTTATTTCGTAACGATTGGCATCTATACCAATAAGTGCTTCTTTACCTTGTATCATCGATGAAGGATACCCGAACGCGGTATGATCGCTGGTACCATCGAGGAAATAATATTGACCATCTTTGGAAATATAGGTTGCAATCATGTGATTGTCCACCAACGGAGTAGGCACCTCGGTATAGCGATAGGGTATATCGCGTGTACCGATCCAGGTATGATATGCTTTTATACCGGTTAGCTGCAGCATGTTCACGATCAGGTTGGCCATATCTTTGCAATCACCGTAACGTTTCTCACATACATACGAACCACTGTGCGGTATAAGACCGCGCATGCCTTGTTCAAAAGCTATATACTGTATATTGTTCTGCACCCAGTAATAAACTTTCTTAACCGTTTCAAGCTCTGATTTACTTTCAGCTTTGATCTTCTCGGCTATGGCTACAAGCTCCGGTGAATTTTCTTTATTGAGTTTCTCGATAAAGGTGTAATACCAGCGATAGAGATCGTCCAGGTTAGACAATACCTTTACGTTGCCCTTTTTCGTTTTGTAAGACTTTACATAGCAGATAACATGCGGAGCATAGTAACGCAGGGAAGGACTTTTATCTTCCGACTTGAGTGCCGGCAGGTACTGCGCTGTCCACTCGTAGGTAACGGAGTTTCCTTTTTCTGTTTTACGGAATTGTATCTGCTTCTTATCGTCATTTAACACTTGATATGCCAGGTCAACATCTTTCGTTGTCTTAATCGTATAGGTGGTTTTTCCCTGCGGGAGGTACGAACTGAATACATAGCCATGAATGAACCGAACGTCTTTCATATTTTCACGATACTCCAGCTGCGTACGGTTGCGTGAAGCGATCGAAGGAAAATCAAATGAATAGTAATATGAATCATCGTAAAATATACCAGCACTGCGATCGCTGTTCTTTTTGAAATTGGACACCACCATTTCTTTATAGCGGTTCTTGTCCCACACCAGTGTTTTCGCTTTGATGTTCGCCACCTGGTTGAAGTGCGATCCATATACACGTTTACCCGACAACATATCGGTTTGTTCTTTCAGATGAAGTACATCTTCGCTTACATCGAGAAATGCACGCAGCGAATCTCCGTCCTGCGTGATATTTAATACTTCCGAGCGCTCTATAAATACTGCCGGTTCATCCGGGAAGCGCTCCTTGAACTGCTGCCACAGATCCGTTGATTGTGCCCGGCTTACCAGGATGCACCCCGTTACCAGGATGCACGCGAGGATTATTTTTTTCATATACTTCAATGATTAACATAGCGGGCACCTTGCCCGGCCAACCGATGTGTGCGTGTGAATATGAACGTAGCCGTATACTATTCCGGTATACCCCACCAGAAATTAATGGTTTGAGACTTCGCTCCTTTCTTGTTTACAACAGCCTTACCGTTGCGAATGCCTCTCTGAAAAGTTTCCAATTTCAACAGTGAGCCGTCCTCGTTATACTCTTCCACAACGCCATGGAACTCATCATCTTTATACTCGCCTTTCTCACGGATCTTTCCGCTCGGGTAGTATATCGCATAAGCGCCTTCGTAATCACCATATTTATAGTTATACTCACTGTATAGTTTACCGTTGGCAAAGTATATACGCTTGGCACCATCCAGTGCGCCATCCTTATAGTGTTCTTCAATCGCAGTTGTGCCGTTCGGGAATGTCGCCTTTATCTCGGTTGTGGTTGCCGTAAACGGAATCCACGCCCCAAATGCTCCGGCAGCATCAGCTGCACGGTACGCGATAAGGTCGCCTTCGCTGTACAGTTTCTCCAGTACAGGTGAACCTTCAGCTGAATTATAGCGTGCTATACCATGGCGTTCGTCTTTTGCATATTCTATTGTAGATGAAACCTTGCCGTGCATGTAGTAAAATGTCCAGGTGCTGTCACTATTGCCTTGCACGTACTTGCCCTGGTAATCCAGCTGGCCGTTGCTGTAATACGATTTCCATATACCTTCACGCTGTCCGTTCAGGTATAACACTTCATGACTTAACTGTCCATTGAGTTCATGATATTTATACATACCATGTCTTTTTCCGCCAAGCATGCCGTAGGTATAGAACAGGCTTCCATCCGGGAACCAGCGCGTAGCCGCACCAGTATAGTTACCGCATTGTATCTCGAACTTTGACTCAGGCTTCTTGGAGGCAAAAAACGTTTCATATACCTGTTTCGTATCTTCCTTGCGCTTGCGCGATATTGCTTCACCTTTGGCATTGTAGTTTGTGAGGTTTTCGATGTAGCCGTTATCATATACCGTTACAGCGCCAATCTTTCCATCGGTATTATACTCCGTATACTCACCGGTCAATTCTCCGTTCAGGTAGAAGGCATCGGATTCAACGACACCATCCGGATAGTAGGCCAGCCATTGCTGTTGGCGCTCGCCATCCTGCATCCATCCTTCTTCTTTAATTTTACCATTGGGATAAAACTCCTGAAAATAACCATGAAGACGATCGTCAACGTACTTGAATATATATTTCTTCTGACCGTTGCGAAAGTACTCTACAGCTTCTCCCTGCACGAGCCCATTCACATACGTATACTCACTGAACTTGCGTCCTTCCGGCTGATAATATTTCCACGTACCCTCCGGGAGTCCTTTTTTATAGGCACCTTCAGCACTTAACTGTCCATGGGTATAATAACTTTTTGTGGTAAATGTGCCGTTGTTGTTCTCCGACTTACCGATTTCTTTGCCCTCTGGATTATAGTATACCACTTTCACGAGTACATCGTTCTTATACGTTTTCACTGCCGATGCTTTTCCATCAGCGTAGAATATATCATCACCGTGAAATTCGCTGGCGGCATTAAGCTTTCTCTTTTCAATAACTACACCATGTGTATTATAGAACGTCCATTCATCAACAGAATTACCCGCCTTGAAGTGCCCGGTCTTTTCCGGCTTACCGTTGCTATAGTAGTAATTCCATTCGCCTTCTGATTTATTATTGATATAGTTGCCTTTGATTTTCACCTTGCCGTTCGCGTGGTATTCTACATACGGGCCTTCGCGCAGATCGTTTTTATAGATGGTTTTATTGAAGAGCTGACCACTTTCATAATATCCCAGAAACTCACCGGTACCTTTGTCATCTATATACTCATACGACATATCCGTTTTTCCATTCGGGTAAAACGACTGTCCTTTTCCGTTGCGTTTGCCGGCTTTATATACCAGTTTCTCACGCAGACCTCCACAGCGATTGTATAGCTCTACGATTCCATCAATCTCTCCACTCTTTAAAAAGAAGTGCTGACGTTTGGTACCATCCGGGTAATAGAGCGTTACTTCTCCGTTATCATAATTTTCCAGACTCTTCAGAGCACCGGTGTTCAGGTAATATTTCCAGACACCGATCTTGTCGCCATTGTTATTATAGTGTCCTTCGGCAGAGCGCTCTGAGTTATTATGGAAATATACCCAGTGGCCCATGCGTTTTTCACCTTGCTCTACGCCCAGTGCATCTAATCGGTTGCTGTCGTCATACCACGCAGGTATAGGCTTATCAAAGCCAGCCTGTGGAGCATTCAGCATTTCGCGCTTCTTCTTCATCTCCACATTGGCAACTGTGTAGAAACTGTTTAGTGATTTTTCATTTTTCTTGCGCCACTTCTTTACCACATCATTGTCGGCCGAAGCGAGTATATGAAAGAGGAATGGCTCCATCATACTACTTTCTTTAATGGCTTTATAGATCGGCAGATAGTAATTTACCCAACGATCATCGGTTGATGTATTGATGATACCAAGCTGCTCGAAGAACATTTCATATTGTTTTACTACAGGAGCAGAAACACCTGTCTTGGTTTTGAATTTTTCTTCCATAGCAACTTTGGCGCGAATGATCTGGTCCAGCTTTTCACAGCCGTTGGTACCTATAGCCGGTAACGTACTTTCATCCTGTATCTGGTTCGACAAGAATTTATCGGCATATACCAGCACCGAGTTATCGGTGTTGCTTACACCGAGGTACATACCAAATGAAAACATAGCATGTGTTTTACGGCCTTGTCCTACCGCTATACGGCCCAGGTTCAGGTGACTTCCGGCATGAAACGGATTTACGTTAAGCACTTTAAAAAAGCAGTCGATGGCTTTATCGTAATCTTTATGATTGTAATAGGTTATACCCAGGTTATAGACGAATGAGACATCGAACGGGTATTGTTCAATCGCTTTGTTGAACAGCACTACCGATTTATCAAAGTCGCCTTTCTTATCGGTAGCGATAGCCTGCGATTTCAGCAAGTGTGCTTTATAGAGTGAAGGCTTCGCCAGTGCTTCTTCACACACTGCGATTGCTTTCTCGTATTGTTTGTTTGCCGTATACGCCAGCGCAAGTTCCGAAAGCATATATACATAGTTTGTATCACGCTTTGGGACAGTCAGGAATTTAGCAATCGCATCGTCATATTTACCGGAGTCGTACAAGGCAGTAGCTCGTTCGATTACTTCACCGGAATTAATAAGCGGAATTTTCTGAGCATTAACGGCAAGGGTAAGCGCAACGCTTATTGCCAGCAACAGGTAGCGGATCATAGAGGTATCTTACGGTAGATTTATTACTCAAAATAATAAAAGAGATACGATGACTCCGGCCGGGTGTAATATTTTCTTGCAAAAGCAATTGAATCCTGTTAAAAAAAGAAGCGGGCCGCATACGCAACCCGCTTCAATCTATAGGTGTTTAATCGCGTAACTAAACGCGCTCTTCTACTTTGTTCATCACTTTTGTCTGAATCTGGATCGATTCATTGTGGATCAATTTCAACAGTTCGCTTGTAAATTGTTCACTCAGTCCCATTGCCTTACCAAGTGTAATGCGGGTTTGAATGATCTCTTCCCAGCGGTTTACCTGCAGGATCGTAACGTTGTTGTCCTTTTTATACTGTCCTATTTTCTCGGAGATCTTCATGCGAGACGCAAGCTTCGACATGATCTCATCATCTAAATGGTCGATCTGTTCACGCAATACACTCAGGGTATCTTTGAATGTTTTGTTGTCAGAAGAAACGGTACGCACCACCAGGCCTTCCACAATTTTACCCAGCACAGAAGGTGTCACTTGTTGTTTCGCATCGCTCCATGCAGCATCCGGGTTAATATGACTTTCGATCATTAAACCAGCCATATCAAGGTCAAGTGCTTTTTGAGAGATCAATGCAATGAGTTCGCGGTTACCTGCGATGTGACTAGGATCACAGATGATGTCCAATTCAGGAATACGGGTTTTCAGTTCAATGCCCATGTCCCACATCGGAGCGTTACGGAACGGACCTTTTTCGAATGAAGAGAATCCGCGGTGTATGGCTGCCATCTTGGTAATACCTGCTTTGTTAAGACGCTCAAGGGCACCGATCCAAAGTTCAAGATCCGGGTTGATCGGGTTCTTTACCATTACCGGTATATCTACACCTTTCAAAGAGTCTGCAACCTCTTGTACCGAGAACGGGTTTACCGTTGTGCGGGCACCGATCCAAAGTATATCTACACCTGCTTTCAATGCTGCTTCTACGTGTGCTGCGTTTGCTACCTCGGTAGTGATTGGTAAGCCTGTTTCTTTCTTGGCTTGTGCCAGCCACTTCAATCCTTCTTCACCGGAACCTTCGTACTGACCAGGTCTTGTACGTGGTTTCCAGATACCTGCGCGCAATGCATGCACCTTACCGGTAGCTGCTAATTGTTTTGCTGTTGCTACTGTTTGCTCTTCGGTTTCTGCACTGCAAGGGCCGCTGATAATAACAGGCTTGCTGGCGGTTGGTAACCATGAAGAGATTGATTCGAGTTTCAAAGAGTGTTTCATAATATTTTGAGCAGTGTTAGACTATTTATAGTATATATTAATTTTTAGTTGATCCGTTGTTGTTAGGCTCGATGATATGTGTTTCGCTTTGCTGACTTTTTGTTTTCAGCTCTATACCATCGAGTACCCTGCGTATTTCGTTGGCGCTCGACATAATGCGATTGAGTTCTTTTATGTCGCGCTTCATCAGGTAGTAGTGGAACCGCTGCAGGTGCATGATATACTCCAGCAATGCCTGACTGAGATATTCAAGGTTCTGTTCAAAGATGGGTGCCCACATTTCAGGAGAGCTCTTCGCGAGACGAACAGTCGATGCAAAACCGCTGCCTGCCAGGGCGAATATATTTTTCTCATCCTTCTCAATGTCCAATACAGTTTGTCCGAGCAGGAACGAACTCACGTGCGACAAGTGCGATACATACGCCACGTGTTTATCGTGCTCTTCCGGTTCCATAAAGATGGTACGCAGACCCAACGCATTGAATACACGCATGGCAACTTCCAATGAATGATCGGATGATCTTTCTTTTTCGCAGATGATGTTGGTCTTGTTACGGAACAACCCGCTGAAGGCAGCTTCCGGTCCGGAGTTCTCAGTACCCGCGATCGGGTGTGCCGCTACCAGTTGCTCACGTTTCGGATGATTGGCTACCGAGCGACAAATGAGATTCTTGGTTGACCCGGTATCGATCACTACGGCTGTAGATTTAACGGCATCCAGTAACGAAGGCAACAACTGGCACATGGCGTTAACCGGTATAGCGAGGATAACGATATCAGCGTTTTGCAGTGCTTTATCCTCCGTCTCCACTTTGTCAACCAACCCCAGGGCTACTGCTTTCTGGCCGTGTTCAGCATTCAGGTCAACACCGGTTAACTCCGTAGCAACACCTGCCTTGCGCAAGTCTATCGCGATGGAGCCTCCGATCAATCCCAAACCTATAACTGTAACTTTCATATACTATGCTTTTGCCGCAGACAGTTTTTCTGCTGGCGACTTTTTCAAAAATTCATTGATCCGGTTCAGCGCCTGGTTCAGAGATTCAACCGTGCAGCAAAGTGATATACGTATATATCTTCTGCCGCCTTCACCAAAGATGAAGCCCGGTGTGATGAATACTTTTGTTCCATACAGGATTTCGTCAATCCACTTCTCAACATCTGCTATATGCGCAGGAGCCTTTGCCCACACAAACAATCCTGACTGATCGTTTGAGTACGTGCATCCGAGTACATCGAGTATTTGCCTGGCAACTTCTTTACGTTCAGCATATACTTTATTCAATGATGTAAACCATTCTTTGCCATTATTCAATGCTTCCGTAGCGGCATGCTGCAAGCCGAGAAACATCCCTGAATCCATGTTGCTTTTTACCTTGAGCACAGCATCGATAAATTCTTTTTTACCAGCTACCCAACCAAGGCGCCAGCCTGCCATGTTGTGCGATTTACTCAGGGAGTTCAGTTCCAACGCCACTTCATCAGCACCTTCTATCGAAAGTATACTCATGGGATTTTCATTGAGCACTAAACTATAAGGGTTATCATTTACAATGAGGAACTGGTGTTCACGCGCCAGATCTACGAGCTCCTTTAATTCAGCACGTGTTGCTACTCTACCCGTTGGCATGTGCGGGAAATTTACCCACATGATCTTTACTTTCGAGAGATCGCTTTTCTTCAGAGCTGCTATATCAATGCCCCAGTTGAGGTCTTCGCGCAGATCGTACGGACGAAGTTTAGCGCCCACTAAATTTGCTACTGATGAATACGTAGGATAGCCGGGATTTGGTATCAATACTTCTTCACCTTCATTTACAAATGCCATGGCGATGTGCATGATACCTTCTTTCGATCCCATCAGCGGAAGAATCATGGTCTCCGGATCGATTGAAGTATTATAAGTAGTCTTGTAAAAATCAGCGATCGCTTTTCTGAATGCCGGTATACCTTTATAGTTCTGGTAGCCGTGGTTAGCCGGATTTTTCGCAGACGCGATCAATGCATCTATAGTATTAGACGATGGCGCCTGATCCGGACTACCTATACCGAGGTTGATAACACGCAACTCTGGTGTATCCAATCCTCTCACCTCAGCAAGTTTTCTACTGAAGTAATATTCTTCAACGTTGGCGATTCTGTTAGCTGTTTTTATCATGTTCCTTATTCTTTGTGAAGACAGAAAGTTGTTTTTGTAGTACGTACGGCTTGATGCTTCTATCTTTTTCTAAGAGGTCCGAAAGTTAAAGAGTCCGGAAGTCGGAAAGTTGTTTCAAGGTTTGTTACCATTTAGACCTTCCCGGTTCGTTCATCTTCTAATTTCCTTACTACCTATACCTATATTTTAATTATTCTATATATTTCACTCCGGTTCTGCATTCGTCTTTCCGACTTCCCGTCTTTCGCTCTTCCCGACTTTATCTATACTCAATCTTCGCCTTCTTATACTCTCCCAGCACATTGAGATTCTTCACTTGCCGTATAATCTCCTGCATAGCAGTGTCGTAGTTCTTGCGTCTTTTCCATTCTACATCGATGTGTATGGAGTATTCGCTTGGTCTGCCGATGATCGGTATAGATTGGATCTTTGTTAAGTTGATGCTGTTGGTCTTGAAAGTCATCAGTGCATCTGCCAGACTTCCTACTTCGTTGGCTACTTCAAAACACAACGAAGCTTTATTACTTTCAATTTTACCGTTGCTGCGTTTCGCCAATACGAGGAAGCGTGTAAAGTTTTTCTTGTGCGTCTCAATTCGTTTTTCGAGAATGGTTAAACCATATTTCTTCGCAGCAAACTCATTTGCTATAGCCGCTGTGTTTTTGAGTTTAAGTTCTTTTACCCGTTTGGCAGAGAGCGCTGTGTCATCGCTTTCGCGAATCTCTACACCATTGAGAGAATGTAAAAATTCCGAGCACTGGCGTATAGCCATCGGGTGCGACTCGATGGTTTTTATATCGGTAATTTTTGTTCCGGGTAACACCAGCAGATTCATGTGAATCGGAAGGTATAATTCACCTATTATATTAAAGTGATAATCCTGTAGCAGAAAGTAGTTAGGTAAGATACTTCCGGCAATCGAATTTTCTATTGCCATAACAGCGTAATCGCTGGCGCCATTCTTTAAGCTTTCGCAGAGCTGATGAAACGAAAGACACTCTACTGTTTCAATCGGTTCGTTGAAATAGGTAAGAGCAGCCACTTCGTGAAAGCTGGTAGCGATACCCTGAATTGCAATCTTTAATTTTTTCTTCTTCGCCATTTTTCCAAAAGTCTCTATAAGCAAAAAAGTCCCGGTTTTGCCGGGACTTTTCTGAGTTTATCTGTTATCCTTCTTAACAACACACCACTCTTAGAGTCCCGTCTTGGGTCTAAAAAAATAGTAGTAAAAGTAAAAGAAGGTATTTGCGTTCATTTGTATCTCTTGTTGTGATCCAAAGATAAAATCATTTTTTGGGGAGTTCCAAGCAACCGTTAAATCTTTTTTCGAAAATTTATTAGAACTAATGATTGTTAGTCAGCAAGTTACGGGAGGATTCAAAAATTGCAAGATTGGAAAATTATAAGATTACAAGATTGTAGCGGCCTTATAATATAATACTTAATGAAATCTCTGTTGGCATGTATACTTTACGGATAACGAATAACCGATAACCATTAACGTTAACTGATAACGGCTACCGATTAACTACTAAATTTACTGCATCATTACTTTAACATCTATACATATATGAAAACTATATTAAAACTATCGTCACTCGCTTTACTGGTATTGTTATATGCTTGCGGACAGAAATCGCATGATCATGAACATGGTCATGACCACGATCATCATGCTCATGATTCTGCGGATGCATCTCCCAATACTAAACTCTATAGCGAGGTGATGGCTATACACGATGAAGTCATGCCGAAGATGGGTGATATCTATACTTTGAAAGAAGGTCTTAAAAAGAAACTTGAGGATAACACTGCCGGTGATAAGAAAAATGAAATTGAAAGCGCCATTACCAAATTGGATGAAGCTGACAAAGCTATGCGTGTATGGATGCGTGAGTTCAAACCGGAAGGCATTACCGATGAAGCAAAAAAACGCGAGTACCTGGATAATGAAATGGAGAAGGTGAAGAAGGTGCGTGAAGATATGCTGGCGGCTATTGAACAGGCGAAGGCACTTTGAGTCTGTCCGTTATCCGTTAAGAGTTAATCGTTGAATGCAAAAAAAAACAATTGCACAAAGAAATCACAGAGAAGACTCCAAGGAACACAAAGAGTTTTGATCCCGGTACAATTAACGGATAACGACTACCGGCTTTGGAACCCTAAAAGGATAACAGTACATTCGCGCACCTAAACGAGCATTATGGATTTAAAATACATTCCCCTGAATGACCTCCACGCAAAGTTGGGAGGCAAGATGGTTCCTTTTGCCGGTTATAACATGCCGGTTCGTTATTCGTCAGACATTGAAGAACACATGGCTGTGCGCAACGGTGTAGGTGTGTTCGATGTATCGCACATGGGCGAGTTTACGGTGAAAGGTCCGCAGGCACTTGATCTTATTCAACGTGTAACCAGCAACGATGCATCTAAGTTGGTAGACGGCCAGGCGCAATATTCATGCTTGCCAAACGAAACAGGCGGTATTGTTGACGACCTCATTGTATATAAAATAAAAGACAACGACTACCTGATTGTTGTTAATGCCAGCAACATTGAAAAGGACTGGAATTGGATCAGCAAGTTCAATACGAAAGGTGCTGAGATGACAAATATCTCGGATGATATTTGTCTCTTTGCTGTGCAGGGTCCGAAGGCTGCAGGTGTTCTTCAGAAGTTAACGAAGACTGATCTCAGCGCTATAAAATATTATCACTTTGCTATTGGCGAATTTGCCGGAGTGAAAGATGTGGTGATATCAAACACGGGCTATACCGGTGCTGGCGGATTTGAGATATACGTAAACAAGCAATACGCTGAAAAAGTATGGAACGATATCTTCGAGGCTGGTAAAGATGAAAACATCAAACCGATCGGCTTAGGCGCACGCGATACACTTCGCCTCGAGATGGGATTCTGTTTATACGGCAATGACATTGATGATACTACTTCTCCATTGGAAGCCGGACTTGGATGGATCACCAAATTCACAAAAGACTTCACCAACTCTGCTACTATCAAGAAGCAGAAAGAAGAAGGTGTAACGAAAAAACTGGTTGGTTTTAAAATGGTTGATAAAGGTATACCACGCCACGACTATAGTATTAAAGATGCGACCGGAAATATTATCGGTAAAGTTACTTCAGGCACCATGTCGCCAGTATTGGGTATCGGTATAGGACTTGGTTACGTTACAACTGCCAACACAGCAGTCGGCTCTGATATATATATTGACGTGCGCGGCCGCGCGCTGAAAGCCCAGGTAAGCAAATTACCATTGATATAATCTACTCCTGCACAAGGGGCACAGATATATACTTTGAGTAACTCTGTGTAAACCTCCGTGTCCCTTTGTGCAATGGATTTTTATAATTCTTTCTATGAGAACCATTGACGTATGCGTTAGTCCCGAACTGATGCATTTATATACCGTAAGCGACCGCACTGTAGTAGTAGTAGATATACTGCGCGCTACTTCCTGCATGACAACCGCTTTTGCCCATGGCATTGCCAGCATTACTCCGTTTGCCAAAATGGAAGACTGCCTCGCGATGAAAGACAAAGGCTACTTCACTGCGGGCGAACGTGATGGCAAAAAAGTAGATGGTTTTGATTTCGGTAATTCTCCGTTTGAGTATATGGACGAAAAACTGAAAGGACAGAAGATTGCTTTTACAACTACGAATGGCACGCAGGCTATAGCGAAATCTGCAGGTGCACGTGAAATCATCATCGGTTCATTTCTCAACCTGACTGCTGTAACAAATTACCTGGCCAACGGAACCGACAACATCCTGGTAGTTTGTGCCGGGTGGAAAGGAAAAGTAAATCTGGAAGACACATTGTTCGCCGGTGCAGTAGTAGAGTTACTAAAAGATCAAGTTCAACCCGAATGCGATGCTCCTGTAGCTGCACGACAATTATATAATCAAGCCAAACACGACCTCGTAGATTATCTGAAAGACTCGAGCCACGTAAGACGCCTCGCCAAACTAAACATCTTCAAAGACATCCAATACTGCCTGACGCTGGATCAGTATGGTGTGGTGCCTGTACTGAAGGAAGGGAAACTGGTGAGTTACCAGCCGTGAGCTGCGAGAAACGGCTGCTGGCTTCAGGCTACTGGCTACAGGAAAATACAGCCGAAAGCCTACTCAGGGGCTATGAGCAGCATCTATACCTACAGAAAATCATCCGGAAGCCAGAGGCCAGCAACTTGCAGCTAGCTACGCCTTTCCTCGCTGCTATCGCTAAACTCGAATGTAGATCTTCTTTCTATCCAATATATACCCTACTGCCCAGCACGTTAGCATGAAGAATAGGGCGAAGAGGAACGATGCGTGATTCGGACTAGCTATGCTTGAGAATATATCTCTGTAAAACCAGCGTTGCAGACTTGCATCGCCTACGGGAATCAGGTATAGCGTTATCAACAACAATTCAGATAGCAGGTATATAAACAAAGGGTTTCTTCCGAAGACAACGAAGAAGTAAGTCCACTTTTGGCGCTTCTCTATTTCGATGATGAACATCAGGGTTGGTAATATCAGCAGATCAAGTCCAACGGTTAGCAGTACAAAGGAACTGGTCCAGATTTTCTTGTTGATGGGGAACACCATGTTCCATGTAAGTGCCAGCAAAATCAATACAGCACCCGTCATGAGTAACTTGGCAATCGTTTCGTATGAGTTGCCTTTCTTGCGGATATAGTCACCAGCTATATAGCCGAAGATCACGTTTACTACCGAAGGCAACGTGCTTAGTATACCTTCCGGGTCAAACGGTACGCCTTCTCCGTGGTATAAATGTTTTTCACCCAGCACATAGAAATCAAGAGCATTACCCCAATACCCTGCGAGACTATAAGGATCGTTTGGATCGCCATTGACATATAGCAACAACCAGTATCCTAACAATATAATGACACTGAATGCTACCGCAACCTTTTTCGAGCTATAGTGCAACACCACGGAAGCTATGAGATAACATAATGCTATACGCTGCAATACTCCGAGAATACGCGTTGTGCTGATCGGCTTAAATGCCCCTGCTTCAAAATCGTAGAACGGGAACCAGTATAGTAAATATCCCAACAGGAAAATAATGAGGAATCGCTTGAGTGTTTTCTGCCAGAATACAGTGTCCCCCAATGCTTCATATTTATACATCACAAATGCCATGGCATTGCCAACAGCAAACAGAAAAGACGGAAATACTAAATCAGTGGGTGTAAATCCATGCCACCGCGCATGCATGAGTGGAGCGTATGCTATACTCCAGTCGCCCGGGGAGTTTACGATGATCATGAAACATACCGTCATGCCCCGAAACACATCGAGCGCCAGGAAACGTTGATTTTCTGCCATAGCGAGTAAAAAGATTTAGGTCTATGCTAAACTCCTTTAAATTTATGAGAGCTCCAAGCACACACGTACACATTTTGCAAAAACATAAGCGCTGGAGAACCGATATACCAGAGTATATACAGTTAAGTGCCCGCTATACCCTTACTTCAACTTATCGTTTTGCTGGTGCCGGTCTTTATCGCGTTGCGTTTTCTTCTCCAGGTTCTTGTGAAAAGCTTCGGTGAGATTTATACCGGTCTGGTTAGCCAGGCAGATAACTACCCATAGAACATCAGCAAGTTCGTCACCCAGATCTTTATTCTTATCAGATTCTTTCTCCGATTGTTCACCATAACGCCTGGCCATGATGCGCGCTACCTCCCCAACTTCTTCCGTAAGTATGGCCATGTTGGTAAGTTCATTAAAGTATCGCACACCGGTGGTATTGATCCACTCATCTACCTTTTGCTGGGCTTCCTGTATCGTCATGTGTTAAAGTATAGTTTACAAAATTATAGTATGAAATGATCAATCTGCCATATCGCTGTCATTTCGCAAGTTCCTCAAAGTCTATATCTAGCACTTCGTAGTTTCGCCATCCTATAAAATCGAAGTGCCACCACTCGGAGCTGTTTACCTTAAAGCCTTGCTTCTCCATTACCTGTATAATGAGCGCGCGGTTCTTCCTTGCTTCCGGATCTTTGATGGGAGTTTTAGGCCATGCTTCCTTTTGAAACGAATCATATCCGGTAGGCATCTTCAGCTCTTCGCCTGTTTTCAGATTGATAATGGTCATATCAATAGCGCAGCCTCGATTATGGCGAGAGCCTCTATACGGTGAAGCTACATACGTTGTGTCTTTATATACTTCGTAAAACTTCACAGTAGCTTTGTAGGGCCGGTAAGCATCGAATATCTTAATACCCAAACCTTGCTTCTGCAACTCTGCCTGTGCACGTTTTACAGCATCCGCTACTGGTTTGCGTGCATATGCTTTGGCCAGGTTATATATCTTCTCGCCCGTAAAGTTATTCGTAGTGGCATAACGTATGTCGAGTACAATGCCCGGTATATATTGTTCCAGATCGATCAGTTCTTTCTTCGGATTCTGTTTTATACTCGCCTGGTATTCTTTCAGGTTTGTTACCTTCAATCCGTATTTATACTGCGCTTGTGTTGTTATGGCAAGCAGCATGCCTAGTACGATATATATTGTCTTCATCATTTTAAAAGTTGTTGGTATAGATTGGTATTCTCTTCATCAAAACAACAAAAGATAACTTCACGAATCGATTCATTCACCTGCAAAAACTGTTGAACGGTTTCAATTGCTATCTCTGCGGCTCGCCTTTTCGGAAATCCATATATACCGGTGCTGATATTCGGAAAGGCTATTGTGCTGACGCTATTTTCAATGGCTACCCGAAGGGAATTACGATAGGCATTCGCCAGCAGTTGCTCTTCGTTTTTTGAACCTCCATTCCACACTGGGCCAACGGTGTGGATAACATGTTTCGCTTTTAAATTACCACCACTGGTAATTACAGCTTCACCGGCTTTACAACCACCTTGTTTATTGCGTATCTGCCTACACTCTTCCAGTATCTGAGGTCCGCCCGCGCGATGTATAGCACCATCCACACCTCCTCCTCCTAACAGACTGCTGTTGGCTGCATTTACAATGGCATCGACTTGCAGTTTTGTTATATCGCCTTGTATCAGTTTTAAGCGACTCATACTTTGTTCTTGGTATCGATGATGATGGTTACAGGTCCATCGTTCAATAAACTTACTTTCATGTCGGCACCAAACTCTCCGGTTTGTACGGACTTTCCTAAAGCAGCTTCAACGGCTGTTACAAAATTAGTATATAAAGGTATGGCAATGTCGGGCCTGGAAGCCTTCAGGTATGATGGTCTGTTACCCTTCTTGGTGCTGGCGTGAAGAGTGAACTGGCTCACAACTATAATATCACCACCGTCTTCTTTTACACTTACGTTCATCACGCCTTCCGCATCGTTAAAGATTCGCAGGTTTACAATCTTTGCCGAAAGCCAATCTATATCTTCCTGGGTATCGGCATCTTCTATACCAACTAATATCAGTAGTCCTTTACCAATCGATGCTTTTACCTGGCCCCCGATGGTTACGGATGATGATGTGACACGCTGAACGACTGCAAGCATACCTGGATTGAAAAATTAAAATATTCTAAGATTGAAAAAATTGTAAATGCAGCGATACTCACCTCATTCACCTTTTAAAAATAGAAAAAATTAGGGCAATCAGAATTGCTGGAGGTCTTTGGATTCGTGGATGTGAGTACCTTTTTGCTCTTGTGATGCAAAGTGTAGCATGGCGCGGGCAACGTTGGCTGAATCTATAGCCTTGTATTTCTTCGGAATGAGAAATCCGAAAATCCTGTAGAAGATCTTGGCGGCATCTTCACCCGTGCGTTGTTCAGAACGCGCGCCTAACAATAGCGAAGGTCTGAAGATGTGTGTTGCATCGAAGTGTTCCTTCGTAATCGCTTCTTCTATTTCACCTTTCACCTGGTTATAATATATCGAAGAATTTTTATCAGCACCCAATGCCGATACCAGCATATACTGTTTAGCTCCGCGTTGTTTGCCCGACTTCGCCAACAACAACGGGTAGTAAAAATCTACCTGGTAAAAATTCTCTTTTGTACCGGCCTTGGCCATGGTTGTACCAAGGCAACAGTAAATATCATCGGCCTTGAAATCATCGAGGCTTTCGCCAAGTTTTGAGAAATCTATTTTGAGTTGTGTAAGCTTGGGATGCTGAACTGGTAAGTCCTGACGTGTAAGTGCAATCACGCGACTATAGCGATCACTGTCCAATAACAATTGCAGCAACTGGCCGCCAATTAAACCGGTGCTTCCGGCAATGAGTGCTGTCTTGTTCATACCGAAATCACACGGGATTTCTCCCAGGCTATAAATTTTTCGATCTCACCGCTAAACGATGTAAAGACAGACATTAATATACCTATATCATCGGTGAGACCTACAACCGGCAATAAATCCGGAAGAAAATCGATAGGGTTTACAAAGTATATAACAGCAGCAGTGAGCAACAGCAGTGGTTTCCACGGTATCTCACGGTAGTGTCCTAAAGCATAAGCTTTCAGTAATCTGCCCAGCGTAAAAAATTTTTCTTTTACATCACCGGCTTTCACGTCCTTCCAATTTACGGAGCGAAGTTTCAGTGCCAGTTTAGATACGAGCAGCACCAGGCGTCCCTTTTTTCCGAGGATACCAGAAGCTTTTTTTACTGCCATGTCGAAGAAAACATTTTTAGCCATAGCCGTGCTGTTTAGTTCCCAGACAAACAAAAAAGTATGCCTAGAAAGTTCGTTGAATTTCTTTTTTGAGCTCTGTGAGTGCGTGTGCTATAGGATCAACAGCTTTGTTGATCGATTTCTCGAAAATCTTCTTGGAAAGTTCTATACTAGTAGCCTCCACGTTCATTTCACTGGAGGAATCGTTTATCGTAACGATCAAATCTTCCTTTGCGCTTTTTATCAGGCTCCATACTTCCTCACTCATATATACCTGCTGCGATGCGTTGTGGTTGTACTCGTTCCTGATCTCCGATAACAGCAACTGGTGGAAGTCACGGGCAGGCATTCCGGAGGTGTTGAGTCTTATAAGCAGGTTTTGAGGCGAGATGCGCTCGAGGAAAAGCGTCATCCGTTCGTATGCCTGCAGGCGGCTTGGCAGTACTGTTTCAATGCTACGTCCGCGCACTTCCAGTTTTTTCATTTCAATCTCCTTCTGAATAAACGTACGCACCAGCAGGTACGCTGCATATAAAACAACGGAGGCGGGAATTAAGATTTTACCAAATTCAATAAGGGCGTTCATATCGTATGTTATGCCAAATGTTTAGTTTAAAAATCAAATATCTTAAAAAATGGCGGAAGTCTGCGTGGGGGAAGATCGAAAGTCCGGAAGTCCGAAAGACGGGAAGCTGTTAAGACACTCCGTCTTTCCAGCCTTTCGGACTACTTGACTTCCCGACTCCCGATTTTCCAACCTCCACTTTTTGTCTCCTGCAGCCAAAGTCGTTATTTCGCGATTGTTCCACACTTCTATGAACCCGGACAGGTTAAGAGGTGTTTAAGCTGCCAGAACCCTTGGTGTAAATTTATGTTCGACAACATTCAACCTGTTACTATTTCACCCCGTGCTGCGGAGGAGATCCTGAAGATTATGCAGACTAAAAATATTCCGGATGGATATGGTCTGCGGGTGGGTGTTAAAGGTGGTGGCTGTGGGGTATCGTTACTCATCGGGTTTGATAAACAGAAGGAGACAGATATAGTCTATACGATATCAGGGATACCTGTATATATTGACAAGCGCCACACGATGTATATTATCGGAAAGGAAGTTGATTTCTTTGAGGGTGAAGATGCGCGCGGGTTTATGTTTGTTGATCCGAAAGAAGCCGTGAAGAAAGGCTAGGCTCATCGAAAAATCCAGTTGCACAGAGAACGAAAGAGACACAAAGCGTCACAAAGGTTAAAATGCAGATGAGTAGTATATATACGGTTGGGCATTCCACACACGAACTGGTATATTTTCTGAAACTACTGCAGATGCATCATATAAATTGTCTGGTAGATGTGCGAAGTGTAGCTGCCAGTAATTATAATCCACAGTATAATAAAGATATGCTGTCTGTCTTTCTCAAAAACAATGACATTAAATACCTGCATTTTTCAAAGGAATTTGGTGCGCGACAGACAGACAAAGAATTACTGGACAATTCAGGACAGCTTGATTTCGAAAAGGTACATCATGCACCTCACTTCAGACAAGGCATCGAACGTCTGAAACAAGGTATTGCCAAAGGATATACTATAGCGTTGATGTGTGCTGAAGGAGAACCGTTAGATTGTCATCGTTTTGGAATGGTGTCGACCGCGCTGGTGCAGAATGGTATTGACGTTCTTCACATCATGAAAGATGGCTCGCTGAAAACGCATCAGGAGTTGGAGAAGGAGCTCATCAAAAAGTACGAGAAGAGATTACCCCGGCCGGATATATTTACGACCAGATAAGTAAACAGGAACAATTAAAGGTTGCTTACAGACTGCAGAACAAAGATATTGCTTATGCTCCCGGTGAGCTCGGCTAGATCATCGTTTATAAGATAGCTTCATGAAAATCAACATTGTAGGAGCATCCGGAAGTGGCGTAACAACGCTGGGCGAACAACTGTCGCGGGAGCTGAATATACCTTATTTTGATAGCGATTATTATTACTGGGAACCCTCCAATCCTCCCTTCACTATTCGCAGAGATCCGGCAAAGCGTAACGCGATGCTTCAACAGGATATAGTGCCGTATAAAGACGCATTGCTTGGTGGTTCATTTATAAGTTGGGGCGATGAATGGTTAACAACGTTTGACCTCGTAGTCTTTCTATGGATACCGTCTACTATACGAATAGAGCGGTTGAAACAGCGGGAGTTAGAACGCTACGGTGAAATAATCTATACCAATGAAGAACGAAATCGATTATTCAACGAGTTTATCGATTGGGCTTCCGGCTATGACTCTGGTATAGCACGTGGCAGAACACTGCAGGCTCATGAAGAGTGGTTGAAGAAATTAAACTGCCCGGTTGTTGAAATTCGTGGAAATAAATCTGTTGAAAGCAGGGTAAAAATTGTGATGCAGGCTATACATTCTCATTTTAGATTTTTGCAATGAAACAGTATACGTTAAAAGCAGGTCCGTTTGACAGGGCAAGGACTCTCACCATAGCCCCCGATAAAATCCGGTATGATGAGTTCGATCTGAAAAGTCGCGGCTACAATGAAATATTAAAATCCGAAGTAGCCGATTTTAAATATATAGCAGAACCTATTCGATGGGATCTCATAACCGTTGGAAGAAAGTATACAATCACTATAAAAGACAGAGAAGGCAAGCTGATGACAATTCGATTCAAGAATTTCTTCTGGCAGAAAAATCATTACGACAAAATCTTTACAGAGGTGATAACGCTACTCTGGGAGCATTACTTTAAAGACGTTGTTGATCAATATCTGATCCGTTTCTATGAGCATCAGGAAACGGTACACATTGGTAAACTAAACATACATCAGCAGGGTATTGATGTTGCCGGAACAGGCTTGAACTTTACCTGGGAGGAACTTGAATTCAAAGCTTATACGCGGTTCTTTGTTTTATCAAAACGCGACAAACCTGAATTCCATATATGGATTGACTACAACGAATGGCACACCGAGATTTTATATAGCTTAATTAAGACTATAGTAACAGAAAAGAGAACTTCCAACATGATGGCTGCTTCTAAAAACGATTAAGACCATAGCACTTTTTGTTTTCCCGTTGATTTTGCAGATTACCGCAGATATATTTTATCTGACATCTCAGGGTTCTGTCTTTTTCCGCGCAAATCTGCGTCTTCTGCGGGCCAAAAACTCTCAATATGTCTTCGTCATATCTTTGGGAATACAGATGATATAGTCTGCCGTATTTTTATTGGCATCATCGAGCTTATCGAGTGAGTCTTGTTCAACAGAGTGAATGGTGACGATCTTTAGCTTCGGATCGGCTTTCTTTAAATACCAGTTTATACCCTCGAAGTTTTGAGAGTGATATGCACCGTTGAAGTGCAGTGTAATCGTCTTTTTGTTTTTGAGAATGAAGTGCGCCATGGTAGCATCTTTCGTGGCTTGAGACTTGGCCATGTTCTCGCCACTACCGCTGGGTTGGTGTCCTCCCATTGACATCATTCCTTTATAACCCGGCAGGTTCAGATCTATATCCATCGGTAATGGAGCTATCCATTGTTTCGCTTCGTCTGGTAAAGTCTGCAACGACTCTATACCTTTTCGATATACCAGGTTTGCATAGCGCCTCGGAATGTTGCTGGCTATAGCAGGCAATTTCTTTTCCTTTGCAAATTCAACCAATGGTTTATAGTCGTTCTTATAGTTATCCCAAACTTTAGCTTCGTTCAGCAGGTGTCTTTCTTCGATGGTGCCATTCAGATATTCATTCAATACAATCTGATCATCGGCTTCAAACATTTCAAAACCTAATACAAGATCAGGTTGTATAGTATATATATCTTTTGTTACCTGTAACTCCAGCCAATGGTCTATTGCATTATCGTGCAGCTCACCAAACAACACGATGTCGTTTTTACTTACGTCCTTTATCATCTTATCGTAAGCAATAGCTTTACCTTCTTGGGTAAAGACCTTGTAGGCTGGTTTATCCTGAGCAATGACCGGTGAGGCTAACAGCAAAAATACAACGGCTACAAAACGCATAGAGAAGGGAGAAATAGGTTATGTTTTTTAGTGAAAGAATATAGATCAGCGCTTCCGAATGAGACTTACTGTTGCCCTTCTGCACTTTCCTCCTATAGGCGGATTCAGCTTGGATATTTTCAACTCTACAACTTTGGCAGCGGGTAAAGCTTTCAATACATCATCAGCAATTTTTCCGGCTACAGTTTCCAGCAGTTTGGAAGGCTTGGCCATCTCTTCTTTTACAATACGGAAGAGTGTTTCATAATTGATGGTGCCCATCAGGTCGTCATGCTCGGCTGCTTCCGTAAAATCAGTATCCACTGCTATATCTACTTCGAACCAGTTTCCGGATTCGCGTTCATGGGGATATAAACCGTGGTAGGCATGAAACTCAAGACCTTCGAGCGCTACGCGTCCGCTCATGCAATCTCGTCAAAGAAAGATTTCATTACTTTTTTAACCGGTGCCGGAGGTGGCGTTATACTTACCTCTTCCAATACAGGGGGAGGTGTATACGGAGGTTCCTTGGCAATTTCGCGCTGTATAACAACGGGCTCTTTTACGGCTATAGGTTCTTTTGGAAGAAGTTGAATTTCTTCCTGTACAGGAGTGGGGAGTTTTTCTTCGAAGTAATGCTGGTTCGGGAAGGCTATCTTTTTCGCTTCACGTTTCGCCATGGCTAAGTGCTGATCCGGATCGAAGTCTTTTGTATGCGCGCGGGCACGCTCTACACGATCGATGGTATCATTGGAAAGACGTTTCAAATCTGCGAGTAAATCTTCGCGATGCGACTCGAGCTTCTTATAGTTTTCCACCATCATCTTGAGGCGGTCTTCCATCTCGGCTACAATTTCTTTTGCGCGCACGTCTGATTCTTCAATCGTATCACGGGCTTTTGTTTTCGCCTCATGCAGTAAAGCATCAGCTTTCATCTGTGTTTCTTTCAGATGCAGATCAGCAGCATAGCGCGCCTGTTCAATAACATTGGCACCGGTATCTTCTGCCGTCTTTAAAGTTTTGTAGAGCGAACTTTCAACTTCACGAAGCTTGGTCACTTCGCGTTCTGTGGCTTCGAGTTTTATACGAAGCTCTTTGTTCTCGTCCATAACGCGCTCCCATTCCTGCGACAGCGTGAGCAAAAAAGCATTAACTTCATCTGTCTGGTATCCGCGAAAGTTCTTCTCGAACGTCTTCTGCCGGATGTCTAGTGGTGTTACTCTCATAATACTAAAGTTTAAAAAATGATATTCCAGATGGAAATGGTTCGATCATCGCTGGCACTCACCAGTTGATCTTCATGGCTGGTCCATAAAACCTTGTTCACAGAAGTTCCATGCCCTGCGTGCCGCGCGCGGTCTATCACCTTGAGCAGCCTCAGCTCATCCAACTTCCACACTTTTAAGGACTTATCCATGCTACAAGTTACGAAATGTTTGTTATCCGGACTAAAATCGAGGTGATTTATCGCATACATGTGCGCCACCACTTCGGCTACCTGGGTATAGTTGCTGTTTACATCCCAGGCTTTCAACCGTGCATCGCGCGAGCCACTCATTAAAAAATTTCCATCCGGAGTAAAGCGAATGGTAAAAACCGAGTTAGCGTGCGCCTGCCAGGCATGCTTCAGATTCAGGTCGGTATCGAATACTCGAATATAGTTATCGCTATAGCCCACCACTATATCTCCGCTTCGCGGATGTATAGCAATAGTACGGGCGCTCTTTTCGGAAGACTGATTCTTTGCCAGGACACTCAAGGTAGACAACGCGATTTTTATTACAGCGCCCTCTCCGGTGGCAATGAATACGTCATCATTAACAGACTGTATATCAAAGATTGACGCCTTTGTTATTTGTAACGATCCTACTTCCGTTTTATTCTTCCAGTCCAATACATGAATGCCCTCGTAGTTGTGGCCTGCCAATAACAATCCACTCAACGAGTGATGATGTAAAGCATATATCGAGTTGGGAAGTTTGGCAATCAGTGCTCCGTTCTCCGGATCGCTTAAATTCCATGCCACAACCATACCGTCACCTGCGGCAGAGAAGAAGATAGAATCAACATCAGATCGCTCCAGGGTATAAACACAATCGTTGTGCCCCGTAAGTGTATGGCGTTTTACTACTTCTATCTTCGACATTCCCTGAATTAAACGGCCAAAGTTCTAACTTTCGGAATGTTTTATGAAAATAAAATTTGATTAAATCCACATGATCCGTGTTTTTGTCAACGCATACAGACAAAGGCAAGCTCAGATCTTTACCTTAACCGAATGGCATTAGAGAAAATAGTTATTACTGATACCGGAGGCTGGGCGCTGTGGAAGATTGAAGAAGACGAAGAAACGTTGCAGCGCATGGTTGGAACGGTAGATGAACTCCCTCCTTCCATACATAATCCGAAAAAACGCATGGAGTGGTTTGGCGGTCGCGTAGTTGTGAAAACAATTATGGAAAGACTTGGCCTGTCGTTTAAAGGAATTGTGAAGGATGAATTCGGAAAGCCCTTTCCAAAAGCACATGACTTTCAGCTTTCTCTCAGTCACTCGTATCCATACGTTGGTGCATTGATCGATCGTGAAATTTCGGTGGGCATTGACCTGGAGCAGCCACAGGAAAAACTTCTGCGTGTAGCCCCCCGGGTATTTCATAAAGACGAACTAACCGATGCCGGCCATGATATTGTGAAGTGCTGCATTTACTGGTGCGCCAAGGAAGCACTGATAAAAATATATGGAAAGAAAGACCTGACGCTCGCTGAAAACCTGATTATAAGTCCGTTTACGCGGCAAAACGAAGGACATATTCTTGGCAAAATTATTGTCAAGGATATAGAAACGATAATACCTTTATACTACATCGTTTACCCGAACTTTGTAGTAGTATTGAACAAACGTAACGCATCATGAGAAAGCTCATCGCCCTGTTGGCACTGGTTGTATGTTTCGCTGCTAACGCGCAAACTGTGCAAGACTTTAAACTGGTAAATGTAGTGAACGGTAATACGGTATCGCTGGAGACATATCCTTCGTGCGAAGGACTGGTTATAATCTTTACCAGCAACGCGTGTCCTTATGACGAATACTACCGTGCACGTATTAACAAACTTTCGCGTGATTACCAGGACAAAGTACCTGTGCTGCTGGTGAACTCGCACGTTGATACCAACGAATCAACCGATGCCATGGTAAAGAAAGCACAGCAGGCTGGTATATCATTGCCATACCTTGCTGATAAAGATCAGACATTGATGAATGCGTTGGGGGCGACTAAAAGCCCTGCGGTATATTTACTGAAAAACAATGGCGGTAAATTTACCATTGTATATAAAGGTGCGATTGATGACAATGCCCAGGTAGAAGCCGATGTACGTCATCATCACCTGAAAGATGCTATTGATATTATGCTGGCCAATCAGGCGGTACAAACTTCGGAGGTGAGACCGGTGGGATGTACGATTCGGAAGAAGTAATCTTTTTCAGAAGTAAGAATAAAAGCCAGGAGTAACGAGCAGAGTTAAGATAATCTCTTCTTACTCCTGGCTTCTTACTTCTATAAGTATACTATAAGTCAATTGAATCGTAAACAATTACCTTCGACCAGAGGTGTGAGTAATTTTCTACGAATTTCTTATGTATAGGATGTACCTGGTAAGCATCTTGCCCGGCAACATCATCGAAGAAAATCAATTCAGAAGCTGCGTAGCTTGCATCTACCACATCGCGTTTCTCCGTGCTGGCCGGTACACCGATGTGTATGCTGCGCACTGATTCAATTTTACGAAGTGTATTGAGTCCTTCCAAAAGTTTGTTGAGATCTTCTTTTGAGTCCGGGTTCTTCAACCAGAAGAACACATGGTGAGCAAGTTGTTTTTTTGTTTTTGTTTCCATAGTTGTTAATGACATACCTGAAGCCACTCCGGCTGTTAATACAGCTGCGCTGGCGATGAATGTTCTGCGAGTTTGGGTCATACGCTGGACAATTATTAGCCGGTGAAAATACAAAATTTACCCAAACAGGAGAATGAATAAAAGTATGACCGGATGCTATACTCTTTGAAAAGACGCTGGTGTTTGAATTACGCTGTTATTTCAATTCGATTGCCTTCGGGGTCGAGCACTACGCTTTCGTAATAACCGTCTCCGGTGGTGCGCGGTTCTCCTACTACTTCATAGCCATCGGCCCGCAGTTGTTCGGTGAGTGCATCTACGTGTTGTTTACTGCCCGTGGTAATGGCAACGTGAATGAGTCCGGTGAATTGTTTGTAAATATCATTGGTACTTGCAGGTATACCGGGCATCTTCATAATCTCCAGCCGACAACCACTTTCAAAACTTAAAAAGTACGATTCGAAATTCTTTTTGGTATTGATATACTTGTCTCCTGCCGTAACATGGAAATACTTTTCATAGAAGGATTTCATGTTCTCCAGGTCGTTTACCCAAATGGCGATGTGTTCTATTTTCATATTTTTTTTTGCCCGTCCAGGTAACTATTGGGACGGATATACGCAGATGAATTTTGTCTGCCTTTCTTCGTTTTACTTTAAATAAAAAGCTATAGCCTGCTGTCTAAATTACATAAACCCCCTTTGTATTTTCTCTGCAAAAAGATCTGTCTCGATAGTTACCGGAACGGGCTAAAAAATTCCGTAAACAAATTTTTTATGCGTATGCACAAACCCTTCGCGGGTATAGAATTGATGCGTTTGGAGACGATCATTGTTAGCAGCCACTTCCAACTGAAGCACTTCATTTTGTTGTGCCCACAGCTTCACCGCATTTACTAACAATTTACCGATACCATAGTTTCGTTTATCGGCAGCCACAAACAGTTCCTGAATCTCCCCGATACGCCCACCGTGATGAAGTAACATTTGTGTATGACAACTGATATACCCCGCAACTTTGTCGTTAAGTAATGCTACCCGATAACAATAGTCTTTGTCCTGAATATTGCTTTCAAAAAGCAAACGTTGTTTGTCTTTATCAAAGACTATATTTTCCAATGCATTGATAAAATCATAGACCGCAGGGAAATCCTGTGATTGTGCTTCGCGAATCAATGCTTCATCCTCTTTCATTTCAGGTATCCTGGTATAGCTATACCTGCTTTCAACAAATCATCCGGCACAGGTTGCAGGCGCGTTGTTGTTAACGGCACAACACCTGCCCATATATCCAGGCTATAATCTTCCTCATCATCTTTCGGGCCTCCGGTTCTTACTTTAGCAGAAGCTTCCTGTATATCAAACGACAACACCATCGTTGCCTTCCATTCGCCAGCATTGGGCTTGCGTATGTCGTCCCAACGGCCGGGCTGTAGCTTATTGGTAAACACTTCCAGCGCCATGTATAATTCATCCTGGTCTTCAACTTTTTTAGCTTCACTGAAAACTACCACCGAACGGTAATTTACCGAATGATGAAAAGCCGACCGCGCTAACACCAAGCCATCCATAAACGTAACGGTGATACACACCGGCAATTTTTTCTCGGCCAGTTCGCGCATGTAAAAACTCCCCACCGAGCCGTGTACATATAGCTTGTCACCAATCCTGCAAAAGCCTGTTGGAATTTGAAAAGGCATTCCATCGCGCACATACGCGATCGTGCAAAACATAGCCTCATCCAGTATAGCGTAAACGGTGTCCTTATCATATACACCTCTTTTCGCAAGACGCGTGATCTCTGTTCTATCGGTAATCGGGAATTTTTCCATGGCGGATATTTTATGTTTGACTATATACTTCAGGTCTGTGTAACTCCATATAGGTGTCCGGAGTCTTCAGCGATGTAAAACCATAGCGTTCGTATAGTGTGTGTGCATCGCGCGTTACGAGCACCATTCGTCTGAAGACTTTCAGCTCGTCTATACCGAAAATAAATTCCATCAACGTCTTCGACAGGCCGCGGCCGCGGTATTGCTCATCCACAAATACATCGGCCAGGTATCCAAAGGTGGCGTAATCTGTTACCAGTCTGGCGAAACCAACCTGTTGTCCATTAGTATATATACCAAAGCTGAGCGAATTCTCAACGGAGCGTTTCACCGTATCAAACGGTATACCTTTAGCCCAGTATAATTGTGTTGATACTATGCGATGCACATACGCTATATCAATCTTTGTACGATCGGAGCTGTACGTAAAACCATCAGCGATATATTCTTTCAGTATATTCATCTTATTTACCAATCTTCAATACAATCTTTCCAAACTGATCGCCATTCTCCATGCGCGCAAAAGCTTCGTGTACCTGGTCCATTGGATATACCTTATCTATTACCGGTATAATCTTGCGGCCTTCTACAAAGTCAAGCATCGATAAAAATTCATCGCGTGTACCCATCGTAGTACCATGAATAGAGAGTTGTTTCCAGTATAGCAGACGTGTAGCAACTTCTGTGATGTTACCAGCCGTGCGGCCAAAGTTTACAATGCGTCCGCCTGGCAAAGCGAGTTCGATAAGTTTATTGAATTGATCACCACCCGCGCTGTCGATAATGATATCAAATCCGCCACCGGTTTCTTTCTGAGCCTTTATAGCCCACTCGGGATCTTTATAATTAAATCCACCAATCGCTCCTAGTGCTTTTGCTTTTTCAATCTTTTCATCGGAGCCTGATGTTACATATACTCTTCCGTGGTAAGCTGTGGCAAATTGCAAGGCCCACAACGCTGCACCACCCCCTATACCGGTGATCAATACTTTCTCTTTTGATCGCATGCGGGCTTTGGAGAACAACGCACGATACGCAGTCAATCCCGACAACGGTACAGCTGCCGATTGCTCGGATGACAAATGCTCCGGTTTTTCAAATATATACTTCTTGGAGATGGCGAGGTATTCACCGAAGGTTCCGTTATCCGGGAAGCCGAGTATTTTGAATTTATCGCCTTGCACCATCGGGTTATCGCCCCACTCGAGACTCGGGTTGATTACCACCTCAAGTCCCACCAGCATCGGATCAGCATCCTCCCCTACATCTTCAATAACACCACAGCCATCAGAACCCAAAACAATTCCATCCGGAAAATGCTGCGCCTGTTCTTTCGTGATCCATATATCACGGTGATTCAATGCCGCGTGATGTATACGCACCAGTACCTGGTCTTTTACCAGTCTGGGCTTTTTTATTTCCTGAATTTCGAGGGGATAATCTTTGCCTTTAAAAAGGACAGCTCTTTTCTTCGATCCGAACATATATACTTTATAGTCAAAAAGAAGACCTCACCCCTGAGTCATATTCTCCCGCGAAAAGAGAACATGTTAGGATGAGGTCCACACAAAAATTTCTCTTCTATCTGTTATACATGGATGATATAGTTCCAACCGTGCTTATCAGGTTCAGCACCCATGCGAATATCATTCAGTTTTTTCTTGGCGCGAAGCTGGAAGCTGTCAGGACCAGCCACCGGTACAGTAAGATCATTTCCTTTGATCTTGATCACGGCAATCGGAGCCACAACGGCTGCGGTACCTGTTCCGAAGGCTTCGGTTACCGAACCATCTTTCAAGCCTGCTTCAATTTCATCGATGCTTACTCTGCGTTCCTCTACCGTTACCCCCATATCTTTGGCAAGCGTAAGGATTGTATCGCGGGTCACACCATCTAATATAGCAGTAGTAAGTTTGGGTGTAACGAGTTTTCCGTTGATCACGAACATCACGTTCATCATGCCTACTTCATCTATATACTTATGTTCTTTGTGATCGGTCCACAGGATCTGATCAAAGCCTTCTTCACGCGCGATCTGGGTCGGGTAGAAAGCTCCGCCATAGTTACCGGCACATTTAGCAAAACCGGTTCCGCCTTCCGCTGTACGTACATACGTATCCTCTACTTTCAGGCGATATGGTTTAGCCTGGTATGCTGCTACCGGACTGTTGATGATAAAGAATTTAAAATGATCGGCTACTTTAACACCGAGGCGTGCCTCATACGCGAACATGAACGGACGGATATAGAATGATGAACCTTCAGCTTTCGGTATCCATTCTCTGTCCAATTCAATCAACGCGCGCAGCGATTGTAAAAACATTTCCTCGCTGACCTGTGGCATGCACATGCGATCAAGAGATCTGTTTAAACGCTGATGGTGTCTTTGCGGACGGAATATATTGATGTTACCATCATTCATATAGAAAGCCTTCATGCCTTCGAACACTGCCTGACCATAGTGTAGTGATAACATGGCCGGACTCATGAGTATATCACCGAACGGCACAATTGCGGGTTCATGCCATTTACCATCTTTAAAATCGGCCATCACCATGTGATCGGCAATGTATTTACCAAATTCCAGGTTGTTAAAATCAACTTCTTTGATTCTTGATTTTGCAACACGCTGCACTGGGATTGAAGTTGTTAATGTTGTCATGATTTAAAGAGTTACTGGGTGAAATTTCACAATTATTGGCGACATATCCCTGCCTGAAGCTATATTTTATGCTGCAGACCATAAATCTTTTGTATTCCGCCAAAAGAGCAAACTTAATTTCGCAAAGTAGCTTTTTTCGTGTTTATGTTTTTACGTTTATACGTGTTTACGTGCTTACTGTTATCTTCTTTTTTGCGTGCAGCACTTCTTTCAGCACATCAAAAGCAAGTTGTATATCGGCCTCCGTTGTTTGCCAGTTCGATATCGCTGCACGGATCGCGGGCGTACCTTTATATAGCGTTGGTGTAAAGAATACGCGACCATCATCGCGAACTGCGTTGAGGAATGCACGCACTTCATCGAAGCTCGTTGTTTTCTTCAGCGTAAAGCAAACTACATTCATGCGCACGGGTGCCAGCAGTTTAAAATCTTCCGAGTGCTTTATCTTTTCTCCAAGGCTATATGCTGATGCAGAATTTCGTTCTACAATTTCACGATGCCCTTCCTTACCATAGGCCTTGATTGTAAACCATGAGGGCAGCGCGCGCCACCTGCGTGAGTTCTCGGGAGTATAGTGAAAGTAATCCGGACTTTGCTCAGGATCACCAAGGTATGCCGCGCTGTTCTGAAATACTTTCAGTTGTAGTTTTTTGTGGCGTGTAAACTGCATCGCGGCATCGTATGGTACATTTAGCCATTTGTGTGCATCGATCGTTATACTATCAGCATGATTTATACCTTGCATGAGGTGCGCATACTTTTCAGAGAGCGCAGCAAAGCCACCGAAAGCAGCATCTACATGCAACCAGAAATTATACTTTGCTTTCAATTTACCGATCGCCTCCAGGTCATCGAAGTCAACTGTATTCACCGTACCTGCATTGGCAACCACTATAACCGGGGAATTCACTGACTGCAGATATTTTTCAAGCGCCAGTATATCTATTGCCTCGCGATCGGGAAGTGTATCAATTTTAACAAGTGTATTCTTCCCCATACCCAGCACGGCCATTGACTTGAGCACACTGGAATGTGGCGTAGCGCTCACGACCTTTACCGGTACAACACCGTATACACCTTCGAGACTAAAATCTATACCCAACTGCTCGCCTACCCACTGACGCCCCAACGTGAGGCCTACCTGATTAGACACGGTTGCTCCTGTAACAAAGCTGCCGAAGTAAGCATCGTCAAGACCAAAGAGTTGTTTAAAGTAATGTATAGTCTGGCGCTCTACCTGCGGTGCTATCGTATCGTTGCTGCCACAAGCATTTTGATCGAAAGCACTTACCAGCCAATCACCGGCAACGGCTGCTGGTGTAGAACCTCCGGTTACAAAACCAAAGTATCGCGGCCCTGCACTATTTGTTATATACGGAGCGTAGTGCTGTTTGAAGTATTGTATAGTCTTCAAAGCATTTTCACCCTTCAAGGGTAAATCTTCCAGCACTATATCTTTAACAAATCGGCCGGGTGGCAGCGAATTTTGCCGTTCCAGATATTCTTCCGCCACCTTCACCGCATCGTGCAGTATAGCTTTGAATTGTTTTTTATCGTTCTCTAAAAGTTGATGCATCGCTGAATTTAATTTAGTCTTTGAACAAGGATGATTGATTAGCGCGCATAGCATCTGCTATCGCTGCGGAATCATGATCGCCACGCTGGTCCAATTCATGAATAATGTTTGCATAGTTTTTACGATCACGATTCTGCGAAAGTTTGTGAGTTGCTTCAATCTTCGTGATGTTGATCTCAAATCCCGTTACACCCTTCATAGCCTGTTGCATATAGGCAGGTGTAAGTTTTTCTACCGTAACCGGATCAGCAGAATGTCTTTCATAGTTATTCATCAATTGCTCCAGCGAATGAAACAGTTCTTCCCCTTCTATCAGGCGAATAGTTCCATACACATGTACCGCTATATAATTCCAGGTTGGCACGTTGGCATGATCGTACCACGAAGAAGATATATAGGTATGCGGACCACTAAAGATCACCAGCACTTCCATTGCTTTTAACAAATCTTTCCCCTGTGCATTACCCTTCGAGATATGGCCCGAGAGTTTTGTACCATCTGCCGATAACTCCAATGGTATATGTGTTGCCAAAAGATTCCCATTTGCTGCGCTTATCAAAATGCCAAAGCCATTCTGCCGGATAAATTCCTTTACAGCGTGTTCGTCTTCGTTCCTGAAATATTTTGGCGTGTACATGCTGGTACCAATTAATTTATATACTTACTTCTTATCACTATCAATCAATCTGCGGTGGTAATTAACCTGTCCGAGATGATACGTGAGGTGCGTTGCCAAATGAACAAGGAAAAATTCCGTTGTAGTCTTTTCAGCCAGAACCAACTGCGGATATTCTTCCTTCAATTGATCCGGTGTTAACGTATCAAGTACGCGTTCTACTACTTTTATTGTTTCGTCTATTTTACGAAGCAACTCTTCTTTGGGTATATCTCTGGCTGAGAACTCCAGGTCACGGTTTCGTATATAGCCCGAGTTGCCCAGTATAGCACCTATATACGTATTGAGATTGCCAACCAGGTGAAGACAAAGATTACCGGCAGGATTTGCGATATCTTTCTCAATTTTCCACAGGTTAGCCTCCTGTTTATAGGATGCAATCTCTGTTCGGAGTTTGGTGATATCGCGGTTGAATATAGTTTTGAGAACCTGGTTAAGCATACGTTTCTATTTGAATTTTCTGAAGTAATTCTCCGGTGGTGAGTACGGTAGCGAACTCAACGTTTAAACTTGAAAGATGGACAGTGTGAATTACAGATGAAGGAATTTTTACACCGTCAATTCCAACGCGGTCAAAAGTTGCTGTTGCATCAGAAATCACAATGGTATCATAACCAAAATTACCAGCCATACGCGCAGTCGTTGATACGCAGTGATCCGTTTGTAATCCCACGATCACCACCGATTTTATTTTTTGTGCATCCAGTCGCAGCTTCAGGTCAGTACCTATAAAAGCGCTATTCACACTTTTGGAGATAACTAATTCTCCGGGTAACGGCTTGACAATCTCCTTGATCTCGTTTCCCCATTGACCGGGCGCCAGTTTGGATTTAATATTGATCGAATCGTGCTTGATATGGAACAGTGGTAACTTTCGTTCGCGCCACACATCCAGCAGTCTTCTTGCGTTCTCTTCGGCTTTCGGATTGTTTCGATTACCTCCCCAATAGTCTACCTCGTCAAAGCCATTTTGAAAATCGACTATGATCAGTGCTACGTTGTTCATGCGAGACTATATTTCAGATTCATTAATATATACACTCCAATCCTTTACCTACCGGCTGAACCGATGCTATCACTTCATCTTTTGCCAGTGTGTTAAGCGTCCGCTCGATGGCCCAACCCACCAGGTCAATCGCGGCAAGACATCCTGCTGCCGTTGCTATATTTCCATGCACTACCAGTGGTTTCTCTTCTATCGTTACGCCAAATGATTTCAATTCTTCAATAGCCGTTGGATAGGTGGTAGCAGTAATATCATTGAGTAAACCCAAACCCGCGAGTATTAACGAACCTGAACACATGGAGCAGATCAATTGCTTCTTCGGGTCGAGGGTAAAGCGACTCAAATACTCCTTGTCGCGCATTAACTTTCGTGTGCCTGGTCCGCTGGCGAAGAATACTATATCGGCCGTTGCGCATTCTTCAATCATACCGTGAATGTGCAAGGGAAGTCCTGTTACAGAAGTATGAACCTTTTCTGTACCGACAATCTTGACAAGCCACGAATCATCGACCAGTTTGACCCGATTGAACAGGTCCCAGGCGAGGTATACATCTACATCTGTAAATTTGTCGAACGCAACAATTGTAATTTTTCTGGACATCGGTGTATGGTTGAGTAATGGAAATTCAGACTATATATACTCCTGTTCCTTTAGCGCTTCTTCGCCTCGAGAATTTCATGGATCATCACGAGGTGGTGGTCGTCATGTTCGGCATCAAAGAACGCGAGATCTACCGGAGTCATTTGTACCTGCAGTCGCGGGTGAAGCGATGACTTTATCAAGTCTTCATCCTGCAGACTTTCATACTTTGCAAGATTCTTCTTCCTGTTTTCTTCAAAGTATTGCAACACTTCACGTACTGGCAACGGGTTATAATCTTTCGGTTCAAACACAGCAGGCAACATTACCGGCACTCCTTGCAACATCTGGTCTATCCGTTGCAAGGCAATCTCATCTACCTCCGCCAGGTGTCCTATATTTTGCTTTATACTCCACTTGTCATTCAGCTTTTCAGAAAGTATATCTTCTGAAATATCTTTTACCTTTCCGGCTATGCGAACTGCTGTACCACTGAGTCGCTCCAGGTAAAACGGAAGCATGCCCGGCGGTAAACCGAAGGTAAATTGTCTTTCGAACCAGGCAAGTTTCTTCATGTTTAATCTGCTATTCGTTTTCCTAGTATCACTAAACTTCGTTGTATACCATCCAGTTCGGCTACATCTGGCAGCAAGGCCCATTGTTCAAAACCGTATTGCTTAAACAGTTTCAGACTTGGCTCATTGTGCGCAAATATGAAACCGAGCAATGTCTTAATTCCCAACGTGCGACACCGCTCTATAGCTTCCTGCAAAACTATTTTACCCACTCCCCTTCCCCGGCATTCCGGTTTCAGGTATATGGCGATCTCCGTTGTTGCCTTATAGGCGGGGCGTCCATAAAACGAGCGTATACTTACCCACCCTACCGCTTCACCACTTTCATCTTCCACCATCCACAACGGCCGTGCTGCCGGTGAATGGTCTTCAAACCATTTTATTCTGCTCTCTACTGTTATCGGCTCTGTATCGGCCGTTACCATTCTGCCTGCAATGGTTGTGTTGTAGATAGCAACAATCACCGGCAGATCGTGCAGCGTTGCCTCTCGAAATCGAATCATCTAATTCTATACTATATCTTTCCTTAATAACCAGTCCGTTTGCTCATCGGCACCCAATACAAACACGTGCTCGCCGAATTTTTTAAAACCATGTTTAGTATAAAAAGCAATAGCCCGGGGGTTGTGCTCCCATACGCCAAGCCATACCGTTTCATACCCTGTCTTTTTTGCATAGTCAAGACACGCCTCGAGCAGTATATTTCCGATTCGTTTGCCCAGGTAATCTTTATCTACATAAATGCGATGGAGCTCCAGCGCCCGCCTATTGCCAAGCGCATCCTGTTTCTCGCCTTCGCGTACTTTGGCATAGCCGGCAACACGGTCGCCATCTTCTGCCAGAAAGAAAACTGTTTTTTCTTCCTGTAGTTCTTTCTCAATCTGCTCATCCGAAAAAGCCTCGGCTATATACCGCTCCATATCTTCAGCAGTATTGTGCTCCTCAAACGTGTCTTTAAACGTTTTTATACCCAGTACACAGAGGGCACTTTTATCATTCAGAGTTGCTCTTCTTGTTTCTATACTCATAATGCCGTTAACTCCATTTTGATATCACTCCGTTTATAGGGACCATCCACGGGTACTTCTATAAAACCTAACTTTCTATACAACCCGATAGCAGTCGCGAGGCTTGTATGCGAATAGAGAATGATCTTGTGTGCTCCCATCGACTTTGCTTTTACAATGGCAGTCTCCGCGAGCAGTCGTCCGATCTTCAGTCCCTGAAATTTTTCGTCCACGGCCATCTTGGTAAATTCATATATACCGGGTGACACATATTTTAACGCAACAGTACCGGCTACATCTTCACCGGCATAGGCCATGAGTATAGCGCCACCGTGGGCGAGGATGTGTTTGTCGGGATGCTGCAACACTTCAAAATCAATAGGCTCCATCCAGAAATAGCGTTCGATCCATGCGCGGTTGAATTTCTCAAACCACGGTTGATGTTGGGGTTCGTATTCACGAACGGATATGGTCGTACTCACCTGTATCATACACTCACTATAAATTCTTTAAAAAATGATGACTGCTTATTATAAATCCTTTGTTCAGATATAGTCTGTGCGCATCATTTCGGTGATGCCCGGAATCAAGCGTTACACATTTATATCCGTTCGCACGCGCTTCGGCATCCACAAAGTCAAGCAATGCTGCGGCAAGTCCCTGTTTACGATAAGCCGGAAGTGTTACCAGATCATCGATGTATATATGTTTGCCATTATACAGAAAGTTCTGATAGCGATAGCCAATCGCAGCAGCGCCCTTTCCATCTTTCTCGATAAACGCAAGTTTGTAACCTTCCTGCAACATCTCCAGTACGGTATCAGCAAATGCTTCCGGTTGCAGATGTGGTCGCAGTACGTTTATCACATCCCAGCATTTCAGTATATCTTCTTTTGTTGTTGCCAGTTTTATATTCATCGTCAGACTATATTTTCCAGGGATTAGAGGCCAGGTTTGCGTTATTCTTTGCTTTCAGAAAGTCGCCATCGATAATCAGCAGCTTCACTCCGTTCTCGGAATACGAGCGATGCATGCTGACGTTATCAGAAACCTGATACGTCATTCCTTTAGACAGTATAAATATTCTTCCATCCGCAAGCTCCGAAATCATTTCACCTTCTATACAATATACAATATGGCCGGCCTTGCACCAATGATCAGCTCTGTACCCCACGGAATACTCCACAAGTCGTATGCGCAAGCCATTATACTGTTTTGTTTGCCACAGCGCTATACCTTGTTCGCCACGGTGCTCCGTGACTGGTACGGTTGTCCAGTCAGTAGTTTGAAACAATATGGATTCCATGGCTATCGACTGAATTGTGCTTTCCAGGCATCGCGTAACTGATAGCCCCGGTTAACGATATATATACCGGCTACGGTTAGCAGAATGGCTACCCAGATCTTCATGTTGAGTTTCTCATCAAGTACTACCCAGCCCAACACTACGGCTACCAGCGGATTCACGTATGCGTAGAGCGATACGATGGTCATGGGTAATTTTCGAAGGGCGTACGAGTAACACGCATACGCTACAATCGATCCTAGCGCGATCAGATATATAAGCGGATATACAACCGATGCTGTCCACTGCACATCACTCAGATCATCAAAGATCAGCGACAGCGGAATCATCCATATACCTCCGAAAAACATTTGAAGACCTGCGTTTAAAAATGGATTCGAATTTTCAGTGTTCTGCTTCTTCATCCATATACTGGCACTGGCCCAGCTCAATACGGCTACAAATGTCACGATGATACCGAGTATATATTCAATGCGTGTAAACTCACCGATGTGTTCACTGAAGATTAGAACTATTCCGACCATACCAATGGCGACCCCGAGCATAATGGGTACCGTAGGACGTTCGTCTTTATTTATAGAGAGATTAATAAGAATTACTGTGACGGGCATCAGCGAACAGATTACTGCTGCCACACCGCTGGGTATATGTACTTCAGCCCACGCTACCAAACCATTGCCGAGTGTAATCATGAAGAACCCTGCAATAGCCTGACGTATAAGATATGCACTGCCGGCCGGCAATTTTACCTTACCAATAGTAAGCATGAAACCTGCGAGGATCAATCCGGCAATGATTTGACGAACCGAAACAAACAGGAACGGAGGAAATTCAACAACAGCCATTCGCATCACCAAATAGGTGGTTCCCCAGATGATGCAGATTGCAGCCAAGGCGATGTACGCAAATAGTAGTTCTTTTTTCAAGTACGTAGGGTTAAAGTGTGTGAACTGTGACTCAAATCTTGAAGTTATTACGTAAAAAAAACAGTTTCAGTTTTGTTTATTTTGACCAGATCAGTTTCGGAGGTCCGAAAGTCGGGAAGTTAAAGAAGTCGGGAAGTCCGGAAGTCAAAAGTTGGAAGGAGTGAGGAGTTGGAAGTAAGGAGCAAGGAGTAAGAAGTAAAATGCAGAGGTGAGTGTGAGTGATTGAAAAAGGGTATATATTATAAAAACAAAAAAGAGCGGAATTGCTTCCGCTCTTTTGAGGATATATAGTATAGATACTATTATTAATTTTTGTTCTTCAGATCTAGTGCGAAGTCTTTGGCTGTTTTGGCTGTCATCAGGTCCATGAAGTTAAGTGCACCGTTGGTTGTGCCGGTACCGCCTGTTTGTATCTGGGGTACAATTGCACCGGTATATTTACTAAAGGCATCGGCCCAGACTTTTTGTACTTCTACCTGTGCTTTCAGTTTCATTTCCAATGCACCGTCAGCCTGCATGATCTTGGCGCGTGCATATGCCTGGGCATCTGCGAGCTCCTTTATTTTCTTAGACTCCAGTATAGCACCTTCGTAGGCGATCTTCTGCTGTTGCTTATCCTGTTCAGCAACTTTTACTTTTGTTTCAGCTTCTACAACCTGCTTGATCTGATCCTGTTTCTGTTGATACTCAATTTCAACGAGCGCTTGTTCACCTTTCGCTTTCGCTGTCAAGGTTTGCTGTTGGGCCGTCATCAACTCTTGTTTAGAGATTGAGGACTTTGTAACGGCATCGATGATCTTGGTAAGCTTCTGGTCAACTTTATCTTCGTAGTCAACATCGGTGATCGCTGCATCGGCTACCGTAATACCATATTCTTTTATAGAAGATAGCTTACGTTTCGGAGCACCATCTTTTTTGTCGAATTGGATTTCGGTCTGATATATTCTTTTCTTCTCCTGTTCCAACGAATCGAATACTACATTCTCTTCAGTTTTCAACAGGTATACGCCTTCTTTAAGCTGATCCATAAAATCCTGCGCCATCTGCGCACGACCACCTCCGTAGTGTTTCTCACTGCTCATCAACTGAGCCGATGATTGCAAACACTCTTTGGTATAAGGAGCAAGTCGCTTTACCACCAGCGACTGCGGTGTACGGTGTGTGTTGTGAATCAGGATCATTTCTTTTTCATCCGATGGCAGAATAAACTGCGTGATACCCTTTACATCAGCTGTAGTGGCATCGCTGAAACGGATCATGATCTTGCCTACCTCTATACCGTTGTCTTCCAGGTCAAGTTTAGGATTTTCTTCCTGGTATGTAACGGAGATCTGGTTCGGCCACTCCTTCTCTTTGGCAAAGAAGCCGGCATAAAATATACCGGGAGCAAACTGTACGATCTGTTCACCGGTAGTACGTTCTACAACGGTACGGTTACCCGCATCATTCCATGAAAATGGATTGACGATGAAGAATAACACCATACTGAAAATAAGCACTACAGCCAGTACAATCTTGGGTTTAAGTGATGGATTCATGTTTAGATAGTTGTTTGGTTAGATTTGTTATTACTAGGTTTATTTTTCTGTTCGAAATAATTTGTCAGCAGTAGTACCAAAGCATAGCCTACTATACCGAACACGGTCAGAAACCCGACCGCAATTGTCAGTCTAATCATATTTTATTTTAAAATGTATATTTGAAAAAGAGAGAGAGAGAGAGAAATAAGGTTCGCCTTTAATCGGCTTACTTGTTTTTACAACTGGTGTACTCTTTACATGGACGTGTTCATAATCTTTACTCTATTCGAAATATGCTCAGAAGGAAACCGGGTTCTATACTTTTTTTACCGGTGAGTTTCATTTTCGAATTTCACTTAGTTAAACGCAGATTGGTTCCTATAGGATGACAAAAATTAAAATATATTTTGACAGCGAAATTTACTTACATCGCAACGCATTGCGATGTAGACTGCAATTTGCTTAGCGATCCTGCAACAAAATTTTATATCCTTCCAACGCCTTTCATCAATACAATTTAGTCTACCGCAGTATTTATCCACAAGTGACTATACCAATGCCATATACCCTGCTTATCAGGAACTGTTATAGTGTAGAGGGTTCTTCTTTTCTTCGTCATGGGTTTAGCAGCCTGGAGGGTTACCACTACTTTTTGCTTGTCGACAACATCGAGTGCGCACTCACCTCCCTGCACAAAACACTGTAGTTGGTTCAGGCGCAATCCTTCACCATCAAACGTTAAGGTTAACAGTGGCTGATTACCTTTCGGCATTATATAGTCATTGGGCGAACGCTTCTTTACACGCAATGCTTTCATGGAGGCTTTCTCTATAAATTTATCTTTCGCAGAATACGACTCGGACATCGGAAAACGCGGACATTCAAAAAGATCATCGCCACTATACATTACACCTGAATTCTGTGCTGCTGCTGCTATAAATCCGACCTCTTTCACAATGTCTTTCATCTTTGTATCGAACTCACCGTAAGGATATGAAAATACTATGGGCTTCGTGTTGAGTTTTTCGCTGATGATCGTTTGACTTAATTCAATCTCATCCTTAAAAGTTTTATAGCGTGTTGCTGCTGACTGATTCAGGAAGAAATCATGCGAGTGGGTATGGTTGCCGATTTCAACTTTATGTTTGATTGCATCTTCCAGTTGCGCCCAGTTCATATAGTCACCTCCGCCAACGGTTTTCGTATTGATAAAAAGTGTAGCCGGTATACTATATTTTTTCAGTAGCGGTAGCCCACGTTCGTAGAAAGTCTTATAGGCATCATCGATAGTGATCACAGCTGTTTTACGTGCGGGCTTATCTGATTGCAAATATTCAATTGCTTCCGAGAAAGTAAGCAACTGAAAATTATTCTTCTTCAGGTATGCGAGATGGGCTTCAAAATCTTTTACCGGTGTGTTGGTAGATGGGTAACGTGAATCGCCAAACCGATGGTATATAAAGCAGACAACCTCCTTGTCGCTGCTTACAATTTCCTCTGTGCTATTCGATACAGGTTTACCAGAGCAGGAAAGAATAAGAATGAATAAAAGAGAAATATGAAAACGCGGCATAGCGAGAGGGGTATATTTGAAAAGAATGAACGTATAAACCAGATCAATCTTCAACCAGGTACTGCGGGTCGATCACATAACTATCAAATTGCTTGAGGTTATTGCGCAGAATTATCTTCTTCAATTGATTGGTATAGGCTGATCTCCGTTCGGAGTAATTTTTCAAATGCGGAAGTAGCTCCAGTGGGTCTTCCGTTTGTTTGCGTGCTTCGCGCAGACTTTTATAGGAACGTGATCGTGCGAGTATCTCGAAGTAATCGATAATTGATTTGGACATATCCGGATATGCGCGCAGGTATATACGTTTATTCTCGCGTGTACGTCTTGCTACGATGCGCGATTCATTTGTGTTGAAAGACCACACACCAAACAAATTGTTTGCCTGCAAAAAAAAGCGGGATTTACCCCAGCCGCTTTCCACGGCAGCTTGCGCCAAAACAATGCTTGTGGGTAGTGTATGTGTTCGTACCAACAAATCATCAATATCTTTGGCGCGATACCGATTCTTTAAATCAATGTAGAGCGCGCTGTCAGTTTCGTTCCAGGATTTCTTTGCGCGCAGTGTCTCAATTCTAATTCTACGCTGCTCGATTTCATGCTTGGCAACCAGTATAGAAGGTAATACAGCCGATATAAATTTCGCTTTCGCTTTTCGCACCGGAAGTTTTTCAAGGCCTGAAACATGGGTATATAAAAGAGGTTTTACCACAGCATCAGCTACCAGCACAATCTGGTCAAGCGATTCTACTTTTATAGTCTCGGTACGAACGGTAAAGGTTCTGCTTTTATCACAGCCTGATACTGTTGAGAGCAACAGCAACACCGTGGTGCGGATAAGGGTCCGGGAGGTAAGAGCCTGTCTCATAGCTGTAGAATAAGTCGAAATGCCTATGTATAAACATTCCGGGATATGCAATTTACGACTTTACCAGGAGTCCATCGTTTATGCTTTTGACGGCTTATCGTTGAAAAACGTTGATTGGTCGGAGCTTACCCAGCTTAACATCAGCTTCGATTCGTCCTATTCCTGGAGTTTTGACGTGCTTTGATCAGATCGTTTCTCCTTTAGCCGCTTCAATTCGCCCACGATAATTATACTTACAATTACCATCAAACTCCACGAAGTAATTTTGTGCCACGTTACTATCTGCCAGCCTTTGTGCTGGTAGGCATATTTCCATGCACCAAAGAAGGTCGCAATGTTTTCTGCAAGCCATATAAAGAAGCCAATAATAGTGAACGAAAGCAGTGCTGATATATAGTATATTTTCTGATGGAGTCTAAAAGAGAATCTAGTCCTCCAGAAAACCGCGATCAGCACAAGCGCAATGTAAAGTCGCAGATCGGCAATAAAGGCATTGGTAAAAAAATTAAGATATATAGCTGCCCCCACCCCGATTGTATATATACTATTGGGCCAATATACAGTGTCAAGTTTGAGGTTGCGCCCTGCCTGGCAGATATAGCTTCCCACACTGGCATACATAAAGCCGGCATATAGCGGCACGCCTATAACTTTGGTGTACGCATGTTCCGGGTATGACCATGAGCCGCGGTGTACTTTGTGCAGCTCCATCACCAGTCCCAACAAATGAAAAAGTGTAATCACCAGAACTTCGTCTCGTGTTTCGAGACCAGTCTTGTACATGATTACCTGCGCGATGATACAGACGATCAGCAAAAGATCGTAACGCGGTATACCCAGGTGCAAAGCCGATGACAGCGCAAGCGAAATAAAAATCAACACCGGAAAGATGCACGACACAGCCTGCAAATATCCAAACCATACGAACTGTTTTACAAACGACACAAACTTCGTTTCCGAACCGTGCAACGCAAATTGATTCTCGATTGCCTGATGAAGCTGTTTCAAAAAGAAAAGATTAATTAACGAAGCCAAACGTAAAACATTTACCCGTTGTTGCATGAAACAAAACAGCGTAAATTAGCTACTGGTTACTAGCTGCCCGTTGCAAGAAGTTTTTCTGTTAAAGAAACTTTACGGCTCTTAGCTGCGTATTTTTGTGGAGTCGCCAAAAGGCTCGAAACTAAAAACTCACGGCTATTTCCTGTAGCCAGTAGCTTGCAGCCAGTTGCCTTTAAAACGCTCGCAGCTTAAAACTATTTTATGAAAGACGTACTCGAAGTAAAAACCGATCACAAATATACCGAGGTGGCAGAACGGATAGAATCGCTCATTGAGAAGAAAGTGCTGAAGGTTGGCGATAAACTTCTATCGGTACGTGCGCTTAGCAAAGAGCAGGGTATAAGTCTAAGTACGGCCTTTCAGGCATATTATCTTTTAGAGAGTAAAGGATTGATCGAAGCACGTCCGCAGTCAGGGTACTATGTTAAATATTCACGCGAACATACATTAGATATACCACAGGTATGCGAGCCTTCGGATGATGCTGTGCCGGTAAGTGTTGATGACATGATCAACAGTGTATACCGCGACCTGAATGCAAAGGGTGTTACTAACTTTTCATTGGCTACGCCTTCCATCAAATTACTCCCGACTGCCAAATTGAATAAAGCTGCGCTGCAGGCTATACGCGAGTCACCAACCTGTTGTCTCAACTATGAAAATGTGCAAGGTAATGCTGCATTGCGCAAGCAGATTGCGCGGCAAGCTTTTAACTGGGGCGGTGCACCGAGTGAAGATGATATAGTGGTTACGGCTGGTGCTGTTGAAGCCATGTCACTCTGTATTAAAGCTGTTACCAAACCAGGTGATACAGTTGCTATCGAAACACCAACCTACTATGCCATTTTCCAGGTGATGGAAAGTCATGGACTAAAGGTAGTAGAAATACCAACAGACCCGCTGCTGGGCATTGATATAGATTATCTTGAACAAGCTATACCACGCTTTGACATCAAGGCTTGCCTGTTCGTGAATAACTTTAATAATCCACTCGGCAGTTGTATGCCGGATGATCGCAAGAAGAAACTGGTGGATATGCTGGCCAAGAAAGATATACCTCTCATTGAGGACGATATATATGGCGAGCTATATTTCGGCAAGACTCGCCCGAAGACGTGCAAGACGTTTGATAAGAAAGGACTTGTACTTCACTGTGCATCATTCTCAAAATCACTGGCTCCGGGTTATCGTATCGGCTGGACTATACCGGGTAAATTTAAAGAACGTGTTATGCGGCTTAAGCGCATGCACTCTGTTTCTACCAATACACTTACGCAGGCAGCCATTGCTAATTTTCTAAGCAACGGTCGGTATGAATTACATCTCCGGCATCTACGAAAGGCTTTGCATACACAATCGCTTCGTTACCTGCAGGCGGTATCAGAATATTTTCCGGATGATACGCGGGTAACACGTCCGCAGGGAGGATTTACGCTATGGATCGAAATGAATAAAAAGGTCAATGCGTTTAAATTACACAAGCGCGCATTGAAACATAACATTGGTATTGCGCCCGGGCAAATTTTTTCAACACAAGGGCGATTTGAGAACTGCTTTAGATTAAGCTATGGTGCTCCATGGGACGACACCATCGAAGAAGGAATTAAAACGCTGGGCAGGCTTGTAAGAGAGTGGAAATAATCAACCTTGCACGTTTCCTCCCTGAAAATATATTCTTATACCTTAGAGCTGCGAGTTGAAGAAAATTTTCCTCAACAGAATCTACTCGATATTTTTACTTGCAAGTTTACCTACTTGCCAGAAAAACAGCCCGAAAAAGCATATCACTGAGATAAAGACATATACCATAAGCTGTAGCGGTTAGAATTCAATATCAAAGATGGTCTTACTATTTTTGTCGCACCTATGCCTCTTCTTTCATCTCTCACTGAAGTAAGTTCGGCAAGGCTTTTGCATTTTTTGGAAACTTAAAACCACCTGTGTAAATCGAATTCTATTTAAACCTCAACTGTTTAAATTGCACCCTTGTTTACTTGAAAACCAACGTATTATGATAAATCAAACTTTGCGGCTCATGCTCTTTGCGGCAGCGGGCCTGTTAGGCACCACCAGCTATGCTTTTCAGACAGAAACTTCACAGGCAGACACAATTACTGCTCCGCAGGATTGGTTCTTACGCGATCCCGCAACGGACCATGTACAAGGGCTAAGTGTTGAAAAAACATATAGTACATTACTAAAAGACAAGCCTTCCAAAACGGTATTGGTAGCAGTAATTGATTCTGGAATTGATGCAGACCACGAAGATCTGAAAGACATTATGTGGGTAAACGAAGATGAAATTCCGGGCAATGGTATTGATGATGACAAGAACGGGTATATAGATGATATACACGGATGGAATTTCATCGGTGGGAAAAACGGAAACGTAAATGAAGATACGTACGAGGTAACACGTGAATACGCACGCCTGAAACCGAAGTACGAGAATGTTGATGAGAAGAGTGTCGGCAAAAAAAATAAGGCTGAGTATGATTACTGGAAGAAAGTAAAAACGAAATATGATCGCGATTTCGAATTCAACAAAACTCAATACGATCAATACAATCAGCAATTCGAACTCTATAAAAATGCTGCCGCTACCATCGCTTTCTGCGATAGCTTACTGGAAGCAAAAACCGGTAAGCCTGTAAGTAAATCTTCTTTAGCTACAATCAATGCTACGGATGATACACTTCGCTTTGCGAAAGAAACGCTTTCTAAAGTATTGGAGAATGTGGATGGCGATATCATGGTAAGTGAATTCATTGAAGAGCTCAATGGCTATATCGGTCAGTTGGGAGAAGGCGTTGACCACTACCGCGTGGCTGTAGAGTTTGGCTATAACCTTACGTTCAACTCAAGAACAGTGGTGGGCGATGATCCTAAAAATCTTACGGAGAAAAATTATGGTAACAACGATGTAAAAGGTCCTGATGCGCGCCACGGTACGCACGTAGCGGGTATCATTGGTGCCAACCGTAAAAATGATATAGGTATAAAAGGTATTGCTGATAACGTACGCATCATGTCTGTGCGCGCTGTACCGAATGGTGACGAACGCGATAAAGATATAGCCAACGCTATTATTTATGCAGTAGATAACGGTGCGAAAGTGATCAATATGAGTTTTGGTAAAGCGTTCTCTCCTAATAAAGAGCTTGTTGACAAGGCTGTAAAATACGCTGAGTCAAAAGGTGTATTGCTGGTGCATGCTGCTGGTAATGATGGCGACAACACAGATGTTGAGTCAAACTATCCAAACCGTAAATTCTTAAAAGGTGGTGAAGCCAAAACATGGTTAGAGATCGGGGCATCATCATGGGGAGCTGATCAAAACTTTGTGGGTTCATTCTCCAACTACGGAAAAAAATCAGTTGACCTTTTCTCTCCGGGTGTACAGATATACTCTACAACACCTGATAACACGTACGAAGATCTGCAAGGTACCAGTATGGCAAGCCCGGCAACAGCGGGTGTAGCGGCTGTTCTGTTTTCCTACTTCCCGGATCTGAATGCTTCTGAAGTCAAAGACATTATCCGTAAGTCAACACGGAAGTTTGATGGCCTGAAAGTAACAAAGCCAGGTTCGCAGGATCAGGTTTCGTTCAGTGAATTGAGCAGTACCGGAGGTTTGGTAAATGTATATGAAGCTGTAAAGCTCGCACAAACCTTAAAAGGTAAACCTGTAGAGAAATAAGCGTACATAAATCGTCCGATAACGGGACGTTTAGGCTGTAAAAAATGCTGAAGAAAAAAATCTTCAGCATTTTTTTATTGCCTGTACTCAAAAAATCACACGCCTGGTGGTATAGAGTTACTATATAATTACCGATGTGCATACCGACTTATAGTGTAACCCTGATTAATTCAACAGCAATCGATTCTTATCCTATATTTCAAAATCCGCCTTTACGCGTGTGCCCCCGCACTATACTTACGGGTAGCTTTCCTATACTAAAAGCTACCTGGTATGAAGGCGTTCTTTACAAATTTCGTTGCAGCATATGTGCTGTTGGTTTCGTTCCTCCCATCGTTCTCTGCTCCTAACCGGGCAGGGTTTTATATACCTGATCATATAGACGAAGTATCATTCCGATACAAGAATATAGATGAGCTCATTTTACTGCCCGTCATTATTAATGACTCCATTCATGTAAACCTTATACTGGATACAGGATGCAGAAATCTGGTGCTGTTCGGAAAGCGCTTTCAGAAATTATTCAGCCTTGAACCTGACAAGAAGATACAATTTTCAGGGCTCGGTTCTGGCCGACCTGTTAATGGTGCGCTCTCTTTAAACAATAAGGTTTCTATTGATAAAGTGCTGGGCGAAAAAATTCCGGTAATCATTATTCCCAACCAGAATCTTTTCAGAGTATATAATAATGTGCATGGCGTTATCGGGTACGACATCTTTACCAAATTTGAGGTTGAGCTTAACCCGCGCCAGCAATTGATTACATTTCGGCCTGCATCAACAGCTACACTGAGTTCAGAATATATACATGTACCGATACGCATTAGCGATGCAAGGCCGATTATTGATTGCCGCGTGGTACTAGACAAAAACAAAACTCATGTGTGCGACCTTATGATTGATACCGGCTCTACACTTGCTCTCTTGTTAAAAACAACCGACCTGGAGAATTATTCCATCAGAGCAACGACAAAAATTCTGGGACGCGGGTTGAATGGTGAGATTGAAGGGTTTGAGACTGTAACCGACCGACTTGAACTCGCCTCGCTTGAAATGACGAATCTTCAAACGGGTATCATTCATTCTCCGTGGCATAACCATGCATCCATCGGCATGAGTATATTAAAGGAATATACCTTCGTATTGAATTACTGTAAAGGATACGCAGGCTTTAAGAAAGCCTAACCTGTCTATCTGATTTAATCCCTATACACATGGCGTGAAATTTATAACTTCACGCCATGGCTCGTATACAAATTACCCTACCGGATGCATTTATCTTCACGACCGAACTTACCGTTCGTGCTTCCGATCTCAACTATGGTGCGCATGTGGGCAATGACTCTGTTCTCACCATTATGCAGGAAGCACGCATTGTCTTATATCGCACACTCGGATTCAAAGATGAGATCAGCTTTGAAGGAAGTACCGGACAAATTATAGCCGATGCCGCTATTCAATATAAGTCGGAGGCATTTTTAGGCGATCGCCTTACCGTCAAAATTGCTATTGATGAGTTTACCCGTTTCGGATTTGATATGTATTACTTGCTGGAAAACACAGAAACCGGCAAAGAAGTAGCCCGCGGCAAAACAGGTATAGTATGTTTTGACTATGAGAAAAGAAAAATAGCAGCTATACCGGAGATTTTATTACAAAAACTAAAACAGTAATTCTGAAGATTATAATTCCTTATATTCTTAATGTGACAGGTATAGATATAGTATGTTTACCCCGAAACTTTCAGGCTTCCCGACCTTCGGACTTTCCGTCTCCCAACTTTCTATTACTTCAACGACTTCAAATAGCGAAGACTTGCCGGGATTTGTTCTTCCGAGCGCGAAGATTCATCTTCGATAAAGTAATGTTTTATACCGATAGACTTGGCTGTTCGCATGATGGCATCAATCCCTACATCGCCTTGTCCTAAGATCACATTAGTCTCTACATCTACCCGTCCGTTTTTACTACCGGGGGTGCCGGGTTTACGATCTTTTAAATGAAGCATGATCCAACGGTTAGCATATCGTTTTAGCAATGCAACAGGATCTTGCCCGGCCTGCTTGATCCAGAATACATCCATTTGCAGGTATACATAGCGGGCATCAAAAGTATCTACCATATAGTCGAACAACGTTCCCTTTTCGTGCGGCTGAAATTCATAGCCGTGCGGGTGATAGCATAGCAGCAATCCGTTTTGAGCAAGCACTTTTCCGGCCTTGTTAAAGACCGCTGCTGCTTTGTTTATATCTTCCAGGGTTAATGTATCGCCTTTGTGTGGAATCCAGTAGCAAACAACAAACTTGGCTCCGTACGCGCGCGCATCGTCCGCTACAGACTGCGGAAAATTCATGAGTCTTTCAAAGTCGGTTCCATAGCTTACAACCTGCAACTGATTTTGTGCGATGAGCTTGATGAATTCGGGAAAGGACAATCCGTAGGTATCTCCTATTTCGATTTCTTTTATTCCGAAGGATCTGATTTTGGCCATTGTACCGGGTACATCTTTGGCAAACTGGTTTCGCAGGCTATAAAGCTGAAGTCCTATTTCCTGCGCAAAAGACGAAAGGCTGGCCAACACCAAGAGTGATACCAGGATTTTTTTTAGAGAGGATTGCATAGAGAAAAATCTTCTTCAAGATAAATAAACTCTCTGAAGAAACAATCGATAAGTGGGAGTTACGGACGTTAACCGTTATCTATTAACCGTTATTCGTTATCAGGAGTTAATTTTCAAGAGGTTTAAACAACAGATCAAACTTTCCGTCCAGGTTACGAATAACGGATAACGATTCACGGATAACGGCTCCAAAAAAAGAAAGCGTCACCATACGATGACGCTCTCCGAGGTATAAACGATTTGGTTTGGTTTCTATTTGCTTTGAACGAGCAGCGGTGTGTTGGCTACGATGGCAACCAGGTCTTCATCGTTAACGCTTTTCTTCTCGTCAGCCACGATCAGGAAATTCTCATACAATTGATCGAGCTCTGTTTTGTTTGGCTGGTAGCCGAGCAATTCAAGTCTGTGCTTCAGCGCAGCACGGCCGCTACGTGCCGTTAATAATATAGATGATGTTGGTACACCTACGTCTGCCGGGTTAATGATCTCATAGTTCTCTGAGTTCTTCAGAAAGCCATCCTGGTGAATTCCGGATGAGTGAGCAAATGCGTTGGCACCTACAATAGCTTTGTTCGGTTGCACCGGCATGCGCATCATATCCGAAACCAGTGTGCTGATTGCATATAGTTTTTCTGATTTCAGGTTGGTGTGTAAACCAAGATCTTTGTGTGTCTTGATGATCATGGCAACTTCTTCCAGCGAAGTATTACCGGCACGTTCGCCAATACCGTTGATCGTTACTTCGGCTTGTCCTGCGCCCGCCATCAAACCTGCTATCGTATTCGCGGTAGCAAGACCAAGATCGTTATGACAGTGTACGGATATAGTCGCCTTATGTATATTCTTTACATGATCGAACAAGTATTGAATACGCTTGCCATATAAATGTGGTAAGCAATAGCCGGTAGTGTCAGGTATATTTACTACATCTGCACCGGCAGCAATCACAGCTTCCACCATCTGTGCTAAAAACGCGAGGTCAGCGCGTCCCGCATCTTCGGCAAAGAATTCTACTTCAACACCTTTTGATTTGGCATAGCCTACAGCCCACACGGCTTGTTCGAGAACTTTCTCGCGTGTGGTGTTGAATTTATGCTTGATGTGAATGTCTGAAGAACCAATACCGGTATGGATGCGTCCGCGTTTGGCATGATGCAGCGCTTCTCCTGCTACATCTATATCTTCCTTCTTCGAGCGTGTCAGCGCACATACGCCTACATTTACTGCCTTGGACAGCTCTACTACGGAAAGAAAATCACCGGGACTGGATATCGGGAAACCCGCTTCAATAACATCTACTCCGAGTAGCTCAAGCTCCCGTGCAATCACGACCTTTTCATCGGTTGATAACTGACAGCCGGGCACTTGCTCGCCATCGCGAAGCGTAGTGTCGAAGATTTCAATTTTTCTGCTCATGGTTTCGTTATCCGTTTATTGTTTTTTATTGGGATTGGGATACGACACTTAATCAAGTGCCTATACTATATATCTCTTTATTTTATACTGCTACCTGGCAGTTTACCAGCATACGAGCGTTGTTACATACTACATTACCCATTACTTCTGTACCCAGTATTTTCTCATGGGCTGTAGAAGCATCTGCGATGTCGCGTGTTCTGTATCCATCGCGCAGTGTTTGTTCTACTGCTTTGATAACTGTTTCAGATTCTTCTTTTAATCCGAATGATATATCAAGCAACAATGCAGCGGAAAGTATAGATGCCAGCGGGTTCGCTATACCTTTACCAGTAATATCATGCGCACTTCCGTGAATGGGTTCGTAAAGTCCTACTGTATCACCTACAGATGCGGAGGCAAGCATACCCATAGAGCCCGCGATCTGCGATGCTTCATCAGTAAGTATATCTCCAAAGAGGTTTCCGGTTACCACTACATCAAAGCTGCGTGGGTTCTGAATGAGCTTCATGGCAGCAGCATCTACAAACATGTGCTCTACCGTTACATCCGGATATTGCTTGGCAACTTCCTGCACTACTTCTCTCCACAGTCGTGAGCTTTCCAGTACGTTAGCCTTATCAACGGATGTAACTTTCTTTCCACGTGTAAGCGCAGCTTTAAAAGCCTTGTGAGCTATACGCTCTACTTCGTAGCGAGAGTATATCATTGTATCGTACGCTGTTGCACCTTGCTCCTTGCGTCCGCGCTCACCAAAGTATACATCTCCGGTAAGTTCACGGAAGAAGAGTATATCGGCACCTTTCAGAATCTCAGGTTTGATGCTGGAAGCTGCAAGGAGTTCATCAAAAAGTTTTATCGGGCGAAGGTTGGCATATAGTCCCAATTCTTTACGCATCTTCAAAAGACCTTGCTCCGGACGAACCTTTGCAGTAGGGTCGTTATCATATTTAGGATGTCCTACAGCTCCGAAGAGTATAGCATCCGAGTTCTTCATTTTCTCAAGCGATTCATCCGGCAGAGGATTGCCAGTAGCTTCGATGGCTTCGTGACCGATGGTAGCATAGTCAAATGAAAATTGATGCCCAAAGCATTCGGCTACCTGCTCGAGCACTTTCTTGCCACAAGCCGTTACTTCTTTTCCGATTCCGTCTCCGGGGAGTATTACGATTTTCTTTTTCATTACAAAATTCTTTTTAAGCTGTGAGCTGCCAGTTGCGAGCTTCGAGTAATGTGAGTGTGTTGATGCCAGTATATACCTAGCGCGCGGTTTCGAATTGTTTTATTTCTTCGCGGAGGCTTAGCAGATAGTCGATATCATCGTAGCCATTTGCAAGACAGATCTTTTTATAGGCATTGATATCAAATGATTCGGATGAGCCGTCTTCAAGTGTTACTTTCTGATTTTCGAGATCTACAGTGATGGTAGTGGCAGGATTTTTCTCGATCGCTGCAAATATTTTTTTCAGAAATGCATCTGTTACCTGTACCGGAAGTGTAGCGTTGTTCAATGCATTGTTCTTGAATATGTCTGCAAAGAAGCTGGAGATCACTACGCGAAAGCCATAGTCAGCTATAGCCCACGCTGCGTGCTCACGACTACTGCCACAGCCGAAGTTTTTGCCGGCTACCAGTATTTGTCCGGAGTATGTATTATCGTTCAGAACAAAATCTGCTTTCGGAGTATTGTCGCTGTTATAGCGCCAGTCTCTGAATAAATTTTCTCCGAAGCCATCGCGTGTAGTAGCTTTCAGGAAACGTGCAGGAATGATCTGGTCAGTATCTATATTTTCAATCGACAGTGGTACTGCGCGACTTTTTAACGTTGTGAATTTCTCTTTTGCCATGATGTTCGTTATCAGTTATTCGTTAAACGTTAATCGTAATTATACCAGTTCGCGTACGTCTGTCACTTTTCCTGTTATAGCCGCAGCGGCTGCACTTAGCGGACTTGCCAGGAATGTTCTGGACTTCGGTCCTTGTCTCCCTTCGAAGTTTCGGTTCGATGTACTGATGCAATATTTGCCGGCAGGAATTTTATCTTCGTTCATACCAAGGCAAGCTGAACATCCGGGTTCGCGTAATTCAAAACCTGCTTCTTCAAATATTTTGTGCAGACCTTCTTTGCGCGCCTGCTCTTCTACTTGTTTTGAACCAGGCACTACCCATACTTCAACGCCTTCTGCTTTCTTCTTGCCTTTCACGATGGAAGCAACAAGTCTTAAGTCTTCAATGCGCGCATTGGTACAGCTTCCGATGAACACATAGTCAACTGATTTACCAAGAAGTTGTGAACCTTGTTCAAGGCCCATATACTCCAATGACTTTGTAAATGAATTTTGTTCGCTGATGTCGCTGAGTTCTGCAACGGTAGGGATACGGTCTGTAACCTTTATACCCATACCCGGATTGGTTCCGTAGGTAATCATCGGTGCTATATCTGCAGCATCATAGGTTAATACCTGATCGTATTTAGCACCTTCATCAGTTTTCAATGTACTCCACTTCTCAACGAGTTTATCAAACTCTGCTCCCTGCGGTGCAAACTTTCTCCCTTTGATATAATTGAACGTTGTCTCATCCGGAGCAATCAAACCACCACGTGCACCCATTTCGATGCTCATGTTACAGATGGTCATACGCGCCTCCATGGAGAGATTACGAATTGCTTCACCGGCATACTCAACAAAGAATCCGGTGGCACCACTCGCAGAAATTTTAGAAATGATATATAGGATAATATCTTTTGATACTACGCCTTTACCAAGCTTACCGTTGATCTCGATACGCATGGTCTTCGGACGATACTGCAGTATACATTGTGTAGCCAGCACCTGCTCTACTTCGCTGGTACCTATACCAAATGCTATACTTCCAAAAGCACCGTGTGTAGATGTATGACTATCACCACATACGATGGTCATGCCCGGCAAGGTTAATCCCAACTCCGGACCAATGATATGAACGATTCCCTGGAATGGATGTCCAAGATCGTAAAGTGTTACGCCAAACTCGGCTGTATTTTTTCGAAGTGTTTCTACCTGGTGGCGAGAGAGTGCTTCCTTGATCGGAAGGTGCTGATCTTTGGTTGGTACGTTGTGATCCGGTGTAGCCGTTGTACGGGCCGGATTAAAAACTTTGATGCCACGTTTGCGTAATCCATCAAAAGCTTGCGGGCTGGTTACTTCGTGAATGAAGTGACGGTCGATGTACACTACATCCGGGTACCCTTCACTTTTCTTCACCACATGTGCATCCCAGATTTTGTCGAACAGTGTTTTCGGTTGACTCATGTCTCAGTTTAAGTCTTAATTTATTTTACTGTTTATAACTCGGAATAGAACAAGTGTTAGTTTGTCCTGATCCCTAAAAAACGAAACGTCCCGTCTGGGCAATGCTCAGACGGGACGATACGAATGCTTTATACTTTATTTCAAAACATCACTTTCAGATGATTTGATCATTTAAAAAATCTTTTCTACACAGAGGGGCTCCTGAAACACGAAGATGGAAAAAGTTAAGGGGTACATCAACGAATTGTTAAAAAATATTTAACAAAACTAACGACTGATTGGTTGTTGAGGATTACTAACCAAGAGTAATTCTTTGGATTGCACCATCGATTTTTGCTGTAACAAAAGTATACGAAGCAGGAGTTGAACATCCTTCAGGTACTTGCGTACTTTCTTCATCTTGCGTGTTGCATCTATATGTCGCTCCAAAGGCCCTATAACTTCTTCATTCATTTTTGTTGAAAAGTATTTTGATGCATCGTCTACGCGTTGGTGTACATGTGTGTAATCTTCCTGGTCAGATGCTTCTTTCATCCAGGCATATAAATGCCGCTGAAAACTCCGGCTTACTTTTTTATTCTCTTCAATCCAGGTATATATAGTCTGCATCAGCGCTACAGCCTCTTCTTTGTGAGGGATGTTTCGCTTATCGAATACATGCATGATCGCATCGATCTGATTCGAAACGGCATTCCATTCAAAAGCCTTTATCAGAATGCTATATAAGTATTGATGCTTTTCGTCTTGGTATATACGTTGCAATTCCTGCACGGATGTACTCTGCTGCATAAAGCTCAGAATACGTTCATCAGTTTGAATGCTTTTGTTCGTTATAGATGATTTCAGTGCTATACCTTGCAGCGAAGTACAGCGGCTCAATGCTACATATACCTGTCCGGCAGAGAATGAATTGGCAGCGTCAATAATTATTTTCTGAAACGTAAGTCCCTGACTTTTATGAATCGTAATCGCCCAGGCCAGTCGTATCGGGAACTGGCTGAATTGTCCTAATTCCTGCTCTTCCACCAGTTGCTCTTTCGGATTATATACATATCGGATATTCCTCCACACTTCACGCTCCAGCACGAGATGTTCCGATTCACCCGGAAATTCTACATATACCTTTTCACCATCAATACAGGATATACGTCCGAGTTTACCATTGTAATACCTCCTCTCCTTCTGCTTCATGTCATTTTTAATAAACATGATCTGAACGCCTTCCTTCAAAACCAGCTGCTTTTCTGTTGGATAAGATTTGGCAGGAAAATCACCATCCACGGTTCCATCAAACAAAGATGGTTCTCCCGGTAACTTGGCAAGTTCTTCGGTATTGATGCGGTCTGCGAGGTAGTTGTGTGACGTTAATGTAATAACAGCTTCGGTTTCATTTGGAATAAGTGATTTGTTGTGGCAGCTATTCAGTAATTCCAAATCCTCCTGAGAAGTTATATTATTTCGAACACGATTCAGTAGATCGATAAACAACGGATCCTGCTGCCTATATATCTTTTGCAATTCAATAATGAGCGGTGGTATCTGCTCGATAACTTTAGCATGAAAGAAAAAAGGTGTACGATAGAAATTACGAAGTATACTCCACTCGTGTTCCTGCACAACAGGCGGCAATTGAAAGAGATCACCTATATAAATCATTTGTACACCACCGAACGGAATACCCCGCTTCTTGCGAACGTGGCGAAGCACAACATCGATCGCATCAAGCACATCACATCGCACCATGGAAATCTCATCAATGATCAGCAACTCAATCTCTTCAAACAGTTCACGCTTTTCATTGTGAATACGAAGATTTTGCAGCAAGGTATAGGCATCCGATAACTCAGCAGAATCATTATCCACTCGCTGTGGCACGGGTATAAATGGACCAAACGGCAATTGAAAAAACGAGTGAATCGTTACGCCTCCACAATTGATCGCAGCTATACCGGTGGGTGCTACTATAACGCTCTTCTTGGGAGAATGCTCTTTTATATACTTCAGAAAAGTTGTTTTACCGGTACCGGCTTTACCGGTAAGAAAAATATGCCGGTTTGTTTGGTTGACAAGGTTTGCAGCTAAATCAAAAATCGGGTTACTGTCTAACGGGGTTATCATGCCTGCTATATTCTGCATCACCGTGTGAAGGTAATTAAAATTTTGTTGTCCGTCCCGATAGTTATCGGGACAGATTTTCACAGACAATGCAGGCATACATGCCTGCATTATTTTCTATGCATTCAATCTGCGTATCTCTGCGCCCGTTGCGGAAACCAAAAATCGTTGCTACACCAGACTCGATCTAAACAAAAATGCCACTGAGGTAGTGGCATTCAAGTATATATGCGGGACATAAAAATTCTACACTAAATATTCGAACAGGTTTTCGTTCTGATTCACAAGCGTATAATTCAGCTTGTGGCTATCCATGCGCTCGATCAATGATTTGAAGTCTTCGGTTGATTTCACTTCAATACCGATCAATGCCGGACCTGTTTCTTTGTTATGTTTTTGAATGAATTCGAAGCGAACAATATCATCGGTGGGACCGAGTATCTGGTTCACAAATTCTTTCAGTGCACCAGGGCGCTGTGCAAAGCGCACGATGAAATAATGTTTTAGTCCTTCGTATAGCAGTGATCGTTCTTTGATCTCCTGCATGCGATCGATGTCGTTGTTACCACCGCTGAGTATACACACAACTTTTTTACCTTTGATCTGTTCTGCATACTGATCCAGTGCAGCAATTGAAAGCGCTCCCGCAGGTTCTGCTACAATGGCATCCTGGTTATAGAGCTGAAGTATAGTAGAGCTCACTTTTCCTTCCGGCACCAGCAGCATGTCGGCCAGTATTTCTTTGCAGAATGAAAATGTTAAGTCACCTACACGTTGTACAGATGCTCCATCTACAAAGCGTTGTATCTTTTCAAGTTTTACAGGTTTACCTTCTTTCAGTGCTTCCTTCATAGAAGGCGCACCGGTTGGCTCTACACCTATAATTTTTGTTTGAGGAGAATATGTTCTGAAGTATTCACCCAGGCCGGCACACAATCCACCTCCACCGATAGGTACGAAGACGTAATCTATACCGGATACTTCATCGAGTATTTCTTTGGCAACGGTTCCTTGTCCTTCAATCACTTTCACATGATCGAATGGCGGAATGAACACCATGTTGTTCTTCTGTGTAAACTCTAACGCATGCGCCTGGCATTCGTCAAATGTATCACCCGTGAGTACAATCTCGATGTTATCGCCACCGAACATTTTTACCTGGTTAATCTTCTGCTTGGGCGTAATGGCCGGCATATAGATCACACCTTTTATATCCAGATGTTTGCACGAGAACGCTACACCTTGCGCATGGTTCCCGGCACTGGCACAAACTACCCCACGTTTACGTTGCTCTTCCGTTAAGCTTTGAATCAAATTATAGGCACCGCGCAATTTATAAGAGCGCACTACCTGCAGGTCTTCACGTTTTACGTAAATCTCTGCCTTGAATTTTTCAGAAAGCTTGCGATGGTACTGCAACGGTGTTTTCAGCACTACGGATTTTAATACTTCCGCGGCTGCGTTGACATTCAGGGTATATGTTTGTGTTGTTGTTGACATAGTGATCTTCAAAGCTTACCACTTGCTGCTTTACATGCAGCAAGTGGTATAGCTATATATAAATTAGTTTATCATGCTGGCTTCAACCTGCTGCTTCTCCGGACGCAGTTTGCGTACGGCAGCACCGGCTTGCCACAGTTCGCTTTCGCGAAGTTCTTTCAATTCTTCTGCGAGTTTCTCGCGGTAGTCAGGCTTGCTACAAGTATCGATCGTACGTTTTGCTTCAGCACCTGACTCTACGCTTTCGTAAAGTTCTTTGAACACAGGAAGTGTAGCAGCCTTGAATTTCTTCTTCCAGTCAAGCGCGCCACGCTGTGCTGTTGTAGAACAGTTAGCGTACATCCAGTCCATACCGTTCTCAGCAACCAGTGGCATGAGCGACTGTGTTAATTCTTCAACGGTTTCGTTGAATGCTTCTGAAGGTGTGTGACCTTTTGAACGCAGCACTTCGTACTGAGCTTCGAATATACCTGCGATAGCACCCATCAATGTTCCGCGCTCACCGGTAAGATCAGAGTATACTTCTTTTCTGAAGTCTGTCTCAAACAAGTAACCTGCACCTACACCGATACCCAATGCTATAGCTTTTGTTTTAGCATTGCCGGTTGCATCCTGGAATACAGCGTAGCTGGCGTTGATACCTTTACCTTGCAGGAACAATCTGCGTACCGATGTACCGGATCCTTTTGGAGCAGCCAGAATTACATCTACATCAGCAGAAGGAATAATGTTTGTCTGATCTTTGAAAGTTATACCGAAGCCGTGAGAGAAATATAGGGTCTTTCCTTTTGTGATATAGGGCTTAATAGTAGGCCACAGTTCGATCTGACCAGCATCTGAAAGAAGGAATTGAATAACGGTTCCTTTTTTTGCTGCTTCTTCAATCTCGAACAATGTTTCGCCAGGAACCCATCCGTGTTCAACTGCTTTATCCCAGGTCTTTGATCCTTTACGCTGACCAATGATTACTTTAAAACCATTGTCACGAAGGTTAAGAGCCTGTGCAGGACCTTGTACACCGTATCCAATGATTGCAATGGTTTCATTCTTCATTACGTCCAGAGCTTTTTCCATTGGGAACTCTTCGCGAGTTACTACTTCTTCTATGGTTCCGCCGAAATTAATCTTTGCCATTTTTATTGTGTTTAAGTTTTTACGTGTTTATGAGTTTTAGTTTTTTAGTGCAGTTATATATACTATACCGCCTGTTCGTTGTGTTTAGCGCTGAGTTCGCAGTAAAGATCGCTGCCAGAATAATATAGCGCATGCTCTACTTCGATCAGTTTTTCAAGCTGATGTTTTACTTTTTCCATCATGTCTTCGGTTGTGAAAAGCAACAATACGGCAACACCTCTGCGGAAATCATCTTCTGCTTCGTGCGCGATCAGTCGTTTTATCCTTACTCTTCTCCGGTTCAGTATATTAACGATCCGGTTCAAAACCGAAAAGTTATTATCTGAATGTATTTCTAATGTGAAGTCCTGTTTCATAATTAGTTTCTAGTTACTGGCTGCTAGCCACTAGGAGTGTGAGGTGTGAGATATAGTGTGTGAGTTACTGGTTTAGCAAGGAGGTGCTTCCAATAGTACATCCGATACTCCTGCACCTGCGGGTACCATCGGGAATACGTTGTCTTCTTTACCTACTACTACTTCGAGGAAGTATGAAGTTTTCGAGTCAAGCATTTCCTGCAGTGCTTCATTCAGATCATCACGAACTTCAACCTTACGCGCCTTGATGTTGTACGCACCCGCCAGTTTAATGAAGTCAGGGTTTGTCATCTCGGTAAACGAGTAACGCTTGCCGTGGAACAGCTGCTGCCACTGGCGTACCATGCCGAGAAAGCTGTTATTCAACACCATTATCTTTACCGGTATTTCATACTGCATGATCGTTCCTAATTCCTGAACCGTCATCTGATATCCGCCATCACCTATAACTGCAATAACCTGGTTTTGAGGTTTTGCAAGTTTAGCGCCCAATGCTGCCGGTAATGCAAAGCCCATGGTACCTGCGCCACCTGATGTTACGTTGGTTCTAGGATTCTTATATTTATAGTAACGCGATGTTACCATTTGATGCTGTCCTACATCAGTAACAACGATCGCTTCACCTTTCGATAAGTTCGAAAGATTATAGATCACTTCACCCATCGTGATTTTCTCTGTAGGATTACATTCACGGTGTATGACTTTATTATACTCGATGTCGTTAAGCTTGTGGAAGCTGTCAACCCACTCGGTGTGTTTGCCTGCATTACATTTCTGTATGAGTGCTTCCAATGCTTCTTTTGCATCGGCATGGATAAAGGCTTCTGTCTTGATGATCTTGTTGATCTCTGCTTTATCGATATCGATGTGTACTACTTTGGCTTGGGTAGCATATTTACTTACGTTGCCAGTTACACGATCGTCAAAACGCATACCGATGCCGATGAGTACATCGCACTCATTGGTATTGATATTCGGACCATAATTACCATGCATGCCGAGATAACCTACATAGTTTGGATGGTCAGTCGGGAATGCTCCCAGACCAAGCAACGTACAGGCTACTGGTATACCCGTCTTCTCGGAAAATGCGATCAACTCTTTCGTAGCACCTGACAACAATATACCTTGTCCGGCCAATATATAGGGACGTTTCGCTCCGTTGATCAACTCAGCAGCCTTTTCAACTTGTAAAGGTTGAAGAACCGGCTTCGGTTTATAGGTACGGATGTGATCGCATTTTTTATACTCAACTTCTTCGATCAATTCGTTCTGTGCATTCTTCGTGATATCGATGAGCACAGGTCCCGGACGACCGGTTTTTGCGATATAGAATGCTTTGGCAACAGCAGGTGCTATATCTTTAGCTTCAGCAACCTGTACATTCCATTTTGTTACCGGCAGGGTTGTGTTTATCACATCGGTTTCCTGGAAAGCATCTGTTCCCAACAGGTGTGCAAATACCTGACCGGTGATACATACCAATGGTGTTGAATCGATCGCTGCGTCTGCAAGACCTGTTACCAGGTTTGTGGCGCCTGGCCCGGACGTTGCAAATACAACCCCTGTTCTTCCCGATACGCGGGCATAGCCTTGTGCTGCATGTATAGCGCCCTGCTCATGACGAACCAGTATATGATTGAGTTTGTCGGCATAGCCGTACAACGCATCGTATACCGGCATGATCGCTCCGCCCGGGTATCCAAAAATTATATCGACTCCTTCTGCGACAAGAGAATTCAATAAGACTTCTGAACCAGTAATCTTTTTCTTTTCCTGAATTCCTTTTTCGGCAGCAGGTTTAGTCTTCGTCAGTAACGCATCCATCAGCAGCAGTTTTTACTTGTTTAGCATACTTCAATAAAATTCCGTTCTTAGCATTCAGTCCTGGTTTTTTCCAGGCTGCTCTACGCTGGGCTATCGTCTTCTCATCCACCAACAGGTTAATGGTATGTTTCTGTATGTCTATTTCGATGAGATCATTTTCTTCTACAAGAGCGATCAATCCGCCCTCGTATCCTTCGGGTGTAATGTGGCCAATTACAAATCCGTGTGAACCTCCGGAGAAACGTCCGTCTGTAATCATGGCTACAGATTTACCGAGACCTGCTCCCATGATAGCCGATGTTGGCTTCAACATCTCCGGCATACCCGGTGCACCTTTCGGTCCTACATAGCGTATCACAACTACATCGCCTTCTTTCACACGACCGCTTTGTATGCCGGCCACGAGTTCGAACTCGCCGTTGAATACTCTTGCTGGTCCTTTGAATCGTTCGCCTTCTTTACCGGTGATCTTTGCTACAGAACCTTTCTCGGCAAGATTACCATAGAGTATCTGCAAGTGTGCTGTCGGCTTGAGCGGAGTTTCGATCGGGTGTATAACATCCTGCTTCGCGAAGTCAAGTGACGGAGCATCTTTCACATTTTCAGCAAGTGTTTTACCTGTTACGGTTATACAGTCGCCATGTAAAAATCCTTTCTCCAATAAATACTTCATCACCGAAGGAACACCACCAATCTTGTGCAGTGCTTCCATCAGATATTTACCACTTGGTTTGAAGTCAGCGATTAATGGAGTTTTATCTGATATACGCTGGAAATCTTCCTGTGTAATCTTTACATCTACAGACTTCGCCATCGCGATGAGGTGAAGTACTGCATTGGTCGATCCACCCAACGCCATCACTACGGTAATTGCATTTTCAAATGCTTTGAACGTCATGATGTCGCGCGGCTTCAGATCCAGTGCAAGCAGATTGTGTATAGCTTTACCGGATGCTATACATTCATCGATCTTGTCCTTGCTGGTAGCAGGGTTTGATGATGAGTACGGCAATGACATACCGAGTGCTTCTATAGCGGAAGCCATGGTGTTAGCAGTATACATACCACCACACGCACCGGCACCCGGACATGAATTCTTAACTATACCTTTGAAATCTTCCGGTGAAAGTTTACCGGCCATCTTCTGTCCTAATGCTTCGAACGCAGAGATGATGTTGAGCTCTTGCCCTTTCCAGTCTCCACCAGCGATGGTACCACCATATACCATGATGGCAGGACGATTCAATCTTCCCATGGCGATCAACGCTCCGGGCATATTTTTATCGCAACCTACTACAGCAATCAATCCATCGTAGTATTGAGCACCACATACAGCTTCGATAGAGTCAGCGATAATCTCGCGACTCACGAGTGAGTAACGCATACCTTCCGTACCATTACTCATACCATCGCTTACACCAATGGTGTTGAAGATCAAGCCAACGAGTTCGTTATTCCATACAGCCGTTTTTACATCCTGTGCAAGTTTGTTCAGGTGCATGTTGCAGGTGTTGCCATCATACCCTGTACTGACTATACCGACCTGTGCTTTTTGCATGTCTTCATCGGTAAGGCCGATTCCGTATAACATGGCTTGGGCAGCAGGCAAGGTTGGATCTTGCGTTAAGGTCTTGCTGTACTTGTTAAGTTCTTTACTCACGTTTTTTGGTTAATGATTAGTTAAAAAAATTTTCTTCCCTTCTGAGTCGTATCCCGCTACAAACCGGGATGTCTGCATTGTTAAGTTCTATTATCTCGCAGATGATGGAAGTATCCCGAAGGATACTCCTCATCCACGGACATCTGGTTGTTTAGATGATAACGTAACTAAATGATTTCTCGAGTACCTGACATTTATAGGCTTCCTGCACGGTAGCACCCAGACTATCAAACCATTCTTTTTTGAATGGCTTTGCATCGATCGATTCAATGCCTGCTATTTCAGCAGCGGTGCCACACAAAAATGCGCTGTCTGCAGTTTCGAGTTCTTCTACTTTGATTTGTTTTTCTTTCACCGGTATATCTAACTCACGGCAAATGTTAATTACTGTTTGACGTGTTATACCCGGAAGTATATGTCCGAGTGAAGGAGTATATAACACTCCATCTTTCTCCATGAAAAAATTTGCTCCGGGTGCTTCAGCAACAAAGCCATTCATATCGAGCATCAGTGCTTCATCATAGCCTCTAACTTTTGCTTCGCTTGTTGCCAGGATTGAGTTTACATAATGACCGGTAACTTTTGCTTCCATCTTGAGTGAGTTCGGGTTGGGGCGCTGGTAGGATGAAACACACATCTTCAGTTGTTTCTCACCATGATATTTATCCCACTCCCAGGTACACATCATCAGGTAAACTTCATCGGTATGTGTAAGCTGCATGTTGGGTCCGCAGTATACCAACGGTCTGATATAGGCATCACTCATATCATTCTTCTCCAGTAACTGATATGCTATCTGGATGAGTTCTTCGGTTTCGTAGTGGAATGGTATTCCAACTAACGCACAACTTTTCTTCAGACGTTCAAAGTGTTCATACGCTTTGAAGATCTTTACACCATTCATGGTTTGATAGGCACGGATCCCTTCGAATGCACCAAATCCATAGTGAAGCGATTGACTATACAAATCCGTATGCGCATCAACAGCCTTTATGAACTTGCCATTCAGGAATAAGATCGTGTCTTTCGTGTAGTACATATTTACAACTGTTAGTTTGTAGTTTTTTATATAAAACAAAACCGCCCCGAGGCTATCGGGGCGGTTTGTGATTTTTTTATTAAAAAATTATACCACTATCGCCCCCGCGGGTTTGACAAGTAGAATGCTGACAATAATTACAAGCACAGAAAGTCTGTTCAACTCCGTAGAGTTTAACAAGCGTTCGGTGATTTGGTGATTGTTCATCATAAAATTCTGTGCGAGTACAATTGTCACAAATAATCAATTACGATTCAAGTGAAATGAGAAAAATATTTGAAAATTTCGCTAAAAACGAATGTTAGCTACTACTTACAGGCGTTCGTAAAGTTTGAATTTCGGGGGATGATGACGGTAGATTCTGTGTCTTTTTGGCCCGCAGATTTCACAGATAGACGCAAATAAAAGGCCAACACATTTTATGTGCTGGCCTCCCTATATATCGAAATATGTTATTCGTCTTTTAAGACTGTTACGGGATTCGTTAGTGCTGCTTTAATTACGTGATAACTTGTTATAGTCCATGCTGTGGCGAGTATACTTCCTCCGGCTATAATAAATGCCCATGGAGAAATCGGTACCCTATATTGAAACGCTTCGAGCCAGCTGTTGAGTCCCCATATACATAATGGTGTACTCAGAGCAATAGCGGCCATTATCAGTAATGTATAATCTTTCACTACCAGCATCCATATATTCCATACCGATGCGCCTACTACTTTACGGATTCCGATCTCTTTCGTGCGTTGTTCCAAAGTATATATAATCATACCGAGTAAACCGAAGCAAGCTATTATAATGGCAAGCGCTGAGAAGACAGTAAGCGCCTGTCCGAATTTTTCCTGTGAACGGAAATTGCGCTCGAAAGAATCATCAACAAAATCATACTGAAACGGGTGATTGCCAGCATGTAGTTGCCAATTCTTTTGTACAGAAGCAATCAATTTTGTCAACGACTCTTCACTGCCCGGAGTAACACGCAATACAGCATACTTCTTTCCAATGGTAAATATATCGTTCTTGATATGGAAGATTGCCATCGGCTGTATAGGTTGATTGATTGACCAGTAGTGGAAATCTTTTACAACACCAATTACTTCATAGCGACCGCGGCCCGGGTAATCTACCTTTTTACCCAATACGCTTTCATCTACGTTCCAGCCCAATGCATTTACGGCTGTTTCATTGAGAATGATTCGATCTTTGTCACCCGGTATATCTTTGAAAAAGTTACGTCCTACCTTCAGATTGATACTTAAGGTGGCTGCGTAGTGCTCGTCTGCTTTGATATAGTTTAGCGGTGTGATTTTTCCACCGGAGTCTTCACCGCTGAACTGATCGCCATCGGCAAGATACGGTGGCACCCCGCTGCACCACGATGCTTTTTCAACACCCGGTATATTTTCAAGCGCATGAACAAAGTTCTCCGCATCATTAATCCACTCCACGCGGTTTATTATCATCAGATTTTCGCGATCGAAGCCTATATCTTTTTGTCCTAAAAATCGCAGTTGCTGAAACACAACGATGGTACAAACAATCAACACCATCGAAATAACAAATTGAAAAGTTACCAGACCGTTACGCAAAGTCTTGCCTTGTTTACCGGTTCTCAATTTTCCTTTCATCGCTTCTACCGGAGAGAACTTGCTGAGAAATATAGCGGGGTAACTCCCGGATAGTAAACTCATCACTACAATCAATCCCAACAACACCCATAGTATATCCGGATGCTGCAACAGGTTCAATGAAAGTTGACTTTCGGTAAGCACGTTGAAGAACGGCAGCAGTAACTGCACCAGTCCTAATCCGATTAATGCTGCGAGACAGCAAAACATAAAGGCTTCCGAAAAGAAATGCAATGCTAGTTGAATTTTATCAGAGCCCATGATCTTGCGCAGGCTGGATTCTTTTATTCTGCGTGTATACTGTGCTGTAGAAAGATTCATGAAATTGATACACGAGAGTAAGATGATAAGCACCTCAACGCCCATCAATATATATACTGTGTTAGCATTGCCTACATTGTTCAGGCGGTTATATACATTGGTTGAATGAAGGCGGATAGAAGTAAGCGGTTGAGCAAAAAGATCCCATTTTTTTCCGCTTTTGATATAGTCATCAAACGACTGATTCATGATGCGCTGCAACGTTCCTTCCGCATACTTGCGTGGCAATGTCTGCAATTTCGCTTCGAATGCCGGTACGGAAGCTTGCTTGTCCAATAAGACAAACGTTTCGAAAGTTGTCCAAAGCCAAAGATCGTTGGATTGCATGATGCGGGGAAAGCTGCTCATCGACACCAGTATATCAAATTCGATATAAGAGTTATCGGGAACATCTCTCACGATCGCGGTAACTTCATATGTTTCGGTTACACTGTCTTCACCGAATTGCAGAAACTTTCCTATAGCTTCTTTCGATCCGAAATATTTCTTTGCTGTCGACTCCGTAAGTATAGCGGAGTGTGGTTTTTGTAAAGCCGTTTTTATATCACCCTTTACCAATGGGAAAGTAAATACCTCGAAGAAGTTGGAATCAACTGCAAGTATATTGGATTCATCGAATGCACGTATGTTGTTTTTATCTTCAGCGTTCGTTACCAGAAAATCTCCGGGAGGTTGTACGCGCGTCACTTCCGTTGCTTCGGGTATATCTGTTTTTATAGCATAGGCTACACCAGGGCCAAGGGAAGCAAACTGGTTGTTATCATTCTCGCCCCAGATAAATGTCTGGTTGATGCGGTATATATTCTCTGCGTTTCCATGGAAGCGATCGTAGCTGAATTCACGATCTACATACAGGTATATTAGCAGAGTACTAACGATACCGGCAGTAAGACCTAATAAGTTAATGGCAGAAAATAATCTCTGACGTTTGATGTTCCGGACAAAAAGGAGAAGATAATACTTGATCATACCTGCGTTTAGGATTTGACTGTAGTTGAGACAAAGGTCATACCATCGCTAAAATGATCAAAATAAGGCATTTTTTGAAGAAATTGACGTCCGGTAATAGCGCAGGGTGTTCGATTCCGGAATTTCATGCCCGTAGAATTCGCTGACAGTGCAGAAAAATAAAATGCATTTTATCTGCGATTGTCAACGCCTTCTACGGGCCAAAAGATTACTCGTCTTTAAGGACAGTCACCGGATTCATGCGAGCAGCTCTCATCACATGATAGCCTGTAATAGTTATTGCAGCCAGCAACATACTGCCGCCAGCAACAGCAAACGCCCATGGAGATATACTGATCCTGTAATTGAAATCTTCGAGCCAGTTGTTGAGGAACCATATACAAAATGGAGTGCTTAATACTATCGCGAGTATAATGAGCGTGGTATAGTCTTTCACGATCATTATCCAGATGCTGAATGCCGATGCACCTACAACTTTACGAATACCAATCTCCTTGGTACGCTGTTCCAATGTATAGATGATCATCCCCAGCAATCCAAAGCATGCAATCATAATCGCGAGTACGGCAAATACAATAAGCGCTTTCCCGAATTGTTCTTCTGCTTTATAGCTTTCCGCGAAAGCCTGATCAACAAACTCATACTGAAAAGGAGCATCACCGGCATGATGTTTCCAACTGGTTTGCAAGGATGCTATACATTTATTCCATGCATCAAGATCGCCTGGTATAATACGAACTGTCATGGACTGATGACCATTGGTTGCAATACTACCTTCCACATGAAATATACCCAGAGCTTCAATAGGTGCCTGCAAAGTCCAATAGTTGAAATCTTTTACCACGCCAATTACTTCAAACTCCTTTTCCTGTCCGGGATATTGCACTTTCTTTCCGATCACGCTTTCATCGACAGTCCAGCCGAATTCTTTTACAGCTGTCTCATTCAGAATAACGCGTTCTTTATCAGCCGGTATATTTTCAGAAAAATTGCGACCAACTTTCATTTCCAGGTTTAAGGTTGGCAGGTAATGCTGATCTGCTTTTACATAATTCAGCGATACCTTTTTATCAGCAGAACCTTCGCTGTTAAACTGATCGGCATCGTATATTCTCGGAGGAACCGATGTAGCCCATGATGCCGCCTCTACATTTGGTATATTGCCGAGTTCGTGTAAAAAAGTTTTCTTATCGGATATCCACTCTGCCCGATCAATTACTACCAGATTTTCACGATTAAAGCCTATATCTTTTTGCGACAGGTAACGAAGCTGCTGAAACACAACGAGTGTACAAACCACCAACACCATGGATATAACAAACTGAAACGTTACCAATGTATTGCGTAGCGCTTTTCCTTGTTTACCAGTGCGCAGTTTTCCTTTCATCGCTTCCACCGGGGCAAACTTGCTCAGGAAAATTGCCGGGTAACTTCCTGAGAGCAAACTCATGGCTACGATGAGGGTTCCCAACACGACCAGGACAACGGGTTGGCGAAGTATATTCAAATGGAGGTCATTGTTCGTTAGCACATTAAAGTAAGGCAGCACAAGTTGTGTTACACCAAAACCTATCGTGGCAGCAATGAAACAAAACATAAAAGCTTCTGAGAAAAAATGAAAGGCCAGCTGAGAACGTGCAGAACCCAATATTTTCCGAAGGCTGGATTCCCTTATCCTGCGAGTATATTGTGCCGTTGACAAATTCATAAAATTGATGCACGACAACAGCACGATAAATGCTTCAACTCCTATCAGTATATAGAGTGTTGTAATGCTCCCGACAGTACCAACCCGATTGTATATATTGGACGAGTGTAAATGTATCGCTGTAAGTGGCTGCACAAACAGCTCCCATTTTTTACCACTCTTAATATAGTCATCAAACGACTGGTTCATTACGTTTTGCAACGTAGTCTCCGCATACTTGCGTGGAAGCGCTGGTAGTTTGGAACGCACGGCATCTATAGTAGCACGTTCATCAAGCAGCACAAAAGTTTCAAAAGTTGTCCATATCCAGCTCCAACTGCGTTGTTTTACTTTCGGCAGACTACTCATGGATATCAGCATATCAAACTGGAAGTATGAATTTGCAGGAGGATCTTGCACAACACCGGTAATCTGGTATACCTGCTTGGACCCCGCGGAAGTTGCATTATAATGATCGGTGTTGATATCAGCTACCTCCAGCAATTTTCCGACTGGCTCTTCATCCCCAAAATATTTACGTGCTGTAGTTTCAGTTACCACTACACTGTTTGGATAGCGAAGCGATGATTCGGTATCTCCTTTTAGTAACGGGAAAGTAAATACTTTGAGAAAGTTCGAATCAACCGCTAATATGCCGCCCTCATCAAACGCCAATGCCTCGTGTTGTGGATTGGTATAGGATACCAGGAATTTGCCCGGCGGATGCACGCGGGTTACTTCTTTTACTTCCGGAATTTCGGCTTGCAACGCGAAGGCTACACCCGGACCGGTAGATGAGAATTGATGCTCATCGTTCTCACCCCAGATAAAGGTCTGGTTGATACGAAAAATATGTTCAGCGTGTTTATGAAAACGATCATGACTGAATTGGTCCGTTACATACAGGTATATAACCAGTGTGCTGACTATACCGGCTGTAAGACCAAGGAGGTTTATAAATGAAAATAATTTTTGACGTTTAATGTTACGAAAGAACAGCAAGAGATAATACTTCAGCATACAAGTAGTTTCTGCTAAAAAGACAAAGCATATACCACTCTGCAATTCTGCAAAATCAACGCTTAAATGCAAGTTCGAAAAAAGCGAAGCGTACGGTATCTATCGGTATGTGTCCGATTCTGAAATTTCAAGCCCGCAGATGTAGCAGGTAAACGCAGAACAAATCAGAAAAAATCAAATACGTTTATCGGTCATTCTGCGGGCAACGAGAAAACTATGATTGCAGGTACTCCACTATACCATCACGGATGGCTGTGAAGGTTTTGATGAGTGTATCTTCATCTTCTTCGAGCAACGTAACGCGAAAGCCTTGCAGCTCGGAACAGAATGATGATATCGGTACTACACAAACTCCTTTGGCTGCAAGCAGGTAGTATACAAAACGCTTATCCAGTGCTATATCTTTCCGGGGAGTGCCATCGGCATTGTTTACCCAACTGTCAACAAGACTGCCAACTTGTGTATTGGTAACCGTCAGCTTTTGTGTAGGCTTTAAACTTCCATCACGAAAAATAATGGTGTTGTAAAAAGCACCAAACGTTTCATTAAACGTGAGCTGAGGCACCGTACTGAGTATATCCGAGATGATTTTACTTCTGCGTCCTATATTTTTATTGGTCTCTTCGCGATATACTTTAAAGCGAGGGTCGCCCAATATCTTCGGTATAGTAAGCTGCGGTAGTTTGGTAGAACACACTTCAATCATCTTGGCATTGTCCAACGCCTGGCAAAATCGGTTGAAGTCTTCATCCTTATCGCGGTTGTAGTATTCCATCCAGCCGCAGCGTGCGCCCGGCCACGGTAATTCTTTGGATATACCTTTCATGGATATACCTGGTACATCTTCAATGATCTCCGCCAATGAATATGCCCGCGCTCCGTTATAGGTGATATTAATATAGATCTCGTCCGCGAGCAGAAAGAGATTAAACTCCTTTGCGATCTCTACAATGCGCTTCAGGGTTTCCAGCGGATATACCATTCCCGTTGGGTTATCGGGATTGATGATGAGTATACCCACTACGTTCGGATTATACTTTACCTTGTTGTATAGATCATCGAGGTCCGGATACCATTTGTTGTTTGGATCCAGCTTATAGGTTAGCGGTTCATGTGCCGCGTGGGCGGCTTCGGCACTCGAGTGTGTAGAGTAAGCCGGTGATGGACCGATTACCCGTGACGTACGAGATATGAACTGGTATGCTTTGGAAATAGCATCGCCCAGTCCGTTAAAGAAACAGATGTCTTCCGCGGTAATTTGCACACCGCCCATGGCATTGGTTTGTTTGGCCAGGAATTCTCTTGTTTCCAGCATCCCTTTGGAAGGACAGTAGCTATAGGTATCATCCTGTTTCATCATATCAGAAATGATATCCTTTATCCACTGCGGAAGTTTGTGATGCTTCTGTATAGGGTCGCCAATATTCTCCCACGAGATGGCCACACCAAGTTTCTTTAACTGGTCAGCCTTCTTTACGATCTCACGGATCTCATAGCTTAATTCCTTTGCACCTTCACTTAATAACTTCTGCCGCATGATTAAAAATTTTCAAGCAGCGATGTTGAGAGTTTTGCCGGAAGGATTCAAGTATAATCAATAAAAAATTTTCTGGAACAAGTGTTTGGTAGCAACGAACATAACAGTTTACATGTTTTCCGCTGTTCCTGTTGTCTCTGTAAAAAGACCCAGACCATGCATTACTTCCTTACCAGGCTCACTACATTCTCCACATGCATAGTGTGCGGAAACATATCAACCGGCTGTACAGCTGCAAGGGTATATTTCTCGGAAAGTATACTCAGGTCGCGGGCCTGCGTGGCGGGGTTACAACTCACATATACAATTTTTTTAGGCTCTGCTTTCAAAAGCATTTTGCAAACATCCTCGTGCATGCCTGCGCGGGGCGGATCAGTAATTACCGTATCAGGTCTTCCATGCTTACTTAGAAAATCATCGTCCAGTAAATCTTTTATATCGCCTGCGTAAAAGTCAGTATTGGAAATATTATTGATCTTCGAATTTACTTTTGCATCTTCAATGGCTGCGGCTACATATTCAAGTCCTATCACTTTCTTTGCCTGACCCGCTACGAAATTTGCAATGGTACCGGTTCCTGTATATAAATCATATACCAGTTCATCACCTTTCAACTCGGCCATCTCCCAGGCAATTCTATATAGTTCGTAAGCCTGCTCGGAGTTTGTTTGGTAAAATGATTTAGGACCCACACGAAACTGAAGTGTACCCGAACCATCAGGCTTTGGCATGGATTCCGTTATATAGGGATTACCTTTCCAGCAAACTATATTCAGATCAGCAAACGTATCATTCTTCTTACCATTGATAACATAATTGAAAGAAGTGATCTGTGGAAAATCTTTTTCAAGACGATGAAGTATACACTCGATCCATTCCATCTTATCGTACGTTACCTGCAGAATAATCATGGTCTCGCCTGTGTTCGCAGTGCGAATGGTAATGGTGCGCAGAAAACCAATTTGCTTGCGCAGATCAAAGAATGGAATGGATGCTTTCATTGCCTCATCCTTCACCGCGAGGCGTATAGCATTGGACGGATCGGGCTGCAGGTGACATTCCTTTACATCGAAAACCAAATCATATTTACGCGGTATATGATACCCCAACGCTACATCTTCCGGAGTATATAACTGGTGCATGCGTGCATCGGGCTGCGCCTCTTTACGCTCGTGAAGTTCCTCTTTGGTGAGCCAGCGTTCTGCAGAAAATGTATAGTCCAGTTTATTGCGATAGAATCTTGTTTTGGCAGATCCAACAATTGGACTGATCGCAGGGAGTGTTAGTCCACCCAATCGCTCCAGGTTATCTACTACCTGCTTTTGCTTGTATAACAACTGTGTAGGATAGTTAATATGTTGCCAGGAGCAACCTCCGCACAATCCGAAGTGAATACAAAAAGGTGTTTCGCGATCGGCCGAGAATTTCTTTATTGCCGTAACCGTGCCTTCCAGGAAGCTGCTTTTTATTTTCGTAAGGCGTGCATCTACAGTGTCGCCCGGAGCTCCGCCCTGTAAAAAAATCACTTTGCCATCCACACGCGAAACGCATTTGCCCTCAGATGCCATGGTTTCGACTACAAGATTTTCGATTATGTCTCCTTTTCGCATACGGGCGCAAAAATACAAACCTGCCGGAGTTTTTCGCTTCATCCTTATTCCCTATATTTAATCTCTAGCCGGAACGTTATGAAAAGATATTTACTGCTGCTGGTATTGGTTGTGGTGGCGTTTCCTTCCCTTGCCTCGCACATTGTGGGCGGAGAGTTTGAAATCCGGTATATATCCGCCAATCGCTACGAAGTACGACTCATTCTTTATTTCGATCTGCAAAACGGAAATCCGGGAGCGCAGGATGATTTTGTAAACGCGCGCATTTTCCGTAAACGCGATAATGCCTTTATGCAAGACGTTTTTCTGCCGCTCGATAGTATCTCGCGCGTTTCGTATACACAACCTGAATGCTCCAACGGTGAAATTCAAACCAACAAACTGATCTATAAAACGCAGGTAACTTTTTCCAACAGCCAATATGGCGATGCCCAGGGATACTATATTGTATGGGAACGTTGCTGCCGTAACTATAACAGTAAAGGCTTGCTTAACATTATAAGTGAAGAACCGCCCCCAGGTGTTATCGATTATCCGAATGCTGCAGGACAAACTTTTTACCTGGAGTTTCCTCCGGTGGTAAAAAACGGTGAGCCTTTCGTTAACTCAACACCACGCCTCTTCCCTCCTCTGAATGATTATGCATGTCCTAATAAATTTTACTATGCAGATTTTGCCGGTTCCGATGTCGATGGCGATTCGCTGGTATATACTTTAGTCACGCCATTTAATACACATACAGCAGAAGCTATTCCTTCCGGAGGACCAAGTCCTGCACCCTATCCTCTGGTAACATGGCGATCGCCTTTTAGTCTTACGAATATCATTGGTGGTTCTCCTGATCTGAAGATCAGCACGGATGGTTTATTGACGGTTACACCAAAAACACAAGGACTATATGTTTTTGCGGTGAAGTGCGAAGAGTATAGAAAAGGTGTAAAGCTTGGTGAAGTAAGACGCGACTTCCAGATGCTGGTAGTAGATGCTTGTCCGCAGGCCGATCCGCCACAAATACTCGGAAAGAAATTAGCCGATGCAAGTTTCACCTATGATGAAACGATGAACGTTACATTCAGCAATACAGTAACAGATGCCAATCGCTGCATTGAAGTACAGGTGTCTGATCCGGATGCTTTGAAGAGTTCCGATAACTTTATGGAGAACGTTACGATCAAAGCTATACCGATCGGTTTCAAAAAAGATATCAGCGGTATACTTCCGGCCATTACCTCGGTAACACTTACTGCATCTGCGCCGACAAAAACATTTCGGATATGTTTTGATGAGTGTCCCTATATAGAAGGGCCCTATACTGTTGGCATTGTTGCGTTTGATGATGCGTGTAGCCTTCCATACTTTGATACTCTTCGGGTATTGGTAAACATCACGCCTCCGGTTAATCACAATCCCTATTATTCTACAGCGGATATTACGAAGACCGTAACGGAAGGATCGCCTGTACAGAAATGGTTGATTAAAGCTGTTGACGAAGATGGTGATAAAATGAACCAGGTAATTATACCTGGCATCGGTGTCGACTTGGCCAGTGCCGGTATGTCTTTTAAATCATTAGGACAAGTTGGCGACACGTTGTTTACGGAGTTAACATGGGACCCGCGGTGTGATGTATTCAATTTCACCAATCGCACCAACTTCGATATAGCCTTGCAGGTTGAAGACGAAGATCAATGCGCCTTCAATCATCCTGACCGGATGAAAGTAAATCTCACCATACAATTGCCCGGCAACAGCAAACCTCTTATATCATCGCCCGAGCTTACCAACAACAGTACATTGATTGATACTGTAAACCTGGAAAGAAAGGTAAACCAGTCGCTGATATTTCATGTCAATGGGAAAGATCTTGACAAGGATAAACTCGTGCTGACGGGAGCCGGAAAAAATTTCAGCATGGCTGATTACTCCATTTCATTTCCACAGGATGTTGACTATGAAAATGTAAGCTCACTCTTTACCTGGAATATACGGTGCGATAATGTAGACCTGGATGTAAAAGATGAATTTACTTTTCACTTCCTGGTAGCGGATAACGAAAACAAATGTCGCTTTCTATATTATGATACACTGGTAGTGAATGTAAAATTAATGCCACCTGATAATACCGAACCCCAGCTGTTCGTATCCAGCGTCAACCCCGCTATAGCCTTGAGTCTTAATAACTCGATGGTGGTTACACTTGGTCAGCAGATAGACCTTAGTCTGAATGGCATTGATCCAGACACCTACCCTGAAGCCGATATGTTGCAGCTGAAATTACTTTCAGCGACCGGCAACGTACAACCCGAGGGCTACACGTTTACAGGCGCGGAAGGTCGCGGCACTGTCCAATCGCCCTTTACGTGGAAACCTGAATGCAACATCTTTACCAACGGGCAATATGAAAATGACTACATATTTACATTCCTGGTTACAGACGACCGCTGCTTTAACGGGAAAGGTGATACTGTAGAAGTAAATATCAAGATCAAAGACATAGACGGAAGCGATACCGAGTTTCTCCCACCCAACTTCGTTTCACCAAATGGTGATTTAAAGAATGACTACTTCGCCATGATGAAACGTGATGCTACTACCGGAGAACTTCTCAATATTCTCCCGCTCGATAACTGTGCAGGACATTTCGAAGGCATTACCATATATAACCGCTGGGGCAAAGAAGTTTTTGCCAGTGCCGACCGCGAGTTCAAATGGTACGCCATCGGTGAAGCATCCGGAGTATATTATTACCTCGTGAAATATTCAGACAAAGAATATAAAGGCGTTGTTACGGTTTCGTACTGGGATGATGAATCACAGGCTCAACGGTAACAGGTTATTCTCTTTTATATAAGCTGTCTCGCCCTGCCACATAATTTTTATCCAAACATCTTTTTTTCCTACAATTTCCACACGGTGCCCGGATTGAATAACAGAGACAACAGAAGCACCCGGTGAAGGTCCGTCCATAATATAGGTGTTGGTGTTTGCTACAATACCCATAGCAACTTTTGTCCCAACCGTATTATGCACCACCAGCGCTCCCAGCACAAGCACCATCACCACGAGCGAGGGCCAGTACAAGTGCTTTCTTCTTTTTAAATAAAAGCTCAGTCCTAACAACAAAAAAGCAATGGCCATTAACGCAATGCCTACAGGCCAATGATAATCGTTGTAGAACGACAAAAATCTGCCGGCATCTGTTTGTTTATAACCTTCCAGATTATGCTTGTCGGCCAGCTCTTCCATTTTTTCGAGTACCGACTTGTCGTTTGTTACATTGTAATAGAGATTCAGGTAATAAAGTGCTGCTCCGGTTTGCTGCAATCCTTCTTCTATGTATGCCATTTTCAGCAACATAGCAGGAGAATATTCATGTTGTTCAAAGATTGCTTTATAATGATCGAGTGATTGCACGTAGCGTTTCTCTTTAAAAAGAGAATCTGCCTGACTCAGCCGATGTGTAGAAGTCTGAGCGAGAAGCGTATAGCTCGCGCAAAAAATATTTATGAAAAGAATAATAAGATTTTTTGAAACGCACCTTTGCATATAATTCAGATTGGATTACCTTTGTGCCCTCAATTACGGGAAAAACCGCAAAATTGACAAGATTCCGTAGCTCAGCTGGTAGAGCAATACACTTTTAATGTATGGGTCCTGGGTTCGAATCCCAGCGGGATCACTTCAAAAAGCTTCGAAGAAACCTTCTCGAAGCTTTTTTCATTTTACAGGCGTTCTGTCGCTATCATTTCTCTGAAATATTTTTTTTGAAAATATTTCTGCTGCCTACATCTTTTTTTCGGGACTTTTAAAAGTCAACCATGATGCCTCGTCTATTTATTATTAAATCGTGGTAAAATTTTCTATATATACTGGTGATCTGCCCTGTCATTTAAAATTTTTCTTTCAGGCAAAACTTTCTTTTAATACGACCGGATGGGAATAAATTTCAATGCCTTGCCCGGAGCATTGCCGTGTTTCAATTTTCTCACCCAAAGTCAAGGCACAACGTTCAACGATGAACAATTTTTGTGCATCCAATTAAACCTGCCTGAAAGAAAAATCCAGATTCGTTAAAGCAGCATCGGCCGAAATTATATTGAGTGATGATCTTCACACTGTCGATCACAGCTTCGATTTCCTGCGAATTGAAAACAGAGAACGTGAACAGAAATTTTCTCAATGCGTCAGTCACGAACTTATTTACTTCCCGACCGTTCGCTATATACCTTCTCCCATTCCGTCAGTGATTCATCATAACCTGAACGATCGCTAAACACCTCCGGTTTGTAAGCGTCCCCCGGCTTATGTTTTTTGTGCAGGTCAAACTGACTGGCGTGCGAAGACAACCACAAATCGAACTGCAAAGCTTTCATTGCTTTCAGAGTATAGGCATAATCCTTACCAACATCTGCGTAACGCGGCATGCCGGCCAGGTTTGTCTCATCGAGTATCGAGGGCATGTTTGCAATCAGCACCCTATATGTATGCTTTTCATCTTTCACATCAAACAGAAAGCTGCTGGCACCGGGTGTGTGACCGGGATGATGCAACATCACTATATTCATGTCACCTAACTTTATTGTATCGCGGTCGTGTAACAAACGATCCGCTTTCACAGGCACAAATGTGGCTCCCTTCCCTCCCAATATATAGTCAGAGTCACCACCATCGACCAACAACGGTGCATCTTTTTCGTTGATCATCAGCCTGGCCCCGGTTTGCTTTTTTATAGCAGCCATAGCTCCCACATGATCAAAGTGCACATGCGTAGCCAGTAGTAGTTTTATATCCTTGAACTTGAAGCCAAGTGTATTTATGTGTGCACGGATCAGGGCTTCGGAGTCATCAAGCCCCGTGTTAATAAGTATATGACCCTGCGGTGTAGTGATCAGGTATGCCGCCAGATCATACGTACCAACGTAGTACAGATTACCCGCAATACGAAAGGGCTGATAGTCACGCGACCATTCTTCATTGGCAATCGGATGTTTCACAGCCTTCTGCGCATCGGCACGCTGTGCAGTGATGGTTAAAATGACAATAGCGCCAAGTACAGACATCAATCCTTTATGTATCATGATATTTTTTCGTAAGACAATTGCAATATAGCAGAAACTCTGAATGCCCAACGGTGACTTTACAAATCGTCAAGAACAAAAGGGATGGATACAGATACTAAAATAAACCTGAAATGTCCTATATTTATCCATGTCCAAGGCTATACTTTTAACAATACTGGCATGCCTGCATCTTCACTGTGTTGCTCAGCTGGCGTATCCTTACAAGGTATATTCAGAGAATGAAAAATTCTTTGTAAATTCTACACCCTTCTCGGACCAGGTCTGGACAGATCTCGGGAAGACCGTTGTTGTTTCAGCGGACGACACGTTGAAACCGATCATAACAATTAACCGGTACTTTTCGCCCGACTATTTGTTTCTCAGTAACGATGGACAATCGCTGTTTTATCTGGACAACTGGATTGATCCCTCCGTAACGGATGAATCAGGCATCCTCACACATTATCATCGGGGAGCAGTCAACCATATATATACCCTGAGCGACTTCAACCTCACGGATTCAACGCTCACACCTGCGCTGTTATATAATTCCTATAGCGAGTCCGACAGCGCCATTCAGTTTCCCTTCATCAACAAAAGCAACAATGTGCAGGTAAGTGGTGATACCTTGTCGTTGCTGTTGGAAAGTGGAATGGTATATACATTCTCGATTGCAACGGGAGAGATCATGAAGAAAGAGTTGCTTACAAGTTTTCTCAGCAGCCATACGGTGCAGCCAGCCAAACGAAGAACTAAAAACTATACGATTGATATACCCACTCAATTCGGACTTCCTAAACTTGAAAATGGAAGAGAGTATTGGACCGTGCTCGAAGAAAAAATGAATGTAGTTTTCCTGGAAGGCAACAACCGGGATTTCGAACAAAATTATAAACACTACATGTTCGAAATTTTGATAGCCATTGATTCAACCGGCAAGTGCGAAGAACTACAAATTGAAATGCTCGACAACTTCTATCGCGAAGAGATCTCAAAATTATTCAGAACACTCCGGTTCAATAAAGAAGAAATTCCGGATGGAATTGAGAAATGGTACTTCCGCTATATTACCGGGTTCAGAAAAAAATCGGCATCAGTCGCGAGAAAAGAACGGAAGCAGGAGATCAAGCAAGACAAACTTGAATATAAAAAACGCATCCAGCAGGATTCCATTGATCATGTATATATTCCGGCTGATCTGCAGGATTGCTTTAAACAACTTGACAAACTATTATCATCCGCTGATAAACAATCTTTCGCCAACGCAAGTGAAAATTCGTTGGACAAATACCACATGGGATTAGGACTCTGGATCCGTAACAACTGGGGACTTTGGAAAGGCTCGCGGTTATCCAATCACTTCAACAAACTTGGTGTGTTTCATCCCGATGATATGTCAGGCATCGTCATTCGGTTTTATCACCGGTATCTGAACGGGCACGAATTAAAACTGGACGAGTTGCCCCGGTAATAAAGTTTCACATACAAATGTTGTCGCATGCACAACCCTAACCTGCCGCAAACCGCCACGTTACTTTAAAAGTGTTACCCGTATTTTTGGGAGTAGCGTATCTATATTTACATAACCCCCCAAACACATGTTACTCCAAAATAAAAATGCCATCATCTATGGTGCCGCAGGCTCGCTCGGCAGCACTGTTGCACACACACTTGCACAGGCAGGTGCTAAAATATTCTTAACCGGACGCACAGCCGATCGCTTGCAAAAAGTTGCTGATGAAATTATAGCCATCGGTGGCAAAGCAGAAATAGCCATTGTAGATGCACTCAACGAAAAATCAATTCAGGCATATCTCGATAAACTTAGCAATGACGGAACTACCATTGATATATCGTTCTGCGCCATCGACTTTCAGTCGGTACAAGATATACCTTTGGTCGACATGAAGGCAGACGATTACATGCGGCCTATAACCATCGCGCTGCAATCACAATTCCTTACATCAACTGCGGCTGCGCGAAAAATGATGAAGCAACAATCCGGAGTTATACTCTCATTAACAGCAACACCGGGTGGCATTGGCTATCCCTATACCGGAGGCTTTTCTTCGGCCTGTGTTGCTATGGAAACTTTCGTTACCAACCTCGCCTCGGAGGTAGGTGCTTATAACGTCCGGGTTGTAAATATACGTTCCGCAGGCTCACCTGATTCACAGGTGTTTAAGCAGGCTATAGATGCCGTTCCGCAGGAGATGGAGCATGTATTGCAAAGCATGAAGAATGATACCATGCTCAAAAAACTTCCGATGATGAATGATATAGCGCAGGTTGCAGTTTTCCTGTCATCTGAGTTGGCAAACATGATTACCGGGGTGACTGTGGACGTAACCGGGGGTACAACTGTCGGATTGAATTATCGCGCACCAAAGATCAAGGAAGCCCACTCGGCTGGTGCAGCGTTAGTTACAAGTCGATAATACGTGTGGAAGAAACTATATACGGAGAATGAATAAGTCCCTTTAAAAACATAAGACCGGCAGTTTCCCGTCTGGATTTGCCGGCCTTGATTCCTAACCTTGCCTATGCGGGGCAATAGATGACTCAAAAGTATAGGTATATATCGTATCTAGCATCGGTTTATCTTTTAACAACATATATTGAACGATGAAGTGATGCTTTTGAAATTTTAATTGAAGTTTATCGGGTCAAATGCATTAATACTTGAAATATATACTTCACAACACCGCACAAACTAATACAACAATTCGAGGTATATTTTCACTCATTTTTTCAAATAGTCAGCGGTTATTATCGTTGGAGTCTTCATCCACGTTCTTCGCCTTGATCTCGAAGAAACATTGATCACAAACAAGTCTGATCTTCGCAAATCCTTCCGAGACATCGTTCCATTCGCCTTCGTGTAATCTAACCTTCTCACACGCATCACACCACGCCTGGTAATCATCGTCTGCTTCTATTGACGGGTCTGAATCAAAAGGCTCGTGAAAACCGGTACGCGTATAACTGTTTAAATGTTGACAAACAAACGCAGCCCTTCTTGCACCATGTGCTCCACAGGTCACATTATATTTCTCTTTCTGTTTCGTATATTCTTCTTCACTTACCACACCGGTAAATACAAAATAGAAGAAGAGATGATCTTCGGAAAATCTATATACACCAATCGCATCCAATACTTTGGCTGCTACTGAAGTCATAGCCCAACCTGTATATTCATCGCCATCAATCAGGCCGGTGAAGAGTTGTGTATAGCCCTTATCAAGACCGAATGCTCGCACTTTTTCAATATCTCTTCGTTCAGAGTCTTTCAGGTACTCGTTAGCCCATGACCATTTCCACGTATTTGTTTTCGTTGAAAATGACCCGGCTAATGTATAGTTGAAATAAAGATTGCGCCCGTCATTTGATTGAAAATGGAACACACCAAAGTCTTTATCAAAGAACCAGTTTTCATAACTATCCATGTCATATGATTCCAGAAATGAATTCTGCATAGCAGAAATCTGTTGGCAGCATTCATCCGCAAAGATCTCAAATGTATCAACGGACATAGATTCTATTTTCGCCAAACTTAAACAATTGTCATGATTTCAAGGCGCTTTGTATGGACTTCCGACAGTCTCCCGAAACTTCGATAGTTAAATCGGTTCATTAATATTAATTTGATAAAGAAATCTACCGAATAGCTCTTACCATGAACCTTACCTTATCCAAATTCTTCTATCAATTATCAATCGTTGTTTGTACAGCAAGTTTGTTATTTGCCTGCTCTGGCCCCGGGCGCGACACAATCTATATCTATAATCCTTCAAAGAATGCAATAACAATCACGATCGATAATGAACCGGTGGCAGTACCGGCAGACTCCTCCATTCGCAAGACAATTGATATCGGGAAACACACTGTAAAATACAACGACCGTGTTGACTCGCTTGATGTAACCGGAAGAAGCAACATATTGGTAAATCCTACCCAGGCAAAACTTATTAAAAGCGAGATGCTATACCAGACAGAGTATATAAAAAACGGTAAGGCATCAGACGAAGATTATACTATACCCTTAACAACGATGATTATCGACAGCTTGCGTTATGGCGGACACTTTTCATTAACAGACGATGTAATTATCAACGACTGGTATTTCTATATCCATGAAAAACCGGAGCAGTCCGTTGATGCAGATGGGTATATGCGCAAAGGCGTACAATCAGGTAACAATGGCGGCAATCCCACCATGTTGTCATCCTACAAATTATACACCGTTGACGAATTTACAAAGAACACCATACCACTGAACCGCGACAAACACTACATCGAGTTTATACTGAAGCAACACCTCACTACACTCACCAACGCAGACTATATATTTGTGAATGGAGGCGCACTACTGGCAGGTGCAAACAAACAGGAACTTGCCGACATGGGAAAAATTCACGTTACCAACAACAACGAAATATACCTGAAGAGACCATACCTGTACAACAAAGCTGAACACGGAGAAATAGTCGATACCCTTTACAAGCTAAACGACTGCATTGTAGAATTCGACAGCATCAACATCAAACAAGTAAAGGAGATTGCTTTTGTGAAGACGGAGGAGAGTTTGCCGTTGCGGCTTGTTATTCGGTGATTGTTATCCGTTATTTGTGCGCGGATGTAAATTCAATTGCTCAGAACTGAAGGCACAAAGCCTGAATGCTTGTCGTTAAAAAATTAGTTGTGGTTCGGTTTAAATTTAATGGCATTAATCTTCGTACCATCCGGCAAATCCTTTACCTGTCTATGAATTTGACCAGCGAAAGAGAAATGAACTTCCATGGACGTCACTTCAAAATTATCTACAGTGTAGTCACCACCTAAAACTGGGAGTTTTATATATGAGTATATCTCTCCTTTGTCTAATTCCAGACCAGCTTTCTTTAGTGCTGCCACCAGATCAACCAGGAACCAGTGATTCACTTGTTCATGATCTTGCAACTTTTCCTTAAACTCTCCCACGTTATCAGCAGCAACTGCTACAGTTCCTTCACCAACATTTAACCAGTATATTTTATCCTTATCGTCTTTAAGAAATATATCTCCAATACTTGTAACAAGTACAGGTGTCTTATTCTCACCAATAAGCCATTTCCAATCCGCAATCAGTTTATCAGAGGTGTTCTCGTCAAAATCAATTCGTAAGTCGTCCCACGTAATTTTCATTATTATAATTCAGTTACTATTCCATTCTTTTTCTTAACGTTCTCAATTCCTTTGCTTCAAGGTCATTATATAGTTGAGTCCGAGTGCAATGAGTCGTCCAATAGGTATTTTCTCTTTCTATCATTTCTTTCTTCATTACCTCTGTTAACATGAAAGGATAGAATCCCTTCTTCGTTCCATAAACTATATATTCCTTTCCTTCTTCAAATCTAAAGCCACAAGAACCGGATGTTATAGTAGTGTAAATCGTAATGGTGTCCGGAATATTCAATTCCTTAAAACGTTCCGTTACTAAGAATTGAACTTCAAAAATAAAATTCATTTCAAACATCTTAAGTTTCTGCGAATCTCCTGCAATGTCCTTTTCTATATCGTGCAACTTGTCCGTTCGAATCATCTCGGCAAAAGAAACAACTTTCCTTTTCAACACCTTTCCTGATATAATTATAGGTACATACTTAAATGATTCCCGAACGGTCCATGTTTCACTACACTTACATGCAAATGCCTGGCTTATTGACACCATTAAAGCTACTAGTAATAACGATTTCATAGTCTAAACAATTTAGTATCCGTCCTATGGATTATAGGATTCAATCCTGCTATCTCAGCACACCAATAATAACACCAAAGTTCCCATCCAGCTGTTTCCATTCTTGCTCTGGCAAATAGGTACGAGAAACAAAACCATCCAGGTAAAGTGCGTTCTTACAGCCCATGCTCTTGAAGAACTCGGCAAAGTCGTAAAAATTAACTTCCTGTTTAGACATAGCAAAGACCACTCTGTTATCAGGAAGAATGCCCACTCCATTTCTGATATTCAGGTTGACGGAACCTTTCTTAAATGCAGGATGCACTTGTCCATCAATTAACAACATAGGTCCAGACTGTGTTGCAAAATTAACTTGCCCTTTATCTATAAAATCCTCCGTTCGGCAAACAACTGCGTTATTATCTTTTGTTATATAAAACACGCCATTAGGCTTCAAATAAAAATTACCAGCACCCTTAAGTGTATCGAGAGGTGTAGATGTAATACCATTTTCAATATAAAGTCCCTGCGGAGAATTGTTTTTCATATACATACCTCCATTCATTGCAAATCTTAATTCCTTATCGCCACTCTCAATATAAGTCTTCAGATTTTGAATACTTTTAAAAATTTGTCCATTATCATCTTTCCAATAGAATCTGAGACTTGAGGCGCTGGTAATGAAACTTACAAATTTTGAATCCTCCGTGATTTGTGAAGCACCTGCGAGGAGTAAAAAAGTAAGAACGGCAAAAAAACTAAACCTGTTAAGCATTAAATCTTATAATTATATAAATACTAATATATAAAAGCCGCTTATACTTTTCCATCGACATTTTCCAAATTCTGCAACTTCAACACCTTAACACATCAACACAAAAAGAGTATCTTGCTGGATAAACGGCAACCAAGTGGCTTATTCGTTTCGCATATTAGGTAAAGTAAATCCGAACATCACCGTGGGTGATATACATGAAAAATTAGCAGGAGAAAACCTGCAGGCTGACTTTCATCTTCAACGTGGTGTAGCTGACAATTGGGAACAGATCATTTTGAAAAGTCAACGGGGAACAGACCTTGTGTTGATTGAGAAGACGGAAATACAACCTGGTGCACGAGGGGAAGAACAAATGCAGGCCTTTAAAGATGCTGTATACGGAGACAAACCCGACAACGCTGCTGCGTGGCTGATAAATTATTTCGACCAGATTAAAGTGGTATATACTTTCGAGATCGTAAGTCGGGAGATAGGCGAAGAAAATTACTGGGACGTTGTAACCGAACTGAAAATGTTATTCTGGGACATCACCCAGGGTATATTTCAAGCCGACCACGAAGGCTTCTCCAACGAAGACGGCTTCCTTATACTCTGGCACTTCGATGAACACGCGAATGGCCCGCGCCACGTAGGCACCCTGGATGAAAATGGAGAATGGGTAAACTACGAAATAGAACTCGACAACCCACAACACCGTGCAGACTTCCTTGCCGGTAGACTACCTGACAACCTGGAGCGTTTATAATTATACTATATATTAAACGGTGTTTAGTCCACAACACCAACACCCAACACATTAACACCTCAACACATCCATCAGAGCTTCGTTCCCTGAATAAGAATTGAAGCCCTGATAGATTTTTCCTTCAGATGTAAAAACCTCTTCCTCTCTTCATCGAGTTTGAAGTTCTCAAAGTCCTGCTGTGAATCAAACTCCACGAGATGTATCTCGTACGGTTTATCAGTGCTATACTCAATATATGCGTCATCGTCCGGCCTTACGCGAAACAACAGTCGCCCGTTATACTTTGCAATAATGGGTATAGCAACAGCCTCGAATTGATCGAAGACATCCTCCTGCCCCGGAACGATGTAGATGAGTTGCGTGATGTAGAGCATTCTTTTTTAGAGCTGCTGGCTTCGAGCTGCTGGCCGCCAGTTTGATTACACTAATTTAACGATATACTTCAAACTTTATGTCACCAGGTAAAGCACACATAATTAAAAGACTCAAACTACGTACACACGTAAACACATTATTCAACAACCGTCTCGCTCTTCGTAATGCCACTCTCATTAAACGCCTCGATCGTATAGTAATACTTCTCTTTAGCATTAAGGCTATTGATCGTCACGGTAGTGGCATCGTATACCATATAGCTTTGATATAGCTTATTTTTGGCGAGACCATAGCTAATAACGTAGCCGGTAGTATTGGCGGCTTTGTCCCAGGTGAGGGTTACGCTGCGTTTGTCGTTCGCGTTGCGTTGCGCTTGCAAGTTTGTGACTTTAGCGGGAAGATCGCCATTTGCTTTACCGAAAACTCGCAATCCGCTCACAGCAAAATTACCATCCGGTACCTGGACATTTGAAAGTTTAATATACCGACAAGCTATCTTCTGTTTCAACGGGAAGTATGGATGCGATTTATCAGTTTCGCTTTTCGATTGGCCGATCAGCATTGTCCAATCGGTGCCGTTGTCAGAATACTCAACGGTATATCTGTGAAAAATATCTTTTTGTCTGCCGAAGATTTTTGTATTGTGTTCTGCAAAGTTGATCTGGACAGCATATACATCTACGGTCTTTTCCAGATCGAGTACCACGTGCTCGCCTGCATTTCCGCTTTGCGCTGACCAGTAGGTTCGCATGTTCTCATCGGTTATATAGCTGGCCGGAAGTGAATCGATAGACGATGACACCTGAACCGGTTTATTATAGGATAGCAACATCCATCCCGGGAAAATCTCTTCGAAGTTGCTGATTTGCTTCTTCGGCATGATCATCGGGTAATCGCCATACTTGGTGGTTGCATGAAGTGTACCTTGCTCATCGAAAAATGTAGGATATAACACCAACCTGCGCTCAAACATGTGTTTTACCGAGATTGTACTCGTGCCTATATGCCAGTAATTTTGATAAGGATCAGCAAATGTACTTCCATGACCGGCAGCCGCAGCAAAACCGCCCGGCTTATAGGCAAACGGATTATGGGCCTGAATCGTAAATGGTCCCAACGGACTGTCTCCTATATATACAGCATCACTATAGCTTTTGTATTCTGTACCCGGGCCCGCATACTGCAGGTAATATTTACCATTGTGTTTATTTACCCATGCGCCTTCAATCCACGGAGCCTGCTTCTTCCGCGTGTTATTATCGCCCGGCACTTCCCATCCATGATTGGCAGTATCCGCACGAAGCAGTTCTTTTGGTTGTCCTATAAATGAAAAGTTCTTTTTGTAATCTACCTCAACGCCATATATAGGGTTTACATCCGAGCATCCCCAGTATAGATATAGTTTTTTATCGTCATCGAGATAGAAGGCAGGATCCCATACGGGGCGTTCAAGCTTCTCACGTGCAATAGTCCACTTACCACTAAGCGGATCGGATGATTTATACAACGTACTCTTCTCGTTGGACGAAGCCAGGAAATATAGTGTATCCTGAATGGCGATAGCAGTAGGCGCATATTCTTCTACCGGTATCTCACTGGTTTCAACGAATGTCCAATTAACCAGGTCATTCGAATACCAATACCCACCTGACTTGGATGCAAACAAGAAATAGCGGTCTTTAAACCAGACGATCGAAGGATCGGCGGCCTCTCTTCTCGAAGGTTCATCCAGGCAAAACCTGTAACTTATATCAATAGGATTGCAAAATGTTTGTGGAGTATCTACAACAGCTTCAGGTTCATTCTTTTTGCATGCTGCGAGGCAACATACCAGTGCCAGGAAGATAACTGCTTGCTTTACTGCTTTCATCGGGTTGATTTAGTATTATGTGTAAATTTAACACCTATTACTAAATCCTGCATAGACTTTAATATTTTTTATTCGCTGTAAACTGTTACATCTCCAGCTTCAACGACTCTCCTTCTATAAATTTACCTTTGGAAGACGTGATCTTTATCTTTTGATCGGCCGTGTAGCCAAGTGTTTCACCATCTCTAAGTGTAACATCGCTACCTACTACATATGCACTAATATTAAGAATAAAATTATAGAGCTCCTCCAGTTTCAACTTCGAATCAATCACTTCAATTTCCTGCTTTCCAAAGACTGATAATCCATACGTATATATACTATTGCCTGCTTGTGAACCACGCAAACCAATATATACCCAAAGCGGTATAGGCGTCCTGTCATCTTTCAAATCCGTTACGAAATCCAGGTACTGCTCCCTTGGAATCAACAACGTCTGACTCCCCTGATAAACTCCAATCGCATTAGATGTTGATAATATAGCGCAAAGTACTTTACTAAAAATCCGATAACGCTCCACAGCGCTTTTGCTTCCTGACATCATGGAAACAATAGCGTGTCCATTGTGTTCTTTTAAATCCTGTGCGGCCGTTTGCCAGTTGTACGCATATTGTGCCGTTCCCTCGATATCGCCCCAGGGTATTTGAGCAGGCATATAGGCAATGGCAACCATCTCACTGTTAATCCTGAACACAGCGGTATTGTCATCCCCTTGCAAGTCAGTCACATTTAGTCCCCAAAAACTTTTCAGGTTCCCCAGAACACTATTCAAATTATATTGTTCGCCATTGTTAAACATCGGCATAGCGAGCAGTGTCTTACTTTCCGGTTGTGCAGATGAAGGAGTTTCTTTCTTTTTAAAAATATCAAAAAGTCCCATGTGTGGATTTTAATTTATAGTATAGCAAATCGAGTTCTGACTGTTAGCTGCAAGCTACTAGTAAAATGCATATTTTTGATCAGGAAACTACTAACAAAATCGTTGTCTCAAAGTCTTGAGTCCTATATATCCTGACACCATTCCAACTCTCTCGACCCGGCTCGCGGCCAGCAGCTATTTCCGCTACCGAACGTTTTCGTCCGCATTCGGCCAGCATAGTATAGCTACCCCGTTGATTTGCAATACCTTACCCCCGGCATTAAGCTTGCAATAGAAAAGCAAACCCAACCCTATGTTCTTGAAAACCTTTGTCCGCACGTTTAAGAAAAACCGTTTCTTCTCGCTCCTCAATGTATTCGGACTCGCTCTCGGCATGAGTGTTTTCCTACTCATCGCTCTATATATAAAATTCGAAAGCAGCTACGAAGACTTCAATCCTTCTGCATCTTCTATCTATCGCATTGCATTGGAAGTATACCGGAACGAAGAACGCCTGCAGGCAAGTGCGGAGAATTATCCGGCACTTACGCATGCACTGGCCGATCTCCCCGAAGTGCTGGATGTTACACGTGCTTATAATTTAGGCTACAAGAATAATGTGATCATCACGAATGAGCATGGCTCACACGGACCTGTGGCCATCAAGCAAAAAAGATTTCTCTATGCTGATTCTTCGTTTCTGTCGGTAATGGGCTATACGTTATCCGCTGGTGATATTGCCACAGCTCTGGCAGAACCCAACAAAGCGGTGATCACCCGGGAATATGCAAGGCTATATTTTGGTGACGAGAATCCGATCGGCAAAGAATTACACATGCATGATGATGACAGCAACGATGAACTTGTGCACGTAACCGGAGTAGTGGATGAGACACATGACAATACGCATTTGAAATTTGATATACTCTTCTCGTATAAAACACTATTCGCGCGACAGGGTGATCCAAGGTATTATGCCTATGGCGGGATACCTCGCTTTGACCTGAGCTGGACACGCAATGACATGTATACCTATGTAAAGCTTCGTCCAGGTACAGATGTGAACGACTTCACCAAACGCCTTAATACACTTGAAAAAAAGTATAATCCAAACATCGCGCAAAGTGAACAGCGAAATGTATTTACAGTACAACCGCTGCATGATATACACCTTACATCTCAACTGGCAGACGAAGCCGAACTGAACAGCGATGGACGCATCCTATACTTCATGGGATTAATCGGGTTGTTCGTATTGGGTATATCGTTAATCAACTATGTAAACCTCGCCACCGCACAAGCCATGGAGCGTGCACGTGAAGTAGGTGTTCGTAAAATCATGGGTGCGCTGAAAGTTCAACTCGTAAAACAATTTCTTACCGAGGCTTCGCTCATCAATCTTGCTGGCATTATTCTGTCGCTTACACTCGTGAGCGCTATACTACCGATATTCAACTCCATATCCGGCTTACCGCTCGATGTAAATTATTTGCTGCAAACCTGGTTTGTGGTTTTGCTATTTATACTTTGGATGGGAGGCACAGTACTTGCAGGTTTTTACCCGGCTATGATACTATCATCTTTCAGTCCATTGTTGATTGTTAAAGGAAGAATGAAAAACAGTTCCAGGGGTGTATTATTGCGTAAGTCATTGGTGGTGGTTCAATTCGTAGCTTCAGTATCACTGATTGCCGGAACACTCATTGTGTATAGTCAGCTGAACCACATGCTGAATCAAAATATAGGGGTAAATATAGATCAGGTGCTGGTAGTAGAGCGTCCGGGTATAGGGCCAAGATTGCCAGGATTCAATGCATCGGTAGAAGCATTTCGAAATGAATTAAAAGGTAGTGCTGCGGTAGAATCGTTCAGCATGTCATATACTATACCCGGCAAACAGCGTCAGTACAAAATAGACGTAAAGCGTTACGGCACCGCTGACGACCAACTTATGTCTGTTCTCACCAACAGCATGGACTACGAGTTTGCAGATGTCTATAAAATGAATCTGCTGGCCGGCAGAGTATTTTCACACGAGCATGTGCAGGATGTGGACACATCGGTTGTAATTACAGCGTCACTGGTAAAACAGTTAGGGTTTAAGGATCCTGAAGATGCTATAGGACAAACACTGTCCATTCCGGATTGGTATGATCCGATCATTGTAGGCGTTGTGAATGATTACCACCAGGTATCGCTAAAGAATCCACTGCAACCTACAGTCTTTTACTGCGACATCGAAAACGGAGAATACTATTCGCTGCGTATTCACTCCAAAAATATTACGGAGACAATCGCACAGATTGAGAAAGCATATATCAAAGCTTTTCCGGGCAATCCATTCGAATACTTTTTCCTCGATGACTATTTCAACGCACAATATAAAAATGAGCGCCAGTTCGGCCTACTGTTCACCACCTTTGCTGCGTTGGCGCTGGCCATTGGTTGTCTTGGATTGTTAGGGCTTGCGGCCTATACCACGATGCAACGCACCAAGGAGATTGGCATACGAAAAGTACTAGGGTCGAGCGAAATTGGAATTTTCTTTCACCTGTCCAAAGAATATATCAGACTCATTCTGCTTGCAACCGTTTTGGCGGTGCCTCTGGTATATTTCGTGATGAACGAATGGATACAAAGTTTCTCATACCACGTAACTATACAGGCTGAAGTATTTGTTATAGCAGGGTGTTTTGTACTTACCATGGCCATGCTCACCGTGAGCTTTCAGACCATTAAGGCTGCGCGCGCAAACCCGGTGAAGTCCTTGCGAAGCGAATAGTATTAATTAGCTTCGAGCTTTGAGCTTCCAGTAGCTACAGCGCAAGGCTCGAAGCTATCTCCAATCTACTACTGGGTCGATCCACTCGCGATACCCTTTATATATGAACCCATGGCTGCGGCCTGTATTAAGTTTTATCTCTTTATAGGTTGCCAGCGTTTTTCTACCTGTAAAAATAGAGCCACAGGTTCCGTGCGGGTCCGTTGACTCAATTATTGAGAGGAAGTGCCCATATAGTGTAAGATGTTGGTACTCTTTATATGTATCAGGCCAGCAACCGCCCATCACCACATACCGGATGCTTTTGTTCTGGAGTCGTGCAGAGACATGCAGTGTAATGTTCCAACCGGCAGAGGCACCCAGCACCAGTATATTTTCAGCCTTGACGTTTTTACGAAGTAAAGAGTCTATTTGCGACACTACTCTATTGACATACACAGAGTCGTCAATATCCGGTTTACGATTTTCGCTGATAACGTGAAAACCGCGCTTGCTCAACGAATCTAAAATATTCAGATACTCATACGGTCCCCATTCAGGCACGGACTGATTAACGGCATTATTACCGAGTATAGTCACCACTCCACCGTGTTGGTAGAATATGAAACGGTCAGTCCGGCTAAATTTATCGGGCAAATATATACCCACTGTCTGAGCAACAACTTCGGTGCTCGTCAATAATAGTATCAGTGCAAGTCTCATCGGATAATATAATATTAGTTGCATGGCTTCTGACTACTGGTTGCTGGAAAAGTAGAATTACATGAATCAATCGCTACTATATATACCATGAAACCAAGATTCCACAAAAGCCAGGAGCTAGCAGCCAGTAGTCAGATACTCTTCATACAAATATACCCTCCACAATTTGCAGTTTTTACATCAGGAGGCTATAGTAATTTTAAATATTAAGCTTCTGTTGTCAATCATAAACCTTTTAGCTAAGTTCGATATACTTTATAAAAATCCCCCTCGATATGAAAAACAAACAACCCACGTTAGCAGCCAATAGGCATGCCTGTCGGCTTGGCACGACACCACCAGGATCAACGACTCCGCAACTCCGATCGTGTATGGTATAGCATACCCGATACGTTTCCTCAATTTAGTCTATAGTATACCAGTCTTTAATCATCCTGATACTTTCAGCGTTGGTTAGATATCCTTTTGTTCCCGGCTGCGGTCTCCTTCCTGTTGTACCATTCGCCTTTTCAAAACCCACATCTTATGAAAAGCACTATGTTATGTACCATAGGGTCTGCGTGACCTTATTGCTATCGTTATGCCCGATCGCATAGCTATTAAATTTAAGCTACTTCCCTGTCATTTTTTTATTAAAGTAAAAACCCCTCGTTTATGAAAAGAATTTTATTCGGTTCATTCGTAGCCGTTTGGCTATGTAGTATGCTCGCGTTTGCCTTGTCTGCACAGCCTTGCACACCGGTTAACAAAATATCATCCTTTCTTTACACTGCATTTTTTCTGGGCGAACAAAATACCATGGAACTCAGGGCAGAGTACGGAAGTATATATCTGAATGGTGTATTCACCGTTACCAGCGGAACGCTTCCTCCGGGGCTATCGCTTATCGGAAACAAAATTACAGGTATACCTAACACAGTAGGAACCTATACCTTTTCCATAGGTGCATCATCGGCTCCGGGTTGTCCTATATTTCAGCGAACGTTTACAATAAAAATAGTGAGCGATCTGCCCTGTAGCGAGTTTGCTATTACATCAACCAGTAATCCGCCCACGTCAAGCACTAGCTCTGGATCCATCGTTTTTAAAACAGAGCATTTTGATTCCGTTCAATATACTGTGGTAACTATACCGCCACGATTTTCATTTAGCCATGTAGAAGGGTCAGCGCAGGCTATAGTAAGTGGTATGCCATATCCAGGGCTTAACGTAATTGTGCTGGCCGCGCAAAGCAACAAAGGCTGTCGCGACACTATTCGTTTCGAGTGGTACGTGCAATCGCCTCCTTGTTTAGCACCTCGTCTGGATTCTATAACACCACGAGGTCCTAAACTACTATACGGTATTATGGGTATACCGTACGATCAATTTTTCAGCACGGGGTTAGTGCCCAGTATCACCATGACTGTATCAGAGGGATCATTACCTCCCGGCCTTACTTTCGAGAATAGGCGCATCACAGGTACACCCAGCGCTACCGGTATATATCATTTTAAGCTGCGCGTCACCGGACGTTGCTCCGAATCTATCGAGCAAGCCTACTACATTGAAGTAGTTCCACCTAATACCATTTGCAAAAGTTATGATGCTATAGCACCAACACCCGCAGAGGTTTCTGCCACTACCTATTATGTAAAGAAAAAATTCTCCATTATGTTCTCGGCCAGCCGGAGTGGCGTTGTGGACGACAGCGCGCAGTTTGTATTAACAGAAGGTTATCTGCCCGATGGGATAACGTTAAATGGGAATATACTGAGTGGAGCAGTTGATTACGAAAGGAACTGGAATTTTACAATTGGCGCATTTTCCAAAGATGGATGCCCATATTACCAGCAGCAGTATTCTATACAATTTATCTTGGAAAAGCCTTGTGATGCTTTTAATATAGTTACTACCTGGGGCGAACCGGGGTTCACCATGGTGGGCGTAAATATGTTCAGCTATATAGGTATAAGTAGTGTTGGTGGTGACTTCGATTCTGCAACATTTGAAGCCGTGCATCTGCCGCCTGGTTTTCAGGCTGAACCTTCTTACTACCAGATACACGTGTTTGGACATGCCCTGCATGTAGGCTATGATGAATTTGTAATTGCCGCGACCACACCAGAAGGTTGCCAGGATACATTGGTGGTTGGTCTTAATTTTACATGTCCCTTTCCACAACCTATATATCCAGAACCGAAAGACATTGGTTACCTTCATATCAATGAAGCATATTATCAATCTATAGGCTTTGAATCGCCCTATATAAATTTTGATGCGGACTATGACAATTTTCGTTTTGAGATAACAGAAGGTGCTTTACCTCCTGGTATAACACTGTCAGACACAACCCTGGTGTGGGGTTATCTCCACGGAACACCAACCACAGCAGGAACCTATCCATTTACAGTAACGGCCATGATTGAAACATGCGCTATAACAGAACAAGCTTATACATTCGTGGTACGCGAACCTGTACCATTTAAATCGCTCACTATATATGCTGAATGCTCTGAAGATATATCGTATAAAAAATGGCGTATCAACAATCCCAACAATTTTAATATCCCGATAACCTACCAGCCCTACTATTTTTATAACTATGGGCCAATAAACCACGTTGCCACACCGGGGAACAGCTATATAATATTGGGAACCTATAACAGCTCCGAACCAAGCTTACCCTATACAGTACAGGTAAAATGGGTCGATGGCGATGGTACACCACGAAGCCTGCTTAAATCAGCGAGCACAGAACTATGTAATCCTCCGGCCTGTGCGTATGCTTCTGATATAGTTACGCTTCACCAGGGATTAACAAAAAGCGGATATAGTATCGACCTAGATTTAAGCAGGACTGTATGGGCGCTCGGCACACCAGACTCACAGGATGAATACTGGCCCTCCATACGTTCGTATTCATTGGGTTACAATGGTTTTATAGTATTACGCATGAGCAGTGCTATATATAACGAACCTGGTAACGACTTCATGGTATACGAATACTCGTATGGTGAACCTGCATTTGCCAAAAATCCGGAGCGCGCTGAAGTACAGATCTCGCAGAACGGTACAAATTGGGTGTCGCTGGGATTAACAACACCTTCTTCATGCCAGGGCACTCTTGATCATGCATTTGATATAGCCGGAAAATTACCATGGTTCCGCTATGTGAAAGTAATTGACAAAACCGATCGTAATGCCCGCATCCTGAATGGCGCGTGTAGCCCTACCGCTGTATTTGCTTTCGATGGTGTATCCGATGGGTTTGATCTTGACGCCGTAACATGTATAAATAGTAGCACCCTTGCGCGGAAGGATGTACAGGAAGAAGAGTCATCATTCAACAGCACATCAGTTCTATACCCGAACCCCGTAAAAGACTGGCTCACCGTTGACCTGTCGGAAGAAAATATAGCAACCGATAAACAGATCGAGTTGCACGTAATCGATCTCAGCGGCAATTCACGCTATCGAAATATACATTCACTCGAGCCAAACGGCACCACGCAATTAAAAGTATCAGAACTTCGCACGGGCATGTATATACTCCGTGTACAAACCGCTGCCGGGCATTCACGGTTTTACAAATTTCTAAAAGACTAAAACATTAAAGGTGGCTATCGTTTCTGGATAGTCGCCTTTACCTATACACTATAAGTATAAACTGCTCACTCTTGTCCAAAAACAGAGTTGGCAGCTATACATCACACCAAAACTCATTTATCATGAAAAAGCATGTGTTTAGTTTTTCCACAGCATTTTGCTTGCTGTGTTGTCTGCTACCGCTTGTCTTGTCTGCACAACCTTGCACACCGGTTAACAAAATTTCATCTTTCCTGTATAGCGGCTTCATCATTGGTGAACAAAACACGATGGAACTGCGGGCGGAGTATGGAAGTATATATCTAAGAGGTGTATTCACCGTTATGAGTGGTGCACTACCTCCCGGAGTTATTCTTGAAGGGAATAAGATAACCGGTATACCAACGGCTGTCGGCACCTATATATTTACGATTGGTGCATCGTCTGCTGCAGGATGTCCTGTATTTCAGAGAACATTTACATTGAACGTTTCATGGAATTTACCATGCCGCGAATTTGCCATTACACCGGCAAGCCCGCCACCATCAGCAGCAGGCTTTAGCGGGTCTATTACTTTCAGGACCGAGCATTTTGACTCTGTTCAATATTCATCCGTCAGTCTGCCTGCCGGATTCAATCTGAATCATAATCCCGGCTCTTACGAGACGGTCGTAACAGGCACTCCGCAAAATGCAGGACTATATACCATTGTGCTTGCTGCCCAGAGCAACAATGGTTGCCGCGATACCATTCACTACACCTGGCAAGTATATTTATATTGTCCAACAACTGCACTCGACTCCATAAATCCACGAAAACCCAAGCTACCGTATGGCGTTATCGGCATATCGTACGATCAAGCTTTCGACAATGGGTACTTCCGGGATTATAACATCGTTTTATCAGAAGGTTCATTACCACCCGGACTTACTCTTGAGAATAAACACATTATCGGAACACCTACTACGGTAGGTATATACCATTTTACACTTCGCGCTATACACCCTGTTGTAACTTGCGCATACATCGAACAACCCTACTATATTGAGGTATCACCTCCTAATACAGTGTGTAAAATTTATGACGCTATAGCGCCAACACCGGCCGAAATATCCGCCAACACATACTACGTAAAGAAAAATTTTAACATTACCCTATCAGCCGGTATGGGTGGCATTACAGACGACAGTGCCCGGTTTAAACTGACCGAAGGTAATTTACCGGATGGCATAACTTTAAATGGAAGTATACTGAGTGGACAGATCGATCATGCCCGTACATGGAATTTTACGATAGGCGCATTTTCAAAAGATGGATGTCCATATTATGAACAATCATACGTCATACAATTTATTCTAAAAGATCCGTGTGATGCTTTTAATCTGCAGGGACTTATGGGTGAGCCTGGATTTACGATGGTGGGGGTAAATATGTTTGTGCTAATAGGTACTTATTCAAATTTTGATTCTGTAACCTATGAAGCTGTCCATTTACCGGTTGGATTTGAAGCCAGGGATTACGGGGGAAGCATAGAAGTATCCGGACGCGCACTTTATGAAGGTTATGAAGAATTTGTGATTGCAGGAACTACAGTGGAGGGCTGCCAGGACACGTTAACAATCGGACAAAATTTCACATGTCTTATGTCCCAGCCTTTTATTCCCGATGCAAATATGCTACCCTATGTCCCTATTCATGAACCATATTCGCAATACGTAGGCTTCGAAGATCTCTATATGATTGTTGACGTAGATTATACTTTATTCCGTGTAGAAGTAACACAAGGTTCGTTACCTCCAGGTCTTACGCTTAGGGATACCGATTATGTAGGCGGATTTATAGAGGGTACACCAACCACCGAAGGAAGCTATACGTTTACGGTAAGTGCCATTATTTCCGAGTGTACGATTAATGAACAAACCTATACGCTGGTGGTTCGTGGCAATACACCTTTTCAGTCGTTCACATTACATCCGGTTTGCTCCGAAGACGTGACGTCAAAGACCTGGAGAGTTCACAATCCCAATGGCTTTGGTATTCCTATTCGTTACGGACCAGTATACTACGATGGCTATACCGTTTCTATCCTCCCTTTTGGTATAGCACCTGCCGGTGAATTCTATATTACAATCTATGCTGATAAAACTATGTCCCCTACACTTCCCGGTACAATCCGATTAAGTTGGGCCGATCCGGATGGGACACCGCGCAGCATTACCAAATCTGCCAGTACAGAGTTATGTGATCCACCCGCGTGTGCGTATGCTTCAGATGTAGTTACAGTTCACCAGGGGCTTACTAAAAACGGCTATAACATAGATATCGATGCCAGCAAAACTACAAGGTCTCTTGGCAATCCCGATGCGCATGATGAATATTCTGCTCGCATTAATTACTACTCATTGGGCTATAACGGATTTATAGTACTCCGCATGAGCAGTAATATATATAATGAACCTGGCAATGACTTCACCGTTCATGAATACTCGTATGGTGAACCTACATTTGCCAAAAATCCGGAACGTGCTGAAGTACAGATCTCACAGAATGGTACCACCTGGGTAACATTAGGACTAACAACACCGGCTTCATGCCAGGGTACACTTGATCATGCTTTTGATATAGCTGGAAAATTACCATGGTTCCGCTATGTAAAGGTGATTGACAAAACTGATCGCAATGCACGTATACTTAACGGTGCGTGTAGCCCTACCGCTGCATTTGCCTTTGATGGCCTCTCCGATGGTTTTGACCTGGATGCTATCACTTGTGCTAATGGCAATGCCGTTGCACGTGAAGTAGCAGCGATAGAAGAAGAGCCATCCCACTCCAGCGCATCAGTTCTATATCCGAACCCGGTAAAAGACTGGCTAACCATCGACTTGTCCAAAGAAAATATAGTATCTGATAAACAAGTTGAACTACGGGTAATTGATTTAAGTGGCAATTCACTCTATCGAAATATACATTCACTAGAATCGGATGGCACCACACAAATAAAAGTATCAGACCTTCGTACAGGCATGTATATACTCCGTGTACGAACCACCACCGGCTCCTCCGGATTCTATAAATTCATAAAGGACTAACAAATAAAGGCGACTATCGTTCAGGGATAGCGCCTTTACTTTCTTCTTCCTAAATTATTAGTCACTTCTATCGATTGGCTTTTATTTCAACGACCTGAACTAACATGGTCGGCAGATACCTACAGATTACTGCAAACCCACCTGTTATGAAAAAACATCTATTCATTTTATTTACAGCTCTTCTTGGGCTGTATTGCTTGCTCCCATGCGTTACGTCAGCGCAACCTTGCGATCCGGTCACCAAAATTTCGTCCTTTCTTTATAACGGTTTCCTTGTTGGCGAGTACAATGCCATGCAACTCCGGGCGGAGAATGGCGGTACACATCTCCACGGTGCGCAATTTACAGTCACAAATGGTACACTTCCCCCGGGGCTCATATTGAGCAATTTTGGAATTACCGGTATTCCTACTGCTGCAGGAGCCTATACATTTACCGTTGGGGTATCGACCAATGCCGGTTGCCCGGTGGCGTTAGAGAGAACATTTACGCTGACTGTGTGGTGGAATTTACCCTGCGATGAATTTCAAATAACAACAACAGGTTTTGTTCCGAACCTGGTAAACGCCAGTGGTCAGGCCCGTTTCTATACAGAGCATTTTGACTCTGTTCAATATACTACCGTCAGCCTTCCGTCCGGGTTCTCATTAAATCATATAGCGGGTTCTTACATGGCGACAGTAAGTGGCACAGCACAGTATACCGGAACACATACAATTATTCTGGCTGCCCAAACCAATCAAGGCTGCCGCGACACGATTCGTTATAATTGGCAAGTGCGCTGTCCAATGGCAGCATCTGATTCCATAACGCCGCGAGGTCCCAAGCTCGCGTATGGCGTGATCGGTATACCATACGATGAACATTTTGCCAATACTAAAATTGTTTTATCGGAAGCTAATTTGCCTCCCGGACTTACTATCGAGAACGAGCACATTATTGGTATACCAACCACAACCGGTATATATCATTTCAGACTTCAGGCTATACACCCTACTGCCAATTGCGCCTACGTGGAACAGCCGTACTATATCGAAGTGTCGCCACCGAATACGATATGCAAAATTTATGATGCAGTGACACCAACACCTACAGACATTTCTGCCAATACCTATTATGTGAAAAAGAATTTCTCCATTACATTATCGGCCAGTAGGGACGGCGTTGTAGACGACAGCGCACAGTTTACTCTTACAGAAGGCAGTTTACCGGATGGCGTAAGCCTAAGTGGAAATGTATTGAGTGGACAAATCGATCACGCTGAGACATGGAATTTTACGATCGGAGCATTTTCGAAAGACGGTTGTCCCTATTATAAACAGCAATATTCCATACCCTTTATACTGAAAGATTCCTGTGATGCTTTCAATATAGTTCGTGTTTCGGGTGGGCCGAGTCCGGAACAAACTATGGTGGGAGTAGGTATATTTGATATTATCAGCAGCTATGAGGACGATTCTGTAGTATACGAGGCTGTAAATTTACCTCCCGGATTCTGGTCAGATCCTTATCCGGAACTCATATATATAGGAGGTATTCCAGAACAGCCAGGTACAGCTGACGTTGTTATTGCCGGGACTTCGTCTAAAGGCTGCCAGGATACACTGATCATAACCAGGAATTTTACATGTATTCCTCCGGAGCGTATTATTCCAGGTACACTTCCTTACCTCCCTGTCAATGAGCCCTTCTCTCAGTATTTTGGTTTTGAAAATCCCATGGCTGCTCCTTCTTTCTACCACGTAGAAGTAATACAGGGACAGCTTCCTCCCGGCCTTACACTCACGGATCAAGATGAATTTACAGGTATAGGAGCCATCATGGAGGGCATACCGACTACATCGGGCATGTATACATTTACAATAGGCGTTTATGTGGGACCGTGCCTCGTCAACCAACAAATATATACCCTCGTAGTACGAGAACGTACACCGTTTCGATCGATCACTGTGCATGCAGACTGCTCCGAAAGTCTAAACAACAAGAGGCTCCGGGTTCACAATCCCAATAACTTTGCTGTTGACATAGCGTATAGAACACTGTATTACCAAGTGTCCGTAGGTTCAGCTACGCTCCATCCTGGTGATAATTATATTTATCTCACGGGGAACCTGATGACACCTCCCACAGAACCGACTGTCCCGAATACCTTGCAAATACACTGGGGCGATGGTGATGGAACGCCACGAACCATAGTCAAATCACCAAGTACAGAATTGTGTAATCCTCCTGCATGTGCATATGCTTCTGACGTAATTTCACGTCACCAGGGTTTAACCAAACGCGGTTATACCTTGAACGCCAATGTCAGCCGAACCCTATCAGCACTTGGTGAGCCCGATGCAATTGATGACGAGCCAACGATTTACGCCCGGTATTTCTCATTGGGCTATAACGGATTTATAGTACTCCGCATGAGCAGTGATATATATAATGAACCTGGCAATGACTTCACCGTTCATGAATACTCGTATGGTGAACCTACATTTGCCAAAAATCCGGAACGTGCTGAAGTACAGATCTCACAGAATGGTACCACCTGGGTAACATTAGGACTAACAACACCGGCTTCATGCCAGGGTACACTTGATCATGCTTTTGATATAGCTGGAAAATTACCATGGTTCCGCTATGTAAAGGTGATTGACAAAACTGATCGCAATGCACGTATACTTAACGGTGCGTGTAGCCCTACCGCTGTATTTGCCTTTGATGGCCTCTCCGATGGTTTTGACCTGGATGCTATCACCTGTGCTAATGGCAATGCCGTTGCACGTGAAGTAGCAGCGATAGAAGAAGAGCCATCCCACTCCAGCGCATCAGTTCTATATCCGAACCCGGTAAAAGACTGGCTAACCATCGACTTGTCCAAAGAAAATATAGTATCTGATAAACAAGTTGAACTACGGGTAATTGATTTAAGTGGCAATTCACTCTATCGAAATATACATTCACTAGAATCGGATGGCACCACACAAATAAAAGTATCAGACCTTCGTGCAGGCATGTATATACTCCGCGTACGAACCACCACCGGCTCCTCCGGATTCTATAAATTCATAAAGGACTAACAAAATAAAGGAGGCTACGAACATTCATAGCCTCCTTTTCTATACATTTTAATATTTTTTTTGCAGAAAAATTACTCCTTACTCTATTTCTGCCAAGTAGTAGAAACGTATTTTCAACTAAAATCCACTAGCAGCCAGAGGCGAACTGCTCACAGCCATCTCTTTACTTCTTACTTAAAACATAATTACTCCGCGAAGGATGAATCGTCAACCCTGGCACCGATTCACATTTCAAACCACAACCTGCAGCCACGGCATTCACCTCCTGGTACGATATAGTCAGTAACTTTGCTTTCTTTGACGTCTCGGAGTACGAGGAGAATAGAACATATAGCACGAAACGCGTGAACGAAATGACTTTACCACGTTTGAGACACTGGTATAACAACGCCAGCGCATCGCGATACGATGACGTCTTTTGATCAATCACATCGGCTACAATAATTCTGCCCCCGTTAGTTAGATAACCTGACAACATATCGATAACCAGACTGAACGACTGCACATCCGGAAAATATTGCGAGATGCTGAGCAGTATAATAAAATCATATTGCTTTTCCGCGAGTTGTTGTTGCAGTGTTAAGCGCGTCTGCCCAATGTCAGTGCTGATCAGGGCAAACGTATAATGCGGATGATTCTGTTTTGCCTGCTCAATAAAAAATGGATTTATATCGACACCTGCTATATGTTGCGTGGTGCGCTGCAGATCATCAATCAAAAACGCAGGCCCACAGCCATAGTCAAGTATATGATGGGAATTGTCGATATGATATGTAGCAACGAGCTTCTTTGCAAAACCCTGCGTTGCAATCTTCATCACTTCGTAAAAAGCTGTCTTTTGAGTTTCCCAAAATTTTCCCCATTCCCCAGACTTAACAGTATCGCTGGCTGTACCAGCATTCTTCGTAGCGTGCATTTACCCTAAGTATATCTGTTCAAATGTAAGTAAAATATTGTTCGATGCTCACATCAAAACTTTAGCAAAACACATGAACCAGCATTGCCAAAGCACGTCCATTCGCGGACAAAAGTGTATGTGAATGAACGGTATACTTTGCTGAATTCGCTATTTTGCAATATCCTGCTCACTGGCATACATATTGACATACCCAAACCATGATTAAAAATTACCTGCTCATAACCTATCGAAGCATGATGAAGAACAAGGCCTTCATCATTATCAATGTATTCGGCATGGGCATCGCGCTTGCCTGTTGTATCGTGAGTTACCTCGCCTACCAATACGACTCTGACTTCGATACGGTTCATAAAAACGGTGAGCACATTTATCGCGTCAGTGTAATACGATCGTTCGAAAATACATCTACACGTTTTGGCTATGCATCGCTTCCACTGGGCGAAATTATGGACAAGACTTTCCAGGATGTAGATCATTCCTCCTTGTATACCGACTCGTATTCAAATTTCAAGCGCGAAGATGACTTGTTTGCTTCGCGGGTCTCATACGTAGAACCTGATTTCTTCCAGATGTTTTCGTTCAATTTTATCGCAGGCTCATCCGATGCCATTCGCGATAAAAGTAATGTACTGATCAGTGAGTCCATGGCTGTGCGTTTATTCAATAGTCCGGCAGAAGCCTTGGGTAAAACCATGACACAAGTGTATGGCCAGGAACTGAAAGAGGTAAAGATTGCCGGTATATTTCAGGATCCACCTATGAACTCATCTTTCCACAAGCAAGGCGGTTTAGCGTTCATGAATTTCGAGAACTATAAAGATGAGTTCCCGCATGCACCTGAAAATGACTGGCACCAGTTAGGAACATTATTTATCCAGATCAACCATACGGATCGAAAAGATATAGTATATAAACAACTTCAACCCTATATCAAAAATAACAACGAAGTCCAGGAAAACTTCCAATTGGCCGAGTTCGCCCTCGATCCTTTTTTGAGTATGGCGCATCATGACCGTGACGAAGACGTTCGCTCCCAAACGTGGGGTGCACCACCCGTAGCAGCCATCATTGGGTCTGTTATTATGAGCGGATTGATTCTGTTGATCGCGTGCTTTAACCTGACCAATACTGCCATTGCTATTTCTTCCAGACGGTTAAAAGAGATTGGCATCCGCAAAGTAATGGGAAGTGTGCGGATACAACTCATCATTCAATTTATAGGAGAAACCACCTGCGCCTGCCTGCTTGCACTGATCGTTGGTGTCGCGCTGACAAACTTCCTCGTAGAAGGCTGGAACCTCATGACCGGAAATAATATACACCTGGAAGTAAACTATTTTGATCAACCGTCTATATTATTTTTTATTATCGCGTTGCTGATTATTACCGGTATTATAGCGGGAAGTTATCCTGCATTTTATATCAGTAAATTTCAACCGGTAAGTATACTTAAGGGGAAACTCAAGTTTGGAGGCACCAACTATTTTACCCGCATTCTGCTCTGCCTGCAATTTGCCATTTCATTGATCTCGATTGTCAGTGCGTTTGCATTCTTACAAAATGCACGTTACCAACGGGAGTATGATCTTGGTTTTGATATTCGCGGTTCTCTGATTGCTCCGGTAAACAATAGAAGTGAATTTGATACGTACCGAAACGCATTACAAAACAATCCGGAGATACTTTCGATAGCAGGGGCCAAAAGCAGCATTGGTTCTTTCAGAATGCACGAAGCGGTTGAACATGAAATGAAAAAGGCCGAAGTAGATATCGTTGAAGCAGGTGATGATTACCTGAAGACGTTCAACCTGCAACTTACCCAGGGTCGTGATTTCATCAGCAACTCAGAAACAGATATGAAAGAGTCCGTGATCATCACTGAAAACATGGCTACACTCTTTGGACTCACACAGCCGCTGGGTAAAGAAATTGTTTGGCGCGATAGCATTCGTCTTTTTGTGATTGGTGTCGTAAAAGACATATATACACAGGGATTATGGCGTGATCGCGATGCGCTTATGATGCGCTATATACCGGCCGATCAGTACAGTAATATTATTGTAAATGCAAAGGCTGAAAATATAGCTTCCGTTCAGGACTACATGCAGAAAGAGTGGTATAAAATATTTCCCAACAGGCTATACCCGGGCCGCATGCTGTCTTCCGATTTGCAGACAGTGACGAATCTCAACATGAGTGTTGTGTATGGATATACATTCCTAGGAACACTTGCTCTGCTTCTTTCCGTTACAGGACTATTCAGCCTGGTGTCCTTAAATATTGTGAAGCGTATGAAAGAGATTGGCGTTCGAAAAATACTCGGAGCCTCCGTCTTCAATATCAGTCGAATTATTAATGCAGAATTTATCATCATCCTGTTGGTAGCCTCAGCACTGGGAGCCTGGGCCGGCTATACATGGTCAAATACAATTATGAGTAACATGTGGCGATACTATAAAGGCGTTGATATATATGCCGCTGCCATGGCAGTCGGATTATTATTAACAATCTGCGGTCTTACCATTGGTTACAAGATATATACCATCGCCACGATGGATCCTGTAAAAACACTGCGCGATGAGTAGAGATGATCACGCGTAGGTAACACTCACAACATCTCAGGTTTAGGTCGGAAAGGCTCTGAAGAAATTCAGGGCCTTTTATGTTTACTCGCACCACACTTCAACTGATGTGCCCTTGCCGGGTGACGATACCATGGCAAACTTAAAATTTATCTGAAGTGCTCTCAGCTGAATGCTTTTTAATCCTTTACCATAGGTTATCTGTTGCAAATCGAAGCCCATTCCATCATCAACAATTTTTAGTCGTATCGCATTCCCATTCTGTGCAAGCGATACTGTTATATTTTTGCATTGGGCGTATTTTATACTGTTGTTGATTGTTTCCTTGGCAAAAAGCAGCAGGTTCCGCTTTTCAGTTTTAATGAGAGGTTTTGTCTTTTTATCGGCAGCTATATTTACATGCAATTCAATCTGGTTGGCAACGCAAACAGGAAAAGCAAATTTTCTGATGCGTTCCATTAACTCAAAGATTGTATCTTCTGATTCTTCCAATACCCAAATCATGTCACGCAAGCCTGTAGTCGCCTGCGTTATTGATTCTTCAATTTGATCAAGATGAAGTTTATTTTCGGGTTCACGCTTTGCCAAGTGCGTAAAGATTTTCAATGTATTCAGCACACTTCCTATATCATCATGCAAATCGTTCCCAATTTCTTTCCGTATCTCTTGCTGCTTTCGTAATTGATCGATGCGGTAACGCAGCAATGCGTAAATTAAAACACCGCCCATCAGTATAATTGCCAATTTAAATATACCCGTCTGGTACCACTTTGGCATATAGGTAAGACTCAACGCAAGGGGTGTCTCACTCCAGATACCGTCTTCGTTGGCGGCACGAACCTGAAGTGTGTAGTTACCGGGAGAGAGCCCAATCAAGTCCACAAAATTTTGTTTACCCAAATCAATCCAGTCATTGTTAAGTTCATTGATTTTATAGGCATACCTTACTTCCTTGGGATTGCTGAAATTAAGCGCAGAAAATGATACTGTTGTTTGCAAGACATCAGTAGGTATAGTTATAGCTTTCATCCTGATATGACATGAATCAATCACGCGCGACTTTGCATTCACTTTTGTATTCCAGAAATATAGATCAGGCGGTCGTTCGTTGCGGGGCAGCAGCGCAGGATCTATAATTGTAAAACCATCAATACCTCCGGCTAGTATATAGCGCTCGTCCTGATAACCGCAGAGCTGCTCAAAAGCGTTCGTGTTAAGTCCATCGGTCTGAAAATAGTTTTTAACTTTTAAGGGGTTCAGATATATAACCGATATTCCTTCATTTGTCGTAGCCAGTATAGCTTTATTCAAAAAAGGAAAAACCCGATATATACAGGTGTTATTTAGCCCGTCCTCGGAACGAATTATTTTCTTAACCTGAAACTTCTTATCTGTTTCAATCAATCCATCTCCATATGTGGCAATATAAAATCGATCCTCCATTTCGCACATGTCCATAAAGTTACTCATCACTTCTTGTGTCAGATTATCGCGAAGTGTATGCGTAGTATATTTATGAGTAAGCGGATTAAAAGCAATTATTGATCGTTCGGTGAGAATCATTACATCTTCACCTTTTGTTTTATACAAGTAATTGATAATCGAGAGTCCGTCAATCGATGTTTCCTTAGACTGCCGATGAAAAATCTGGATTTTATTCGTGTTTGTATTCCAAACCGCCAGTCCCTTCTGCACAATGCTTCCAAACAACACCAGCGAATCGTTGTATTGAATGCCGCAGCTAAGATGATCTGAATTCAGTATTTTCAACGATGGTATAATGGTATGTGCCGGCTTGAGCTTATCACCTTCAATGATATAAAAACCATTCTTGTTCGAAACGAACACGTGATTCCGGGCATCCTTGAAAAGCATCAGATTAGAACTGGCCTTGTCTATCTGCACGATTTCACTTGTACGGGTATTTACCTTGTATATACCATTCTCATCACCACAGTAAAGTATATCTTTCGAAACAGGTAGTAACGAAAATAAGTGCTTAAGCTTGACCTCATAGCCATATTCCGAAAATGATCGAAAGTGAGTAGCCCGTGTAGGGAAAGAAGCAATTCCGGCTAATGTACCAAGCCATGCCCGATGAGTCGCGGTGTCGTAGTATATATCATACGTTGAAGTAAATAAATTATGATCCGGGTTATTATCTCTATATATCGTTGTTTGCCTGGATGCCAGGTTATATTCATATATACCTTTTGATGTAGATAGCAACAAAGAGGAATCAGATGAAGCCGCAATGCTTTGCATTTCTGAATGGTATATCAACGGGCTTCTATTATCGGAGCGCTGTACGATTTTTAATTTGTCAGTATCGAGTATTTTCAGTCCTATACTGCTGGCCATGTAGAGCGTACGCTTCAACATAACGGCATCCCAAAAGCGAAGCCGGGTATTGGCACCGGATGTGTTTAACTCTGTCTCGCGGAACGTGCGAAGAAGCTCCAGGTTTTTATCAAGTATAATGATACCATATCCATCCACGCAGAGGATCATCCGTTGTTGATGATCAAAGTATATCATCGAGATATTAAGTTCACCTTTATCAAGCTGACACTTTGCATGAATATCGATTGACAAACTTTTTCCTTCTGGTATATGATAGGCATAGGCAAAGTCCAATCCGGCAATCCACAAAGTATCACCTTTCAGCGCCAGACATCGTCTCCACTTCACATTTTCGGGATTACTGGTGTCTAGTGAAATTCTGCGCGTTACCCTGCGCGTTTGCAAGTCGATCGAACATGCTTCACCATACGACAATAACACCCAGAGACAGTTTCTCTTTTTGTCCTCGAGAATATCAGAGACAAAACTTCCGTTTAGCTTTTGCTTGGCAGGTGAACGTTTGGTGAATGTCTGGAAGCGATTTCCATCGAAAAGGTTAAGACCTTCCTGTGTCCCAATCCACAGAAAGCCATAGGAATCCTTAATAATTTTTGTAGTGTAGTAACTCGACAGTCCTTCGTTTTGGGTATATTTAATAGGCGTAACAAACTTCGTCTCCTGGCCAAGACACGCGACCGTTGGATAGAGTATAACAGTTAGGAGTATATAATAGCCAAAGCTTTTCACAACCAAAATAGTAAGCTACGAAAATGATCCAACAAAATGAATTTAAGTGGACCATAATTTTCCTTATGAAAAGCTTGTCTGCGCAAGTTCAGGATATGGCAGCAGTCATCAATCAACTCCTGGAAGCCCGGAAAACAAAAGATATCGCGATCGTTTTATGTATAAATATTGATTCAAATCTTGTCCCAACCAATTTTCCCAGGGGCACGAACCGGCCATCAGCAGGTTTCACAACACTATTCTACACGATAGAAATTGCTGAAAACTCATTAACGTTAATTTCAGAAAATCCACAATTTGATATACTGGACGAAGCAAGCGTTACTTTCTTCTTCAAAGATATAGTGCAGGACAATTTTCCTGCAGAGCAATATGCATTATTCACTTGGGATCATGGACAACCATTTGGAATTTTCGGGGGCAGCGATGAAGCTCCTCGAATAGTAAATTCAAAAAATCCTTTGCCCCTTTATTTTAAACTATATAATGCTTTTCCAGCCTTAAAACCCAAAGCACGACAGTTTCTGACTGAGAGTGATGTACAAATTCTGAACATAACTGAGTTACGGAATGCTATTGCGTCTTCTTTCTCTGGTAAGAAAATGGGAGTTATCGCTATGTCGAATTGTTACTTACAATTTTTTGACACCGGATATGAATTGAGTTCATGCGCAGAATATCTGGTTGCATTTGAAACATTGATGTACTTTGCCGATACCTTTAATCATAAGACAATACTGGAGGCAATCTCATGCAACCCATATATATCCTCAGAGTCGTTATCCAGGTTGATTGTCACAACTTTTTTATACGAGACTGACCCTAACAATTCAAATGAGTTTAAGCGTTCCGTTGCCTTATTTGCCAATGACTTATCATGGTATCCATCGATAGCAAAGCAATTTGACGAGTTGAGCAAGACGCTTATCCGGGAACTTCCGCGTTATTTCCAGGAAATAAAAACTGCTTTATCAAAATGTGGATATATAGCACCCAACATAGAAATATTTGCACTCATTGATTTCAGAAATTTCATAACCTGTTTATACAATGAAGCTCCGGCATTATTTCAAAACAATGGCTATGAAGTAATCCAATCGTTTCTTGAGAAAGTGGTGGTTGAATCATTCGTAGGAGAAGATTTTACAAACGAAGCATCTGATGAATTTAAAGCTCCATCGTGCTTCTCAATATATCTTCCCAAAACACCAGGCATATATCATTCGCTCTTTCGCGATCTATATATGCGTGAGTCGGGGTTATCTCCAACTGAATTTGTGAAAAGATTTACCTGGGATGCTTTTATAGCACGCTATATTGAAATGATCGAAATCACCTCACCTGAAAAGACAGACATTTGATATCTGCGGCAAGTAAGATTTACTTCCTCTTCACAGCCTTCTTCGCCCCACCTCTCTTTGCCGATACCAATCCGGCACCAGTTCCCGGAACTTTGGAATTTAGTTTCAAGGTTAAAACGACAGTACTTGAATCTTCAGAACTACCATAGAGCGTTGCATCCAGACTTCCACCGTATACTGATCCACTAATATCAATAATGTCGCGGTGCGTGTTTCTTTTCGGATGTGTTGGAGTCACAGGATCATTTGAAGGAATCGCCTCTGACTTAAATGCAAATGCAATGATCAGACTTTTTCCGTTGCTTGAAAATTTTACATCAGGTGTGGTTGTCGCCAAATCCTGAAAGGCACCAAGTTTTACTCTTCGTTGCATAATAATATGATAATGTTATAGGAATAGAATATACTAAATCTCCACCAACTTTCTCCGTATAGCTTCCATCGCCATCCCTACCCTGCTCTGCACATTAAGCTTTTCGAACAACGCTTCACGATAACCGTCAATGGTGCGCTCGGCAAGACTCATTTCCGAAGCAATTTGTTTATAGGTCATGTCAGTACATGCCAATCGCAGAAACGTCATCTCACGATCTGTAAACCTTGTCTCATTACTCTTATCCCCGTGCGCAAGCAACCGGCGGAAATTTATATTTACAGCATCTGCATTATAAAATCCCTTACTATATACTTCGCTCAATGCTTTCTCCAACTCATCGGGATGTATATCTTTTACCAGGTAAGCACAGCACCCGGCTTTGAACATACTGATAATTGTGGTGTCATCATCCTTCATAGACAAAGCCACCAGTTTTATAGCAGGATATCGTTGCGAAATCTGCCGGGCCGCATGTATACCGTCCATGCCGGGCATGTTTACGTCCAATAAAATAATGCTGGGTTCTTGCTTCGTCCTTTCCAGTTTATCCAAAAGATCGTTTCCGTTCTGCGCATCCAGTACAACTGTAAACTGGCCAAAGGTATTGACGAGCGTTACCAGTGACTTTAAAAATAACTGCTGATCATCAGCAATTCCGATCATCACTTTCATTATAGTCTCATTAAGGTTGTAGTGCCAAACGTTAACCAGTAAAGTATCGGAACATGTATGGAATATACATCTTCCGTGTTAACTCTACAATATTCCGGTTTTAAGATTTTCGAGATAACGGGATTTTTCCCGTTGTCGACCGGATATTCTCACCTTGTTACACAGCACGAATGACAGCACTTTTATTACTATATTCAAAACCCTACCTCTTATGACACCAAAAAAATTCAAATGGACAGCCATCTTTCTTATTAAAGGTGCAGCCGACAACCTCCGGGCATTTACACAAATGCTCGACCAACTCGCTACTACTAACTTGTCGCCTGATGTAGCCGTAGTGCTTTGCATTAACATACGTGCCGAGATAGCACCAACAACATTACCGTTGGCCACTGTGCTCGGACCAAATGATTCGCTGATCCGAAAACCCGGTTGGACTACCTTGTTCTGTAATCTTGAATCTGTAGCAGATGGAAACAATATATTCAATCCCATTTGCGAGAGCCGTGAGTTCAGAATGGACAAGGAAGAAGATATCACAGTTTTCTTCAAGCAACGGGTGCTGTCTCAATTTGCTGCCGAGCGGTATATACTATTCACCTGGGATCATGGCCAACCGTTCGGAATCTTTCCGGATACAAATCAGAATTCAGTAGTAAGATCGCCCCTGGAAAACCTTCACTTAAATGCATTTCACTTTCTTCAACAAAAACAATTACAAACAGAACGATTAGTCAGAGCAGCAGCTCCTGTGCCTGCGGATGATGCGTTGCCTATGCTGACAGCAACGGAGTTAAAGCAAGCTATTCAATGGGCTTTCGATGGACAGAACTTAGATGTTTTGGTTATGTCCAATTGCTTTCTCCAGTTCTTTGATACCGGGTATGAACTAAGCAGGTGCACCGATTACCTGGTTACATTCGAGACTATCATGTACTTCAACAATTCATTCAACTATAAAAATATACTACAAGCTATGGCTGACAATTCTGCCATGACACCGGAAACTTTATCCAAAATTATAGTTAACGACTTTGCTGCCACGTTTCCCGACAATGCTGAATCTCGTGATGAGGTTGCTTTATTTGCAAATGATCTCTCATGGTATCCGGCATTGGCACGGATGATTGACCGACTTGCCGGTATGCTAACAGCCGCCATACCGGATCATCGCGAAAAAATATTCAGGGCTGCAAGTAAATGCGGGTATATATCACCCGGCATCCCGATGTTCTGTCTTCTCGATTTTCGCAATCTCGTTGTAAATTTTTACCACGAGATGCCGGAACTCATTCCTGAAAAATTTTTCAATACACTCATCGCTATGATGGACCAGGTTGTGGTTAGTTCGTTCATTGGAAAAGAGTTTCTGGAAGCTGGCAATCTACCAGGGGTAAATCCATCTGGCTTTTCAATTTACTTCCCTATTTTCTCAGAGGACTATCGAACATCATTCCTCGATAACTTTATGACTGAATCGTCACTTTCACCAACTGAGTTTATTCAACATTTTGGATGGGATCAATTTATAAAGAGCTATATACAGGCCGAAGAAGTCATTGTGTAAACTGTCTATATACCGTTGGTTTATCTAAACAAAAAAGCTGCCTCGTGTGAGGCAGCTTCTGTTTTGTAGAGAGGTTAGTTCCTATGAATGATGTCCATTACCATTGGTAGAGCTGGCTCCCAGGGCAAAGGCAGTTCCGGTGCCGGGCACTTTCGAATTAAGTCTCATGGTAAGATTCAGTACTGTTTCACCACTGGCACCTGCGCTCGTAAGCGAAGCTTTCAAACCACTGCTATATATAGTTCCTCCGACCGGTTCAAAAAGATCGCGGTGTGTGTGCCGCTTGCTGTTGTCACGTTCGAACGGTTCCGTATCAGGTGTTTCAGTTGAAATGATGGGGAACGTAAAGATCATTCGCTTTCCATCTTCCGAAATTGTTAACGATGGTGTTTGCTCCGTGGAAGCAATTTTGTCACCGAGTTTAAATCTTCTTTGCATACACTTTTTATTTTAGGTTAGATAGTTTGTTTATACCCGAAACAACACGTGTTCCGGAATTGCAATACTATATTCCTACAATTTACATTCTGCAAAAACGGGGTTTTTCACGGCATACGCACGGCCCTTTTCACATTGATAGGCAGCACTTGCTGAATGAACTTTGTTCTCGTTGTCAGAGAATAAATCTCTAAACCCAAGGAGATCGCTGAAAATCCTGTAAAGAGTAAGCTGTTATCTATACTATATATTGTATGCTAATCTCTATCCTCAACCACAGCAATGGAAAAGTTTCAGATGCTGAACTTCAAACGGTTATACGTGCTATCCGCAGGCAGATTTGCGAAGATTTTGAACCCTACTGGAGCCTCGGTGCCACACTTCGCCTGGAAGGACGAAGTGCTTCCAATCCAGACAAGCAAGATTTGATTGACATGCGCGGTGACGCTATTGTATATATATGGGACCGTTCAGACATCGATGGTGCTCTCGGCTATCACGATCTCAACAACCGGGGCATACCGTTCGGTTTTGTCTTCCTCGATATAGCAGCGCAATTGAATGAACCGTGGTCTGTAACACTTTCACATGAAGTACTCGAATTGATTGGTGATGCAGAAGTAAATCTTCTGGTGGCAGGTCCACACCCTGATCCAACCAACGACAGTGATGTATTCCACTGGTATGAGATGTGCGATGCTGTCCAATCAGAAACGTATGAAATAGATGGAGTACTCGTCTCCAATTTTGTATTGCCATTATATTTCACAGGCGGTGATGAGTTTGAAGGTCGCAATGATTTTCTGGGCACCATTAACCCGGACGGATCTTCTCTGAAATCATTCGGAGTAAATCCGGGAGGATATATAGGCTTCTTCAACCCCAGCAGTGGCAGCCACGAAACCTATAGTCGCGACACACTGGCCAGTGCAAGAATGGCTGTTAAAAGTAAGGTGAAAGGTGCACGCAGAGCCATCCGGTACCAACGCCACAGTAATATCGCTCAGCCGAACGTACGGCTCGCCAAACAAGAACAGATAAACGAAGTAACAAACGGACAACGCGCTTAACATTATTATACCAGTTGCCTCACCATAAAAAGTTATCCGAAGCTATTACCGACATGAAAATACTTGTCTATATACTAATGCTGATGATGTGTGTTTATACTGCACACAGTCAGTCAGCACCGAGCGACACTGTCGTCACGAACCGACTAAACAAGATAATCAAGGTAAATACAGAATCGAATCGATCGTTAAAAACGCTTGTCATAAAATCGGATTCGATCAAACGCGCCGTGATAAGTAGACCACCTGTACATCCCTGTATAGATTGTGTTACAAAGCCTGACTTTATACAATGGTTATTGATCCTGTTACCAGTAATACTATTTATACTCTTGCTGTGGTATTTCTTGCGCTGGCTGAAAAAAGACAACTATAAAATAGCTGACGCACTTTCAGTGGACATGTCTGATGAACAAGTTGAGCAGTTACAGCGCACTTCGCTTGCTACCGGAGAAGCGCCACAACAGCCCGTATTAAAAAGAAGTAGCAGCAGATTAATCGCATTCTTCTCCGGTCTCTCAGCTGTCATTATCGCGATATGTATAACAAGCTATTATATGTATTTCGCTATCAAAGGACTTGCTGTACCAAAATTCGAAGAGCTCTGGCCTATACTGGCATCACTCGGTATAGGAGTAGTGCCTTATGCTACCAAAATTATAAATGAGAAAAAATAAACAATCCCAAAAGACTCAAACCATGGAACTAGTTCAATTCAATAAAAACGGTGGCCCTGTATCAATTGATATTGATATTGAGGATACAAATGTATGGAGCTATATATATGTGAGTGACCTGACGTTCACCAACAAAAGTTCAACCGGCAATCCTTCGCAGCATACACTAGGACTTCCTGTCAATCTCGATGACGATATTAATTCCTGGGACATCAGACTTGGTAACATCGGTACCAATAATGTGACTGTAACCGTAACGATAACCTGGAAGCAGGATGGTCAGGTTCTGAATGTGTGGACACGACAAGTAAATGTACCCGCGGGTGCAGCCACAAAAATTTCTGATGACGCTCTTTTAGACGCTACCAATTAAGAAACCTATATATGAAAAAGATCATCTCCATTCTTATAGCAGGATTTGTTACCAGTGCGCTTTACGCACAGAATCCCGATTCCATTAGTATAGACGACTACTATGTCGATTTCGCGGTACCTGATATTACAGCCTTCTCTATACTCGATATAAACTCCAATGATGTCGTAAGGCCTGGAAATATCAAAGAGCTTGCTGTAGGCATCCAAAATTACATTGATGCGGAAGGAAACCTGAAACCCGGCCTTGCAATAGAAATTGCACCCTATCGCATTCTCGCGAAAGCGTTAAAAGTACGCTCGGCCTGGGAACAAAATAAATCACTCAAGAATTTACAGATCAGCATTGGAACAGCACAAGGCGATTCATCTAATCTATTAGCGGCATGGGGCATCAATTGGACACCGATTGACAGAACTGATCCGGTAGCCAGCCGAAGGTTACAAAATTTCTTCGCTAATTATTTAGCCAATCGCGATAGTATAGCCAATCAACTGTCATTTGCAGGGCAGCGAAACAAACACCTTCGGGATGTAAATCTGTTTCTTAATACGTTGTCAACACCGGCGGGTCCATTGCCAGCCGCAACCAGAGTAGCTATACTACAATACTTTGGTGGTGGTTATCGGAGCCGATTACTTCGCTATGACTCAACAGATAATCAGCTATATACAATGGCGCTCGAAGATACAGTACTCCGGAAAATGTCAACACTCAGTATCACTATAAATAATAGCCAGGCGCAGACGTTATCAACGCTTGTTGCTCAAAATGCAAAGCTCACATTTACCGAGCTCAAAGAAGAAAAGGAATTTGAAAAAAGCTTTAGCGAAGCTTTGAAGCGGGAAAAGAAAATTTTCGTGGAAGAAAACTGGAACCGCCTGGTTATTCAATTCAAAGCAGGGTCAAAGTATAACTCTGCTGAAAATTCAATTAAAGATTTAGCACTTCTTAACTGGCGTCTTTTTGGCGGTATAGCAGGACGCGTTCCCGGACTTGGCAACAGTAACTCCACATTCGCTAAACGTTCGCAGGTAATATACCAGGCAAGCTACATCAACTACAAAGACAGTTCCGTGCCTTTGAAATGGGAATTCTCCACAGGAGGAAGATTGTTGCTTGGCAAAGCTGACAAACGATTATCGGCAGAGTTCTTATATAGTCAGGCATCTCTTCGCGGAGAGACTCTTGAGAAGAGTGAGTATATACGCTACACCATTGGCGGTGAAATGAAAATTGATGAAGGACTTTGGCTGGAACTAGCCGTTGGCGGACAGAAATTTCTCGAAGGTAATGATAATACCCGTGTAGTTCCGCAGTTCGGTCTCAAATACGCTATACAAAAGAAATCACGATTCTGATATATACCCTCCCCCGTTGTATCCGATTTGTAAACATCCGGTCTCAGCGATGACTTCATAGATGGGCTCTTAGAGCGTTGCTGAGCACTGGATTGTTTCTTTAGTTGAGTTATGTATTTCTTTGAATTCATATAATCTTCATCTTCCCCACCACTTTCAGCATATCGCTGATCTTTTTTACTTCTTCACTGTTGCGTTGGCCCCATGCATCGATTAATGCAACAAGTGGCAATATACTCTTGCCCATTTCGGTAAGAGTATATTCTACTTTTGGTGGCAGACCAGGGTAAATAGTTTTACTTACCACTTTATAGTTCTCAAGTTCCTTAAGTTGAATGTTGAGGACACGCGGAGTGGCCGAAGCTATAGCTCGGTGTATTTCGCTTGGTCTCTTTTTGCCCTTGTTGATTATATCGATGATACACGGTTTCCATTTGCCACCAAATACGCGCATGGCAACTTCAATGCCGCAATCAAGGTCTTCGGGCTTCTTTCGAGTATACATAATCTTTCCTTTTCAACAAATTTAATCATCACCGGGAACACCTTTCTATAGGGAAAAATTATTCCGCTGAATAAATTTTCTCACGTTGAGCTGAAAGGTGACAGTCTTCAATTTTGAGTCATCAAAAATTTAAAAACGAATAAAATGAAGACGATTAAAAATGCAACGGTTGTTGGCTTAGGACAAATGGGTATAACGCTGGCCAGACTCTTAATGAAGCAGAATTATAATGTCGCAGTATGGAACAGAACGAAGCAGAAGGCTGATGTACTTGTAAAAGAAGGTGCAACATTTTTATCAAACGTTTCTGATGCTATCAACGCCAGTAATATCATTATTATTTGTGTGCTCGATTATGCCGCCACGAAAGATATACTCTTCAACAAACTGGTTACGGATGGCCTGGCGGGAAAAACAATTATTCAGTTAACCACCGGTAGTCCCGAAGATGCCCGCGAACTGGAAACATGGGCGAATAAACACGGTGCGCACTACATTGATGGCGCCATACAAGTTGCTCCTGAACAAATGGCGCGTCCTGATACCACTATATTTGTATCCGGTAAAAAAAATGCCTTCGATTTTAGCGAAGCCGTGTTGAAAATATTCGGAGGAAATATAAAATACCTTGGTGAGAAAGTCAGTGCAGCGGCTGCAATGGACCTTGCATCACTGTCCTATTTATATGGATCGCTGTTGGGTTTCTTTCATGCTGTAAGCATTAGTGAAGCGGAAGGTTTTCCGGTAGATTTACTTGGCAGCATCATTCGCGAGGTGACTCCGGGTTTTACGGAGTTCATGCAGTACGAAGCAGGCGTGATACAATCGGGAAACTTTGCTATAACACAAAGTCCGTTGTCGATAAGTGTGGAAGCAACCGAAAGAATTTTGCAATCATCAAAAGCTTATAGCATCAACACAGAGGTAGCTGAACTAAGTGCGAGTTTCTTCAAGCGCGCACAAGTTGCCGGTTATGAAAAAGAAGAACTGGCATCGCTCATCAAAATCTTCCGTTCGTAAAGTAATTTGATCGCCAGTCACACACAGTCGTTATCATACCTTGCACTCATATTACCACCTATGAAAAATTTCGATTGGACAGCCTTCACAAAAAAGATAGCCATTCGCGCCAGTATAGTTGACATCTATGACGCCTGGACCAAATCAAGTGAGTTGGAAAAATGGTTTTTACAGAAAGTAGAGTTTTACAACGCAACGGGTACACGCATGGATGCCAACACCCCTGCGCAGAAAGGAACCCGGTATCAGTGGCTTTGGTATTTATACAAAGATCCGATGGAAGGTGTTATCAAAGAGGCTAATGGAAAGGATTACCTGCAATTTACATTTGAAGGCGAGTGCCTGGTGGACGTTAACCTCCGTGAAGAGAAGGGATATACGGTCATTGCGCTCCGTCATTACAATATTCCATTAGACGATCACTCGCGACAATTCGTGCGATTAGGCTGCTCCAACGGCTGGACATTTTACCTGGCTAATCTTAAATCTGTGTTGGAAGGAGGTATAGATTTACGAAACAAGGATGAAAGCCTCACGCCAATGATTAATAACTAAAGCGTTTCGCGATATCTAATTAAGAGAGGATCACCTGGTCCTCTTGACATTTATACAGCACTATATATTTCTTACGCTTCTGCGACCGCGAACTGGTTCCGGTATTGTGAAGGTGTCATTTGCATTTCGGCTTTAAAGGCGAGGTTGAATGAAGTGACATTCCCAAAGCCACAGTCGTACGCTATCGTTTCAATTTTTTCACGTGCATAATCCGGGGCACTCAACAATGTTCTCGCACGTGCGATCCGGTATTGATTCACAAACTCAGCAAAGTTTTTTTGTTCGTATTCGTTTATCACCTGCGAGACATCACGTGCTCCTACCGAAAGTTTTTCAGCTACCATCTTCAACGACACATCGCTTTCGAGATACATCTCTTTGTTTGCAAACAGATCTTTTATCTGTTCGAGCAAACGCCTGGACGCAACGGTATCCATACCGGACGATGTATACTTCTCCAGCGCAAAAACATGTCGCTTCAACAAAAGATAAGAGAAGATATACATCAGGAAAGAAAAGAAAACAGATCCCAGTATATAGAATGGAATCAGCCGTGCAAAGATGCCCACATACAGAAGCCAGATAATGGTTACGCCTGCTGTTATATTCCTATACCACGGTAGCAACCGCGTTCCCTTCAACGATCGCACCATATATACCCAACATGCAGTCAGGTAAACTGCCATGTGTAAAAATACCAGCCAGAAAATAACGGTGGTTAACATGTCACCTCGGTTCGGGATAATGCGGCAACACAAAACAAAAACTGCAAATGGAATCAGGTGAAGATAGTCGCGTCCTGAAAAATATTTCTTCTCAAACAACGCTCTGCCATAGAACCAAAGGAATGGTCCTGTTATCAGCATACCCGACATACAGATGTTTCGTATCCATGGCTCGAGCGGCATATAATTAAAGAGCACCGATTTACCAATGCGCATAGTCAACCCCAGCAACACCAGTGCAAGCAATATATTTGACTTCCTGTCTTTTACCGTAAACAGATAGCCGCATAGAAACAATGCTTGTGCTACACCCAGACAACTCAGTACCAGAATAACTGCATCCTTAATCATACTACTAAATACGAAAAGTGTTTTCTTTTTCAAACGGCAACATCCCGAAAGGATCTTTTCACCCCCTTAAAGGCGTGTCTCATAAAACAAGCGGCAAACGCAATTTCCCGGAAAATCAAGCTCGTAATCTGAGCTTTTCAGCAAAGCATCTTTGAGCTCTTTAACAAAGTTGACCGCGCGCGTTTACACTAACTTTGTATCATCAAAAACAAAAAAAAGTATATGACAAAAGTTTGGTTTATAACCGGCAGTTCCCGCGGATTGGGAAGAAGCCTGACAGAAGCAGTATTGGAAAAAGGATACAACGTAGCGGCTACTGCACGCAACACGCAACAACTGGAAGACCTGGTTGCTAAATATCCCGGACAAATACTTCCACTCACGCTGGATGTTAATGACTCTGCACAGATCAAGGATAGTGTGGAGAAAACAATAAGGCACTTTGGTCGCATTGATATACTGGTTAACAACGCTGGCTTTGGTATAACCGGAGCTGCTGAAGCATATACCGAGGAGCAGGTACGCAATCAGCTTGAGACAAACCTCTATGCTCCCATAGCTGTAACACGTGCCGTATTACCCTATATGCGCAAGCAACGTAGTGGTCGTATATTACAAATCAGTTCTATAGGAGGCCGTGTGGGTAACTCCGGATTGACCATGTATCAGGCTTCCAAATTTGGACTGAGTGGTTTCAGCGAAGCGCTCGCTGGTGAAGTAGCTCCGCTGGGTATTAACGTTACATCCGTTGAACCAGGAGGCTTTCGTACCGATTGGGCAGGCAACTCGATGATCTATGCTGCGCGCGTTGAAGGTTATGAAACCACGGTAGACAATCGCGCTGAATACTTTGCAAGCGGTGCATTTATACCGATGGGTGATCCTGCAAAAGCAGCCCATGTTATGATTGAGTTGACAGACCACCCTGAACCTCCTGTACACCTGGTGCTGGGGAGTGAAGCGGCTGCGCTGTTGAAACTGGCTGACGAAAAAAGGAAAACAGAATTTGAAAAATGGTTGCCGGTAACAACATCCACCGATCACCGCGAAGCAACCAATTTCCTGGACACTGAACTTGGAAAAAGTTTTGTTGCACGTAAATGAGACAGGAACAGATATAGTCAATATATAGATTTCAGTCGTGTGTTTAGCCCATCAGTAAAATCAATTTCATACCGGTATTCTGAAAAGACATCCGGATTAACTGATGGAGCAACGTACATCAATCAATACTATAATTCCGTCCACCCGCAGTATTGTCCAATACAAATAAAATATAGGACACGGGAATCAGAATCATTTGCAGATTGTTGCCTGAACAGCAAACTTTATATCAGGTGGGAACGAAAAACCACCTGATGTCACTTTCTTTAATCAAGCAACCGGAAATTGCTATGTCACTACAGGTGAACAAAAACAGTCAGAATCGAATTACATATTCCTGCTACTTTAACAAGAGTCGTGAAGGCGAACAATTCGTACCCGAGCATATATTCAGCTATCAGATAGCCGGTACACTAACGCTATATGATGGCACACAGGAGTATATTTTCAAGGATGGAGATTTCCGTTTCATCAAACGCAACAATCTCCTGAAGTTTACGAAACAACCGCCTGCAGCCGGAGAGTTCAAATCAATTTCAATATACCTGGATCAGGAGACGTTGCGTAAAATCAGCATAGAGTATAATTATAGTGTAAATCATATTCACGATGGCGATAGTATACTGAAGCTGGAGGCTCATCAAATGTTTAAGAGTTACCTGGAATCACTTGAACCTTACGACACGCTTAACGAGCGCGGCAGTGACGAACTTGTAGCTCTAAAGCTAAAGGAAGCTATACTTATACTTATCAAAACTAATCCTGAGCTAAAAGATATACTCTTCGATTTTTCCGAGCCTGGTAAAATTGATCTGGAAGCATTCATGAACAAGAATTATCATTTCAATGTTACGCTGAATCACTTTGCTTACCTTACCGGCCGGAGTCTTGCCACTTTTAAACGCGACTTCGAAAAAATATTTCGTACTTCACCAAGCCGTTGGCTGCTACAACGCAGACTAAAAGAAGCATACTACCAGATAAAGGAAAAAGGCAAGAAGCCTTCTGAAGTATATTTGGAAGTAGGCTTTGAAGATCTCTCGCATTTTTCTTTCGCGTTCAAAAATGCTTTCGGGCATGCGCCTACGAAAGTATAAAGTGTCGCGTCAGCGTCTACATCAAAACTTCCTCAATATCACCACTCCTGCTACGATCAAAGCTACACCGGCAATTCTCCATATATTAATAGTGTGCTGTTGTGGCACCAGTATCTGAAAGTGATCGAGCACCAGGGAGATAACCATCTGTCCCAATACAATAAGACCGAACGTAAGCGCAGGTCCCAGCTTCGGGAAGGCGAGTATAATAACGGTAACATAAAATGCACCGAGTATACCTCCGAGCCATGCCTGAGGTGGTGCCGATTTCAGTCCCGCCCATGAAACCGACTGTCCTGTAAAAAGTATATATAGTATCAGTGCTGCCGAGCCAACCACGAACGATATGAGCGAAGCATATACCGGGCTCTCTAACGCTTTACCCATTTTTGCATTAAGCCCCGCCTGAATAGGCAGAAAAGATCCCGCCAGCAACGAAAAAATTATCCATCCGAACTTGTTCATAGTAAATTAAATTATTGCGCTAACAAGTATACCATGTCGGATCTGAAAAGCAAAGCAATCTTTTGACAGCTCATACACAACTTATCTTCATCTTCTAAGAGGCACAATATCAACAACTTAATTAGCATTCGAACGAAATCAAAAAAAATTTCAGCGTGCATGTCCAATTCATCGAATGTCAGTCATTGTAGGGTTGTAAATCAAACATATCACAAACACATAAACATTAACAACATGGAACCAAGACTGAATTTCAACGAAAAAGGAAAAAGTGCTTTCAAGGCGATGTATGGCTTAACAGTATATCCTTCCAAATCATCCATCGAAAAATCGCTTTTAAATTTATTGTACTTCCGCGTGTCGCAGATCAATGGTTGTGCGTATTGCCTCGATATGCACTCGAAAGACTTGCGTGCAAACGGAGAAACCGAGCAACGACTTTATATGCTGGATGCCTGGAGAGAATCACCGATCTATACCGACCGCGAGCGTGCAGCACTCGCATGGGCAGAAGCCATCACCAAAGCAAGCGTATCAGACGAAGTGTTTGAAGAAGTAAGAAGGCAATTCTCGGAAGATGAAGTTATAGAGCTTACTATTGCTGCCAATACCATTAATTCATACAACCGAATTAATATAGCCTTTCGTCCGGTGGCAGGAACGTACCAGCCGGGACAGTTTGAAGTACACGCTTAACCTTTAATTTTACTTTGTAAATTGAAAGACACAATTGAAGAGATATCGCACAACCTATAAACTCTAATTATGAAAGATTTTCTATTATTATTCCGTCAACCGAGCTTTGACCATAGCAACATATCACCGAAAGATATGCAAGTACTTACTGAAAAATGGAAGAACTGGGTAGGTGGTATAGCGGCACAAGGTAAATTAGCAGGCAACGGTACACGTCTTAGCATGGAAGGGAAAGTATTGAAGGCCGGAGGTGTTGTAACTGATGGACCCTTTGTAGAAATCCGCGAACGCCTCGGCAGCTTTCTTGTTGTAAAGGCAGAAAGTCTTGATGAAGCCACTACACTGGCACATGGCTGCCCGGCTATAGATGCTAACGGCAGTGTTGAGATCCGACAGATTATGAGTTAACGAATTATAGCTGACAAAAACCACTCTGATCAACCGGAGTGGTTTTTCAATTTAACTATGGAAAGAGAAAATCGTTCGCTTAAAGAACTCTTCCAGCAGGAGTTCAGTAAAATGGTTGCTGTTATCAGTAAGCAGTTCGGGTTGCAGCATATTGAATTGGCAGAAGATATCGTCAGTGAAACATTTCTGCTGGCTGCTGAAACCTGGGGAATGAAGGGCATTCCTGAAAATCCAACGGCATGGCTGTATGTCGTAGCCAAACAAAAAACGCTTTATCATTTCCGAAGGACCAAGATCTACGAGGAGAAAGTAGTGCCGGAACTAGCGGTCCCATCGGTAGAAGACGAGCCTGATTTCTCAACACAAAATATTCGCGATAGTCAGCTGCAAATGCTTTTCGCTATTTGTACACCGGCTATCGCCAGCGAAGCGCAGATAGGCCTTGCGTTGCGTATACTCTGTGGTTTTGGAATTGATGAAATTGCAGAGGCTTTCCTCTCCAACAAAGAAACAATTAATAAAAGGCTGTTCCGTGCGAAAGAAAAACTCCGTGAAGAGAAAATTAAAATGGAGCTGCCTCCGGAAAATGAAATAGCCAGCCGACTTGATAATGTATTGCACATACTATATCTGCTCTTTACAGAAGGTTACTACTCAAAAACACAGAATGCCATTCTGCGAAAAGATCTTTGCCTGGAGGCATTGCGTCTATGCCTGATGCTGACAGAGTACAAAAGTACCGATGAGCCCCAAACGAACGCATTACTCGCACTGATGTGTTTTCATGCTTCCCGATTTAATGCACGGCAAACGAGCGAAGACGCTTTGATACTATATGAAGATCAGAACGAAGCGCTCTGGGATCAGGCACTAATCCAACAAGGTGTGTATTTTCTGGAGCGTTCAGTCCAAGGCGAAGAAATAACGTCTTATCACCTGGAAGCGCGTATTGCCTATTGGCATTGTCTAAAAGAAGACTCGCCAGAAAAATGGGAAGATATACTTTATCTATACAATCAACTTTTAACGATCAACTACTCTCCAAGCGTAGCGCTTAACCGGGCGTTCGCTTTGTACAAAGTACACGGTGCGCCGGCAGCGTTGAAAGAGGCGGAACAACTTCGACTGGAACATAGTCACTTTTATTTCATTTTGTTGGGAGAGTTATACAAGGCGATTGATGTAAACAAAGCCAAATCAAACTTTGAACGAGCGTGGTCACTTGCCAAAACAGAAACGGAGAAAGAGAATATTCAGCAAAAGATCAATAATCTGGCACAGCCATAAGTCATATATTACACAACACATTTATACTATATTGCAGGGACCATGAAGAATACATCGCATCAGGACGAGCCTGCCTACATCGGATCACGGATTGCTGCACCTGCAGCATTTGAGGATGTATTCACGCATTTCTATGAAGCGCGTAATCTTACGAATGAAGCGGTACATAAAACACTGTTGCCTTCGTATCAAACCATATTGATATTTAGTTTTGGAGAAACCGTCCGCTTTACATCGCCAAAAGGTTCCATGCTTGACCTCGATAAAGTAGTTGTACTCGGACCTATAAAACAACCCATTGACTACACGCTGCCTCCTGAAGTCGACATGCTGGTCGTTAATTTCAAATCAGATGGGTTCTTCCGCTTCTTCGGGCGAGCACTTGCCTCAACACAAATCTCGGTTGATCCGGATACGATCATAAACGATAACTGTTTCAACAACCTGTGGTCCATTTTAAAAAGCAAGCATACAGCGGATCGTATACAAGTTTTACTCGAATTTGCGCAACCTTATTTAAAGGACAAAGATGAAACGCTCGAACAACTCGACCAGTATACACAGGACTCAAATGTAAATGCGATCAAGGTTGTAGCACAAGACACCCAACAAAGCGAACGCAACATTCAGTTAAAGTATAAAAAACACCTGGGGTATAGCGCTAAAGAGATGGCGCGGTATCAGCGCTTTCTAAATACGATTGAATACCTGGGACGTTCCGTTACTGAAACCTGTAAGCCTGTGGACTGGCAGGATGTAGTTACACAATTTGGTTACTACGATCAGAGTCAGCTTATTCACGATTTCAAACATTACCTCAACCTTTCGCCCACCAGGTTCCTGAAGTTTCAACAGGACATCTGCATTGCCAGACCTGAATAACGGTTGTTGCCATTTTTCGTTTTCTTACAATTTCCCGGAGAGTCGTCTTTACACCTTTGTCATATCAAACGAAACAAACAAAAATATGACAACGAAGAAATCACCATCTATCCTGATTACAGGCGCAACCGGAAGTGTAGGTACAGAACTGGCAAGAGCACTCGCGGCCAAGGGCATACCTTTTCGCGCACTGGTACGATCGTTCGAGAATGCCGCCACACTCGCTTACCTCGGAGCAGAACTTGCTATAGGCGATCTCAACGACTTACAAAGTATACGGAATGCCCTGCAGGGAATTGAGCGCGCATTTCTCCTCACCAATTCGTCCGAACAGGCCGAACAACTTCAGACTAATTTTGTAAACGCGGCATGCGAAACAGGCGTGCAGCATATTGTAAAACTATCGCAGTTTGCAGCTGATATACATTCACCGGTACGCTTTCTGCGATACCATGCTGCGATCGAGCAAAAAATAAAAGCAACGGACATAGACTATACGTTTCTCCGACCGAATCTGTATATGCAGGGGTTTCTCGGCTTCCGTGAGCCTATAACAAAGCAGGGTAAATTCTTTGCTGCTGTCGGTGATGCAAAAATAAGCGCAGTGGATGTCCGGGACATAGCAGCAGTTGCGGCTGCAGCATTGACGGAAAGCAATCATGCCAATAAGATTTATAACATTACTGGACCGGAGGCATTAACCCACACCGAAATGGCTATGCGTTTTTCCGATGCATTCGGATACCAGGTAAAATTTATAAATGTATCACCGCAAGAAATGCGTCACGCTTTACTGCACGTTGGATTTCCCGTTTGGCAGGCTGATGGATTGCTGGAAGACTACGCTCACTATGCGCGGGGAGAAGCATCCGAAATCAGCACGGCCGTTCATGACAGTACCGGGCATGCGCCACGCACGTTCCAGGCATTTGCACAAAACTATGCCTCTCTGTTCCAGTTACCGGCAACAGCCACAGCGTTATAGTATTGAAATGCTATATATAGTTGTAAAGAATGCGGTGTATATAGATAGCTATACACCGCATTCCCTGTATCATGAAAAAACAATCTTCTAGGCGAAAGTATAATCGGTATAGCCTTTACTGTCCGGAGTATAAAAGGTATTGGGGTCTGATTCCTGCAGCGCTATACCATGCTTTAACCGATAATGAAGATCGGGATTAGCAATGAAAGGTGTTCCAAACGATACCATATCGGCTTCACCGTTGTGCAGCACTTGTTCGGCACGCTCGCGGGAATACCCACCGTTGAGAATGAGTAGATTGGAAAATGTACGGCGGATTGATTTCAACAGTGTCAGTCCTTCATCAGAAGTACGAGCAGCATAATCGATCACATGTAAATATAGTATATCCTGTTTCGATAGCTCTTCCGCCAGGTACGCATATGTCTCTGCTATTTCAGGATACAGCCCCATGTCATTGAAAACATTATAGGGAGAAAGTCTCATTCCTACTTTATTTTTTCCGATAGCATTTGCGACAGCTTCTGTTACTTCCAACGCAAAGCGACTTCGATTTTCAACAGAACCACCATACGTATCGGTGCGTTGGTTTGTATGTGGATTCAAAAACTGCTCAAGTAAATACCCATTTGCACCATGCAGTTCAACGCCATCAAAGCCAGCCTCAACAGCATGTATAGCAGCACGGGCAAACTCTGCGATTGTCGCTTTTATATCAGCACTTGTCATAGCCTGTGGTTTTTCTTTAAGCTGTAAACCTTGCGAGTCTGTCCACATATCACCGGCCGCCTGTATAGCAGAAGGTGCGAGTATCTTTGCACCAGCAGGCATATTTGCCGAGTGCGAAACTCTTCCCACATGCATAAGCTGACTAAAGATTTTTCCGCCTTTAGCGTGCACAGCATTCGTCACTTTTTTCCAGCCTTCAATCTGTTCATCTGAATATATACCAGGAGTACGCGCATACCCTATACCATTAGGTGATGGCGAATTTCCCTCGGTAATAATGAGTCCTGCACCAGCACGTTGCTGATAGTATGTTGCCATCAGATCGTTGGGCACAGATCCCAGTGCACGCGAACGCGTCATAGGCGCCATCACAATGGCATTGCTGAATTCTATTCCGTATTTCGTTACCGGACTGAAAAGATCCGGGCTGCTTGTTTGATTCATAGTGTTGCGTATTTTTTTTGCAGGCACAAAATTCAAATACACGACACCGTATAGTCAATTAGTCAAAGAAACATGACTGCTTAAAACCACGTTCACACCATCAAAATCAAATTATTTTTTTTGAACCTTTTTGTAAAAGGATAACTTGTACAGAAAAACGAGGCTTGTTTATGGTTTACAATGCATGTGGTCAGAAAGAAGTGACTACCCTTCACCACGATCTTCCGAACTATATGGAGTGTCCGGCAGAACCCATTCTGAAACTTATTTCAGGAAAATGGAAACCGCAGATCCTATATCTGGCGTCCAAAGGCACACTTCGTTTCAATAGTCTGCTTCGCCAGCTCCCCGGTTCGAACAAACAATCTGTATCAGCCGCTCTGCGTGAACTTGAAGATGCACAGGTACTCAGCAAGAAAGTGGTACAGGAAAAACCTTTGCACATCGAATATACAATTACTGAAAAGGGACAGTCCATGTTGTCAATCTTCAGGCTGGCATCATCGTTTGCTTAGAGAGTTACATGTTTACGCGGGTACGTGTTTGGGTGTGTACGTAGGCAGCACGATTTAAAAAGTATATATATTCTTTATGTAGCTATGCGTTTTGAGGTTTTTATACCGTGCGATATACTTAAACCCCTCGTAAAGACATTTGCTATTCAGGAAGCTGACGAAGAGCGATCGTATAAAGTATTGCCGGATACAAACATCGTTATCGGGTTTCAATATAAAGGGCGATTATCCGTTGTCGAGAATAGCCGGGAGAGTAAACTCGCAACGGCAGGAGTAACCGGTTTGACCGACCGGTATAAAATCTTTAAAAATTCCGGCAGCATTGGCAGTGTGCTAGTATATTTCAGAGAAACGGGAGCAAGAGCATTTTTTAAGCAACCGCTGCACGAATTGTTTCAGGAGAGTATATCGCTGGAAAATTTTATACTTCGCGCGGAATTACTTGTACTCGAAGAACAACTCGGTGAAGCGCGAACTGATCAGGACAAGATCACGATCGTGGAACTATTTCTGATCTCACGCATGACGGTTGAAGCACCTGACAAACTCGTTGCAGCTGCATTAGCATTGATCCATCAACACAAAGGCAACATCCGCATCGGTACACTTGCCGAACAACTTCACACCAGTCAAAGTCCATTGGAAAAACGATTCAGACAAACCGTTGGCACTTCCGCCAAAAAATTCGCTGCCATTGTCCGGCTAAAGCATGTCCTTAAAAATTTTACACCCGGTAAATCATTCACCGAACTTGGGTATGAAGCCGGCTTTTATGACCAGGCTCACTTTATAAAAGAATTCAAATCCTTCACAGGCGAAAATCCTTCGCAATATTTTTCCACGGAAACCACATAAACGATTTTTTACAATTGCGCCACCGGAGGAACATAGACCTTTGCCTGCAGTTAAACACAAAAAGCTATGTTCACTCTTCAAAGTATTAAAGAAGCCCACGCGAAAGTAAAGAGCGGAGGCGATTTCCCGCGGTATATACAAGACCTGAAAAAATTAGGCGTTGTGTCTTATGAAAATTATGTTACCGATGGACACACGCAATATTTCGGATCTGATAATTTCACAATTACCAGCAATCCTAAATATATAGCCATGCCGATAGCATCCGTCAGCTCCACAGTGGTACTCAAACGAGATTTAGTCGTACATCAGCAGGGAGGAACTGACTACCTTACCTTCTGCAAACAAGCCGCAGATGCCGGTGTGGAGAAATGGACTGTTGATGCTATAGCGCTGACATGCACATACTATAACAAAGCAGGCGAAACGATGTTGACCGAAAGTATACCCGTGCCCTAATGCTTACGTCTTATATAAAAGGTGTTGGGGCTTCTATGATCAGCTCCTGGTTGGTAATAGGATGACTGAATATGAGTTTGCTGGCGTGCAGAGCAATGGCGTCAGGCTTATAGGGAACTCCGGACGTATAGGTGGCATCGCCTATGATGGGACAATCTATATATGCGAGCTGTCCGCGGATCTGGTGATATTTACCGGTATATAATTCAATGTCCCAGAGGAAACGATCTGCAGCTAAAGGTTTTACGTGATACGTCAATCTTGCTTCTTCTGCATAAGGGAATTCCTGCTCCGCGATCACGGCTTTCTTTTTCTCCTTTCGATGCCAATGAAGCAATGTTCCGGTGTGCTGTTGTGGCGCATGGTCAGTAAGTGCCTGATAGTACTTTTTTACTTTTCGTTCGGCAAACTGCTCACTCAGATTCTTCAATACACTGCGTTGTATTGCAAACAATACGATGCCACTCACGGGGCGATCCAGCCGGTGTATATGTTGCGCATATACTTCCTGGTCATCAGGTGCAGAGGCCTTAATGTATTGACGTACCTGGTGTAGCAGATTAGGGTGATTGTTACGATCAGGCTCTACCATCAGACCATTTGGTTTATTTATCACCAATATATAGTCATCTTCATATAAAATGTGATCGGGGACGTGGATCTGTACAGACATTTGGTGTTTTCTGAAATCTGGCGTGACAATAAAATGGTATATATCGCTTAGTGCTTGCCTATAAAAGTCTTGCGATGATGAAGCCCCCATTCAATCATGGAATCGAGCACAGTCTCCAGCGAATAACCGGACGGTGTTAACTCATACTCCACAACCACCGGCATACTATCGTGCACAATTCTCTTTAGTACACCGTTGGCTTCGAGGTCTTTCAACTCCTTCGACAACATTCGTGGTGTTATGTTGGGAATGTCGCGCTCCAGTTCGCGAAAGCGTTTCTTCCCAAATCCCAGTGCGGCCATAATGGGTAACTTCCATTTCCCATTTAGAACATTCATGGTATCGTTGATTGCCAGTACATACGTACTCGGGCAGCTCTTTACTTTATCCAGTTCTGATAATCTTCCCATACGTCATTTCAATCGTACTATACTTCTGTATAGTGCTATACTTTGGTATAGTGGTTACTAATGTATAGCAAAGGTAGATAATTTTGAGCAAAACAAATTCAAATCAATTATGATCTTAATAACAGGATCCACAGGACATTTCGGGAAAGCAACGATCGATCATTTGCTGGAAAAAGGTGTCAATGCCAATTCAATCGCGGCACTGGTACGCGATGATGCAAAAGCTATAGAACTAAAAGCAAAAGGTATACAAATCAGAAAAGGCGACTATAACGACTATGCGTCCTTAAAATCTGCTTTTACAGGAATTGATAAATTGTTACTGGTATCGAGTAACGATCTTCAGGACAGACTGAAACAACAGCAACATGCGGTAAAGGCTGCTCGTGAGGCCGGTGTAAAGCACATTATATATACCAGCTTTGCGCGTAAAAACGAAACAGATACATCGCCCATTGCCAGTGTGGGCAAGTCGCATATTGAAACAGAGAATCTGATTAAGGAGAGTGGTATACCGTATACTCTCTTGCTGAACGGTTTATACTCGGATGTATTGCCCATGTTCTTCGGTGAACAAGTGCTGCAAACGGGCATTTTTCTTCCGGCTGGAAATGGTAAAGTTACCTTTGCCACACGTAACGACATGGCCGAAGCTGCGGCCAACATTCTGATGGGATACGGGCACGAGAATAAAATATATACCATCGGTAATACAGAAAGCTATACCCTGCAGGATGCTGCCACGATTCTACAGGAAGTTACGGGGAAACCAATCGCCTATACAAGTCCTACCATAGCGGAGTATACCAGCGCTTTAACACAAGCCGGTGTACCTGCAGCATATATTGACATATTTGCCGGGTTCAGCGAGGCAATCAAACAAGGTGAATTTGAAACCGCAGGCACCGACCTCGAAAAACTTCTGAGCCGCAAGCCTGCTACTCTGCGTGACTACCTGACTTCCGTTTATGGACGCAAGTAATCTTGTAACTATCACTACCTGACAGGGTATATCTTTAAGCAGGTATATACTAGCAGAGCCGGCATCAGATCGATGCCGGCTCTTTGTTTTGTCATCACATAAAGATTAGTTGATGGAGGGATATATGCGCTTCTTTCTGCTTAGAAACTCCTCAGCGAAAGAGGGTCTTTCTCTGGTGATTACAATCACAACACCGTTGCGCGCTTTACCACCATAGAGAGCTGTAGCGTTTGGATCTTTCGAAACCAGGATGGACCCGATGTCTCTCAATGCCACCGCGCGTTCAAATGCTTCACGACTCACTTCAACGCTATCGATTTTATAAAGAGGATTGAAATTCAGAGTAGCATTAAAAGAAGCGCCCTGGTCTTGAGCTGCTGGTCGTTGTACCGGATTTTGTTGTGCCAACACCGTTGTATTTAAACTTACAACAAGTGCAAGAATGATACTATACTTTATAGCTGTCATAGTTTGCACTTTAGTTAGTGTTATAACGGAAGGTCAATTGACAGGCAAAGAATAATGATGTATTCTACTGTGGATAATTCCATACGTATAGGGGTTATTTTTTTGAATCTACTATAAATATCCGACTATTCCAATCTGATATATACTCACTCCTGCTTCAATGCATTGGATGGATTTGACAGTGCTGTTTTAATCGTCTGAAAACTTACCGTGCACAAAGCAATCACCAGTATAATTACTACCGGCAACACAAACAGCCAAACACTCAGACTGATGCGGACAGCATAACCGGAAAGCCACTGCTCTATACCTATATACGCCATGGGCATTGCGATGAGCGCTGCGATCAACACCACCTTAACAAAGTCTTTGGACAACAGGTGTACAATCTGCAGAACCGATGCACCCAACACTTTACGAATACCAATCTCTTTGGTGCGCTGCACGATGGTAAATGCAGAGAGTCCGAACAGTCCCAAGCATGCTATAATAATGGCAAGTGTAGAGAATGTTGCAATCACCTCACCGAAGCGCATATCAGCCTGGTATTGCTGATTGTATTTTTCATCGAGAAAGAAATAATGAAAGACGGCATTCGGATATACTTTATTCCAGATCTGTTTTACCTCGGCTACGGCTTCATGCATATCATCCGCAGAAAGCTTGACGGATAAGTAATCAGCACTGTCGCGATAGCGTAGTAATATCGGAATCTGTTGCTCCTTCGGTGATTGCTGATAGTATTTTTTCAGTACACCAATGATCGTTGCCGGCTCGCCCTTCCATCGTGTGTGATACGTTATTTTCGAGCCTACTGCTTCTTCTGGACTTGCAAAGCCAAGACGCGTTACAGCTTCTTCGTTGATAATAACCTGGTCATCATTAGGAGCACCGGCAACAAAATTACGACCCGCTATAAATTCCATACCCAGTGTCGGAATAAAGTCGGCATCGATCGATGTAAGGTGATAATTATAGCTTCCATCCGCATCATCCTGACCTACACGTTTTACATTGGAAGTTGTACCCATCTCATGTGAACTCAAACCCGGTACTGTTCCCGACAAGCCTACTTTACTTACGTATGCACTTTTCAGTAACTCATTTTTGAAAGCTTGTTGCTTCAGGCGGGCAATCGAATCTATTGACTCTTCCTGGTTGGCACGAAGAACCAGGGTTTGATCCAGGTTCAATCCGAGATCATAATTGCGCATATAGTTTATTTGCAGATATACCGCACACATGCCGGCCATCAGTATAACGGTTGCCGCGAACTGAAAAATAACGAGTGCTTTTCGCAAATGCTGTCCGTGTGATGATGTTCTGAGTTTCCCCTTAAGCACCACAGAAGGCTGAAAGGAAGACAATACAAATGCAGGGTATAAACCAGAGAGTAAAGATCCTGTCAATATGAGGCCGGAAAATATATACCAGAACACAGTGTCATTAGCAAAGTCAAGCGGTAACGGCTGCCCGGTTAACTGACGGAAGAATGGGAGCCCGGTGTGAAATATAGTAAAGGTGATAACCGCTGCGAGTACATTAATCATGAATGACTCTGCCAGGAACTGAAGGACAAGTTGCAGGCGTAAAGATCCCATTACCTTACGGATGCCTACTTCGCGCGCACGTTCAATGGCACGCGCAGTAGAAAGATTCACATAATTCACCCAGGCTATAACAATGATGAAGACAGCAATGATAAACAGTACGTATACAACCTTGGCGTTACCATTAACTTCGGGCTCAAATGATTTATTCGACAGCAGATGTATATCTTTAATCGGTTCGGCAACAAAGCGCTCGCTGCCAATTTGTTCCTTTAGTAATATAGAAAGATCTGTAAGTTTTCGGTTAAATGCGGCAAGGTCTGTACCGGGTGCCATCTGCAAATAGGTATACTCGTTGTTTCCGCCCCAGCCATCCGTCTCACTATACCAATTATATAGTTTAGCCAGGGTCGCATGCGAAAGCAAAGCATTATACTTGAGATGGGTATTGGGAGGCAGATCAGCAAATACAGCCGAAACCTGGTATACCTGGTTCAATAGCTTTACGGACTCACCCACTATATCTGTCTTGCCAAAATATTTTTTGGCCGTTGATTCCGATAGTGCGATCTTAAATGGCTCTACCAAGGCTGTTTCAGGATTACCCTGAAATGTCTGTAAGGTAAACACAGTAAATACCGATGCATCGGCAAAGTATATTCCTTCTTCCAGGAACCTGCGGTTGTCAACTTCTACATCCTGCAAACCATCGTTGTGATACATTCTGACATAGTCTGTCACTTCAGGATGTTTCGACTTCAATATAGGTCCAAGAGGTGCATACGTTTCGCAGTCTGTTACAATGAATTCATTACCATTGTAAAGATCGAGCGTAACGCGGTAGATGTTATCAGCGTTCTCATGAAAACTCTCATAGTTGCGCTCGAAACGAACGTAGTGAATAATAAAAAGAAAAGCAGCCATGCCAATGGCAAGTCCGAGAATATTGAGGAACGAGAATACCCTGTTCTTGAATAGACTCCGGTATGCAACACGGATATAATTTCGTACCATAAGCCTGGATTGAAACTAACGCAACCCTAAATTAATGCCAATTATGAAAATAACGTAGCAACGTTCAAAGGCATATACAAATCAATAGTATACAAACGTGCATCCCATAAACGAACAACTTTGTGCGTATCAGAACATCCATTCAAACACACAGCTGACAAAAGCGACACAGAAATCGTTACGACTTTCAAATTGGATAAGTCGCGGGTAATCGGTAATTTTTCAGCGCAATTATATATGTATATAACCACGTAACGCCCGCGTCCGGTTGATCTGAATTTTATTGTTGCCGATTCTGATACGTAAAATGTTTTCACGAATAATTATCCCACCCAAACCCATGAAAAAAATCTTAGTAGCGATTGCTGTTGTTGCCAGCATGAATGTGTACGCGCAGACGAAAGAAGTATCACGCAACTGGACATCCTTTGTTCAAACCGTTGACGCTTCTTTTCTGAAGAAGAAAGTAAAATTTAAAGTGACAGCTTCCGCCAAAGCTATTATAGCAGACTCAACTGCCTGGGCTGGTATATGGGTTCGCGTTGACAATAAAAATGGTGAGGCCGGTTTCTTCGAAAATATGGGAGATAAGCCTATTCGCTCCAACGCGTGGCAGACCTACACCATTGAAGGTGAAATGGACGCCAATGCCGACAAGATAAACTTCGGTGGTTTATGCATGAACAACGGAAAGTTCTACTTCGACAACTTCGAATTCTACGTGCAGAACGATGCCGGTAAACTTCAAAAGGCACCTATAAAAAATGGGAGCTTCGAAATGCCTGTTGTAAAAAATGTTATACCGGAATGGAATGAAGGTACGAATCCGCTGGCCCCGGTGCGCATTAAAGAGTTCACGTTCTCTTCCGCGAATGATGCAACCAACGGCAAAAGCGCCCTGGTAATTGAAGGTAAAGGAATCAAGCGTGATACAACCTATCTCATCGGGCCGGTAGAAGGCTTCTCTCCGCAGATCGGTACGCTCGTAACAATGTTAAACAACCTGAGTACACGTGTAGAGAACAGTGTAAAATTACTGAACCTGCAGGAGACCGATCACTTAATGGATGATAAAGCCAATACCATCGGTGCACTCATCATGCACCTGGCTGCAGCCGAAGCATATTACCAGGTATATACTTTTGAAAACCGTGAGTTTAACGAAGAAGAAAAACAGAAATGGGAAGTAGCCTTGAACCTCGGTGAAGAAGCGAGACAAAAATTCAAAGGCCATGATGTCGAATATTATCTGGCTATATATAGGGATGTTCGCAAGAAAACCATTGCCGAACTCAGCAAGCGTAACGATGAATGGCTGGCTCAAGTACGGCCAGGGTCGGACATCAACAACCATTTTTGCTGGTTCCATGTAATGGAACATCAGTCGAGTCATTTGGGGCAGATTCTATTGATGAAGAAGCGATTACCCAAGCGCGAAGAGAAGCAGGAAATTAAAATTGAGCGAGGACATTAGGCCTTTGATAAAAGTATTTATAAAATAAGAGGATTGTCGCCTGCCCGGGCGACAATTTTCATTTTTGGTAATTCCTGCACCAGGGCACGAGAAACATTCAAAAGTTCAGCAGCGGAAATTTGATTTACTGAATATATTTACAACCTGCAATGAATGTTGATTTACTAAGAATACTGATTCTACTGGCGGGTATAGGACATATTGTTTTATGCGTGGGCAGTCTGCTCATTCCGAAAGTATTGCAATGGAAGCAACACCTGAAAGCGTTGCAACCGCTTCTCCGGCAAATGTTCTGGACATACGCTGCCTATATACTGGTTATTAACTTTTGCTTCGGTATTGTCTCATTAGCCGGTACGAATGAATTACTCAGTGGTTCGTTTCTCGCCAAAAGCATTACGCTCTTCATCAGTATATACTGGCTTACACGCATTGGCATTCAGTTCTTTTACTTCGACAGAACAAACGCACCCAAAGGCGCAATCTATACACTCGGTGAAACAGCACTTGTTCTTCTGTTTGTCTTTTTTACAGCAGTATATCTTCTGGCATTTCTATATAATAACGCGTGGATCTGACTCTCCTATATCTCCTTTCCTTCGGACTATTTTTGTTACTGGCAGGGTATACATTACCTTTTATTCCAAACAAGTCAACCGCACGATGGATCGCTTGGATTATATGTATCGCTACAGTAATCTTTGCTTCTCTTATTACAGCTGATGCATCGGCCCTGGTTCGCATGGTCTCCATTGTATCGCTGCAGCTTTTGTCAATGAAAATTATTGTTGCTGTTGAAAGTTACCCCGGAAAGATGAGGCTGAATTCATTGCAATGGTCAGCCTTTGCACTGGGTTGGTTTGGTATGCGGCCAGCATTGTTCGAGACATTTCCGGCACCCTCACAACGGCTGCCCTATGCTACCATTGCTATGCGCGGTATTTCACGCATCGCATTGGGAATGGTACTTGTTTACCTTTCAGCGGTAATAGAAACGACAAACACATCTATAATGATAATCGCTGATTTGGCATTGCTTGTCGGCATCAGCTTTATCCTGCACTTTGGTATACTCAATCTATCAACTGCATATTGGCGATGGTGGGGAGTAAACGTTAAGGAATTATTTCGATCTCCCTATAAATCCCGTTCGCTGAATGAATTCTGGGGCAAACGGTGGAATATGGCTTTTTCTGAAATGACAACGCTGATCGCCTATCGTCCGCTCAAATTTAAAATCGGAAAGACTGCCGCGATGATAATATCCTTTCTGCTTTCGGGTGTGCTCCACGAGATTGCTATATCGCTGCCCGTAAAAGCCGGTTATGGTTTGCCCATGCTATACTTTGCTTTACACGGCATATTGATGTATACCGAAGAAAAAAGCGCATTTGTTCAGAAAATACTGGCGAGCAAAATCCTGTCTCACCTATGGGTGCTGGGCTGGCTCATACTTCCAATTCACCTGTTGTTTCATCCCGCTTTCATGGAAGGTGTATTGAAACCACTGCGTGCGTTGCTCCTCGGATATATATCGTAAGCTGTACCATAGCGTCAGTCTGCGGAACACTTCTTGTCTGAAAATTTTATACCTTCGCACCACCACGAAATCATATCGTGTGAACGCTTTTAACCATGAATTTTACACGCACTGCCCGCAGCCTTTTTGTAGCTATGTTGCTCTGTTTTTTTTTAGCAGGTTGCAACCGTTGTAACAATCCTGTAACATTTCAGGTAGTATACCTCGCGAAAAAATCTACCATCGTTCTCAATCTCGATGATGGCAAATTTAATGAGACCTTTACCCTGGAAGGATCAACAGACCCGGGCAAACCGATTGTATTGAAAGAAGGATACTGCACATCCGATAGTCTCATCCGCGTAAAGTATACACTCAACGGTATGGATACTGCTTTTGCTGTCAATCGAAACCTGGTCAAGATCTGCACGCTTGGTGACAAGATCAACAAAAAGCCAGGCGCATACCTGGATTATAGAAAGGAAGAAAAGAGCAAAGAGGCGGAACAGTAGAAAGTAGCTGCGAGTTTTGAGCTGCGAGGCACGAGTTACAAGTAAAGTTAAAAATGTTTCAAGTCGAGAGATTACCATTCGCATCCTAACGACATCTATCCCCACATTTTTGCCAGCCGTTATTCGTCAGCAGGCTGGCAGCAAATCCTATCTTCCATGGAGGTGATGTTATATTTTGCACTCTTTATGCTACTGTCTTTTGGACTCGTACTAGTAGCTCGCCCCCTAACGGTTTTGCTTCACGAACTTGGGCACGCTGTACCCGCCCTATTTTTAACCCGGCAAAAGGTAACCGTCTATGCAGGATCCTATGGAGATTCCAATGGCACCGTCCATTTCCGCATTGGGTTGTTAGAAGTGTATTTTAAGTATAACCCTTTTTCCTGGAACACGGGCTTATGCTCACCTTCAGCAACGTCATCCATTTACTCACAAATTCTATACACCATTTCAGGCCCTATAGCATCTTTCATCATTGCCAGTGTTTCCTGTTATTTTGCTTTCACTTTCGAACTGCATGGCTTTCTTAAATTATTCCTAATCATATTCCTGGGTTCTGCAGTCTTCGATCTGATTTTTAATCTCATACCTAACGAAGCTCCTGTTGTTCTGCAAAATGGCCATATCACATACCGTGATGGATTCTATGTAAAGTTGTTATTCAACTATATACGTTTTTCAAAAAAGTATGAAGAAGCGTTAGGCCACTATAATCAAAAACAATATCAACAGGCCGCCTCCTTATTTGACTTTATGTTGAACCGTGGCTTAAGAGACCGTAACACATATCGCGCTGCCATTACATCATATCTTCAAACACATGACTACAAAATGGCGCATCAGGTTTATGAAAGATTAATGAAGTACCATATCCTCACAGACGATGATTGGTTTAATTTAGCGATATGCTATACCGGGTTAGGACTTCCTGAAAAAGGTATAGAAGCTTACGATCGTGCATTGACCATAAACCCCAATCATTCAAGCTCACTTAATAATAAAGGCTATGCTCTAATTTTACTGGATAAATTTGACGAAGCTATTCCTTTATTTGATAAAGCCATTGAATTAGACAACGGCTTTGCGTATGCATATAATAACAGAGGATTTTGCAAGATCAATGCAGGAAACCTTGAAGATGGATTATCAGATGTCACACATTCCCTACAATTAGATCCGGAAAATTCGTATGGCTATCGAAATCTAGGTATATATTATCTTTACAAAGAAGAGTACGGTGAGGCGCTCCGATTATTTAATAAAGCGAAAGATCTTTATCCTGAAACTGCATGCATCGATCAATATATTGAAGATGCCAGGAAAAATCTCACCGCTAATGCATCGCTACATTAACTTTACATCACTTTGACTATTGATAGCTGGTAGCTACCAGCTATCAATAGTCAAGGCAAGGGACTTAAAATATATACCGATAAAATGAATCACCAGCGGTGTGTGAAGCAAGTAATGGCCAAAATATGTTGAACGCAATAAAAGGCGCATTGCTAGGCCTGGCGATTGGCGATGCCCTTGGTGTTCCTGTTGAATTCAGGGATCGATCGGCTATACAGAAAAACCCCGTTACGGATATGCGTGGTTATGGAACTTATAATGTTCCGGCAGGTACCTGGTCGGATGATAGTTCGCTTACGTTTTGCCTGGCGGAAGCATTAGCAAAGGAATTCGATATCAACATTGTCGGTGAAAATTTCATTAATTGGCTCCGTCATAATTACTGGACTGCACACGGAGTTGTATTCGATGTTGGCATCACTACACGGGCCGCTATAAACAGAATAGCAGCAGGCACATCACCTGAGCTTGCCGGTGGCTTGCATGAAGATGAAAATGGAAACGGCTCACTCATGAGAATTCTTCCATTGGTTTTTTATATACAGGATAAATCAATTAAGGAACGCTATCAGCTGACTAAACTGATCTCATCTATCACACACGCGCATATACGTTCCGTTATGTCCTGCTTCTACTATCTTGAATTTGCCAGGCTTTTGCTGAACAAGACAGACAAATTCTCAATCTATAAGCAACTCAAAACTGATGTACCAGAGTATCTTCATTCACTGTCTATCAATTCAAAAGAAATAAGTCGGTTTGATCGTTTATTAAAGTCAGACATATACGAATTGTCGGAGGAAGATATTTATAGCAGTGGCTATGTGTTGCATACTCTACAGGCAAGCATCTGGTGTTTGCTTACAACGGACTCGTATAAAGATGCCGTATTAAAAGCCGTAAATCTTGGAGAAGACACCGACACAACCGGAGCTGTAACGGGAGGGCTGGCAGGGCTGCTATATGGTTACGAAAATATACCGGCTGCATGGCTTGAATTGCTTGCCAGGCGAACTGATATAGAAGCGCTGGCAGAACGAGTGGCCGCCAACTATACTATTAAGAAATCAAACTGAATTGAAATGAACTATCAATCAAGAGAAGTTAAGACAGCAACTATATTCAGGCTGTTGAAACAAAAACCAGGCTTGTTGCTTGTCGGATCTTTACTAACGGGTTTACCCATCTTTATGATCACGCTATTCACATTGATCATTTCTTTGACAGATGCTGATTTCAACGAAGTAGATTATGAAAAAATCAACCGACACGGAAAAGTTACTTCTGCGAAAGTCACCGGTATAGAAGAGCAGACCAATGTTGCGGTTAACGATCAACATCCCATCGTTATATACTATAGCTACACTACTAACGACAGCACAATTAACGCTACATTCCGTACACTCGAATCCCGTAAGGTGAGCAATCTCAATACAGGTGATCAGATTGAAATTAAATATATAGAAAGCGAGTCGATCATTACCGGACTCGAACCCTTCAAGTTTCCGTTGAATATGGTATATCTGATCGTTATGCCATTACTGGTACCCGGCATTATCGTGTGGATTATCTTACTCCTTTACGTACGAAAAGCATTGAAGCTATACAAACATGGTAGAGTAAAAGAAGCGGAACTGATTGCATTGATTTCCAAAGCAGGTTCAATCTTCTCCGGGTTGGCGCCCTCCATGATTCTCCATTACAAATACGAAACCAGCCGTGGACAAAAGGTAATTGGAAAATCTACAACCAACGATTATGCTGTTGTTAATACATTGAAATCGGGCGATTTAGTAAAAATATTTGTGTCTCACGAAAATGAGCAACAGTCTTGTTACATACCACGACTTGAGTCTGAATATAACGACTGGAGGATCTACTAGAATACGACAGCGACTGTATTTCAACTGTAGCCTGCAACCAGAAGCATGCAGCCCTTTCATCACCCTACAATAGCACTTGCAGTAAGCTTGCTGCTCGCAGGGTAGTCGCTACCGTTGTCCATCCATAATCTGAACGACATATTATCAAACAGGTCACTCGGTTTTATGGTGAAGTCTTTTATTTCCGGTTTATGTTTCAGAATGCGCGGTACTATATCGTTGATGAACCAGGAGTTATGCGTAATAAGCAAAGATGCTTTTATACCTGTATTGTTCAATGGTGATAGCAGCAACTCCGATAGCGCTGCATCTTGCTTATATACTTTCGCAAATGCTTCAAAGTCCAGATTATTTACAGGCTCTGCTTTTATGGCATTGGCAAAGTCTGCAAGTGTGGGAATAAACTTATTCTGATAGTCTGGCAAAATATGATCCTGCTCGCAAAGATCTTTTACATTCACGGCTTTACCATCGCTATTGATAATGGTATGACCAAATATAGGAACGATCACCCTGCGGATTCCCCAGAGCGTATGGAGAATCCGGTGACGGTTATCACTGCACAACTCCTTGGTGCTATCCATGAAGTCATGAATCGGCAGATAGTCTTCAATGACTCCGCCTCTGCGTTTTACAGAAATCTGCGAATGAACAACAGCATTCATATATTAAAATTCACCGAGGTCTTGCTCTTCCAGATTTACTGGTCCGGGAAGCGATTCATGATCTTCGTATAGCACGATGTCGTGAAACGAGAGCTGCATAATTTCACGAAAGGTAGCAGCGTGTTCCGCTGTCATCGACTCCGGGAAATTAAAATCGTAATCATCCTGCAATACGATTCCAAACTCCTCTTCGTAGATAGGTCTTAATTTGTCGATAATGGCATCGATATCCTTATCAAAGAAGAACTCAATGGCATTCCAGCCGCGCAGGCCAAGTATAGACTCAATATCAGCCCGCTCTTTCGCGGTCTTCGCTTCCTCCAGTGAGGTATATACACCTACTACGGAACCCCTCTCTCCTTCCGCTACTTCAAACGATTCATCCGTATAAAAGAAGGCTTTTTTGTGAATTACATATTTCGACATGGGTATGCTGTTTTACAAGGTTAAAGTTTCCATGCAGTATACCTATTGACTTTGATTCCGCCAAAGCCCCTTCATAAAAAATTGTTCTCGATATCGTCAATTAGAGGGCACAAAAATTTAAAATCAAAATACTTGCCTAAAGCAAGTATTTATTATCTTTGTCTATGGCAAAAGAAGTCATTGAAAAGATTCGGGAATTCAACCGGTTCTATACTGCCGTTATTGGTGTAACCAACAACCATATATTGCAAAGCGATTACTCACTTACGGAAGTGCGTGTAATGTATGAGGCTTATTACTCCCCGGGTATAACAGCCCGGCAGCTTACCGGTATTTTGCAAGTGGATGAAGGTTACCTGAGTCGGCTTATCGCAAAGCTTGTCAAGCATAAAATTGTGTTGAAAAAGCAGTCGAAAGAAGACAAGCGGATCTATGCGCTGGAGCTCTCTGAAAAAGGGAAGCAACTGTTTTCAGAATTGAACAGGCGATCTTCGGAAGCTATTGCTACACTCATCGAACATCTGACGACCGAAGAGCGGCTCGAACTGGTAAGACTACAGAATGGTATCAAAAACCTGCTCACCAAAAAATAGCCTCGCATGACAATTAACGACATAACCATACGAACCCACCTGGTACCGGGCGACCTTGGCTATATAATTTACCGGCAAGGGAAACTATATAGTGAAGAGTACAACTTTGGTGTTTCGTTTGAAGCGTATCTAAGTGCCGGTATATATGAATTCTACAAGAACTATGATGCTACGCTTGACCGCGTGTGGGTCTGCGAACATAATACTACCATAATGGGTTTTGTATTGCTGATGCACCGCGAAAATCACGCAGCACAACTGCGCTATTTTTACCTGGAGCGCAACTATCGCGGCATTGGTTTAGGAGGGAAACTGATGCAGCTATATATGGACTTTCTCAAAGAAAAGAATTACAAGTCGTGTTACTTATGGACTACCCATGAACAGCAGGCAGCCGCAGCGCTCTATAAGAAACATGGATTTATACTCACCGAAGAAGTTGAATCAACCACTTTCGGCAAGACGTTGACAGAACAACGGTATGAACTGGTACTATCATAAAGCGCTCACACAAAAAGAACTTCTATGGAATATCCTCAAACCGAAACAATACGTTTTTGTATTGCGCACACAACTGCCGAGTTCGATGATGCGCGCAATCTCTTTCAGCAGTATGCCGCTTCGCTGAACATCGACCTGAGCTTTCAGAATTTTGCAGCGGAACTCAACACACTCGAAGCGCAGTATAGCGCCCCAAAAGGAGCTGTTGTGCTTGCCTATAAAGATGAGATACCCGTTGGGTGTGTTGGCATACGCGAAAATGCGTCTGGTATAGCAGAGCTGAAGCGCATGTATGTACGCCCCGAATACAGGCGGTATAAAATCGGCATTAAATTATTGAACATCGCACTGGAGACGGCTATCGAACTTGGATATAACTTTATCCGATTGGACACGCTACCTTCGATGACACCCGCTATAAATCTCTATCGCTCCGTTGGGTTCTACGACATTCAACCGTATCGGTTCAATCCTATAGATGGAGCCGTTTACATGGAAAAGAAGCTACGCTAAATCTTTCGCCGTTATACAATTTGCGGATCTATAGCAGAAACATTGCACTTACCGTAATTTACTATATATTCATCCTTTGTTCGCCGACCTTTTAACCCTATGAAAAAAATCCTGATCATTGGTGCTGCCTGCCTGAGTGCCATCGCAGTTGGTTACTATATCTTCACCTTAAAACAAAAGGTTGAAAGAAAGTTCGACATTCTTGATGAACAACTGGCTATACTGGACTCGACCAACGCAGCAGAAGAAGCCATCGACTCTATGCACATGCCTTTGGTTCTGCGACAGGAAAAAAGTCTCTTTGTCGGATCTGAACAGACTGACAGTATGAAATTAATCTGCAGCATCGAGGTAAAGACCATCAATCCAAAATCCTTCGAATATACCCTGGACTTTATGAACGACTCGAAAAAATTCAAAACGATTAAAGGTACTGCGTTCAATGTATCATCAGGCAACTATCAAATGAAGGATGCACATACGGACAAAGAAATTGCCGCCTGTAAATTCGTAGACATCAAGAATAATCTCGCAATAGAAATATCAAACCAAGACTTAAGCAGCAGTATTGCGCGGGTGAAGAAATTTCTCGGTAATGATGCGGAATTGACTCCGGTTATGTTTTATAAATAATATGTTGTCAGGCTTTAGCGATGATATACTCTTTGTAGCTCCGCACCAATACACGGGTCATCCATGCAATTATAAATAGCAGTACGATCGACAACATCAGTAACATCTTCCATTCACTTGCTCTGTAAATCAATTCGGTGGTTGACGGGTCTGACTCCTTATACCAAATCGTGATGGGACTGGCGGCCTTTATTTGACTCGCGCGTGTTGTCTCTGCCAGTTCTTCTGAACTGAAAGCGTTGTCGTATGTAGCTATATACGTTTTACCATTTGCTACAAAGCTATAGTCCAGGGTGTAGTAATATTCTTCGTTGCCGTTCCTGGTTCGATCAAATACATTTCTGCATTTTACAAACTGTGCTTCTGTCGTCATCCAATTTGTTGTGGCCGCATCGTATGTAGCTATAACAGCATAAACAAATGCAATCCAGAATCCGATATAAAACAACACGAGTCGCAGTCTTCCGGCCGCTGCAAAGGTAAAGTCCGGCACTATATCTTCTACATCCATAAACGAGATGAATAATCTATCGCAACAGTGAGGTAATCCACGCTACCAAAAATGTAAAAACAAAAAAGGAAACGAACGAAAGAAACGCTGCGAAGGAAATAACGATAAGCTTTGCAAAAAGTTTATGACCCGTATCGCGATCACGAATTTCCTGCTGGTAATATTTACTCCTGAACGCATAAACGAGTACTCCGATAAGCACCAACAGGGCCCCGACAAAACCACCTACAAGTCCGTTTATCAATTCAGGCGTAAAGCCACCGTGGAGCAGAATCATTTCTATTTTGGTTGAAGTATAGATATTCCCGTACGATCTCAAGATAGCAATATATCATGACGCAGCATCTATCAGCATAAGTTCAATCAAAACAAAACCGATGGCCGGAATTAACATATTGTCGATTGTGCTTTCAACATGCCCTTCCAATGCGCGGTATTCATTACTCCAAAAGCTTTTTGAAAAATGCTCGCTTGCCCTAAAAGTATATTTAACGAAATTGTTTTCGCTGCTCAGGAAAATCAGATAGTCATTTGAATTAAACAGGCTGTCCCAAAAATTTTTATACACCCTTTTTGCTTTAAATATCACACCTGAATTCAATACAATCTTAAACCCGGCATTCCACCATGGGGATCGTTTTATATGTCCGATACAAACATCGCCTTCCCAAATCTGGTAGCGTGTAACCGTGATTCCATTCATTACCGGTTTAATAAGAATTACTCTGTCTTCAATGTTAATCGTTGCATTAAAATCCCTGTACGAAACCTTGCCACTGGTTCCATTGGGCAGGCTAAGATTATATTCTACCCTATAAGAGTCGCCCAGGAATGCACCGGTCGGTTTTCCGGTTTTAGTAAAGGTAAATTTCAGCATAGGTTGGTCGGAGTGCAGGAGGCAGTCAGGTTCTATACATCCATACAACGCTACCGCTACAGCATGTTGAAGATGTATTGCACCCGGGGCAAACCTCGGCTGCAATAATAAAGAAGTGCCCCCGGATAAAGGCCGGCCATCGGTTTTTTATCCTGTAATTTTTCAAAAGATGACAAGACTTTCTACCTTGGGCTTTGCTTTTATTACGACAATGACTGAAGAAAAGAGCTTAAATTTTCTAGAAGAGATTATCGAAAACGATTTACAAGCTGGTAAATACAAAAAAATTATCACTCGTTTTCCACCGGAACCCAACGGTTATCTCCACATGGGCCACGCCAAAAGTATCTGCCTCAATTTCGGACTGGCAAATAAATATGGCGGCTATACCAACCTGCGTTTTGATGACACCAACCCTGTAACTGAAGAAACAGAGTATGTTGAAAGCATCAAGAACGATGTTAAGTGGCTTGGCTTCCAATGGGAGAATGAACTGTATGCCTCCGACTACTTCAGCCAGCTTTATGAGTTTGCACTTAAGCTTATCGATAAAGGGCTTGCGTATGTTGACGACAGCACCAGCGAAGAGATCGCTGCTCAAAAGGGTACGCCTACACAACCCGGCAAGGACAGTCCGTTCAGAAACCGGACCATCGAAGAGAACAAGAAATTGTTCCTGGAAATGAAAGAAGGAAAGTATCGCGATGGCGAAAAGGTTCTTCGTGCTAAAGTAGACATGGGGCACATCAACATGCACATGCGCGATCCGATCATCTATCGAATCAAGCATGCACATCATCATCGTACCGGTGATGCCTGGTGTATATACCCGATGTACGACTTCGCTCACGGACAAAGTGATGCGATCGAGAACATCACGCACAGTGTTTGTACACTCGAGTTTATTCCGCATCGCGAACTCTACGATTGGTTTATTAAGAACCTCGATATATACCCTTCGCATCAGTACGAATTTGCGCGCCTTAACATGACCTATACGGTAATGAGCAAGCGCAAGCTGCTGCAACTGGTAAATGAAAAGTATGTAGCCGGATGGGACGATCCGCGTATGCCTACACTTTCGGCTGTGCGCAGACGTGGCTATACTCCGGAAAGTATTCGTGAGTTTTGCGAGAAGATTGGTGTTGCCAAACGTGAGAACCTGATTGATGTTGGGTTACTTGAGTTTTGTGTACGCGAACATCTGAACAAAATATCGCTGCGCAGAATGGTGGTGTTTGAACCCGTGAAAGTTGTTATTACCAACTACCCGGAAGGCAAAACCGAAATGCTGCACGGTGAAGAAAATCCGGAAGATCCGAATGCAGGTAGTCGCGAGATACCGTTCAGTCGCGAGATATATATTGAAGCAGAAGATTTCATGGAGAATCCTCCGAAGAAATATTTCCGTCTTGCTCCCGGACAAATGGTTCGCTTAAAGAGCGCGTACATCATCAAGTGTGAGAACGTGATCAAGGACGCCAACGGAAATGTAAAGGAACTTCATTGCACCTATATACCAGAAAGCCGCAGTGGTTCTGATACTTCGGGCATTAACGTGAAGGGAACACTTCACTGGGTGAGTGTACAACACGCTGTTGCCATTGAGACAAGACTATACGACAGACTTTTTAAAGTGGAAGACCTGAGTCAGGCTGAAGGTGATTTCAAAGATTATATCAATCCTGATTCGTTACAGGTATTGCCGGCAGTATATGCCGAGCCTGCTATACTTCAGGCTAAAATTGAAGATCGCTATCAGTTCTTGCGTAAAGGATATTTCTGTCTCGATCCGGACTCCACTCCGGGCAAACTGATCTTTAACAGAACAGTTACACTTCGCGACATGTGGGCGAAAGAAGCCAAGAAATAAACTTGTCTTTATAGTCGCTTAGCTATATGAATTACCAGGCTGTGCTGGAAGAAATTCAGCAGGAAGTACAACCGCTCTTTGGCACGGGTAAAGTTGCCAACTATATACCGGCCCTGCAGCGTGTTGACCCTAACAAGTTTGGCATTGCTATTGCCACTCCGAACGGAGAAATTGTTTCGATTGGTGATGCCAACGAACCGTTTTCCATCCAGAGTATATCGAAAGTGTTTACACTTACGATGGTGTTTGCCAAACATGGCGAATCGCTATGGAAACGTGTAGGGAAAGAACCTTCCGGCACAGCCTTTAATTCACTCGTTCAGCTTGAATATGAAAAAGGTATACCGCGTAATCCGTTTATCAATGCGGGCGCGCTGGTAATTACCGATATGCTTATCTCTGACCAGGAGTGTGCTTATAAAAGTGTCTTAAATTTTCTTCGCAAGACTTCGGGTAATGCTTCCGTTGACTATAATGCTGAAGTGGCGCAGTCCGAAAAAGAACAAGGCTTTCGCAATGCTGCGCTGGTAAATTTCCTGAAGAGTCATAACAACATTCATAACGATATAGACAACGTATTGGATGTATACTTCCATCACTGCGCTGTGTCTATGAGTTGTATTGACCTGGCGCGCACCATGCTATATTTCTCCAATCATGGCGAGTCTCCCATAGCCAATGAGCGTATACTTACTGTGAGTCAATCGAAACGCCTGAGTGCTGTGATGATGACCTGCGGCTTCTATGACGAAGCCGGTGAATTTGCCTTCCGCGTAGGACTACCCGGCAAAAGCGGAGTGGGCGGTGGTATAGCAGCTGTTATACCGGGCAAACTTGCTATAGCCGTGTGGAGCCCCGAACTTAACGACAAAGGCAACTCGGTTGTGGGAATGAAAGCGCTGGAATTGTTTACTACGAAGACGGGCATTTCCGTGTTTTGAAGAGAGCTGCGAGTTGCTGGCTGCAAGCTGCCAGATCGTTGGCGTTAATGTATACGAAACATTTTATAGTACCGTTGTGAGAATCAAAATAGAAAGCTATTTAGTCTTAAACTGAGCACGGTATACATATTCCGCTATTTTGAAAATTGCATAGTTCTTCTCGTCCGTGTTGCCAAAAAAATCATTTCCCGTAAGCTGGTGCAGTAACTTTCCGAATACAATCGAGTTTGATTTGAATTCCACTCCTTCATAATTTACTATCCACGGTACATATAGATAGTTGGGGATATAGTCAGAGTTTTCAACAACCAGCTTAGTCTTATCTTCAAAAACAAAAGTGATTTTTCGCCACTTCGTTGTAGTACTCTGTACATCGGAGGCACTCCGGAAAGCCTGATTAATTATTTCTGTAGGCAAAGTCATCAAAGAATCAGCAACGTTTTTATAGAAAGCAAAGTCAGCATTTTCTTCAGGAAAGAAATATAAATTTTCATCATCAGAAAAATCGATTCCATGTTTCTTAATTCTTTGTTCTTCTGAATCAATAAACTTCTTGAAGTTAACTATATCCTGCTGCGTTAAATTCATATCTGTTATTGAAACCAATTTGGACTGCGAACTATCAATAGCAGATACCAATTGATGTATCGTTTGCTTTTTAATGTAACCCGGAGCGCCTGGTAAAAAGTCATTGCTACTGGTGCTTTGATCGAATACAAATTGACCTTGCTTCCTGATATAACTACGTTTAGCTTCTTCTCTATGAAAGCATCCGCGGCTACCCTTTTCAATATAGAATTCAGATATTTCTTTTTTTGACAGATCAAATAAACCAGATATTTGATTCTGACAAAATACACAAGTAGGAAATACGAGCCCACAAAATAGTGGAAGAATATACCGCATGCTGAAGACGTTGTGATTCTTGCCTGTTGTTTTAGCACATACCGTACCAAGCTATAATTTTTCTGACTAAAGGAAGGAACAACGTCAACATTAAAAAAGAAGCATAGACCTGCAGCTAAACATTTGTCGCAAACACCCCCTAAAACTGCCGGACTCGGCAAGCGATACATTGGCGGTGTTGCTTTAATTTTGTTTCGAAGATTTCAATATCTCAACTGACGGAAATCAAATGTATATTTAAATAAAAACAAGCTATGAAAAACAAAATCCTATTTGTTGTATGTCTCCTGTTTGGACTGATGTTCATCAATGCAGGGCTCAATAAGTTCTTCAACTATATGCCCGTGCCCGATGATATGCCGGAAAGCTTGCAGCGTGTAATGGGTGCCTTCATGGAAATAAAATGGCTCATGCCTCTCATCGGCTTTGCAGAAGTTCTGGGAGGTGTGCTTATTATAATACCCAAAGTAAGGGCATTGGGTGCTATCGTTATCTTTCCCGTACTGATTGGCATTGTATTAACAAACATCATATTCGTACCATCTGGTTTACCGATAGCACTTATACTCTTTGCGATTGACCTGTGGGTTATAGTTGAAAATCGTGAAAAGTATTTACCGATGGTGCGATAGGCATATCGGTATATATACACAAAGGTTAATATACAGCTACTGACAGGCAGAGTCTCCGAACCGGGCGACTCTGCTTTTACATTCTTACCGCCAAGCCGTTTCGCACTATATCGTTATTTCGAGCGAGCCACTATAGCTATAGCATGCACACTTGCCGCAAGAAACCACGAAGACAAGGAAAAGAGATCACTATATCATCACAGGTAAACGAGTCAGCTCCATTACACGTATGCGACACGAAACATCAGAGTCCCAGCGGCCGGTGACTCCGAGGGGGTATAACTTCGTATGAATTTATTCGTTATTATTACTGTCGCGATGATTTGAAACGCTATGTTGTCTACAAAAAACCTGTTTGTTGCATTTATACTGTTAACCAACCTGACCTCCTGTGTTGTAAAAGAGAAATATGAAGAGTTCAAACAAATTCAAAACGAGTTAAAATCGTCATTCAGCAATCACGATCTCGAACCCGTTATCGGCTGGAGCTCCGAAGATGGCTACTATGCTTACATAACATTTTACCATTACAATCTCGAATCGGCATCATTCCAGGATTTGAAAAAACTAGCAGAACAGGCGACCAAAAATCTCCTGACCTCCAAGTCGGACTTTACCATTGTTCGGGTTGTATTTACAGAAGAAGACTACAGTGAAACTCCAAAAGAATTTGTTGAATTCCGAACGAAAGAAGAAATAAAAGAAGAATAAAACATATATACTATATATTAAACGCTCTTTATTTATCAATTCAGATTCGTTGTAACTTAATCTCAACCCTGTCTATGGCAATACAAACTGAACGTAAACTAACGAAGCGGTCTATAGCCGCCATCATCGACTTTGGTATATTCATGGTATTCTCGTTCGCGTACGCGGCTACCTTTGGCGAGCATACTGAAGATGGCTATACCGTGCAAGGTATAAAAGGACTTGTAATACCGATTCTGTGGTTCGCATACTTCCCGATAACGGAAGGACTCACCGGAAAAACGCTCGGAAAACTTCTAATAGGACTAACCGTTGTCACTGAGCATGGCGGTCGCATTTCATTTACACAGGCTCTAAAAAGACATATACTGGATATGATCGACATGGGAATTGTTGGTTTAGTCGCTATCGCCAACACTCCGAAACATCAACGCCTGGGCGACCTTTGGGCCAAGACCTTGGTAATTGGTGGCGACAGCTTTCGATGCAGAAGCTGCTACCAGGAAGCTAGTTTATCAAATGAAGAAATTATCAAGGGAGAATTCGAGTGTCCCATTTGTCATGCTGTGAGCAAAACACAGATCATGTAGATGTATCCTTTATCAATAATGCACACGCATTAACTTCTCATCATTCTGTATCCCCAACGCTATCTGGTCTTCAACAAGAGACTCACGAACGCACTTTGAAATATCTATTTCAAAGCCACGGGTATACATGATGTTCAGAAATACGAACACATTTTTATTCCTGCGATCATCAAAACCCAGTTCGTATCGCTTCCACGTGGCATTCGGTTTAGCGTGTATGATAACCTTGCTTGCCAATTCGTTTTGCCCCAGTTTATTCATATATACTATATGGTCAACATCCGACAACAGCATGGTCCTGAATCTGTTCCTGAATCGAAATGGATACTTTATAACGATGCGATCCTCCATCAGCCAGAATTTATAGTACGCCAACGACACCATCAGGTATAGCGCTGGTATACCAACCAGAAATAATACATAAATAAATGTCCGATCTGGTCCGCCCGGTAAAAAAACCGAAATAACTACCGTTAATGTAAGAGCTGCCAACACCAAACTAAAAAATGCAAAATATGCTCTTCCCTTAAAAACAGCTTTATTAAGATTGATTGTACTTTTCATCCTCATTTCACCGTATCATCAGAGTTGACGCGTTCGCAAGCGTAACGCTTTCGCTACTTTCTTTGCCAGAATATTTTCCTGTACTCGGAAGACAAAATGAAACCATACATGAAAGAGTATCCAAACCAATAGCACATATATAGTTGCCGGCATGTCATCTACTTCAAAAACACTGGCTACAAAGACAATAGCAACGATCGCCACCATAAAATACTGTTCGGGCCGTATTGTAGTTTTCATCATGACTTTTATTTCGTCCAGATCAACTTTTACGACACTGACCTTCACCCCTATGGGAGGCATATAAGTTCCTGTACCCCATGATATAGATGCCGCAAACTCTACCAGGCCATCATTCACAATATTGTGCTTGATATCTGACTGCTTGATACAAGCATCTAGATCTTCTCTTGAACCAAAAAAAGTATATATGCGATTTATTGTTAGCGACTTGATAAGATTTCTCATGACAGAATATATATCCCTTGATGCACCTAGACAGCTTTCGTCTTAAAAAACCTAACGTATATAAAAACTACGAACACGGCAACAAGCCAATAGTAAGCCGAAAACACGGTGAAGTATATTGTGAGGTATAGCGCCTGAATTCCAAGGAAAAAAAAGAAATCCGAAAAACCGGATATTTGTCTGATGAAAATAAGGTCATCATAAATGATGTAGCCGCAGTAGAAAATTACAAACAACCAGGACGCATATTTAAAAATCTTCGCAGCTGTTTTGAAAGCGCTTTTCATTGAATCTGTTAGGTCAATCCTTCATACTGAAGGGCCTCGTAAAGTAAACTGGCTAAAGAACAAATAATAAACCGTTGACTAAGCTCCGGTTTTCCTTCTGCAATGTTTGGTCAGGTTAGCGAGTATTGTCTCAAGTGTAATCTCTCGCTCGGCTAAATAGGCGTCAAACATGTCGAGCAACGAGGCTACAGATTCCATTCTTGCAGAGTCGCCCGCGGTCCGGAAGTCCAACGCGTTTAAATAGGCGTTGATATTTTCAAGTGTCAACGGTTTGCCTATTGCGTGTTCCAATTCTTCAAGGAAGTCAATTGGTTCTATAGGAGCAGTCGCTGGCCAATCGCTGATGGCGCGGGTCAACAACTCTGCACAACCTTTAAATTCATCGTCACTGTGTGCCGATTCAAGCCAGGTTGCTAGTTCTGCGTAACTTATTATCTCATTACCATTCATGGTGTGTATCTCTAAGCAAGGTGTAAAGATATAGTATAGCACATCATACCTCCCTGAAAAGCCTCTTATTTCGTAACAATCTTAACACCTTCAAAAGTAAAGCCTCTGACTATTTCACTGATAATCTTCAACCGTTTTTCGTGTACATCTTCAATGTGTCCCGGAGGGAAATCGAGCCAGCGATTGTGTAACCGGTATATCTCTTGTCCTTCTTTTAATTCTGCGGCAAGTCTGTCTTCAGAAGGAACAAAGATGGCCGTTACTGCGCGGTTACTCTTACGCAGTGCTGCATGAATGCTAAGAAAGTCGTTAAACGTATAGCCTGCAGAACCAATCAGTATATTTTGGTTGGTCTTCAGAATTTCATCTGTAATGAACGAGAGTCGTTGATGGCTTGTGTGCTTGAGCAGGTCGTACGAATATTTACTTAACAAGTCAGAACTGTTGATCTTGCAGACATCGGTGAGGTAGTCGAAACAAGGTTCGTTAACGTTGAGGTTGTATGTTAAAAAAGTGCTATGCATTATATTTGGTCCGGTCGTTAATGCCGTACAAACATAATAAATCGATCTTCATTAATGATATCCCGGAAGCCGGTGACTCTGATGGGACGAAAATGGCGAAGAGGTATAATTTTTTAACACCCCATGCTCGTTACAAATCAGTTTTAAAAGAAGCATCGTTATGGCACAAACAACAAATTCCAGAATCATCCATGCAACAGCAGAGAAAGTATTCGAAGCATTCTCCAATGCCAAGGCTTTAGAAACGTGGCTTGCGCCCAGCGATATGGTTGGCAAGGTGCATAACTTTAATTTTCGCGTGGGTGGCGGCTACACCATGTCGTTGTTTTACCCGGAGAGCGAAGTAAACTTTAAAGGAAAGACTGCTGACAAAGAAGATAAATTCACATCGCGCTATATCGAGATCATACCCAACAAGAAAATTGTTGAGGCTGTAAACTTCGAATCAGACGATCCCAATTTTGCAGGAGAGATGATTATGGAAGTAACATTCAAACCACACCAGGACGGAACAGAAGTAACGTTTCATTTCAAAAATATACCGAAGGGCATCAAGCCGGAAGACAACGAAGCGGGAACTATATCAACACTGGAGAAACTTGCGCGGTATGTTGAGGGGGAGATTGTAAGATTGTAAGATTGTAAGATTGTAAGATTGTAAGATTACTATATTTAAATATTATAGTATATCTACAGGGCTATTAACTTTAATTTTACAAACCTTCGCGCATTTTATAAATCTCGAATACACGTAAATCGTTCATCAGCGGTATACTCACTAAAATTGCCACGATAACGGCACTGCTTATAGTAAGCAACATCGCATGGAAACTAATGAAGTAATGCGCGCGAATGGGTTTCAGACAAATAACTAATAGAAAGACTGCGCCTGCAACCATGAAAGCAGGATGGACAGAAAGCGACCAGCTGGTCTGAACGAAGCTATCGGCCTCTATATAGGCGTGTGCTAAAAGTATAACCGCCAAAAAAGCTAATCCCATTACCGATTGGAATATTATCAGGATCCAACCTATCTTCTTCCGCTTCCAAAAAAAGAATGCTGCGATTGGAACAATAACACAAGAAGAAACTACACTTATCGTTTCGTAAAAATCAAATTCGGGCGCTTCAAATACTATATACCAAATCGATGCAAATGAGGCATACAAACAATACACTGCATACATAGCGAAGAGCATACTCAATGTCTGTATAATACGCTCGGTTAACATCGGACTAATTCTGAAAGAACTTGAATTCATCGGGTGGAGTACAAAATTACAAGGTTCAAAATAACAACACAGCCTATAACAATCAATATCGCCTTGAAACTTTATTCAGTAATCTTGTAATTTTCAAATCTTACAATTTCCAATACGCATAAAAAACACCAGAGTGCCGGGTGGCCGGCTGCTCTGATGGGAGGGATTTGTCAGGATGGGCTGGTGCCTTTCAGAAAGGTAATTATATACTTACCGAACTCCGTTACTAACTGACTTACAATGGGAGATGCTATCGCTACAATGCCGAGCCATAGAACAGGACTTTTATCTCCGTGCTTATCGTGATGTTCGTTCAATTCTTTTTTCCGGCGGGCAAAGTATGCCGAATACGTTCCGAGCACTTCCTTTACCGTTGCTGCGTTTGTCTCATTCGCGATGCGGTTCTTTAACTCCACAACTTTTTGGTAAGTGTCATTCAGAAAATCATAATAGATAAACCGGGTATCAAAAGGTCGCGCCAGGGTATAGCAGTTATATATGAATTCTTCCTGGCTGGATATATTGCGGACTGCGTTCGGATCGTCATAGCGCACGCCCTGCTCAACGCCTTTATCATTGGCGGCCAGTTGCTGATACTTGGCACTGATAAAATTTTCTGCTCGCTCTACGCGGGTCGTAATGGCTTCTGCTGTTGGCAGATCTATAGCTTCTATTACGTTGTCCAGAATTTGGTTTTTAAGCGTGGCATACTCACTTCTTAATTTTTTGGCCTGTTGTGTTCCGATGAAATAGGGCAACAGGAAGAAGACTATAAAAAACACCATCAGTATAGTAAACAACACGGGGTTAAAACTAACACTGATGTTTCCCAGCGATAACTCCGTGCTATTAACAGGTTTCAGAGTCCAGAATAAAAGACTAATGAATAACGCATTGGGTATTAACCCGGCAAACTGTGCTACGAGGAATCGCGCGCGCGAATCTTCATCTATAAATCGTGAACTGAGAATACTGTTAATAATAGGCAGCGTAAGTATATACGCTCCTAAAATAAAGGCTGTAGCAGCCTGAAGATTGAACAGCCTGATCTCTTCTATCGATGCCGCATGGAAGTAATGAATGCCGATAACAACCGGATAAGCAATAAGCCACAACGCAGAGAGAACCTGAAAAATGATAGACACTGCTATATTCTTTATACCGAAGTCATAGCCAGCCCATCCGCCTACTGCTTTATAGGGCACTTTCGGACTTCCCAGAAATCCCCAGATAATAAACGCTACCAGCATACCTATATTAGAAAACAGTATACTGATAAGAACTATATATAGGTTAAAGAACCGGCCGATGGTGAAAAGAAATGCGAACAGAAATAAATTAGGGACTACAACCATTAGCTCGTTATCGATGAAGCGATCTTTATCAAGGCGATTGAGATACTTCGTCATAATGATATAGGTAGTCCACACGTAGAGGATGTATATGATGATGAATGCGATGAAAATAAGAATCTCACTCATGGAAATATAAATGATGTAAGCAGTCAGAACAAAAAAGCCCACCAATTCCTTTACAGGAATATGATGGGCTCACGAAACGAATATACATTTTTATCAGGCAAAATCCAATACCTTCTCACCGCGCCTACTTCCAGCGCGCTGCAGGTTGCTATAGCAGTACACTTGCTGCGCGCGAAAAAATTCCGAAGCTCTTACCCGTAAAACAAACTATATAGCGAAATACAAATTTACTTTTAGCCGAAGCCAGGAGCAGGTAAAAATACCTGTTTATAAAAACACACATTTATGCCCTGTTCATCAACCTCACTTTTGCGTGACCTTTATTCCATCAAAAGCTTTTGACACGTGGAGACAGAACACCACTAAAAACGAACCCGCCCGTAAGGGGTCTTTCTTACGGGGGCTAATTCCGAAAAGCCAAATAAAGTAGGAGCAAATTTAAATCGAGATAAACATGCCAGTATTAAATCCAAACTCCACAGTAGTGGTGCAAGGCGGAACAAAAGGAAGAACGTTAACCATCACAGCACCCGCATCAAATCAGATCGCTGATTTCCCAACCGTAAATGGTGTATCGATTCCGTTGAGCGCAGTGCCTAAGAACGTAACCATACCCATGAACAGTAATTGGAATTTTATATCCCGTGCTGTAGCCATTACCTACACCCTGCAATAACGTTATGATGGTCGTGGTATAGCATTGTACTACGACCATTATACTTTCCAACGCCTTAAGCTGCAGCCATGCGCAAGCTGCAAAAGTTACATACCGCCAAAGAAACTTCTGATTTCTAAGCTCTTTTTCCGGAAAGTCGGTAAGGCCGAGGTAAGGTGTTCCTAAGGCCATCCTAAACCCTTCCTATACCCGTGCGCTATAGCATGCTACTTTGGCAGAAAACGGAAGAAAATTTTGGTATAGCGACAGGTATATACCGAGTGTCAATTCGCTTTTCCTTTTATGACAACCGCGAGCAGTCCGCTTACGAGTCCTATGAAGGCAGCAAGCCCCGTGTTAAACAATGCCAGGGCAAACCATGTGAGCGGTGTTATTTCTATAGCCAACTCGGCCGTGTTAGCGTTCAAAAGTGTAGATATAGCCCAACCAACGGATGCATCGAAGAACCCGAGGATTGCCGCGAACAACACACCCGTTGCCAGTCCGTATTGCCTGGTGGCGATGAAAGCTGTTGTACCATAGATAGCAAATGATACCCAACCTAAAGCGGAGTAATCAAAATTTAACTGCCGTGAAGCCAACGAGCCAAGGGCGTCAAGTAGTGTAACGGCCAACATGCCGTACAGGAGTATTTTATACTTTTGATTCATTTGTGATGTATAGCTTTGTGAAACACTACCAAATCATTCCGATCATTAAAAACACAACCGCTGTGGTTGTAAAGATTAGTGTCTTCAGCATGGCCTCCGTATTAATAGCGTATTGCTCACGGATATTCGCCTTGCAGACAATCCACAAGCACCATATATATACTATTGCAGCGCCTATATATTGTATCAGCGGAATACTGGGGAACAGTATACCCCCGATATACTCGCGCATATTCAGTGCCTGCACGAACAAAAGCACTTCAGAAGCAGAAACGTATGTGAGGTATATCGTTACCAGTATCCAGCCGATCTTCTTTCTTTGCCAGAAGAAGAATGCGGCCAACGGAGTAACAACCAATGGCAGGAAATATAGCACCAGCGAAGGATCAAACTCGGCAGCATCATCAAACAACAGGAAGCCGGCAAAGTCATACAGGGTATAGATATAGTATAGGGCGAGCACCAGGAAGAATATACTGATGGCTTGTATCTGTCGGTCGGTTGTTATGGGGCCGGTTTGATAGGGATTCACAGCGTCCGTTACCGTAGCGCTCCATGCAGTTACCTTCTCCTCGATGGCGCGCTGCGTAGCATGACTTTGCTCTATACGAAGTTGATCAGCTTCAAGCTCTGCCTGTGCTTCACGGAGTTGTTCAGGTGTGAGTTGGCGGTTGGCAATTTCTGCTGTGGCAGCTTCCAGCGCCAGGGGCTGATACTCGGATGGATTGTTGATGATCCTGAGCAGGTCAGACGTACTGGTCTTTTTATACCGTTCGGCAAATTCGTTCATCGTAAGGAGCAGTGTAGGTTAAGCGATTGCAAAGTTATCACTATTTACCCGCCAACACAACGTCATTTCGAGCGAGCTGCATTTCCTATAGTATGCGATCTTTCCACGAAATCCCGAACTAATAAACGGAATTTTTAAACCCTTCTTCTTTTATAAATATACCCTGATATCAAGTTAACCACATAGGCAAGCTGGCCTATAATAAGCAATATTCCCCAAAGTGAGTTTATGTTCATGTGGCGGGCACGCCCCTTGAGCAAGGCTTTTATAATATCTGATTGCGCACCGGGAACTGCACTAGATTTCAAAAACCACGATTGTGTTAAAAGAAAAAACAGGACAACTAAAACTGTAATTCCAATATGAAGCCATGACAGAACTCCTGAGCGTAGTATACCCACTGTAAAGTAGTATAAAAGCCAACTGAGTACCAGGAAGGCAAGCACTAAATATAAAATTTCCTCATTCCCAATAAATATTGTAAATGCACCAATGTGTAGTATTATCGAATCGCCCCAAACCAAAAGCTGTGTGATAAGCACGAGCACAGCTACGAAAAGTAAAAGTGTTTGAGGTTGATACAAAAACTTTTGTTTCCTCCGAATTTCTGGTCGAGCATCCAGAATATATTTTTCCTGATTATTCATTCTCAAAGCTATACTGGAATGGGATGCATTGGATTATTCATCAACGAAAAAAACATCGTTGTTGCAAATACTGCACCTGTTACAAGTGTAGCCGCCACCGCTACGCCAATTAATTTAACCCAGAAACTTAAACCCGTTACTTTAGCAAGAGAACTATATCCTAAATAAGTAAGGCAAGGCATAACTATAATCGCAGATATAAAATTACCATAGAGTACAAACATCAAAGTCTCAAGGGAATAAATAACCGTAAACCAATGGTAAAGATAGAAAAGACCGGCAACAAGCGCACTGACAATAGTAGCAACTATATTCTTATTGCTCTCGCCTAAGCGGAACAGTGTTAGTATAGCAAGGAAGACTGCTATCGATGGAAAGATTGCCAGGGTTTTCATGCAAACTTCGAATTGTAATATTCTTCTATCGAGAACGAGCCGTTATCTATTTGTGCTATAAATGTAGCGAGATCGCTACTGATTTGCTCGACAATAAATGGATCGTGAAACAAGCCATATACATTACCTTTTGTATTTATAGCGAGGTAGTTGCCATCTTCGAGGTCTTTAATGGTATAGTATGTTTTGCCTGAGAGCTCTATTTCAAATCCATTGTCCAAATCGAGGTGGGTGCATTTCAAATCTTTCAATGCAGCTTTATACTTGATGTTTTCTTCTGATTGATGTGGTTTAAAACGAAGACCGCTAACATCAATCCGGGTGAGATCATATTTACCGACCGGATATCTGCAGCCTAGCAATGCACCATCATAAAGATCAAGCTCCACCTCTTTATAGTTTTGATCGGTTAAATCAAAAACTTTGATACCCACAAGAAGACCATTTAATTTCGGAGACTCATTAAGGTATTGCTGGTATGCAGCCGGACTATACTTTGTCTTTTTCCAGCCGTTCTTCCGGGCAGTATGATCTACTACGTCTATCAGAGACTCCGGAGCGACTTGCTTTGTTAGATAAGAGTATTTAGTTGGCAGAGCACTTACTACTCCGTGAAGAAGTTCATATTCCCAAGACTGAATATACTTCTTCTTTTTGTTGAACAGGTTGAACATACGGGCAAAGGTTGGTATCGATACTTGCAAGCTGCAAAAAATAGAGATATATGCCAACCGATGAATATTACATTTTCATATGGTCTGTATATAACGCACATCAGAGTCCCGGAGACCGGTGACTCTGATGGGGAGGAAAGGTTGAACATACGGGCAAGGGTTAGTATCGATACGTGCAAGCTGCAAAAAATAGAGAATATATGCCAACCGATGAATGCTCATTTTCATATAGTCTGTACTACCGTACATCAGAGTTCCGGAATCCTTGAAACCGGTGACCCTGATAGGTTGGAAGCTAAATATGTCCTCCTTTTATAGCCAAGGACTTCGATAATTCAATCATCCACCAACCACCTGTATAGAAATTTGCCACCATGATTACATATGCAATCAACCAATAGAAAATTTTCTGTTGCCAATTAACATTCTTAATTTTGATTATTGTTAATACTATGAGTGTTAAAATCCCTAACAACAAAATTACAGCTGGACTCATAAAATCTAAGGTATAGGCATTCTCTATTCCGGTAGGCTTTACTAACGACATGTCTTGAAAAATAAAAGGTGCATCTGAGTAGGTCAACATTGCAAAGGCCTTTCTCTTAACTGAATCTTCAAAGGGTTCAAACTTATCACAGGCATTTACAAACAAATATGCAAAATAGATATGAACTATTGTGAAAGCTATAGCTACTATCCAGTACTGTGTTATTTTAAATGATACTCCTTTGTACTCAAATCTGCCATTTTCATCTTGGAATTTTAGTCTTGCCACTAATAAAGCTAATGCGGCAGCCGACAGATAAAGTAAACTTAATCGGTCAGCACGGCTGATAAGCCCGCTTATTAAATTGTCAACTAAGTCATTTTCCATTTCTATCGAATATCTGTTTTATAAGAGAGAAAAGAAATATAATTCCATAGAATGCAATTATAATTACACCTATTGCTAACAGACACCAAAGCGCAGTCTTTAATAGACTCAAAAAAAAGTTTACTGGATCAAAGCTCATAGATTCATGCCTGATTTAATATATATACAATGATTAAATTAATTTGAAGCCGCGTCAGCAAACCGTTTAACTATATCAAACGTATAGCATAGTTTGAAGCCAACCGAAAACGCAACCTTATTATAAAATATACTGTTATCATTTAAATCTATTGACGTCTGGATTTCATTGTTAATAGTGTACGGCTGATCATTCCCTTTATACTTCTCAACAAAATAATCTCGTGGTTGTTTAACAGGAAAAAATTCAGCAACCAATAAAGCAGTAAATCCACCAGACGTTCTATACCCCCACCCTATTCCTATATCTATGTTACTTCTGCTTCCACCATTTGCTATCGCTGTTAGGTTAACAGGATTGATAAATAAGGCATAAGACCAACCATAGGCAATATTAGTAGTCATGGTTTGGTATGAGCCATCTGATTGTCTAACCTGCCTGCTCACTTCATAGATATATGGCGAGTATATAATTCCCAAAGACAAGTTTGTTCGTAAAGCTGTAGCATCTTGAATCTTAACAAAGTTGGTAACCTTGTCGATAACAGGCTCTTCATATAGATCGGTCAAAATACCGGAAAACCCAGCGCCTAACATAAATGATATTCTCGTATTAAGGCCGCCATCGTCATCTGCCGCGCGAGAACCACTGTTTGTCGCACCACTACTATTCTGAGTGCCACTCCCCTGGGTATTACTATTTGGTGTATTGTTGACTTGCGCATTCAACACAGTGAAAAAAAATAACTGTACCAATATGGGTAAAGCTATTGCTCGTAGGTAGTTTTTTGTCATGATGATTTTTTTATGATTACAAACAAATAATTAAGAGGCGGGCGAAATAAAAAAAGCCCATCTCTTGCTGTTTACGCAATAGATGGGCTCTGATACTAAGTTAGTAAAAACATTGCTACGTCCTAGCAACTTTAGAATATATTTATCTGACAAAGGTGCACTTATAAGCATCCATACTATATCTACGAAAATTCCAATTGCTTATTTTGACGCCTTCGGAAACAAAAACATACCATTCGGAAACAATTTTTGCCCGATAGGGCTATATCCTATAGTTTCAGGAAAAGACATAGCCCTATTTGATTTTATGAATAAAATATATATTTTAGTTGAGGATTCCTTGACCTGCCCGATTGATGTGCCATTAAAATCCTCTCTCCTTCGCACGTTAATCACAACCCTGAATATCAGCAAAGCCCACCTGGAATCAGATATTGTATATACTTTGATACACTAGTGGTGCAATTGCAATTCTAGTCAATCTCTACTATAAACAACTACTCTCACTACAAAACCATTGTAACAATGACTTTAAGAGATTATCAAGATCTATCGAAAAAAACAGTTCAAGGCTATAACTTAAAAAATAAGGAACACTACTTTCTTGGTTATTTAGGTCTTGCGGGCGAGACAGGAAGTGTCCTTACATTACTTAAAAAGCTTCTTCGAGATGGAGAGGGCTTTGGTAGTTTTGAATCACAATTGAAAGAGGAACTTGGTGATGTCCTATGGTATATAGCCGCAATCGCATCGCACTATAATTTTGATCTTGATGAAGTCGCAAAAATAAATTTAGAAAAAACCAAAGATCGTTTTGAGGGGTCGTATTTCTCCAACATTCCGCGACTAGATGATAAATATGAACAGCGATTTCCAGATTCATTTATAGTTCAATTCGAAGAGCAAACGAATGGTTCATTTCTTGAAGTTTCAATGACGTGGGAAAAAGGTAAATTAGGCGATCCATTAACAGATAACGCACGAATACCAAATGACTATCGTTATCATGACGTGTTTCATTTAGGTCATGTAGCATTTTTAGGATGGTCGCCGGTAATGCGTCATCTAATGGGACTTAAGCGAAAAAGTGATCCGCATACATTGGATTGCGAAGATCGCGGCCGCCCACAAGTAGCAGAAGAAGCCGTAACTCTCATTATTTTTAACTACGCAAAAGGGAACAAGATGTTGAAGGAGAGTGATCGAATAGACACCGATTTACTAAGAACCGTGAAGCAGATTGTAATAGACTTGGAAGTCTCCGTTATAACAGCTAACCATTGGGAAAAAACGATAATAGAATCTTACAAAGTATTTCACAAGCTGGTTGAGAACAGAGGAGGAAAGGTGTTAGTTTCTGTGGCCGAACGGAAACTAGAATATATAGGCACTTAAAGAAATATATAAACAAGAATGGTTACACACTTTAAAAAACTATCCCTTCCCAAAAAATCCAAAGTATATAGTACATATTGGAAATTTGCGGAAAAGAGAAACGAAGTATTTTTAAATAGACTTAGAGATCCGTTAGGTCCTTGGACCGATGATCCTGTCATTAGGCAGAATAGATTTACAAATGTTTTTAGAGCAACTGATAGGGTGAGTCAGTATCTGATACGACTACAGTATAGTGGAGCACCACCTGAAGATGTCTTTTTTAAAACCCTCTTATTTAAGATTTTCAACAAAATTGAAACATATAGCTATCTACAAAAAGAGCTAAAAGATATATCCTATTCTAACTTTTCCATAAAACGTTACGATGAATTACTTACAATGAGAATGGCCGAAAATAAGCCTATTTATTCGGCTGCGTATATCATGCCATCAGCAGGAAATGTCTTTGGGTATAAATATAAACATACTAATCATTTAGCTCTGTTAAAAAAAATAATAGATGATAACACATATCTACGAGTTGTTCAATCTAAAAGCCTAGCTGATGTTTATAAAATCATGCTATCATATCCTTCATTTGGCAGCTTCCTCGCTTTTCAATATACTATTGACATCAACTATAGCAGCTTAACAAATTTTTCCGAGATGGATTTTGTAGTGGCTGGCCCCGGAGCCAAAAACGGCATCTTAAAATGTTTTGATACTCTTGGAGACTATACATTAGAAGACGTTATAAAATGGATCACTGATAACCAAGAAAAGGAATGTGCTGACTATGAAATACATCTTCCTAAACTATGGGGAAGGAATTTACATTTAATTGACTGTCAAAATATATTTTGTGAAGTTGACAAATATTTGAGAGTAACAAATCCTTCACTTAATGAGAGATCAGGCAAGACACGTATTAAGCAAAAATTTACGACAGCAAAGGGAGCTATATCGTATTTCTTTCCGCCAAAATGGAACATAAATGATAAACAACCACTATGTCAATTGAAAACAAACGCAAGCATCTTTTCATAAGCCATCATCATAAAGATGATGCTGACGTATCAAAATTCATTGGGTTAATGCAAGAAAAAGGTTATGACATCAGAAATAGTTCAATTAGGGTAAAACCTGAAAACCAAGAAAGAATAGACAAAAAAAGAGTCAGTGATGACGTAATTAGACGCCTTCTAAGAATGAAAATTTCTTGGGCTGGCACTACAGTAGTGCTAATTGGTAAAGAAACTCATGAACGTGAATGGGTGAATTGGGAACTTGAACAATCAGCCAAACAAGGCAAGAGAATTGTTGGTGTATTTTTAAGTGGGGGGAGCAATGCGGATATTCCAAAAGCATTTGAAGAATATGGAGCCGCGTTGGTTAAGTGGAATTCTGAAAGTATAATGAGAGCCCTTGAGGGGGAGAATAACTTTGAAAATCCCGATGGAACAACAAGGGATGCTCCAAATAGAGGAACAACTGGAATTTGTTAGCTATGACTAAAATTTACATATATGTCGTTGACAGAGATATCGGTTTTGCTCCGAACCCCTTTTTTAGCTATTGCACACTTGCAACATGCAAACCCAAAATCAGAAATACTGCATCAATTGACGACTGGGTAATTGGAGTAGGGGGAAGAAGATTGAAGGCCACAGGCAAGTGCATTTATGCTATGAAAGTCAGTGAAAAAATTACATTCAACGAATACTGGAATGATATAAGGTTTAGAACAAAACGTCCTGTCAGAAACGGAAGTAAAGTAACTATTGTAGGAGACAATATATATCACTTTGACGAACAAACAAATCAATGGCATCAAGCCCATTCCCACCACAGTTTGCCAGATGGCTCCTTGAATGAATTTAATCTAAAGCGAGATACTTTATCAAAAAATGTACTTATCTCAAATCAGTTCTACTACTTCGGAACCGAGGCGCCTACAATTCCCGCAGAAATGCTTGAGGAGATCCAATACATAAACGCCGTTGGGCATAGAGTTTATAGGTTCGAAACAGCAAGCAAAATCGTTGCCTGGATACAGAATAACTATAAACATTCAATTAATCAACTGATAGGTTTTCCTTTTGAACTTGACAAAAGTGAATCACACTATTCTGTTAAAACAAATCGTATGACCAAAGCTACCATTAGTAAATAATCCAGAACAAATGAAACTTCCCCTCGCAATGATTGTGTTGTGGCATCCCGAATTTAGTGACGGCCAAGAATACTCAAATCTTATCTTTTCGGAGTTTAATAGGAAGATAGAAGACCCCCTTTCCAGGGGCATAAATATACCTATATTCTTCAGACATCAAGTTCCCTTGATACCTATTCCATACGATACATATAAATTTATTGTAGTAGTTGCGTTGATCGACAAAAACTTCGTCTTAGGAGGTAAGTATGGAGATAATTTTTCTGATTACTTAAAAGAAGTTATAAGTAGCAAGTCTCAACACCCTTTAGTTATACCAGTCGCAGTTGACAAATCTGCATTTTCGTTAGATATTAACTACCTAAATTTTGTCCGCCTATATGAACATGAGAACAAAAAGGACTATTTAATAAATGTGATTTCTCATGAGACCACTAGACATCTCTATGATGTAAAATCAGCTCCGCGTGAGGGCTCGCCTCCCCCTTTAAGATTATTCATAAGTCACTCAAAAGGAGATGGCGTTAAAATCGCGAAACAAATTAAAAGTTACGTTGATCTATCTTCGTCTTTGCAGACTTTTTTTGATGCAAATGATATAGCAATAGGATATGATTTTTCTAAAGAAATTGAAAAGTACATACAAGACACTGTTCTTATTGCAATCCATACTGATAGTTACTCGAGTCGCGAGTGGTGCAGACGTGAAATACTACTTGCTAAGGAAAACAACCGGCCAATAGTTGTGCTTAATTGCTTTAAAAATGGAGAATCACGCAGTTTCCCATACATGGCAAATGTATTAACTATACACTTTGATTGCATTAATGAGTCAGTACTACCAACTCTTCTCACAGCAGTAATGAAGGAAACCCTTCGATTAAAATATCAAGAACTACTAATAGAATGCATTGCAAAAGAAGCTGGAATAGCTGATATATCAGCATCCATATCAGCTTATCCGCCTGAATTGGTCACCGTACTAAAAAAGAGAAATAGATTGAACAATCTCTTTATATATCCCGATCCACCCATTGGGACAGAGGAATTATCAATAATAAAAGAATTGGATCCAGATATTAAATTCATTACACCATCAGAATTATATGTGTATAGAATGGGAGCAAAAATAGTCGAAAATGGAAAAGCCATAGGTATATCAATTTCAGAGAGTGATGAAATGGAAAAGCTTGGATTGAGTCGCCTTCACTTACAAAATGAAATGGTGGAAATTGCAAGGTATCTACTTAGTAAAGGATATAACTTGGCCTATGGAGGAGACCTCAATTATGATTCACAATTCAATTTTCTTGAAATCCTTTTCCAATTGGCAATGACATATGGAGGGTCTCCTAGTGCACGAATAATTAACTATTCTGCCTTTCCTCTTTATACAAAAATCTCCGCAGCAAGAGAAGCTGAAATTAAACGGGTAGCAAAAATTATACGAGTCAATCCATCTAACGAATTTGACGAGTGGACCGAAGTCCGATATGAAAGCGCAAGTGAAGAACAGCGCCAATACCTAAATAAATTGTTTGACCCAAAAGATGCCGAGGCAAAAGAAATCTGGTCTAGAAGTCTAACGAAAATGCGAGAAACTATGGCCAATGATATTTCTGCAAGAATCGTATTAGGAGGTAAAATCAGCAACTTCTTGGGTAAAATGCCAGGAGTTGTTGAGGAAGCTACAATTTGTATCAACAATGGGATCACTCTTTTCGTGAATAGCACTTTCGGCGGGGCGTCTTCTATTCTTCTCGAAGAGGATTTATTTAAAGAAAAACTCGTCCCTACATCGAATAACAAAATAACAGTTTATCGTGGCACCGAAGAATTCGCAGACATCGAAAATTTTATGCTGGCAAGTGCTTACTAAATAGGCAATTTAAAGATTGACTATCTCTTTTTGAGTTCATGAACGAGTTTTTCAAAAAGCTCCGTCAAATTGCCATTATTATTGTAAGTATTTATATACCCGCTGTTACTATTGCTCCCCTGTCCTTCATTCCTATGTATAGCAACAGCCTCATGAGTGAAAAAATACTCAGGATCAATTCTATATAACTCGGACAACTTTCTCGCTATATCCATTGAGAGTCTTGCCTTACCACTTTCAATTTTCGCATATTCATCGGCTGAAATTTCAAGTGAGTTGGCAACATCTTCAATCTCCCAATTATTGGCAATTCGTAAAGCACTGAGTTTGGTTCTGGACATATATCTGACTTTATAAAGTATTGCAATTTATAACTTCTCCGGCATTTTATTCAAAATTTCTATCAGGCGGTCGCGTTCCTTTCGGGCGGTGGATAATTCGGATTTAAGAAGCAATATCGTTTCGTTCTTCTCCTCAATAATTTTATCCTTCTCACCCAATAGTTGTAGAAACAGATCTTTGACTTTATCATCTCCCCGATCATTGTAGCTTCCAATAACACCGCTATTGCTATGGCTGTTCGGGCCGCTGTTATAGTTTATAGTCGGTAACTCGTCCGAGAAAAAATATTCAGGGGTGATCTTATACAACTCCGCCAACTTCTTCACGCGATCAACCGTGAGTCGTGTTTGGCCGGATTCCAACTTGGAGTAGGTGTTCTGGTTTATGCCCAGCTCGGAAGCTATATATTCCTGTGTATAGCCGTTGACCTCCCGTAGTACTCGCATGATCTTGCTCTCATTCATCGCCTCTATCATTTTCGGTGATAAACTATCCGTTTATCGGGTTATTCATTGCTGCGTGTGGTAGCTATCCTATATATCTAAAACAACCTTTGTGCAGCAAGCATCTAAAATTACTCAATCATTTGTAAAGAGTAAACAGAACGATGCTGGTAATTTTTCATCTCAACCTATATATGTTATATGCAAACAAAAACCGAATCACCTCAACACCTGCCACCTGAGCTGGAAGAAGCGTTTCTGCAATTTCTGGGTGCAACCAACCCGAGCGAACTGCGGCAACATTTAACGGGTATTCTCTTCGAGTACCTGATAGCCCGGTGTGATGATCTCCCCGAGAACTTCAACGCCACACTCGAAGATCTTTACAACCTCTTTATACTATTAGAAACATCGGGCAAGCATGCCCACTCGTGGCATGCCCAGGCATCGTAATCTATACCTATATACCTAAACCAAGCCAAAAAAAGTCCCTCGCCTTTAAAAACCCTCCACGACTTATTTATTACCAAACCAACTAAACCTGTTAAGTCATGGAATTTACTCGCAAGGGCGCGTGTACACTGGCCTGCACGCTATTGATCTTTATCAGCGCCTGTAAAGATGAACTCACGCACAACACACTGCAACGTGCACTGCTCGTTAACAAGCAAAATCTGCAGCATATAACACTGGCCGAACAGTATGCTTACCTGGACAACCACCTCTCTACGCTGGCCAACGGTATACTCGGTGTAACGGACGATCGTACCTTCCGCACGCAGCTATACCGTGAACTGGAAAAACGTTTCGATGGCGACTATAACACGCTGCTCACCACGCTGAACGAAAAAATACCCGGCCTCTATAAACAATTAGCGGCATCGCCCTATACGAATGCCGATGCTTTTAACGTTTCATTGGAAGCATTTACGGGTATACCCGATAGTAGTGGCGAAGTAAATTTATACCCGCAGCTATATATACCGAACTATACCGAACTTAAAGCGAAAGGATTGTTAAACAGTAACCCTACTATAGTGTGGTATAACGGAGATGAAAATCGTACGTGGCAAGACGGCTTGCGCCTTAACTCACTCGGCAAACCCGAAACCGTTCGTGTAGATGAAGACTATACGCACAACAACGAGGTGTGGGTGGTATCGCTCAGCGAGAGTTATCACGGTGGCGATATAGTATATCTGCCGCAGGAGCCGGAGCCCTCGCCCGCGGCTGAACGCATTGCCTGCCTGCAGCTACCGTATTGCAGTGCGAGCAACCAAGCGTGGGAGCATGGCAAGATGCGCAACTTCAGACTCAACTGCGATTATGATAATATATTCTCGGGCAGTAACGATGTAGCCGATAACTCGTATTGCACCTTTCCACGCAGGATCAATCCGTTTAATGGTTCGCGTGTTGATCCGCAGTGGATCGGCAACAGCGACCATCGTTTACTCAAGAAAGCAAACCCGGGCTATTGCTATGCCGATTTCAACAAGATGTTCTTTGAAGAGTGGCGCACGGCTGGCACCAATCCACCCAACCACCAGGGCAGACGCGGCAACCTGTTGTTCTTTGTATTCTTCGAGTTCGACAACTGGCCTGCCAGGCTGAAAGCTAAAGATGTAGTATATACGCAGTATGGTATACGTGCCGATGGCAGTTGGGGCATGCTGGAAACCGTATTAACAATCATGTACAGGTCGTCACAATCAGAACTTGCCTCGGGCGTTATGGATTCAACGGATGGTTGTGATGGCAAGGTATGCGATAATCAGCGGCATCCGTGTGGGTATCGCGTGCAGAATAATTGCTTTGAAGTTCAATTTAGTACCGAGTAAATATATACCGATTTTGAAACACGTGTTGTTTGTTTATATAGCGTTGTGTGCGCATAGTCTTGTACAGGCACAGGAAACGAGGGGTCGCTTCTTTATAGAAGTCGGGGCAACTGCGCGCACCACTATATTTTATCGTCATGATGCGGAGCGTCACACGAGTCTGCTGCACCCCAATGCCCCGTATGATTATCGTGCCGGTGTAAATGGCACGGGTATACAGGTTACTCCGGGCATAGCGTTAACAAAGTCTGTAAGATTACACGCGGGCACTACGCTGCGGTATGATGTATACAGGATCCATACGGATGATAGTCGCGACCATACGTTTTATGTGGATGAGTCGGTGTTTATTACCAAAACGTTTGGAGATATAGTGTATATCGGTGGCGGGTATACGTTTTATAATATTGGCAAGTCGCTGCACTACCATAACAACGGCACTGACGAAACACTGAGACTTCAGTTTAATTCATTTGATATAGTAAGCGGTGTATATTTCCGCCGGGTGTGGATCGAGCCACGGATATCTGTTGTACGGAAGGATTTTCCGGGGAGTATTAAGGAGCGGGCTACGTTGCTGGGGGTGAGAGTTTTTTATGTGTTGAAGTGTTGATGTGTTGGGGTGTTGATGTTTTGCTGACGCCAGAATTTGGGAGCCCACAGATTGTGCAGATATACGCAGATAAAATACAGAAGAACAATTCCTGCAACATCAACACAAAGAAACCTAAACACGTACACACCTAAACACCTATACACAACGTACCTCAACACATCAACACGTCAACACTTCAACACAAAGAAACACCTAAACACGTGCGCACGTTATTCGCAGACCACTCTGCCCGAAGTGATAATGTCATCGTAGCCGAAAGCATTTTCGCGCAGGCCTACGGAACAGAACTCAATGTTTACATCTCCGTTTTCTGCTATGGTAACGTAGAGTTCGCCGGTTGTTGCTACATAGTATGTCCAGCCATCGTAGTACTTTACAGTGGCGTCACTGTCGTAGTCGATATATTGGCCAATGCTATATATTTTGTCTTCGTCGGGAATTGAACCTTCAAGCTCAATCTTGAATTCTTTATAGTTAGCATAGTAGGCGATCAAAAATTTTTCACTACTATATGAGGAGCAGCTGAAGGTTGCATTGGTAAACGTAATTTTGGAATTATCCAGGCTCACAATGTTCTTGGAAAGAGAGGTAGCGCAGGGTGCCACAACGGGTATCTTTACCTCGCATTGCTGGCAGCGGCCACCGCAGTCGATGTCGGTTTCGTCCTGGTTGCGGATGCCGTCTGTGCAGGTGGCAACAATGAGGGGGTTTTCCTGCTCCATTAAACACGAGGTTAGCAACAGTGCTGTTATAAACGTATAAAGTATATTTCGCTTCATGCGTATGTGTCGTTATTAAAAGAGTATATATCCCAGGCCAATATTGATGTTGAACAGGTAATACCCTGCCAGACTCTGGTGTACGCTATAGCCGGAGTATTCCTGCACGTTCCAGTCGTCTTCCACTTCCGTCAGAAAGTTTGTTGGCACAAAGGCCCATCCGAATTCCACTCCGGTTTTTAGCAGCAGGTTTTTAGCAAGCATGCTTTGTCTGCCAACACCGAATGAGACAGCCGGATATATAAAATCATCACGAAATTGTTTGGTTGTTGATTTCTTGTTGTCGTACGTATTTGTTCTTGTTACAAAGATGTTGATGGTTCTGTAGTAGCCGATGGGCGGTACGGATGCTGATCCTGCGAAGTCGTAGAACTTGAGGTGCAGGCCGAGGGCTTGTCCTTTTACTACATCATACTCATCGGTGTTATAATCTACGTCATCAAATTCAGATGGTGCACTGGTATAGTATGCGCGTGTGGTACCTACAATCGGCATGCTATAAGACACTCCCAGACTAACGCGTTTGTGTATAAGATACTCCAGCGTAACCTGTGGCCGCACATTGAATGCAAAGCGGTTTACTTTTTGTGTTCGCGCATCGTCACCACCCGGGTTTACCAACACGGTGTTGTTCATGTTCATCACAAAAAATGCCGGTGTCGGGTTTGCATCGGCAAAGATCGTAAAGCGTTTACCCATATAGCCGGGTACTTGTGCTGTAGCGGCAAACACGTTGATCAGCAGCACGAGGGTATATCTAATTCTCATTGCTTTACTTTTTTCAGTTGAAAGAGTGTATAGTATATATTCGATTGCAACAGCGACTTCGTGTCGCGCATGTTCATGGTGCGCACGTCAACAAGCTCCAGCGCCTGCGTGCGAACATTAAAGGTGAGTGCGAAATATAGCGTTGCACCTTTCGGGGTTGCTACCATGGTGGCAAACAACGGAGCCATGGCCGGAGTAATGATCGCGCCTGCTATTAAGAAACCTTTTCCTCTTCGCTTGCGCGTCATGGTAAATTCGCCCATCCATACGAAGTGATCGGTTTTATAGGTGTCGGCCAATGCTATAATCTCGTTATATATAGGACTCACGCGGGCGTCTTCGAAACGCATCTGTTCATCGATCCAGTCGTTAAGGATGCTGTTGCTTTGCATCACATTTACCCGGGCTGATGAAAGGTTGTTGGGGTTGATGATGTCGGCTTTCATATTCAGTCTGCCGGCTGCATCCCATATTTTCTGATCGATCTGCGTAAGCACTTTTTCAGACTCGATGTGGCGCATCTTCTGGCGCTTGCGGGTGTCGATCTTTTTATACATCGGGTTTACCACTACCACCTTGTCTACATTCAGCAACTTCTTGTCTTTTGCCCGCTTCTTTTTCTTACGGAAAGAATTTCCGTTATCTTCTTTGTCGGCAAGCGCTATCTGCTTGTCGAGGATCTCAAAAAATGCAGCGTTGTTTTTAAATCCGGTAAAGGCGTGCTGCGTGTAGGGGTACCGTAAGTCTGCTATTTCCTTGTCGGATGCATTGCGCAGGAATTTCTTTTCGAGGTCGTACGCATCTTTATCGAGCGAGCGGATCACATCGTTCAGCATCACGGCAATCTCTTTGTTGTTGGGTTCTTCTTCCAGACATTTATAGAGATGGCGTATGGCAAGTACACTTACTTCATAAGACGACTGGCGTTCGAAGAATATACCGAGGCGCTGCGGGTCGCCCGCCCACTCGCTCTTTTTAAAATCAAAATGGTCGTTGAGTTTATCTTTTGCCAGGCCGTACAATGCCTTGGCTATAATTTGTTTCAGGTATACCGATGTGGGCTCCTCTTCCTGCAAACTGGTGGCCAGTAATATAGCATCAAGGTAACGATGCTCCAGCAGGTACAAACGACAGAGTTCAAAACGCGCCAGCTTGCGGTTCTTCTCAAATATACTCTTGGCCAACCGGAAATGTTTACCGCCTTTGGCATTGTGAAATTTTACGGCTATGGCTTCTCTGCGCTTGCGTATGTTGGGGTGCGAATAAAGCGTGTCGTTGTAATCTTCAATAGCTTGTATCGGATCTACCTTACGCACCACAAGGGTATCCGGAAATATATACTTGCCGGATTCATAGTAGCGCTTGTTAAAATATACCCAGCCCAACGGCAGATCGGCATACTTCAATACGTTAAATACATTCTGGATAGAATCTTTGGTATATACCGACTTGTTGTAGATCTCCGCTCCATCCAGGTCGGCTTCCATTTCAAGTTCTTTGGAGAACGAACTCTTGGCAAACATTTTTGCTTCGCGCGAAAGTTTACGGTAGTCTTTGGAACGGTCTATATCTATATTGGTAACGTAACGGTTAATAACGTGCTTCTTCTGGTAGTGCACTACTTCGTGCGCCAGTACAAAGGCAAGTTGTGCTTCACTCTCCAGTCGCGCCAGCAGGCCGAGGTTTACGAATATAATTCCATTGTTGGTAGTAAAGGCGTTGGGTATAGCAGACTTCACGGTATATACGCGAATCTTTCCTTGTAATTCCGGATAGGGCTTAAGGATCTCTGCGAGTACATCGGCAGTATATAGTGTTATGTCATCGTTGAACAATACGTTACCGCTGGTGAGGAACTCATCGAGGCTGAATGTACTTTCGAGGTAAAACTTCTTTTTGTTTCTGCGGTCGCGCTTGTTCCTGGCGGCCGACATGTTTGTAACTTCTGTAGCAAACTTGCTTGCGGATAGTTCAGTGAAGTCTTTGGGAACGAGTCCTTGCGGAAGCAGGGTTTTATAATGGTTAAAATCCTGCGCGTTGGTTAGTACACAACATGCTGCCACGAGGGCAACTGCCAGATAGCGTCTCATAGGTAGATTAGAATCGGATGCAAGTTTCTTAACATTTTCCGTAACACCCAACGGCCTCTCCTTACGATGTATGATTATTGATGTGTTTGCAGCGATTACTACGCAACAGGCATCTGTATTGAAAATTATAGGTTAAGACATACCCCGTTCGTTATGATAAACCTGTTGCTGCATAAAACTGTAACCTTGCCAAAAATAATACAGCGCGGGTTCATCCGCAGAAATTAGATGTATACTTGTTCATCGGGAAAAAATACAACTCCATCGCTACTGCGCACTTCTCATCTTCAAATGATGAGAATTATCCGGGGCAGTGATGTAAGGGAAAACACAGAAAGCACCGTGTATGCAGAAAATGATTGAAAAGACATTCCGAAGCATCCTGCCTGCCGCACAGGAGCCATGGTTTGAAAATCTGATTTCGGGTATGAGAACAGATCAACCGAAGTTTCAGTCGGTTATGGAAGATGAAAATACCAGGGCCCTTTACCAACATATAATTGCAGCTGATGATGGAACGATCTTCAAGAATATACGAAGGGAAGCCACACAGGTGCTGATCAAAAATGTTATCCTGAAATACCTGCACGAAGTGATGGAACGCAATGCGCTGCCGGATACGCTCGCGTTCGCGCTTGCTCCCGCAACCATTATGGTCTGGGCCGAGATTGATGACGACAACGAAGTGCTTGAGGACAACATCCTGCTGGCCGAAGCAAATACCAATGCATACGCCCGCCAATTTGATTTAGGTATAGAGACACTGGTGGTGGAAAAAAGTGATCTGCTGCGCATCCCCAGTCATTACATTGAAATAAAGCGAAGCACCTTTCTATAGAGTACCAGCCCGGTATAAATATATATGCCTGACGTGCCACGTTGCACCGCCAGGCATACCCCATACGTACAAGTATGTTTTTAGTTGTTAATACTCTGAAAAACTTATTGCTCCTTTAAACTGCGTGTCGGGTTTGCCGTAGCTGCGCGAATGGTTTGTGTAGCGATGGTAAGGAGTGCTGCAGTGAGCACGATAGCACCGGGCAGCACAATCATCCACCAGCTTATTGTTATTTTATATGCAAAATCCTGCAGCCAGCGGTTGGTTAAATAATATATAACCGGGAATGCAAACACGCAGCTTATAGCAATAAGCCTGATGTAGTTTTTGCAAAGCAACAGAACGATGTTTACTACCGATGCTCCCAGTACTTTGCGTACTCCGATCTCTTTCGTGCGCTTTACCATGGCGAGCGATGCCATACCAAACAACCCGAGACTGGCCACGCTAATGGAAATGATACTGAACACGCTGAGTAATTTTCCGAACAGCTCATCAGCACGGTATTGCTCTTCGAAGAAGCGATCCATGAAGTGGTATATAAACTGATCGTTGGGATAATGCCTGCGCCAGATCTCTTCAAGCGCTGCCAGGTAATTTCCTTCGCGCGATTGGACATTGAATGAATAATATCCATACTCATGCGGATGTCGGTGATAGAATATAACAGGCTCCACCGGCTTGCGTACGGATTCATGATGATAATCTTTCCATACACCTACTATCGTTACAGGTTTATTATCGCTGGTGAGTATAGTTGTGTTCACGGCATCGGTTGGTGTTTTATAGCCCAACGCCCGTGCGGCTGTCTCATTAATAACACATGCATTGCCTTTGCCGGATTCCTGGCTGTTAAAGTTACGACCACCGAGCAACGTCATGCCGAATGTTTCCTGGTACCCTTCATCCACCCACATGATCCAGAACGATTGCTTCTTTTCATTCTCGGAACCAACGGCATGTATACCTTCATCGTGAAAACGGATCTCCTGCCCCGGTATATTCATCGATGCACTGCCCGACTTGAACGCTGCAAGTTGCAGCACTTCTTCTCGGAACGAAGTAAAGCGTGTATAGCGTAATGAATCAGAATTAGTAGAGGCCGGTGCACGCAGACTGATGGTTTGCCCGGCACTGAAACCGGAATCAAACTCGTGCATGAATTTAATTTGTCTGCCGGCTATAAATGTAATTCCTACAATGGCTACGGCCAGAAACATCTGGAACACCATAAGCCCCTGGTGAAGTACATTGGCCTTGCCTTTACCAGTGCCAAGTTTGTTCTTGAGAATCATAACCGGTTTATACTTTGAAATAAAGTTGGCGGGGTAAAAAGCGATAAGTGTAGTACCGGCTACAAATGCAGCGGCATAAAGCAACCATGAAGTAACGCTGATGGATGCAAAGGTTATATTCGTAAACAGCAGTTGGGAGAGCGGACCGGTAAACAAATGATACAACCCGAAGCCAATACAAAATGTTACCACGGATAGGATACACGCTTCCAGCACAAATTGTCCGCTGATGGTGAGACGGGAAGCACCAAAAACTTTTCGCACACCAATTTCATCCGCACGCTCCAGCGATCGTGCCAGCGACAGATTGATATAGTTGATCCAGGCCGCTACGAGTATAAATACCGCCAGCGAGATCAAAGCATATAGCACGGTTTTATTTATACCCGGCTTGATCTCTCCGGCCAGTGTTGTAGAAGTATGCAGATCAAGATACGGACGCAGCTCATAGCGGCCTGTGTGACCCCGATCTTTTAAACTACGAATATGTTCGGCAGCCATGCGACTCAGCTCGTTGTTAATGGCTGCTATATCCGTAGCATGCTCACGAAGTTTTACGAAGGTGAATGTCCACGGGAAACTGAAGTCGCCATCTTTTGATACCCATCCGTAGAATGGCATCGTTGACCATGACAATAAGAAATCATAGTCGATAGAACTGTTGGCGGGTATATCTTCAAACACACCGGTAATGGTAAAGGGCAGTCGTTCGTTGAAATATATTGTTTTACCTACCGGATCAGCATCACCAAAATATACTTTCGCCTGCGACTGCGATATCATAACCGCTTTGGGCGGTATCAACGAATTATCAGCCGACCCGCTGATGATCTTTACATCAAACACTTTAAAGAACGAGCTGTCTACAAAAAGCATGTCCTGGTCTACAATGCGTACATCTTCCGTAAACACATAGGCCTTTTCATTATATACCCTGGTAACCGCTTCGATCTGTGGTAAATATTCTCCCGCCAGCAGTGCCGCGCGATCGTGCGTGCGTGAGCTTTGCAATACAGGTTGTCCCTGCTGGTACTCGTAATAGTCGATGCGGTAAATACGTTCAGCATCCTTATAAAATGTATCGTAACTGAACTGATACGCAACGTACCCGGTAAGCGCCATAAAAAGTGCAATGCTTACAGAGAGTCCGACAACGTTTATAGATGTGAATAATTTACTGCGCATCAGGTTGCGGATGGCGGTTATCCAGTAGTGCTTCAGCATGAGTAACTGTAGTTGGTTGGTTGTAATGTATATACAAGTTAGCAACGCAGTAGGAAGAAGCAAGAGTCCGGAAGTCTGAAAGCCGGGAAGTCTGGAAGCATGAAGGTAGTATTTACGTTTATTGGTGCGGTATCGTAGCTATACTCTTTCCCGTAACCAGTAGCCTGAGGCCAGCAGCCACTCTTCTTCCTTTCTCGCAGCTCACAGCTCATGGCTCGCAGCCTTTCCTCTTGCAGCCTTTTTCGCAACTCGCAGCTCAAAGCTCGCAGCTATTTCCTTATATTGCGCGATACTACCCCACGTATGCCTGTTTTCAAAAGTTATGTTTCCGTTGTACTGCTTCGTGCAACGCTTGTTGTTTTGATGTGCACTGGCTTTACCTGTTACCATGCTAACGGACAAGACCAGCCGCGAGAACGCCCCCGTGTAGATAAGTATAAAGCTAAACTTCGTGAGGCGGATAGCCTTAACGTTGAACGCAAGCGCAATGTTGTAAAAACCGATGTACTCGGATTTATGGCAGGCTACTACAACGTTACTTTCGAACGGCTTGCCCGCACGGCACCGCGCAGTATACTCGGAACCATTGAGTATGCGAATTTTAAATATGAAGAATTCGATTTCAAGGGTATATCGTTTATGCCTGCCTTACGCTACTATATTTTAAAGAAACGCGTACCTCCTGCCGGACTTTATGCCGAACCGTTTCTGATCTACTCCGATTACAAAGTATACGACAACAACCAGATGATTGGTGCGCACATCGATCAGTTGGGTGGCGGTCTCCACGGTGGATATCAATGGGTAATTGCCGATAAAATTACGATTGACTGTTTCCTGGGTGGCGTATACGTAGAGACATCTGTTAAAGGTGGTTATGTGAGTCAGGAAGCTATTCGTTCCTTCCAGGTTGTAGCCGGTGTCAATGCCGGTATTCGTTTCTGATTGTCGTAGTTCACCCTTAGTATGTCGTTATTGCACCTGCTGGCTTCAGGGTGGTAGCTGTATCTTCGTGTAGACAAAATCCAGAAACACAAAGGTCCGCAAAGAAGAAATCACAGAGGGACAGAGTATACATACTGTACTGCAAGCGGAGTAAAAGAGTCCGGAAGTCCGAAAGCTGGAAAAGTCCGGAAGCCAGCAGCTTGAAGTCAGTAGCTTTCTCTCGTAACGCGAGGCTCAAAACTCACAGCTAAACTATAACGACATGAAAAAGATAGTTCCCTTCCTCTGGTTCAACAGCGAGGCTGAAGAAGCAGCACGCTATTATACTTCGATCTTCAAGAACTCGAAGATCAACAGCACCACCTATTATCCCGAAGGCGGCATGCAACCGGCCGGTACGGTAATGACCGTTGCGTTCGAGTTGAACGGTGAAGAATTTACTGCCCTGAATGGCGGACCGCATTTTAAATTTACCGAAGCTATATCTTTTGTAGTACAATGCGATGACCAGGCAGAGCTCGACACTATGTGGGACAAACTTTCTGCTGGTGGCACTATACAACAATGCGGCTGGTTGAAAGATAGATACGGTGTATCCTGGCAGATCGTTCCGGCCAATCTCGACAAACTTCTCGATGCTAAAAATCCTGCCCGCGCAAAACGTGTTATGGATGCTGTTATGAAAATGGTAAAGCTGGATATAAAAACCATGGAGGCTGTTTACAACGGGTAAGTATATATATAGTCTGTTGTCTAAAGGATTAAACGCACTTCACCTATGAAAAAAGACACCTCCATTGCCACACCTAAAACGGTTGACGAGTACCTGATGGCGCTTCCCGAAGATCAGCAGCAAGCACTCGAAAAAATCCGCGAAGCTATTAAAGCAGCAGCCCCCAACGCTGAAGAAGTAATCAGTTACCAGATACCAACCTATAAACAGAATGGTCCGCTGGTACATTTCGCAGCGTTTAAAAATCATCTTTCGCTGGTAGTTGTGAGTAAATCTATAGCAGAAACTTTCGCCAAAGAATTAGCCCCATTCAAAAGTTCAGGCCGCACCATTCACTTCACCCCGGAGAAACCAATACCCACACCGTTGGTGAAGAAGATTGTAAAGGAGAGGGTGAAAGAGAACAAGAGTAAGGAATAAGAAAAGTGGGAAAGTCCGGAAGCAATGAAGGTAGAAGGTCCGTTTGTTGGTATATATATCGTTGCTGCACTCTTTCCTGCAGCCAGCAGCCTGAGGCCAGCAGCCGCTCTTCTTCCTTTCTCGCAGCTCGAGGCTCATGGCTCGCAGCTATTTCCATTCACACCATACGTATTTCAAACGGCTGTCCTTCGGTGTGGTCTATCACGCGGACGTTGAGTTGCATGGCGAGTGGTTGTAGTTGTTTTACAAGGTCTTTCTTGCTGTCGCGGGAAGCCAGGTGTATTTTGTTTACGTCTGAGAATTTGAGATAGCCATCGAAAACTTCCTTGCGAAGTACGGTTGTCCCGGCTCTGTGATTCATGGTTTGAGACACATTACTTTTCTTGATGAAGATATATTCGATCGTATCAAACGTTCCGCGTTCGCCACTTTTCATTCCCAATATCCATACGTAGTCGAAGAATACTTTCTTATCAAGATCTACGCGAAGCCTGTAGTGAGTTGTGAAGATTACTATACCACACACAAAAAGAAAAACAGCCAGCCACATCTTTACAAAAAATACAATTACAGACATCAGCACCAGGGCAGCACCTGCAATCATGATCATGCCCGAGAAATAAGCGGAAGTTTTTAGGTCTATTATGCGCATGGCGAGGTAGGAAAAGTATATTGTAGTTACGAAAAAAAATCCACAGAACAAAATTGGCTATGAGTAGTGAGCCTCGAGCTGCGAGAGGATGGACTGCTGATCTCGAGCTTCGAAAAAGGAAGGGCCGCTGGCTTCAAGCTTCTGGTTACAAGAAAGAGTAAGGCTACGCCAAGTACCAATAAATGTATATCCTAGTGTCATTGCTTCCGGACTTTCCAACTTCCGGACTCTTCTTACTTCCGTCTTCTGGTAGTATATTTACCCAACCCCACGCCTATGGCTAAGACAGCAAAAAAAGTTACTGCTAAAAAAACTGCATCTCGCAAAGTTACTGCTAAAGAATTTATTGAGCGTCTCAAGGAACATCAGTCTGATGACGAGTTGAGAAAAATACTGAAGTACTTTAAATCGGAAGATGAGTATAGCAAGGGTGATAAATTTATGGGTGTCCGTATGGGCGAGGTGTTTGCCTTGGCAAAGGAGTTTATGGCAATGGAATTGACCGAAGTAGAAAAACTCCTGGAGAACGCTATACATGAAGTGCGCGTAGGCGGTGTAAGTATATTAGACTTTCAGGCACGTCAGAAAAAATTACCGGAAGAGAAACGAAAAGCGTTATTCGACCTATATATAAAACGCCATGATCGGATCAATAACTGGGACCTGGTGGATCGCTCTGCTCCTTATGTAGTGGGCGGCTATTTATACGACAAGCCTCGTGATATACTCTATAAACTGGCGCGTTCAAAAAATATGTGGGAGCGCAGAACGGCCATCGTCAGTACATACTTTTTTATACGCCAAGGTGATGTTGAAGATACATTTCGCATTGCCGAACTCTTGTTAAAAGACAAGGAAGATCTCATTCACAAAGCCACCGGAAGCTGGCTCCGCGCTGCCGGAGGAAAAAGTCCTGAACAACTCATTCTCTTCCTCGACAAACACGCAGCTACGATGCCACGCGTGGCACTTCGCTACGCTATAGAACACTTGAGTAAGAAGCAGCGGGATATATATATGAAATAGTTGCGAGCTTTGAGTTGTGAGCCGTGAGAAAGGAAGAAGAGGCGGCTGGCTTCAGGCTGCTGGTTACGGGAAAGAGTAAAGCTGCGCCCAAGTACCATAAACGTATACCCTAGTATCATTGCTTCCGGACTTTCTGACTTCCTGACTTTACTGACTTCCCAACTTGATTTCATTCCCGACTGCCAGCTTCAAGCTGCTGGAAAAAATATAGCTACGTGGAGAGATAATTCTGCATGACTATTTTTTTGTCGTATTCGCCCCGTTTAAATGTCGCTTTTGCATAACCTGCTGTACACGGTACTGCTGTACTTTTACATCATCAAACAACGAAACATTTAAACGTTAAACTAAAACATTATCGGACTATGGAAACTGCAACAATTCAACAACCAAAAACATTTTCCAAAGCTGCACTTTGGACAGGCCGCATTATCAGTGGTTTATGTATACTCTTTTTACTCTTTGATGCGATTATGAAGATAATTCGTGAATCGCACTCGGTAGAAGGCACCACACAACTCGGGTTCTCCGACAGTGCCGTAATACCAATCGGTGTTGTGCTGCTCATCTGCACCATTCTATATATTATACCACGCACCGCGGTTATTGGTGCTATATTTCTAACGGCCTACCTCGGAGGTGCAACAGCCATCATGGTACAAGCCAAACTCCCTATATATTTTTCCATAACCTTCGGGGTACTGGTCTGGCTCGGACTATACCTGCGCGATGCAAGAGTACGCACACTCGTGTTGGGAAGTGAGAAATAGCGGGAAGGCTACTGGCTACTGGCTTCTGGCCGCCGGCTGCAGGAAGATTCTACTAAGCGAACACGAGATATACCTTGTACGCGTGGTTGTACCTTCCTGCAGCCAGCAGCCTGTAACCAGTAACCTTTTTTTCTCTCACAGCGGTATTCCCCTGCAGCCAGAGGCCAGCAGCTCTTCTCTCTCTCGGCTCAAAGCTCAAAGCCCGCAGCTATTCCGATCGGAGTGACTTCACCGGGTTAGCCAAAGCCGACTGAAACGCCTGCACACAAATGGTAGCCAGTGCAATGCACAATGCTATACTTCCGGATAGTATAAATATCCACCACGAGAGTTCTATTTTGTATGCAAATCTTTGCAACCACTGATACATGGCGTATCCGGCCAACGGAGTGGCTATACAAAACGATATCAGCACGAGGCGAAGAAAATCCTGCGACAGCAGTTGTACGATGTTGGTTACGGTGGCACCTAACACTTTGCGTATACCAAACTCTTTTGTACGCTGCTCGGCCGAGAACATCACAAGTCCTAATAATCCCAAACACGAAATAAGAATAGCGAGTATAGCAAACGCGTTCGAGAGCTTGGTAACGATTTGCTCGTTGCGATATAACTTTTCATACTCCTGGTCGAGAAACTGGTATGCAAATGGAAAATCCGGATTAATGGTTTTATATACCTGGTCAAGGCTGGCCAATGCTTCTTTCGTTTTACCGGGCTCTGTGCGAACCATAATTACTCCGAAATACTCATACTCTTTGACATCCACAATGAGTGGTTTTATAGGTTCGTGCAGCGAATGGGTATGGTAGTCTTTTAATATACCTATAATATGTCCCTTCTTCTGCCAGGCTGAAATCCATTTGCCGATCGGATCTTTTATTCCCATTTGTTTTACTGCTTCTTCGTTTATCATAAATGCAGATGTATCGGTAGTAACTTCTCGTGAGAAGCCACGTCCTTCCGCGACTTTCAGATTCATGATCTTCAGAAAATCAAAGCCAACAGACACCGGTTTAAAACCAACGGAAGTTCCTTTTTCCTTTCCCTCCCATTTTATAGCATCATTATCTATATCATTGGTTTCGGCTACGCCATCCTGGTCATCCACCACAAAGCCCATCGCATGGGGAGCTTCACTGGCCCGATCTACCATTGCTATACCGGGCATTTTCTCTGCCGTATTTTTAAATGCTAAATATTTATCCTGCTTTGCCAGTTCGCCTTCAACGCGTATATAGATCAGATTCTCGCGATCATAACCAAGGTGTGATGTCTGAATATAGTTTGTCTGTCGCGATATAACGATGGTAACGATCAACAGTATAATGGATATAGAAAACTGAAAAACAGCAAGTCCTTTACGGAACCAGAGCGCACTGCTGGTGAATCGCATTACACCTTTAAGTATACGCGCTGGTTTTAGCGATGACAGGAACAATGCGGGGTAACTTCCCGCCACTATGCCGGTAAAGAGAATGAGTGCCGGCAACAACAACCGCAACGAACGATCTGCAAGAGGCGAAACAATTTGCTTGCCGGTAAATATATTGAAGGCCGGCAGTAATGCGTGCAACAATACCAGCGATAGTAATAATGCCAGGAATGAAAGTACAATGGATTCACCAAAGAACTGTCCGATGAGACTGCCGCGTGTAGAACCAATCACTTTGCGAACACCTACTTCTTTCGCACGCTTTACCGAACGTGCCGTAGAGAGATTCATGAAGTTGATGCAGGCAATGATCAATATAAATATAGCCACACCACTGAAGATACGTATATACTCTATTCGCCCTCCGGAGGGTTTGCCATTCACAAAATTCGCCACCAGGTATTGATCACGGTAAGGCTGCAGGCCAAGCTCTATTTTAAATGGTTCGTTCTTGTCCAACTGCGTTTGTACAAAACGGTTGATCTTCGCTTCTACATTTTTAACATCGGCACCTTCGTGTAGCTGTAGCGTTGTAAGCACGTTGCCGGACGCCCAGTCAAGCCGCGTCATGTGCGACTCCCAGTTGATAAGAAAATCAAATTTGAGTGAACTGTTAGCAGGTACATCTTCAAACACAGCCGTTACTACAAAGTCGAGACGATTCTCATATCGCAGACTTTTGCCAATGGCATTCTGCGGTGTCTCAAAAAACATGGCAGCCATTTTTCTGGATATCGCTATACCGCTCAGATCAGCGAGTGCTGTTTTGGCATCGCCCGCTATAACCGGGTAATCAAACATCTGGAAAAAATCTTTGCCCGTGCGCGAGCCTTCCAGTTTGTGCAGCTTATCGTCTGCCTGAAATGTTTCCGAATGTCCCCACGGAAGTTCATAACCCGTAGCATAGAAATTTATATACTTCACTTCCGGCACTGCAGCCTGTATATCTGTCAACGGAATATAGGTTTTGTTTTCTCGGCTGCGAATGGGTGTGGTGTATGACCCCGTAACCGAATTGCTTGAGCGAACCGTCTGGTATATATTATAGAGTTGGTCGCCATGCGCGTGAAAGTTATCAACGCTGCGTTCATCATTTACCCAGAGGAAAATAAAAAGGCAGCACGTCATGCCGAGTGCCAGTCCGGTAATGTTCAGGAATGAAAACATTTTATACCGGCTCACATTCCGGGCAGCAACAACCAGGTAGTGTTTATACATATTCATAGATAGTATGGGGGTTGAAGTGGATGATGATCTTCTTTTTATAGCAAAAGGTTTTATAAAACCGAGTACATTATAGATATAGTCCTGCCGCGCTTTTTTCACACCAAACTTCTCTACCTGGTAGTCAAATTCTTCTTCCAGGTCTCCTTGTATTTCTTCGCTTACATGGGGAGCACAATACCATTGCAGCAAGCGTGTAGCCCACCGTGGTGGAACCGGTTTAGTATAGCGGTGTTTCATAAATCAGTAATGAGTTTCATCGATGAAGGCAATAAATTCCAAAGGTTGGTGCGCACCACCTGTATATCGCGCAGCGTTTGCCTGCCATACGTTGTAATAGAAAAGATTCTTTTTCGTCTGCCACCACGTTCGGGTGTTGGGTCGCCCATGCGCGAGCTAATCATACCTTTATCTTCCAGGCGATGCAAGGCAGCATGCACCTGGTTAAGCCGCACACTGCGACTGGTCTGCTCTACAATTTCATGCGTAATGTTTACACCATACGCCTGGCGATCGAGCATCGCTACCACCAGTAATACAATCTCTTCAAACTCTCCGAGATACGTTCGTTTCATAGGACACGAGTTATTTACTCTATTTTTGCTGACCAAATACCCGGCCACAACAGAAACATCGATTCTGAAAGGATTTCAAACTTTCAGGAGGTTCATGAAAAGTCTATGCGTCCGGAAATACTACACATTCGTCCATAACCGGAGTGGTATATGCAACGATACCTTACATAGCACCGTTCTATTCACCGGGATGTTTTACATTTAGAGAATTTCCCGTGCATGAGTAATACTCCTAACCGCATTCTCCCGACACTGCTTACAGTAGCCATCACGTTGGTGTGGTTTATAAACGGTTTGTTTTGTAAGGTATTGAACTACGTGCCGCGACACCGCATGATCGTTGCGCGCATCCTGGGCGAAACACATGCCCCAATACTTACTATTGCGATCGGACTTTCCGAAATTGTAATGGCCATCTGGATTGCGAGCGGAATCAAATCCCGCTGGTGTGCGCTGCTTCAAATGTGCATTGTGGCAATGATGAACATATTGGAGTTTATACTCGTGCCCGACCTTCTTCTGTTTGGCAGGTTCAATGCTTTTTTTGCCACGGTCTTTGTCCTGGTAGTATATATCAACGAGTTTGTACTTCACCACGATCGAGGTCTTCGGTATATATTTACCGGTAATCGAAAATATTCATGAGCCACTAACGAACCATGGTATCGTCTCTTAAAAATCATCCTTTTGCTGTTGAGGCATTCTTTGATACATCGCTGGTACTAACGTATGCTGTACCGAAAGAAGTGCTGGCTCCATTACTCCCCGAATGCCTTACACCGGATACATTCCAGGACCGATGGGCATTTGTGGCAGCAGCGATGGTAAAGACAAAAAATCTTCGCCCCAAAGGATTTCCGACTTTCATGGGCAACGATTTCGTTCTTACCGGCTATCGCATTTTTGTGCGGTATACAACGAGCCAGGGGAAACGCCTGCGTGGACTATATATACTTCGATCTGAAACGGATAAAGCGCGCATGAGCTTTTTCGGAAATATATTTACGCACTATCATTATAAGACTACGGATATCGAATTCACCAAAAACGGTTCTACCATACAGGTAAAATCCATTCAATCCAAACTGAATGTTACTGTTGATGTGAATGAAACAGGCGATATACCTTTACCCACAGGTTCACCTTTCCAGGAATGGAAAGAAGCCAGGCGATTTGCCGGACCATTACCTTTTACCTTTACCTACAAAGCCGAAACCCAAGAGGTATTGATGATAGAAGGTGTGCGCGAAGATTGGACACCACGCCCCGTGCGGGTACTTCAACACGAATCGGGTTTTATTGATCAACTGAATCTGCACCCGATCGTACTCGCCAATGCATTTGTGATTAAAGATATTCCATACTACTGGAAGAAAGGAAAAATTGATCTATGGAAACCGTAACGCGAAAACCGTTTCAGGGTGTGATCAACATCATCCGCTTTAACTGGCATTTCTATGTCATTGCCTTTACGCTGATCGGTATACTGGCTATAGTTAATTTATTCCTCGCGGATAGTATACAATGGGTCATACCCGTGGTAATTGCCATCGCTGCTGCAAGTATTACACTTTCGCTGAGCGTATCATACTATATCTATGATTATTCGAATATCTATAGTCTAGACTGGCTTCAATCATTAAACATTGCACCCGGAGCAAGCCTGGTGAACATCCACGCTGGGTTTGATGAGACGAGCCACCTGCTCGCCCAACGGTACCCTGCCAGTACGTTGCAGGTTTTTGATTTTTACGATCCCCAAAAACACACCGAAGTTTCAATTGAACGTGCGCGAAAATTATACTCCCCTTATCCGCATACACAAAAAGTGGATTCTAATAACATTCCGCTAACAACGAATCCGGCAGACTATATATTTAACATTTTCGCTGCGCACGAAATACGCAACACTGCCGAGCGCGTTACTTTTCTAAAACAGCTACACTCCGGTATAAAACCTGCGGGACGTATTGTTATTGTGGAGCACCTGCGCGATCTGCCCAACTTTATTGCCTACAACATCGGCTTTTTTCATTTTCACTCGCGTGCAGAATGGAAACGTAATTTTACCGAAGCCGGCTTTGCGCTCGAACAAGAACTTTCGCTTACACCCTTTCTGGCATTGTTTATACTCTGCAAAAAACCATGATATTCCATATTAAAATAGTAGGCACATTCCTGATACTGCTCTCGCTTCTGCATGTTGTAATGCCGCGGTATTTTAACTGGACACAGGAACTCTCGGGATTGAGTCTCATCTCCAAACAGATTATGTATGTACATACGTTCTTTATAGCTTTTATTGTTCTGTTGATGGGATTGCTTTGCCTCTATAGCGGCACTGAACTTGCCAGTTCTACTTTGGGCAAACATTTATCGCTGGGGCTTTTCATCTTCTGGTTCACACGCCTGTTGTTCCAGTTCTTTGTATACTCTCCCAGGGTATGGCGCGGCAAGAAACTGGAAACTTTTGTGCACATAGTATTCTCTATATTGTGGAGCTACTTCAGTTACGTATTCTTTTTGGTATATTGGCAGCAGGTATAGTATAAATAGCACAGACTTTTTCCTTATGTATCTTCAGAACGGTCTTAAACCAACAGCAGTTATAGTACTTTGTGTCGCAGCAACATTCGCGCAGGCGCAAAACGACCAGACTCTTATTGATAACGTAGCGAAAAATCTATCGCTGAAGGCTGAAGCTATAGATGCAGAATTTACCGTGACAAAACCGCATCCGGAAAACAAGAATGTAACCATTGTTTTATTAGGCCTTCCGCAAGGCGAGGAAGAAGATGCGCGCACCTTCGATATTTACCTGGTACTGGCCGATACAAAAACAGGAACTATACTTTGTTCGCTTGCTGAAAAGGAACGATATACTTCCGATGCTATTCGACTGACCGGCTTTCAAATCGATACGGCACCTTATAAACTTGCTGCCAATGTACGCGCCATTGGCTTACGTGCCAGCTATACCGGCAGCTCAAGGCCCAATCCTTTTGGCGAAGAAACATTGTCGCTATATATACAGCAAGGCAAAACATTCGTAAAGGTGTTGCATGATTTTGTAACCTATCAGTCAACCGGAGAGTGGGATACAAACTGTGCCGGAAATTTCTCAAGCAGCAAAAGCGTACTGGTAATCCTCCCGGAAAAAACCAATGGTTATAACAACATACAGGTAAACACAAAAACAACCGAAACCGAAAACATGGTCAGGAACGAAGACTGTATATCCAGCGACACCGAAACAAAATCCAGTCAAAAGCTTGTATTTAATCTCAAAGAGAATCAGTATCGAGCCATCAAAAAGTAACACCAACATTTGTTACAACTCCTAACTATACTATAGCACCAGCACTCACAGCTAAAGCTCGCAGCTATTTCAAAACATTTCGTTACACAAACAAAACACTTGCTTAAAGTGAGTGTTGTATTTTAACTATACATTTGGTCGTCTGTCTTGCGAATTGAAATATATTCTGCAGATATCTGTATTTTTATTCTTCATGTTTCACTAAACCTATTTAGCTATTATTATGAATGTTATTTCTAAATCATTTCGTGTGCTTGCTGCAGTATGCGCTGCAGGATTACTCATGGTTGGCTGTGCCGACAACTTTATACAAGAGAATCAAAGTATAAATCTTTCCGGTGAACGTGCTACTGATGCAACTGCATCATTGTTGGCCGTATCGCTTACGGAAAGTTTTGAAGTGGGTGGTACAAGTCCAAAGACTGCCTACGATGTATCACCAACCGGTTCTTCCAGCGGAGACAACGTTACTCTTCCCAGCGGCTCATGGAATCTATATGATGCACTGGTTGGTAATTTAGCAGGCGATCTGAAAGCGGGATCATGGTCTGCACGCATACGTAACACGGGTAAAATTACCATGCTGTTCAATGTCACTACCGGTATCAGCACGGTTACTGTTAAGCATGGCACCTATGGAAGCGATGCTGCGAGTCAATGGGGATTGTGGTACTCGGTAAACAGTGGCAGCACCTGGACTCAGGCTGGCTCTAACATTACCACTACATCTTCCCTGCAAACACAGTCATTTACCTTGAATGTTACCGGCACTGTGAGACTCGAGATACGCAAGTTGACTGGCTCTTCGAACCGTATCAACATTGATGATATCGTCATCAACGACAACGGTGGTGGCGGTGGTGTTACCGGTAAAAAATTCCTGTTCGATGCATCACACTATGAAAATGCAGGAAGCGCAGACTGGCAGATCGATGCTGATGGAACGGAGAATGTACCAACCTATACCGGTGGTACAACCGTTGAGACAAAAGCTCAACGTTATCCTACACCTTCTTATACCGGTATAACATCCAGTACATCTGAAACGTATTGGAAAGGCGGTATGTCTGCATGGGCTGTTGAACTGGTGAAACGCGGACATCTTGTTGAATCTTTACCGGTGGGCACTGCAATTACTTATGGCAATGCATCGAATGCACAAGACCTTAGCAACTATGATGTATTCATGGTAATAGAACCGAACCGTCTCTTCAGTGCATCTGAGAAAACTGCAATCATGAACTTTGTTGCCAACGGTGGCGGGTTGATGATGGTAGCCGATCACACAGCCGCTACAACAGGAGGTACCGATTCAAATGGGTATAATCCTTCTGATCGTGATGGTGATGGTTTTGATTCTCCCCGTGTATGGAATGATCTGATGACGAACAACGGTATAAACAACAGCAATCCATTCGGCTTCGTTGTAGACTATGTGGATATTGATGAAGAGCCTACTACGAAAGTATATACCGGCAGCAATGCAAATGCTCAGGCTGTATTGAACGGAGTAGCGGGTACCGCTAACAAGCTCGCATTCTATGCAGGTACAACGGCTACACTATATCCTTCCAACAACAGCAGCGTGCAAGGTCTATTCTGGCGCACAAGCAGCACCGTTGGCAGTAACAACGGTGTGATGGCCCTGCTGGCAACCTATAGCACCGGCCGCGTTGTATTTGTAGGCGACAGCTCACCTTCAGACGATGGCACGGGCGATACAAACGACAATCTCTTCAACGGCTGGTCAGGCGATGCTCCAACCGGGTATACTTCACACCCGGCTCTTCACCTGAATGCTTCGCTCTGGCTGGCGAAAGTACAATAGTATATTTACAGGTATATATGCAACAGGCTGCTCATTCGGGCAGCCTGTTCTTTTTTAGAGTATATAAATTTCTTTACTGTTCCTTCAGGGCATTTACCGGGTTGGTTCGTGCAGCTTTGAACGATTGAATGCCCACAGTTAATAATGATATTGCCATGATCAGTAAAGCTGCTTTTACAAAGAGTAAATACGTTACCTCGATGCGATACGGAAATTTCTGCAGCCACTGTTCTGCTGCATAGTAACTTACCGGTATAGCAATAACAAAGGCAATCACGATCAGGAGTAAATAACTTTTTGACAATCCGAAAACGAGGTTGGCATCATCGGCACCGAGTACTTTACGGATGCTGATCTCTTTATATCGTTGCGATGTACTATATACCACCAGCCCGAAAAGACCGAGGCAGGCAACAAAAATCGCGAAGCTTGTAAAAAAGGTAAACAGCGTAGCGAGCTTTTCCTCGTCTTTATATAATTTATCAAAATTTTCATCGAGAAAGTGATACTCAAACGGCCATTCCGTATTAAATTTTTTCCACGTTGCTTCAAGGTGCGCAAGAGTAGCCGGTATATCTTCCGACCTGATGCCAAACGCCATCGAAGAGTATCCCTTCGGATAAATATGCAGCACAACGGGAGATATACTCTCGCGCAGACTGTTCAAATGAAAATCTTTTACAACACCTATAATTTTACCTTTCTTCAAAGAATCGGGATTGTCCCAACGGTTCCATTCAACCTCATGTTCCAGCGCATCTTTCGGATTGGTGTGTCCCAACATTTTGGCAGCAGCTTCGCTTACAATAAATGCATCGTCTGCATCAGAAGGAAAATCTTTTGAGAAATCGCGTCCGGCAACCAACGTAAGTCCGAGTGTCTTTATATAGTCATGATCAACCAGCAACATGGAAAGCGACAGATCTTTTTTCGTTACGCGATCGCGTATACCGTCACCGGCAAACGCTTCACCCGGCAATCCGTATTGCAAGGTAGCACCGAGTATATTCGGATGGTTGGCAAACACATTCTTCGCTGCCTCCAGATTGGTTTGCATATTCCCGCGCAGGCTTACAATTATAACATTGTCCTTATCAAAGCCCATGTCCTTGGTACGCATATAGGTATGTTGTTCCGATACAACAAACGAAGCGATGATGAGCAGGAATGAAAGAATGAACTGCAGCACCACAAGACTTTTACGCAGCACGGTTTTACCAGACCGTCCGGATTTTTTATTGGACAGTATCTGTGCCGGCTTGTATCCGGATATATAAAAAGCCGGATAAGCACCTGCCGCCACACCAACCAACGCAGTGGCCACCAGCAATACAATAACGAGCAATGGATTGAGAAATATACCCGTAGGTATACTTTTCCCGGTAAAATTATTCAATGCCGGCAGCACCAGCTCAGTCATCAGTCCGCCAATCAATAAAGCTATACCGGCAATTACAACCGACTCGCTGATGAACTGGTATATAAGCTGCGAACGAAAGGCACCTACTACTTTCCGAACGCCTACTTCCTTTACGCGATTCACAGCTCGGGCCGTAGAAAGATTTATGAAATTAAGAATGGCAATAATCAGGATAAAAACAGCAGTTGCAGAAAGTATATAGATAGTCTGTGCATTGCCGCGCACTGCTATATCCCACTTCTGGTCAGAAGCATGCAAATGTACTTGGGACATCGGCATAATGTGCGGTATATAATAGCTGCCATGATCTTTTGTAGTAGGCCAGGCGTTGCGCGCTGCAAAATCTTTCAACTTGGCATCGAACTGTACTGCATTGGTCCCTTCTTTTAATTTGATATAGGTATGAAACTGACTCCATCCCCAGCCACGCATACGCTCCGGAATAGTAGTAAGCAGTTCTTGCATGGAAAGAAAATAGTTGAGCTGCAAATGTGAGTGCTCCGGGAAATCCTCAAACACAGCTGTCACTTTATAGTTCTCGTTAAACACCTGCAGCGTTTCACCTACGGCTGGTTTATCACCAAAGTATTTTTTTGCCAGCGTCTGGCTAATCGCTATTTCTTTTACATCGTGCAGCGCAGTCTCCATATCACCCTCAATGAGTTTGAGACTGAACATATCGAGCATCGCAGGATCGGCACAACCACCCTTGTCTTCGGTATACTTCAGATCGCCCGCTTCAAACAATACAGGAGAATTAAAATTCATGAACCGTGCATACGCTTCCACTTCCGGATATTCATCCATGAGCGTAGGTCCGATCGGAGGTGGAATCATGGCGCCTCTCATCACGCGACCATCATCGGTAAAATGTTCATTGTAGACACGATACTTGCGGTTTACATCCTGCACGTGTTTGTCGAATTGCAGTTCATCATACACAAACAATGCAATAACCAGGAATGAGGCAATGCTGATGGCCATGCCGCTGATGTTGATTAAAGAGAAGAGTTTATTCTTCGCCAGGTTTCGAAAGCCGATCTTGAGGTAGTTCTGAAGCATACAGATAAATTTACTGTCTCAAGGCCAAACGATATACCATTTTATTAAATGATTGAACACGAACATCTTAAATTCCAGCCCGTGTCAGGTACTGTTTCATTGTGAAACACTTTTGTGTATCACAATGAAACATATATTTTTATTGCGACATGCCGAAGACACGCGCAAAGATATTGATTGTAGATGATGATGCCGATATACTCACTGCTGCACGCGTGGTATTGCGACAGCAATATGAATCTGTTGAGACAGAGAGCAATCCGCAGCGCCTTACTACATTGCTTCAGCAGAATCGCTACGATGTAATTCTGCTGGACATGAATTATGCTGTCGGCAGGCTTTCGGGTCATGAGGGATTGTTCTGGCTTAACCAGATCCTGGCAAAGAATCCGCATCAACAAGTGATTATGATCACCGCGTATGGCGATATACAATTGGCTGTTGACGCCATGAAACAGGGCGCTGCCGATTTTGTTGTAAAGCCGTGGGAAAATGAAAAGCTCGAAGCCACCGTGCAGTCTGCGTATAGACGTGCCGTGGATAAAAAAGAAAATTCCTCACCGAAGACATCTGCGTCATCGCGCTCCCGGGAAACAGAAATTATAGGTATATCTCCGGCTTTCAAACAGGTTATAGCAACTGTTGATAAAGTAACGGGCACCGATGCCAACGTTTTGCTATTGGGAGAAAACGGAACTGGTAAGGAGTTGATCGCAAGTCTCATTCACCAGCGTTCGCAGCGGAAGGATGAAGCTTTTGTAAAAGTTGATGCAGGTGCTTTGCCGGCCACACTGTTTGAGTCAGAGCTGTTCGGCTATAAGAAAGGAGCCTTTACCGATGCGCGTGAGGATCGTATCGGGCGAATGGAAGGCGCCAATCGCGGAACGCTTTTCCTTGATGAAATTGGAAATATACCGGTATCATTGCAGGTGAAACTACTCGCGGCATTGCAGAATCGCGAAGTAACTCCGTTAGGAAGCAACCGATCTATACCAGTTGATGTGCGACTGATCTGTGCAACCAATCTTGACCTTCAACAAGCCGTTCGATCCGGACAATTTCGCGAAGATCTTCTATACCGACTAAATACCATTGTTATCACACTGCCTCCGTTGCGTGATCGCACAGAAGATATACCGATGCTTGTTGATCATTTTATCAAGATATATACCGGGCAATATCACAAAGAAGAAAAGAGCATTTCGCAGGATGCCATACGGTACTTACAAAAGTATACATGGCCGGGTAACATTCGTGAATTACAGCATGCTGTAGAGCGGGCCGTTATCCTGAGTGATGAGACAACGTTACAGAAGCGTGATTTCATGCTCTCATCAACCACGCTGGTTGCCGGAAACACAGAAGCTTTTAATCTCGATGAAATAGAACGCAAAACGATACAGGCCGCGATTCAAAAGTATAACGGCAATTTAAGCAAGGTAGCGAAAGAACTTGGTGTAGGCCGCACTACGCTATACCGGAAGATGGAGAAATACGGACTTGACAAGTAACTATGATCTATAAGAATTTCCGGCTCAACATTATCATTCGCGTTTTGTGCATCGTAGCATTATCGCTTGCACTGGCATTTATTATTGTAGAGCGCCCGATGTTCTTTGCGCTATCAACAGTCATTGTGTTGCTACTGGTAAGTGTTGTCAGCCTGATCCGGTATATCGATAAATCAAATAAAGATCTCACGCATTTTCTGCTTTCTATACGACAGGGAGCCTTTACAGAATCCTATACTTCTGGCAATCGCGGCAAGCAATATGAACAATTGAGTGGCGCCCTGAATGATATTGTTACCGAGTTCAGCAAACTCAATCTCGAAAAAGAATTACATTACCAATACCTTCAGACCCTCAATGAAAATATCAGCGTTGCTATTCTGAGTTTTGATGCCGCAGAAAAATTAATGATGATGAATTCCGCAGCGAAAAATTTATTGAATCATCCTTCGCTTGTCACTCTTAGTCATTTCAAGGATATCGATACCGAATTATACCATGCTATAAAACAGATTCAACCGGAGCAGCGAAAAGTTGTGCAGGTATTTATAGGGGAAGATCCATACCAGCTAAGCGTACAGGCGAAGGAGATCGTTTTGCAAGGTAAACCTGTCCGCATTATACTCTTGCAAAACCTGAACCAGGAACTTGAAGAAAAAGAGATTGAAGCGTGGCACCAGTTAATGCGCGTGCTCACACATGAGATCATGAACAGCGTTACACCTATAGCGTCATTAACGGCTGCCGTGGAATCTATACTCAAGCACCCGGACGGCACACGAAAAGATTTGAGCACATTGAGTGATGATCACATCGATGATATATTCAGCAGTCTCGCTACAATCGGCTCGCGCAGCAAAGGACTGATGAACTTTGTGAAGACCTATAAAACATACGCGAAGCCAATTCATGCTCAATTTGAATCTGTAAATGTTACCGATATTGTTAATCGTGTTGCTGTATTACTTGCACCTGACCTGCAAGCGTCAAACGTTCAGCTCGTCATTAAAAGTCCGGCTATTGCTGTGGAAGCAAAGACCGACATAGCATTGATAGAACAAGTACTGATCAACCTGGTAAAGAATGCACTGGAAGCGGTTGAGCATGACGGCACCGGCATCATCAGCATCGATATACGCAAAAAAAATAATCGTGTATCGATAGCGGTGACAGATAATGGCTCTGGTATAGATCCGGAAGTGTTACCACGAATATTTGTTCCATTCTTTACCACGAAATCGAAAGGCTCAGGTATCGGTCTTAGTCTTTCGCGGCAAATCATGAAACTGCATGGAGGCACGATACAGGTACACCTGCCAGAGAAAGGCAGTATATTTACATTGGAGTGGTAAATGATGTTGCTCTATATCCTCATACTTATACCAGTCGACACCCATGCATGAAGTCATCGTCATTTGTATAGCTGCGTTCATTACATCGTTGCTCACCTTCTTTACCGGGTTTGGGTTGGGCACAATTCTTACACCTGTCTTTGCTATATTCTTCCCAATCGATCTCGCCATTGCATTAACCGGTGTTGTCCACTTTCTGAACAACCTGTTCAAGCTATCCCTTATCGGCATGAAAGCAGATAAACAGGTGGTGATGCGGTTTGGCATACCTGCCTTCATTGCCGCCATAGCAGGTGCGTACCTATTGGTATTCATTAACGATCTGCCGGCTATCCATACCTATATCTTAAACGAGACAATACATTCCATTACACCGGTAAAATTGGTTGTTGCAGCACTGCTTATATTCTTTGCATTGGTAGAATCCATACCATACTTCAAAAAAATTCAGTTCGATAGAGACAAGCTTGTTGCCGGTGGTATATTGAGTGGTTTCTTTGGAGGGCTGTCTGGCAACCAGGGAGCATTACGCAGCGCCTTCCTGATTCGGAGCGGACTTGACAAGGAAGCATTCATTGCAACAGGAATTGTTATAGCCTGCCTGGTAGATTTATCGCGACTTGGTATATATACTACCCGCTTTTTAAAAACCGGATTACAGGATGTAATCGGTCTTGTTATAGTCGCCACGGCCGCTGCGTTTCTGGGCGCTTACATCGGAAACCGGTTGCTAAAGAAAATAACGCTGAACGTAATCCAGGTAATTGTTACCGCTATGTTGATTATACTCTCATTGGCGCTGGCATCGGGTATATTGTAAATCGTTATCTAATATATCGCTTACATTTGCTGAGTTCGTACGCAAACAAGCCACGGAGTTTGTGTGTTGCCGAACTGTACAGGTTCCAGCAGGTACGTACAATTATCCCAGATTACTTCAAAAGGCTTATTCCATTCCTTCGACAATCTATCCTCCGGAATAAACGCGTGGCATGACTGCCCGGTAGCAATGCTGTTATCGGAGATCCTCACAATGGTTTTATTGTGAGCAATGAGCGCTACGGTAATGCCTGTCTCAATCCACTTCAGCGTATCGATCATATCCATAATGCTGTCCACAGCGAAATCAACTCCGCAGATACCTTTGAAATCATCACCCACCATAACGGGAGCAACAGCTGAGAGAATCCAGGTATCTTTACCTTGCACCTGGTATATATAGGGATCAATCACGGCTTCCTGCCGTGTTCGCTGTGGGAGAATAAAATAATCACCCGCGCCATCCTGTGTATAATTCAGCAGCGGTTCGAGGCAAAAATCATTTCCACGTATTGTCCAATATGGTATAAATCTGCCTGTGGCATCATGCCCCGGGTTCCCTATATATTGCGTGTCCTTTCCGTCAAATTGGTTGGGTTCCCAAAGAGTATACGTAGCCAGAAATGACGGATTATTTTTTAGTATACTCTGCAGCATAAGGTTGGCCTGCGTTCGCGCATCTACAAAAAGCCGCGGTGCTTCAGCAAATACTGTAAATACATGGGCACAGGTTCGCGAAGCATCCAGGGCTACATCGATCAATGTCTTTATAGAAACAGATAATTGTGATGCCTGTGCATGCAGGTTCGCCATGCGCGTATCCATTAACGACTGATCTTTGACTTTGAGCTCCTGCTCTTTCGTTCTGATTTCCGACAACGTCTTTTCCATCAGCAGCTTCTGCGTTTCCAGTTGCTTGTTGCTACGCTCGAGTTCTTCCGCACGTGTTGCTTCTGCTTGTCGCGCAGCATGCAATTCTTCAATAGCTTGTTGCATCGCATCTTCGTTGGCGCGCAGCTTTTCTTCTTTCTGCTTTGTTTCCTCCAACAGATAATGCGTGCGTGCATTCGCCTGCGCTATTTTAATAACCGATGCCAGCTCCTGACTGATACTGACTATAAAATTTATTTTATACTTCTCAATTTCTTTAAAGGATGCCAGTTCGAGTACACCGTAGGGCTCACCATCCAATATAAGTGGCGATACCACAATGAAAGCAGGTTGTGCTTGCCCCAATCCGGATTCAATTTTCAGATAATCGTCCGGCACTTCGTTCATCGTAATGACGGCACGTTCCAGAAATGCCTGTCCCGCCAAACCTTCACCTGCACGAATGGTACCATTGATGTATTTCTTTCGACTGTAGGCATATACTGCTACACGCTGCAGTGTGCGCTGCGTTGCATCAATTGCATCACGATCATCAGACACGAACAAAGTCCCAAGACTCGCGGACGTATATTTGATGATGAAGCTCAGCGCCTGGTCGTATAGTTTATGCTGATCGCTGTGACGTCTTACAATGTTACCGAACTCGGCAATTCCCTGCGTCAGCCATTTCCGCTCGTGCTCCTGTTCAGACGTATACCGGAGATTATCACGCATGTCGATCAGTGCCTGCGCTATAGCACCTTTACCATCGAACATGGTAGCCTGCATTTCAAAATTATTCTTCGCAACGTTACCGGCAAAGTCCATGAGACTACGCATCTGCCGGGTAAATATATATAGCGCATTCTGCATGGCAGCAAGCTCGTTTTTACCGGGCTGATGCTCAATTGAAGGCAGTTCACCTTCCGACAATCGCTCGAGTATAGATCGCGTCTGTGCGATTGATACGATGATGGACCGGCTCACGATATATATAAATACAATGATAACGATCAATACTACAAGGGCGATCGATCCGAACAGCCACAACATGATCTGCCGTTGCTGGTCGAAATCCTGTATGATTTTGTTTTTATAGTCCTGCGTTTCCTTCACCACCTTTGTCGCGTTTTCGCGAAGCGGAGTAAATTCGCGATTAAGGTCGATGAGCAAAGCATTACGTACGTTCGCATATCGTGCCGAATCATGGACAGACACGGTCTGCACATCGTTCAGATTCTTTTCGACAAAGGCAAGATAGGCGTCAATGCTCCGACTGAATTCTGCGTACGGCTTCGCTATATTTTCAGGAAGCTCACGCGTGTTGACCAGTTTACGCTCATCTGTCAGCGTTTTTATACGCTCCTGGATGGTTTCATCAGCATCTTTAATATACTCCTGTTGAGTTACGCGATCGGCTATAAACATTTGCAGGAGCTCGCCACGCAACACATTGTTCCTGATGCGCAACAGGCGGGCCTCAAGTTCCTGGATTTGCTCGGTTGCTTGCCGCTGCTCGTTAAAAGAGTTAACAATTTTCCATGCCGACAATCCCAGAATTGCCGCGCATAGTATAACTGACAGAATGATCAGTCTATACTTCTCGTTTATAGTAAGCCCTTGTATATACTTCATTGCAAAATGATAATCGGTTACCGGTTGTTGTATATCTGCTTGTATTAAGCGATGGAGACAGGCTTTTCAGCCATTTCCGTACATCCATTACCATCACTTTATATGCGGTAATTGTTGTTTACATTCCTCTTGCTCCTTTTCGCAAAAGGTTGTGTATATAGGACTGCCTCATCACGACACATCGGTACTCACCGGTATACTTCAGGAAAGGTAAAGCGCTGAACACTGGCTGTAATCTATATTCTCCGGGGAACGGATGCTGTACAGCGGGACTTGTTTGACCAATCGGGTTTAGAGTGCAAGCAATACAACTTTCGGATAATCCATAAAAAAATACCAAGACAGATTGGTGGTCATTTACGAAAATATCCGGATCAACGGTATATACTGTCTATCAGAACGGGCTCATCTGGCTTTGATGCGTGTTACCTGGACATCGCAAGCACTGTTGAAAATTTATACAAACTCGCGCAAAAACTAACATGAGCGTGGTAGAAGTGGACAATTGGGTAGACCATTCATGAATTAAGCCTTACTTTGCACATATAAAGAACCCAATCAACCAGATAATGGATATACTCCTGTCCGTTTCGCGAAATACATTTTCGGAATTCCGAAAATTAAAAATAGTGGCCTGTATGGCTATCTTTCTTCTGGGACTAAATTCCTATACAACGGCACAAACCCATTCTTCTAAAATTGACAGTCTTGACAATTTATTAAAAACTCTTCCGGAGGATACAACCCGTGTTAACACACTTCTCAAGCTGTGCGGAGTGCTTTCGTATAGCGATACCAAGCGGGTACAGGAAGTAGCGACCGAAACCATTGACCTTTCTCAAAAAATTGACTTCAAAAAGGGTGAAGGAAAAGGGTACGTCTATATGGGGTATTACTATCACCGTTTAGGCAATGAACCCCGTGCCATTGAATTTTTGCTGAAGGCTCTCGCTATCTTCGAGGCTATACCGGATAACCGCCAGGTCGCGGTGTGCAACAACAACGTTGGCGTTATTTATCTTTCGCAAGACGATACAAAGTCTGCCTTACTTCACTTTAACAAAGCGCTATCATCGTGGACCGATCAAGGCTATAAAAGCGGCATTGCACGTGCACTCGGAAACATTGCAGATGTATATGAAACCGAAAAGAATGATTCTCTTGCGTTGCAATATTATCAGCGGTCGCTGGCTATAAATGAAGAGACAAAGGATAAGTCGGCCGTGAGTAATATACTCAATGCGATGGGTGAGATCTATTTCCGCAGTCAGCGTTATGATGAGTCTTTCAAATATCAGCAACGAGCTTTGCAACTTGCCATTGAAACCGGAAGCATCAACCTGCAGTCGGGTATATATACTGCTCTCAGCGATCTATACCTGGTCAGGAATAATCCCGGCCAGGCAGTGTCCCATGCGGAGCGTGCCCTTGAAATCGGCAAGAAGATCGACTCGAAACGAAATGTAGCCGACAGCTACTTGCAGCTTTCGAAAGTATATGCCGCTGCTAAAAACTATCCGAAGGCTTATGAGTTCCAATCCCTATATGTAGCGCTTAACGACAGTCTTAAAAGTTCGGAGAACCTGAGCAATATTGAAAAAGTGAAAGCGAATTATGAGCTTGACAAAAAGGAACTTGAGATCAAAGCATTGAATCATGAAATGCGTGTTAAGATCATTCGCAGAAATTCATTTATAGCAGCGTGCCTCGCACTGCTGGTGATTGGTGCACTGGTGTACAACCGGCAACACATGATCATGAAGAAGCGGCTGGAAGCAAAAAGACAATTGCTCGATTTTTATACACAAAATCTCCGCGAGAAATCCGAAATGATCGATAAGATCAACCAGGATATAGAAACGCTCAAACAGAAATCTGCTGAAGAAGATACCGAGATTGATAAATACAACAAGATCCTTCATGCAGCCATTCTTACCGATGAAGACTGGGAGAATTTCAAGAAGGCGTTTGAAGAAGTGTATCCACGTTTCTTCGCCAAGCTTCGTTACCATTACCCGGATATTACGGTTGCCGAGCTTCGGTTATCTGCACTTATAAAACTAAAGCTGTCGCTGAAAGAATCTGCATCCATGCTGGGTATATCTCCGGAGAGTATAAAGAAATCGCGTTACCGCCTCCGAAAGAAATTTGACCTGCCCGAAAAAGAAACGCTGGAAGATTTCATTAACAAGATTACCTATTTGAAGGCGGCTTCGTAACTTCTTTCAGCCTGTATCTATATACAGTTTGGTATTCGCCTATAACGGTCGCATTTAAGTTGCCACACATCTGTTGCTGTAACGAAGCGATCATTGCTTTTTTCACCATAACTGTATCAACACGCATAATCGCATAAACTGCGTTTGCAGGTCGCGTGCTGCATTTTTCATTCCCGTAAATATTTTTTTTAAAATCGCTTTTAGAAACCAAAAGGTTTCATATATCTTTGTGAAACCAAAAGGTTGCATTATGAGACGAGACGTATTTCAAGGAATAGCAGACCCTACGCGCAGGGAGATACTGAATATGATTGCACACAAATCATTGAACGTAAATTCCGTTGCCTCCAATTTTGATGTGAGCCGCACCGCCATTTACAAGCATCTTAAAATACTCAGCGAGTGTGGCCTGGTAGTGATTCAACAACAAGGCCGCGAACGTTTTTGCGAGGCGCGACTGGATCGGCTAAGTGAAGTATCAGACTGGGTTGAGCAATACCGTGAAGTATGGACCAAACGCCTGGATAACCTGGAAGATTATCTGAAAGAATTACAATCAAATAAAAAAAAACATGGCAGAAAAAAAACTCGCTAACGTGACTGAGGCACGCGACTTTACTTTGGAGCGTACACTGCATGCACCGCGTGAACTTGTGTTCAATGTGTTTTCAGAAGCAAAGCACCTCGCACACTGGTGGGGCCCGGTTGGGTTCAAGGTTGTTGTAAAGAAACTGGAATTCCGACCTGGAGGTATATTTCATTATTGTATGCAATCTCCTGATCGCAAAAACGATATGTGGGGACGATTTACATACAATGAAATTATTGCACCTGAAAAAATATCGTTCATCAATTCATTCTCGGATGAAGAAGGTAATATAACAGCTCCTCCGTTTGACGAGCCCTGGCCGTCTGAAATATATAATCAGATCAACCTGATTGACCAAGGAGACAAGACACTACTGACGCTGCGTGCTTATCCTCTGCGTGCTACAGAAGAAGAGCACGCTATATTTCTAAAAGGATTCTCCTCTATGGAGCAGGGCTACGGTGGTACATTCGATGTCCTGGAAACCTACCTGGCCCAAACGATGTAATCTATATATACTATACACAACCCAAAATCTTATGACTGCTAAAATTGAAACCAAACAAGACACTTCAGACCGCGAACTGCTAATGACGCGTATACTCGATGCACCGCGTGATCTCGTATATGAAGCATGGACGAACCCCAAACATATAGCACAGTGGTGGGGACCAAAAGGTTTTACCAATACAATATATGAAATGAAAGTAAAACCCGGAGGCGTGTGGCGCTTTATGATGCACGGACCAGACGGCACCGATTATCCGAACAAGGTTGTTTTTGAAGAAGTGATAAAAGCCGAACGGTTGGTCTACACGCACGGCTCTGATGATGACAATGATCCGAATTCGTTCCATGTTACGGTAACTTTCGAAGATCAGGGCAAAAACACAAAACTTACAATGCGTATGGTTTTAAAATCAGCCGCTGCATTGGCAGAAGCGAAGAAGTTTGGCGCTGTAGAGGGAGGCAATCAGACTCTGGATCGTCTCGAAGCATATTTACCTACGATGTAGTACATATCGGAGTAATAACATCCGTACAACTATATTTTACTCGTCATTACATAAACTAAAACACCGGATTCACCGATCCGACAACCCAATACACCATGGTACAAATTAATGAATCCATCAACGATACGGCAAAGCGCCAGGTCGTTATCACGCGCGTATTGAATGCTCCTCGTGAACTTGTATTCAAAGCTTTTACCGATCCTAAACACCTGGTGCGCTGGTATGCACCGGTTGGCTGCACACTTCACATTGCTTCGTTCGATGCAAGAGAAGGTGGCGCCTTTCACACGTGCATTCGTAGTACGCAACATCACGACTGCTGGTGCAAAGGTATATTTCTGGAAGTTGCTGAACCCAAGCGACTGGTATATACCATGGCAGTTGCTGATGAACAAGGCAATCTTGTGAGTCCGGCAGATGCCGGCATGGATCCGGAATGGCCTGCGGAAACTGTTGTCACCATAACATTCGAAGAGCACGATGGCAGTACGAAAGTAACATTACACCAGACAGCTCTGGAATCTGTGGCCAAACGTACCGGTGCATATCCGAGCTGGTTACAAATGCTGGATAATCTTGAAGAAGAGCTCAAGTATGTTCAGTAGTATACGCAATATATAGCAATACTGTCCCATAAAAAAACAAAAGGCGTAACAAGAAGTTACGCCTTTCATGTATATAGCTTATCAAAGATCGTTAAGCAAACGCGCCTTCTTTATTATACTTATTTCTGTATTCCAAAGGTGATAGCCCGGTAGCGCGCTTGAAGATGGTACGGAAAGCTTTTGTATCCGAGTACCCGACATCGCTCATGATCTCGTTGATATTTTTGCGGCTGGTTTCAAAACTCTTTTTCGCAGCTTCTATCTTGACACGCTGTATATATTCCGATACGGTATTGCAAGTAGCTTTTTTGAATCTGCGCTCAAGACTTCTTCTGCCTACAGCAAACATATCGGACAGTTGATCGACTGTAATTCTCTCCTGGAAATTCTGTTCAATAAACTCCTGCGCTTTCTTTACCGATTCATCCTGGTGATCTTTTTGTCCCCTGAACATAATGAATGCCGACTGACTACTTCGATCTATTTCAATGGCAAAATATTTAGCTGCCAATATGGACAGTTCGCGATCGGTATATTTCTCCAATATATAAAGCAGCAAGTTCCAGAACGAGTTTGCACCACCGCTGGAATAAATGCCTTGCTCGTCTGTTATAATTTTGTCCGAAACCAGTTCTATAGATGGGAACATTCTTCTGAATTCATTGACGGATAGCCAGTGCGTTGCAACGCGCTTGCCATCTACAAGGCCCGTAGCCGCCAGTAAAAACGCACCTACGCAAAGGCTCGCTATCTCGGCACCTCTACTATGCTGTTTCACAATCCACGGAAAAAATTCTGCATTCGCAGCGATCACTGTATTCATATCACCATTTACAGCCGGTATAATAATCAGGTCTGTCTTATTCACATCGTTTACCAATACATCTGGCGATACTTTAAACAAGCGGTCATATACCTGTGCATCCTTATCTATACCCACCAGTTGTACATTGAACAACCGAGGTCTTCCCATACTCTCCAGAAAATCATTCGCCTTGGTAAAACAGGTAAACGCACCTTCAATACAACTTAAGGCGGCAGCACCTTTCGGAACAAGAATAGAAATGTGTTTCATGGGTTTAATATTTTAGAAAGTAATCTTCTGAAAATACCGTTTCAGCTACCCAAAACTAGCAGAAGATAATGTCGCAGTCAACCCTTTTTATTGCCGTATTTACACCCCCGCTACTTCCTTTGCACATGCTACTTTTGTACAGTAGTTAAGCGGGAGTGGGAAGACGAGCAGCAGAGAATTGAACTATTGTTTTAACAAAATCTTTAAAGTTATGAACCCAAGAACACGACTTAAATTCAGACAGCTTGGCGTCATCACCTGCGCGTGGCTCGTGGTCGGAGTACTCATTACCGTATACGATCACCTGGTTTTACTAACCAACAATTCACTCGGCCCGTCAGCAGACTATTCTTTTGTTCTCTCGCTGGTTTTCAACCTTGGCTCTGCTCTCATCGGTGCAGCACTGGGCGGAAGCTTCATGGTTTTCTTTGTAAATGAAAAATACCAGGATAAATCCTACGGATATACAATCATGGCAGTGAGTGTCTCATTCCTCATCATCATACTTATCATTATGCTTGTACTCGGGTCTGTTTCTGTTCCGCTAAAAACCGGAAGACCACTCTCCGATCCTATCACGCAGGAAGCATTCAGAAATTTCCTATTCGACAGTTCACGTCTTAAGAACACCATGGTATGGTTTATTGTAGTAGCCATTACACAATTGTTGTTTCAGATCAGCAGTAAATTTGGTCAGGGCACCTTCGGGAACATTATCCGCGGAAAATACAATACCCCTAAAGAAGAGAACCGCATCTTTATGTTTCTCGATCTGAATTCTTCTACTACTATGGCAGAGCAACTGGGCGATGAAAAATATCATGAACTGTTAAAAGATTTCTTTGCTGATATAACCAACCCGGTGCTGGCCAATAAAGGAGAGATTTATCAATATGTAGGAGACGAAGTAATCGTTGCGTGGAAATATGATGACGGTGTTGAAAGCAACCGTTGTGTACAATGCTTCTTCGATATTAAACTGCATATCGAACAGAAACGTGAAAAGTATATGAAGCGCTACGGACTTGTGCCTTCGTTCAAAGCAGGTATACACTGTGGTAAAGTTGTAGCCGGTGAAGTTGGTATCATAAAAAGAGATATAACCTATTCGGGAGATGTATTGAACACGACATCACGCATTCTCAGTATGTGTAAAGAATTCAATGCTGAGATCATTGCTTCCTCTGATCTGATATCAAATCTTAGTCTCACCAGTAACTATACACCCATGCCACTCGGTGCTATTAAGCTAAGAGGCAAAGAAAAAGAAGTATTGTTAAGCTCATTCAAACCGCTGGCACTGGCCAGCTAAATAACGACAACAAACTATACATCGATCTTTATGGAACACTATAGATTGGAAAAAGATATCAGCATCATGTGCGTTACAGCCAGGTCGTTTCCGGATGGTATACTGGAAGCCTTCCGGACCTTGGAGAGCAAACATCCGTCCATCGGCAAGCGAACCTTCTTTGGGATTTCCTATATGGACACTGACGGCAAAATCGTATACAAAGCCGCAGCCGAAGAAGAATATACCGGCGAAGCAAAAAAGTATAATTGCGAAACTTTCATCATTACCAAAGGAGATTATTTCGCGGAGACAATACATAAATTCATGCAGGATTCTAATTTGATCGAAGATTCGTTCAACCGGCTGCTCACAACGCCATGGCTAGACAAAACATTTCCGTGCGTAGAGTGGTATATAAATGACAAGGAAGTACGCTGCATGGTGCGCATACGTGTACCCGAAAACCAAGCTATCAATACGATTGTTAACAATTCATAAACCCTAAATATTTTCAACCATGGCAAGCATTAATCCTTACCTCAACTTCAATGGAAACACGGAAGAAGCCTTTAACTTTTACAAATCTGTATTTGGAGGAGAGTTTCTGGTGTTGCAACGTTTTAAAGACATGCCCGAAACAGCCAATGTACCGGCTGCGGATCAAAACAAAGTTATGCACGTTGCACTACCCATTGGCAAAGGAAATATACTGATGGCAACCGATGCGCTAGAATCAGCAGGGCACACAGTAACCTTTGGCACTAATTTTTCCGTAGCGATCAGTCCGGATGATGAAAAGGAAGCAAAACATTTGTTTAACGGTCTTTCTGCCGGAGGACAAATAGCCGTACCGTTTGACAAAGCGCCATGGGGTGCGTACTTCGGCATGTTCACTGACAAATTCGGAGTGCAGTGGATGGTGAACTACGATGAAAATCCGAGAAGATAACCGGTACTATATTTCAGAATCAGCAAACATATATAGCATGGTAGAAGTTTTTAAAACCAACGTAAAAGACCCGCATCATGCAGCGATGCTGATAGACTGCATTCATAAAACCTTTGACGGCTACAATGCTAATTTTGATCTGGAAGATTGTGATAAAATTCTGAGGGTAAAATCAACCTCGGGTTTTGTTCAGGCACATGTACTCATTGATCTGCTATATGATCGGGGATTTATAGCTGAAATTCTTCCGGATGATACTACGATCGGTATACCAATTCACCAGATGAGCTTTCACTGATATAAATCACTCTCAAACATCAAAAACTAAAAGCAGTATATCTATAGGCGATATACTGCTTATTTTTTTCAGCCAGTAACGTCAGCTTGTGAGAGCAGTGCCTGAAAGAGCTGCGTTGCATCTTTATATTTTAAAAGCGGAGCGGATTGCCCTGACCAGAATGTTATATACTCATCTTGATGTGTATTCTGCATAGCAGAACGCAACGCACTCAGAAAATGACTCTGCATAGGGTATGGCGCCAGCAGATGATCTTTACCGCGTATCTCATCGGTTAGCCGGCTGCGAATTCCTCTCGCAAGACGGCCTGAGAATATTTTTGTAAGCGTGGTATATTTTGCTTCCGGAGAAAATAGTTTTTGTTTATGCTCTGCTGTAGCAGCAGATTGTTGTGTGGCCAGAAAAGCCGTTCCTATTTGTACTGCATGTGCACCGAGCGTTAGTGCTGCCCGTATACCTCTGCCGTCTGCTATACCACCGGCAGCAATTACGGGCACAGATACATGGTCAGCCACTTGTGGAATTAATGCGAAGACACCTGTAAGCGAATCCTCAGCCGAGCGAAGAAAAGAAGCACGGTGCCCTCCCGCTTCAAAACCGGTGGCAACAATTGCATCAACACCCGCCTGTTCTAATGCTATAGCTTCATCAACCGTGGTAGCAGTGCCAATGGCTCTGATATTTTTTCTTCGAAACTCTTCGAGCAAATCTCCCGAAGGTATACCGAATATAAAACTGAACACCGGAGGTTTTGCTTCCAATACAGCCTGCACCTGCTCGTTAAATGATGCACCAAAATTTACAGGCATCGGCGGAAGCGGAACATTGAACTCATTGAAGTAAGGCGCAAAAAGTTCTTTGAGCTTTTCATATTCGGCCTGTCCAAAAGTTTTCAGTCGTTCATCGCGATCATTAACCCACAGATTTAAAGCATACGGTTTATCCGTTGCTTTACGAAGCGCATGATTCGTTTGAATAATTTCTTCCGGAGACAAAGGCTGCGCACCAAAAGAGCCCATGCCGCCTAAGTTTGATACGGTGGAAGCCAGTTCAACAGAAGAGAGTCTTCCACCAAAAGGCCCCTGCACAATCGGGTAGGCTATACCCAGTAGTTCCGTAAATTTTGTTTTTGTCCACATAGTATTCGATATATATCCCTATTAACGTAAGGCTATCTCCATCGATTTATGAATTGGTGTGATGCAGATCACTTTTTAAAGATAAAAGGGACTCTTACGAATCCCTTTCTTTGTCTTTTAGGATACTGATCCGAAATACGGAAATACATTACACCTACGACCCCAACGCCTTGATTTGCGTGAGTATAACTTTTTTGAATTCTACTTCTGAGCCTTCAGCCTGCAGGGCTATTTGTCCTTTTTGAGTTGTGCAGTTTGTTCCGTAGTTAACAAGGTCTCCGTTTACCCATACTTTGATAGCATCGCCTACACATTCAATTACCATGGTGTTCCACTCGCCTAATGGTTTCTCAGATTTATCGGTAAGGTTAATGATCCTGCGTTTCTTATCGCCATCTACACCCCACTGTTCTTTGGGGCCGCGTCTTTTCTCCATGTCAGGCACAGTGATGTCTTCCACTATACACCAGAAGTCTCCGGCATTCTCGTGCATCATTTGTACTTCAAGCGATTTTGGAAACATGCCGTAGAGCGCGCGTGGTGTTGAAGCATGCACTAGTACGCCACAATTACCAGGCTTACCAGCAAAACGATACTGTACTTCAAGACGGTAATTCTGATATACTGAATCGGTGATTAAATGTCCACCGGGTGTACCGAGACTTACGAGCATTCCGTTTCGCACGATGAACGGACTTTTCACAGCAGGATTATTGTCCATTTCAGGTACATCGGCATGCCACCCGCTGAGATCTTTTCCGTTGAATAAACTTGTAGATTTAGTTTGTGCTGTTGCACAGAATGAAAGCCCCAGCCCAACCGTTGCAATCATTATCAAAGTCAGTCGATTCTTCATAAATAAACGTACAGGTTGTTATGTTAAAATTTATAGACAGGAAAGTTACAAATGAAAGTTGATTCAGGAACTTACTATCTTGTAAGATAATTTCAAACCCCAACTCCCCTATTCATGCGCAGTCTGAATTTTGTATTTCTTATACTCATTACGTCAATAAGCTATAGTTATGCACAGCCGACTATCAGTTTTACGTTTGATGATGGTAACACGAATGACATGCCCGGATATACGTTTGAACAATGGAACGGCAAAATTCTGCAACACCTTGACGATGCCGGACTGAAAGCTATCTTTTTTGTTATGGGCTCTAACAAAACAGACGCAAAGGGGAAACAACTGTTAATGTCATGGAGTGAACGTGGTCATAAAATTGGCAACCATACATTCTCTCATAAGAATTACGGCAGCAGTCAAATAACTTTTGAGACATTCAAGCGCGAACTTCTTATTACGGACTCCATCATTAAACCGTATAGTAACTATATACGGATGTTTCGCTTTCCATATCTAAAGGAAGGCAACACAAAAGAAAAGATTGAAAGCTTTCGGGTATTTCTGAAAGAGCAAGGCTATAGCAATGGTCATGTTACCATTGATGCATCAGACTGGTATGTAGACAGCCGCCTGATAAAAAGATTGCGTCAGGATCCCAAGGCAAACATTGAAGCTTTTAAACAATTTTACCTGGCCCATATATATGAACGGGCATTGTATTATGAAGACCTCGCCTATAAATTAACCGGCCGTCATATCAAACATACTTTGCTGCTGCATCATAACCTGGTGTCTGCTTTGTTCCTCGGAGACCTTATCAAGATGTTTAGAGCTAAAGGATGGACAACATTGAATGCCGCGGATGCCTATACCGATGCCGTCTATAGGTCAACACCTTCCACCGTACCGGCCGGAGAAAGTCTTATCTGGTCGCTGGCGAAAGAGAATGGTTCGTATGAATCTATACTTCGCTATCCTGCCGAAGACAGCCGGTATGAGGAAGACAAAATGAATGCACTGGGACTTTAGAAAAACTGCTATGAAGTACAAAACAGGAATGCTGCTATTTCCGGAGTTAACCATTCAGGATTTTATCGGTCCGTATGAAGTGTTTATAAGAGCTGGCTGTTTTGAAGTATATACTATTTCGGAGACAACCTCATGGATACACGCAGAGGGCGGGCTTACTCTCAAGGCCGACCACACCTTTGAAGACTGTCCACAGCTGGATATAATCTTTGTTCCGGGTGGCCGGGGTATAACACCGTTATTGCTCAACAAAACTTATCATGCATTTCTACAACAGCAAGCGGTGCATGCGCAGTATATAACTTCCGTATGCACGGGTGCACTACTCCTTGCTGCAGCAGGACTTTTAAAAGGATACAAGGCAACTACGCATTGGCGCTCCATGGAATTACTCACCACGATGGGCGTTGAAGCGATAACCGAACGTGTTGTTACCGATCGCAACCGTATTACCGGTGGCGGCATTACCGCGGGTATCGATTTTGCATTGACTTTAACAGCACAACTTGGAGGAGAAGAGATGGCCAAGACCATTCAATTGATGCTCGAGTATAACCCGGAGCCACCTTTCCAATCAGGGTCTCCCGGCACTGCCGAACCACATATATTTCAACGTGCGCACGAAGCATCGCAGCCCGTGTTCGAATCGAGGCGAAAGATCATTCAGCAACTGCTATCACCCGGCAACTAAAAACCAGATATACTATATTATGGCCTACAGTGAAAAAATAGCAACCCGAATACGTGAAGCATTTTCTGATTTACGTAATGTTGAAGAGAAGAAAATGTTCAGGGGCATGTGCTTTATGGTGAATGGCAAGATGTGTGTTTGTGTGAATGAAGATGAGATCATGTGCCGGATTGATCCTGCTATATATGAAGAGATGTTAGAGCATGACGGCTGTCGCGCCATGATTCACAATGGCAAAACGATGAAGGGTTTTGTGTATGTGAGCGAAGATGTTCTGAAATCAAAAAAGAATCTGGATCACTGGCTTGATCTTGCTTTGGAGTATAACAAAAAAGCAAAAGCCGCCAGAAAAAAGACCACAGCAAAAGCGAAATCAGCAAAGTAAACAGACGTAATAACGATATATATACCTATATAATCATGATGCCCGCTGCAAATCTGCCGGCATCGCCTTTACGGGCGGAGAAAAAGTTATCGTTATTTTTTATGGTACATAGATTGGATATCTCGATGTTGGACGGATGTACACCAAATTCCTCCAGCAGTACCCGGTTCGCTTTCCAGAGGTCAAGCTTCGCTTTGTTATTCGGTTGGGGAATGAGTAGTGTACTGGCACCACTAAATGCACTGGTCACTTCGTTCACAACCTCCTCGCCTACCTCGTATGAGTCCTGGCTAACGGATGGTCCTATACCGGCAACAAGATCTTCACCTTTTGTTCCGAATGTTACCCGCATTTCATGCAATGTCTTTTCGAGTATACGCGCCACTGTGCCGCGCCACCCGGAGTGAACTGCGCCAACAGCTTTATTCTTCTTATCATATAAAAGAACGGGAACACAATCAGCAGACATCACGGCAATGCATATACCGGGCTCGTTGGTAATGAGTGCATCGGTATCCATCAGTTCTTCTTTTGACGTATGACTTGCAACACGAACAATTCGCGTTTTATGTACCTGCGAAGGGAAATATAGTTTTGCATCATCTACACCCATGGCCTTTGCCAGCAGATGGCGATTATGACGGATCAATTCCTTATCAGGAGAACTGGAATAGCTCAGGGTAAATTCATTTCCGCCAACATTCGAATCGCGATCGGTAACAAAATGACGGATGGAGGATTCTCTTTGCAGATCTTCAAATTGCCATAGTGCCAGGTTGCCGACTTGTAGCTTCTTCATAATCTATTCCCTCCTGTCTTTCGTTGTCTCAAATATATAAAAAATGATTTGGACAGTAAGATTAGCATGCCACGGAAGACAAACACGGTGGATTACAAATAAAAAAGGTGTTGCCAAAAGCAACACCCTCTTTAAGATTAAAGCTATATATTTTTTACACAGTCCAGGTACCGCTGTCTTCAACGTTACCTTGTTCATCGTACCATACCCAGCTTCCGCTACCTTGTGCGTTCCACTCCATTTCGTATGCTTTAACACCACCGAGGTAGTATACCACATCGCCAGCTTTAGTCTTTTCGTTTATGTTAAGCACAAACTTGAAGTCGCCAGTGTTATCTGTCAGCGTGAACGTGAAGATGTCGCCACTGCGGCCCCACTTATAGTTAAGGAGTATAACGGAAGTATCATCGCTATGGAAACCGAATATATCATAGATATTCATGAAGCCTGAACTGCGGTCTTTCTTTTCTTCAGCGTGGAAGTATTTCAACCAGCCTGTTTGTCCGGGTTGGGTAATGAAGATCTCGAATGCATAGCTATCCGATGTTTCGCTGATCTGGTAAGCAACACTATAACCTGATTGAGCATCGCTCCAGGTATATACTACGACATCACCGGTTGCATCTACGCGACCGTTCGCTGCTGTGATTCTGGCAGAAGATTTAGCCGCTCCGTCTGGCACCTTCATGTATGAAAGGTAGGAGCTCATCTGGTTCACCATTTGTATATATCCAACGGCCTGTTGTGCATAGGTGTCAGAAGAATTCTGCATAGCTGTTGGCGCAACCACAACGGTATTGCTTTCGGTAAGACTCAAAGTCTGGTTCTCGAGACTTGAGCTTGCTTCTTCGTCATCGCTAGAACACGAGAACGCAAAAAATGCTACTGCAAGCAAAAGGAATTTAGTCATTTTCATAACTGAGGGATTAATTAAGGTTAGGATAAATTATTTATGATGTTTTTTTATTTGACACAATATCAGACAGTTGGACTAATTGGTGCTACAACGCATAGTCTACTGCTTCGGTTGACTGGGCGTTAATAGCGTCTCATGGGATAAAGTGACCCCACATTGTGGTATAAATTGAAATATTTTTTAATCTGTTCTCGGTAGGACTTGGTTGTTTCAACCTGTAAGAATATATAATCCTTTTGTTCAGACAGTTAGAAAAAAAACAACGCCTCCACAGTTCTTCTGTGAAAGCGTTGGTGTAAACTCAATTGAGACAACTATATATACTATGGCAGAGGATCCAATTGCCACCCATAATCATTACGCAAGGAATGCAACTTGTGCAAAGTGGCTGGTGATGGCGGCCCTATCATCGCATTGTCTGTTTCATACCAGATGGCATATAAAGATATATACCCTCCGGTGCGACCGCTCGCTACAACCGACTGGTAAAGAATGTCGACAAAAGCCTCCAGTGAAGCTGTAGTAAAATTATTAGGACCGTCCAGGGAAACATAGGTGAGTATATTGTCTGGAGCAATAATTACTTCCGCCATATCATTTCCTATAAACATAATGGAAGTAAGCTTCTTGTTTTTGGTCAGGTCAATAGAAGTAGGACTTGTTGTAAGGCCTATACGGAGGTCATTGAGCTCCGTAAACGCTGCGACATCGATATGATCTACGATCGGCCCCAAGCCATAGAAAGACGAGAACTCAACTACATTTTGCAGATCACCGGTAATACTTACAAAAAAAGTACCGCTACTGGTATACACGTGTTCATACGTTTCATACGCCCCTATATCAAATAGGCTGGACGTACCATCTCCCCAGTCTACTGTAAACTGCCCGCCAGTGCCACTCAGGCGAAAGCTATAGGGGTTAAAACTATTGGCGTCTGCCAAGGCTATAAACGTTACGGCAGGCTCGAGTACTACCGTGAGTGGAGTACCTCCCAATTCCTGTTTCAGTTGGTTGAATGTAAATTTGCGGGTATATCTTCCATAGCCAGGTTTGGTAATGGCAAGTGTCATGGTATCATCGGGAGCTTCTGTAAAACCAAGTGTATTTACTTTTGCATCTAACGATTCTAGCTGTAGGGTATCTAGACCGTCCAGTAGCGTAGCCGTTGCAGAAGACATTTCGAGTCCATTTTCACTGGGTGTAAAAACGGAGATCTGAAACTTACGAACTACTTCGAGATCGAATGAAGCATAGCCAAAATCCTGCGGGCTGGTGTCCGACACATCAATTACCTGTACCCCAACGTTGGAGAGTTGATCTTTACCAACGGAGAATGTTAACGGTAACGGATCGTCAACAAGATCAGCCAGCGGAGCACCTTCTTTCGGAGCAGCATATAGCAAAACACGCGATGGACTTACTACCCAAAAGTCTGTAAGCCTGAAATTACCTTCCACCAGTGGAAGCGGCTCGCTTATATATTCATCGCCAACACGCACCAATTCAACTTGCTCGCGGGTAAATATAGCCTGGCCATTGGCACTTTGAATAGTAACGATCAGGTACGAGCCATCCGGGAATTCGGCAGCGGTTCTTCCACCAGGTTTTATCGTTGCATTGGGATTGAAGGAGAACTGGATTTGGCCAGTGTAACGGGGGCTTTCATTTTCGTCAGCACAAGAATACGCCAACATCGCTGCAACAAAAAGCAGCAGGGTTCTTTTTAATAATTGCATAAAACTGGGTTTTAAATAATAAAATAAAGTACAACCAACGCAAAACGTGTATGGCGCGGGTTTATATATAGTCTGCTCACTATTCAACGCATGGCTACAGTACCAATACACTTAATTGAGCAGGAGATACTATACCTCCTGCTTATAAGATCATTGGCGCTATAACGCTACGGATTAGGAGATATCGCCCAACCGTAGTCATCACGCAATGAGCGTAACTTGGTTAAAGCTTCCTCCGATGGGGGTCCGACCATATTGTTATTTTCTGTTTCATACCAAATGGCATACAGTGAAATATAACCTTCTGTACGACCGGTCTCCACCACTGACTGATATAGTGTATTAACAAAGGCGTCCAGCGAAGCCGTTGTAAAGTTATTAGGACCGTCAATTGATATAAACTGAAGTATATTGTCAGGCGCAATCAATATCTCGCCCATGTTATTTCCGATCAGCATCAGCCCGGTAAGTTTCTTATTCTTCGTGAGGTCTATACTTAGCGGGCTCACGGTCAGTCCTATGCGAATATCGACCATCTCCGTTAGCTGCGATACGTCAATGTGATCAACCATAGGACCTCCACCATAGAAGGAGTAAAAATCAGTTACGTTGGTTAAGTCACCGGTGATACTTACAAAATATTTACCGGAATGCGCGTAGTCATGTTCCTGCGCATCATCGGTATCAAGATCATATATACCTGACGTTCCGTCTCCCCAATCTATTGTTATCTGTCCGGATGGCCCCGTTACACGTATACTGAAATCCAGTGCATTGGTAACATCATGTAAAGCTACAAACGTAACAGCCGGAGAAAGAACTACCGTTAACGGATCGCCATTCAGTTCTTCCTTCAATTGGTTAAAGGTAAATTTGCGTGCATAGCGCGTATAGCCGGGTTTAGTAACAGCGAGTGTTACGCTGTCGTCAGGATTTTCTGTAAACACAAATGTATTTACTTTAGCTTCCAATGCTTCGAGCTGCAGGGTATCAATTCCGTTCAGCAGCGTAGCCGTTGCAGAAGACAATGTCAGTCCACCTTCACCCGTTGTAAAAACAGAAATCTGGAATTTTCGTATCACATCCAGTTCAAATGAGACATAGCCAAAGTCTTGCGGACTGCTGTCGGTAACATCAATTACCTGCACGCCTACATTGGACAGTTGATCTTTGCTGATAGAGAATGTTTGTGGCAATGGATCATCAACCAGGCCGGCCAGCGGAGCGCCCTCTTTCGGAGCAGCATATAGCAACACACGTGTCGGGCTCACCACCCAGAAATCAGTAAGCCTGAAATTACCTTCCGGTAAAGCAAGTGGTTCGCCTATATATTCATCACCAACGCGTACGAGATCAACCCGTTCGCGCGTAAGTACAGGAGTGCCACTTGCACTTTGAATGGTAACAATCAGGTACGAGCCATCCGGAAAATCGACAGCGGTTCTTCCACCGGGTTTTATCGTTGCATTTGGGTTGAAGGAGAACTGGATTTCACCAGTGTAGCGGGGGCTTTCGTTTTCGTCAGCACAGGAATATGCCAACACGGCTGCTATAAGAAGCAGCAGGGTTCTTCTTAAGATTTGCATAGACAGGGTTTTGAATAAATATACAACTAATTGGTACCCAATAGGGCAGCGGATATATATTTATTTAAAGTGTCTCAACAGATACTTACACAAGCGGGCAACCATCGGCAAAATACAGCAAGACTATATCTGTACCCCATATATTCCGTGCATCATACCCGTGATGGATGATGCCTGAAAAAATCTATCGATGTGGACGCACCATTCATCATCTCATAAATACTCAACATCGAAAATCAATAGTGAATTACTATACTGGCGATAGCTTGTTTGAGACAACATTATTTTATACCCCAATCAGTATAATACTCCTACCCGGCCTATGAGACGAGCTCCATACTATTTCGCGCTATTATTATTGCTATCATCTATCGCTTCAATAGCGCAGTCATTCAAGCATCCCGGACTACTTCAAACAGAAGAAAGTTTCACTCGCATGAGCACCAAAGTGAAAGCTAACGTTGAACCCTGGCTATCGGGCTGGAACAGGCTTACATCCAATTCACATGCTTCACTTAATTGGGTCAACAGTGCCGTAGATACGGTATATCGTGGCAACGATGGTATACATCCTGAAAACTATAAATTACTATACAATGATATAGCGGCAGCCTACGCTACGGCTATACGCTGGAAAGTCTCCGGTGATGTAGCGTATGCGAACAAGTCGATCGAGATTCTGAATGCATGGTCTGCCAAACTGAAATATTTAGGAGGTGATAACGATCGTGTACTCGCTGCCGGTTTATACGGTTACGAATTTGCCAATGCCGCTGAGATTATGCGCACGTATAGCGGCTGGAAGAAAGAAGACTTTACGCGATTCAAAAACATGATGTTAACGGTATTTTATCCGGTCAATCATAATTTCCTTACAAGACGTGAGCGATGCATCACGCATTTCTACGCTAACTGGGATCAGTGTACCATGATGTCGATACTTGCTATTGGTGTACTCTGCGATAATCGCGAATACTATAATGAAGCCGTTAACTATTTCAAGCACGGTGCCGGCAACGGAGCCATTGGCAACGCAGTATACTATATTCATGAAAATGGCTTAGGACAATGGCAGGAAAGTGGCCGCGACCAGGGCCACGCTTCACTGGGTATAGCATTGATGGGAGCTTTTTGTGAAATGGCGTGGAATCAGGGCGATGATCTTTATGGCTATGACGACAATCGGTTTTTGAAAGGTGCCGAGTATGTAGCGAAGTATAATTTAGGAGAAGACGTTCCATATATTACTTACAACAATTGTCTCAATGTAAATCAAACACAGATCAGTTCAGCAGGACGTGGCAATACGCGGCCGATATGGGAGTTGGTATATAATCATTACGTTCATCGCAAAGGTTTATCGGCTCCGTATTCTGCTAAGTTCGCTGCGAAAATAAGACCCGAAGGTGGCGGTGGAAATTATGGTCCGAGCAGCGGTGGTTATGATCAGCTCGGCTACGGCACACTGCTATATACACAGGATTCTCTTGAAGCCGCTTCTTTGCGCGAGGCGGATAGCGGTGTCGTTGTGTCGCCTAACCCGGTGCAAGATCAGGTAACAGTTACGCTCTCCAATGGAATGGAAACTGGTTCCCGACTGGAGGTTTATAACGACATCGGACAATTTCTTTTTGCAAAAGATATTACCGCAGAAACGTATACTGTCAGCATCAGCACGTTGGCGCCCGGCATCTACTACTTGCGTGTTTCGGGATCGAAACGAACCGTTGTGAAAAAGATCATAAAAAAATAATCAACCTTGAAGCCATGTGCCTCATGATGTGAGAACGTTGTCAGATCATGATGGGCACATCTGGTTATCAGTGTGTAATGATCTGTCAACAAACGTTGAGCTTGTTACAACAAAAACACTTCAGGATGTTCGCTGGTGAACAGTTCACGGTGTATCCGTAAACAAATACGGCAGACTTGAACCGGGTGCGAAAAAACGGATAAAAAAATTATAAATTTGCACCCTTTACCTACTGAACCGCCATGAAAAAAATACTGATTATATACTATACTCAGTCTGGTCTTCAATTATCAATACTTCAGTCGTTAGCCAAGCCGTTGGTAAGTGCAGGGCATAGCGTTCACTTTGAAGAGATACAACCCGAGGAGAAGTTTCCGTTTCCATGGAGTGCTTTCCAATTCTTCAATGCCTTTCCGGAAACATTCTCACAGAAGCCGCTGCAACTAAAGCGGTTATCTGAAAAAGCATTCGACAATTATGATCTTGTTATACTGGGTTACCAGCCGTGGTTTCTTACACCATCGCGCCCGGTAAGTTCATTTTTACAAAGCGATGATGGCAAGCGGGTTTTGAATGGCAAACCGGTTGTAACGATTCTGGGTTGCCGTAACATGTGGCTCGGAGCACAGGAAAAAGTAAAGCAACGCCTGCTCGATGCAAAAGCAAAACTCGTAGGACATGTTGCCATGGTAGATCGCTCCGGCAACCTGACGAGTCTCATTACTATTCTTCGCTGGATGTTTACAGGCAATCGTAAACCTTTCTGGTTCTTTCCGCAGGCTGGTGTTTCCAACCAGGATGTTGATCATGCAGAAATGTTTGGCCGTTTGATCAGCGGCCACATTGCCTCCAATAATTTCGATACACTTCAGAGCGAGCTATTGAAAGAAGGTGCCATCGATATTAAACCGAACCTGGTGCTTATGGAGAGGCGCGGACAAAAAGCATTTTCGGTATGGTCTAAATTTATAGCATCCGGAGGCGCAGTGCATTCTACAGGTCGTAAGATCCGAGTGTATATATTCATGTACTTACTGCCTACGGCTATCTTTTTCTTGTCGCCTTTATTATGGCTTTTATCCAAAATTTTGCTCACGGTAAAGCGTAAGGAGCTGTTGATGGATGTGGAATATTTTAAACATATTTCACTGCGCAGCAAGTAGAGATTGCATTTCAGCTTTATGCTGAAACAATCCTAATCTTACAATTGTACTAAAAGGGATTTTTTAAAACCTGTACGATGACGCGACCTGGGGTACGAAGTTTTAAATTTTACAGGAATGCAGTACTTTCGGGCTCAAATTGAAAATCAAAAATCTGTATATAAAACGCATACATTAGAGGATGAACAGGAGTGTTTATATTACCAAATTAGCAAGTTATTACCCCAACGAGCCGGTAGCGAATGATGACATTGAGAAGTTCCTGGGATTGATCAATGATCAGCCATCCAAGGCCAGACCTCTGATCCTGCGCAACAACCAGATCAAAAAACGTTTTTATTCTTTTGACAGAGAAGGAAAAACTACGCACACCAATACGAACCTGACACGTCTTGCTATTGAAAAACTGTTTGATGATAAATTCAAGCAGCAAGACATGCAGCTTCTCTCGTGTGGTACTACTACACCTGATCAGATGCTTCCGCCACACGCAGCCATGGTACATGGTGAAATGGGTGGCCATCCTGTTGAGATCAACACCGCTGCAGGTTCATGCAGTGCCGGTATACAGGCGCTTAAGTTCGGATATCTTTCTGTATTGTCTGGTAATACTACCAACGCAGTGTGTACCGGTTCCGATCGTTTTTCGAAATGGATGCAGGCGAAATTCTTTAAAGAAGAAGCAGAAAAAGTATCGATGCTTGAAGGTGGCGATGGCATGATTGCTTTTGAAAAAGATTTCCTTCGCTTCATGTTGTCAGACGGAGCAGCGGCTGTATTACTGGAAGATAAACCGAACCCAGACAAACTTTCCTTGCGCATCGACTGGATTGAACAAAAATCATATGCCCACGAGCTTCCGGCTTGTATGTATTATGGCGCGGTGAAAGATGAGAACGGTAACTTCATTGGCTGGAATGATCTGGAGCAGCAGCAATGGGCGGGCGAATCTGCCTTTGCACTGAAACAGGACACCAAACTGCTCGGAGAATTTATCGTGAAGAAGGGTGGTGAGTTTATGAAAGAACTGGTAACGAAGCACAATATAGATGTAGAGAATCTCACATACTTCCTGCCGCATCTTTCATCACAATATTTTGCATCGCGAATAGCAAAAGAACTTGAAGTTCTGAACATAGATATACCATCATCCAAATGGTTTACAAACCTGACGTGGGTTGGTAACGTGGGTGCAGCTTCTCCCCTGCTTATGCTGGAAGAGTTGTTTAACTCGGGCCGCATGAAGAAGGGCGATACAATCTGGATGATGATTCCGGAAAGTGCACGTTTCAATTACGGCTATGTAATGCTTACGGTAGTATAAACCGGTAGCCGTAATGTCTGCAGATCGTTAACTGTTATCCGTTCTTTCGTTTTTTAACTGTTAACAGGTAAACGATTAACAGATAACAGTTAATATTATATTCCAAAAGACAACGGCTATGAAGCAGGAACAAGTACCCCAGGACCAGGAAAACCTTAACGAAGGCAAGTTGGCCAAGCTATACTATGCCACCGATGACAAAGGCAACTATGTAAAAGTAAATAGTATAGGATGGGAACCTGAAACGGTTGCCATGCAGCAAGCCTGGGATGTAGTAAACGATGAAGTTGAGACAGCCCGTAAAAAGGTAATTGATGGTGAAGCCAGTCCGCTGCTCTACTGGATCAAAAAAAATATTATGACCACCGGCATGGTGGCTGCCTACGCTTCTACTTTTGGATTTCTGGTTCGTCTGCATTGCAAGCCTTTTTTCTTTAACAGGCTCAGCAAAAAGCAACTTGAAAAATACGCCTATACATTCCGCATCTCTGTTGAAGAATTAACCGATATCGAAAGACTCAAAAAAAATGACCGTTAATTTCGACCATAAACAATCTGCTCACTGCGAGAGCGGTGTTGTGTCAAACCTGCTTCGTTTCCACGGAATGGATTTCGATGAGCCTATGGTATTTGGTATAGGCTCCGGACTGTTCTTTACATATTTACCCTTTGTGCGTGTAAATGGTATACCGGGAGTTGCCTATCGTATCTGGCCGGGACAAATTTTCAAACGCTTTTCCGATCGCATCGGAATAAAAATAGAACGCCAGAAATTTTCGAATCCGGCAAAGGCCATGGATGAGCTTGATCGCATGCTTGATAAAGGTCAGCCTGTGGGTATGCTTACGTCTGTGTTCTTCCTTGACTATTTACCTGCGGCATACCGTTTCCATTTCAATGCGCATAACATTATTGTTTTTGGAAAAGAGAATGGCCGCTACCTGGTGAGTGACCCGGTAATGGAACATACTACCGATATTTCATACGAAGACCTGGCGCGTGCACGCTTTGCCAAAGGCATGCCGGAGCCAAGCGGACGTATGTACTATCCGTTGCGTGTACCGGGCGAGTTCAGTGTAGAGAAGGCGTTGTGGACTGGTATAAAACAAACCAGTGATCACATGACGCGTATACCCATGCCGTTGGTTGGAACTAAAGGTATGAAGTACCTGGCAGGTCGCATGCGCAAATGGCCTGAACGCATTGGCGATCGTAAAGCTATACTCTGGCTTGGTAATCTTATCCGTATGCAAGAGGAGATCGGTACCGGTGGTGCAGGTTTCCGTTTTATATATGCTGCGTTTCTGGATCAGGCCGGCCATAAACTAAATAACCCCAAGCTGATTGATCTCTCGAAACAGCTTACCAAGAACGGTGACAAGCTTCGCGATTTTGCATATTATGCGGGCCGCGTATGCAAGAATCGCAAGTCTGATACCAAAACATTTGCTGAGCTGGGAGATATACTCGAAGAATGTTCACAACAGGAACAGGCTATATTTAGTGAACTATACGAAGTGAGCCGGTCCAAATGAGCACAAGTGCAGTTCATCTCATCGATCTCACGAAGCAGTACCCTCAAAGCACCAAACCCGCTGTTTCCAATTTAACCCTTCATATACCCGAAGGCGCTGTATATGGTTTGCTCGGTCCGAATGGTGCCGGTAAATCTACTACAGTAATGATGCTCTGTGGACTGATGCGTCCCGATGCAGGCACTGTAAATGTACTCGGCATGGACATGGAGACTCAAAGTGTTGAGATCCGGAAAAAGATAGGTGTAGCCTCACAGGATATAGCGCTCTTCCCAACACTCACAGCATACGAAAATCTCTTTTACTTCGGTCGTATGTATGGCATGTCAGGATCGATGATCCGACAGCAGATCGATAAATATTTACATGTATTCGGACTCACTGAGAAGTCTAAAAAAATCGTCCATACTTTTTCGGGTGGTATGAAGAGACGCCTCAACCTGATGGCTGCATTACTTCATCAACCCAAGCTGGTTATACTCGATGAGCCAACGGCCGGGGTAGACGTTCAATCAAGAAACATGATTCTTGATTTTTTAATGCTCCTTAAAAGTGAAGGTACCACCATTATATACTCTTCGCACGTGCTGGAAGAAGCTGAACGCATCTGCTCACACCTGGGTGTAATTGATGAAGGAAAACTTATCACGGAGGGTACACTTGTGGACATTATGAATACACACTCTGACTGCCAGAGCCTGGAGCAATTATTTTTAAAGTTAACCGGTAAAAATATTCGCGATTGAAAACACTGGCTACTATATATAAAGAGTTTCTGCTGTTGGTGCGTGACCCGGGCGGACTGGCATTGATCTTTATCATGCCACTGGCTTTGGTTATCGTTATGGCATTGGTACAGGATGCTCCCTTTCGCGATTACCAGGAAATAAAACTTGATGTATTATTTGTTGATCAGGATGGCGACTCACTCAGCGCAAAAGTAAAGCAGGCGTTTGATGCTTCTCCTAATGTAAACCTGGTGGTAAAGACCGACACTGCTGAAGTAAAACAACTGGTGCGTTCGGGTGCTTTCAAGGCTGCGATTGTTATACCGGCTAACTCCAGTGAGACACTGCGCGAGAAAACAAGACAGCTTATCGTCAAAGTATTTTCCAATTTCGGATTGACTGAAGCTCCGAAGGATTCCCTCGACATTGCAGCAATCGGTATAAAGATTTTGTTTGATCCTGCCATCAAATCAAACTATAAACAAACACTAACCGGTGGTGTACAAAAAATTGTAGCCGGTATTCAGGCGGAATGGATACTGGATGAATTACAGAATCAACTCAGTGAAGGTCGCACCGATGTTAAAAAGACTCCGGTAAACCTCACCGAAATTATACAGGTAAATGAACAGTATGCTTCTGAAAAGAAGTACGAAGGACTGATGCTCAATTCGGTTCAACACAATGTTCCTGCATGGACCATGTTTGCCATGTTCTTTATACTCTATCCGCTGGCGGGTAATTTTATAAAGGAACGTGAAGAAGGCAGCATGCTTCGTCTGCGTCTTATTTCCGGCTCGCAGTTCCCGGTTATCTCGGGCAAGTTTGCATTTTATTTTATGGTTTGTCTGCTGCAGTTTATATTGATGATTGCAGTAGGTATATACATTATGCCTTTGCTCGGCTTGAGCAAACTTGTATTGGGCACTAATATTTTGGGTATACTGCTTGTGGCATGTTCTGTAGCCATGGCGGCCACCGGTTACGGAGTACTTATTGGCGTATACTTTCGTACACCGCAGCAGGCGCTTTCGTTTGGTTCTGTGTCAGTGGTAATTCTTTCGGCCATTGGAGGCGTGTGGGTACCGGTGTATGTAATGCCGGAGATTTTACAGACCCTTAGCCGATTTTCGCCCATGAGCTGGGGGCTGGAAGCTTTTAATGATTTATTTTTGCGTCAGGCATCAATACAGAGTATTTTACCCAATGTATTGCGATTAACGGGGTTCTCACTGGTGGCGTTGTTTATCAGTGTTATCATCCATAAGTCACGAACGATTTTATAACCGAATATATATTTATACCCCAACATGAAGAAAACAGTAGACGAACTTGTTGTAGAACTCCGGGCTGAACTGATCAAGCAATTGAATCTTGAAGACATGCTTCCGGAAGGATTTAATGAAAACACTCCTCTATTCGGTGAAGGCCTTGGTCTTGATTCTATTGATTCATTAGAGCTTGTTGTACTGCTCGACAAGAACTATGGCATTAAACTGAAAGATCCGAAAGAAGGCCGCCATGTATTCTATACCATTCGTACCATGGCAGAGTATATTCATCAGAATAGCGACCGTATATGAGCCAACGTGTGTTCATCACAGGATATGGCATCATAACATCACTTGGTAAAAACGCAGCGGAAAATCTTCAGTCACTTATTGATCGTAAAGCCGGGTATGGTGCACTGGAGGTGCTTGACACCATTCATCGTGCAACCCTGCACGCGTGCGAAGTAAAAATTACAGACCGGCAATTGTTCGAGTCGCTGAACATCGCTACGGATACAGGTTATACACGCACAACCTTACTGGGGCTAACTGCGCTGATGGAAGCCATCGGTATGGCAGGTCTCACAGAACAAGAAGTACGCAATTCAGGTTTACTTTCTGCAACAACCAACGGAGGTATCCGTGAGTTCGAAAAATATTATTACGAACTGATGGACCCTGCACAACGTGGCGACTTCGTTCGGTTTACGGATACTGCTAATCCAGGGGAACATTGCGAACGGTTAGCCGACTTTGTCGGAATAAAAAAATATATAGGCACCATCAGTACAGCTTGTTCATCATCCGCGAACACGCTCATGCAGGGCGCACAGTTGATACGACATAAAAAACTCGATCGTGTGATTTGTGGCGGAGCCGAAGCGTTGTCCAAATTTACCGTCAACGGTTTCAACTCGCTCATGATCCTCGACACCGAACATTGCAGACCTTTTGACAGCACGCGTAAAGGACTTAACCTTGGCGAAGGTGCAGCCTATATTGTGCTGGAATCAGAGCAGGAAGTAGAACGATCCGGCAGAAAACCAATCGCTGAACTGAAAGGCTATGGCAACGCAAATGATGCATTCCACCAGACTGCATCATCACCCGATGGCAAAGGAGCATTTATAGCGATGGAGCAGGCATTAGCGATGGCAGGTATACAACCGTCAGCAGTAAACTATATCAATGCTCACGGTACGGCTACTGAAAACAACGACCTCTCAGAGGGTTTGGGTATACAGCGTTTATTCGACAATCACGTTCCTGACTTCAGTTCTACAAAGCCTTACACTGGCCATACCCTGGCAGCAGCCGGAAGTGTGGAAGCTATATATTGCATCATGGCACTTCAGCACCAGATGATATGGCCTAACCTGAACTTTGAGAACGCAATGCCGGAACTCTCCATCACGCCTGTGCAGCAATTAAAACGAACTGCATCCTTAACAAATGTGCTGTCTAATTCGTTTGGGTTTGGAGGCAACACATCTTCATTATTATTAGCATCGGTATAAGTATGACGGGGCAACCAGTATATTACATTAACGGTATAGGTATACTTTCTCCGCAGAAGACATTCGACAATGATGTCTTTCTGGCAGAGCTATCGTCCTATCATGAAAATGTACTTACCTGCGTTACACCCGAGTTTAAAAACTATATTAACCCGATACAGTTACGCAGACTAAGCCGCATGCTCCGTATAGGTCTTACAGCCGCTACCATTTGTTTGCGTGATGCTAAAGTGCAAACTCCCCAGGGTATCATTACCGGAACGGGTTATGGCTTTCTGGATGAGACAGCAAAGTTTCTGCGTGAGCTATTGGAGCAGCATGAGAAGCAACTCACACCTACCTACTTCATGCAAAGTACATACAATGCGCTTTCGGGGTTGATTGCGTTGTCAGTAAAATGTATGGGGTATAACAACGCTTATGTGAGCAGAGGCCTTGCGTTTGAAAATGTACTCGATGATGCGATGCTAAAGCTGATCGAAACACCGGATGCTAATTATTTAGTTGGTGCATTTGATGAAGCCGCGGAAGTACAGTTTCTGGCAAGTACACGTGCGAGTCATTTTAAAACCGAGCAAATTAACAATCTCGATCTTTTTAATACTACGACAAAAGGTTCTATACAAGGTGAAGGTGCAGCTTTCTTTATGTTATCCGGGAAAGCATCTGACACAACGTGGTGCGCACTGCACGACATGCAATTTGTTTATAACCCGGTTGATATAGCGGAGGTAAAAACAAGTATAGCATCATTCCTCAAAAAAAATTCTATATCGATACAGGATATAGATCTATGGATTGATGGCGCCAGCGGAGACATTGAACACGACCGCATGATGAACGACCTCGCAGCGTCTACATTCAAAGATATATTCCATACACGCTTCAAGCATCTCTGCGGAGAATCCTGCACGGCATCTTCATTTGCACTCTGGCTTGGAGCATCGATACTGCGACATCAGCAAGTACCTGCTGCTATCAAGGTACATACTGAAAAACATCCTGCACAACTGAATACCATTCTTATTGTGAATCAATACATGAATAAGAATTTCTCTTTCTTCCTGTTAAAACAGGTATAAAAAATGCCCCGATGTTTTTCGGAGCATTTATATAATATACATCTGGTAATAGGATCTGCTAATGCGAAACAAACTTTAGTCCTACAATAGAACTGATCAGCGTAGCGATAAAAAAAAGACGCCAGAAATCAGCAGGTTCTTTAAAGAAGATGATGCCAATGATCACCGTGCCCACAGCACCTATACCGGTCCACACAGCATACGCAGTGCCCATCGGTAACGTGAGTGTTGCGCGATAAAGTAAATACATACTGATGGTCATGGTAACAAAAAATCCAATGAGCCACAGCACCGATGCTGTGCCCGATGTTTCCTTCGCTTTGCCCAGGCATGTTGTAAAGCCCACTTCAAATAATCCGGCAATAATGAGAATGATCCAGTTCATGATTGTTATTTACAATTAGTTCTACGTTATCAAATATACCTGCTTTGCCGTCACTATAAACTCTTCCATAGATAAAGGGTTGCATAAGCCTCCCAACCTCTGTATTTCTTATAGAAAGTTTTTACCTGATCGAGTGTAGGTTTCTCTTTCATACGTTTCAGATTTTTAATTGCGTTGTGAACGCCCGCATCCTCCAGCGGAAAAGCATCCGGGTAATGAAACGTTTTCATCAACGCATAGTTGGCCGTCCAGTTGCCTATACCTTTTATCTTCATCAACTTCTCCTTTGCATTCTGCAGTGATAATCCGGCAAGTTTCTCCTTCGATATTTCGTTACTTGCAAAGGCCTCAGAAATAGTAACTACATATTTACTCTTCTGTCGTGAAAATTGTAACGGTAAAAGCACATCATCATTCAACAATGCTACAACGTCTGGTCTGGGGAACAAGTGATAATCTATACCATTGAAGATCATCTTCACACCGAACTGCTCTACAAAACGTTGCTTGAGTGTATATGCAAATGACAAGTTGATCTGCTGACCAAGCACGGCCCATATAATCGATTCGAACAAATCAGGTTGCCCCACAATTCTATAGCCGTAAAATTTCTCAACCAGGTTCTTCATGTATTTGTCTTTGGCTGATAACGTATAGAATGGCTTTATATCAGTATCCAGATCAAACCAGTCGCGGATATATATTTCTAATGTGTTTTTAATGGATAGCGTGAGTTTCGTATTGAGTACATGTATGCGAAGATTTTCACGATCCTGTTGCTGCACATTGAACAACACTGCATCGTGGTCAACTTTCAATAACTTAGTTACACTGGTTTCTTCACAACGGTGCAGGATCTCGCGCGGAGAGCGCTTCAGGAAATCCAACGATAAATTAAAATCAAATTCTGTCGGAACCGGAATTGTAAAAGTTTTCATAGAGAGTCTTTCGCATTACGATGCATGCAATACTACTAAATGAATTGTGGTTATGGAAAGTTCAACAAACAAATACGGAAAGCGCAAGATTCGGGTTGATACCCTGGGCGAGTCATCTGACATTTGTTAAAAAGTGTATGGTTGCTATAGAAAGTTTAAACTGGTATAAAATACAAGAATCACTGGACGAGAAAGGATACGCGCATATACCTGCGCTATTATCTATTGAAGAATGTAATAAACTGGCTGCATACTATACCCAGGAAAATCTTTACAGAAGCGTTATCAATATGCAACGCTATCGCTTTGGCAAGGGAGAGTATAAATATTTCCGATATCCGCTTCCGTCCGGAATTCAAAAACTTCGCGAAACGATATATAGTCCATTAGCGGTTATTGCGAATGAATGGATGAATAAGCTCTCGTTGGATATACAATTTCCGTTAACGCATCAACAGTTAATAGCACACTGCCACCGGGCCGGACAACTGCGGCCGACACCATTAATTCTTCGTTATGAGTCGGGTGGATTCAATACGCTTCACCAGGATCTATACGGTGATGTATACTTTCCGTTCCAGGTAGTATTTGCATTGAGTCAACAGGGTACAGATTACGAAGGAGGAGAACTCGTATTTACAGAACAAATACCGAGAGCACAATCAAAAGCCATGATAATGCGACCCAACCAAGGTGATGCTATAATCTTTACAACCAATTTCCGCCCGGTAAAGGGGACTCGCGGATATTATCGTGCAGCCATGAAACATGGTGTAAGCGAAGTAAAATCAGGTATACGGCACGCATTGGGAATTATATTTCATGACGCCACATGACACACCACAGCACGCTTACCAATCGCGAACTGTATCGTATGATACACAGTTATGCTATATGCTTCGGTGGCAATGCTTCGTTAAAAATATATGGCACACTTCGCTGCCGCTCCGGCAAGCGAATGAAGAAGGCAAACCGCGTATTTTTTCAAAGTGAAACAGAAGCCATTGCCGAGGGCTATCGTCCGTGTGCGCATTGTATGCATGCTGCATACCAGCGATGGAAACTGAGCAAGAAGCAGGTTGAGTAACGCCCGGTGTTGCTGCACCTTTGTACAACAAATAAACACAACTAATCATGAACACGTTATATAGCATCCCGAAATCAGTGGCTACTTTTGCAACTGTGACAGACAACGAAAATCAGATCAACTATCAGCGCATCGAGCAAGCTATACGCTACCTGGAGGAAAACTTCAAGCGTCAACCTGCACTAGAAGAGGTGGCCGAAAAGATTCACGTGAGTTCATTCCACTTTCAACGCATGTTTACCGAATGGGCGGGCATTAGTCCGAAACGATTTCTCCAGTTTCTCACGATCGATTTTCTCAAAGAGAAACTACAGGAATCGAAGAACCTGGTGGAAGCAGCAGAGGCCGCAGGTCTTTCAAGTCAGTCAAGAGTATATGATCTGTTCACTACGCTGGAAGCCGTGACACCACAGGAGTATAAACAACGAGGAGCCGGTATACGCATTGAGTATGGCTTTCATGCAACGCCTTTTGGTACTTGTCTCATTGGTATAACGGAGCGTGGCATTTGCTGGTTATCGTTTCTCACCAACGATCAGGATCCGCGTTTCGAGCTCGAACAAATGAAACATCACTGGAACAACTCTATATTCCATGAAGATCATTTAGTCACACAGACTTTTGTAGAAAAGATATTTAGCGACAAAGCACCTTCACAAAAACTGCATTTGTTTGTAAAGGGTACTAACTTCCAGGTAAAAGTGTGGGAAGCATTGCTGCGAATTCCTATGGGAAATCTCACCACATATCAGGATATAGCTTTATCTGTTAATAACCCCAGGGCTTTACAAGCCATTGGTTCGGCCGTGGGTTCCAATCATATAGCATATCTGATACCGTGCCATCGCGTTATTCGCAAAGATGGTATATTAGGAGAATATCGGTGGAGTTCGGTAAAAAAGAAAAGTATAATCGGCTGGGAGATGGCAAAGTCTGCTGGAGAATAAATCTCCAACAGACTTAAAACTATATATATAGTATATTAGTATTTTTCGTCCTGATTCGGAAAGTCTTTAGCTTTTACATCCGAAACGTATTGTGTTACAGCACCAGCTACAATGCTGCTCAGATCAGCATAACGTCTTAGAAAACGAGGTTTGAATTCTTGTGTTATACCAAGCATATCCTGCATCACGAGGACTTGTCCATCAACATCCGGACCTGCCCCTATACCAATAATCGGTATATGTACAGACTCTGCTACTTTCTTGGCAAGCACGGCAGGTATTTTTTCAAGAACAATACCAAAGCATCCGCAAGCCTCCAATAGTTGAGCATCTTCTATAAGTTTGGCGGCTTCTGCTTCTTCCTTGGCACGCACGGAATATGTACCGAATTTATAGATGGATTGTGGCGTTAATCCAAGGTGTCCCATTACCGGTATACCAGCACTTAAAATTCTTTCGATAGAATCTTTTACTTCACTTCCACCTTCGAGCTTTACAGCGTGTGCACCGGCTTCTTTCATAATACGAATGGAAGAGCGAAGCGCTTCGCCTGAGCTTCCCTGGTATGTACCGAACGGAAGATCAACCACAACCAGTGAACGCTTAACAGCACGTACAACCGATGCGGCATGGTATATCATCTGGTCGAGTGTAATCGGCAAAGTTGTTTCGTGTCCAGCCATCACGTTGGATGCTGAGTCGCCTACGAGTATAACATCTATACCTGCGCTATCAATAAGACGAGCCATGCTATAGTCGTATGCGGTAAGCATCGCGATCTTTTCACCGCGATTCTTCATCTCCTGTAATTGATGCGTAGTAATACGCTTAACATCTTGTTTATGAACAGACATGATAGGTGGATTTTAAAAGAAATAAATATAGGATATGATCAATGGAGGTAAACGGCCATTTCATCTTTGCTGAGCTTTACCTCCACGTGATCTTTTATCGTAGTAGAAAGCTCATACCCGGTATAGAGCGAATAGATCGGGAATAGCGTGTGACCGCGGTTTATCAGCACCGCGGTATCTATTTTCTTTACTTCAATGTTCAGAAAAGGTTTCATACCATAGGTAAAGGTGCGGCCGGTATGCAACACATCATCCACCAATACAATGGTTTTCTTTTTTACTTCTTTCACATCACAGTCCAACGTGATTTCGTTTTCCTGTGGCGCTTGTTTATCAAGGTTAATCTTAACGAGTTTCACTTCAATCGGAGATATACTCTCAACCTGTTTGGCTAACAGTTTTGCAAGTACATACCCCTGCCCGTCAATACCTGCTATGACAATATTTTTTTCTTTAAAGTTATGCTCGTAAATCTCGAAGGCCATTCGCTTGATCTTCTGTTTTACCTGGTCGGCATCGAGTATTAAACTTTTTTCAGCTGTCATAGCAGTAAGTACATACGAATGATCAAAAAAATTCCTGAGACCCTATAAATACTAACCTGGTATAGGTAAAGATTTGCTGTCTTTAAATGTTGACAGAATTACCATGGATTGAAGACTATCCACCACTTCGATATTGGATACTTTATCCAGCATGAGTTGCTGATAAGCTGCTATATCTGCACAAACGATCTTCAGAATAAAATCGCCTGAGCCTGTGATGTGATGACACTCCACTACCTCATCTACGCTTTTTATAGCGGTAATAAATTTGTTGATGTTCTCTTTATTGTGACCTTTCAGTGATGCCATAACAAATGTACTTACACCTAAGCCAACGCTGGCCGGATCAATCACCGCGTGGTAACTTCTGATCACGCCCGAAGTTTCAAGCTTGTTAACACGCTCCAAAGTCGGAGCTGGCGACAAGCCGATCTCTTTGGCTAATTGTGCATTGGTTATGTTTGAGTTTTTCTGAAGGATCTCCAGGATCTTACGATCGGTGGCGTCTAACTTAATGTTGGTCTTCATGTTCATAGCAGATGAGAGTTCGTCTTCCAAATAAAATTTGGCCAAAAATAAGAGAAAAATAGAATTGTATGGCTAACAGATGTTAATTATTTAACTTAATAAGGCCGCATAAACCTGGCGATATTTGGCCACTCCGCTCTGCAGCGAGAAGAGGTCGAAGAAGAATTCATCCTGATGGTCAGCACGATAGTCGCTAGTCGCGGGCTGTGTATCCAGATTATCCAGCACATATAGATTTTTCATACGACCCCGCAGAAATTCAACATCGCCCCAGCCCGCGTTGGTAACAACGGGAATACCCATCGCCAATACTTCGGCCATTTTGGTAGCTGACGATCCTTTTTTGGAGAACGATGGCTTGATGAAACAAAGAGAAAGATCAGATATACTTATATAGGCTGGTACATCTTCGCGTGCTGCAGCGTGTACAATAAAATCGCTGTCACTACTAACCAGGTGTTTATCGGGTGTAAGTACCAGAAATTTTGCAGCAGGATTCTGTGCCTTGATCCTTTTATAGAACGACACCATTTCATTCCATAGATACCATGTACCAATGGACCCCAGGTATAGCACGATATAATCATTTGCCGATAGTCCGAGCGTTGCGCGTAATGCCGATTGCTTTTCAACCGAAGCATTCGCAGGACTGAACAGATTAAGGTCTACACAGCAGGGAATGACTGTCACTTTATCAGTCTCACCGCTAACGTTCCATGATCGCACAACCTGCCGGGCAGCTTCCGTCAGAACGATTATAGCATCTGCCGCCTCAAGAAATTCCTGTTCTTTCTTTTTAAAAAATCTATACACTGATTTATAGATTATGTTATTCAGATTCCACAACCCTCCCTCTACACGCTCATCTGCCCAAAAGCCGCGCATATCAAAAATAAAGCGGATGCCGAATTTCTTCTTCAGCCACAAACCTGTTAAGGCAGTTATATAGCTTCTGCAGTGTACGATTGAGAAATTTCGCTCCCGATGCAATTGACGTGCACGTTTTCTAAGAACCGACAAATCATAAAACGTAGAGAGCACTGGCGGACTCTTATGATACGAAAGAGGTTCCCACAACAATTTATTTGCAGAACAATATGCTTGAATTTTGTCTTTATATAATGCGAATCGATAAGGCTTCTCAAAACTGATAATTGTGATGCTATAGCCAGCTTCTGATAGTCCGGCTAAATACGGCAGTATCTGCGATTGTCCTAACGGGTCCGTAAGGCCATCGTACGAAAGATATAGTATATTTTTCTTCGAAGATGCTCTCATTGATTTTCCTTCAGCCATTTATGCAACACGATCAATACCCAGACGCGGTTATACAGGTAATCTTTACCGGCAAGAAAATCTGTAACCAGTTTTCGAATATAGTCTGGCTTAAACAACCCGATCGATTCAATTGTCTCATTGCTCAGGTATGAATCTATTAAATACCGAAGATCACGCTTTAGCCAATTCGCCAGCGGCACACTAAAACCCCACTTCGGCCGGTCTATCAACGCATCGGGTATATAGTTTCGTAACAACTCCTTCAGCAACCACTTGGCTTTGCCATTGCGCACTTTCAACGATGGGTGCAATGAAAAAGCAAACTCGACAATACGATGATCGAGTAAAGGACAACGACATTCGAGAGCATAGTACATGGAAGCACGATCAACTTTTACCAAAAGATCGTCTTTTAAATAATATTGAAAATCGAACAGGGCCTGCTCTTCTCCAGCCGTTAATTTCCCTTTGTGAAGAGATGAATCTGTGTACTCAAAAGCTTTGAATGTACTCTTGTCTTTCAGCAACTGATCCCTGATCTCCTCCTGAGAAAAGAAATACTGCTCCTGCGAAAAAATATGACTTCGTATACTGCCGATCTTTACCGGCTCCAGCAATTCTGCAATCCGCTCCAGCCGACTTTTCCCCGATAACTGCAATGCCAATTTCAACGGTCGCTGTGCAATCTTCATGAGCGGGTTCGCCAGACGGTTTGCCCAAGTATAGGAGCCATACCCCTGAAACAATTCATCTCCTCCATCCCCTGTAAGAATAACCTTCACCTCTTTGCGCGCCAACTTCGAAACCAGCATGGTTGGTATCGCTGAGGTGTCTGCAAACGGTTCGTCATAATGACGGAGGTATATTTCGAGTATATCGATTGCCTCGCGCTCGGTCAGTATATATTCTGTGTGGTTTGTGCCCAGGTGTTTCGCTACATCCCGCGCATATTTACTTTCATCAAATTTGCTCTCTTTAAACCCTATGCTGAAGGTCTTTAAAGGAGCTGATGTATACCGCGAAGCCACGGCCGAAACCAGCGATGAATCGGTACCCCCACTCAGGAAAGCTCCGAGCGGAACATCAGCGATCAATCTTTCCTGTACTGCTTTATCCAGCAGAAGTGCCAACTGTTTTTTAGCATCCTCCGGTGATTTAATTTCACCCGGATGTATATTTTCCTGAAGAGTCCAATATGGCTTGGGACTCGTGTTGAGATTACTATCCACAACGGTATAATGTGCCGCAGGAAATTTAAATATATTTGTATAGATCGTAGCTGGTTCCGGTATATAGCCCAGGTGTAAAAAGGTTGCGATAACATTACGGTTAACCATTACCTGGCTACGAATAACGGGATGCTGAAGCAGTGATTTTATCTCAGAAGCGAATGCAAAAATCTCATCCGACTGAAAATAGAAAAGTGGTTTCTTACCGGCACGATCTCTGAAGAGATATACTTTATGTTCCCGCTGATCGAGTATAGCAATAGCAAACATACCCTCAAGCTTGTCAACAACCTTCTCTCGCCATACCGCAAAGCCTTCCGCTATAACTTCAGTATCCGAATGTGTTTTAAACGATACACCATAACACGAACTCAACTCTTCACGAATCTGCAGGAAATTATATATCTCACCATTAAAGACTACAACGTATCGCTGGTCTGCCGAGTAAAAAGGTTGATTGGCACCTGTACTAAGATCGATTATACTCAGCCGCGTATGCGCCAGCGCTACCATGCCTGTCTTGTCAACAAATATACCATTAGCATCGGGTCCGCGGTGAAGTATACCGTTCACCATGCCGCTAACGGCCGGCTTGTTTAGTGTTGTTGTTGATAGTATTCCTGCTATGCCGCACATATCTATCAATCTAAATCAATGTTATATAAGAGCAGCATTCCTGCATATATCGATACTCGAAATCTATAATTAATAATGGCACGAAAGAACTCACGCGAACATCCCTCCTTCATCCAATCATGCAGCTCTATAATAATAACTTTTGTTCTTGGCAACCAGTAGTCGTAGTTGGATGCAAATACATCCCTCTCAGCTCCCTCTATATCTAGCTTCAAAAGGTCAATGCGCTCAATGCCATTGCTCCTCATAAGTGTCTCGATGGATATCGCAGAAAAGGAATCAGGATCTTCTTGATTACACTCTTCTACCTGAAACGCCCACGCATTTTCATTCTTATCCTTTATTCGCAAATAAGAATCAACCCTCCACAATGCAGAATGCATCGGGTAAGTACCCTCGTACGCTTTTGCATTTTGTGTAAGTACCGTAAAATTTTTTGAGTCAGGTTCTATAGCGTACACAAGAGCTTCAGGAAATCGGTTTTTAAAAAATACAGTAGCTAAACCAATATTTGCACCCGCATCAACAACTATCGAAGGATTCTGGGTTAGCGGAAAATTATACTCTTTAAAAAGAAAAACTTCCCGAAACACTTGCCTATCGGTGGTACCAGGTCGCATGTGAATAGGGAATTTATACCCTGCCAACTGTACACGTTCCGACTGCAGCACTTCAACGTTGAAAAAAGTTCTGCAACCGGACCAAAGGCCCAAGCTGATTATATATCTGGGAAGCAATGCTAGCGAAACCATTTCTTAGTGATCCTTTCTGTTACGGTACCAATTATACTGGGCCGTTTGGCAATGGCTTTTATAAAAAAATAAAAACCGCGCTTAATATTCTGTCCATCGCCAGCCCACGAGGCAGCTAATATAAGGTACATCCTGGAAAAACATTTGCGCCTAAAAGCGGCACTTTCAAACAAGTTTGCTTCTCTCGCCTTCTCGAAGACGCGTAAGACATCATGCTCCATTCGTGCTATATTTTTGTGCATGTTATTAGTATGGATCCTATACATCCAGGTAACTTTATCAACCCTTCCTATTTTGTACTGGGCAGCAACACGAATAAAAAAATCCTGATCGGCAGAAGTAGAAAGTTGTTCATCGAACAATCCAACTGTGTCTACAACTTCACGCTTTACCAAAATACTGCTCGGTCCTGGAACCTGTGTTCCATTCCAAGCCAATATATCATTCAGGATATTTCCCTCTTTACCTGAGAGTATTTGCGGAAGCTTATTTGACTTCTCGTCAATCACAAATGCATCCGCATGCACCAAACCAAAGTCTCCGGATTTAAATTTGTTCAATCTGGCTTCCAGGTTATCGTTTAACCAAACATCATCGGCATCTAGAAATGCTATATACTGGCCCCGCGATTTTTTAAAGCCATGGTTACGCGCTGCAGATACGCCCAGATTAGCCTGTGCTATATATTTTATTTGTTTCTTTACGATAAAAGGAGCGAGTACTTCTTTCAGTTGATCGGTTGAACCATCGTCAACCACTATAATTTCAAAATCCTGCATCGACTGCTGAAGTACAGAGTTTATGGTCTCAACAATATAGTTAGCACTATTAAACGCAGGAATGATTATTGAAACTGGTGGAGCGCTCATCATTACTTTACCAGGTAGAGATTCTCTAATTTCTTTACGTATTCTTCAACCGAAAAGCCGCTGATATCTTGCTGTCCCTGTCTCACCAGATTCGAGCGCAGGGTTTCACTTCCAAGTAATGTTCTGATACTGGCCAAGATCTGTTCGCTATTTTTAAAATCGACTACCAAAGCATTCTTTGCATGTTGAACAAACTCATGGGCCACACCTGAAAGTGTAAATATACAGGGTACGCCAACAATTAACGGCTCTATATAGGTCTGTCCAAATGCCTCTGCGTGTGGATCTGTTGGTACGTGTACAAATATATCGAATACGCGGTAGAGCGATGCCAGATCGTTCTCAAAGCGAATCTGCGAATATGAATCTGCGGGAAGATTTGACAAAAGCTTTTTTATCTCGCGTTCATAATCGCCATGTGCGTTAGCAAGAACAAGGTGCGCCTGCGAATATTGCCTTCGCAGCTCCTGAAATGCAGGAATTATATACTGCACCCCCTTCCATTCGGTATATCTTGAAATTACACCAACAATGGGATAAGACTTTTCGTGAAGGTTTGTTTTGGCCCTTAGTGCATAGATACGTTCAGTTGAGACTCTGTTAAAATAGTGAAAGTCAAATCCATGATGGATAAGTACTATCTTACGACAATCAGCTTTGTCCCGAGTGGTTAAAATCTCTTGTACATTATGTGATATAGCAACAATGTGCGTGGCTAACCGATTGCAAAGCTTGTCCCATTTCAAACCCGATGGATATTCACGATAATGAATCGTAGCATGATGGCGCGTATATATGCGTTTGGGTATGCGTAATAACCACGCTGCCGTGAGACCAAGAATATTAGCGCGCCACAAGTGCGTATGGACAACCGCCGGTTTCTCTTTCCACAAAATTTTGATAATCTCTAACCACTTATTTACATTCGATGTAAACTTCTTGTCGCTAACAACGTAATGCCTAACGGACTTATTAGCCAGCATTTTACTTAATTCGGAATTCTCTATACCTATAATTACAAAAAACAAATCGATGTTGGAGTGTAAGTAATCTGCAATCCATTCGAAGGCCAAAGCTTTATCGATGTCTGACACTATATAGGCTACTTTTGCTTTATTCATAGACCTCTGTTTGGATATTCTATAGCTAATGCCTGTATAATAAGGTCATATAATTTGAATCGAGCAGATTCTGGTAGTCCCTTTAAGAAACCTCGATCAATTAGTATCACCCAAAAACGTAATGCTAAGCTGCTATAGACGAACTTTTTTAAAAAGAAGCACTTCCTTTTAAACATCCTCCGTTCAGGATAGAACTTTTCTAATATTGCATGTGCTTGGCTATATTGTCTTAATCTTTGAATATAACTTTTTGCTGTAATTGGATCATGATGGAATGCTTGATTGCTCTTATCGAAAAAGACTTCTACTCCTTCTTGCATCGCTCGATAAGCAAAATCATAGTCCTCTGCATCTGAAAGCCTCTCATCAAATCCATTCAACGCAAAAAAAGTTTTCCTCTTGATAGAACAGTTTGCTGCAGTAAAGAATAAGTTCGAATAATCTAGTCGCGTAAGCCCGATTGAATATTTCTTCATCCAAATTTCATTACGCGTAGCTTTATAATTTTGTATGTCTGTTTTTTTTACGTCCCGCTCCTCTATCTGATTACCGCCTAATATACCTTGATAATTATCATGAAAGGAGATATGCCTGCTCACCGAATCGTGCATCGGTTCCATATCGTCATCGTAAAAAATTAAAAGATCACCTGACGATTCTTTTACTCCTCTGTTACGAACAACTGCCCTGCCTTTATTTGGCTGAACAATCACTTTGTAGGCTGCAAATTTGTTCCGATAATCATCCAATACAGCGATGGTACCATCTGTAGAGCCGTCAACAACAACGACAAGCTCAAACTTTGTGTAGGTCTGTTTAAGAAGAGCATTTAATAAAACATTTATTTTGTTAACACCGTTGTATGTCGGAATAATAACAGAAACTTCTACGTCCGACATAGGCTTATTTTTTAAGCAGTATTCGATCCAGTAACTTTATAAGCTTCCGTTCCCACGGAGAATAATATGCTTCCATAAATTTGTTCATGTTTTCATCTATCATTACAGATTTAGCTCCTCCGCTTTTTCCCATATGGTGTGTTACTAGCGCTGCCGGTTGAAAGGCTATGGAGTAGCCCAATTTACGAAACTCCATACACCACTGTATATCTTCAACATACATAAAAAAATCATCAGCAAGTTTTTGCTCGGGCAACAAACTCAACAGCTTTCTCTCAAACATAAAGAATGTCCCCCACACCCAATCTGGATAAACAACTTCCGAATGGTTAAAAAAGAATCCGAGCAACATCTTCCCTGACCTTACTCGGGAAAAAACTTTCTGAAGCCTGAAGAGTTCGAATAATTTATATTTGATAGAAGGGAATCGCTGACAATTATGCTGAATTCTCCCATCCGGGTACTTAAGCGCACCACTTACAGCTGCAACCAATTGCTCTTGTCGCAGAAAATTAAGACAAATCGATACCGCATCATTTTGTAACTCCGCATCACTATTTAGCAATAAAATGAAATCTCCTTTTGCGTAGCGAATTCCCATGTTATTTCCTTTCGCAAAGCCGAGGTTTACCTCGCTCTCTAATAAAGTAACAGATGGAAAAAGTTTATTAATGCCCTTTATCGCTACTTCCGCAGAAGCATTATCTACAACAATTATCTCGTATGAGCATCCTTTTGTTTTTTCAAGTATACTCTGAACACATTTGCAGGTAAATTCGAAAGTATTGTAATTAACAATTATTATGGAGACCTGAGGATTAATGGCTGCCATGATTAACTTGCTTGAATTGTTATTTATATACTTACCAGTCTTGATTTGTGAAGCCCTGAAGCAATCAATGGGTTGCATGAGGGATGAGACGCACCAAAGCTATTGAATTGCTCATAGTACATATCAAAACAAATAGGGTACGCCATAAGAACAGAGCTCGGGTAAACGATGGGAACAAATAGTACAAGTAAAATGGTATCAATCTCATATTTATTTATTTCGCTTGTAAGCGATTTTTGATACTAGAATATCCCAATAGAATTTTATTCTGGCAATATTTCGGTTATTCCTTAAAAATAATTGAAAACCTGTCAAGGGAAGTTTAGAAACCACAAAATTATTCATGAACGCTTCAACCGATTCTCCAGGAGAGAAACCTAACATGGGCCAAGTGGTTGCTGACGCCGGATGAAAATTTGCTACGTATTGAAAGTTATATTCATCTAAAGCCTTCCACATATTATAATATGCTAACCTCTTTTGTTTCTCCTGTAATTCTTCAGCCGCATGTCCCCAATTATTGATTTTAAACCAAAGCTCGTTTTCTGATCTCGCCCACGTTTCATGAATAATATAATGCTGGCTTATAAGATTAAAATGGTCGTTGTGCCTTGCTCGCTTGTAATCTGGAAAAGTAGTGGCAATCGGAACCATTTCAGGAATAGAATCTGGGAATGATACATATATATATCCGAGCTTTGTTTTCTTTATGAGTGGAACCCAATATGCACAAACATTTAAGGGTTTTTCTTTCCCGGTTGGATTAGGATTGATTTTCCTCAGCTCTTTAACGAAAGAACCAAAGTCCACGAAGTATTCATCGCTGTCAATCTGAATATGCCATCCTCCGGGCCTAAGTTTTTCGGCGATCAACATTCTGTGACGATTACAATTTTGGCGAGCATTCAATTCCGGTAATGAAAAGCAATCTTCATAAATCTTGATTTTACCGTCTCGATCAATCGATGAAACAAAATTGTAGAAATTTTCATTATCAAAATCATAAACGTTGCCCGCCCACGACTTCCGGTCTCTATCAATTGCCAAACAGATCACATCAGCGTGTTCATATATTCTTGGAATCGATTTCTTCAGAAGTTCCCAATCATATGAAACACAAAAACCTACTTTTATAATTGGATTTGTCACCATGTACTCTCTAATTTAATCTCACCGCGATGAAAGTTTCGTCTATTCAATTACAGATTTATATTTAAATACAGCCTTGATCAACAGTTTTAAATTCTGAAAAAAAGATATTCCTTTCAGTTTAAACTGATTTGCCAAAATAAAAGAATGTAACCCGATGTGGGTAGACGTTGTGCATCTATAAAAATACATACTTATTAAAAGGTCATGCACTGCTCTTGTAGACACGGGGTATACTGTACTTTTATCAATAATAGATCGAACTAACTTCCCTACGGACTTTAACTCATCACGTGTAAACCCGGAATTTTTATGGAACAACTTATGCAGAGTCAATTCTTCTGAGTGTTCAAAGTTCATGTTCCTGAAAAACTCTCTTATATACCCGATTTGAGTTTCACGTTTAAGTTCCTGCTGCGTCTTTGTGCGTTGTTTTAAACTAATATTTTTATCGTGTATGCGATAGCATAACAATACTTCCTGCAAATTTTTAAGTTTCCCCAACTCAGAAATTCTAACCCAAAGTTCGTAGTCTTCAAAAGGCATATGTGCCGTGCTGTAAAGAATCCTTTTTTCTCTAATCGTACTCGCACGAAACATTACGGATGGATGACAGAAAGCATTTATGTAAAGTAGTTTTAATTTAATTTCTTCATCATCGGATGGAAGCTTTACTATTTGATCTCTATCAACAATTTTAAAATTCGTTCCACACAGGATATATTCTTTATTTTGTTCAAGAAACTCATATTGCTTTTGAAATCTGTAAGGGTGTGCAATGTCATCGGCATCCATTCGTGCAATATACTTTCCTCTGGCCTTTCGCAATCCCAAGTTAAGCAGCGTTACATATCCCTGATTGTTTTCGAAATCAATTAAATGGATTCTGGGATCGCAAAAAGATTGAATTATCTCCTTCGAGCTGTCTTTAGAACCATCATTAAATATAAGCAACTCAAAGTCCTCAAAATGCTGCGATAATATACTATCAATAGCTTGGCGGAGATAAAGCTCAGCATTGTAAACTGGCATTAAGACTGAAATAACAGGCATATTACGCATACTTTCGGTTATTAAATCTTCCTATCCCTCCTTAAATGTAAGGTCTATCTTATCCTTTGCTTTCTGAATCGTTGGTCTGGTAGAATGTGAATACCATCCTTTCGTTTGTCAATTGTAAATAGTAAGCCCGCAGTTATGTAACGGAAGACGTACAACCTATCGCAGTCTTTTTGTCAGAGCCTTCACCAGCGCATTAAACGCTAACTTTAAACCAAGTTGGCCTTGCTCATAAAGTTCAGCGCGTTCTGCCTGGTATCGATAGAAGCTAAACAAGTCGGGATGAACAACATCAACATAGCCAGAAGAGAGTGGCTTTAGTTTAGCATTCAACGGATGACCTTCCTTACAAAAAACAACCATATTCTGTTTATACCACACATCAACCTTCGAGTTTGTCCATATCACCGGACGAAGCACATCGTACAAAGTATACCCGACCGAATCAAACTTATCTTTCCAGAATGACAGCCATTGTTCGTTTACGTGATTCTGCCCTCCCTGCTTCGGAATAGCTGCCGAAAAAATTATCACATCTCCATGTTTGATCAAAGTGTTAACAAAATGCCCTGCAAACTGTTCGTCAAGATGCTCTGCTACTTCGAGTGAAATAACCAGGTCGAACTGTCGGTTTAAATTCCATTCCTGACGAAGATCCTGCGGGTGGAATTTACTTTGAGGAATCTGCAACAGATCTCTGTTAACATAACTCCCGTCTACTCCGCAGTAGTCAGTTACACCGAGCAGTTCAAACGCTTTAAGCCATGTACCGATACCACAGCCAACATCGAGTATACTGGATGGCGCGATCAATTCCATAATCAATGGAGCCACCTCGCGAGGAGCTGTCAGGTTATGAACGTTTTCAGTATGTATATAAAGTGCGCTCAATTCTTCTTAATTATATACCCGATCGTATTTCTCCATTGATATACTCTGCTTGGCGTATGCGTAGCCGAAAGATAATCGTGCACGGCACGTGCGCAGCCATCCCATGTATAGTAATCGTCAAGAATAATTATTCCGCCCGGTACAACATGGGGAAATAAATTATCCAGGCATGTCTTGATGGAATCATACCAATCTCCATCCAAACGCAGTATACCGATAGGGTGCTTCTCATACGTTGGCAAAGTATTCTCAAACCAACCGCGATACGTTTTGTAAAGTTTGTGCCCGGCCAGATTCATCGCGTCATGTGCATACGACTCTTCTGCCGTACAATTATCATAATAGCCCGGAGACGTCACATTCTGCTGCCATGCCATTGCTGCCTTGCCATCAATCTCTTTTGCAGGCGGTAGTCCTTCGAAACTATCGAAGAGGTGAACTCGTCTTTCATTCCCTAATACTTCAGCAATGGCAGCGCTCATGCCACCTCGCCATACACCACATTCTACATAGTCACCCTTGATATCTTTAAATGCATTGCACAAATCCAGGTTAAGCGCAAAGTAATCCTGCGGTATCATGGTATATGTATTATACTTTTCATATAGAGAAGCATAATGATCAAACGCTCTGTTATAGCGCCTTACATCTACACCACCCAGGCGCAACACTTTTTTTATTAATGACCTATGCATTTACGATTCGAGAGTTGGGTACTATAAATCCATTGCTATGTGAGTGTGGGAAGCTTCTGCCTTTTGCAGGAGATTCTGAAATCTCGAAAGCTACAATCTCTTTCTCCCAACACATTGTTTCTGTATTGTGTTCTCCTATCCACACGGAAACTTTGTATTGATCCGGAATCAGAGGCGGCAGCTCAATTTCGGTTTCTATAATTTGTTCTGTTTCCGAAAACTTAATAAAAGGTTGCTGTTTTGGTGTCGCCTGCAAAACAGGAACACCAATAGAATTTGAAATATCGTATGCAACAAACAAATCTTTATGTCTTGATTGTGATGCAATGCCGATTTTTACCGATAAAGTATGGGATGGTTGTGTTCCCTGAAGATGAAGAGCCACCTGGCTGATATAGGCTGCTGACTTACCAGGCGCTGAAGTTGTCCACTGTGCTGTGTTACCACCAAGTGAAGCAGCCTGATAATCATGAATGATTTCTGATACGGTGCCTTGCTTTTTTAGTCCTCCTTTTTCTATCAGTATAGCTCTTCGACATAAATTACTTACAGCGGCCATATTGTGACTCACAAACAAAATGGTTTTTCCGCTTTTGTTTACGGTCTCCATTTTACCTATACACTTCTTCTGAAACTCGGCATCGCCTACAGCGAGCACTTCGTCTATAATTAATATCTCTGGCTCCAGGTGTGCTGCTACTGCAAATGCCAGTCGTAGTTGCATGCCGCTTGAATAGTGCTTCAGTGGTGTATCCAGAAACTTTTCGGTACCGCTGAAATCAACAATCTCATCGAACTTCGCTTTTATCTCGGCATGTTTCATTCCGAGGATGGAGCCGTTCATAAATATATTCTCGCGACCGGTAAGTTCCTGGTGAAATCCTGTACCTACTTCCAACAAACTCGCAATGCGACCGCGTACGGTAATGCGACCGGTAGTAGGTGGAGTAATGCGTGATAGAATTTTCAGCAAAGTAGATTTACCGGCACCATTTCTACCGATGATACCGATAGACTCTCCAGGTTGTACATCAAATGATATATCGCGCAAAGCCCAGAATTCTTCAGTAGCTTCTTTAGCCGAGAACAAACCTGAAAGTTTATCACGGAAACTTAAATAGGGAAGCTGCTGATGCTGGATCAGAAACTTCTTGGAAATATTTTGAACTTCAAGTATAGGCTTCATGCCAGGTCTGCAAAGAATAATTCTGTTTTTCTAAAATAACCAAGACCTAACAGTAACGATACAATAGAAGCACAAATGCTAATGGTAATCAATACCGGATCTAAGGGGTCAGTGCTTAAAGGCACTCTAAAAAATGTTATTGCAGCATACATCGGGTTTAAGGCTAACACGTATCTGAGAAAAGATAAATCTATACGCGACACAGGATATACTATAGGCGTGAGAAAAAAAGCTACCTGCATTACAAACGAAACTACAAAACGGAAGTCGCGATACTTGATCATAAGTGCTGATAACCAGCAACCTAATCCCACAGCTCCCACAAGGCTCAATGCAAAAGCAAGTGGCCAGAAGAAAACAAGCTCTAGAATATTAATAGATACCGGGGCAAAGAATAAGTAGATAATAAAAAGAATAAGCGCAACAGCGAGGTCAACGAGTGATGCCAGTACGGATGATAATGGTATAATCAGCCTGGGGAAATATATCTTCTTGATGATGGGTGCGTTCAGCACCATGCTGTTACCTGCGTTTGTTACGGATGTTGAAAAGAAATTCCAAAGCAACAAACCTGAGAAAGCAAAAACAGAATATGGAATTCCACCTGTGTTAACCCCGAGCATTCTTCCGAAGAAGAACGTGAAGATGATCATCATGAGCAGCGGTTGAAGCATCACCCAAAAAATACCCAAAACAGTCTGCTTGTATTTTACTTTGATATCGCGCCAGGTAAAAAAATAAAACAACTCGCGGTAGCTCCATAGCTCCCTGAAGTTGAATGACAGGCGACTGGCTGGTTCAATTACGGTATCCGGGGGTGACTGACTCATAGCAAGGGACTTTCGGTTACAACATGTAAGCCATTTTTGGCAACGCACTACATGTCAATGTAAAACATAATACTTTAAAAAATCTAACTTCCCTGATTGGGATAAAACTCTAAAAGTTGTCTCACATTAACACGTGCTATCACGAAGGCTTTTGTTTGTTGTGTTTTAATATTTTTGCAAAGGTAATCATGAATGTATTCTTTTTATTCCCCTACCCATTAAGTGAGTCGCCTTCGCAGCGTTTCAGGTTTGAACAATATTTTAAGTTGCTCGAAAATTCGGGAGTTCGTTGTTATAACCAATCTTTTTGGGGGATAAAAACCTGGCGTGTTCTTTATAAAAGTGGCCATACACCACAAAAAGTGGCTGGTTTTTTAACCGGAATATTAAAAAGAATATTCTTACTTATAAAAATAGGCAAGGCTGACTACGTTTTCATTCACCGCGAAATTATGCCGGTAGGTCCGCCTGTGTTCGAATGGATCATTGCAAAAATTTTCCGAAAAAAAATTATTTATGATTTCGATGATGCGATCTGGCTTCCAAACACCTCCGCGGAAAACAGGATTGTCTCAATTATCAAGTGGCATTCAAAAACACAATCGATTTGTAAATGGAGCTATCGCGTAAGTTGCGGAAATAATTACCTGGCCGGCTTTGCCAAGCAATTCAATCGCCATGTTGTGTTCAATCCTACAACTATTGATACGGAAGGTCATCACAATCCGGCCTGTTATTCTAAACATGCCAGTGGGAAAATCACGGTTGGCTGGACAGGCTCGCACTCTACTTTAAAATATATAGATGTTGTTATACCTGTTCTCAAACAACTTGAAACAAAGTATGGTGCTATATTTCAGTTTATAGTAATCGCGAATAAAAAACCTGAATTACCACTGAACAACCTCGTGTTCATTCCCTGGAAGGAGCAAACTGAAATTGAAGACCTGAGCAAAATTGATATTGGTATTATGCCTTTAACAGACGATATCTGGGCACAGGGTAAATGTGGCTTCAAAGCACTGCAATATATGGCGCTGCAAATTCCGGCTGTGGTTTCGCCTGTTGGGGTTAATATTGAAATTATAGAATCGGGGATCAACGGCTTCTTATGCTCTTCGGAAGAAGAATGGTTTAACGCCATTGACAAACTCCTTCAGGATGAGACATTGCGACACCGCATTGGTGCCGCGGGAAGAAAGAAAGTGATTGAACATTACTCGGTGCTTTCTAATTCTTCCACATTCCTGTCCTTGTTCTCATGATAGATCAGGATGAGTGCCAGGGTATAGAACGGGAGTAACGGAATTTTATAGCGCGAGAGTGTGCCGAAATTAAAGGTGGATACACCTACTGCAAAAGCAAACGTTAAGCTGAAGACAATACAAAAAATTATGTGCGGGTTTGTTAATGCTGCAAAAAACGTTGAGCCACGCTTGAATACTACATATACTGTTAAAGACAACAGCACCAACGACTCCATGGCCGACATCAGCATCAACGGATTTCGTGCTTCCCATATATAGGGCCTGAATAACGAAACATTTATAGCCTGCGGACTAAGTTTTACAAGACTACCAAAAGAGCCATCAAGTTCGCCCAGCGAATATGTGCTTCCTGCATCATGTCCTGTAAGGTAAGCTATATCATAGGCTGTAACCATGGCGGTATTACCGAGCTGGTCCAACGCGTAGCGCGAGTCATCTTTACCAACCTGACTAATCGCAAAATAACCGGATACAACTGTAATGGCTGCAACAAACGGCAGCATCATAACTTTAAATGCCATCGATCGTATCTTCGATAAATTGGTAGCATATACCCATATCATTATCGCGGGCAAATAGGTTAGTAGTATATATTTCTTGATCGAGAAAATAATGTAAAAGCAAAGCAGCAACAGCAATACACTGAAAATGTTTATTCTTCTGTCCAGGAAAATTCTTTTTATAAGTAACGTTGCTATACCGAGCCCGGCCAAGGTAATGGTATCTTTCAACAAACCTGATCCCCAAAAAACAACAGACGGAATAAAGAGCGTTGCAATAGCAATAAGTTTATGCAAGTCTGGCCGCACCTCATAGAACGCGACAAACAACATCCACAACCCGATGAAACTTATCACGGCAAAACAAACGGCAGTGGCGGAGTATGAAGAGAATGTAAACAGATCAAATATAGCTGCAATGCGAATTAACATGAATGATGAGCGGTCGTGAAAAAAAGGAATGAGTGATGAGTACTTGTAAATTCCTACTTCACTGGAGCCATCACTAAACAACAACTTGAAACCTGTAGCCGGATTGTCCATAAAGGCTTCCCATATATGTCGGCTGCCGTAAGAGTGAAAGTTATAGGTATCACCTCCGCCATAATAAAATTGATAAATAAACCCCAGGGCAAGTGCGCCCAGAATTTTAGCGGTGAGTGCAGGAAAAAAATAAGGCCGCGTTATCTCATCGGTTATACGGCTGCGCAATATATAGGCAACAATATAAACAATCAGAATGACGATGGGTGTAACAATGAAATCGCGGAGTTCCAAGCTCTTAAATCTTCAACGCTTAAAGTTCAGCCTTTACAATTGATAATACAAACTGCAATCACGGTCTGTTATCAATCGCCCTTTTCAAGTCCTTTTAACCTTCGCTTGGCATCTTTATAAGCTTCATCTTTTCTGCCAGCCTTTTTCTTCACCAGGTTAAACCAGCGTTTGGCTTCTGCTTTGTTGCCTTGCTTCTGTGCAATTTCGCCAAGCGCAATCATGGAGTATAAATAATATCCTGATTCGGTAGCTTCAATCTGTTCGGCAAACTTCATACAGAGTTCATAGTAAGTTTTGGCTTCGTCCAGCCGCTTGCGAGCCTCGTAGATTTGCCCGAGAAAAAAAGATGCATACCGGCCGCTGGTGGCTTCATAACCAACCATGCCGCTATCAATGCGTGTTAAAATATTTCTACAAACCGGTTCTGCTTCCGTGAAGCGCCCCATGGAATAAAGCATGCGCGCATAGTACCGGTGGAAGTATGGATTGTCAGGATAAGTCTGGTATAAATATTCACTGATCTGAAATGCTCCATATTGATCGTTCTCATAACTATTGAGTATACGCATCAGCCATACCATTGCTTCCGTTCGGGTATAGAATGCATTATACGACACTTCCTTCAGTTGCTTTAGTCCCAACGCTTTATCACCTTTCTTAAAGAACCACAAAACTGGTTTTAATGCCGGGTAATTTTCAGGCACCCACACCGAAAAATAATTATAGAGTGCATCGCCAAATAAAAGCTCCGGGCTTAAGTCTTGTTTCTCTTTACATTCTTCGAGATAGTCCAGGCCATCTTTACCTGCCGATGCCGCTTTACGCCAATTCTTTCTTTCTTCATCTGCATATAGCCTTCCCTTGAAACCATAGGCAGCCGCCATAAAGAAAGCAGCTTCTGTGCGGTAAGCCGGGTAATCATCGTAAAGCTTTTCCCCTACTTCAATGGTTGAGTCCATATAGGCCAGGAAAGTATCATCGTGCGAAGTATCTTTTGTATTCGGCATGATCTTCCACCATTCGATCAGTCCCATTAAAAAATAGGGAAGCGGGTGCCAGCGATACCGGGCGCGCAGGTAATGAAATTGAAATTCGGCCCGCTCGAATTTGAAGTTGTACAGATCGTTCAATGCCTGTGTACACTCCAGTTGCACGCTCACGCTGGAAAGCAAAATGATCGTAGTATCTTTTCGGGTTGTGAGTTGTGCTTTTGCAGAGAAACCTGCTACTAATAGAAAGGCAACAATCAAAAGCCTGACAAACACCGAACCTTTATACATTTGAAACGCTGAACGCTTTACCATTTATTTGCTTTAAACTTTATTAAAACCTGCGGCATCAAGGCCGAAGATTTGAATCCCGACTTTCCATGACGACATTCCCGGAACCCGAAACTAAATCATTCTTCGCTACCGACAAAAGATTGTTATTCATTCTGTTGTGCCTGATAACACTCTTGTTGCTCTACATCAAAATCGCCTTTATCGAAAACGAAACTGCGGCCTTTGAGTTTCTCCAGGATCGTCCGGAAGGAATGATTCTGAAGATCATTGCCGGCCTGAAGCTGTTTTCCATCCCGCTCATTTACCTGTGGAAATTCACGGTTATTGCCTTCGTGATCTGGATTGGTTGCTTCATGTTCGGCTACCGGGTAACCTATACGCAATGTTGGGGTGTGGTAATCGGTGCAGAATATATTTTTCTTATCCCGGAGGTTCTGAAGATCATGTGGTTTATGGTGATTGAGACAGATCCCAGCTACAACGACATTGGTGCTTTCTACCCGTTTTCACTCATGCATTTTTTTGATTATTACTCCATCGACAAACGGTGGGCCTACCCGCTGCGCGCATTAAATCTTTTTGAGATAGTCTATTGGTATATGCTCGTAATGGGCATTAATCACTACGCCCGCAAAGACCAGCAATATGTATGGATCATCGTGTCGTGCTCCTATATTTTGCTATTCTTTTTGTGGTTGTTGTTTTATGTTATGGTGTATGATTGAGAGGACCGAAGTCAGGAAACTGGTGGGCTTTCTTGAAAATTGAAGTATAGAAGGTGAGCCGTTCTCTAGAGTCCGAACTTTAGAAAGACCGGAAGTCCGGAAGATGAGGTATATATACTCAATGGATTACTCGCTTACGCACCACGAGCTTTCGAACTCTCAGCTCTATGAATTCTACTTCTAAATTTCTCCGCTTAGCCCTACATTTTTTATTTCTGACATTCTATCTTCTGGGTTTTACTTTCGGTCTTCCGAACTTTCCGACTTCTCTTCTTCCCTCATCGAAAAAACTTCCTAACTCCCTCACAAACCTGAGCTACTTGCTGCTCTGTCATTCCCGGCCAGAGGGGGAGGCTCAAACAAGTTTCTGCTATCTTTTCGGTTATTGGGAAATCGCCTTTACGAAAATTCAGCGACTCGTATGGTCTCTGTAGATGTGGCGGAACAGGATAGTGAATCATGGTACCAATGCCACGTTCTGTAAGATAGAAGCTGAGTTTATCGCGGAACTTCGTTCGGACCACAAACAGATGGTATACATGATCCGCTTCTTTATCAGACAACGGGAGTACTATATCACCAACATGCTTGAGTTGTTCAAGATATAGTGAAGCAAGTTCTCTGCGTTGCTCATTCCAGGCTTCGAGATGTTTTAATTTTACGCGAAGAATTGCTGCCTGCATCTCATCCAACCGTGAGTTCACGCCCAGATATAGTGCTATATTCTTTTCTTTAAGTCCGTAGTTCCTATACTGTTTTACGAAGGTCGCGAGTTGTTCGCTAGCTGTTGTCACAGCACCTCCATCGCCCAACGCTCCAAGATTTTTTGTGGGATAGAAACTAGTAGCGTTGATCGTTCCCCAACTGCCTGTAAAAGTCTTTAACCAGCGGCTGCCCTGTGCCTGCGCATTGTCTTCAACAGTAAAAAGTTTATGACGCTCAGCCAGTTCCATTATCGCTGTCATGTTGCAGGCCTGGCCATATAGATGTACCGGTAAAATTGCTTTTGTGCGGGGTGTTATCACCTCTTCTATTCTTGAAGTATCGATATTAAACGTACTCTCATCCGGTTCTACCGGAACAACCGTTGCACCCGTTCGGCTAACAGCGAGCCATGTGGCGAGGTAAGTATGAGCTGGAACGATGACCTCGTCACCCGGCTTTACATCACACGCCAACAAGCTCATGGTCAATGCGTCAAGCCCGTTGCCGACACCTATACAGAAGGGGATTTCATGCCATGCAGCATACTCCTTTTCAAAGGCATTTACTTCTTCGCCCAACACAAAAGCGCTCCGATCGTAAACCTGTTGAACAGCCTGCTGCACGGCTGTCTTTATGATAGTGTGTTGTGGCTCCAGCGATAAAAATGGTATAGGTTCTTTACTCATGCGATGTGCCTATAACTAAACTTTTCCGATTCAAAGATACACGTCTTCATTACCCGTAGCCGTTCTATAAATCTATTCCACGGAAAAAGTAAAAATTCCCTTATTTTCGGGCTTTTAAATTACAGGTCATCATTTTCATACAACATGAATTTTCAGAAAACCAATAACATCACCGGCTGGATAGTTTTTGCCGTTGCTCTCATTACGTATTGGCTCACCATGGAGGAAACCGCCAGCTATTGGGATTGTGGTGAATTTATTTCGGTATCGTATAAGTTACAGGTGCCTCACCCGCCCGGAGCTCCTTTCTTTCTCTTGCTCGGCCGCCTCTTCTCTTTCCTTGCCTTCGGTGATGTAACAAAAGTTGCTTACTGGATAAACTTCAGCAGTGTACTGGCCAGTGCCTTCACTGCATTGTTCCTCTTCTGGTCTATCGTTCTGTTTGGCCGCAAGCTGATGAAGATCAGAACCGAAGAAGAATTAACATCTGATAAAACATGGGTATTAATGGGCGCTGGTCTGATCGGATCACTGGCCTATACCTTTACTGACTCTGCATGGTTCTCGGCTGTTGAAGCAGAGGTATATGCTATGTCATCTTTCTTCACAGCCTTTGTTGTATGGGCGATGTTGAAGTGGGATGTTATTGAAGACGAATCAAAAGCCAACCGCTGGTTGTTGCTTATATTCTATATGATGGGACTTTCCATTGGTGTCCACTTGTTGAACCTGGTTACGATCCCTGCCCTGGCACTGATTTACTATTTCAAAAAATACAAGCCTACTACCTGGGGCGTTATTGGTGCCATGCTGGTAAGTCTGTTGATCATTTTCTTCATCAACGATATAATTATCCCGGGACTGCCAACATTAGCTGGCAAGTTTGAGATATTCTTTATCAATAGCGTAGGTCTTCCATTCGGTTCGGGTGCGATCATCTTTGCTTTATTACTATTTACTGCACTGATATGGGGAATTATATATTCTCAAAAACAAGAACACGTGTTACTCAATACGGCATTAAATGCACTAGCCTTTGTACTTATCGGATATGCATCTTATGCACTGGTGGTTATCCGTTCAAACGACAATACACCAATCGATGAGAATGACCCTTCGGATGTGATGAGCTTTGTAAGCTACCTGAAGCGTGAGCAGTACGGAAGCCGTCCGTTGTTGTATGGTCCTTATTTCACGGCACAACCTATCGGTATAAAAGAAGGTGGCGCTATTTATAAGAAAGGAAAAGACAAGTATGAGATCAAGGATCATAAGTTTGAGTATGAATATGAACCCGGTCAGCAAACTATATTACCACGTATCTATAGCAGCGATCCGGATCATGCACAGATATACCGTGAGACATTAGGATTACAGGAAGGACAGAAGCCAAGTTTTGGCGATAACATTAGCTTCATGGTTCAGCATCAGATTGGCTGGATGTATGTGCGCTACTTCTTCTTCAACTTTGCAGGTCGCGAAAGTGATATTCAGAATGCTGATTGGATGGGCCCCTCAAACTGGTTTGAAGAACTCCCGCCTATGCTTTCTGAAAACCGTGGACGGAATAACTTCTTTATGATTCCGTTTGTACTCGGACTTGTAGGTATGTTCTACCAGTCGGTGCACAACACGCGTAACTTTGTTGTTGTAGCGCTGCTGTTTATACTTACCGGTGTTGCCCTTGTTATATACCTGAACTCGCCTCCTACCGAGCCGCGCGAGCGTGACTATATCTATACCGGATCGTATTATGCATACTGCTTCTGGATAGGTTTTGCTGTAATTGCTATAGCGGAGACATTAGGTAAATATCTGGGCAATCTGCGAACAGCCGGCATTGTAGCTACACTCATTGCACTGCCTGCACCGGTACTGATGGCACAGCAGGGCTGGGACGATCACGATCGTGCTAATCGTTACTTCTCGGTTGACTCTGCCGTGAATTACCTGCAGTCGTGCGCGAAGGATGGTGTGCTCTTTACGGGTGGTGATAATGATACCTTCCCGCTATGGTATGCACAGGATGTTGAAGGCGTGCGCACTGATCTTCGTGTTATTGTATTGAGTTACTACAATACAGACTGGTACATCGAGCAGACTACGCGCAGTGCATACGAGTCGAAGCCGTTCCCATATACATTAACCCTTGCCAATTACCGTGACGATAAAACGCAATATATACCATACTATAATGCCGGCATCAAACAAATGGATCTTGTTAAGTATCTCCAGTTACTGCGCGATAACAACAAGAGCCTGTTGAACCCTGAATACCGTGGCGAGCGCTATATGCTTCCTACCAAAGACATTGTATTGAAAGTAGATGTCGACAGGGTAAAACAACTCGGTATAATTCCGGAAGGAATGGATAGCCTCGTGGTACCTGAAATGCATTTACGCGTAAAAGGAAATTCACTGGAGCGTAAAGATCTGGCTATGCTTGATCTGCTCGCTACCGGAAACTGGGAGCGCCCGCTATATGTTAACAATACATCATTGGCGCAGTTTAATGTAGACCTGAGCCGTTATGTTGTACAGGAAGGAAATGCATATCGCATTTTACCGGTACTGAATCCGAAGCCGTTTAACCAGTCAGAACTGGTGAACACTACTGTAAGCTTCGAAAACATGACGAAGAAATTCCAGTTCAGAAATGTGGACGACCCTTCGGTATACTATACACAGGATTACCGTAACTTTATTTTGAACCACCGCAGCAGTTTCAATTCATTGGCTGAAGCGCTGATCAAGAAAGGTGATTCAGCAAAAGCCCGCGAAGTGTTGTTATTCAGTCTTGCAAAAATGCCGGATGCTTCTGTTCGTTACGACTATACATCTGCACAGGCAGTAGGCTTACTCTTCGAAGTTGGTGAAAAAGAAAAAGCCATTGAAGTTGCCGATGCCATGTGGACACGTGCTGATCAACTGGCCGAATACTATATCAAGAAACGTGAATACGGCCGCGAGCTACAGATCAACATTGTTATACTGGGCGAGTTGCAAAATACATTACACCGCTACGGTGAAGAGGAGCTTGCCAAGAAAATTGAAGATGCATACTCGAAACACTCTTCAACGTTTCAGCTGGATCGATCCAACTACTAAACTAAATACAAGAACCCTTCGGAATCCCCGAAGGGTTTTTTAATCGCTTCTTTTTAACGGATCATCGCTAAATCTTTTTATTGCCGTTTTGTTTCCTGAACTTTATGGTCCGGGGATAAGCTCTTGTTATTCTGATTGTGAAACAGGTTACCGCCATATTGTTAACACTCTACGCACTTTCCATGCTCAGCTATGGATCGTTGGAGATAGGGCACGATATGTTGCACTGGATGGCAACTCATTATCATAGCAACCTGCATAATCACGATCATGATCACCATCACACATTTCATGATCATGAACATCATCATGATACACACGATCATCATCACCTTTCTGAAAATAATTCCGCTGAGGGTACAGAATTCCCGTCCTTAATTCATTTCTTTCTTTACTATCAGCAACGTCCGTCCTTTTCATTTATCATCTCTTATACGGGTATATTGGGAATGCCTGGCACATTTTCTCTTCAGCACGTTGACAGTAATCCATCAACACCTCCTCCTCAAATAGCATAAGTATATATATGCTCCTATTCTGGTGATTTCACCAGATGACGTGCTTTTGCAAACAAAATTGCCAGGTGCACTTGTACGGACTTTTTCTTCAAGATGTATCCTTCGTCAGGATATATACTGTTTTCATTTTTCTACTATTTGATTATTAAAACCAATGAAATATACCATACTTCATTTCGGTATGTTTTTGTTCGCCATTCATATAGCTGTGGCGCAAGGAACACTTACCGGAGTGATTACTAATTCAGAAAACACCCCACTGCCCGATGCAAACATTTTTATACAATCATTGCAACGTGGCACATCAGCCGATAAATTGGGGCGTTTCCAATTTAGAAATATACCACCGGGAGACTACAATGTAACGGTCTCCAATATAGGCTATGCCTCCGTAAGTCAGCAAGTAATAATCAAGGATGGCGAAACGGCAACTCTCACGACTGCATTAACACCCGGAGGTTTACTTTTATCAGATGTTGTAATTACCGGTCAGCCAGATCATGATGCCAACACTATTTCGCAGGTTGATATCAAACTGCGACCTGTTAACACATCGCAGGATATACTTCGCATGGTGCCCGGTTTATTTATCGCCCAACATGCCGGTGGTGGTAAAGCCGAACAAATATTTTTACGAGGCTTTGATATTGACCATGGCACTGATATAAACCTGGAAGTAGATGGTTTACCGGTAAACATGGTGTCGCATGCACATGGACAGGGTTACTCCGATCTTCACTTTCTTATACCGGAACTCGTTGATCATGTCGATTTCAACAAAGGACCATACTATGCTGATAAAGGCAACCTGACCACTGCTGGCTACGCATCTTTCCTTACGCGTAATTCACTTGATCAGAATATGGTAAAGATTGAGGGTGGAAGATTCGGCACGTTGCGAAATGTAAACGCGATCAATCTTCTGAAGCGAAACGAAGGCAACAAGCGCGAAAACCTATATATAGCTTCCGAGTTTTTCAGAACAGACGGATACTTTCAGTATAACCAGTACTTCAACCGGATTAACCTGATGACCAAGTATAACACTACGATAAATGATAACCAGACGCTCACCATAGGCGCCTCTACATTTACCAGTAGCTGGGATGCTTCGGGACAAGTACCGGAACGAGCTGTTGAAAGTGGAGTCATATCACGCTTCGGTTCCATCGACCCCACTGAAGGCGGAGAAACTTCGCGCACCAACGCGTGGGTAAAACATACTGTAGCCCAGGACGATGGAGGTATATTTGAGAATCAATTATACTATACCAAGTATCACTTTAAACTCATCTCGAATTTTACATTCTTTCTGAACGATCCGGTTAATGGTGATCAGATCACACAAAGTGAATCTCGAAATATATATGGGTACCACGGCAACTATCATCGCGAATCTTTATTAGGACAAAAAACATTACTCAGTAAAATCGGTGCGGGCTTTCGGTATGATGATGTGAATGATATTCATTTATACCATACTCGTTCGCGCAAGCAATTCATCAATGATGTAGCCCGTGGTGATATAGATGAGACTAATTTATTCGCGTATGTGAATGAAACGCTTTACCTGTCGCATAGACTCTCGCTGAATGCTGCTGTGCGACTCGATCATTTTACATTTAACTATACAGATGCTTTAACAGCCGATTACAAAAAGCAGAGTGTCAGTAAAGCTGCTGTATCACCGAAGTTTAACATCAGCTATAACGCTACACCGAATCTGAACCTCTTCATTAAAAGCGGTATAGGGTTTCACTCCAACGATACACGTGTTGTTGTGGCTGAAAGTGGCGAAGATATTCTGCCCAAAGCGTACGGTATAGACATAGGGGGTACCTGGAAGCTGGGGAATTCTATTATTGTAAACGCTGCGCTGTGGACACTCGATCTCGATCAGGAATTTGTATATGTAGGAGATGAAGGCATTGTAGAGCCAAGCGGAAAAACGTCACGGAAAGGAATTGACGTATCGATTCGTTACCAGGTGGCACCTTGGCTATATTTCGATACTGATGTTAACCTGACTGATCCGAAATCCAAAGGCGAACCGGAAGGACAAGATTATATACCATTAGCGCCTACGTTTACCAGCATTGGCGGACTTACCTTCCGCATGAAGAACGGCCTGAACGGCAGCTTGCGTTATCGGTATATGGGCGATCGTGCTGCCAATGAAGATAACTCGGTAGTAGCTGATGGATATTTTCTGGCAGATGCTATTGTGAAATATACACGGACGCGTTTCGAGCTGAGCTTTACTGCCGAGAATATATTTAATACCAAGTGGAAAGAAGCGCAGTTCGACACGGAGTCGCGATTATTTAATGAGGCTGAACCTGTTTCTGAAATACACTTTACACCGGGAACACCTTTCTTCTTAAAGGCAGGAGTTTCAGTATTCTTTTAGCGTGTAGTAATAAGTCAAACTTGCTTAAAACAAAGAAGCCCCGTGATGCGGGGCTTCTCCTATTTTAAACCAGGTCCATGCGGTATATACTATATATGGATCACTTCACCATAAGCAGCAGCAGCAGCTTCCATAATGGCTTCACTCATGGTAGGGTGCGGGTGAACAGATTTGATGATCTCGTGACCTGTTGTTTCCAGCTTGCGCGCAGCAACAACTTCAGCGATCATTTCCGTCACGTTGGCACCAATGAGGTGAGCACCTAACCACTCGCCATATTTAGCATCGAAAATTACTTTCACAAAACCATCCGTTGCTCCGGCTGCTTTCGCTTTACCAGAAGCGCTGAACGGGAACTTACCAACTTTGATTTCGTATCCGGCTTTCTTCGCACCTTCTTCGGTATAGCCAACAGAAGCAATTTCAGGAGAGCAGTAGGTACAGCCCGGTATATTGTTATAGTTAAGAGGCTCCGGATTTTGGCCGGCAATTTTCTCAACACAAATTATACCTTCCGCCGATGCTACGTGAGCAAGCGCTTGTCCTTTTACGATATCACCAATAGCATATACATTCGGAACGCTTGTCTTATAGAAATCATCTACAATTACTTTTCCTTTATCAGTCTTTACACCAACTTCTTCGAGACCTATACCTTCCAGGTTTGTGGCAACACCTACAGCGGAAAGAACTACATCGGCTTCAAGTTTGATCTCGCCATCCGGAGTCTTCACCGTAGCCACACATCCTTTGCCAGATGTATCTACTTTCGTTACTTCCGAGTTAACATAGATCTTCATACCGTTCTTCTTGAAGATTTTATCAAGTGTTTTTGATACTTCTTCATCTTCTACGGGTACAATACGTGGCAAGAACTCAACGATGGTAACTTCTGTACCGAGTGTGCTATAGAAGTAAGCGAACTCAACACCAATAGCACCTGAACCTACTACGAGTAATTTTTTAGGTTGCTCTTTCAGTATCATTGCTTCACGATAGCCGATGATCTTCTTGCCATCGATCTTCATACTTGGCAATTCGCGTGAGCGTCCGCCCGTTGCCAGTATAGTATGTTTAGCCTCATAATCTGTTTTTTTACCGGCAGCATCCGTTACTTCTACCTTGCCACCTTTTTTCAGTTTACCGAAGCCTTCGATCAGGTCTATCTTATTCTTTTTGAAAAGAAACTGAACGCCTTTGCTATTGCTGGCCGCTACATCACGGCTACGTTTTACGATACCATCAAAATCTGCTTTGAAGTCTTTTACATCTACGCCATAATCTTTTGCATGCTTGATATATTCAAAGACATTGGCACTTTTTAACAGTGCTTTGGTTGGGATACAGCCCCAGTTCAAACAGATACCTCCAATTTCAGCTTTTTCTACCACACCCACTTTCATTCCCAGCTGAGATGCCCGAATGGCAGCTACATATCCGCCAGGACCACTTCCGATTACGATCAGATCATATTTTGACATAGCATAGTATTTAAAATTCGCTGCCAAAGATAATGGCTGACGCTACATTTACATACAGTTTAAAAAAGGATTGCTATTTTTGACCGCTTAACGGACCGGGCTGTAGGCCCTGGAACCTTAAACCTTGAATTTTTAAACATGAAACTTTTACAGGGAAAAACCGCCCTCGTTACCGGGGCTTCGAAAGGTATCGGAAGATCAATCGCTCTCAAATATGCCGAACAAGGTGCTAATGTTGCCTTTACATATTTATCCAGCGTTGAACAAGGACAAGCTCTGGAGGCTGAACTTGCTGCAAAAGGTATAAAAGCAAAAGGTTACAGGTCTGACGCTTCAGATTATGCGCAGGCTGAAAAACTTGTAAACGATGTTATTGCAGATTTTGGCTCGCTGGATATACTGGTAAACAATGCCGGTATTACGCAGGACACTTTATTGCTCCGCATGACGGAAGAAATGTGGGACAAGGTTATCAACGTTAACCTGAAATCGTGCTTCAACACGGTGAAGGCTGCTACCAAGCAAATGATGAAACAAAAGAGCGGCTCTATTATTAATATGACTTCGGTTGTAGGTATAAAAGGTAATGCAGGCCAGGCCAATTATGCTGCATCGAAAGCCGGTATCATTGGCTTTACCAAATCTGTTGCGCTGGAATTAGGTTCACGCGGAATCCGTTCCAATGCTATAGCTCCGGGCTTCATTGAAACCGAAATGACTGCTGTACTCGATCCTAAAACAGTTCAATCGTGGCGTGATGCTATACCGCTGAAACGCGGTGGCAGACCTGAAGATGTAGCTGATGCATGTGTGTTCCTAGGGTCCGATATGTCGACCTATATTTCAGGACAGGTGTTGCAGGTTGATGGGGGCATGCTCACTTAAAGAGCTGTTAATTACTATTTGTTAGAGGTGTGAGGCATGAGTGGGAATGTGAAGTGCACTGCATATTTAACAGTACTCATAAATTGAGTGATATCAAGTAAATTGAAATAGGTATATAGTTCTGAAACTTTTAGAATTATATACCTATATTTTTTGATAAGTACTGAATGTTTTTCAGCAGTAATCTTTTCCTATACCGGCTCCCTCCCGCAGTTAGCAACCAGCAACTTGTCTCTCCTCTCAGAGCTCGCAGCCTTTCCTTCTACGTTGCCCACGCTTTGCCAACTTCGGCTAGCGGCACGCAGCCTTTGTATGGTCCCGGTACCTGGTTGTATTGCAGTACCTGTGTTGCTCCGGCCTGACTGGTGAAGAACCCTAATAGTGTTAGTTCTTTCATCTCTAGTATAAATGGTTTTCCGCCATCACTTCCGGCCCTCCACCATCCAACAGAACCACCTCCGGATGACTTCGAAAGTGCATCTTCATGATGTTTTTTTACCAGCGCTATTTTCTCGTCAGTGCTGCATGTAGCAAAAGGTTCTCCGTATGTCTTCTTCGCTTCTTCATCAAAATCTGTAAGACCTTTTGTAAACCTGTCTTTATCAGCCTGCGGATAAACCTCTTTTAATATACCATCTATAAAAGCAGGCACCCCAGCATCTTTGGCACCGGGTGTATCTGTTTTAGGTACGAGCACTTCAGCAAGTTCGGCAATGAGCAATGCCTGCTCGGGTGTGAAGAACTGGGGTGCATAATTTAATTCAGGAGCGGCCTTGCAACCATTCAGCATGCCGATCAATGCAGGTCCGGTTACGGCATAGCCCAGTGCAAGGGCTGTACGTTGTAATGCTTCACGTCTGTTCATAGCATTTATATTTTTGTTGATACCGATAATCAGTATATATAGTCTTGTTATTTCAGATTTCCTTTCTTCAATTCGTTCACAGCATAGTCTGCTGCGCGAGCTGTTAGCGCCATATAGGTTAGCGATGGATTCTGGCAAGCAGAAGATGTCATACAGGCACCATCTGTTACAAACACATTGGGCGCATCGTGCACCTGGTTCCATTTGTTTAGTACCGATGTCTTCTGATCTTTACCCATACGTGCCGTGCCCATTTCATGAATACCGAGTCCCATGTTATCGGCTACATCATACGTTCTTACGTTTTTGAAACCCGCACCTTCCAGCATCTCAGCGGCTGACTCTTTCATGTCTTTGCGCATTGCTTTTTCGTTCTCCTTCCACTCGGCATCGATGTTGAGTGTCGGCAAACCATATATATCTTTCTTATCGGCGTTGATTGTTACTTTGTTTTCATAGTATGGCAGACACTCGCCAAAACCGGTTATACCAATCTTCCACGGCCCCGGATTCTCTAACGACTTCTTCAGATCTGCTCCAAACGACATCTCCGCAACACCACGTGCCCAACTCTCACGACTTGCACCACCCTGATATCCGAAACCACGTATATAGTCTGTACGTTTATCGTTGCCTATATTCCGGAAGCGTGGTATATATATACCGTTTGGTCTGCGACCGATATAGTATTTATCTTCAAAGCCCTCTACGTCTGCCTCGGCACCGGTACGGTATTGATGATCCATTAAGTAATGACCAAGATGACCACTGTTATTACCGAGCCCTTGCGGATGACTGCTTGAAATCGAGTTTAACAGAACAAATGTACTCGCCAATGCAGATGCGTTCAGGAATATAACTTTCGCAAAAAACTCAATCTCTTCTTTTGTATTGGCATCCAGCACGCGAACACCTATAGCCTTGCGCTTTTGTTCGTCATAAATTACTGAATGAACAATAGAGTGTGGACGCAACGTCATGTTACCTGTTTTCATGGCAGCCGGCAACGTAGAAGCATTGCTGCTAAAGTATGCACCATACGGACAACCGCGATCGCACATGTTACGCGACTGGCAAACACCGCGTGAAGGATCGTGCGGAAGCGGAGCCGTTAAATGTGCTACGCGACCTATCGTAAGTTTCCTTCCGAATTTCTCGGATAGTTTATCGCGAAATACTTCTTCAACACAATTCAATTCCATAGGCGGAAGAAATTTACCATCGGGCAAATGCGGTATACCTTCTGCCTGACCGCTTACACCTATATATGACTCTACATAGTCGTACCACGGAGCAAGATCTTTATAGCGTATAGGCCAATCTATACCAACACCATCTTTTGCATTGGCTTCGAAATCAAGATCCGACAACCGGTATGTTTGTTTACCCCACATAAGAGAACGTCCACCGGCATGATAGCCACGAATCCAGTCGAACGGTTTTACTTCTGTATATGGATTTTCAAGATCATTTACCCACCAATGTTTATTGGCTTGGTTTACCCAGTACGTACGAGATTGAACCGGGTAAAATTTTAATTCTTCTTCGGTAAGTTTATTACCGTGCGGTAACTGCCATGGGTCTTTCGTCATGGTAGGGTAATCAACCTGGTGCTTTACATCCCGGCCCCGTTCCAGTACAAGCGTTTTTAGTCCTTTCTCTGTCAGCTCTTTTGCCGCCCATCCTCCGCTTATACCCGTACCTACAACAATAGCATCATAGGTATTTTGTTTTTGCGCTTCAATATTTAGGTTCATGTCTGGTAGGTTTGAACGATTAATTAACGACTTAATATCGTGAATGAAAAATTTAAACTGCTTTTTATGAGCAACAGCATTTTATAACCAGATTCGTGTAATTTTAATCAGTATACAGGTTTATTTATCAGAAGATTTCATCCTTCTGAAACGCATTAGAAAATAACGCTGCGATCGTGTAGTTAGTACGTTACAGCGATTTACCCTACACAGACTCGAATAAAAGCTGGAAACAAACAGAATATAACTATATATTTATTGAATGCTAGCAAGATGCGTGAGCATGTTATACTATGAAACAGACAGGGGCTGAAGAAAATAAAGTTGAAGAAGCAAAGACATTATTGAAGCAGGCTTTTGATTGCAGAAGTTATGATCTGCAAAAAAGTATAGCACTGGCGCAACGTGTCATCACGATAAGTGAACAGATTGAAGATGCTGAACTTTCTGCGCTGGCAAAAAATCAGCTGGCACTATACCTCATGATCCGGGGCGACTACAATAAAGTATTAAGCCTTGCCGAAGATGCCCTGAAGTTTTTTGACAATAACCAGGACATGAAAGGTATAGCAGATGCAAAATATGCTATAGCCGGAGTTCATTATAAAACTGATAATTTTCATTTAGGATTAGTATACCTGCTCGATTGTCTTTTCATCTATCGCAACCTGGGCGATCACTATAACGAAGCGCGCGTACTAAAATCACTCGGTACTATATATGAATACCTGGACGACCAGGAGAATGCTATCAGTTCATATTTAAGTTCGGTTGCTGCCGGGCGCCTTACCAACGATCCCAACCTCGAGTCAAATGCTTACAATCCGCTTTCCGGTATATATCTGAAACGCGGACTTATTGATCTTGCATTGGCTACGGTCGAAAAAAGTATTACGCTAAAAAAACAAACCAACGACATACGCGGACTTGGTTTTTCACTCTACGGTCGCGGCAAAGTATATATCAAACTCAAACGCTTTGATGAAGCGCTGGAAGACCTGAATCAATCACTCAAGATACACCTGGAAGCAAGCGATCAATTGGGTATTGCCATGACGCACAACAAACTCGGTGTACTCTATTATGAGCTTGGTAAAAATGACAAAGCCTGCGAGCACCTGGAGCTGGCACAACAGGTGGCCAACCAGTATAACATCCGGTTTGTACGCTATAAATCGCTGTATAATCTTCACCTGGTAGCGCGCAGTGAAGGTAAGTTAGACGAAGCGATTCGTTACCTGGATGAGTATATCGTGATCAAGGAATCGCTTGTCGTGTCTCATACTTATAACGCTGTAAAAAGTTATGAAGCCATCGCGAAAGTAAAATTTCTGGAAATGGAGGCCGAGATACAGCGCAGCAAAACAGAGATCATTGAAAAGAAAAATGCCGAACTCGACTCATTCTTTTATCGTGTCTCACACGATCTGAAAGGCCCTATATCTTCGCTGCTCGGCTTGAATAACCTGATGAAGCTTGAGATCAAAGACGAGCACATCCTAAAGTATATTGATATGTATCAGTCACAGATTGTGCGCATTGATAATATCGTGCTTGATCTCATCAACATTACACGCATGAACCACATGGAGGTTAAGCGCACAAAGATAGATTTTGAGACACTGCTGAATGACTGCATCTCTACCTATCACTTCCTGGAAAACTTTAAGCACATACGGTTTACCATTGAAGTTGAAGCCGGTCTTGAATTTTACTCCGAGTGGGCGATTGTCAATACTATTCTGCAGAATCTTATCGAGAATGCCATCAAGTATTCTATGCCGGAGAAAGAGCCTACCGTGCGCATTGCAGTTTCGCGCGATGATAATTTTCTGATCATTATTGTAGAAGATAATGGTATAGGTATAGATCCGCGATTGCAGTCAAAAGTTTTTAATATGTTCTTCCGTGCAAACGATCATGTAGAAGGTACAGGGCTCGGGCTCTATATTTTGAAACGTGCCGTGGAGCGTTTGCATGGCGAAGTGTCTGTTAAAAGTGAAGTGTATCAAGGTACAGCGTTCACGGTAAAATTGCCATTTCAGAAGCCCTGACCGAATTTTCATCTGAATTACTAACAGTTGTACGCGAATCGCAGTAAAAAATTTTTCCCGCAAGACTTGGAAACAACTTTCGCAGACTCTACGTTTGTGGTATCAAAGTCGAATAAGCACTCTTGCTTGATCGATTTATAAAGAAGCGCGGAGAGACAGGCTCTAAGAAGCGCTAGCAACCACTCCCGATAATAAGGAAAAGGTGCTAAATCCTGACTCCGGTTTGGATGGTCCATGCCGGGAAATATAAACCGATGAAAATGAAAAGCATCATTAACACCATCATTTCCGGGTCAGGCTTGCATAGCCTCCGTGCTTATCTTTCCGAAATTATTCATGCTATTAACAACTGCATGTGCAACGCATGTTGTTGTTGCGCGTACTGTTGCTGCTAATCTATAGCGCACCGCTTTCAGCAACAGACGAGTCTCACGATCTGCCATACGTGACAGGCATGATTACGGCTACGTATACTTCTCTATAGCAAAAATCCTCTTTCAGAAATTTTAGTCATTCACCCGAATAAAAAAATATAGTTATGTCAAATCTACATTTTGAAACCCTCCAACTCCATGCCGGCCAGGAAATCGATCCTACAACCCGCTCACGTGCTGTACCTATTTATCAGACTACGTCCTATACATTTAAGGACTCTGAACACGGTGCCAATCTTTTTGCATTAAAAGAATTTGGCAATATATATACCCGCATCATGAACCCGACAACCGATGTGTTTGAAAAACGCATTGCTGCCCTCGAAGGCGGTGTCGCTGCACTCGCTACAGGCTCGGGACAAGCTGCACAATTTTTAGCACTCAATAACATTCTTCAGACTGGTGATAACTTTGTCTCCACTTCCTTTCTATATGGAGGTACCTATAACCAGTTCAAAGTTGCTTTCAAACGCCTCGGTATAGATGCGCGCTTTGCTGAAGGTGATAAACCAGAAGCTTTCGAAAAGCTGATTGACAAGAATACAAAAGCACTATATCTGGAAACGATTGGTAACCCGGGCTTTAACATTCCTGATTTTGAAGCCATCGCAGCGCTTGCTAAAAAACATGATCTGCCACTTATTGTTGATAATACATTTGGTGCTGCCGGATACTTGTTCCGCCCGCTGGAACATGGCGCACATATAGTAGTACAATCGGCAACAAAATGGATTGGTGGTCATGGTACATCTATAGGTGGTGTAATTGTAGATGGCGGAAACTATAACTGGGGCAATGGCAAATTTCCACAGTTCATAGAACCATCCGAAGGATATCACGGTCTTAAATTCTGGGAAGTATTTGGTGAAGGTAATCCGCTGGGCTTACCAAATATAGCCTTCATCATCCGCGCACGCGTGGAAGGTCTGCGTGATTTCGGACCATCCTTAAGTCCGTTCAATTCATTCCTGTTGCTGCAAGGACTTGAGACACTTTCACTGCGCGTACAGCGCTCGGTAGATAATGCACTTGCCCTGGCACAGTGGCTTGAGCAACACGAACTGGTAGAGAGTGTAAACTACCCGGGCTTAACAAGCAGCACCTATCACAAGCTTGCTAAAAAATATTTACGCAATGGTTTTGGTGGGGTATTCTCTTTCACGCTGAAAGGTACCAAGCAACACACCGCTAAATTTGTAGACAGCCTTAAACTGATTAGTCACCTGGCAAATGTAGGCGATGCTAAAACACTCATCATTCAACCTTCCGCTACAACCCATCAGCAACTCAATGAAGAAGAACAGATCACAGCCGGTGTACTGCCTACCCTGCTGAGAATTTCTGCCGGCATTGAACACATTGATGATATCAAAGCAGACCTGCAGCAGGCATTTGCAAAAGTATATGAAGGAGAATTGATAGCCTGATTAAAGTATAAATCCTAGTTAAAGTTAAGTATAAATGCATCCGTTCCCTCTCCCCGCCATAGGGAGAGGTGAAACGGGTGAAGCACTACCACCACCATGGAAAAACACGATCACACCTTTCACTACAATCATCCGTTCGATCTTGAGTCGGGATCAACTTTGCCCGGCTTCCAGTTGAAATATACTACCCTTGGAAAACTCAACCACGAACGCTCTAACATTGTGTGGGTATGCCACGCATTGACGGGCAGTTCTGACTTTACCGATTGGTGGGGCGATCTGTTTCGTGAAGGAAGTGCTTTCGATCCGAAAGATCATTTTATTATTTGCGCCAATATACTAGGTGGATGCTACGGCTCTACCGGCCCGCTGTCAATCAATCCGGATAACGGTAAACCTTTTTATCACACATTTCCATTGTTAACGAATCGCGATGTAGTGCGCGCGTTCGATCTGTTGAGACAGGAACTCAAAATTGAAAAGATACATACCCTGCTGGGGGGTTCACTCGGAGGGCAACAGGTTGTAGAATGGGCCGTTCAGCAACCGGATGTATTCGATCATATAATTCCCATGGCATGCAATGCATTTCATTCACCATGGGGTATAGCCTTTAATGAAGCACAGCGGTTAGCCATTGAAGCTGACCCTACGTGGAAAGAAAGTGATGTGCGTGCCGGTTCGGAAGGACTGAAAGCTGCACGTGCTATAGGCATGATATCATACCGGTATTATGAAACATTCAATCAGACACAGGTTGAAAAAGGTAACGAGAAGCTGGATGAGTTTCGTGCTGCTACCTACCAGCGTTACCAGGGACAAAAGTTGGTGAATCGCTTCAACGCATTTACATACTGGACTCTTTCCAAGATTATGGACAACCATAACGTGGGAAGAAATCGTACTGGTGTAAAAGAAGCCCTGCACACTATAAAAGCAAAAACATTAGTAATCGCCATAGATACAGATATACTCTTCCCGGTGAGTGAACAGAAATTCCTGGCAGAGAATATACCGCATGCACAGTATGCCGAGCTGGTATCGCTGTATGGTCATGACGGATTTTTAGTAGAGTTCGAACAATTGGACACCATCATAAAGCAGTTCTATCAACAGAAAACATTAAGTCAGGTATTATCATGAGAAAAAAATTGAAGTTAGGTCTCTTCGGGTTTGGATGTGTAGGTCAGGGTCTATATCACGTTTTGCACGAAACCCATGGTGGTGTGCAAGCAGAGATTAAAAAAGTATGCGTAAAAAACAAGAACAAGCAACGCCCGGTAAAGGAAGATTTTTTTACGTTTGATAAAGAAGAAATTCTGAATGACGCCGAGATCGATGTAGTTGTAGAACTGATTGATGACGCGCAGGCTGCTTATGAAATTGTGAAGACTGCCCTGCTGCATGGCAAAGCTGTAGTAACGGCCAACAAAAAAATGCTGGCAGAGCACATGGAAGAAATATATACCCTTCAGCAGCAAACCGGCAAACCTGTACTCTACGAAGGTGCTGTGTGCGGAAGTATACCAATCCTCCGTAACCTCGAAGAGTATTACGACAATGATCTGCTCAACAGCATTGAAGGTATATTTAACGGATCGACCAATTATATACTTACCAAAGTATTTGAAGAAAAGAAGAGTTATGCTGATGCGTTGAAAAAAGCACAGGAGCTTGGCTTTGCAGAAAGCGATCCGAGCCTGGATGTGAAAGGCTATGATCCCAAGTATAAATTGGTAATTGCTATTGCTCACACGTTCGGTCTCTTCATTCAACCAGAAGAAGTGATCAATATCGGGATCGATAAAATCTCTGACCTTGATCTGAAGTTTGCACGCGATAACAACTATACTATAAAACTGATTGCACGCTCGTTCCGAATCGACAATAAGGTATATGGCTTTGTGGCCCCTCAGTTTATTGAAGCTACCAATCCGCTGGCATCTGTTCGCAATGAGTATAATGCCGTGCAGGTGCAAGGTGCCTTTGCAGAAAAGCAACTCTTTATAGGGAAAGGCGCAGGAAGTTACCCGACCGGTTCTGCTGTGTTATCCGATCTCTCTGCATTGTCTTATGACTATGCTTATGAATATAAAAAGCTTCATCAGTCAGACCGTTTTGAATTCTCTAACGAATTGATCGTAGAAGCCTACATAAGCTTCGAAGAAGATGCAAAAATTTCCATCGCCGATTTCGAAGTATTCCAGTCAGGCTACGCTGCCAACGGGAAACAGTATATGGTTGGCCAGGTTAAACTGTCCAAACTGAAAGCGTGGTCACAGACTCCGGGCATCGGCATCATATTGGCACCGGAAAGTAAATTCATTCCTGTTAAAACATCTGCTGTGAAAGAAGCCTTGCTGGCATAACTTTACCTGCCGAAACATTTTAAAAAGATTACAAAAATAGACCGTGTTGAAACGGTCTATTTTGTTTTTAACTGGTTTTTTGATAACTATGATAAGACCAATTAACCCAAAAATTGAAAAGGCTGACAGCGATATTCTTTCTGCTGGTTTTCCTGTTTAACACAGGTGGCTATTACCTTGCTTTTTGGGCTATTAAACAACACGCTAAAGAAAATTTGCTCGAGCGCTTGAATGCATCGCAGTATAACAAAGAAGAAGCTGTTGTATTTACCATTCCCTTCTCACTTCCCTACCCGGTTTCTGACGGCAGTTACGAACGCGTACATGGCGATTTCGAATATGCCGGTGAATACTATAAACTCGTAAAACAAAAACTGGTAAACGATACGCTATTTATAGTATGCGTAAAAGATAAAGCGACAAAACACATCGAAGAAACATTATCGGACTACGCACGGTCAGCAAACAATTTACCCATTGGTGCCAAACAGGCTTTCAATTTTATATCGAAGCTCTTTAAAGACTTTCACAGCGAAACCAAAATTTCTATCTCTGCTATAGAATCCGTTGCTCTGAATACAGTCGTTCTAATAAGTTCACCCCCGGTAACGCAACCCGATCACGCCATCGATACGCCTCCTCCGGAAGTATTTATGTTATAGAATTTTATTTCCGTGATCACATCGTCTGCAGACGATGTGATGGTGCGCATGTATGCGAATATATACGTGCGCGTAATTCTATCTCATAACTACTAAACGATATCTATGAAACTGAAATTATACTATTTTTCTATAGCACTGTTGGGCATACTCGTTATTAATACCGATAGCTTCGCACAAGGTTGTGTAGCGGTACGTAATATGTCTTCATGCTCCATGATCTTCGACAGCACCACCAGTAAATCGTGGCAGTTCTCACTCAACTATCGCTACTTTAAATCCTTCCGCCATTTTACAGGAAGCGAAGAAGATAAAGAACGCGTGGAAGAAAACACAAACGTGATCAATCACGACAACTCTGTGATACTGGGCATCAACTATACCATCAATCGCAGATGGTCTGTATCCGTGGGTGTACCGATGGTATATATAGACCGGTCGTCACGTCCGCGTAATGCCGATGGCCAACGTGTACCCGAACGCCACTATACAACTTCAAAAGGCCTGGGTGACATTCGCCTGATGGGATATTATGCTATTGTACCCAACAATCCTTCCGGAAGTTTACTCGCAGGCGTTGGTGTTAAACTCCCCACTGGCAATTATAAATATGAAGATGATGCGTATGTAAATGGCAATTATAACAGACGACCTGTTGACCAGTCAATTCAACCCGGTGATGGCGGATTAGGAATTATTGTCGAAGTGGATTTCCTCCGCGAGGTTAGCCGGAATATATATGTATATGCCAACGGATCGTATCTCTTCAATCCTAAGAACACAAACGGAACCAAAACAAACCGAAGCAATCCGTTCGAAGCAGAAATGTCGGTGCCTGATCAATTGTTTTTACGTGCCGGTGCCCGCTATATGATCAAACAATTTCAGCTTGGTATAGGCGGACGCGTAGAAGGTATACCTACGCACGATATTATCGGCAAGACAGACGGCTTCAGAAGACCAGGCTACATTGTATCGCTTGAGCCTTCGGCATTGGTAAGTCTGGGTAAGCACGTTGTAGGTGTAAATGTACCGATAGCATTATATCGCAACCGTACAAAAAGCGTAGCGGACCAACGTCTGCAAGATCAAAACGGTGATGGCAACGATGTGCATGGTGATGCCGCCTTTGCAGATTGGTTACTATCGGTTACCTACGCATTCCGATTCTCACACTAATATTTTAACTATATATACTCTATCTAAAAAACTATATAATTCCCAAACCACATCTATGAAACTAAAACTCTACTATTTATCCTTAGTACTTGCAGGCGTACTGCTCGCCAACACCGAGGCCGCGGCACAAGGTTGCGTTGCTGTACGCAACATGTCTTCCTGTGCGCTGGAATTCGACAGTACTGCCAGCAGCTCATGGCAGTTCTCCCTGAACTATCGTTACTTCCGATCCTTCAGGCACTTTCGTGGAACACACGAGGAAAAGAATCGTGTTGAAGACGGAACGGAAGTTATCAACAACGATAACTCTATATTACTGGGTATATCTTATACCATTAACAGACGCTGGAGTGTAAGTGCTACTATACCGTTGATATATATCGACCGCTCTTCTCTCTACGAGCATAAGGGCAACAATAGCGGAGAGCGTTACCACACATCGTCACAAGGATTAGGCGATGTTCGAATTACCGGTTATTATACCGTATTACCACACAATCAAAAAACACAATTGTTGGTAGGACTTGGTGTTAAGCTGCCAACCGGTAACTATAATTACAAAGACGAGTTCCACAAAGCCGATGGTATACAAACATTGCCGGTAGATCAGTCTATTCAACCTGGCGATGGCGGAACAGGGATCATCACGGAGTTTGACTTCCTGCAAAAGCTTAGTCATAAATTTGCGATCTACTCAACAGGAGTATACTTGTTCAACCCGCGCAATACAAATGGAACACTAAGAAGTCAGAACCTGACCGATGGCATACCACTTTCAAATGAAATGTCGGTGTGCGATCAATTCCAGGTTCGCCTGGGTGCACGCTATTCCGTAAACAAGCTTCAGTTTGCGCTGGGCGGTCGCTATGAGGGTATACCTTCTGAAGATATATTTGGTGATAGCGATGGTTTCCGCAGACCGGGTCGTATTCTTTCCGTTGAACCTTCTGTCAACTATGTTACCGGTAAACACTTCATTGGTGTAAATTTCCCGATAGCGTTGGCGAGAAATCGTACGCAAAGCGTTATTGACAAGAAGCGCACTGAGCTCAGCGGTAACTTCACCCAGGGAGATGCTGCCTTTGCAGATTGGCTGTTGTCTGTTACGTATGCATTCCGATTTGCAAAATAATCTATATATACCCCTACATGAAAAAAGGAGAGTCGTAATGACTCTCCTTTTTTATTCCGTTATCTGCTACTATATAGTTACTCGGCTGGCATTGACTTTTCAACACGTAAACCTACCGCGAGTATACCTTGCAGTGTATCGGTGCGCATAAACTGCTCGAACTTGATTTTATATTTACCAGGCTTCTGAAACTGGTAGTTCTTTAGCAGTAATAACCGGTGATCATATATATCTCCAAGTCCGCTGTTGCCCAGCGGCTTTCCGGATTTAGCTTCGAAAAGATAATCGTTGGTGAGACTTTTGTGCACTACATTACCTATCGAATCCTGCAGGTAATAGGTCATAAACAATCTTGACCATGGATACGAAACAGCATTTCGCACATTTCCATATAAATTATACTTTACATTGCTATCATCGATAACAAACTCAAATTCCGGTTTATTGTTTACGAGCCAATACCCTTCTTCGAAGTCAGTATACTGTTCATAGATCCGGTTGTCTTCACATCCCGTTGCAAGGATGGTGATGATTATTACTATCCAGAAAAATCTCATGACGGCTGATTACCTGGCTTTGGTTTATTTGGATTTTGATTACCTCCGCGGTTATCTCGGTTCGGTCGGTTCTCGCGCGGCCCCTGGTTAGAACGCTGCGGTTTGTTTTCGCGCGGTCCCTGTATATCTCCCTGGCCCTGATTCGAACGTTGTTGGGTTTTACCTTCACGCGGCCCTTGTACATCACCCTGCCCCTGATTAGAGCGTTGCTGTTGTTTATCGCGCGGTCCCTGTATATCGCCTTGTCCCTGGTTCGAACGTTGCTGTTGCTTATCACGTGGTCCTTGTACATCGCCCTGCCCCTGGTTATGTCGTTGCTGACGATTGTCACGATTACCCTGATTACCACGGTTGGGCTGGGGGCCGGAAGTTTGTGCCTGCTGATTCTGGTTGCCCTGGTTCTGATTACCCGGAGCTCCGCCTTTACCTTTTTTCTTTTTGTTACGTGACTTACTCTTGAAGCGCTTGTCCATCTGGTCGAGATCGCTGTTGAGTGGTCCGGTTGTTACCTTCTCTTCAACTATATCAATCTCAAGTGTAGCGGGGCGCTTGCCATCACGATTCATTTGAAGAATATGATTGACCCGCTGTATATTTAACGGGTACCATGTATTCTCTTCTTTGAAACCGAACCACATGATCTTTCTGAATATATCTGTCTTCTGCAGAACAGCTTCACCTTTCTCTGTGAGCAGCGGAGCTTCTACCTTCGGTATATCTTCCAGTGCTTCCATATAGGTCTCAAGCTCGTAGTTGAGACAACACTTCAATCGTCCGCATTGTCCTGAAAGTTTGCTTGGATTGAGTGACAGATTTTGATAGCGTGCTGCACTGGTGGCTACGTTTTTAAATTCACTTAACCATGTAGCACAGCATAGTTCACGACCACATACACCTATACCTCCCAAACGACCTGCTTCCTGGCGCAAACTTATCTGGCGCATTTCTACCCTGATCTTGAATTCGCCCGCGAGTAGTTTAATCAACTCGCGAAAGTCAACACGATCATCAGCCGAGTAAAAGAATGTAGCCTTCATGTTATCGGCCTGATACTCGATGTCTGAAAGTTTCATTTCGAGTTTCAGGTCACGAATGATCTCGCGCGTGCGATATAGTGTTGGCATCTCGCGCTTCTTCACCTCCTCGAATTTCTCGAGGTCTTTCTGATGCGCGATGCGGTATATCTTTTTGATCTCACCATCGTTGGCTACTTTTTTCTTCTGCATTTGCAGACGCACGAGTTCGCCCTGAAGTGATATATAGCCTATATGATGACCGTTGGGGACTTCCACCACAACAGCATCGCCCGTAGTAAGAAGCAATTTATCGGTGTTACGGAAAAATTCTTTTCTACCGTTTTTGAAACGTACCTCTGCTATATCAAATCGATCCTGCGTTGGCATGTCCATGTTCGACAGCCAATCGAATACATTCATTTTGTTGCAGCCGCCCGTGCCACAGGCTCCGTTGTTGTTGCAACCGGCTGTTTTGCCGTTTTTATCTTTTACAGATCCGCATGAACATCCCATTTGTTTACACTTTATAGTTCAACAAATCCTGCCCTATATCTTTGCGGAAGTACAAGCCATCCCACTGTATCTGCTCGGCTGTCTCATACGCCTTTTCACGCGCTTCGTTCAGCGAGTTTCCCTTACCGGATATAGCGAGTACGCGCCCTCCTTCTGTAACTACATTTTCCTGGTGCTGTTTTGTTCCTGCGTGGAACACCAATGCTTTCGCATGATTATGAAGACCGCTGATCACTTTGCCTTTTTCATAATCACCCGGATAACCGCCCGATACCAATGCGATGGTAACAGCGTGTTGATCGTCTATATCAATAATCTTACCCGCCAATGAACCATTTGCAGCAGCCACGAGCAATTCCAGGAAATCGCTTTTAATGCGAGGCATCACAGCCTGTGTTTCCGGATCGCCCATGCGCGCGTTATATTCAATAACGTATGGCGTGCCGCCAACATTCATCAATCCAACAAAGATGAATCCTTTATAGTCAATCGCATCTTTCTTCAAACCTTCAATGGTTGGTTTTACCACTTCATCTTCTACGCGTTTCATAAAAGAATTGGTAGCAAACACTACGGGCGATACCGCACCCATGCCTCCGGTATTAGGTCCTGTATCACCATCTCCGATGCGTTTATAGTCTTTGGCTTCCGGCAGGATCACATAATCCTTACCGTCTGTCAGAACAAATACAGAGAGTTCTATACCATTCAAAAATTCTTCGATGAGCACTTTCGCGCTGGCCTCTCCGAATTTTTTATTTACAAGCATTTCCTTCACCACCGCTTTTGCCTCTGCCTGACTCAGACTGATAATAACGCCTTTACCGGCAGCCAGTCCATCGGCCTTTAATACGATGGGAGGTTTGCAGGTAGCGATATAGTCAAACGCCTGATCGAGCTCCGCAACCTGAAAGGTTCTGGCCTTTGCAGTTGGTATATTATTGCGGATCATAAACTGCTTCGAGAAATCTTTACTTCCTTCCAGTTGGGCACCCAGTTTACCAGGACCAACCATCAGAATGTTTTTAAGCTTGGGATCAGCTTCAAAAAAATCGCGAATACCTTTTACCAGTGGTGCTTCCGGACCTACCACAATGAGGTCTATAGCGCTGTCCAGGCAGAATTGCCCAAGCTTTAAAAAGTCGTCAGCCGCGATGGCTACATTTTCGGCAATCTGCGCCGTGCCCGGATTACCCGGTGCAACATAAAGTTTCCCGCACTGCGGGCTTTGCTTTATCTTCCAGGCAAGAGCATGCTCTCTGCCTCCGTTCCCTATAATGAGTATATTCATTGAGGTCAAAATCTAGTTGAATCCCAAAGATAGCCGCGAAATCGGTTAAATAAAACGGCCCCGGGCAGCGGGCCCGTTATTCGTTAATCGTTATCGGTTATTCGCTAACCGTTATTGTAAATAAATGCAAGAGAAAAGCCGAAGATATATCGTGATGGAAGCTGCTGATAACGCAAGCAATTAACGACAACTCCTGAAATGAAAAACGTGAATGAGAAAAATCCCATTCACGTTTTACGGATACTTGATAACGATTAACATCTCATCAGTTTGCGTATTCTGACATGAACTTGATGCGCATCATTCTGATCTCTTCTTCGGAGTAATCAGCGATCGAGTCATCATTGAGTGCTGCTTCAAGACTGTCGGTATCAGCATTCATAAAGTAATCATGTATATCATCCTGCTTGTGCGGATCGAGCACCTGATCTATATAGTAGTTCAGGTTAAGCTTTGTTCCGGAGTAGCAGATGTTTTCGATCTCAGTCAACATATCTTCGAATGATAAGTTGATTGTTTCTGCAATCTCTTCCAGATCAACTTTGCGATCGATCTGCTGAATGATAAAGATCTTCGTCTTCGATTTATTGACAGAAGCTTTTACAACTACATCGCTCGCTGTCTCAATATCATTCTCATCTACATATTGCTGAATAACTTCGAGAAATTCTTTTCCGAACTTATTCACCTTACCCATACCCACTCCATTGACCTGCGCGAGATCATCTTTCGTTGTCGGGTATGTGGTAGCCATCTCTTCGAGTGATGGATCCTGGAAGATCACATACGGAGGAAGGTTCTTATCCTTCGCGATCTTCTTGCGAAGTGTTTTGAGTATCTCAAACAGCTTCACATCATACGACTTCGTATTTACCGGAGTGCGTGCTTCTGATTCTTCTTCTTCTTCAACCTCCGTAGTAAAGTCGTGGTCGCGCGCCAGTTCAATTGAGTGAGGCTTCTTCAGGAAGTCTTCACCTCTTTTCGTAACCCTTAACGCACCGATGTTATCTATATCTTTCTCCAGGTATTGATAGATCAATGTCTGGCGTATAACTGATTTCCAGTAATCAGCATCCTCTTCTGAACCTTTGCCATATATAGCAAGGTCGAAGTGGCCATAGCTTTTTACGTATTCATCTTCAACACCACGAACAACATTTACCAGGTGATTGAGACCGAAGCGTTCGTTGGTTTGCTTCACGGCTTGTATAACAAGCTTCACAGCATCCATACCTTCGAAGCGCTCGCGCGGATGCACACAGTTGTCACACATGCCGCAGTTCTCTTCTTTATACTCTTCACCAAAGTAATGAAGCAATTGCCTTCTGCGACATACCGGTGACTCGGCATAGTATTCCATCTCCTGCAAGAGTATACGTGCGTTCTCACGCTCCTGCACCGGTTTGTCTTTGTTGAACTTCTCTAGTTTGTTCAAGTCGTTGTGACTATAGAACATGAGACACAAACCTTCGAGACCATCGCGACCTGCACGACCTGTTTCTTGGTAATACCCTTCAAGTGATTTCGGAACATCGTAGTGTACAACAAAGCGAACATCGGGTTTATCTATACCCATACCGAACGCTATCGTTGCAACGATGATATCTACTTCTTCATTCAGAAAGTCATCCTGATTTTTCATGCGCACGTCCGGATCAAGACCTGCATGATACGGTGCTGCTTTAAATCCGTTTACATTCAGTAACTGTGCTATCTCTTCAACCTTCTTGCGGCTGAGACAGTATATAACACCGGATTTACCTTTGTGATCTTTCAGGAATTTGATGAGCTGCTTCTTCGTCTCTTTCTTCGGGCGAACTTCGTAGTATAAATTTTTACGATTGAAAGAAGAGATGAATACATCTGCTTCTTCCATCTGCAGGTTCTTCTGTATATCGATCTGTACTTTCGGTGTAGCCGTTGCTGTGAGTGCAATCACCGGCATATCACCCAAGTTATGGATCATCGCTTTGATCCTTCTATACTCCGGACGGAAGTCGTGTCCCCACTCAGATATACAGTGCGCTTCATCTATAGCAACGAATGAGACATTTACTTTCTTGAGAAATTCTATAGTCTCTTCTTTGTTGAGTGATTCAGGCGCAACGTAAAGTAATTTTACGTTACCGTTCATACACTCTTTCTTCAACCTAGTGATTTCGCTTTTACTTAATGTAGAGTTGAGGAAGCGCGCGTTAACACCGTACGCATTCATCTGGTCTACCTGATTTTTCATCAACGCGATAAGCGGTGATATAACAATTGCTAGTCCATCATTGATCATAGCAGGTAACTGATAACACAGTGACTTACCTGCTCCTGTAGGCATAATTACAAATGTATTCCGTCCGTCAAGCAAATTACGGATAATCGTTTCCTGATTACCACGGAACTGGCTATACCCAAAAATTTCCTTGAGTCTTTCTTTTAGAGCATCTTTCTCTTCGACCAACATCATTTCGTTCTGATAAGTTATATCTTTGTCCGTAGACAAAGCTAATTTTGAAAAGGCATTGAATTTAGGAAAAAATATTAAAAAAATTGCACGGGATGTATTAATAAATGAATCCTTAGCAATTCAGAAACTCACCAATTTTATTGATGACGATTTCGAAGCCTGTGTGAAAGAAATTTATTCTGCAAAAGGCCGCGTTGTCATAACAGGCGTTGGCAAAAGTGCTATCATCGCCAATAAAATTGTTGCTACGCTAAACTCCACTGGAACTCCATCTATTTTTATGCATGCTGCCGATGCTATACATGGCGACTTAGGCATGATACAAAAAGATGATATAGTTATTTGTATCTCTAAAAGTGGAAACACTCCGGAGATCAAAGTATTAGTTCCATTACTCAAACGCAGAGGATCAAAGCTTGTTGCTTTAGTTAGTAATACAAATTCATATTTAGCACAGCAAGCCGATTTCGTGTTAAATGCAACGATTGCAGAAGAAGCATGTCCACATAATCTTGCTCCTACAACCAGCACTACAGCACACCTTGCTTTAGGAGACGCATTAGCAGTAAGTTTATTGGAGATACGAGATTTTTCCAGTCGGGATTTTGCAGAATATCATCCGGGTGGCGCATTAGGCAAGCAACTATATCTAAAAGTATCAGACGTTTATACTCACAACGAGCTACCGCTTGTAAAAGCAAATACTCCACTCAAGGATGTTATATTGGAAATATCATCGAAACGTCTTGGTTGTACTGCCGTTATAGATGAAAACAAAAATCTATTGGGCATTATCACCGATGGAGATCTCAGACGCATGCTTGAAAAGAATACCAACCTCGCAGATATAAAGGCGACCGACATTATGACGCGCACTCCCAAAAGAATCGAAAAAGATGAATTTGCTGTCAAAGCCTTACATCAAATGCAAGAGAGTAATATTACCCAGTTGGCGGTAATGGATGGCGAACAGGTTGTCGGTTTTGTTCACTTGCATGACTTATTAAAGGAAGGAATTGTCTAATTTTTCAAAATTTTCTTTCATAAAATTCTGCTACTAACGTCTTTTGTAAAACGTCTTACGTCTAAAAACTCAATGAACAAAAACTTATATGTTGTACTCATGGCTGGAGGCGTAGGCGTACGCTTTTGGCCATACAGTCGTAACTCAAAACCCAAACAATTTCTGGATGTTTTAGGAACTGGAAAAACCCTACTTCAATCGACCTTCGATCGGTTCCTCCCAATCTGTCCTGTTGAAAACATTTATGTCGTTACACACGAAGAGCATGCCTCGCTCGTGCGTCAACAACTACCAGCGCTAAACGAAGAGCAAGTACTTACCGAGCCGATGCGAAAAAATACGGCTTGTTGTATTGCTTATGCGAGCTATAAAATTGCCCAGAAAAATTCTGAAGCGGTTATTGTAGTTACTCCTTCTGATCACCTCATCTTAAAAGAGCAGGAGTTTCTGGATGTGATCAAGAAAGCTGCAGACCAGGCAAAGAGTCAGGATAAATTAATGACGCTCGGTATAACGCCTACACGACCAGAAACCGGCTACGGGTATATACAGTATCATACTGACAAGACCTTTGCTAAAAAGGTAAAGACCTTCACGGAAAAACCTGAACTCTCGCTGGCGAAAAAATTTCTGGAGAGTGGAGACTTCGTGTGGAACTCGGGGATTTTTATATGGGGTGTTAAAGCAATTGTCGATGCATTCCATCAACACTTACCAGAGATGGCAGAGGTGTTTGACGAGATTGTAAAGCCAAAGCTTAATACCACAGGAGAAAAGGATGCTATACTCGCTGCATACTCGCAAAGTAAAAGTATATCCATCGACTATGGCGTCATGGAGAAAGCCTCCAATGTATATGTGTGCCTTGGTAATTTTACCTGGAGCGATCTCGGTTCATGGGGATCAATTCACGAGATCTCTGAAAAAGATGATAACAATAACGTACTCGCTGCGAATGCGCTTACGTACGAGACTCGTAACTCTATCATTAAAGGCTCACCTGATAAACTCATTGTTGTACAAGGATTGAACGGATACCTGATCGGTGAATTCGGTAACGTGGTAATTGTATGCGAGAAGGATAAAGAAGAGCAGTTCAGAAAATTTGTGAACGATGTAAAGACTCGCCCCAACGCGGCCGAGTTTATATAGTATATATCTTACCTCCCGCCTGGTTTGCAAAGTATAGCGGGAGGTATATTTTTTATCCGGCACCGGTCAGTAAATCCAGCAGTCGAAGCTGGTTGCGGGCGCGAATCAGATTTTGTTTTGGATACGTTGTTTGATAGTATATATCTCCGTTCAGAAAATCAGCCAACATACGCAGCGCCATAATATAGGTCATCATCTGACCTGAAAATTCAATTGAACTTTTTTCTTTGTCTGAAAGTATAGCGTTCATCTCGGAGAGGTATCCTTTCACGAGCGCATCGTAAATATTCTGCCGGACTTTTATTTTAGAAAGATCTTTTTCTTCTTCATCCACCGGACTCACAAAGGTGCGGATCATGTCGCCCAGATCATAAATGAAATAACCAGGCATGAGTGTATCGAGATCAATCACAACCACATCTTTACGTGTGGTGGCATCAAAGAGTATATTGTTGATCTTGGTATCGTTGTGCATGATGCGAAGTTTTAAATCTCCGCTCACGATCAATTGATCATATCGATTCACCAGGTATATATAGCGCTGACATGCTGCAATTGCATCTGCTGCTGCTTCTTTTCTGTCGGCAGCAGCATTTGCTAAAGCATCTTCAAATTGCTGGTATCGAAGTTTAAGATCATGAAAGCGATCGATGGTCGGTTCGAATAACGATGCTTCTACACCTTCCAGCATGCGGGTAAGTCGTGCGAAACCACTGGCAGCATTATAGGCTTCCGTTTCTGTTTCAACCTTATTTATAGTAATGGTGTTGGCTATATAAGGAAAGAGTCGCCAAGGGAATCCTTCGGCATCGTAGCTCATCTCTTTTCCGGAAGTTGTTTTTATACCGGAGAGAAATAAATAATCAGGATGGTGTTGTTTTATATAGTCGGCTGCAGCGCGAATGTTACCGGCTACTGTCTCGGGCTTTTTAAATACATTCCGGTTCAGTCGCTGCAGTATATATGACTTTGTACTGGTGAGCTTATACGTTTGATTGATGTACCCGGCATTGATTGGTTCTACATGGAACTGATCAATGCCGAGACCAAAGTCTTTCAGAATGTTATCCAATATCATGGTGTAAAATACAAAACTGAAGACTAAAGTAAGTCTTGTATTATACTACCACAACTTCTGCGGATAGTCGCCTTTATCAATCAATGATTTGATGCGTGCAGAAACTTCCTCCTTGTCTTCTTTGTACGTAACACCAAACCATATATTTCCGCCACCCAATACTTTAACTTTACCAATACCACGGTGGATCAGTTCATTTACGATAAGCGGTATATAGAATTCTGATTTCAGGTTTTGATGATGCTCTTTCAAAAAGTCTTCGAACATCGTTGACGCAAGTTTGAATACTTCCGGGTGAAATCCCCAGAAGTTCATCGATGTAGGAGCATTCGGGTCGAGCTCGCGATCAGCATCTTTTTCTTTCGAAATGATCTTGCCATTTTCTTTTACAATGGTAGTGCGCTCTACAACAGATTGAAGGTATCCGTCCTTGTCAGCTTCACCAACACCACGCGATACACTTCCGTGCTCTGATAATACTTTGCTTAAGGTAAAGCCCACCATAGCATGCGCACCGGTAGTATCGTTCTTGAAATAGTTGGCTACAGATTCAAATGCATCTTTACCATAAAAGTCATCTGCATTAATAGCGATGAACGGTTCAGAGATCACGTCTTTCGCACAAAGCAAAGCGTGTCCTGTTCCCCAGGGTTTAGTACGTTCCGCATTTTTATATTGAGCAGGAATAAGTTTGTCGATAGACTGCACAACGAACTCAACCTCTACTTTGCCCTGAAGTTTAGGCAAAAATTTTTCTTTTACTGTTTCGAGAATTTCATCACGAACGATGAACACAATTTTTGTGAAGCCTGCACGAACAGCGTCAAAAAGCGAGTAATCCATAATCGTTTCGCCATTTGGGCCAAATCCATCGATCTGTTTTATGCCTCCGTAGCGACTTCCGATGCCCGCGGCCATTACCAGCAGGGCTACTTTTTTTTGTGTGCGATTTGGTGTGTCCATTGTGTTTTAGTTTATTTCAGAATTATTAGACGGTGGTGTTTCCGCAAACACGTGCTCTGAAGCGGATTTATTGGTTTTAACGGAAGTTTATATTGTCTTCCTGGCAGAACAAAAAAATAGCATTCAAAAAACACCACGCGATTTTAAAAAATATCAGGGCGCAAAAATAAAAGTTTTAAGAGAAGATGTGTGCTTCAATGCACACTTATCCTATATAGAAGTTGAACCACCTAATACGTAAACCTTAAAAAGCCTATTATGACAAAGCAGAAGAATGAATACCTGGTGCCGATGATTATCATTGGAGCGTTGTTCTTTATTTTTGGGTTTGTAACCTGGGTAAACGGAACACTTATTCCTTACCTGAAGATTGCCTGCCAGCTCGAAAGTGATTTCCAATCTTATCTTGTAGCTACAGCTTTCTTTATAGCCTATACAGTAATGGCTATACCTTCATCTTTTGTGTTAAGTAAAACAGGTTATAAAAGAGGTATGGCATTAGGTTTAGCGATCATGGCCATTGGTGCAATTCTCTTCGTACCTGCCGCTCAATCGCGCAACTTCAATCTCTTTCTTGTAGGATTATTCATTATAGGCACCGGACTAGCTCTTTTACAAACTGCTTCAAACCCGTATGTTTCGATTATAGGCCCTATAGAAAGCGCTGCTACCCGCATCAGTATTATGGGTATATGTAATAAAGTAGCTGGTATACTTGCCGGACTTATCTTTGGATATATAGCATTGAATGATGCCGATGTACTTGAGAAGAGTTTACAGACAATGGATGCTGCAGCACGTGAAGCTAAACTTGATGAACTTGCCAGCCGTGTGATTGTTCCTTATATGATTATAGCAGGCGTACTGGTTGTGCTTGCTGTGGCTATATTATTCTCCGGCTTACCTGATATCAAAGATGACGGCGAAGACTCCGGCAGCCACGCTTCAGATGGGTCTAAAACCAGTGTATTTCAATTTCCACATTTGCTGCTTGGTGTGCTTGCCTTGTTCTTATATGTAGGCGTAGAAGTAATGGCAGGAGATACCATTATCAGCTATGGCAAATCGTTGGGGATTGAATTATCAACAGCTCGATACTTTACGCAGATAACACTCGCCTTTATGTTACTGGGATACGTTATTGGTATTATTACGATACCAAAATATATTTCACAGGCAGTGGCGTTGAAATTTTGTGCTATACTAGGCGTTGCATTCACTGTGCTGGCAGTTGTAACAACCGGATATACCTCTGTGGCGTTTATAGCCGCTCTCGGACTTGCCAATTCATTAATGTGGCCCGCTATATTTCCGCTGGCTATTGACAGGCTCGGACGCTTTACAAAAACAGGCTCTGCTCTGTTAGTAATGGCCATCGCTGGCGGTGCTATACTGCCGTTGGTATATGGTAAGTTTTCTGAGATCTGGAATTCGCAGCATGCATACTTACTAATGGTGCCGTGCTATCTTTATATACTATATTTTGCAACTAATGGCTATAAGGCCGGAAGAAAGGCATAGTAGAAGCCGACCAATCGTAAACAAAAGAGCATTCAAAACTGAATGCTCTTTTCATTTCAAGGCAGTTCTATCCTATCCTAATGCAAAGCCTCTTTCAAAAAATCATTCAGAGGCTTAGCAGACTTTAATGTCTCTACAACTGTCTTCATAAATTTCTTGTCTGTTACTTCACTGTCCTTAAACTCGTGCGTAACAACGAAGCTCTTCAGTTTTAGCCAGTCTGCGTACGCATGATCAGGCGCATATCCCTTCGGTGCTTTCTTCAACGCACCTTCATCCCAGAACTTAGAGAAATTACTTTTGAATTTCTTTTCATTGAATATCTTCTTCAGGTTATCACCGTTGTAGTCAATCTCCTGTCGCACTTTGGCAAGAATTTCCGGCTGCGGCTGAAACAAACCTATAGCAACAAAACTCTGGTTGCCGGGTTGTATCTGAAAATAGTATCCCGGTGTTCCCAATCCTTTACCTTCAGCAGACATCGCTGCTCCGAAATTATTTTTATAGGGACGTTTGTCTTTACTGAAGCGAACATCACGGTATATACGAAAGACTAATTTCTTCGGATCGAGTCCACCGAGCGAGTCATCAAACTTTATCATTTCGCCGAGCAGGTTGGCAACAACTTCGTCAAACGATTCCTTCGCTTCCAGGTATTTCGGTTTGTTCTTTTCAAACCATTCACGGTCGTTATTCTTCGCTAGGTCTTTGAGAAATTTCAGTATGAGGGGAAAATTCATATATAGCGTAGTGATTTAACGGTTAATATATAGTTTGCTATTCGAAAACTTCTACAATGGTTTCTAGTCCTATACCACGCGATGCTTTTACCAGGATAGTGGCATCGGTCAGTTTATCTTTTCTCAGTTGTTCCATCAATGCATCTTTGGTAGTGAAGTGCTTGGCTGATGGAACTTCTTCCAATGCTGTCTTGATCAGGTTACCACAGAAATATACTTCCTGTAATCCCTTTTCACGAACAAGCTTACCTAAGCTGCGATGCTCTTTTTCAGCCTCCTCTTCCAACTCAAACATATCGCCCAATATAACAACCTTGCGAGGTGCTTTCATAGCCGCTATATTTTCAATGGCTGCCTGCATGGAACTTGGGTTGGCATTATAGGCATCCAGTATAATCGTGTTAGTGCCTTTCGTTACCATCTGCGACCGCATGTTAGAAGGTATATATTCCGCTATAGCACGATTAGCATCAACACCATCAACACCAAAAAATTTACCGATGCACAACGCAGCGGCCATGTTCTCAAAATTATACGTGCCGATCAGATTCGTAGTTACGACTTCACCGTTCTCAGCCTTAAGCTTCACAAACGGATCAGCGCCAATCAGTTCGCAATGATAGTAATCACCTTTTGCCGGGTATAGCACGGGACTACTGAATCGCTTGGCCATATTTGCCAGTATAGCATTCTGCGAATTGATGAACACCGTTCCCTGCGTTGTGATAAGATGCTGGTACAATTCAGACTTCGCTCGAATTATATTTTCATATCCGCCAAATGTACCTATATGTGCTTTACCAATATTGGTGATAAAACCATGTGTTGGATTGGCGATTGAACACAGCAACGCAATCTCTCCTAAATGGTTCGCTCCCATCTCTACCACCGCCATCTCGTATGATGAATCGATAGAAAGTATAGTAAGCGGTACACCAATGTGGTTGTTCAGATTTCCTTTGGTAGCATAGGTCTTGAATTTTTTACTCAGCACCGTGCTCACCAGTTCCTTGCTGGTCGTTTTACCATTCGACCCGGTAAGTCCTACTACTGGTATTTTCAATTGATCGCGATGATGGCGCGCAAGCTTCTGCAAAGTTTCCAGAACATTGTCTGCAACTATACAGCGTTCATCAACTTTATAGGCTGCATCATCGATCACAACACAGCTGGCACCTTTCTCGAGTGCCTGCGCAGCAAACTCATTGGCATTAAAGCGATCGCCCCGCAAAGCAAAAAAGATTGAGCCCGGAGTGATCTGTCGTGTATCCGTTGATACCTTGCCCGACTTTAGAAATTTCGAATATAGCTCTCCAATATCCATCATCATTATACTGTCTTTTATTTCGCCCGGTGTTGTAAACTGCATAGGGATTGTGCACCGGAAAAAGTATCTTGGTGGCAAGATAACAGCCTCGCAGACCAGTACGTTATAGTAGGTAGAAAAATTATTTTGATGAGACCATTTTTATCCTGCCTCTTCCTCTGTATTTCACTGAGTGCTTACGCACAATTCACCTATGTACTGGATCAAAGTATTCCCGTTGAAACGGATAAAGGAACACTCAGCATGCCGTGGGCAGGAGGACTTAACACTGCGCAGTATAATACGATGGATCTGAATGAAGATGGTCATGACGATCTGGTACTCTTCGATCGCATGGCCAACAAGATCTATACTTTTCTGAACCAGGATAATAAATACAAATACACCCCGGAGTATGAATCGTTTTTCCCGAGTGATGTTGCTAATTGGTTGCTGTTACGCGACCTGAACTGCGATGGACGCAAAGATATTTTTACCGGCAACATACTTGGGATGAAAGTATATGATAACGTGACCGAGACAGGCGGAACACTAACGTGGAAGCATCATATATTTTACGATAACGGTGCCAAGAGTGATGTGCTGTTAACCAAGGGATTTTCAGATGAGAAGATTAACCTGCAACTTCAGTTTGATGACCTGCCCACCATCGTGGATGCTGATGGCGATGGAGACCTCGACATTTTCACGGTCCGCTTCGCTGGCAATGGCACAATTGAATATCATCAGAACCTGGGTATAGAAGATCACAACCGTTGTGATTCGCTTGACTTCAAAAGACTTACTATACAGTGGGGAGGTTTTACCGAATGTACCTGCGGCAATTTTGCGTTCAACAGTACAGAGTGTAGTACGGGTGGCCGTGTTGAACATGCCGGGGGAAAAAGCTTATTGATGCTGGATGTAACGCAGGATGGTGAGCTCGATGTACTGCTGTCTGAAGCTACCTGTACTCGGCTTTCTATGTTGCCGAATCAGGGAGATCTATTAAATCCGGTTATAAACTCCGATCAGAATTTTCCATCCACCAATACGAGTAATTTTCTTTATCCCGCTCCGTATTATGAAGATATAGATTTCGATGGACTGAAAGATCTCATCATTACACCCAATATATTTACCAAAACAGACTTGGGCACAAACCTCGCGAATTCAAATTGGACCTATAAGAACACCGGCACCAACGCGAGTCCTGTATTTGCATTTAATAAAGTAAATTTTCTGCAGGAACAAATGATCGATGTAGGCGATAACGCAGTGCCTGCCTTTGTTGACTTTGATGTAGATGGTGATTATGATCTCTTTATCAGTCAGAATACATCAGAGGTTACGGCTGCTACCATTCAGGTATATGAAAATACGGGAACGGCATCAACACCAAGTTTTAAATTGATTGAAGATAATTACCTAAACTTTACAACGCTTGCCCTATACAACCTAAAGATCCAATTTGTAGATATAACTGGCGATGGCAACCTGGATCTTGTATTTACCGCTACGGGTTTCTTCGATGGCATTACCCGGCTCAACTATATTCCGAACAAAGCTGCTGCCGGACTAAGCTTTTCTACTGCGGATATCCAGTCCGTTGACTTCAACCCGGCAACTACAACCGATCTTGCCTCCACTGAAAATATTCTGGTAACAGATGTAGATCTGGATGGTCGACTGGACTTGTTGCATGGCAGAAGCAACGGTGCTATATATTATTGGAAGAACTCTGGCAGCAACGCAGCACCGAGCTATTCACTGCAGAACAGTACATACCTCGGCATTGGCTCGAGTGTACTGCGACAGAATCTTGCATTCGCAGTTGGCGATTTAGATGGTGATGGATCGGCTGATTTGGTTATTGGCGATCAAACCGGAGAACTTCGTATCGTTGATAATTTCAGAAAAGTCAGTAATGCAGATGCTGCTATTAATAATATAGTGTGGAACCCGCTCAGCGAAACATACCAGTCTCGAAACTTCGGTGGCCGTGTGTGGCCAACCATTGTAAACCTGTATGGCACTGCCAAGCCGGCTATCGTTACGGGCAATGTAACGGGTGGGCTAACAGTTTTGCAGCATGACAACACTAATGAGTTACCGGGCGAACCCGTTATCTCAGTCTACCCGAATCCTGTGAACGATGATGTATTCGCAGTAACATCCGATCGATCTGTGTTCATGATGATATTCTCTGCTACCGGGCAACAACTCACACAACCGGTTTTAATTCAGGCTAACCAGGCGAGCCAGACTAATGTCGCCAGACTATCGGCAGGCCTGTATGTTCTTCGCTTCATCTGGAATGAGAAATCGTTCTCCAAGAAAATTGTAGTTCATTAATTCCTGTATTCCTCCATCTTTGCGCCCGCAAAAGCATGAGTCAGCAGACTAACAGACTGACTCATTAATCTATTAATCTAAAGAATGTAAATTATGAAGCATGCTTTTCTTTTCGACATGGATGGCGTAATTGTTGACAGCAATCCTTATCATAAAATAGCGCTGATACAATTTTGTAAAGAACACGGATATGATCTGGATGAGCAGCAGCTTCGCGAAAAGATATACGGCCGCACCAACCGCGACTGGATCATGAATATTTTCGGGAACATAGGCGATGAAAAGATCCGCCAGTATACAGAAGAGAAAGAAGCACTCTATCGCAAGCTGTACGACAACGATGTGAAACCGGTTGATGGACTGATCAGCTTCTTGGAAAAATCAGAGAAAGCTGGTATACCCCGTGCGGTTGCAACGTCTGCGCCACGTGCCAATGTTGATTTCTCGTTGTCAAAAACTCACACCGAACGATTCTTCCCAACCATCCTTGATGATTCGTTTGTGAGCAAGGGCAAGCCCGATCCGGAGATTTACTTAAAGTCAGCAGCCGCGTTGAGCTACAAGCCCGAGCACTGCATTGTGTTTGAAGATTCGCTTTCAGGAGTAGCAGCAGGTAAAGCTGCAGGATGCAAAGTGGTGGGCATTACCACCACCCATACGCGCGAAGAACTGCACCAGACGGACTTAATTATTGAGAATTTTGAGGGCCTTGACCCTGAAACCTTGATTTCCAGGCTTTTTTAAGAAAAGACTTTGGATTAATTTGAATTTGGCTTTGGATTATTGAACAGGTTTTACCGATATTTGCAATCCCTTTTTAGAAGGGGCTAAAATTGAGCTGATTATGGCACGAGTTTGTGAAATAACTGGAAAAAGACCTCAGGTTGGTAACAACGTATCGCACGCTAACAACAAAACGAAGCGTAGATTTTTACCGAATCTTCAGAAGAAGCGTTTCTTCATTCCTGAGGAGAACAAGTGGATCACTTTGAAAGTATCTACGAAAGCAATCAAGACCATCAATAAGAATGGTATAACGGCTGTATTGAAAGAAGCCAGAGCTAACGGAAATCTGGTACTATAGTAATACATCACGGAAAGTCGTTAATGGTTATAGGTTATCCGTACAGCCAGAGACGATTAACAAATAACGCGTTTAACGAATAACGTAAAAGACAATGGCAAAGAAAGGCAACAGGATTCAGGTGATCTTAGAGTGCACAGAGCATAAAACAAGCGGCCAGCCAGGCATGAGCCGTTACATCACCACCAAGAATCGTAAAAACACAACAGAAAGATTGGAACTGAAGAAGTACAATTCTATTCTGAAAAAAGTAACTGTTCACAAAGAAATTAAATAACCATGGCAAAGAAAGTAGTTGCTACGCTGAAGAAAGGTGACGGAAAAAGCTTTGCAAAAGTAATCCGTGCCATTAAGTCTGAAAAGACAGGTGCTTACACCTTCAAAGAAGAAATCGTTCCAGCTGATTTAGTAAAGGAAACACTTGCTAAAAAATAAGCTGGTTTAAAAAGCTACAAAAGTCCCTGATGAGGGACTTTTTTTTTGTCGTTTTGCGTCATTGAACTTGCAACCTGTCCGGCTGGTATTTACCTGATTATCGGATTTTGTTGATATTTGAACCTTGTCACTCAGAATATATTATGTTCGGACTTTTCTCAAAAGATAAAAAAGAATCACTCGACAAAGGCCTGGAGAAATCCAAGGAAAGTTTTTTTGGCAAACTCGGTAAAGCCCTTGTCGGCAAATCTACTGTTGATGATGAAGTACTGGACAATCTCGAAGAGATACTCGTATCTTCTGATGTAGGCGTTGAAACAACACTCAAAATTATAGCACGCATCCAGGATCGCGTGGCGCGTGACAAATACCTCGGTGCATCTGAACTTGATAGAATTCTGAAAGAAGAAGTTGCTGCACTACTGGCAGAAACCAATGCTAAAGAGATAGAAGAATTTGAGACACCTGCTGATAAAAAGCCTTACGTAATTATGGTAGTGGGTGTAAACGGAGTGGGTAAAACAACCACCATCGGTAAGCTCTCATCTCAATTCAAAAAGAAAGGCAAGAAAGTAGTTTTAGGTGCTGCCGATACATTCCGCGCTGCTGCGGTAGATCAATTGAAGTTGTGGGGCGAGCGTGTAGGGGTACCGGTAATTGCGAAAGGAATGAATACTGATCCGTCAGCTGTTGCATTTGATGCTGTACGTGCCGGAGCCGATCAAGGTGCAGATGTAATTATTATAGATACAGCCGGAAGGCTTCACACCAAAATCAACCTGATGGCCGAGCTTACCAAGATTAAACGTGTGATGCAGAAAGTTATACCGGATGCTCCTCACGAAGTATTGCTTGTACTCGATGGCAGCACCGGACAAAATGCTGTAATTCAAGCACGCGAATTTACCAAGGCTACAGAAGTTACTTCACTCGCCATTACCAAGCTGGACGGCACTGCCAAAGGTGGTGTTGTAATTGGCATATCAGACGAATTCAAAATACCGGTGAAATATATAGGCGTTGGCGAAAAAGTAGACGATCTCCAGGTGTTTGACAGAACCGAGTTTGTTGATTCGCTGTTCAAACGTGATTAACAACGGACTGGCTACTTCTTATCTTTCTCCGTTATAATCGCTGGACTTTTCCGTACTGGAATGCGGAAGAATAACTGATAGTTAAATCCCCACACTGATTCTTTATCCGTGCGGCCATAGCCGGGAACATCCGCAGGAACAAGTCTTCCGGTTTCATTGGTGCCAAGTCCGAACTTGAAGCGCGCGGTATATCCCATCCAGAAGAACTTCCACATCTTTACTTTTATGCCGGTGGTTAATTCAAACCAGTGTCCGTTGATATTGACGTTCCGCAAGTCTTCATTTAATGTGCCCCATACCGGGTCCTCAATACCTTCTACAACAAGATGCTCCGAAAAGGTAGCGTGTCCGTAGCGAGCTCCTATGAAGAACATATTTTTTTCGGGATCTTTCGTCAGAAAGTTTACATCAACACCTACCCTGAAGTAATTGCCGTTGTTATCATATATACCTTTATCGCTGGCATAATCTCTGGCCCAATAGCCATAGTCTACAGAGAGGTAGTATCGTCCGAAATCAACATCGCCATTAACTTCCCAGCCATTAAAGCTTTTGCTATAGTATGTTCGTGCTATCGAAAGTGCATCGGTTCCAATACGAACTCCGGTAGGTATATACCATTTACTCTTCGCGGTATCAGCTGGTGTTACGGCAGTAGTATCCTTCTGCGCCCATGCCAGCGAACTGCACAGCACCATTAGCAATATGTTAATCGACTTCAACGGCAATGTTTGTTACGGCTGGAAATTTAACATCATTTGTAGTGAGTACTTCTACATTGGCACTTGCATTCGTAGCAGTCGTCAGATCGGAATATATATTCTGAACACCACATCCTGGGAATAATGTATCGAAAGTTACCGTATAGTTTACGGCTATCGTTGTGACTACGGTAGTAGTATTCGTGGCAGTAGTATACTCCACCTGGAACACGGTGGTAGTTGCATCAGGATTCAGCGGAAGCTTGACCGTTGTAGTCGTATCGCCCGCATAAAGTACATCGTCAGAATAATTCATCGTTATACCTTTTATATATATCGCGCGGGTTGTGGTTGTATTAGGTCTTCTGAATACAACCTGCGTCAGATTCGTCTCCGGGCAGCGAAGTAACTTTACGTTTACAACCGCAGGATCCTGAATCGTACTCAGTGAGTCGCCATCGCTGTCAAGTGCAATCGCAGCTGTATCAAAGGTTGTTTGAGTTTTGTCGATATAAAGCGAATCGATAAACTTCTGCGTACCACATTGCTTGTAACGTTCTACGTTATGAATCTTATAGTTTACCACAAGCTTTCGCACGGTTTCCTTCAATCCAAAATCATCGGCAAAATCAAATGTATAGCTTGATTTCTCTGTATTCAGGTCCACCGGTAAATATAGTGTTGATGCAGTCTTGTCCACATAGAGCTTCTCACCACTAAAATCTGCTGTAATGCTGTTAAACTCTGTGCTGCGTGTAGTAGCCGATTGCGTAGTAGTTCCGGAGATATAGAGTTGCTGAAGTGAGAGTCCCATGGTAGTGATTTGCGGACACCGGTATACAGCAATGTTTGTCCCTCCGCTCTTCGTAGGCACATCACTTACAAGTCTGATCGAATCAAAAGAATGCTCGGTTACAGCAAGCCCCCCCAATATATAGCGAGATCCACAGTCTTCTGACACGTATTGCATCTGAGCATTATACGTAACGTTCAACGTGTCTTTGCTTCCGTCAGCCCGCGTAATAATAATATCGGTGTTGGTTGTTGTATAGTTCAGCGGCAACGAAACGCTGGTAGCCGTATCAGCATACACTACACTGGCACCCGACAGCACAATTTCAGTGGCCTTGAGCGTATCGGCACCACCGGAGCCCATTACATAAAAAGAAACTCCCAGATAATTATTATTAAGCTGAAAACAATCGGGGTCGTCCAGGCAAGAGGCAGCCAGAATAAGAAAAAAGATGAACCAGCCTGTTCTTTTCATAGATTTTTGCGGGCGTAAAGATACTTCAACGCCCCAAAGCCCAAATTCTGTGCCCATTTATTTTTAGTACTTTTGCATCTGGAATAGAGAAGTCACAGCCATAAACCGCTAATCTGCATCCAATTCAAACTTTCAATGCTGGCGCACCACGCTTTATTGAATATTGAATATTGAATTATTGGAATTGCGTTATTGTTTGTGACAGGAAACGAGGCAAGAGGTATCAACTGAAATGAAAACAAAGGGTAATAAGAAAACGAAGGTCAATATAGTTACACTGGGTTGCTCCAAAAATCTGGTGGACTCTGAAGTCTTATTGACGCAATTACGCGGTAACGGCATTGATGCCGTGCACGAATCAAATGAAGACGATGCCAGCGTTGTGGTGATTAACACCTGCGGATTTATTGATAATGCCAAGCAGGAATCCATCGATACGATTTTACGCTATGTAGATGCCAAAGAAGAAGGCATTGTAGATAAAGTTTATGTTACGGGCTGTCTCTCACAACGCTATAAAGACGACCTCGAAAAAGAAATACCGGATGTTGATGCCTGGTTCGGAACCCGCGACCTGTCGCGCATTCTGAAAGTATTCAAGGCTGATTATAAGCACGAGCTCGTAGGTGAGCGCATTCTCACGAACCCGAGTCATTATGCTTACCTGAAAATATCCGAAGGCTGTGATCGTCCTTGTTCGTTCTGTGCTATTCCTCTAATGCGTGGAGGACACATTTCACGCCCGATGGAAGAGCTGGTGCTTGAAGCAAAGAACCTCGCTAAAAACGGCACCAAAGAATTGTTGCTCATTGCTCAAGACTCAACTTATTACGGTCTTGATCTATATAAGAAAAGAAATCTTGCTGAACTTCTGCAGCGCCTGTCGGATGTAGAAGGTATTGACTGGATCCGCTTACACTATGCATTCCCTGCCGGTTTCCCGATGGATGCTCTGCAGGTAATGGCCGAACGTTCCAACATCTGCAAGTATATTGATATTCCGCTTCAGCATGGTTCAACCAACATGCTACAGATTATGCGCAGAGGTATAACGCGCGAAAAGACTGAGCAATTGCTTAACACCATTCGTGAGAAGGTTCCGGGTATTGCTATTCGTACTACCATGATCGCGGGTCACCCGGGAGAAACAGAAGCAGAATACCAGGAGATGCTGAGTTTCATTGAGCGATCACGATTCGATCGTCTGGGAGTATTTGCTTATTCACATGAAGAGAATACACATGCTTATTCCATGGCTGACGATGTGCCGGACGAAGTAAAGCAGCAACGTGTTGACGAGATCATGGAGTTACAACAAGGTATATCGCTTGAACTGAACCAGCAGAAGATCGGCAAAATCTATAAGACGCTGGTGGATCGTAAAGAAGGCGGTGCATTTATAGGACGAACCGAATTTGATTCACCGGAAGTTGATAACGAAGTGATTATTCACAGCCCTGACAACTACATTCGCATCGGCGATTTTGTGAATGTAAAAATCAAATCGGCTACCGAGTTTGATCTTAGCGGCAGCATTGTGCAATAGGCTTGTTACTTTGCTATAGTGCAACCTGTGGGAGTTATACTTTGCCGGCTTAAAGCTTTAACATATCATTAACAAAGTTTTGATGCTGGCTATGAAGGATTCACAACCTCGAGTCACATTTTCCTAAACTTAATACAGGAAATTGTCGTTATTCGGGTTGTGAATTCACGTACCACCAATCCGTGTTCTTAACGTATGCACCTGGAGCAGATTTCCTTCGCTGAAACGCGATCATTCAGTTCGTTTTTCCTTGACTACATCCAACAGAAAGAATCTCTTAAGCCATTCTACAGTCGCTTTCCGCAACTGGAAAATTTCAAAGGTCAGCTTGCCGATAAACAGAAGTCTTTCCCAATGGAGACACGCCATACGCTGGCAAAAGTTCTTCAGCAACAATATATAGCTGTCCAAAATATTCCGGCTGTTCAGCAGAACATCGAAGCATTGCAACAGCCTAATACATTTACCGTTGTAACCGGCCATCAGCTAAACATTTTTACAGGACCGCTATATTTCATTTACAAAATCGTTACGGTGATCAACACCTGTAAAAAGTTAAAGGCTTTATACCCCGACTATAATTTTGTTCCGGTCTACTGGATGGCTTCAGAAGATCATGATTATAATGAAATAAAATACTTCAGACTATACGGTAAGAAATATAGCTGGGGCACTAATCAAACAGGTGCTGTGGGAAGATTTTCAACGAAGGATCTTTTACCCTTGCTGAATGAAATCCCCGGAGATATATCAATCTTCCGTGAAGCTTATACAAAAGGTAAATCACTGAGTGATGCGGTACGGCAATATGTACATACACTCTTTGGTAAAGAAGGCCTTGTTGTAGTAGATGCCGATAACGTTGAATTGAAATCGATCTTCAAAGAGGTTATTCGTCAGGATATACTTGATAACACTACCAAGAAACTTGTAGACCAAACAAACAGCGCGCTCGAAAACGAAGGCTATAAAATACAGGTATTCTGTCGTGATATAAATTTCTTTTATCTCGATAAAGACCTGCGCAGCCGGATTGAAAAATCAGGAGATACTTACCAGGTTGTTGATACTGATATAACTTTCTCAGCAGGAGAAATAAAAAAACTTATTGACGAGTATCCTGAGCGATTCAGTCCTAATGTAATTCTACGACCACTATACCAGGAGATGATATTACCCAACCTCGCGTATGTGGGTGGTCCTTCAGAAGTAGTATACTGGCTTCAATTAAAAAGTGTATTCGAGCATTTCAACACACCATTCCCGATGCTTATGCCGCGCAATTTTGCCATGGTGATGGAACACACCGTTATGCGCAAGTTCGACAAGACAGGACTCGAGTTGAAAGATCTTTTCGAAGAAAAAAATTATCTCTTCAATCACTGGGTGCTGAAGCATTCACCACGTAACCTTACCGTTGGTGCAGAGCGAAAACAAGTGCTCGATCTTTTTGAAGAGCTGAAGAAAAGATCGGATGCCATTGATACGACACTAACAGCCTATATCGGTGCTGAAGGAAAGCGCGCACTGAATAGCCTTGAGAAAATAGAACGAAAATTACTGCGTGCCGAAAAACGCCTGCATACCGACAAGCTTAAACAAATAGAAGCTGTAAAAGATATACTCTTCCCCAACGGAAGCCTGCAGGAACGCACGGATAACTTCCTGAATTTCTACCAGCAGGACAAAGCGTTTATTGACAAGCTGATTGAAAAATTTGATCCGTTCGATTACCAGTTTAATATTCTTTCTTACAACAGTCAGCCGTAATTTGCTAACATGACAAAAGCGGAGCTGCGAAAAATATACCTGGCAAAACGAAAGTCTATTTCAGAGGCAGAGTACCTGCAGCTCAATCATCAGCTTTGTGAAAACTTTTTTGCGCTTGTTGATCTCTCGTTCATCAGGGTGCTGCACACCTTTATACCGATCGAAAAAAATCGGGAGCCTAACACCTGGCTCATCATCGATCGCATTCGCAGAGAGTTTCCGCATATACGATTATCCATCCCCAAGATAAATACCGAAACGGGTGGGCTCGAAAATTTCTTCCTTGAAGGCATGCATCAGCTCACACTCAATACCTGGGGAATACTCGAGCCAAAACAAGGTATACCTACAGAGCCGGAGAAGATTGATATGGTACTGGTGCCCATGCTTACCTTCGATATGAACGGCCAGCGGGTTGGCTATGGCAAAGGTTTTTATGATCGCTTTCTGGCAACGTGTAGACCTACCGTTAAGAGTGTGGGGCTTTCTCTCTACGAACCGGTAGAAATAATACAGGACATCGAAGATCACGATGTCCCCTTAACCTATTGTGTTACGCCTACACAAGCCTTCAGCTTTCAATCGTAAGCTATATATACTCTAAATAGAAGGTTCCTGCTGACTGAGACAATGGAATGAACCAAGTCCCCAGATGATGTCTAACGAGTCAAGTCCTACAACTTTTCTGTCGTTGAAAGTTTTCTGAAGAATCTCCAAAGCTTTATCATCATTCTTATCGCGGAATGTAGGCACAACTACATATTTATTACTTATATAGAAGTTAGCATACGATGCAGGCAGACGCATATCTTCATAAACGATAGCTTCCGGCATCGGCAGCTCCACTATATTCATCTGCTTTCCATTCTCCAGACGAAGCTTGCTCAACTCTTTTAAATTGTCGCGCAACGGCACGTAGTTCTCATCAGCACGATTGGTCTCAACAACCGTAACAACGGTATCTTCATTTACAAAGCGTGTCAGATCATCGATGTGTCCATCGGTGTCATCGCCGAGTATACCATCGCCCAGCCAAAGTATATTCTCTACTCCGTAGTAGTTATGTAAAAACTCTTCAACCTGTTTTTGGTTGAGATGTGGATTACGGTTTTCATTCAATAAACATGACGTAGTAGTCAGCAACGTTCCTTTACCGTTGAATTCTACCGAACCACCTTCCATTACTATACCCGGATATACTACCGGTATATTATAATGCTTCGCGATGAGTGTAGGTATATTATCATCCAGATCGAACGGAGGATATTTACCACCCCAGGCATTGTAGCCCCAGTCTACTATAATTTTCTTATGTTCTGCATTCGGGTTTAACAAGAATGCAGGTCCATGATCGCGGCACCATGCATCGTTGGTGGGATGTATAAAGAACTGAACATTATTAAGATCAGCACCGGCTTCCTGCACATAGCGCAGTGCCTTCTGCTTCATGGCTTCATCAACCACGTTAACATTTACCTTCTCTCCTTCTGCTACCAGCTTGATAAACTGTGCATATACCGGATATATAGTTGAGATCTTTCCAGGCCATGACGCTTCCTTGTGCGGCCAGCTGAGCCAGGTGGCATCGTGTTTGGCAAATTCTGCAGGGAAGGAATAGCCGAGCTCCTTTGGAGTTTTAGAGTCCGGAAGTCCGGAAGTCGGGAAGTTAGCGTTGCCGTTCATTATTCGTTTTTCTTCACTTATTTAAGTCTGTTTCGAAGGCTGTTGATCATAACCAACAGCTCTTCACAATATGCATATAGTTCCTTAAAGTCTCCTTGAGAAATATAGTTCCTTCGTATTGCCAGATGGAGACATCCTACTACTTCAACATTCGAGCGAAGTGCATACCCTAAAAATCGGCTAAACTCGGCATTAGATTGTCCTGTAGATCCTTCCGCTATATTCAACGAAATAGAATCTGCAGCCCGCTTGAATTGAGAAGTCAATATATACATCTCATCCTTGGGGAACTACTTGACCAAATCGTTCACTCTCTCAGAAAGATCAGCCGCCTTCTGCCACACAATCAGTTTCTCAAATTTAAAAGCCATAATAATTTATAAAAAAAGCTAACGGGTCTTTACAACAACATTTTTAACAACAGGATACGACTTCCGGACTTTCCGTCTCCTTGGCTTTCGGACTTATTTAATCTCCATCAATATACCGTTTCGTAATCGGCTGATACGAATCAATTCTTCTGTCGCGCAGGAAGGGCCAGTGGGTTCTGTAGCGATCGGTTTGACCGAAGTCGATTTCTTCTACATGTACTTCTTCCTTATCATGCGATGCCAGGTATATCAATCTTCCGAATGGGTTTGCTATAAATGAGCCTCCCCAGAATTTCATAGCACCATTCTGCTCAAACCCAACGCGGTTCACACTAACAACGTGCAAGCCATTCGCTACTGCGTGACTACGCTGAATAGTCTGCCATGCATTATACTGCTCCGAGTTGGTAGCTTCATCCTGCGATGTAGCCCAACCTATAGCAGTCGGGTAGAATAAAATCTCTGCTCCCATCAGTGATGTAATGCGGGCTGCTTCCGGATACCATTGATCCCAGCAGATGAGTACACCAATCGTTGCAAACTTTGTCTTGAATACTTTATAGCCCAGATCACCAGGCGTGAAGTAAAATTTTTCGTAGTAAGCCGGATCATCCGGAATGTGCATCTTCCTATACTTGCCCAGATAGGTACCATCGGCATCAATCACAGCAGTAGTGTTGTGATACAAACCTTCCGTACGTTTTTCAAAAAGTGACGCGATGATCACTACACCTGTCTCCTTTGCTACAGCCGATAGCGCATCCGTTGAAGGTCCGGGAATAGCTTCAGCCAGTTTAAAGTTTTCGTAATCCTCAACATCGCAGAAGTAAAGCGAACGAAAAAGCTCTTGCAGACAAACAATCTGCGCTCCTTTAGCTGCAGCCTCGCGAATCTTTTCAATGGCTTTTGTCAGGTTCTCCTGAGGATCTTTCGTGCATGACATCTGCACGGTTCCAACTTTCACTTTTTTACTCACGTCTGTTTCTCGGTTTTATATTTTTTAAAACGCTACAAAATTAGGAAGTAATTCGTCTTACGAAAATTAAGACTTTGCTTCCCGATATGCATAAAAAGAAAACCCTCTGAAAAAGTTCAGAGGGTTTGAATTTGCATTTTAAACGAATCAGAGACTTGTTATGCTTCTGTTTCGATGTGAACGAACGATTCGTCTTTTGCTTCCAGGTTTGAAGTGCCCATCAGCCAGGTATCAACAGCACGAGCAGCTTCGCGTCCTTCAGAGATAGCCCACACTACGAGCGACTGGCCTCTGCGAACATCACCTGCAGAGAACACGCCTTCCTGTGACGACATATAGTTTGTGGTTTTGATGTTGCCGCGCTCATCGAGGTCAAGTTTCAGCTCGTCAACAAGACCACCTTTTTCTGCACCTACGAAACCTATCGCAAGCAATGCCAACTCACAAGGAATAACTTTTTCAGTTCCGGCTATTTCCTCAAAGCCCATTTTACCCTGAGCGTTCAATCCCCACTTGATCTCCACGATCTTCATGCCTGTAAGACGACCGCTGGCATCACCGACAAATTCTTTGGTAAGAATTGCCCACTGACGATCAGCTCCCTCTTCGTGTGATGATGATGTGTTGAGGATCATCGGCCATAGCGGCCATGGATTTGTATCATCGTTACGCTTTAACGGAGGCTTGGCAAGTAATTCAATCTGTGTTACTGATTTTGCTTTATGACGGTTTGATGTACCAACGCAGTCGGAACCTGTATCACCGCCACCAATCACCAATACATTTTTATCAGTCGCCAGAATTTCTTCAGCAAAAATGTTATCGCCTGCTACACGCTTGTTCTGTTGAGACAAGAACTCCATCGCGAAGTGTACACCTTTCAGATTTCTTCCAGGTATAGGGAGATCGCGCGGTGCAGAAGCACCTCCACACATTACTATAGCATCGAATTCATCCTGTAAATGTTTCGCGCTGATGTTTACACCTACGTGTGCGTTGGTGCGGAATACTACACCTTCCTGCTCCATCAAACGAAGTCTTCTGTCAATAACATGCTTCTCCAGTTTGAAGTCAGGTATACCATAGCGAAGAAGTCCACCGATCCGGTCACTGCGCTCGAACACTGTTACCCAGTGCCCTGCTTTATTTAACTGTGCAGCAGCGGCAAGTCCTGCCGGACCTGATCCTACTACAGCAACACGTTTACCGGTTCTTTGCTTCGGAGGTGTAGGTTTAAGATAACCTTTTTCGAATGCCTGCTCTGCTATAGTCTTCTCGATATACTCGATCGTAACAGGCTTGTTATTGATGCTGAGTACACAGCTCGCTTCACAAGGAGCCGGGCAAATTCTTCCGGTAAATTCAGGAAAATTATTGGTGCTGCTCAGAATCTTGATCGCTTCTTCCCACTTGCCATTATATACCGCATCGTTGAAGTCAGGTATATTGTTGCCCAGCGGACAACCGTTGTGGCAAAACGGAACGCCACAGTCCATACAACGGGCGGCCTGCTGCTTTACCTTTTCTTTGTCGAGTGGGTTATATACTTCTTTGTAATCTTTTATACGTTCTTTCGGATCGCGCGACTTGGGCATCTCGCGATCAAACTTCATAAATCCATCTATCTGTCCCATGTGTCTGGTTGCTTCGGTTGTAGTTGATTATTTTTTAACAAGGACTGGTGCTTCCACTGCTTTACCGTTTGAAGCAGAGCGCTGTTGCGCTTTTTGTTTTTGCAGTACTGCCTTGTAATCACGCGGCATAACTTTTACAAAAAGTTCGCAGGCAGTTTCCCAGTTTTCAAGCACCCACTCTGCCGGATCACTGCCGGTATATTTGTGATGCTTTTCAATCATGGCTTTTACTTCTGCCTTGTCTTCCTCTTCCAGTGTTTCAAGATCAACCATCTCGCGGTTGCACAGACGCTCGAGCGCATTTTCAGGATCGAAGACATACGCTATACCGCCGCTCATACCGGCTGCAAAGTTTTTACCAGTCTTACCCAGTACAACTACACGACCACCCGTCATATACTCACACGCGTGATCACCTACACCTTCGACAACGGTTGTTACACCGGAGTTACGAACACAGAAACGTTCACCCGCCTGACCGCGGATATAGGCCTCACCGGAGGTAGCACCATAGAACGCCACGTTACCAATGATGATGTTATCTTCTGGTTTGAACGTTGCTTCTTTATCAGGGTATATAATAAGCTTGGCACCTGATAAACCTTTTCCGAAGTAATCGTTCGCTTCACCTTCAAGTTCGAATGTTAAACCGGGAGCACCGAACACCGCGAAGCTCTGACCAGCCGAACCTTTGAACTGGAAGTGTATCGTATCTTCCGGCAGACCTTTGCCTTTATACTTCTTCGAGATCTCGTTTGAGAGCAATGCTCCTACGGAACGATCTATATTATGAATGATGAACTTCTCTTGTACTGCTTCTGCATCATCCAGTGCAGGACGCGCTGCTTCAACAAGTTTCCAGTCGAGTACTTTCTCAAGTTCGAAATCCTGTTCTATCTGTTTGTATAGCCCTACACCATCGTAAGCAGTTTCCTGGTGAAGTATAGGGGAGAGATCAAGTTTCTTCACTTTCCAGTGATCGATATCCTGACGAACGCGCAGCATATCACTACGGCCGATCATTTCATTCACGGTGCGGAAACCAAGCTCTGCCATATTCTCACGAAGATCCTGAGCAAGGAAGCGGAAGAAGTTTACTACGTGATCAGGATCACCAGTAAATAACTTGCGCAGATCCGGATCTTGTGTAGCGATACCTACCGGGCATGTATTCAGGTGACACTTGCGCATCATGATACATCCTTCAACCACCAGGGCTGCCGTTGCAACACCCCACTCTTCGGCACCCAGCATAGCGGCTACCGCTATATCTTTACCCGTACGAATCTGACCATCGGTTTGAAGTGTAACGCGACTTCTCAGATTATTTTTTACAAGTGTCTGATGTGCCTCAGCAAGACCAAGCTCCCAAGGTAAACCTGCGTGACGCATGGAGCTGATCGGTGATGCGCCCGTTCCCCCATCAGCACCGGAAATTAATATAGCATCTGCTTTTGCTTTTGCTACACCGGCGGCAACAGTACCAACACCAGCCTGTGATACAAGCTTCACGTTAATACGTGCCTGACGGTTAGCATTCTTCAAATCAAAGATCAACTGGGCAAGATCTTCAATAGAATATATATCGTGGTGAGGAGGAGGTGATATCAAACCAACACCCGGTGTTGAGTGACGAACACGTCCGATCCATTCATCTACTTTATGACCTGGTAACTGACCACCTTCGCCAGGTTTAGCACCTTGCGCCATCTTGATTTGCAGTTCATCTGCATTCGACAGGTAGTAGCTTGTTACACCGAAGCGTCCGGAAGCAACCTGCTTGATAGCCGAACGTTCCCAGTCACCATTTTCCTTTTTCTCATAGCGGATCTCGTCTTCTCCACCTTCACCGCTGTTGCTCTTACCGCCTATACGGTTCATTGCGATAGCGAGTGTAGTATGTGCTTCAAATGATATCGATCCGAATGACATGGCACCTGTAGCAAAGCGTTTGAAGATCTCTTCAACAGGTTCAACTTCACTCAGCGGTATAGAGTTACGCTTCTTGAATTCGAACAATCCGCGGATCGTGAGTTGATCACGCGTCTGATCGTTTATTTTCTGTGCGTACTTTCTGTATAGATCGTAGTTGTTTGTTTTCGTAGAATGTTGCAGCAAGTGTATAACTTCAGGGCTGAACATGTGCTTCTCGCCTCTGCGTTTCCACTGATATATACCTCCTACCTGCAGCTCTTTGCTATCCGTAGCAAATGCAAGTTTATGACGAACCAGTACTTCGCTTGCTACATCATCAAATGACAAACCTTCAATGCGGCTGATGGTGCCACGGAAACATTTTTCCATAACATCGCTGCCGAGTCCAACGGCTTCAAAGATCTGTGACGACTGATATGACTGCAGTGTACTGATACCCATCTTCGACATAACTTTCAGCAAGCCGTTACCAATCGCTTTCTGGAAGTTTGCATAAGCTTCTTCATCAGCAAGCGGCTTGTAGAACATGCCGTGCTTGTTCATCGAATGTATACTTTCAAGTGCTATATAGGGGTTCACCGCACTTGCACCATAACCAATGATGGTTGCAAAGTGCTGCACTTCCCATGCATCGCCTGCTTCTACAACAAGACCAGCCTGTGTACGAATGCGTTTCTCTACGAGGTACTGATGAACAGAACCTACCGATAACAATGAAGGTATAGGAGCATACTCATCGCTGATTTTTCTATCGGACAGGATCAGAATTTTCTTGCCGGCACGAACTGCTTTCTCGGCTTCACAACATATACGTGTGATGCTTTCTTCAAGTCTGCCCGGTTCACCATCTGCCTTAAATACACATTGTATTACTGCATATTCAAAACCCTGGTCTTGCAGGTGCTTGAGTTTTTCCAGATCATCATTCAACAACACCGGTTGTGAGATGTGTATCTGACGTGTATGCTCAGGTGTCTCATCCAACACGTTGAGACTTGCTCCTACGCGCGTGAAGAGTGACATTACCAGGCGCTCGCGGATCGGATCGATCGGAGGATTACTTACCTGCGCAAAGTGTTGTTTGAAATAGTTGGAGATGTGGCGACTCTCTTTCGAAAGTACTGCGAGTGGAGTATCATCTCCCATCGAGCCAATCGCTTCATATCCTTTTTCTGCCATTGGCAGAATGATGGTCTTGATATCTTCAGAAGTATATCCGTATGCATTCTGACGTTGAACAAGTGTCTTCTCATCAAAGCTTGTCTCAACCCATTCTACCTCCGGCTCCAGACGAAGCTTGAGGCGATTCTGAATGATCCAGTTATAGTATGATTTACCTTCATATACCGAGCGCTTCACTTTCTCATCATCGAGAACCTTACCTTTCTCGGTATCGATCATGAGCATTTTGCCCGGTGTGATGCGACCTTTCTCGAGTACATCTTTCGGATCGATTGTAAGTGCACCTGCTTCGGATGCTGCGATCACACGACCAGAACGTGTAACGCAATAGCGAAGCGGGCGAAGTCCGTTACGATCCAACGTAGCCCCTATACGCATACCATCGGTAAACACCAACGCTGCAGGACCATCCCACGGCTCCATCATGGAAGCGTGATATTTATAAAATGCTTTACGGTGCGGATCCATCAGCTTGTTATCCTGCCAAGCTTCCGGCACCAGCATCATCATTACGTGTGGTATAGTTCTGCCGGATAACACGAGCATCTCAACCAACGCATCAAGGTTGGCAGAGTCTGATCCATCCGGACTTGTAATCGGCAACAGTTTTTTCAATTCGTCTTCGGTAAACAATGTCGATTTGAAGAGTGCTTCTTTCGACTTCATTTTGTTTACGTTACCACGAATGGTGTTGATTTCACCGTTGTGTGCTATGTATCGGAAAGGCTGCGCCAGTTTCCAATTTGGAAATGTATTGGTAGAGAAGCGTGAGTGAACAAGCGCCATCGCTGTTTTCAAACGCGAATCCTGCAGATCGTTGAAATATATTCTTAGCTGTTCAGTACGAAGTTGTCCTTTGTAAACAATGGTACGTGCAGAGAAGCTGGTGATATAAAATTCTTTATTGTTGCCTTTTACACTATTGGCAACTGTATGCAATGAATAGTTACGCAACACGAAAAGCTTTCTCTCAAATGCATCACCAGTAACCGCTTCATCTATAGGTTTAACAAATACCTGCTCGATAACCGGCTCAACTTCAGCAGCACCTGGGCCGGGTACGCTGTGATCGACCGGTACTACGCGAAAGCCGATTAACTCTAAACCAAGTTCTTTAATGTTTTTACGCAATACCTCACGGCATGCATTGCTTACTTTTTTGTCGCGAGGGAAGAAGACCATACCAACGCCATACTTACCGGGAGCTGGGAGCTCGAAGCCAAGGCGTTTCGCTTCATCTGCAAAAAAGTCATAGGGGATTTGAATCAATACACCCGCGCCATCTCCGGTTTTAGGACTGCTGCCTTTGCCGCCACGGTGCTCCATGTTTTCAAGCATGGTAAGCGCATCGAGCAGGTTTTGGTTCGTCTTTGTACCATTGATGTTGGCAACAAAGCCGATACCACAGGCATCATGTTCCAGTTCTGGGGTGTACAAACCACGGCTGGTTGTTTCTTTCATCTTTCTTTCTGGTTAGTTTGTCTGGTTGTAAAAAAGGGTGTGTGTCATCCGTTTAGGGCAAAACGGAGTCTATAAAATTATGGATAAAACAGAAGATATTTTTGGATAAAACTAAACCGCCAGAATTTTTGGAATCTTTTCAGATTTAATTCCAAACATTTTAAAAACTAGAAAACGAACACGATTGCACCATAGCTGATTTTGAAAATTTTAATAATTACCGAAAACGGTTGAGGATTCTTCAATGACCTCAGACAAAAATGAACTGATTTTTATCGTTCTATTAATTTTTTTTGACACCTCGCACCATCTCTTTTTTTCCGGGAGGACCAGGCAGTGTTTCAACCTCCAAACCAAGTGATTTCAAGTCGCGCTTCAATTGACCTTTGGCGCAGTAGGTAACAAATATACCGTCAACCCGCATGGCGTTCACCACTTGTTTCAACACATCGATTTCCCACATCTCAGGCTGTTTGTTGGGAGCAAAGGCATCGAAGTATACTAAGTCAAACTCGGAAGAGAAATCGATTTGTAGTAACGATGTTTGAAGCTTGCACAGATTGAAATTCGAAGTGATGGGAACTGCTTCATTCCATTTTGCTTGATGGAGCTGATTGAATTTTTCTTTTAGTCCAACGGAATCTATATAGTTTAACCTAGACCAGATTTCTTCCGGAACCGGGTATGTTTCCAGAGATGTATAGTGGATGATGTTGTTAGGAAGTTCAAGTGCGCGTTGTATTGTAAGCAACGCATTGAGGCCGGTACCAAAACCAACTTCAAGAATGGAAATATCTTTTTGAGATTTACCGGCAAGAAAATGATCGAGACCTTCTTTTATAAAAACATGAACAGACTCTTGCAGTGCTCCATGCTTGGAATGATACGTTTCATTAAGTGCTGTGTTGAGCAAAGAATGTGAACCGTCTGATGTCGTGATAATCTCGATATTCATAGTTTACTTTCCCGCAGATTTTTCGCAGATGAATACAGATATAGTCCGTTAGTCTTTCATGATAAGTGCTACGGCTGAAGCATTCACGCCTTCCTCTCTGCCTACGTATCCAAGTTTCTCGTTGGTTGTTGCTTTGATCGAGACATCTTCTTCTGTGATATTCATCAACGGGGCCAATACTTTTTTCATCGCATCGATATGAGGATTTACTTTCGGTTTCTCAAGACAAACGGTGCAATCTACGTTGCCTACTCTCCATCCGCGTTCGTGCAGCATGGCCGTTACTTCTTTCAGAAAGAATTTACTGTCCATACCTTTCCAGCGATTGTCAGTATTGGCAAAGTGGTAGCCTATATCGCGGAGGTTTGCAGCGCCCAATAGGGCATCGCATATAGCGTGTATCAGCACATCGGCATCCGAGTGGCCAACGGCACCTTTCGTAGCCGGCAGTTTTATACCACCTAACCAAAAGTCGCGGCCTTCTTCAAGCTCGTGTACATCGAAACCCATTCCTACTCGTATCTTCATTCTTCAGTGATTTTTTTTATCCATGGCACAAAGGAACTGCGCAAAGTTGCACAAAGAAATTACTTTAAAAATATACTCTCCGGATATTTTACTTCAACCAAATATAGGGCGTGAGGTGGAACATTGGCACCAGCCTCTCTGCGATCGCGACTCTCTAATATACTTTGAAATTCCTTTAATGAAGTTTTCCCGGTACCTACATCGAGCAAGGTACCAACCGTAGCACGTACCATACCTCTTAAAAAACGATTCGCGGTGATGTGAAATTCAAGTGACGCATCATGTTGTCTCCACTCCGCTTTCTTTACATCACACATGAAATTATTCACATCGGTTTTTACTTTGCTGAGGCTCTCAAAATCGTGCTTGCCGATCACCAACGCAGCTGCTTCATTCATGCGTGGTATATCGAGTGCTTTAAAGTAATGCAACGCAAGTCCTTCGAGAAATGGATTCTTCTTGGTCGTAATTCTGTATATATAGCTTCGCTCGGTGGCATCATAACGAGCATGCGCTTCGTCTTTCACACGATGGATAGACGGTATAGCTATATCTTTCGGCAAAAATGAATTAAGCTTCAAAACCAATTTTTCCTGATCAAACTCGTTTTGAATATCGACATGGAAGAACTGCTGCTCACAGTGAACGCCCGTATCCGTGCGACCGCTTCCTACAATACTAATTTCCTCACGCAGCAATTTCGAAAGCGCATCCTCCACAACAGTCTGCACACCCGTAGCATTATTCTGACTTTGCCACCCGCTATAGTTGGTACCGTTGTAAGAGATCTCGAAAAAAAACCGCATTGTCGATGTGTTTAGGTGTTTACGTGTGTAAGTGTTTACGTAAACACGTGCAAACGTAAACACGTAAACACATAAAAGCTAAGCTTTCTCAAAAACAACAGCCGCTCCCTGCCCTACACCAATGCACATAGTCGCCAGGCCGTATTTTACATTTCTTCTCTTCATCTCATGGAGGAGGGTTGCGCTGATGCGTACGCCACTGCAGCCGAGTGGGTGCCCTAAAGCAATAGCCCCTCCGTTGACGTTGACGGTTTCCGGATCGAGATCAAGATCGCGGATACAGGCTATAGATTGTGCTGCGAAGGCTTCGTTGAGTTCGGTAAGACCTATATCGGATAGTTTTAGTCCGGCACGCTTCAGTGCTTTTTGTGTTGCCGGTACCGGGCCTATACCCATATAGGCTGGATCAACTCCCGCTACTGCTGTTGAGACAATGCGCGCAAGTGGTGTCAGGTTATATTGCTTCAGTATATCTTCTGTTACTAAGAGACAAGCGGCAGCACCATCATTTATACCAGAAGAATTTCCGGCTGTTACTGTTCCGTTCTCCTGGAAGGCAGCTTTAAGTGTTGCCAGTTTTTCAAGTGTCGTAGCACGAGGATGTTCGTCTTTTTCAAAAAGGAAAAATTCGTCTTTTGATTTCGGAACGGGTACGGCTACAATTTCATCTTTAAATTTTCCCTGTGTATAAGCCTGCTGATATCGTGTTTGTGATTGATACGCAAATGCATCCTGATCTTCGCGGGTAATTTTCCATTTAGCGGCTACATTTTCAGCCGTCTCGCCCATCGAATAGGGATGGTATAGCTTTGATAGTTTTGAATTGATAAACCGCCAGCCCATTGTAGTATCAAACACCTCCTGCTTACGTGCAAAGGGTTCTTCAGCTTTTGCCATCACAAACGGAGCGCGACTCATACTCTCTACACCACCGGCTATATAAACATCACCATTGCCTGTCATTATACCTTGCGCTGCCTGCATAATGGCTTGCAGCCCGGAAGCGCATAATCGATTTACAGTCACACCGCCTACTTCAACCGGTAAGCCTGCCAGCAGCAACGCCATGCGTGCTACGTTTCGGTTGTCTTCACCGGCCTGGTTGGCTGCACCGAAGATGACATCTTCAATCATCTTTACATCTACTGATAGATTGCGTTTGAGTAGTTCGCGTATCGCGTGGGCTGCCAGATCATCCGGGCGTACCGTTGCCAGGGTACCACCAAACTTTCCGATCGGTGTGCGCACAATATCAACAATATATACAGGTCTCATAGATGTGTTTTAATGTAGATGATTTTTTCACAGTGATTATGAAAGTACAAAATCACCAGCGGAAACAGCTATACATCTTCAACGGAAGCCGGGTGGTTTAAATTTTCTTTTTACTTTTGCCAGGCTTATAACTAAGTAAGCAAGTTAACGCAACCCCCACATGTGGCAAAGAATTCAAACTGTATTTCTGGCACTCGCCATCATTACTTTAATAGCAGCGATCTTCCTGCCTATCTGGGTCTTTCAGGATCCTTCCGGCAAATCGCATGAGCTATACGCTTTACATTATACGATCGTAGACAACGGAGCCCGCACTACAACATACTTCCCGTATTCCGTCACGGCCATTCTGCTGGTAGCATCTGCTACACTGGCGTTTATGGAAATCAGAAAATTCAAAGACCGCATTACGCAGATTAAACTCGGAGCCCTTAACTCTTTGTTTATAGCTATTGCCATGTGTGCCGGTGTTTACTTTGGCACCACCATGATTAAAACATTTCAGGGAGGTACGTATGGCCTCGGACTATGGCTGCCTGCTGTAGCCGTGGTGTGCAACTGGGCTGCCATTCGTTTCATTAAGCGTGATGAAAGAATGGTGCGCGACTCCGACAGACTCCGGTAATGCTGCCATCCTGACACAATCATTCTTCTGGAATAACTTTTGAAATCCTCGGCTTCGAGGATTTTTTATTTTAAGAACCGTTTAAAACCTGACAACAATGGCAGAAACAGTAGATGCGCGTGAAAAAGGTACCATTTCCATTCACACGGAGAATATCTTTCCAATCATTAAAAAATTTCTTTATTCAGACCATGAGATATTCCTGCGCGAACTGGTATCCAATGCAGTAGACGCAACTCAGAAATTAAAAAAGCTTTCTTCTATCGGTGAGTTCAATGGCGAACTTGGCGAGCTGCGTGTTGAAGTAAGTTTCGATAAAGATAAAAAGACCATCACTGTGAGCGACCGGGGTATCGGTATGACGGGTGATGAGATCAAAAAGTATATCAACCAGATCGCTTTCTCCGGGGCAACCGAGTTTGTAGAAAAATTCAAAGACAAAGGTGATGCGAAAGACATCATCGGAAAATTCGGTCTTGGTTTTTACTCGGCCTTTATGGTGGCTGATAAAGTGGAAATCATTTCCCGTTCGTACAAGGCAGGAGAAAATGAAGCAGCCCGTTGGGAGTGCGATGGCTCAACCGAGTTTGAACTAAGCACTACTACGAAGAAAGATCGTGGTACGGATATTATACTATATATAAATAGCGACTCGGAAGAGTTTCTGGATGAGTGGAGACTGAACAGTATACTTGAAAAATATTGCAAGTTCCTCCCGGTTGAGATCAAGTTCGGAACCAAAAACGAAAATGTAGAAGATGGTACGGATGCAGAAGGTAAACCACAATATAAAACGGTTACTACTGATCGGATCATTAACAACCCGGCTCCACTCTGGGCAAAATCACCAAGCGATTTAAAGGACGAGGACTACCTGAAGTTCTATAAAGAACTTTACCCGTTCTCGGAAGAGCCTCTTTTCTGGATACACTTGAACGTTGATTACCCGTTCAGCTTAACCGGTGTGCTATATTTCCCGAAAGTAAAGAACGACTTCGAATTACAGCGTAACAAAATTCAACTATACTCTCGCCAGGTATTTATTACGGACGAGGTTAAAGATGTAGTGCCTGACTTCCTGATGTTGCTGCACGGTGTGTTGGATTCACCGGATATACCGCTCAACGTATCGCGTAGTTATCTGCAGAGCGATGCCAACGTGAAGAAGATCAGCCAGCACATTACGAAGAAAGTTGCCGATAAACTCCAGGAGATATTCAAAAAAGATCGTGCTGATTTTGAGAAGAAATGGGATGACATCAACATCTTCGTGAAGTATGGTATGATCAGCGATGAGAAGTTTTACGAGAAAGCAAAAGACTTCGCATTGTTCAAAAATATAGACAAGCAGTATTTCACCTTTGAAGAATATAAAGAAAAGGTGAAGCCTAACCAGACCGATAAAGACGGTAACCTGGTATATATATATGCTTCTGATGCTGGCAAGCAAGACAGCTTTATAGAAGGAGCCAAAAACAAAGCTTACGATGTTCTGTTGCTGGATGGTGTACTCGACAGTCACTTCATCAATACACTCGAGCAGAAACTGGAGAAAGTACAACTGAAACGTGTTGACAGTGAAACGGCCGACAAACTTATTGATAAAGACGAGAAGATTGAAAGTGTATTAAGTACAGAAGAAGTAGAACAGGTAAAAACTGTTTTCGAGAAAGCAATCAACAACAAGAACTTTACCGTATCGGTTGAACCAATGTCACCAGGCGATTTGCCGGTGGTTGTTACCATGAGCGAGTTTATGCGCAGAATGAAAGACATGGCGAAGACCGGTGGCGGTGGTGGTTATGCATTTATGGGTGCAATGCCTGATAACTATAATGTAGCAGTGAACGGCAATCACCCGATCACACAAAAAATTCTGAAAGCGGAAAGCGATGATGCAAAATCTAAACTTGCCAAGCAGGCGTATGATCTTGCTCTTCTCTCTCAGAACATGTTAACCGGTGCAGACCTTACCAACTTCATCAAACGAAGTGTAGACCTGGTATCGTAATAACTATATATAGTAAGAAGAAGGTGCTTCACGAAACGGAGCACCTTTTTTATTTACGTTTATTTACCGGCAGCGCTCTGGTTCCACTCGTATACCTTGTCGGCAATTTCAATGAGCAGTTCAGGATCTTTCTCCAGGGCATTTCCGATTACGATCATATCAGCACCGGCCTCCAGTGCTTTCAATGCTTTTTGTGTTGTGTTGATACCACCGCCTACAATGAGCGGCACATTAACGGCTTTACGAACAGCGGCAATCATGCGTGCACTGATTTCTTTTTCAGCACCACTGCCGGCATCCAGATATATAGCTTGTAGTCCAAGCATTTCACCGGCCATAGCGGTGCAGGCCGCCAGCGAATATTTATCATCCGGTATAGGCATGGTGTTGCTGATATAGGCTACCGATGTAGTGCGGCCTGAATTGATCAGCATATAGCCTGTGGGTATAACTTCCAGTTTTGTATTGCGAATTACCGGGGCAGCAATAACATGTTGCCCGATCAGCAATTCCGGATTTCTTCCGGAGATCAGCGAGAGGAATAATAAACCATCAGCCGATGAATCGATCTGCATCGAGTTACCGGGGAAGAGTATAACCGGTATGGTAACATTCTGCTTGATCTGCTTTACTACATCCGATAAGTTTGTAGTCGTTACCAGGCTTCCTCCTACCAGGAAATAATCCACACAATTCTCACTGGCCAGGTTGATCAGTTGATTGAGGTTGGCAGGTTCCTCAACTTTATCCGGATCAATCAGTATAGCAATGGATTTCTTACCCGATTGCTTGCTGGTGCGCAGTGACTGTATAATACTCATGCTTTGCTTTCGGTCTTCTCTTCAGCTTTTTCCTGCAGGTACTCCGCTAATTTTTCTTTGGCAACACCCAGTAAAAGCGTTACTGCCTGACTTGCCAGTACGGTACCGATCTGCGATACTATACCAGGTGTTGAAGGTTCAGCAACAACTTGAGCTTCTACTACACGCTCGGGCGTAGCCGCGGCAGCATGTACAATTTTCACTTTACGTTTCGACTTCTTTGACTTGGAACTTCCGCCCGCTATGGCACGCACCAGAAAATACGTGGCTGCAAGCGAACCCCCTATGATCAATGCATTGGTAAGTACCTTCTCTGTACGCTCCGAAATTAACTTTACTTCGTCTTCAATTTGCTGACGATGCTTTGCTGATTTTTTCAGCAACTCGCTCTTCATATCATTGGTCTCCAGTAATTCCATAGTTACTTTTTCTTTTTTGTCATTATTTCACCAAGCTCTTTTTCCAGTTTGTTGAAAATTGTTTCGCGCGACAAGAACGTAACAATTGCCAACAGCAGATAGAATGCTGCAACCACAGCGAAGCCTCCGAATGTACCCATCGATTCGCCCAGTTTAAAGGCGAGGGCAACACTGAAGAAAACAATAAACAATACAAAGGTAAATGCTACTACAATGAATACAGCTACCCGCGAGAGGCCCTTCGCCAAGTCTTCCTTTATCTCAAGCTTCATCAACTCAACCTTCGTCTCCACAAAGCCTGTGAGATTCTGAATCAGGTTATCGAGTTTCAAAAACTTTAACACCGAGTCCTTAATCATATTCCTTTAGCGTAAAAAATGAGTCCACGCAATATAGACAGAAGATCGGACTTTAGGTGGCTACTGTTCTTCGAACTTCACGAGCTTTTCGGTGTTTACAAGCACCGTATCGTGTTTTACGGTTTCGCGTTGCAGCATCAACTTCAGCGGGGCGCTGATATAGTAACGGAGTGTAGTGGAGTCTGCGGATTCCTGATACTTTACATGACACACATATACCGAGTCGAACGTGTGGGAAGCAAACTCCATCTTCTTCACTATCTGATCAATACATGCTTCATACCGACCTTGTTCATCGGCACCATCCCAGCAGAACCCGGGGCGGTCCAGCAAAAACATTTTATCGCCAACAAACAACGTGGTATTCTTTACCGATACCGGGTAGATCAGCAAAGGCTCCTCGTTCGTTACGGGTTCCTCTCCCTGAAACTGCGACCACTCGCCACTTTGTTTGCGCTTGTTAATGCGCGCCACAATGCGATAATGATTCACTTCTTCAACATTTCGGTTCTCATACGTGAGGCGATAGGTTTGGATAGAATCCTGGTTGAAATAAATCAGCGAGAAAGGAATGAAGAAATAGGTAAGCAGCAGAAATAAAAATCCGATGAGCCTGTATTGAAGTGTAAGTTTACCCAACCCACTGGCGAGTTCAATCGGCAACCTGCGCAGTACGGGTATAGGGAAGAAAAGAATCACCCCAATGAGGTTGAACAGAAAGTGAGCGATGGCTATACTGATAGCACTCGCAGTATTGGCGTTGAGTGTTGCTGCTATAAATGCTGTAATGGTAGTACCAACATTCGCACCCATAATAAAAGGTGCCGCTTGCTTAAGACTGGTGATGCGCTTGGCAACAATCGGCACAACAACAGATGTAGTAATGGTACTGGAGCGTATAGCGGCTGTGGTAAGTAATCCCCACGAAAAAGATTTGATCTGGTTCTTAAAAAAGAAGCGACTGAAAACTTCCGGAGACTTTGCTTTGAGCAGATCTGAAATCAATCTTCTGAACATCAGGATCGATCCGAACAACATGACCAGCGCCAGCACTACCAGTATAAATGCGTTGGGTATAATATGTTGCAATAGATCGGTAATGTGCGAGATGCCGCTCCACGAATGCGTTGTTTCCTGCGGTATAACTGCTGCTGAAGGTTTAAAAAATACCTGCGCTATGCGAAATGATATCGATGAAAGAAAGCTATAGTAATACTCCAGCGGAAACAGTACAAAAACAGTAAGCAGGTTGAAGAACACATGATACGATCCGGCTGCTACCGCTCTTCGAAATTCTTTCTTGCGACTGATAAAACCCAACGACACAATCATACCGGTAATGGTAGTACCAACATTGGCGCCCATAATAATCGGTATAGCACTCTCCAGTGTAATGGCACCTGATGCGACAAAGGCAACCACCAGCGATGTTGTTGTTGAGCTGCTTTGCAACATGGCTGTGATTAGCAAGCCGATGAACAAACCGGCAAAAGGATTGGAGGTAGCCAGCAGAATGGTTTCCGCCACGCTTCCACCCAAGTGCTGCGATGACGACACCAGCAGGTCGAGCGCTAGTAAAAACAGTAGCAGTGCTCCCAGTATGTAGAGTATAATCCGGAGGTTGCTCCAGATTTTCTTGTTTTGATTCTGATCAGTGAGTGGTGCCGTTTCCAAATGTCAACTATGAGCGTAAAGATAAACCAGGTTATGTAACAAGAATAGTTCTATAATATTTTTAACACAGGCTTAACATAGAAGCCCGTCTAAAATCTACCTATATAAAAAAATATACTATAACTACCAGAATATAGACCACACAAACCGCCAGTAACATTATGCTTTTGTTGAGCCGCGGCTTGCCTCTCATCATGCGAAGCACAACAACAATCAACAATATCAAAAAGATGATAAACCATACAATAAATCCTATACTGGGAGTTAGCAGTTCCATAAGTATAAATAGTTAAGTATAAATAGTAAAGAGGTTACACTAAACTATATACTATACCAGCTCCAGCTCCTTTACCGCCATCCAGGCCATCAGTCCCGGACCTATCTTCAAAGCATCTTCATCGATATCAAATGTAGGTGTATGCACATACGACTTGATTCCTTTCTCCACATTACTGGTACCTAAACGATAAAACGATGCCGGTATAATCTGCGAGTAGTAAGCAAAATCTTCAGCGCCCAGCGTTATGTCAATATCGTATACATTTTCCTTACCCACATACTCTTCTGCCGCCAGCTTGAGTCTTCGGGTTAACTCCGGATTATTTTCAAGATAAGGATATCCGCGCGATATATCTACTTCGCAGCGGCCGCCCATACCTTCGGCTATACTTTCGGCCATCTTCTTTATTTTCTCCAGGCCTGACTCACGCCATACTTCATTCATGGCGCGGAATGTTCCCGCTATATTTACCTCATCCGGTATAATATTCGTAGCACCTTTACCAATAATATTTCCAAAGGTTAATACCGTTGGCTGCTTCGGACTCGCATTGCGACTGATGATCTGTTGCAGAGCTATAATGATATGCGATGCGATTACGATCGGGTCAATCGCCAGATCGGGTGCAGCACCGTGACCACCTTTACCAATTACGCGCAGGTAAATTTCATCGGCACTGGCCATATACATGCCTTCACGAAAACCAATCTTACCAGCAGGTAGCAATGGAAATACATGTTGCCCTATAATGCCGGCTGGTCGCGGATTTTCCAATGCGCCATCGCGAATCATATACGATGCACCACCGGGATTTTTTTCTTCACCGGGTTGGAACAGAAAACGTACTGTGCCTTCAAATTGATCGCGCAGATCATGAAGAATCTTGGCAGTGCCTAGCAATGATGATGTGTGTACATCATGTCCGCAGGCATGCATCACACCTTCGTTCTTCGATTTATAGGGAACATTGTTTGCTTCCACGATGGGAAGCGCATCCATATCGGCACGAAGCGCGATGGTTTTCTTATCCGGATTTTTACCTTTCACCTCGGCAACCAGTCCGGTGGTTGCGAGATTTTCAATTTTATGTATTCCGAATGACCGGAGCTTATCATCAACATACTTCACCGTATTGAATTCCTGATAAGACAATTCAGGATTTGCATGCAGATACCTGCGATACTCCACCACCTGACCACTGTATGCCTGCGAAAGTGATTTTATTTTTTCCAAAAGACTCATAACACACGTTTATAAACTCAAAAGTAAAGCTACTTCGGCAGATTGAAAAAAATACACGAAAGCCACGGTATGAATTAAAAATATTGAAAAACTTTAGGGTAAGGTTAAGGGTGGCTTACTGGGAGTGTGTCTTCATTACCTGAAAAAACCGGTGCAACCATAACCCACATAGTTCTTGTAAAAGAACTTTGTGAAACCAATGATTACTTTGAAATTCGAATTCTTCTTTAACCCATAATAATCCAGATGCAAATGCATAGAAAAATCCTCATGGCTGTTATAGCTATGATCAGTGTATCCGCAGCGTATGCCCAGGATACGCCTATGAAAAAACTGATCCTGCAAGACATGTCCGCCTTCAAGCCACAAGCGGGCAACTGGCAGATTGTAGGTGATGTTACGATCGACCCAACGATCGACATTCACCATGAACCCGAAAAAGCTCCTGTTGAAACCGGAAAGAAAAAAAAGAAATCAAAAGAAGAGACCGCTCCTAAAACTCCACAAGCCGTAACCTTTACGGCAGGCACCGGAGTGCTGCTGAACATGAATGATGAATCGAAAAAAGATAACCTCGTATCTGCATTCGAACATGGCGATATAGAACTGGAACTTGAAGTGATGTTGCCGAAAGGATCCAACTCCGGCATTTACCTGCAAGGTCGTTACGAAGTTCAGCTACTCGATAGCTGGGGCGTAAAGAGTCCATCGTTCTCCGATATAGGCGGTATATACCGGAACTGGGAAAGCGAACCTTCTAAAATATACATGGGCAAAGCTCCGCTGAGTAACCCTGCAAAAGCACCGGGACTCTGGCAAAAGATGAGTATATCTTTTCGCGCTCCCAAGTTTGATGCTTCCGGAAAGAAAATTGCCAACGCAAGGTTTGTTTCGGTTGAACTGAATGGAGTAAAGATTCACGACAACGTTGAAGTACCCCTGCCAACCGGTGGCCCGATTGAAAACAACGAGAAGGCTACCGGCCCACTGATGATACAGGGCGACCATGGTCCCGTTGCATTCCGCAACGTTCGTTACAAGCTTATGAAAGAAACAAAAGTTTCACTGAGCGATATAAGCTATAAAGCATTCAAAGGAACCTTCAGTGAAGTGGATGACTTCGCTACACTAAAGCCTGTAAAGGCCGGGGCAACACCTGAGTTATCAGCAGAAGTACTCGATGATGAAAATATGTATGGCATCATCTATACCGGCAAGATAAATGTACCTGAAGATGAAACGTATTACTTTGACATCAGCTATACCGGGGGTATAACATTCTCGATCAACAATCAGCGACTGATCGATGAACAACGTCCGGATGGTGGCGGAAGAAACCGCGCTACACTTGCACTCAAAGCCGGTACATATCCGTTCGAGATTGCCAATTTCAAAACGGCTTCATGGATGCCTCCGCGACTGGGCCTCACTGCGCAAACGGCCAACACGTACCCGGTAGTATTGAATGCCTATAATTCATTCCCTCCGGATGACGATCCTACATCGCCTATCATTATTACAGCGGGTGCTGAACCCAGGTTACTGCGCGCATTTATAGACTTTAAAAGAGACAGAAGCCAGCGACTTACGCACACTATTGGTGTAGGCGAGCCTGCGAAGATCAACTACGTATATGATCTCGGCTCGGGCAATCTGGCCTGCGTATGGCGTGGTGAATTTGTAAATGCTACACCGATGTGGCACGATCGCGGTGATGGATCATTTCGTCCGCTGGGAGCTGTACAGTATTTATTTATAGGACAACCCCTCGCGTTCCTGGCAAATGCAAACGAGGCCTTCCCGACTACAGGTAAAGATGGTGAGTACCGCTCTAAAGGATATACCATCGAAGAAGAAACCCGCAGACCTATATTTAAATATACTTATCAGGGACTGGATGTAGAGGATAAAGTATATCCGGAAGACAATGCAAGAAGCATTACACATGAAGTTGCTATAAAAAACCGCGGCACAAAAACCGGTCTGTACTATAAACTGGCAGAAGGCTCGAGCATTACAAAAAATCCAAACGGATCGTATGCAATTGATGATAAGCAATACTATATACAAACTTCTGCCCCGGCTACTGTACGCGATGTGAATGGTAAAAAAGAATTAGTGGTAGCGGTGGATGGAAGCAATGTAAAATATACAATCATCTGGTAACCGATAAAGCATTGAATTGACATGAAGAACTTTATAAAGATATATTTCATAGCAGTTGCTTTACTGGTAAGCACGCTATATGCAGAGGCACAACGAATTCCTACGGAAGATGATTACTACAAGATCATCACGATACCGGCACCCGAAGGTGTATTGCTCGAAGTGGGAGGTGTAGCAACCTTACCCGATGGAAGAATTGCCGTATCAACCCGCAGAGGTGATGTATGGGTCATTGAAAATGCAGCACTGGCCGAGGGGGGATCGCCTACCTATACATTGTTTGCATCCGGTTTGCATGAACCTTTAGGACTCGCCTATAAAGATCAGGCACTTTATGCCGCGCAACGTGGTGAACTTACCAAACTGGTAGATACCAATGGCGATGGTAAAGCAGATGTATATGAGACTATATATGCATGGCCTATATCCGGTCACTATCACGAGTATTCCTTCGGACCGAAGATCGCCCCGGATGGAAGTTTCTTTGTAACAGGTAACGTTGCATTCGGTGATGAAGAATGGTGGCGTGGTGAAAGTCGCAGACCGTGGAGAGGCTGGACGATGAAGATACATCCGGATGGTACATTAGAGCCCTGGGCTACCGGTATGCGTTCTCCTTGCGGACTGGGTATGATTGATGGCGAATTTTTCTATGACGATAACCAGGGAGACTTTATGGGCTCCGGTGGTATATTTCACGTAACGAAAGGAAGCTTCACCGGCCACCCTGCTGGTTTACGCTGGACAAATTTACCGAACTCTCCTGTTAAGCTTACATCCGAACAATTCTTTGCCAGCATCGATGAGCGTAGAATAAAAAAGAATGGTCAACATATAAAACCTGAAAATATAGCAGACGAAAAGAATCCAAATTTACTCTACAAGTTCAAGGAGAAGTTTCCGGAAACACGTATACCGGCAGTGTGGTTGCCACACGGTGTGCTGGGTATATCAAACTCGGAAATTATCCGCGATGAGACAGCCGGTAAATTTGGTCCGTTCGCAGGACAGATCTTTGTTGGCGATCAGGGACAAAGTAAAGTAATGCGTGTGGTGATGGAGAAAGTAAAGGGAGAGTTTCAAGGTGTTGCATTTGATTTCCGTTCCGGATTTCAATCTGGCGTACTCCGCATGAACTGGGGACACGATGGCTCCATGTATGTAGGTGAAACGAACCGCGGCTGGGGTTCTGCCGGAACAACAAACTCCGGTTTGCAACGACTGCTCTGGATGGGTAAAGTACCTATGGAAATGAAGACCGTTCGCGCCATGCCGGATGGTTTTGAAATTGAATTTACTCTGCCCGTAGATAAGGGTAAAGCGGAAGATCTTTCATCGTATGTAGGCAGAAGCTATATATATAAATATCACTCGGTATATGGAAGCCCTACCATCAACGAAGAGAAGCTGAATATCAAAGGAGTAAAAGTTTCAGAAGACGGTACAAAAGTTCGCCTCGTGATCGATAACCTCCGTCAGTATTACCTGCACGAAATCACCGTACCGGGTATACGTTCGAAAGACAGCAACCTGCCGGTGCTACATGCTTCCGCATACTATACATTGAACAACATTCCGGAAGGAGTAAAATTACCAGCCAGCGAGTTGAGTACTAAAAAATCAACAACGGCTACAACAAAAGCTGCTCCAGCCAAAACAACTACAACAACAGCTACCAGCAGCAAGAAAGCACCAACGTACGCAGAGATCGAACCTTTACTAGTGAAGAATACATGTACTGCCTGCCATGCTGTAAACAAGCGCCAGGTAGGACCTGCTTTTGCAGATATAGCGAAACGCAAGTATAGCAATGATCGCATCGTGCAACTTATCTATAATCCTGAACCTAAAAACTGGCCGGAGCACGAAACACCAATGGCTCCTATGCCACAGGTACCCAAAGCAGAAGCATTAAAGATTGCAGCGTGGATCAACTCGCTACGCATCGAGAAGGCCCCTACGCCATAAACAAAATTACCAACTGGTATAAATATAAATCCCGAAGTATTGCTTCGGGATTTATTGTATATATACTTTCGGTACCAACCACCATCATTATCGATTCTCGATCGCTACATGTAGTTCGCTTTGGGTGATGTAGTAATTGCTTTGGGAGGTTTTTACCTTGGCAATTATATTTACTTTCTCGTTTACGTAGGAACCGCGGGGTAAAGAAATATTTATTTCACCCACACCGTTTTTCACATCTGTAACACGGGATGCCTCCATGCTTATATATTTACCCTCAGACAGATCGCCCACAAAATATTCAACCCCCTTGCTGTCATCCGACATCCTCAACCTGATAGTATAGGTTGCGCTGTCTTTGATCTGATCAACCGTAGTTACTTCAATAATAGGGTAACGTTGTTTCAACTTACCATCAATGGTATATTCTTTCAGACCGGTACAAAGGTGCCCTTCATAATAAGGTACTTCAGCCATCAGATCACCGCTCCTTCTGTAACGTTTTTGAACGCCATGCATCTGGTTAAGATGATATGGAGTTTCCTGGCTAACAACTCCTGACTCAAAATATCTTCGCGCAACACCTTCCCGAAAATTGTTCTCGTACATCACCTCCTGAAAAATCTTACCGGACTTATAATATTCTTTCGCCATACCCTGCTGTGAGCCATACGCATAGGCGATTTCCTTATGCAAGGCGCCATTCTGATAGTATATCTTTTTTACATGATAACCGGGAGATTCCTGTTGCTTTTCCGGAGCCGGAGACTTGTATGGAAAGCATGACTGCAACATAAAAATAATAACGAGGCAACGGAGCCAAACGGGCTTATTCATAGGTTTAGGACTTATGTGCAAGATAATTAATTCTAAAAATCAGACTATTGTCTCATAGATTTTTTGCATGAATCATTATCAATCAACGAGTTGATATGCCATAGTAGGATGATGCCTGCGGAAATTCTAAAAAAATATTTGCGCTGTTCAATCTTTTTTTTGCAGAAATAGAAAACTCTACTACATTTGCAATCCCAAACGGGAGCTTAGCTCAGCTGGTTCAGAGCATCTGCCTTACAAGCAGAGGGTCGGGGGTTCGAACCCCTCAGCTCCCACACTGAAAGACAGCCACTTACGGGTAAAACCTGTGAGTGGCTTTTTCATTTGCACGTGATTTGCACTTTAGTTTGTAAATTCGTCAGTCATTTTTTCTGAGGCATGTGTTCCTTTCATTTGAAGAGTTGAGCCAATTAACAAATGGCCTTAACTATGGTGTCGGCCTTATCGACACTGTTTGGGATAGCAATTACATCAATGACTTACTTTTGGGGACATACCTCTAAGTATTTGTAAAATATAGCTAGATTGAGGGTTAACAAAAAATCATTCAATCGTTATCATGTGTGATCGTTAAACTCACGTGACAAATTCAAAATACGGCATGGCTAGAATGCATTTCAATATGACAATGATTGCGCGAGATCGGCACCAGCACTCTCGCCATGTTGCAGTTTCGTACTTCAACATTCAGCAGACGCAAAGAAGATTGATATGATTTCCCTTTTCCAGTCAAAATACTTTGCACACGAGCTTACTAGGCGATTTCCATCGGATAGTAGAGAAAAGCTTGCCGGAGCATTGGTTGATGCGCAGGTTGACTTAAATCCGCACCAAGTTGATGCAGCTCTGTTTGCTTTCAGATCTCCTCTGTCTAAAGGTGCATTGTTAGCAGACGAAGTTGGTCTTGGAAAAACTATTGAAGCGGGGTTAGTGCTAGCCCAGAAATGGGCTGAGCGCAAACGACACATTTTGATTATCACGCCTTCGAATCTTCGTAAACAGTGGCATCAAGAGATGCAGGAGAAATTTTTTCTTCCCTGTATGATTCTTGAAACGAAGTCGTACAACCATGCCATTAAGTCTGGCAATCTACAACCATTCGATACAAGAGATAAGATCGTTATCTGCTCCTATCAATTTGCAAAGAATAAAGCGTCAGATCTCCAAAGGATCCACTGGGATTTAGTTGTAATTGATGAGGCGCATCGTTTAAGAAATGTATATAAGACATCAAATATCATAGCGAACACTCTGAAAAATGCTTTGAAGCATGCCCCAAAGATATTGCTAACAGCAACTCCGCTTCAAAATTCGCTTTTAGAGTTATTTGGCCTCGTTAGCATCGTCGATGAACAAGCATTTGGCGATTTAAAAAGTTTTCGTGAGCAATTTCTTTACTTGAATGAAGATCAAGTTTTTCATACTCTCAAGGCACGTTTAAAACCTATCTGTCACAGAACACTTCGCCGACAAGTAAAATCGGTGTCTTATACTAGACGCTTACCAATGGTGGAGCAATTTACGCCAGACGAAAGCGAAGATCGACTTTATTCTTTAGTGTCGGAGTATTTGCGGAGAGATAATCTTCAAGCGCTGCCGAATAGTCAGCGTTCACTGATGACATTAGTTCTTCGAAAATTACTTGCGTCTTCCACTTTTGCCATCGCCGGTGCGCTTGATACACTTGCCGCTCGCCTTGAAAAGAAATTGGCAAAGCAAAGTCCTGCAGCTGACCTTGGAGATGAATTCGAGCAAGACTATGAAACGCTAAATGAGACAGCCGAAGAATGGCAAGACGAGAACGAAGAAGAGCCTCTTTCCGACTATGATCTAAGAGCGCTTGAAACCGAGATAAAAGATTTGAGGTCCTTTCGAGACCTTGCTGTTTCAATTCAATACAATGCAAAGGGCAAAGCGCTTTTAACTGCGCTTGAGAAGGCATTTGCTAATCCCACTCGGCCTCGAAAAGCAATTATATTTACAGAATCTAAAAAGACACAGGACTATCTAATGCGTTTGCTCGCAGATAGTCCCTATAACGAAGGTATTGTTCTGTTTAATGGTTCGAATACCGATGAAAAATCTAGAGCCATCTATGCAGCCTGGGTAGAAAGACACCGCGGAACCGATAAAGTTACTGGCTCAAGAACAGCGGATATGCGTTCAGCATTAGTTGACTACTTCCGAGAGGAGGGACAAATTATGATAGCCACTGAGGCAGGGTCTGAAGGTATCAACCTTCAGTTTTGTTCTCTAGTTGTCAATTACGATTTGCCCTGGAATCCTCAGCGAGTTGAGCAGAGAATCGGACGTTGCCATCGATATGGCCAGCTTCATGATGTTGTTGTTGTAAACTTTGTAAACTTAAAAAATGAAGCAGATCAACGTGTCTTTCAGTTATTATCCGAAAAATTTCAGTTATTCGAAGGCGTCTTCGGAGCAAGCGATGAAGTACTCGGAGCAATTGAATCTGGTGTGGACTTCGAGCGTCGAATAGCGGAGATCTATCAAAAATGTCGAACGCCTGAAGAAATTCGGTCCAACTTTGACCAATTGCAGTCTGAATTGAATGCTCAGATAAATGATACAATTACTCAAACCCGCAGGCAGTTGCTCGAAAATTTTGATGCGGAGGTAATTGAAAAATTAAAGGTGCATCAACAAGAAAGCCAAGCAAGCCTGAACCGTTATGAGCGAATGTTGATGGAAGTAACTCATCATGCATTGCAAGGCTATGCAACATTTAGAGATGAGAATAGGGATAGCTTCAATCTTATTAAATCTCCTTTTGAAAATCTTGATAAGGATATACCATTAGGACTGTATGAGTTACCGCGCAGATCAGGCGAGGCACACCTATATCGCCTTGGTCATCCGCTAGCCCAGAGAATCCTTGCAAAGGTAAAATCAGAGACGATCAGTAACGTTGAAGTTGTTTTTAACGTGTCCAAAGCACAACCAAAAGTTAGTGCGCTTGAACCTTACGTAGGTAAGACAGGCGACCTCGCTTTAACCCTTCTAACAATTGAAGCATTAGATCAAATCGAAGATTATTTGATTTTCACCGCGCGCACTGATGATGGCGACATTTTGGAACCTGATTTGGCGAAACGACTTACGACATTGCCGATCTCTACTATGCAGCCACACTCGAATACTAATGCAGCGGTTCTCGATTCATTAATTCAACAAGAACAAGCAAAAATTCAGGGTGATATTTCCGCTCGAAATGCTCTCTTCTTTTCAGCTGAAGCCGAGAAACTTGATAGTTGGGCTGAGGATTTGAAGATTACGATGGAGCGTGAGATCAAGGAAATGGATCGCGCGATAAAGGAAGCTAAACGCGCAGCAGCTGTTGCAAGCTCGCTTGAGGAAAAGTTAGCTGGACAAAAACAAGTAAAGGCATTGGAAAGCCAACGAAGCGAAAAAAGAAAAAAACTTTTTGATGCTCATGATGAGATAGATCGTAATCGTGACAAACTAATCGCTGATATAGAAGGGAAGCTGGAGCAAGTGGCATCTATCCAAACGATTCTTTCAGTAAAATGGATCTTGGAATGACGAATGAACGTCCATATGAGATGAGTCATATTGCGCCAGCCTTAAAAGCTGAATTCTTAGCACATGTTCCCGCCGCTCCATCTGGAACATCAGAAGAGAAAGAGCGTAACTTCTTGACTCGTGCCTTAGCAGCATATTCGTTGTTGAAGTTAACAGGCTGCACTACTGCGGAAGCCGCGAACGCTATTGTGGATGGTGGAGGCGATGGCGGGATCGATGCAATCTATTTTTCACCTGCAAACAACACTCTATGGCTTGTCCAATCTAAATACATTGATGATGGGCGAGGACAGCCAGCACTTGGAGATGCCAGCAAATTCAAGAATGGTATAGAGGCACTTTTGCAAGGTAACTTCGATGCATTTAACGGAAACACGAAATGGCAAGGCCTAATTCCTCAGGTACAGGGATGGTTGAAAGCACCCGCTCTTCAAGTAAAAGCTGTAATGGTATATACCGGTATCAGCGTCGTTGCTGATGATCGAATAAGAATATTCGAAGATTTGCGAAATCGCTTCAACAATGAAGATGAGTTTTTAGATTTTGCCCCGTATGGGTTGACTAGCATTCATGGATGGATTACGGGCATAGACGAAAGCCCTGGGGTCGATAGAATTGAAATCGAAGTTCTTGATGCGGGCTGGTTTCGGACTCCGTATGAAACCGTTCTTGGTAGAGTTAAGATTGATCACATCGTTAATCTTTATCGTCAACACGGCGCGAAACTTATTGCTGCAAATATCAGAAGATATAAGGGGAGCACTGATGTAAATGACAGAATTCTAAAAACGGCGGTTGAGGAACCACAAAGTCTATTCTATTTAAATAATGGACTAACCAGTTATTGTGATCGTCTTGAAGTACATACTCAGGATCGAGCAAATCCGAGACAAAAACGGGTGACGGCATATGGTTTATCAGTTGTCAACGGTGCGCAGACCTTGGGGACTTTATTGAAGGCCTATCCGATCGCAGGAACTGTTGTAGATGGCTATGTATCAATCAAAATTATTTCACTTAGTGGTCGCGAGGATGATCGTGAGTTTGCTCGCAGAATAACTGAGAGCACCAACTATCAGAATCAGATAAATGTTCGGGATTTTGCAGCCTTAGATGAACAACAAGAAAGGATAGCAGCTCAACTTCAGGTCGATGGTATTCAATATCACTATAAGTACGGGGATGAAACTCCAGACTCGGATGAAAGCAACTTTAATTTAGACGATGCGACAATCGCATTGGCGTGCCTTGAATCAGATTTTCAACTGTGTGCTCGTCTGATTTCAGATAGAAAATCACTTTGGTCGTTTGAAGAAGTTTATCCTGCAACCGATTTGTGGAGAACTCGGTATGAGAAAATTTTTCAACCCAGTCGTTCAAGTCGAACCATTTGGAGAGCTGTACAAGCCTATCAGATTGTCCTAGAAAGAATGAGAGCAGAAGGCAGAACGGCTTCAGGCGTTCGTAAGGCATTTTTTGAAAATGGACGGTGGCTTATTCTAAAAATTCTGTTTGTGAAAATGCACCCAGAACGTGGCGATGAATTAGCCCTACCCAGTCCCGTAAAGACAGGCGTTGTCACAAAAGTATTGGAAATTAGCACTGCGCTATGGCAGGCGTATGAGGAGCAAGGCTTTGGATCTGGAGCGCCCCATGCCAGATCAGTATTCAGCAGTCCTGCGGATTGTGAACGACTTTATAATGCAACAATGGCAAAACTAGCAGCTGGCACGCCACAGGCGCCCGCAGCTGCAACAGGGAATTAGATATGAGTAAAAGACAGAAATTAGAACTTACGTGGATTGGAAAAGAGCAAAGACCTAAGTTGGAGCCACGTATCTTGATCGAGGATTTCACTAAATCGTATCATGCAAAATATCGCATAAGTCCAGGAGACATCTTTGACAATACGCTAATCTTTGGTGATAATCTTTTAGCCCTCAAAGCTCTCGAACATGAGTTCGCAGGGAAAGTTAAATGCGTATTCATTGATCCTCCATACAACACTGGCAGTGCATTTCAGTACTATGATGATGGTATCGAGCATTCTATTTGGCTCGGATTGATGCGCGATCGACTTGAAATTATACGCAATCTTCTTTCGGAAGATGGATCACTATGGATTACCATTGATGATAATGAAGCGCATTATCTTAAAGTAATGTGTGATGAAATTTTCGGTCGGAGCAACTTTATTGGGGCAGCCGCTTGGGAGAAGTCCGATAGTCCAAGAATGGATGCGGTGTTCTTTTCATACCGACATGATAATGTTTTTGCCTATGCGAAAAATATTAAGAATGTTCTTTTCAAAAAACTAACATCTAATGATGTTCCCGCCCACTACAATAGAACTGATGAACAGGGGAGACTGTATTACACAAAGCCTTTGCGAGCAATGGGTGGGCAAGGTGAAACAAGAGAAGCGCGCCCTACGCTTTACTATCCAATCATAGCGCCAGACGGCACCGAAGTATTTCCAAAGAAGCAAGATGGAACAGATGGTGCCTGGCGATGGAAAAAAGAAAAAGTGGAGCAGGAGAAGGATCGTATTGACTGGGTTAATGGAAGAAATGGATGGACACCCTACTACAGGATTTATGCTGACAACATTCAGGGAAGGCCACCTGAGACAATATGGTTTCATGATGAGGTTGGCACGAATAGGACTTCAAAAGCAGAGATTAAAGCACTTAACCTTGCTGAAAAAGCATTCGATACTCCAAAACCTGAAAGTCTGATCAAACGAATATTGGAAATCGCTAGCAATCCGAATGACCTTGTTTTAGATTCTTTTGCTGGCTCAGGTACAACAGGTGCCGTTGCACATAAAATGGGCAGACGATGGATAATGGTAGAATTAGGTGAGCACTGCCATACACACATAATTCCTCGGCTTAAAAAGGTCATAGATGGTGAAGATAAAGGGGGCATTACTGAAATTACGAACTGGGAAGGTGGTGGTGGCTTTCGTTATTATTCTCTTGCGCCTTCACTTCTCGAAAAAGATAAATGGGGTAACTGGATTATATCAAAGGAGTATAATTCAGCGCAACTTTCACAAGCTCTGTGCAAATTAGAGGGCTTTACCTACGCGCCTTCCGATACAATCTACTGGCAGCAAGGATACTCAACTGAACAAGATTTTATTTACGTCACAACCCAAAACTTGACTGCAGAACAATTGCAGGTTTTGAATGAAGATGTTGGATCGGAACGCACGCTCTTGGTGCTTTGTTCTGCGTTCAAAGGGAATGTAGATCGATTCCCAAGTTTAACCGTCAAGAAAATTCCACGAGCCGTGTTGACTAAATGTGAGTGGGGGCATGATGATTATTCCTTGAACGTACAAAACCTTCCTATGGCAGAGCATGACGAAGATGGGGTGAAATCAAAAAACTTAATGCAACCCAGTCTGTTCGACGGGATAAAGAAATCATGAATAGATTTGTAAATTCAATTTCAGGCCGCCTGTCGTTACGCGATCCGCAACGACACAGCTTAGATATCTTAGCAAGGATTTGTGAAATCGCCACTCCAAGTAAAGTTGTAGATCTACAAGCCGCATTAAAAGCTATTCAAGCTGAATATCCGTCAGTAGAAGATTTCGAGCGAGAGTTTCCATCACTGTGTTTCGCACTTGCGACTGGCGTTGGCAAAACGAGACTGATGGGCGCTTTCATAACTTACTTACACGTAGCGCACGGGATAAACAATTTTTTCGTTTTGGCTCCGAACCTGACGATCTACAATAAACTCATTTCTGATTTTCAGCCTGCGTCGCCTAAGTATGTATTTAAAGGCATTTCGGAATTCTCAATCAATCCGCCTGCGATAATTACAGGTGACGATTATCAAGATCTTGCTGGTAACCTCTTTGATCAGCTTCTAAGATGTAAAATAAACATCTTTAATATTTCTAAAATTAACTCCGAGGTGCGCGGTGGTAAACTGCCAAAAATAAAACGCCTTGCTGAGTATATTGGTCAAAGTTATTTCGATTATCTCGCAAGCCTACCGGATTTAGTTCTATTGATGGACGAGTCTCATAGATATCGCGCTTCAGCTGGGGTGCGTGCTATCAATGAACTCAAACCAATAATCGGACTTGAGCTTACTGCCACCCCATTAATTGAAACCGCTAGAGGCCCCGTTCCTTTTAAAAATATTATCTATGATTATGCTTTGGGCAAAGCAATGGATGATGGTTATGTGAAAGAACCTGCAGTAGTTACTCGCAAAGATTTTAGTCCTTCAGGAATGAGCTCTGAGGATATCGAACGCCTCAAATTAGAGGATGGTATTCGCCTACATGAAGCTACAAAAGTTGAACTAGAGACGTATGCACGAGAAACAGATAAGAAGATTGTTAAACCGTTCTTACTCGTTATCGCCCGAGACACTTCCCATGCTGGTCAGCTACAAAATTTAATCAAGTCAGAGGGTTTTTTTGATGGTCGATATAAAGACAAAGTTATTCAAGTCGATTCCAGTCAAAGCGGAGAAAAAGAAGACGAGATGATTCAAAGGCTCCTTTCAGTTGAGAATCCTGAAGAGCCGACAGAAATTGTCATTCACGTTAATATGTTAAAAGAAGGTTGGGATGTTACCAACCTCTACACAATTGTTCCATTACGAGCTGCAAACGCTCGCATCTTGATTGAACAATCAATTGGGAGAGGGTTGCGTCTCCCGTATGGAAAACGTACTGGTGTCGAAGCTGTTGATCGTTTGAGCATTGTTGCCCATGACAAATTCCAAGAGATTATAGACGAAGCGAATAGACAAGACTCTGCTATACGATTAAAACAGGTAATACTTAGTGATACCGATCTGAAGCAAAGAACAGCCACAATTGTCTCTCAGTCAAATCTGGCTCAAATGCTGGGTGATTCGTCAAAGCGTAACGTTGATTCAATACACGGTATTGATCAAAAGCCTTCTGAATTTCAATCGCCAGAAGAACAAAAGATAGCCCAAATCACTCATAAAATTATTGAGAAATTGTCGCGTGACGCCAAGCTTCTGCCAAGCACTACATTTCTTCAAAATGAGGAGATAAAGGAGCAGTTGTTTCGTGAAGTTGAAGTTGAATACAGACCTCAGCAATTGGAGTTGGAAGGAATTGTAAATGCTCCTGATATCGCAGCGATTATCTCAAAGACTGCATCACTCGTTATTCAACAAACAATAGATATACCTCGCATTTCAGTTGTTCCCAAAGGAGAAATAAAATCTGGCTTTAAACAATTCATACTTAAACTTGAAGGACTGCAATTCCAGCCACCAGAAGAGACCCTTTGGGTTCAATACTTGCGCACTGGGAAAAGTACTGAATTAGGACTTGGCGAAGGTGGTATAGAAGAGGACAGACTAGAAAATTACGTGGTTGCAGGTCTCATAGATTTTGATGATGTCTCATACGATGACAATGCCGATATTTTGTATGATCTCGCTAAACAGGTAATTACTCATCTACAATCATACTTATCTCAAGAACAAATTGGAAAAGTATTACGATTTCATCAACGTGAAATTGCACGTTTTGTTCATGCTCAAATGGTAGATCACTATTGGGAAGAAGCAGTTGGCTATGACGTTGTAGTAAGTTCTGGGTTCTCGCCACTACGAGAAAGTGCCTATACTGCATTGGCAGGACAAGATCCGCAAGATTTTCGGAAGCCTATTGCTAACAAAGCAAATATATCAAAGCTGATTTTTGGGGGTTTTAGCAAATGCCTTTATCCATTGCAGAAATTTGATTCTGATACAGAACGCCAACTTGCGATAATTCTCGATCGTGATGCGACTAAGTGGTTCAAGCCCGCACGTGGACAATTCCAAATTTATTATCGTGCCGCGGCTGGAGAACAAGAATATCAGCCGGACTTTGTTGCTGAATCAGACGAGCATATCTACATGTTTGAGGCAAAATCGAGGAATCAATTAGAAGCGCCTGATGTAGTCGCAAAAAAAATTGCCGCCACTCAATGGTGTCACCAAGCGTCAGACCATGCAAAGAGTTATGGTGGAAAAACTTGGGTTTATCTGGTAGTACCGCATGATATGGTCTCTGAAAACATGACACTGGCAGGGCTTGCGAGACAGTATGGCGTAATCACAAATGCATAAAGATATCACTACGGAGAAACTTCAAAGTCAAAAGAAATTTACGACATCAACACAGAAGAAATATAGATAAAGCATAGTATCTAAATCAGGAGCTAATCGGTAATGAGTAAACTAAACATCAGTGGCATCGTTGAAAACATTCAAAGTAGATCCAGTGTTTATACGCCGGTTATCGAAGCGATTGTTAATGCAATACAAGCGATAGAAGACAAGACGATTACCGATGGAAAGATTGAAATCGTTCTTCACCGAAAAGGCCAATTAGAACTTAGCGATAGTATTCCTGATGTTAAAACGATTGAGATAATTGACAACGGTATTGGATTTAACACAAAGAATCGAGACTCATTCGATACATTCTACAGCGAATTAAAAAAGGAAATTGGCGGCAAAGGATTTGGTCGCTTTCTCTATCCGAAATACTTTCAAAACACGTTTGTTGAAAGTGTCTTCAGGTCTGAGGAAGACAAACTTAAAAAGCGTGCATTCAAGTTTGGCAGCGTGGACGAAATTATCGTGGATGAGACTATTGGAGAGGCGCCTGATAGCAACAATTACACAAAGATTACATTAAGCGATCTGCGAGAAAATCATCGATTTGAAAAACAAATTGAAACAATCTCCAAGCGAATATTAGAGCGCATATTAATCTATTTTATTAACGATGAATTTGCGTGCCCAGTTATTTCAGTGAAAGAAGCCGATGGATCAAATGTCATTGTGCTCAATGAATACTTGAAAAGTAAAAAAGAGATACAGCTATTTAAAGATGTGGATTTTGAAGTGAAAGGGACAAACTCATCTGTTCATAACTTTAAAGCAAAGATTTTCAAAATATACTACCCCGCAAACCAGACTAGCAAGGTAAGTCTCGTGGGACACAATCGTGAAGTGACGGACTCTTACCTTCATCGTTTTATTCCTGAATTTGAGGATGAATTTTTTGATAGCGGAAGCGACCCAGGATCAAAAAAGAATTTCATTATAAAAACCTATGTGCTCGGAAAATATCTAGACAGCAATGTTTCCCTTGAGCGGGAAACATTCAATTTTCCCAAAGAGAATCGAGACGCTTTCTTTCCTTTGTCACAAGCCGATATCGAGAATCGAGCAGCTGAAGTAACAAAAGATGCATTTAATGAGGATGTAAAAGTACGTTCGGAGCGGAAAGTGCAGAAGGTTAGGGAATACGTTAACTCTAACGCACCATGGCATAAACCGTATCTCAAGGATCTGGATTTATCCAAGATGCCGTACAACCTACCTGACAACGAAATCGAGCTACAACTGCAAAATGCAAAATTTAAGAAGGAACAATCTACCGTCGCGGACTTGAAGCGTTTGATGAATGCGTCTGACGCTGAGTTCTCTTCTAATATAGGCGAGGCAATTTCAAAGATTTCTGAAATTGGAAAGAGTGATCTGGCTCATTACGTTTTTAACAGGAAGATTGTGCTTGAGACTTTCACGGAACTGTTAAAAAGACGTGAGGATGGCAAAGGTGAACTTGAGGAGCAGATTCACAATTTGATTTTCCCAATGAGAACTGATTCAGAAACGACGGCATATCGCGATCACAATCTGTGGCTTCTTGATGAGAGACTGGTCTTTTCGGAGTATGTAGCCTCTGATAGGAAAATTTCAACCAAGCGAAAAAAGAAAGGTTCAACTGACAACGATAAAGCGCTGGGTGAACCAGATTTGGTTGTATTTGATAAAAAACGATCTTTTAGAAGTGGCGAAAACGAGTTTAGCAACCCGTTGACTATTTTTGAATTTAAACGCCCCAAACGGGACAATTACAAAGCAGATGAAGATCCCATCAAGCAAATTGGTGAATACTTAGATGAAATTAGAGCAGGAAAATATGACATGCCTGAAGGCCTTGAGAAAATTAAGGTAAACGACTACACTCCTGTGTATGCGTTTGTTGTTTGTGACATTAACGACAAAATTAAAGCGTTTGCAAAACAACATTCATTAACACCTAGCCCAGATCAAGAAGGATATTTTTCATTTCACGTTGGGTACAAAATGTATGTTGAGTTGATAAGCTTTAAAAAGCTTCTTAATGATGCCAACTTGAGAAATAAAATATTCTTCAAAAAGCTACAACTGGAATAGTAGTTCACATAATCATTTAAGTGAAACGATGTCTTTTCAATTACGAATGCAAGCCGATGACTTTTTAAGGGCGTATCAGGTATTGGAGAAAAACTACAATGCCGCCACGCTTGCTGTAATGGGCCCAAGTATTGTATGTTTAGCTTTCGCGGTTGAGCTTTATCTTAAAGATCTTCACGTTATCCTAACAGGCAAAGCACCCCGAATTCACAACATCTACAAACTGTTCGAAAAATTACCTGTATCAGTTAAGCAAGAAATCTTTACCCATAAATCAATTAGTGAAAATCCGTTTATGACTAGGGGTGATATTCTTTCACCAGAGTACTTTAATCGTACATGTAGTTTGAATGACAGATTTGTTGATCAAATGAAGGCGATAAGTGATGGCTTTGAGAAGTGGCGTTACGCGCATGAAAGCGTTACTCTTAAATATGATTCATTTTTTGCTATAGCTCTTATTGAGGCCGTTGCAGAAACTGCCGATAACATCCGACAACAGAAGTATAACAAGATAAAAAGATAAGCATTACGATTCATTTCATAACGTCAAAAGGCATTGCTATCGCATTTGGAAATACTTCACCCTTGTTAAGCTCGATGTAATTGGTCCCGAAGTCTAAGCCGCGTTCAAAAACTATGGACGATCTGCACAACTTGATTAACTGGGCATGGGGACCGTTGGGGCACTTATAGCGTGCACGTTTGTGAAATATGAATTAAGTCATTGACATAATTGGCTGCGGGGGCAGGATTTGAACCTGCAGCCTTCAGGTTATGAGGGGACATTGCATTATCCCTAATTATCTCCTATGGTAGCACCACGGTAGCACCGAAAAATCTTGTAACGGCGATTAATCGATTATCACATTGAAAATTATTGACTTGTTGTTTAGTGGCAAGGAGGTTCGGTCCGGTATATGTTCTTTACCAAGTGGCGTTGAGGTCTGTTGATCAAGGAGCCCCCTGGTGCCTTTACAAATATTTGCAAGATCAATAATGTCACGCTCAGACAAGTTACCACTTGCGATTAAACGGCGTAGTGCGTCACGTTGCCAGACAGGTCGATCTTGCGACCAATCAAGGATTTCCAGTAAAACATTCATCTGTTTTTCACCCTGTAACGAGAAGGCTAATCGAACTAAATGTACTCGAATTTAAAAATTGATGATAGTAAATATCTGATTAATAATAATTGAGAAAATCTCTCCTAGTAAAATAAAAGTGCCGCTATCATCGATATAAATAACCGTCTATATTTAGTTATGAAAACACACGATCATAATGCTCAGGGTGTAAAATCCTCCTTAATAGCTATTGAGGCCGATTTTAATGCTGAGCTAAACAAATACATTAATGTAGTAGAAACAGCAACGCTAGTATCACAAAATCAGGGCGGTGTATCAACCGATGGCCGAGGAATAAGAAGTAGTCGAATATTTACTAGACAAGTTCTTTCTGGCTTAAGTTTATTAAAACTACTTTCTCACAGCAGTCCGCACGATCTGCTGTGGGATGTAGGTTCAGTTGCATCTCTTTCAAGAAATTTAATCGAAGGCTTTCTGAGCCTCTATTATTTTGGGCTTGAAAAAATTTCAGATGAAGAGGCCGAGCTAAGATTTTTCATTGCGCAACGCCATCGGAATATTGAGTTATATAATATACGTAAGGCATATAATATACCTAGTAGTGAATTGGAAGATTTTAAAAACGGCATACCTATAGAAACAGATAGGATTAAGAATCATTTATTTTTTAAAACATTAACTGAAGCGCAGAAAAAAAGAATTCTAAACGGCGCTGAAATGTATAAAACAAGGCAAGAGTTTGAAGCGGAAATCCCTTTTTGTAAGGGGCTAATTGCAAACTACAGACAGTTATCAAATTTGGTACATCCATTGCCTCTGTATATAGAGCAAATTAGCAACGATCATGGAAGAGGATTAGGTAGCGTTGGTGAAATCGGCTATTGCTTACTGTGCACAATGTTCGGAAGAAAGTATTTGGCTGCCAGCACTGTTGGGATTGTAGATCACTTTCCAAATCACTTTAGTAGTCAAATAAAAAAGGAAATTGACAACTTGAGAAATCTTATTCACGAAGGCTTTTAGAAATGTGCAGCCAGGTCCAATATTCGTTTTATTAAAGCTCTGTGCTCTTCACTAAGTGAAGAGCACAGGATGTAAATTATACTATATCAAGGTCTCTATATAATCGCCCCATTTTTGCATCATTTCTTTTCGTTCACTTAAAAATTGCGTTCGATCATAGGCGCGGTCAACTTTATTAGTTGGGAAATGTGCAAGTTGCCTATCAACTACTTCATGACGATATCCAAGTTTTTCTTTAAGAGTCGTCATAGCTAAAGCTCGAAAACCATGACCTGTCATTTTTCCTTTATACCCTACGCGTTCCAAACCTTTTAGGATTGTTGTTTTACCCATCGGTTGCCGAGGTTTAGATATACCTGGAAAAACAAATTCATTTTTACCACGAAGTGCCTTTTGTTGTTTTAAGATATATACCACTTGCTTTGATAGAGGCACAACATGGTCCCGTTTCATTTTCATACGCGCTGCGGGTATAATCCATTCCCCTTTTTCCAAGTCCATCTCACCCCATTTAGCTTCAACAAGCTCGCTAGTGCGCACAAACGTTAAAAGCAGCAATAGCATACCGTTAATTGTTTGCTGGAATAGACGGGCTTTATTCATTTGAATTGCTTTAAGCAACTCCGGAATTTCATCAGGCTCAATACAAGCAAAAGGAGTTGACTGCTTACCTTTCAACACGCCTTTTAGATCATGAATAAAGCTTCTCTCCACACGCCCAGTCTGAACCGAGTATCTTAAAACTTGACCTATATTTTGCAGGGCTTTGCGCGCCATTTCATGAGCATTACGATCTTCAAGCTTTCGCAAGCATACGATAATATCAGGAGCCTTAATATCTTTAACCGGTATATTTCCAATCACAGGAAATATATCCGCTTCAAAACGATGCATGATATTGCGTGCATGGCCTTCGCTCCAACTATCATACTTCAAGGCATGCCATTCTCTCGCCACGAGTTCAAATGTCTGACTCGCTTGATAATCAGCTTGCCGCTTGCTTTCCTGACGCAGCAGAGAAGGGTCTGTTCCCGACACAACAAGCTTGCGCTGTTGAAATACTTTCTCTCGCGCTTCACTAAGAGGTATTTCCGGGAAGGGGCCAAGCGAGATACGCTTTTCCTTACCGTGAATAGTATATCGGAATCGCCAGTGGCGCTTTCCATGTGGGTATATTTCCAAATATAGCCCGTTAACATCATGAAGTTTATAAGCTTTTTCTTTTGGTTTTGCGTTCTGACATTGTAGTGCAGTGAGTGTCATTTTCTCGTTCCTGTTCAAGATGTTGGTTGCATCTTCAGGGCAAGGCAAAAACCCAGTTGCGCCTTGCCCTGAATCTTGCCCGGATACGACTTTGATCGTGTCGGACAAACCTGGTTTCAAGAGAACGCACCATAGCGGATAAGTGCATGAAAATGTGTATTTTATACACATTCATGAGGACAAGTATGGACTAAGGAGGATAAAGCAATGGAGCGGGCGAAGGGATTTGTATTTAGTGCCTTAAGTACTTGATCTTAATTGACTATATAAAGTTCAATTAAGTGCTTGCCCTAAATCTTGCCCTTGCTCCAATTGGATTTCCTTAGACTATGTTGTCCAACATTCTCAACCGATAGAATGCCATAAACTACATATAAGGTCTAGAAATATTATAGCCAAAACAGATGCCGGATTGTAAATCAACCCGGCACTACTTTTTTTACTTAAATGCGCTATTTTCTGGATTTTCAAGAAGTTTGCGAATATCGCTTCTTCGCCACACTGTGAACCGCGGCCCAAGCTTTATTGACTTAGGATATCTCTGTATCCTTACTCCTTCCCACCACATTGATTTACTTACTGGGAATATCTTTAGAATTTCCGGTAGTCGCATAAATCCCAATTCAATTAGATCATCGTTCTTTTCTTGTGAATTACAAATATCCAAATCCGTACTCCTACTTTATCCAGTGGAGTATGTTTGGTACATCACAAATTGATTCGAGTGTAGAAAATCATATCTTGTTAATATTCCTACTACTTCATTAATGAAATCATACACCGAATTTCTAGAGTCAATAAGCGAACTGAAATCTGTTACCAGCATAACGGGTAAAGCATCTTATAGCGATTTTAAAAGAGAAGGCGATTTTCTTCATTTCACCCGGAACAATACGAAGCAACGCTGGAAGATTGATATGAGAGAGCTATACGAGGCATACTTATATTTGGATAAGATCAACACAGTAACTATTAGAAAATATGTAGCTGGACGAGTTTACTCACCGGGCTGCGCAATCTTAAAAAAGATAGCATAGATTTCTTTTGCGCATAACAATTTTATATTGAACAGAATGTATAAGAAAAATCATTAAAGAGCTATCTATGCATGATTATCGAATTGATATAAATATGAAGGATGAAGGCTTTGAAGCAGAGAATAAGTAAAGATATTCAGCCGTTAAAAGAAATGCTTTCTGATCGCTACGATCCATCAAGAAAACAGGCTTGGCTAAATTTTATTAAGACGACAAAAAATAGCATCCTTCAAAATCCAGATCAATATATAGACATCGAAAAATTACCAGCCCCGGAAACATTATCGCTGCTAGTAAATGAAATCTTTGATGAATATATAACTTGGTATACTTCACAGTAGCATCAGAAGTACCGAGTTCATCGGTAAAGTTTCTACTATAATAACGGCCTAGATAATTCTTTAAAATAGAATCAGGTGAGTTGTAAAAAACTATTAACCTGACAAGATTTTTCACCTCGCCTTACGATTCCCAGCTATAGCAGCTCCCTTGTTAAATATAGATGTCATGAGCGCCTATAAAATCAGTTGCAATACCTAGCTAGAAAGGAATCGCATGAACTTGTTTACAGATGAACAAGCCGATAAACTTCGTGAAAACGGGAGTCCTGAAAATAGAGATAAAGATCATTGCCCTGTCGTAAAGTTATTTCTTCCGGGAACAAGATGCACCTGGCTATTGACTGAACTTGACCCCGAAGATGAAAACAGAGCATTCGGATTGTGTGACCTGGGTCTGGGGTTTCCCGAGCTTGGCTATGTTGATCTTCATGAACTCATCACACTTCAATTCGCCTATCAAGTAACAAATGACCTGAATTTCATTGGTGAATATCCAATCAGTGTCTATGCGCGGGCCGCGAGACGAGAGCAGGCTATCACCGTCAACCGCCAGCATCTTCAACAAGCCTTGAAACCATCTTGATATTCGCTCCACTTGATCTCGCCCTATAGGGCGAGATTCTTTTATAGGTTTGAAGGCATACATCTATTCATGAAGGAAATGACATGAGCGAAGCAGAAATTCAGCGAATGATTTTTGATATTACGACACGCTACTGTAAAGAAGCGCTGGCAAAGGATGAGGAAATACGCATCAAGCATGGATCAAAAGGGACAGGCAAAGCCCTTTGAACTGAGTACGGCAGGCAATTACGCCAACGTATCAGTACAGCCATCATTCAAGAGGTTGGAGACTATATTATGCCCTACGCGAGTGATCCGCAGAAAACAATTGCGCAGTTTCATGAATGGATCAGGAAGAACTATATACTGGACTTACGGGATAATTTATATCCTGAATTGGATGAGTTTATTCAATGGTATTGTGATAGCAACACGATACGAAATGAAACCAAGAAGGAGCGAAAAAACATAAAGGCTCTGGGTTTTTCACAATGATACCGATATATACTCTTGCTGCCATCAACAGCCTATAGCATCCAGCAGTGCAGATGATGGCAGTTTAAATAGTGGGAGCAAAAAAATATTGTGGCTACAAGGCAAATCAAGGCTTGTGGAGATTTCTTATTGCAGTCCTCTGTGTTAACACATTAACAACTATGAGTACCTATATTCATATATGTTGTAAGCGTCAGTCAATTGGAGGCATAAAATACAATAATGACTCACCTCTATTTATTTAATTCATATCATAAGTTTATTATTAATCTATCCGATTCTAGTTGAATCACTCTCTCAATCGATTCTATACACCTGTCTCCTGAAAAATTACCGATTCAGGAAATCAATCATCTTTTGCGTCAACAAAGGAGATAAGATGAAAAACAAAAAGACAGACAAGAAACTGACATCAAAGCAATCCGCAGACTATATCAAACGTTCCTTCAGCACATTAGCGGTTTGGCGATGTAAACAACGTCACTTGAAGTCATTTAAAGAAGGCGGACGCGTCTACTACTGGCAGTCCGAACTTGACCGTTTCTTAGAGAAGGAGCCAAAGCGCATGATTTAATATTCTAAAAAAACAGGAGAGAAAGTTGCGTCAACAACTTCCTCTCCCTCCATTCAACAATCATATAAAATCTTCGAGGATCGTAATGAACATTGAACAGGCCAAAACTATAGCCATTATTGATATTTTAGACAAGCTTGGTTTCACACCCAAAAAACAAACAGGCCATGATTACTGGTATAGCTCTCCGTTAAGAAATGAAAAAACACCGAGTTTTCATGTGCATACCATTAAGAATATCTGGTATGACTTCGGTGAAGAATTAGGCGGTGATGTTATCGGTTTTGTATGCGTTTATTTAAAACGTCAAAATGTTGGGCATACGATATCCGATGCTTTGCGCTGGCTACGAAACATGACTGGATTAACGCCATCCATTAAACCCATTGCTCTGCCTGAAACAAACACTGAAGAACCCAAGCTAAAGATTCTTCAAGTTCAACCCATCGAACGACTAGCTCTTATTCGATATTTGGAGAAGCGAGGTATTCCGTTGGCTATTGCTTCGGAATACCTAAACGAAATTCATGTCAGAAACCTCAATACTGGAAAGACAATCCATGCACTCGGACTTAAGAATGAAGATGGGGGCTATGAACTTCGTAATTCATTCTTTAAGGGAACTGCTGGCCGAAAGAATATCACTGTAATTCGTGGCACAAAAACCAAAGCTATCGGCGTCCAAATGTTTGAAGGATGGCCGGACTATTTATCAATCATGGCGCAACGTGACGGTAAGAAGTTTGAAGAAGATACATTCATCCTAAACTCTTTGTCATGTATGGATAAAGCTTCAGCCTTTTTCTATCAGTACGGTTATAAAACGGTATGCACCTGGATGGATAATGACAGTGCCGGAATTAAAGCCACAAAAAATCTAGACGAATATTTTAAGACTCAGGAAAATCTTGTTCATCGGCCGATGAATGATCAATACATGCCGCATAAAGATGTCAATGAATGGCACATGCATTCTCTTTCTCTTCCAATGATGGAGTAGTCGCATGGAACACGATACAAAGACAATGTTTAAGGCAGCCGAGATTCAGATTATCTACCGAAATAAGGTTCCCGTACATGAACGTCCGAAGATCACATCTTCAAATGAAGCATATAAAGTCCTTCGTGCAACCTGGGATGAAAACCGGATTGAGTTGATTGAGCAATTCAAGATCATGCTTTTGAATCGCGGCAATCGTGTTATAGGTATATCTGAAATTTCAACAGGAGGTATAGATGGCTGTACAGCTGACCCTAGAATTGTCTATGGCACGGCTCTTAAAGCCGGAGCCTGCGGAATGATTCTTGTACATAACCATCCGTCAGGAAATCTTGATCCTAGTCAGGCCGATATAGATTTGACACGCAAGTTAAGCGGGGCAGGGAAGTTTCTTGATATACAAGTATTGGATCACCTTGTTATAAATCGACATCGATATCATTCTTTCGCTGATGAAGGGATGATGCCCTAAAGACAAGTAAGGGTCGGCCATTGCATCATTTAGCAATGGCCGCTCCCCAACTTCACTGGGCTCCTACACGAAGTATTTTAATGTAACTACGGATATTCAAGTATTAGCAAGAAGATAAAAAGGACGCTTCCAAACAAGAAAATACCTATCCAGCCCAACATCCCACATAGCCTATATATAGTTTCGGTAGACCGAAACATTAAACAATAGTCTATATAAAGGGATATATAGTTTGTGCCCTTAGCCGTTTTGTCTTTTATCAAATGTCATTTTAATATCTCTATCCGTTTCTAATACCTCGATACTTCGCCCTTAAGGATTACGAATACACCCTGATCGTTGATATAGCCTTCAATATGTTTCTTTCCATCATAGAAACGTGCCTTAGCCAATTTTGCTATAGGGTCTAAAAAGGAAAGTTCGTCAAAGATTGGTGCCACTAACAGTTTTCCTTGCTCATCTATTAATCCAAAGCCATTATGCGACTGAATCATAATCTGATTGTCTTTACGACCGATACATTCGAACTCTCCGCTGTTCTTTTGTGAAGACGTCCGATTGTAATTCACGACATCATAACTAATAGTGATGGGTTTGATATTTCCGTTAACATCAAGCAACGCCCGACTTTTGGATTTTCCTTTCAGAAAAATTACTGGTATTGTGAAATCGAAATCCTTTTTATTCTCGATATAGTAATTATCGGAAGGATTAAGTTTTATTTTAACCTGACCAGATTTATCAATCCATGCATGTTCGCCAAAAGTGCTGGAAATTAAATGTGCAAGGCCATTCGAGAAGGGGCCTGGTTGATTTTTATATTGTAAAGGGATAACGACTTTCCCGGTTTGGTCGATATACCCCCAACGTTCTTCGCCAACTTCATTTTCCTTGGCTACAGCGGCAAGGCCCTCCGAAAAATCGGTAACACGTGTAAACTGGGGAGATATTACAACTTTGCCCGTCCTGTCTATATAACCATGCTTACTTGCTTTTCCAGAGAGAAATGAACAAAGTCCTTCGCTGAAATTTTGGTAATATATACTATGTCCGTCTTCAGCGTAATTTAGTTTGAACGTTTGGCCTTTCAGGTTTATGATTGTATAGGTATCCATCAGAAAATAGCCAGACTTATCAAAGGCAGGATTTGCTATTCCACGAAGAACAATGTTGCCAGACTTATCAATTACGGCATTATGATTGGTCTTGTCAGTGACAATTGCAAAACCGTTTTGGTAACTTCCAATGGTATTGTACTTACCAAAGGGTATAATAAATTTTCCGGTTGCATCGATAAGCCCGGCGGTACTTCCATCAATGATAACAGCAACGCCTTCCTTGAATTCATTTAGTATAACAGAGCTTGACTTTCCATTTATAACAATCGCGTTCGGATGAACAGATGCAGGTCGCAGGCTTAATTGAGCAGAAACATTGTGAACATATAGCACAAAAAACAGGAGGCAAACGCCCCTGAGAATTACAGTGGTCTTCATGTGAGTGAGAGGTTTTAGTTAAAAATAATTTCGTCCTTAATTGAACGAAGGCAATTTAAAAAATATACTTATAAGATGTATACTTATAATGCGTAATATTTAAAGAAAAACGTCTCGACTTTGCCTCCGTGAAAGAAGACGAGATTCTAAAGTCCCTACAGGAACGTATAGGGCAAAAGATTACTGAACTGAGAAAACAGAAAGGCTATACCAGCCACGAGGATTTTGCCCACGAGTTTGAAATCCCGAGAATGCAGTATTGGCGTATAGAGAAAGGAAGAACAAACCTGACGCTACGGACGTTGGTTAAGCTGCTATCGATTCACAAGATGACGGCAGAGGAATTCTTTTCTTCATTGCAAAAAAAGGAAGTAAAAAACAGAAAGTAATTTGATAGTTTTCACGATTAATCTAATCGATGTCTGTATTTTTTATATCTCTTCGGATTTTTTCAATTTCGATCTGATTTATTTTTTCAACATAGTCCTTTGCTTCCTGATTATTGAGTAGATCAAAATTCGGTTCATCAATACTAACATACTTAACATGATATCGGCAGTTGCTAACTTCCCTCTCTGTTACAAAGGTATTATCGCATTGGATGAACTGAATTTTAGGATGTCCATATGCCGATTCCAAACTTCTCAGTTTTGTATGACTACAGTATATAGCCTTTAAACTCGTCAACGTTGAAATAGGATATAAATCTTCTATTTGCGTATGGTCACATGAAATAATTTTAAGCTTTTCTAAGCCTTTAAGCCCCCAAAGGTTTTTAACAGGGCTCCAATCCAGATGTAGTTCTTGTAAACCAACTAGCTCTTCAAATCCGTAAGTATATTGCAAAGACGTTTTATATAAACGAAGCTTTTTTAAAGCAACACAGAACTTGAGATAGGTCGCATTTTCAAAATCAGTTAATGACAAATCAAGCTCAACAAGTTTCTTCAGGTAAGTGAGGGGAGAAAAATTCCTGATTTGTGTCGTTGAACAATCCAGCATTTTAAGCTTATAAGTGTACTTTAAAACACCGATGTCATCAATATGCGTTTCATTAAGGTAGAGGAACTGAACATCAGCCAACGGCTGAATGAAGCTAATATCCGCAAGATTAGTTTTCGCCACGGATAAATATTTAAGATTTAGAATGGCAAGTATTTGTTCAGAGTTCAGGTTTTCGGAAACTTGCGGGCTATCCCAATATGTTTCAAATATCTCATCAAGTCCGAAAGAATAATTAAGCTTTATTCCTCTCTCCTGTCTGAGTTGTCTGTCAATCTTTAAGTTTTTAGCGAGGCTTATCCTCTCGTCCGACTTGAGCGAAGTCCACCATTGCATCGGGTTGGACAATGCTTGTCGCCTCGACATCTGTTCAAAAATTTGCTTCATCGGCACGTTGTTCTACTCACGCACAAATAACTCCTTCTTATTATAAAATTTTGATCGTACAGAATCATTACTAATTAGTTGCGTTTGGTGAAGCAAAACCATTTCATCTTCATTCAATTTCAAAACTTCAAAAACCTTAAATTCTCTAATAGTATCATTCAAAGAGTTGACCATTGCTGGGGGTATTAAGAGCAACAGTTGGTGACTCGTAGAGTCATTGTGAGAAATTAATTTGTAGTGTCCTTCAACGGTTAGAACAATATCATCACCAATGGTTTTATATACATACTTTCCATTGTCATAGAAAGTATACTTGGTAAGCCCTTCGGTTTTTATTTTATCAGTAACACTGAGAAAGCTCTTCCGAGTCCAGCTTCCCTGTAGTGAGAAATCATTCTTTGTGGAGCAACAAACTACTATACAGATTAGTGGAATTAATTTAACAACGTTCATTTTACAAAGATTAAGTTTACTCGACTTTTAAATTCATCAGGAACGACAAATCCATATTGATTCCGAAGCACATCAATTGCACCATTATACCAGCCATTCCATTTATTTTCCCAAGCGGCATTTTGAACATACTCCCACGCCCCGCGTTCAGTCATACCGCTGAAATCATCGTAATTATACGAAATTGCCTTTTCATTGTATATCTGATATAGCCCATCAAGGTAATGCTGGCGATGTGTAAATTCATGGCCCAATGTTATAAACAGATCTTGCTCTGATTTGAAAGCTGCTCTTGATATATAAATATTAACCTTCATTTTGTATCCCCCCCAAATTGAAGGTTTTGCTACACCCAAAACTCCGCTTTTACCAGTTTTTGCATTCGCCCATGTCCCATCTGCAGCTTCTGTGTAATCTGATGGTCTATGCTTCATTGTCAACCAGCCCTTTTTTTCATTCGGGAAATGTTTGTCTCTAAAACGATGTAAAGTTTCCTGATTGAATTCAACTGGTTTACCGGGTTCAGTTGCTCCTCTGTAATTTTGTACTTGGAAGTCATCATAGAGTTCTCCTGTCCAAACATTCCCGCCAGCCCTACTTGCAGTAAGCCCACCAGAAATCCCTCCTAACACTCCACCCACAATTGCCCCAGTAACAGCACCTCGTCCTACATTTGAACCGCTTAAGGCAGCGTTTGCAGCCCCTATTCCAGCACCTGTTCCTGCCCCATACGCAGCACCAGGTAATATCCCCGCCGGAGCAAATATCCCCGCAGCTCCGCCTGCAGCACCAATTAGAGCGCCCTTCCAAAATCCGTCCATTGATTGGCTTCCACTGAAATGATCGGTTAGCATTCCAACAGTAGCCCCCACAAAGGCACCGATAATGATTGGCACAAAAACGAACCGTCCGTCCGGATCTATTGAAGCTGATGGACTATTACCCATTGCTAAATACGGGGACGAAAATTGATTCTCCGGATCTATAGCAAACCATCTTCCCAATGCAGCATCGTACTGCCTTGCATGGAAGTCATGCCATTGTGTTAGGCTATCATATTTCTTCCCTTGGAATAAATATGATGTGAACGATTCATTTTCTCTTACCCAAGCGTACGAAGTCATTCCATAAGGATAGTATGCGTTCACCTGGACAACCGGTCCCTCGATATGGTCCACATTGAAATCATCAAAATATACTTCCAGCGGAGTTTCATTTTCATTCGAAATGTATATATATACATAGCCTGGCTCTTTAATCACCAATTCTTTTTCCAGATGTTCGTGATCAACATCTGTTCCATCCTCTTTGGCAATATCACTCATGCGCTCATATCCGGCATCCAGCAACTTGAAATTACGATCAAATACGAGGTAATTCAGATATGCTTTTGGTCCAATCTCGGAGTCATCATCTTTTGTTAAAAGCGCAGCATACGGATCAACGATTCCTCCAGTACTTCCTACCGCTCCCCCATCGATAAATGCCGAAGGCGATGCTGTCCCTTCATAAATTGAAGTCATGAAAGTATTCAATGCAGCGGTCCAATTGTCATGATCAGGATCAAGATACTTGGCCCATACATCCATGCGCACCGTATCACCCGGCATTACGCTTAAGCTCTTTGCAAGTCCTGTTCGTTCCGCTTCTGTACCGTTTAAGCGTGCCGAGTATTTTTTTGAAGTTCCTTGCGTATGATTGAACAGGTCAAAATCAATTTTAACCGCCTCGTCATAGTACAGGAATTTACTTTGCTCATCAGGAGCGCTTGATGTTTCAAGCGTGGCAAGACTACCGTATTCATCCGTAACTGTCCCAAGTATAACACCTGTGCTCCCCAGATGATCGCTTAAGAAATATTGATATCCTTTGGATGGCAAGTATATACCTTCATCGTGATGAATCATTGTCAATGCGTCATTTTCATAGGTTAAGCCACCAACGAAATCAGTTTTTTTAATGACTGTACTATCACTGTAGTAGGAAGTTTCAGAAAGTTTGATTCCGAGTGCATCATATTTATACACAATGTACGAGTCATCATTAAACAGCACTACTGACGGAAGATTTAGAATATTATACTTGATTGAAGTAATTCCTTTATTCAGATCTTTAATCACACTTCCATTTGCATCATAGGCGTAATCCGGAGTCATTTTATTTTTATCATGAAAACCGATAGAATCGCGTTCGCTTGTAGAATTATCGGTGACACCAAGTAAATGGTTACTATCCTGGTCATAAGTATAAGAAAGGTTGTCCGTTTCTTCTATCGCAGAAGGATGTGAATAGCGAGAAAGTGTTTTTATGTTTCCATTAAGATCATAGGATATGCCTTTCTCAGAAAATGCGTCCACATCCTTAATAGTACCGCTACTGTCAGCTTTGTATACTCCGCTTGTGAGGCGCTTTAAAGCATCATAAGTATAGCTATATACTTCCTGTTTATTCCCACTTAAGTCTGTTCGCCATTTTATCGCAGATATCAGACCATCATAACGAGGTGTATTTCCCGATGATAATTCATTTTCATAAGCAAGTTCCTCTGAAAAATAGTCTACTGGTTCACCCGCTCCAGAGACATCGGCGTTTATGCCGGACAGACTGCCATTTATAGTATATCTATAATCGATAGATTGAAGCGGCGTTCCTCCGGAAACATGTAAATCTTTATTGATCAACTGACCAAGCTCGTTATAGGCGAACTCATTCAATTGAACTTCATTGTTTTGATCTACTTTGTGAAACGTCCTGAGCAATCTTCCAACGTGATCATATTCATAACGTTTTGAAATTTTCTTTTCGCGACCGGCATCGCCTTCAAAATAGGTAATCATTTCTGCTGTTTTCCAGTCTGCAAAATTATATAGCTGGGATTGTCGGTCGATGCCGCCAAGGTGATTTGTACCTACAGTCTGTATGATATGATATTCATCATCATAGTAACTTACCGACCACATATATTCATTTGTACCAAGAATAAACATCTTGTTACCGGTAAACATCCCATCGATTCGTTTTAGAAAATTAGAAGGAAGCCCAGCCAGGGAAGAGCTTTTATAACTATAATTTACGTCCGGGTTTTGATCCTGGAGAAATGTGTAGTCATCATAATAGGATACTGATAACACCGTATCAATTTGTGTTGGCAATGACATATTTGTATAGCCATGAAAATTACCGGCTTCAGAACTACGTGAGTCGTACCGAACCGTTGCATTATCAAATGCAACCTGTATTTCATTCAATGTTCGACTATCCGTAATGACACCTTTCAAAACTACACGATTGAATCGGTCATACTTCGAACACGTCCATTGATTGAACAGGCGCTGTCTTCCATCCTGAGACAAAGCAACCCTATACCATTTATCATATATATAATAGATCGGTTCGGCACCGGGAGTTTTCTGTGAAACCAATCTCTGCCGACTATCATAACTGTTAACATAGCAGAGTTTATTCAGGATGGTTGCATCAAGCTGTTTAGGGAAGCCACTTTGCGCTTCTGCTTTGGCAACCGCTAGTGGCGTAATCTGATGCGTAAGATTACCGGCCGCATCGTAAACCGAATAGGTAGAAATCCATCCACTGCCTTTTCGGTTTTTCTGAAGAATCGTACGACCAAATTTGTCCGTATATAAAATTACCGTATCATGCTCGGCATCTTCCTGAATGGATCGGTATAATTCCGAAGCATTAAAGTACCCATTGGCAATCAAAGATGTTCCGTCCACTTGCCAGATGAGAACTTCATTCTCTGCATTCAAACTATAGCCCATCTTGCCAGTTTTACCGTTGGTAATATTCCAGGTACTACCGGGTGAACTTAACTCCTTTACGCGACTAAGAGGCGAGGGCTCAAAGACACGCTCACTGAAAGGGTTTAAAGACTCCACTGGTATATTTGGAGGTGTCGTTGTACCATCATAGAATAGCTTCTGTTCACCATTGGTGCCGATCGCATTTGTCCGCAATTCTCCCGGTGATGAAGAAGAAATTGTATACGGTAAATATTGCTGAGCCTGTCTTCCCAATGCATCATATTGAATTGGCTGCACCATATCATTTTCTGCCGTCGAGAATTCCTGAATCACATTTTGTATCGGGCGACCTTCGCCATCAAGGTAATTCCATGTATGAATGCGCTCGCCAACTGCAAGTGTCGATACCGCGTTAGGATCAGTTATTCCATTTACAAGTACAGTGGTTTCACGTTGATAATGTTGATCGGTAGAAAAGGTTTGCTCTGACACCTCATTGGAAGGTTCCGATTCCAAAGTATTCTGAAGTGCACGAATTCGGTAGGTATATATAGTTGATGGTTGCAAGTTTGCATCGCTATAGCTCGCTACTGTTGCGCCCAAGGTCGCGACCGCAGTAAAATTGCCTGTACCGGTTTTTCGTTCAACCTTAAAGCCGGTCTGATTGACAGCTACATTGGTCCAGGTCAAAAGAATTTCTTTCGAGGACACCGCTACTGCGCGTAATTCTTCTGGTGGAGCCGGACATGTAGTGCTTACGGTTACTGTCGCTGATGATGTATTGGTACATCCCTTGCTGTTGGTTACGGTAACAGTATAGGTCGTTGTAGCAGCGGGGCGAACGGTGATTACTCTTCCAGCTTGTCCCGTCGACCATTGATAGGACGCCCCACCTGAAGCTGTAAGTATAGCTGAAGATCCTAGGCATATCGTAGGGGAGGCAGGTGCGATGGACGCAGTCGGTAACGGATTTACGGTGACAATGACGAAATCCGTTCCCTGACATCCATTGCCCCCTGTACCTGTAACAATATAGGTCGTGGTAGACGATGGACTTACGGTATAGGTTAATGCACTTCCTAGACCATTATCCCAAGCATATTGCAAGGCGTTACCAGAAACACTAATGATATCACTCTTGCCCGCGCAAATAGAGAGATCTGCATTCGAAATAACTGTTGGCAATGAATCAACCGTGACCTTAACCGGTCTCCTGATGCTTTCCAATCCTCCGATTGTTTGAGAAACATAAAATACCGTTGTCGTGTCAAGAACAGGTGTGGTGAAGGATGTGCCTGTGCCAAGTTGAGTTCCATCTGTTTCCATATCATACCACTGAATTGTTCCGTTCCCCGTGGCAGATAATGTAGCTGAGTGCTGGGCGCATATCTTTACATCTGTAGCTTCTGGTGGAAGCGTTCCTTCCGTCACCTTGATTGATATAGGTTTGGAATAAAGTTCAAGACCTGTGACCCATTGGTTTGTAACCTTCAGTCGGTATTGGCCGCTATCGGCTATAGCAACACTTGGAAAAATAAGTTCGAATGATGTCGCACCGGGTAAATCAGTCCATACATCCATATTGTTTTTCTTCTGCCACTGATAAAGATTATAACTGCCCGGGGTAACAACTCTCAATGTATCTGCATTACCGGATATCCAGTATAATGTTTGTTCTTCGCCCAACTCTTCCTGTGGAGAATAGGTAAAGGATTGATAAGGATGAGTATTTGCAGCCGTAAAGTTTGGTTCAAGATCGCCAAAGTCCAGTTTATTTCTGCTGACTATATATTGCAGGTTGGCCTTATTAGCATGAGCAGTAAACGAGGGTATACTTGTGAGATCGTTATAGTTAACACTGAGATAATTTAGTTTTGAAAAATTGGCAGACCAATTAGGAACTTGAGCAAGTTGCAACGAATCCAGGTATAGTGTGGTAAGATTTGTAGCACTCGTTATATTGGCAGGTAATGTTCTGATTTTTGAATTGGCGATTTGTAAATACTGAAGCGTGCTGTTCATGATTGAGGTCGGAGGTGTTCCCCCGATCTGAGTATTGTAAATACGAACGTTGTTCAATTTCACTAAACCCGAAAGAGAAGTGCCAATATTTCCAGCTAAGTTTTCATTATTGAAGACGTTAAATGAGTTTAGGCTTGTCAGGCTTGTCAATACAGGTATCTCACCATAAAACTCACTATTATCAAGATATATCCACTGAAGCTTGATACATTTATTAAGTGAAGCAGGCAAAACACCTGTAACCCTCGTATGAACAAACCCTTCGTCCAACCAACCACCACCGCACAGGCGGGTCATTTTTGTCAAGTTGCCAATGGACGGAGGTATAGTACAGGAAAGATTAGGGTTGCCGTAAAAATAAAATTGAAGAAGTTCAGTTAGATTTCCAATCCAGTCAAAATTACCCGTCAGGTCATTCACATGAAACCCCAAATATTGCAGCTTCTTTAAGTTACCGAGTGAGGGAGGTAAATCTCCCGATAGTTTATTCCTGTATACATAGAAGTGAGTGGCCAGAGTAAGATTTCCAAGACTGGCTGGAATTGATCCCGTAAGTTCATTAAACTGAAGTTGAAGCTGTGTCAGCAATACAAGATTACCGAGTGACTCAGGTATCTCCCCTTGAAGTTTGTTATCGCTTAAGTTGAGTATCGTGATACCTGTAAGATTACCAATCGATTCTGGTATAATTCCATTAAGATTATTCTTGATTAACTGAAGACGCGTAACCCTGCCATTTGTTATCGTTACACCATACCACGTGCTGAGGTTACCGGTTTTCCAATTCGTCTTCGTTGTCCATGACGGGCCATTGGTAGAATCATATAGCGCAACCAAAGCGAGGGAATCCGCTGTCAGTTCCGCAGATAAAGACATAGTTGTGCTTGTAGTGGTAGCTGACGCTAATCGTGAAGTTGATTTCGCACTGAGCGATGATATTAGTTCAGTACCATCTGACGATGGATCGCCAGGCCCTTCCTGTGCCAATGCATTGATACTGAATGCTAAGATTCCTAACAAAACCACTACAGCGGAACGTAGGGAATTACAACAGAAATTTCTGCTCATGAATGCTTTTATTTATTGTTGATCGCGATAATGGTATGAGAATTTCTTCGTGATGTTGCCTTGGTGATTTCGTATAATCACCGGACGATACTGGTTGTCATACTCGAAGCTTGTTTGAAACAAATTCGTATCACACTGTGAGAGTATATTTCCCTCATCACTATACACGTAGGTTGTGATCTCAGACCCAACGGGCCTTATACGTACTTCATCGATGCTTCCACCATTTGGTACTTTAATGCTAACCGTACCTGTACTTGCAGCTATACTGACTATAACTCGATGAAGCGTCCAACCATTCTTCACATCTTCATTCGAGCTTGCTATAATTAAACCATTTTGCAATTCGATAACCGGAGCCATTCCCTTACTCCAATAGGACACTTCATACCGATCACTGGAAACTTGTTTTGAGATATAGGCATCCGTTGTTTGTGCCTTTAAGTGCTTATTTCCCGTTATACCATCACCTGCCACCACAAAGGCATTGTTGTATGACCAATTTCCTTTAGTGTTATCTTCAAAGCTTGTAAAAGCTATTTGCGAATTTGATGCAAAACGTGCGCTCGCAAATAAACGGGTATGTGTATCATCATAAATATAGGCGTTCGTTGTCCCACCCTGAGTTTCGGTTTCTAATACGATTCCATCACCTGGATCGAAGTTCTTTACCTCCTGTGTCAGCAACCAATTTCCATCGGGAACTGCCGAGTTACTCCATGCCGCAAAATCGGAATTACCATCATGCAGCCACGTATAATTATATTGCGGGTAATACTTACTCGTCTCCGGATCAGAAATATTATCGGCGATCCACTTGGTTGCGGAGCAGGAAGTAAAAGTTGGACTACCGGTTTTCGTGTTCGTTACCTTACTCTGAATAATATAGGACAGTATATTCCGTGATCTGTCTGTATCATAAGCCTCCCACCAATATTTATAATCCGATGTTGCGACTTCTGTGTAGTTTGCGCCAATGGAATTGATTTGCTTTTTGGATTTAAGCAATCCCGTCTTGTCATCATATGTATTCTCAACAGCTGTATTTAAGCCGTTGATACCTTCCTGACGCTGATCTGTTTTAATAATTCTGACATAATACGCAGAATCAATAACATGGGATTGTGCATTTCGAATTGGCTTCGAAAAAACTCGATAATAATCCTGTGAACGCGCGACCTCCTGATTAAAGCTATTGTTACTGTTCTTAACCAGAACCTGATATGGTGCGCCCAGCAAATGAAGTTCTTTGCCCAAGTTTGTCGTAGCTGGGGCAAGAGTCAAATTCGACTCGTTAAGTCCATTATAAAAATAGTACTCTGTCAGTCCGAACGGCTTGTTCGCATAATCTCCGCCGGGAATGACGGTTGCCCTGTTGAATTGCGGAATGCCTTGTTCGTTTATTCGACCTTTAAAATATTCATAGTTTGTCTCAAACACTCTATTGCCATCCGTCCAACCTACGCGGTCTACAATCAACGGTGTCTGAATCCCAAATATCTTTTCATCTACTACTCTGCAAAGATTCAAAGAATTTGTAGAGGCCGATGCCAGGACAAAGAAACCAGCTTGAGTTTTCTTATCTCCCAAGGAGAACTGTGATTGAACCGTATAATCCACCACTTCATTATTTTTAATATATAGTATATATATCCCAGCAGCCTTTCCGGACTTTGTTTCACTATATTCATAGGCGATATAGTTTGGCGACAGCACCGTGGCCGTTCTTCCAATCAGGTAATGATTTGTGCCTAATGGCATATTATCAATAAGAGCCCAATCACCGGATGGAAGTCGGCGGTGCAGCGTGCCATTTTTAATTGAAAATCCAATTCCGGCTTGAATTGCATTTCCATACTGATCATTCAAACGATCATAGGTAAGACTACCCAGCCCATAATCCGTATCGTTGGACCACGTCAGCGTGTTCGGGTTAAAGAACATCCGCTTGCATATTGGTGAGAAGGAACTTGCGGCAGACCACATTAAAAAGTCATCGCCATAACTTGTCTCCTTGTAATCTATATAGTTAAAGCCTTTAGTATACCAGTTCTTACCATCATAGCGGGCGACAACGCCATTTCCTTTATCCGTTTGACTTATACCAATTTGTCCATCACTCGATATATAAACTAACGCTGCATCCTGTAATCGCCCTAGTATGTTTGCCTGTACAAAATTCTGGTAATTCTCATCCCACATGAAAATATACTCAGGATTTTGATTTGCCATTCCAAGGAGTATCGAATTAGACGAGTGCCATTGCGAATCAGGATCACTTCCGCCATCTGTTCCGAATTCAATATCGGTTGGTAAGGCACGGTGTTGCCATTCCTTTTCTCCATCTAAAAAGTATAGATGTAGCTCGTCACGATTTCCACCATTGTCATTGTGAACAAATATATAGTTACCGGTAGCCGTTACGAAATTTTCCCATTGAGACTCATCGGTATTGGAAATCGTTTCTTCAACCCATTTCTCGCCCTTCCAAGTCAGTATATGCAGATCCTTTGAAAAGCGATTTAAGAACCCTACGAATTCATCACCGCAGAATATATTGCCCGTCACATGACCACTGCCACCCCCAACTTTAAAATATTGAAGTTGTTTCTTCTCCCAGCTATTCCCGTTGGCTTCAATAGTTGTTCCGGCTGTATATTTCTTTTTATGAGCCGCATATATTAATTGAAGATTGTTTTGAGATTGAAAAAATCGAAGTACAAAATGTGTGGCTGCAACTTCAATATCGAGCTGCTCGTAATCTGAATTTGTAATCGCTGGTATATCCCACAGAAAGTCCACATTCCATTGGCCATCCCAATGATAAGCCAATACTTTCACCGGGCGTTGACCGCCATCAATACTGCCATCGCTCTTGAGCTTTCGCCATGCTACAACGACATAACTTCCAACGGTATATATTTTGGGTTGGCCGTAACCACCGGCCGTTCCGTCTGTCGGAGCAGCGATATTGTAATTGCGATTTGCATTATCTACTTGCGCTTGCGAATAGTAATAATCCACGTGAGCACCGAGACTATTAAATACCCGCTTTATATAGCCATTAGATTCACCTTCAGCAAAGTATTCGAATTGCATTGCCGGCTGAGTTTCGCCTGAAGGAAATCTTTTGATTACAGATGTCAGGTAACGTTTGACAAGTGAGCCTTCACCTCTAAGGGTATAGCTGAAATCAACCGAGTACAAAATCAAATTCTTGATAGATCGAACATTGATCGTGCTTAAGTACTGCGTCTCAAATTTCTCCTGATAGGCATCCGGTTCGGCTTGCTCTACATGGGGGTCGAAATACTCAGTCGATTGTTTGGATTGATAGATAAATTCAGCCGATTGCCCGGCTGAATCAATCACTTTTGAAAGGTAAAAAGCCTTTGTATGTGTTTGTCCTCCCGATCCTACAGCCTCCTCAACGGAATTATATTGAAAGGTCAGTTTATCCCCATATAGGTTTTCCACTTCCGTCAAGGCCCATACATAGGCAAGCCTGCTTTGATTTTGTGTTTGTGCACTGTTGCCAATCCAGTTGCCCCATTTTACAACCCACTGCACCGCGCTATAGGTATATTTAAATCCATTCTCACGCGTAACTATCCATTTCTCCTCATTAGGATAGTAAAGTATCTTCCATGGTGAAAAGGTTTTAGGGGAAAAACTTCTCGTCGTGCTGTAATAGTTAGTGCAAACCAGTTGATTTGAAATATCATTCTCAATTAAGTAGAATACATCATCATGTCGCGTACCCGTTTGTTTAAAGTCTGCTACGATGCGTGGTATATCCATCGACCAGCCAAGCCCGAGTATACCAGTCGGACTATACTCACTATTCCGATCAACCTGATTTTTTATACCCCCCGAATTATACTGTATCCCGACTGAAATGTTCAGCCCACCCCTTCCACTTAGCGACACCAGATTCATTGGAAACGCTACTTGGCCAGTCAGCATATTCACACTGTTTTTGAAGCGCCTGAAATCCATCCGGATTTAAGCTAAAGGAACTTTGAGCAGGGGCTTGGCTGGCTTTTAAGTTTTGAGCAACGGCAGTAAATGGAACGACAAATGCTAGTAGGAAAAGGTAGTATAGGTTTCTCATATACACATTGGCTTGGACATGTAGGTAATGCGAAAGTGTAGAATAAGACACAACCTCACAACCTAGGATGATTTCCAAGGCACGTATGAACTTCAGTAAAATAAAATATTTTGATCTTCAAAAAGATTTCAGAGAACGTTGCCGAAAGGCATTGCCTAGTACTTTTTTACTATTGGATATAGTAAAAAAGTACTAAACGTGATGATGTACTTTTTGAAGACAAATTACAGTTACAACATTAAAAAATAATATCCTTGTACGATGTATACATATAAGATATTATTTTTAACGATAATAGTTCGAACGCATGGCGGTACAGAAGACTAAATGTAATAGTGTTGGTGACAGCCGGGCTATACTCTGCAAGTCCTCGCTCGTGCCTCACTGTGGGCTTTCCACTTCTATCCCTGTCAAGGCCTGGCGTGCTTCTTTGCATAGCCTCCCATTTTCGATCTATTGAGGATTTGAGCTTCCCTCGAATCGTGATACGAGTGGCCGAAAAAGTGTACTATGAATGTAAAGTATACCTAGTATAAATTAAGTATACTTGGAAAGTTGATAGGAATTACTTTAATTCAAGGAAGGATTTCCTCGACTCACCTGATCCTATCCGATCGTAGCCCACTTGGATTCCTACATGGTTAATTTTAATAAGGCTTTGCTGGCATCGCAACCTATTGCCAGCCGAGTAAATAGTAATTCATCAGCTTCTAACTTTAAGTAAATCGCAAGTGACGTTCGAGGAAATCATTAAATCTATTAAACCTGGAGGTCCTTCAAGTGTGAGCAATGAAAGCGTCATCAAGTTTCTGGCTGACTTTCTTGATGCGGAGCGATATAACAATATAGTGTCAGAAAATGCCCCGATAAAAAACTTTAAACTGTATAATGAGAATTGTGACCTATGGCATGATATACTTAACTATAAGCTTAGCCTAACAAAAACTGTGAAGCTTACTAACTTTTGTATAATGGAATGGCTGCCCGTTTCTCCTGGCTTGTACTTTACTCATAAGGCTAGTCAATCAAGGACAGAAGCTGAACAAATGATGGATTGGTTTTTAGGGGAGTATGTGCCAACGGGTAAACTACGGATGATAGAAGGTGGAATAGGCTCAGTCAGACTTTCGCCAGACAGTAATAATAATTATTACCTCGGAGCCTCCTCTACTGGAATAAGTCATCAAGGTATTCCATTAATGCTATCCAGAGATTTATATAGTGCATATATCGATATCATAAAGGAAGAAGGATATATCATTGCAGATATAGTTGGCACAATTGAGTTCTTATCAAAGGCGAGGTCATTAATTGAATACAAAAATAAAATTCCAAGATATATAATATCGGTAGATAGTATTAAATTAAAAAAACTGGAACCTATAAATATTAGCGTTTCTATAGCAACTCTTTTTTCTGAGCATACGCAAACAAATAGTAAATATTACACGTATGCATCATTTTCTCCAGATAATGCGGGGAACAATCTTAAGTCTGCAGTCGAGTGGATCGAAGATTACGCTTACAGGTATTCAATGAAAACTGGAGCTATCCATTTTCTTTCTGATTTTGACGAACATATGCAGCACTTCTCATTTCCTGTTGACATTGCTTTGCATAGCGTAATGAACAGCAAAATCAACCAAGCTTATTTGTATAAACTTTGTGAAACATTAAATATTACTCTCATGGAAAATAATATTTCTGGCAATTCAGGACCCGTAGCAGTCGGGAATGAAAAAACAATTATTTCAACCGGAGCGGGAGACATCTCTATTTCAAATTCGTTCAATGAACGATATGGAGAAGGATCATCAGATGTTTTAAAAAAAGTAATTGAGATTATCAATCAAGAGAAGAATGATGAAGCAAAAGAGTTGTTTCAGGAATTCAAAGAGCAATTAGAAAAAGAGAAACCAAAGAAGTCTATGTTGCAAATGATATGGAGCAATATAGTTAGTCTTGTTCCACTAATTAAAGCATCAACAGACATCTACGACAAAGTGGAATCTATGATTAAAGCTATTTAATCAATTAGATTTAACACTTGCCAATTTCTCTTCATGGAAATTAAGATTGATCCTTCCAATTGTGAGGAATATATAGGTTTATCTTATAACGCAGTTATTGAGGTTTCAGGAATTTATGAAGCCATTAGCTTATACGAGATTAACCATTTTACTAAAGTCACTTGGGAGGATGGAATTGTATTTATTAGTGTACAATTCACGAAAGACATTAGGCAGCTTTCCCTGCGTATAAATTTTGAACAGAAAATCATTGAAGGTCGAGTGCTGAACGTCCATAAAAAAAGCAAGAGAATCGGTATGCGATTACTAATGGGACAAATCAAGGCATCACAAAGATTTGGAATTACTCATATAAAAATATTTGCATTTGGCGAACCTGAAATCAGACATGAGATAAATGGATATATAACTTGGGGTGGCTATGGTTTTCTTATGGACGAACCCTACCAAACATTTTTCGTTGATAGAATGCATCAATTGGGACGTGAAGAGGCTTATCTACACGATCTATTAAAATCTAAAAGGGGAAGAGAAATCTGGGAATTGAATGGATTCAGTTGGCAAGGAACGTTTACTATTGCTCCCAACTCGGTATCAATGAGGGTTTTAGAGGAAAAGCTAAACTCCTTGAAAAAAGACAAAAACGTATGAAAAATCTAGTTTTTTGGCTGTTTGGCGCAATATTTTTTGCTGTGACTACAAAGGTTTATTATATTTCTTGATAAATATTTGCTTATAACGTACAAGTATGGAAACTGCTGGATACGCCCCTCTTCGAAAGAAAAGACGAGGAGGCAAATGGTTAAAGAGGAGAGCGGACTTGACAGAACAAGCCAATGATAAAATGTGGGTCTTAGCTACTAAGGCTAGTCTCTTGATGAAAATGATTGCCAACAATTTGGATGAGTCGGATTTAACAACGCGTGAAAAAGAAATTGTTAAAGAATTGAACCAAATAAACGAAGATAACAAGCCCAAGGAACTCAAGCGACTACAGCTTGAAATTTTTAAAATGTAGAGTTAGAACCTTTGTTTGCGTTAGCTACAATTACACTTCAATCACTTTGATGATCTTACTACTTCTCTATATAGTGCTAATCAAAAATTGTATAATCATAGGCTGATGATTGCCTACATATAGCCTTCGATACACATTGAGAAAAACGGGGCATGATCTTATTAAGCTATATGAACAATCTGAACAAATTTCTCTTGATTATTCAGGTCAAATACTCCTTTTATTGCAAAGAGTAGTCTGGATTACAGCATCCTAACTTTTCTGAACAATTTTGCGGCATCGACAGGTCGATATTATAACATCTCCAACATTTCAGCAGCCACTTGTATCGACCCGCTAATTCAATGGCAAAGTATTATTGACGAAATAGCAAGGAAGGATTTTTCAGAGACCCTACGCAACAAAATAGAATTAATCACAATGCAAAGCTTAGTACCTGCATTGCAAATTGACGATATTGCTTTTAATACCGGCTACGTAAGCCGCTTCTATAAATTGCACCTTACTAATAAAGCAAATCATTTTGCATGTTGGCATATAATGAACATTATAAAACCCATAGTAAAAACCCTTGATGCGATTTCAACTAAGTGCCATGAGATAGAGGCATGCTCTATCATTTCAGATTATCCTTCTATCCCGTACTTTGATGAAATATTCACAATGGTGCATTTAAGTAAAAGGATATTCTAAAGAAAAACGTTGGACTAACTTTTGAGTCTTCACAGTGATAAAATCATGGTGCCGTATTCACTGTGATATCTATTACAGTTGTTTGATTTTCTTCCTGCATTTCCACGTAACGCGGATCAAGCTGGCTAATCAGATAAGCAGTTTGATTGTCGAAATGTGTCAAGAGTATACCTAGATTATATCCTTTCAATACAACTGTATCAGATCGAAAGTATAGCGTCAGACTATTAATCTCTCCAGTAACGTCGAGCTTTTTAGAGACAAGATCAATATAGCTAAATGAATGCTTGTTCCCATTCGGCCATGCGAAACAAACACTCCGCATACTTCCAGGATGTTGGTAGAACTGATTGTCGGTTTCCGATTTTATAGCAGCATTCTCTTCTGAACTACTGGACGGATTACCTTCGCGTAGCTCGTCATATTTTTGTTTAAATTTCGGGTTCATGATAATGCGCTCGTGAAGGTTCTGATTCCTCTATTGTCTTGATTTTGTCTGAAGGCGAGGGCTGGCGTTGCAAATCGGCCCGTATATAGCGGTCAACATCATCGGCCTTTGTCTTCCTCGTGTTGAGCAATTCGATCGCAGACTTCCTCTCTCCCATTTCAGAAGCATGTTCCATCAATTCATCTTTACTATCGGTATATAAATGCACGCGGTCTTTACCGCGAGAAACGGACACATAGAATTGTTTCATATCCGTTGCCGGGAAGGTGGCCGCAGGTTGTGAGATAAAAACTTCATCGACAGTTTTTCCCTGGGAAGCATGCGAGGTAATGGAATGCGCATGCGCCAAATGACCGTGATCTTTCGAAAGCGTATAGGTATTTTTACTCACGCTATTGCGCACCTTGATATTTCCTTTTTTCGAGACGGAAAGAACTTCAAGTGTCTGCCCATTTATCAGGCGTCTGTTCTTTACATCAAACCCTTCGCGCGTGATGCGAATCTTGTCACCCTTTGAAAGACTGATTTCTGTTTTTCGATAGACTTCAAATTTCTTGTTGTATTCTATCGGAAGGTTTGTGGTTTTACCTTCGTCATTCTTGATTTCTAATAAGTCACCATGGACTTTATTGACAGCCCAAGCCGTACCACGCTTGACACCTTTTGCGTTCTGATTAAACCAGAGAACATGACCTTCATTGTAATTGCGGCTATCATTTTTCTCTGCTTCTGTCAGATTAAGATTGACAAAGCGCGTGACGTTGATTTCACGCTTGCCTATCAATTTTGCTTCGCGCAATTTCTCACGAATAGCTTGCGTAACAACATCGCCTTGCTTGTGTGTAGGCGAGATGATGAGAGCGGATTTACCTTGCTGTATAGTTGCCAGATAATCATTGACAAGTGTCTCATTCGGCTTTTCCTTGTCAATCGTTTTGATCGCTTGCAGCTTGTCCAGTTTCTCAAAGGCATCCTTGATTTTGCCTTCGGAAAGGTCTTGCACAGCCTCTCGGTAGTCTTTATTTTTTTGACGGAAGATACGGCTTACTTCAGCCGTGCGTATCCCGCCAACGGTATTCAGAATGCGTAACGCATCCCCACGCACAACGCTGGTATGTTGACGTGTATCTCCGACAAAAACAATTCGGGCATTTCTCTTTGTGACGAGATCGAGCAGGGAGGTTGTATCTTTTGTACCGAGCAATCCGGCTTCATCCACAATCAAGACATTGTTACGCAATTTTTCCTGAAGCTTTTTGTCCAGGAGAAGTTTGGCGACTGTCTCGGCTTCCTTAAAGCCTTCATATCTCAGAACACCGCGAGAAGCCTCCGAAGTCGGGGCAACATAGAGAGCTTCCTTGTGTGTTTGTGAAATCAGGAAGTTTAACTCCTTCATCATCGTGGTCTTGCCAGCACCGGCGCGACCACTAATAATCGACACCCGATCCGGGGTCGTCAGCACGTGCCGCGCGGCCTCGTGCTGTTCGCCCTTAAGGTCGATAAAGGGAACTTCAAGATAGAGTGGTTTCAATTTACCCTTGCCCGCGTTAGCGAGGGCGATCATACGTTTCTCTTCGGCCAGCACCTCTTTGGTTGTGCAGACAAAACGATTATTAGCCTCTTTCACCTGAAAGATGCGGGCATCCTTCTCAAAAGCTTCTGTAATGCCTGCCAGCGAGACTTCTCGGCCCATGGCGTGTCGATAGGCCGCAGCCAGAATGCGTCTTCCTGAGGCCACAGAAGCCCGCTCAAAGCAGTAGCTCAAAGCATGATCGACACAATGCTCTGGGGCTATATAGTCAAGCTGCCTTTCTTTTGCATAACGTATAGCCTTGCCGCCATCTTCTTTACCCATGCCGCCCGCTTCGCGTATCTGCTTTCGCCAAGCCTCTTTAAGTTCGGTCATCGTATGGCCTTTCTGTTTTTTCGAGCGCGTACGTGCGCCAAGCCCGTCAAGCTCTTTTGCATCGGTAATCCCTTTCTCTTTTGCCACCCGTCCGATTTCATCGGTGCGTTTGGAGAAGAGGTCAATTACTTTTTGAGGCACACCTTCAATCTCAAATGCTTTATCCGTTCGCTTGATTTGATAGCCGAGCTTCACCAGATGATCCGCAAGCCTCTTATGAAAGCGTTCTTGGTAATACGGCATATCGCGTTTGATGTCGCGGAACTGTCCAGCCTTTATCTGCTTCTCTTTTTCATCCCATGTCGCATTGAAAACATACGCATGGGCATGAAGGTGCATGTCTGGCATTGAGTCATCAACAGGCCGTGCCGTCTGATGAATAAATTCCGCCCAAGCCAATTCTCCCGTTTCACGATCATTATACTGACCAGCCTTGCGGATGCGTGTCTTACTGTCAGCTTCAATATCAAGCATTGTATCATGAACACATGCCTTGAACGCTTCGAGTATATGATTGTCTTTGGACAAGACGTGAATAATCGACACGGATTTAGGACAATGAAAATTTATATCGTAACCCACCGTTCGCTGACTGATCGTGCGTGGTGTTAAATGTTCATTGGTCTTGGGATTGATATTATCACAGAGGGAATAAAACGTTTCCTTATCGACTGTCCCTTCGATTCCTATACGCGTAGCAAGACGCCCCAGAAAACGACCAGCGAGTTCCTGATCGTCCAGGTAATAATCGGATTTAAGAAGTGCATCGTTAAAGTAAGCTTTGGCATGGCCAGCCGAGCTACTTTGAATCATTCGGATCATAGAGAGAAGTTATACTTCAACATCTCAAAAACGGTCGTATGAAAATCGTTACGCTAAACAAAAAGTTCTGCCCTTTGCATTGCCCAACGTGTGACCTATACACAGCCCTATATTAAAACAAATTGCATCAGACATCTTCCCTATGCAGTGCATAGGGGATGTCAATGTACCTCTACGGCTTCGATTTGCTCTTCGGTAAAGGAAGACACAATCTTGGTTCGTACATTTTCATCGGCTGGCCTACGTCCATAAAAACGAACGCCACGGGTTTCACTTGAATCTTTACCTTCAACAAATGAATCAAACATCTCTTCGTTCAATATCATTTCATCCATCTTGTCCATTACGAATTCATCACCGAGGCGGTAAGCGCCTTTATAGCTAAAGTGATAAAGGATGCTGCACGAGATAAGAAGCAGTCCTATAGGCTGGGCAAAAAGAAAACAGACGATGCCAGCTATTAGAAAGATGGCAGGCTCATAAATCGTTTCAACAGTTCGCGGAGTTGGCGTAACACCTTTAATTTTGAAATTATAAAAGCGAGGATCAATGTCGCCTGTATAAAGACTGAATTTTTCAAAGTCGAAAACGGAAGGATTTCGTTTTACTTCTTTCCACCGTATGATACTGAAATATAGAAACGCAGCCACAAATATATACCATGTAACATAAAACATGAGGAATGTTCCTGTCACCAGATGACTATTCCTACTGAAAAAGAAAAGGCCGCCTGAAAGCAGAAGCGGCACAATTACCAGAATAATGGACAACAGAATTGCTTTTGAAAAAGAAAAATAACGTTCACCAAAGTTCTTTCGGATAAAGACTTCAAGCAAAAGCCGAGGATACGAAGACATAGTGAGAAAGACACGGACAGCGAACTCCGAGATGGCGTTTGTCCTTTTGTAAACTTGACGGTAATAGAGATTTTTTTTCATAACGGATAGAGTTTAGGGTTTTATTTAAAAGAACTATGCTAGTAAATCAAACTACTGAAAGGTATTGCAAGGTTTACACCTGCTGAGAATCTGTCATCACTTGATAGGCTTTCAATGGTCTCGAAGAGGTCGGTCCATTTAAATTGAATTTCCAAGTTGATTTTTTTATCATCCTCTTTTCCTGAAAGCATAAGCGGTAAGCCTGCTGTCAGATCGAAAGGATCATAATTCCCAAACCACTGTTCCACTTTTATACTTATTCCGAAATTCTTATCCCAAATTGTTTTCTTAAAGATTTTAGTTTCAGGAAAGAGCCAGACGAATTGTCCCATAACTTTCGTTGATGTGAACTCCTTATAGTCGCCAACATAGATTTCGTTGTCATCAACGGAAACAAGTTGCACCGTATCCGGCTTTTGGTTTTGTACGTAATCATTAAGATCATATTTCTTTATGCCTTGCTTGGTCTTAATGCTATTTTGGAAGAGAAGTCCGGCACCACCAGACAAGTAAAAGAGTCCTCTCCGGCCATCAAGCATATAGGTGTATTGAATATTCGCATCATAACCTTTGAAATTTACTTCTTCATTCTCACCGAATATTGCGGGTCTAATATTCAAGCTCGATCCGACCAATGTATAATTTCCCCAAATGCTGATCCAATATGATGACACCGCATTGTGAGCCTTCTTTGAGTCGAACGACTCCACTTCAGCTTCATACCAAGCTTCGATAGCTTGATCGTTTTCCTTGTCCTCAAACTCTTTAATCAGTGAATCTATTTCAGCATTTCCACTTATATTCTCATTGGGGCTCAGGTTTTGAAGGGAATCTTTATAGAGCCCAAGTGATTCCTCAAAAACCGATTTCTTTTCTTTGAAATCGGCCTCCAGCTTTTTAAGATTATTTGCTCTTTGGAGAGCCATGTATTTCTGTTGTGCAGGTGGACACAGCCAACGTTTCCTTTTGTCTTGTTGCATCTCATCTTCCAAAGGCGGATCAAAAAAAACACTCCCGCCTATGAACCATGTGAATTTTACTCCTACAGAGAGTTCTTCATTAAACTCTCCTTTTGAAAAAATATCCGAAAAATTATCCTCTGCCTTTGCTTTAAATGAAGGAGTCAATAGACCCCATACTTTTCCAGTATTGTGATCCACAGTTCCGTCATCGCTCTTGAAGTCTTTAGTTCTTTTGAAAGCGATGTTCCTTCCCAGAGTCAATTCGCCATCGCTAATGTCGGCTATAAAGAAGCTTTTGTATAAAGAGACATCGCCATCTTCAGTTAAATAGCGAATTGATTTTTTTGCAAGGAAAAGATTAAGACCTCTGGTTGTTAGATTCCTATCTTCAAAATAATTTGTTCGCGCAGACTCCGCGGCTATGGAGTCACGCGCTTTAGTAAAATTTTGTGATTTTGTGATAGAAAGAGAACAAAACAATAATAAAATCAGGAGAAGATTCTTTTTCATGATGATACAGTTTAGGTAGGTATAAAGTTTTGATTGAATTTTGCCTTGATATAATTTTCTTCATTCGAAAATGAATCGCCTTGTCTATGGATATAGCACTCCACGACAAAAGCATTCCGAGGGCCACCCGTTTTTAATTTGACAAACTCTTCTGACCTTATAATTCTTTCTGATTTGGTCGATATTGTTTTCGTGCGTGACAAGCTCGGCCCGGTATCAGCGACAGACGTGCGTATATATTCCGCATCACCCATCAAAGAGGATGAATAGTTATTGGTTTCTATGTCGGCATTGGCATGAAAGATCTTCGTGTTAAGTGTTCCGAGAAAACTCTTCACACGGTATTCGGCTTTTCCACCTCCCATGTTCGCGTAATAGTTGGGAAGATTTTGAGAGATATAGACCGTACATATCCGGCTGCTTCTGGCCGTTGCCTGATAATCGGCATCATACTCATGTAGGAATATATGGGCTTCATCTGCGAAAAGAAATATAGGGCGGTCATTTACCTTTATATCTCTACGCTCCATTGCACGTTGCCAGATATACTTAAACATGATTTGTGCATCACGGCCAACCTTGTCATACAACTTGACGGGAAGATTTATGAGAATGATTTTTCCGTTCAGGCAATCGTCCGGTTTGATCGTTGATGTCCTATCACAGAACAGAGTAAAGACAGGATCACGCATAAAGCGAAACAGAAATCCGACAAGAGAAAACTCAATGATAGATCGTGTCTTTTCATTGAGGGATATATAGTTCGCTTTGAAAAATTCTTCGACATTGCTAATCAACCGAAAGGCAGGAACTTCTATGGCCGCCCTTTCGCTGGACGTTCCGTTTCGTTCCATCTCGCTTAGTTGTTCAGGGGTGAGGCCACGCTCCCACTCTCGTAGTTTCTCTTTTACTTTCTTGTCTGCTAGAACAAGGGCTTTTACAAATGCTTTATCGGCACTATCAGGGTTTTTAAGTTCATCCAAGCTGCGGGGAACGGATTGGGCAATCTCATATATATGCTGAATAGTCGAAAAACCATAAGCAAGACTACATAGATCAACAATGTTATAGATAAGCAGATCAACCGCATTCTCCCAAAAGGCATCGTCTGACTTTCCTTTGTCCTTTTCTTCACTGGCCTTTAATACGGTTTTGAGAACATGGACTATATTTCCGGTAATGGAGGTTTCGCCACCACGAGGAGCCGATTCATATTCGAGGAAATTGAAAAATTCTTTCCCACCTGGTTCGATGATGACAAGATCATTTAGCCTGCCTGTAAGGCGGCAATACTCAATCCAGTCTTTCTTCTCATCCGCTTTAGCCGTAAGGACAAGGCCGCCGAATTTTGCTTTCAGAAATTTTAAAGCTATCGTGCGGCCGGAGCCAGAGGTTTTACCGGAGCCTATACCTCCGAAAATTTGCACACCCTCAAAAGCATGACGGATTGTCCAAATATCATTATTTAGGTTATTGCCTAACGTGAGCAGAGGCGTTTCGGGATCAAAGGTTATCACACAGCAGCAGGTTTAGATATAAGGCAGCCTATATCTAAAGATAATCACTTGTGCGTTCTTTTTGACGTGTGGGGAAATGGTAGTTTTGTACTATATCTATAGTATAAATGTACTAAGCACGAGATCTATTCAATGAAAGATTGGATTATCCCAAGCATGCCCCATTAACGGAGAGGTTTGTGCGGCTTCAAGGCCTAGATTTAGAAAGTATTCACGATACTTTATTGCACCGATAATGCGGTATTCGGCTTGTGTTATTTTATCGCGTTCACTGGGCTTTAGCGTGGAAAGGAACTCACGGTGTAATAGTTCTACTTGCAGCGAATAGCGGGGGTCTGGGATATAACCCAACAGGGAAGCGATCTTTTGCTGCGAGAGTTCTTTATATTCAAGCATAAAGCTGTCGTATTCCTTCATATCGTCTTGAGAATAGACAGGAGGATTTACAACCTCATGAAGATCGGCATTGCGGATATGCTTGATATGAATATCCACTGCATTGTGAAGTTCATCGTTCGACTGGAATCCTCTATTGAAATAAATATGAAGCAACTGGCGGATATATAATTCGTGCCATTTGTATTTTTTAGTGGCCGGGATATAGCCCAACCGCTGTTTTATCATGCTGATAGCGGCAAGCTCGTATTCCGGCAGATAACTTCTAGATGCATTATACAGGTCTATATCTGTGATATTCGTATCCAGTCCCAGATATTCCCGTATCGATTTTGCCTTTATCGGATCAACAAATCGGTCAACCACAAAACACCCTATAAATATCAAATAATCTGAATATGTATATTAGCATAACAGGTTCAAATGTCAACTGTTATGAAGGAAGAACGTTTTGATGAAATCAAAAAGAAATACCCTGAGGTTACCGAACTTGTAGAAAAAACAGTATCCGAAATTCGTGCCCTCAACGAGGTATTAAAATCTCTACCAAAGGATAAAGGCCCTGAGCCGCAACCCAAAGGGCCGGGTGATATACCTATAAATACACAGTGGAGACAAGCCGAAAACAGAATCATCTATGAAAGGATGATTCATGAGAAACAGGAATTTCTGTTAGAGGGTATCGGCAAGATTACAGAGAGAGTTGATCCGCATACAAAACAATCTATCGACTCACTCATGCTATACGAATTGAGTCGTTTATCAAAAGGAGAAGAAGCCAATAAAAGCGAAAAGGAAAGCAGCATAGATTCAAAAAAATCACTTACCGATAAGCTGATGGAATCAACACCACTTGCTCAATATATATCTGCGAAGGAACCCATCACCGAAGAGGTAAAAACAGTCGATAAATTTAAAGAGAACTCAAAAGAGATAAACGAGCCGGAGAGATAATTTTTTGCTGGTGAGAAAAAAGAAACTATCTGCTCTTATCAAGATCACGGTCTTTATCGTTATTCTGAATCGTTTTAAGGAACTCCGGATCGGTCATGCTTTTAGGACGTTGCTCACGAATTTTATCAAGCAAGACTTGTTTGTAGCCATCCTGAAAACCCTGCATACGTTCACCATCGCCTTTGGCCGATACAAGTTTGTCTGCTAGATCGCGTGAATGTGTTGTAAGTAAATATCCTTCATTAAAACCTTTGATATAATCAGGCGAGGGAGTGACTGTTTCATCTTCCATAGTCAAAATGTTTCGCGTGCGTGTTGCTCAAGGTATATATTAATTGACTCTCGATTATAAAGAATGATTTTCTTTTGAGGTTGAGAAAAACGCACCTTTCCTTCGTCCCTTAACTTCTGCATTGTTGTCTTTGACTTGACATTTAGAAGACGCATAGCTTCTTCATTAGAAACCCACTTATCTTGGTCAGTTCCATTCTTTTCCTTCAGACGATATACAACTTCTTCGATAAGCGCGTAGAACGCCTGTTCTTCGAGACAGATAACATTCATGGAGCCGTTTTGTTTAGCTAAATTCAATTGAAGGAAAGTTGCTGGCAATGTCTGCTTTATCCGTTACATAGATAATCGTTTCTGAATCTGCGTATGACGCCTTTAGCTTCCCCCAAACTAATCCTTTAATCTCAAGAGCAGCACTGCTCTCAATGTCACCCACGCTATCAATAGATCCGAAAGGCCCTTTTACCCACCAGCAATTTATTTTGTTGGTGCCCGATTTGTTTCTCACCTTAACAAATACTCTGCCCTTAAGATTTATGTAGAAATAAATCGTTTTGATCTCACCGGGATTAAGTTGAATCTTTTCCATTAGTTTCCTGCCGGTGTATCAATCGTAAGTGCGAGTCGTTTGAAATTTGATAAATCTTCAATACTCAAATTCACTCCCTCGGAACTCAGCCTACCTCGATGAAAGATTTCCTTTTTTCCATTAAAAAAAATTAATTCTAAAGTAAACGATTGCATTCGATCAGAGAATTTAGCGAAGTAGGTTCCATACTTTAATTTTCCATTTGTCATCCCCTCGAAAACGGCAGGTAAATCGGCAGTTCTCCAAACAAGTTTCTTATAACTTACAAAGCCACGTCCAGTTCGAGAACAATCGTGACATTGATTAGCAACTCGCATCAATACCTCCTTTTCGGTCACTTGTTTAATCCACTCAACGTGAGAATGACTTCCGTCTGTTCCTCCACTTCGTGCGCTGATAAAGACCTCATCATCTTGCAATGTAAATTTACACTCTCTAGCCTCCCATCGTCCTTCCTTCCCTGTCGGTCCAAGCGAACACTCAAAAGATTTTTCCAGTATTACATCATCGGCAACTTGCTTCTGTCCGTGTTCGACAAGGCTATATCTAACTGGATAAATCGGTAGCAACAGAGCTTGCCACGAATACGAAAAAATCTGCTTGCCATTCTTATTGACAGATATTTCAATTGGTATTCGAGTGACATCATTTATTTTGAATTTGGAGGCTAAAAAGGAAAAAGGACAAGTAAAACTTGTCACATAAATTTGATCGGACTTTATATTATTCGGATCAATAGGCCTACCATCAACCTTAACACTCACCGTAGACTCCGGTCCAAATGCCCCCCCAACCAGCGTGAAACGGTGCGATCCCGTTGCCAATTTATATTGGCTGTACCCGATAATTCTTCGCAGTGGATAAACATCCTCCTTAAATGGAATTTCATTTATTAAGCTTTGCGCATCAAGAGCAACAAATTCCTCTAAGTCCAGAATGCCGCCTTGAAGTTTGTTAGCAAGTTCTTGAAGCCTAGTCAAATTAGCAGACAGTTCCTTGGACAAGTAATCCCTATTTGTTCTAGTTTCCTCTTGAAATTGAATCATATAATTCCTTACCATGACATCCATAGTTCGCGCATTTTTTTCCAATAAATAATCTCCTCCAGTTATGGCACTTTTGATGGCTATATTTACGTCGGTCATAAGATCATCCAGAATTTTTTTCCCGCCGATAACCGTAATGACCGATGATAGATCAGTGCAAGCATTGCAACCTGGGAGCAATGCGATTAACGCAATACAGAAGAATGACGTGACTCTGCGCATAGGTAAGAGGGGTTAAGGCTTGCTATACCAATTTTAGATAAAAGCCCATCACTTGCCTAGTCGGCAAAATGATGGGCTCGCATCTAATATATCTTTATTTTTGGAAAGGAGAAAATCCTTGAGTATGAAAATTGCTAATGGCTATCTCGCTTGCAAATTAGATATCACTGAAACATTGCGAGAGGCATGACAATGTGCACGTGCGACCTATCCTTGGACAAGGTTCGTTTAAGATTACCTACCGAGTGGAATGTTCAAAGGGCATTTATGATCCGGAAATCAATACAGTGCCAACAAATTAAGAATTGGGTAAAGATTACGAATCGACAAGGAACACCATTGGTTTATACAACCACAGATGGTCCTATATCGTCATCAAGGATAATTAGACCTAAGCTCTCTTAAACAGGCCGAACAATTATTATATCATTAGGATCAAGACCGTCCTGTACAAAAAGCTCGGGTGTGTTTTCTTCTTCTATTCCTTCCATCATGACTAAAGCTTTTGCTTGATCAAATGACTTTTGGATCGAGTTCCCGAATCCTATTGAAGAATAGAATTGTGAAGCAAATACTCGGGCTGCTTCATCTCCAATACTCGTGTTCATTCCAATCGCGGTTTCAATATGTTTTGTCACGGCTTCAGCCTGATTGCGAGAATAGCACGTATTAAAGAACACCAGACGGATATTATCCGATGACGTTCTCATCGCTTGAACAATAGCCTCCTTGCTAACGAGCTTTGCTGACCCATCCGGGTTTTGAAATACAATTTGATCGTCATCGGTGCCATGCCCGCTAAAATGGACCACTGTGGGATTGACCTCATTTATTGCCTGAAGAACATCAGCGGAACGTATAGCCCAACGTGTTTCAAATTTAACCGCATCGCGATGCTTTGCTTTTTGTATCATCTCAGTAATTGAACGAGCTTCCTCATCGAGCCGGAGTTGGGGCTGGTCTTGTGGATTGGCGGCCAGGAACAGAACAACAATTTTCTCAGGCAACTGTTGAAGCTTTTCAAGACGTAATTGAGTATCTCGATGAAGTGCTTCATGCCGAGATATCGTGCTACTTATTCGGTTCATTTCATAGTCAAGACTTCTGGATTGTCTTTGCAATTCGTCGTTACGTTTCTTTTGTTCTTTTTCTTCTTCTCTGGCAACCTTTCTCTGTTCGTCGCTCAACTCTTTTTGCTTGCGGGCAATTTTTAAATCCCAATCGGCAACTCTTTTTTCAACCGTCGAATATTCTTGTTGATAACGAGATATTTCTCTTTGCTTGGAGGCTGCACTGCTAGCATTCCTTGTTTGTTGAAGTGCACGTGAAGCTGTATTTATTTTGGAAGATATACTTGCCAGCTTACTATTTTCTGTTGCTTTATTCTTTTGGAACTTTGCTAGTTCGTCCATCTTATGGGCGACATTTCTCCGATATGTATCCAGCGTTGACATGTTATCTCAGTTACTCTTGCCACTCAAAATTGTTTCATTATACCGATCTATAGCATCTTTTTGCAACCCGGCGAGATAAACTTGGGTAGTGGTTAATCTTTGATGCCCCAGCATTTCGCTTATCGCCGTAACAGGAATTGCCATGTTGTTCGCAATTGAAGCAAAGGAATGACGACTTACATACGAAGTTAATTTTTCTTGGATGCCAGCTTTTCCTGCGATGATTTTAAGCCGCTTGTTGTAGCGCTTTTGTGCCCATTGAATATCCTTGTATTGATCAACCAGCGCCTCTCTTTTGATGATTGGCAAAAGGAATTCCTTTTCCTTTTTATCTTTTAGATAATGATCAAGAATGGGTCTTAGATTTTCAGTGATTTTGATGTCAAAAAATTTTCCGGTCTTGCGTCTTCTATATTGAACACGTCCGTCAATGATGTTTGCCTTTGTCAGGAAAGCAAGGTCAATGAATGGTGCGCCCATCATATAAAAGCTCATCAGAAAAATGTTCCGAGCTTCGCCAAGGCTCTCTTCACCTTTCTTGAATTTAACTTGTACGATCTTCTGAATGGCATCAAGACTGATCGCACGTTTCTTCGTGGGCTTGCTTGGTATGGTGTATTGCTCAAACGGATAGGCTTCTTTTTCAACCAACTTTTCTGCAATGGCTTTATTCAAGATGGCCCGTATCCCGCGCATGTAAACGGACAGACCGTTTTCACCCAAGCCTTTTTCCAGATAGTAGCTTTCAAACTTTTTCAGGAACATGTAATTCAGTTCACGAAACGGAAAGTCCACTTCATTCCGGAACTTCTTTACCTCCCGAAGGATATTACTGTAGTTCCGGGCGTTACCAATCTTATTAAGTTTAATAAGCTCCTTGATCTGCTTTTCGACATATTCGAAAAAAGTGGCTTGGTTGCCCTTTGTTGAAATCAGCCCTTTGAGCTCCGTGATGGAGAGGTAGTCTAGCTCATTCCGATCATGCAATCTGGCTATAATGTCCAGAGCCTTGGCGCGTTCCTTAGCCAGGAGGTTATTAATACGGGTGACGTTCTCAAGCCCCTTATAGCTTCTCCTGATCTGGCGGCTTTCATCATCCCAAGATGCTTCAGGGATAGAATACCCGGTCGAAATGCCGGTCGTTTTTCCGTTATGGCTCAGGCGAAGGATGACGGGAAAGGTTTTATCCGCCTTTTCACGGCGGGTATCAAGGCTTAAAACGACACTGGAATTCATAAGAGCAGGGGTTTATTTGCACTTCATTTGCACTTAAACACTGGATTTAAGCGTGTTTAAAGATAGTCAAAATGAGTCATAAAACCTGTTTTTTGGCTATTTTAAAACAAATGCGACCATATCAATTCAGGAATTCCATGCCTTACAAGCAGAGGGTCGGGGGTTCGAACCCCTCAGCTCCCACACTTAAAGCCATCGTAATGATGGCTTTTTGTTTTATATATTATGCAAGTTGTTCGTAAGTATATAGATGATGGCTCCGTTTTAACAGAAAAAATAAAATATAGGCTCTTGCGTGGCTAAAGAGCATCCCGACCTCAGTCGGGAGGGTCGGGGTTCGAAACCCTCAGCTCCCACATGGAAAAAGCCATCACTCCGATGGCATCCGTTTCAAGTCACATAATCTCCATTAATCACCAAGTACTGGCTGAAGTTTCCCGGAAGTCACATCTTTAGGATGACGTTTCTGATTCCCCTATGCACTGCGGTAACATTTTTCTTAGTATCCTGTTTACATTCCTGGCAATTACCTGTCTCGGACAGTATGAGCACAACTATAAAATCCGAAAGATCTCGTCATCGAACTCAGTAGCAATGATTCAGCGACTGGAGGATATGTTTGAGACAGAAAAACAAACCGATTTCAAAGATTATCAGCGTGACCCCATTGTACAATCTATCAACATCGAGCGGTTCATTGCGCTCAAGAAAAGTGTAAAACAAGGATATTTCCTGGAGGATGATACGCTGCAACAATTCGTAAAGGCTGTAATCGAAAGAATTGTACAAGCCAATGGCCTGAGTGAACAAACGAAGCGCTACGCATTTATAGCCGACAATGCAGCCCGATCTGCCAGTTGTCATGGCAAAGGTATATTTATTGTCAACGTTGGGCTGCTGGCGGCTATCAACAAAGAAGACCAGCTCGCCTTTGTGTTGGCACATGAAATAGCACACGATGAATTAGGACATATACGCGAAAAAATATTATTGGAGAGAAATGTAAAACTTCAGGCAAAATCAAAAAAATTCACGAAGCAAGTATTCGACTATAACAATGATATAGACCTTGAAGAACTCGAAGAATACAGAAACACTGCTTACCATGTGATGCGTCATTCTCGAAGTGCCGAAACACAGGCAGACTCACTTGGCTTGCTATATTTAAGCAAAGCTGGTTATCAAAAAACAGGGGCGTTAGAATTACTGGAGTTGCTGAAAGAAGGAGACAAACCCAAATATGAAATAGGCATAGATTTCTTTCTTCCGTTCGATAGTCCGCAATATCCGTTTCAAACCTATTGGCTTAACGAAAAACCGGGAGTATATAATGTATTGCGTAAAGGAAGTACAAATGTTTTCTCTTACGATTCACTATTAACGCATCCAGATCTAAAACGAAGACAAGCTTATCTGAACGCTGCCAATTATGAAGTCGCTAATTATACTTCGCGCACCGAAACGAATTCTTCTGTGAGTATAGCCATTTCCGAACTACAAATTATACACAGCTCTTTACGTGCCGGCAAATTTGATCTCACGCTATACTATGCCATGCAAATGCTAAAAAAGTATCCGGACAATGCGTTTGTTACCAGTCGCATTGGTATAGCATTGCTGAATTCACTCCTGGCAAAAGATGACAACGTATTCAGAAATATAGTATCGCCCTACACGGGAACTTATAATGAAGAGCAACGATTGATGAATAACTTTCTGTACAATCTTGAACGCAAAGAACTCGGTGAAGTAGCGTATCATTTTATGAAGCGTAAAGATCACTTCAACCCAAACGAGCGCGGTCATTATTACTTGTTGTGGCGTCTCTGTGATTTGACCTATCGATACGATGAAAAAAATTCGGTGGCTAAACTTTATAACTCAAAATTCAACAGCGATATCACCGCATTCAGCTTCAAAAAGAAATAGCTATAACAAATAATAAAGCCATCATTTTTGATGGCTTTATACTGTTATCACGTTGCATGCCCTTTTTGCTGCATTTTTCCCGCAGCCGATTTCTTTCTTGCTGCCAACCTGGTAGCAGCCGTTCCTTTTCTTACATGCGCCTTTGATGTAGCAACAGGATATTTTTTATCGTTACTGTCTTCTCTAACATCTCTATTTACAGTTTCAAAGGTATTTTCATGAAATTCTGCTGTTGATTTTGAATACGTATTCATAACTATAAATTTTTGATTACGTCTATTCAGAAAAATGAGTACCGGCAAACTATGGAGGAATTAGTTTCTCAAATCAGACCTATATACTCTACACTCCACGGGATAAATGATGGAAAATCCATCGATCCGGCAGGCATAGTCTTTTTACATGATAGAGCAGTTCATTTCCATTACAAAGGATAACTAATTATCAACGAAAGCTGAAATTAATATTCTTATACCTGAACAGATAAAGCTGAAGGAAAAAATGAAAATGAATACGGAAGACTCCTGCAAGGGAGTCTTCTCTTTTTTTACACAACTATATATCTACTTCCTGTTCATTCAATACGGTGAAGGGCTCACCGATGACCAACCTCCGTCAATAATAAGCGATTGCCCGGTGATATGACCAGCTTGTGGAGACACCAAAAACAAAGCAGCGTGTGCAATATCGTCAGTCGTGGCCGGCCTGCCGGTAGGCGTTATGCGCGACCATGTACTCTCATAGGTAGCATCATGAACTGTACGTTCTGTCAATGTAGCACCGGGCGCCAGTGCGTTCACGGTAATTCTATATTCCGATAACTCTACTACCAGTGTTTTAGCCAACATCTCCAATGCAGCTTTTGTCATGCCATACGCTGCAAGATTTTTATGCGCCTGATGTCCTGTAACAGACGACATAAATAAAATTCTTCCACCGGTTTGCTGTGCTTTCATTTTACGCGCTGCAGCCTGCGCCAAAAAGAAACTCCCGGCCAGATTTACTTTCATAACTGCATTCAGATCATCAGGAGTATAATTGAGAAATTCCCCGAAGAGCGTAATGCCAGCATTGGCAATAACTATATCTATACTTCCAAATTGAGTGACGGCCTTATCGACCATCGCTTCTATGAACGTAACATCCGAAGCATCTCCGGCAAAAGGTATACATATACCATGCTCTTTCTGAATCTGCGCGGCAGCATCGCGCGCAAGACCTTCCTCCTTATCGTTTAAAACAACGCGTACACCGGCAGTCGCAAGCTTACGACCAATGGCGAGCCCTATACCCTGCCCTGCGCCTGTTATAATAGCAACCTGCTTGTTAAACATATAAGTATATAATTAGTGAGAGTCGCGTGTTACTTCACTGCCCGATCCGCCCCGCAGATAATCCATATCAGCACCCAGGTGAGCCTGTTCAACATGGTTCTGGTATAGCTGTACATAACCACGGGTATATTTCTTATGTCGTGGTTTCCAGGCAGCTCTTCGCACAGCAAGTTCTTCATCAGATACATGTAGTATAAGCGAGCGGTTGGCAACATCCAGCGAAATCATATCTCCGTCTTTTACCACAGCAAAATTACTACCCAGCGCAGCTTCCGGAGATGCATGCAGCACAACGGTTCCGAATCCGGTACCACTCATGCGTCCGTCTGATATACGTACCATATCATGTATACCCTGTTCGAGAAGTTTTTTAGGAATAGCCATATTACCAACCTCCGGCATGCCCGGGTAGCCGATCGGTCCTACATTTTTTAAAACCAGAATACTATTTTCGTCAACATCCAGATCCGGATTATCAATTCGATTTTTATAATCTTCTATATCTTCAAACACTACGGCTTTACCGGTATGCTTCATCAGTTTTACACTTGCCGCAGAAGGTTTTATTACGGCACCGTGTTCACATAAATTTCCTTTTACAATAGCAACACCGGATAATGGACTGATTGGTGCCGCTACCGTACCAATTACTTTCGGATCAAAGCACGCAGCACGCTGGTAATTTTGCTGATGTGTTTTTCCATTTACAGTAATACAATCACGATGAAGATAACTGTCCAATTCGCGCATCACAGCCGGCAGGCCACCTGCGTAATAAAAGTCTTCCATGAAATAATTACCCGAAGGCTGAAGGTTAGCTAACAGCGGCACATTTGCCGATAACCGATCAAAGTCTTCCAGCGAAAGCTCTACACCAATTCTTCCGGCTATAGCCAACAGGTGTATAATAAAATTGGTTGAACCACCAATGGCAGCATTTACAATGATAGCGTTTTCAAATGCCTGCCGCGTGAGTATATCCGACAACCGAAGGTTCTCGCGAACCATCTCAACGATACGGCTACCCGACAATTGAGCAACAACTTTTCTGCGCGAATCAGCAGCCGGTATAGCAGCATTTTCCGGTAACGACAAGCCAAGCGATTCAACCATACACGCCATGGTAGATGCCGTACCCATTACAGCACAGTGTCCGCGGCTTCGACACATGCATGCTTCTGCTACCGTCAGCTCTTCCTGCGACATATCGCCTGCACGCACAGCGTCATTAAAACGCCACACATCACTCGTGCTGATATCGCGTCCCTGATATTTACCGGTAAGCATCGGCCCGCCGGATACAACAAGTGTTGGAATATTAACACTACACGCACCCATTACCAGCGAAGGCGTTGTCTTATCACATCCGCATAGTAATACAACGCCATCTATAGGGTTGGCCCGAATAGATTCTTCAACATCCATACTGGCCAGGTTCCGATATAGCATGGCAGTAGGCTTGATCAATGTTTCTCCCAGCGACATCACAGGAAACTCTACCGGAAATCCTCCGGCCTCAGATATACCTCGCTTTACCGATTCAGCAAGTTCACGAAAGTGTGCATTGCAGGGTGTGAGCTCCGACCATGTATTGCATATACCGATCACAGGTTTACCTCGCAATTCATAGTCAGGAATACCCTGATTTTTCATCCATGCACGATAGATAAAACCATCTTTACCCGTTTTGCCAAACCATCCCTGACTGCGAAGTTTTTCTTTCATATATCCAAGTATCAAGTGAGATCATGAAACTAAATATTACCTGAAAAAATCAAGGTATACCTATTATAGGTTATGAAATTGAAAAATTGGAAGATTAGAAAATTGAGGAAAACAGATTGCCTTTAAATAATCTTGCGATCTTCGGATTTTATAATCTTGCAATTCTCTAAGAAGTGAAATATAGCTATTTTTCTCGTGTAACTTTGACTATCTAAACTTTACCGGCATGAATCCGATCTTCAAAAAACTTAACTATAAAAACCAGAAAGCCATTCATGTGATCAACGCACCTGATAGTTTTAAAAGGGATATAGAAGAGATGCAGGATATTGTCGCGATAAAAATATCGCTTGCTGGCGCAAAAAGCGTTGAGTTTTTTCTGGCCTTTGTTACCAAGCAGAAAGAAGTGGATGATCTTGCTAAAAAGATATCGCCTTTACTGATTGAAGATGGCATGTTGTGGTTTGCCTATCCCAAAGGTTCTTCCAAGAAGTACAAATGCGAATTTAATCGTGACAACGGCTGGAATGACCTGGGGAAGCTTGGCTGGGAACCTGTCAGAATGGTAGCGATTGACGAAGACTGGAGTGCTTTACGTTTCCGGAAGGCCGAACAGATCAAAACCATGACACGAAGCTTTGCAATGAGTGAGGTCGGCAAAAACAAAGTAGCCGCTACAAAGGGGAAGAAAAAAGATAAATAGGCACCGTGTCTTAACACTTTCAGGTAAAAAGCCGACATTTTATTACATAGATTTTCGGGAGTGAGCAGGGTAGTCTATTTTTAACACGGATAGATTATTTCCCTTAAATTTTTTCACTTCATGAAACTCCCGGCATTTATCTGTGCTCTGCTTTTTGTTTTTTCTGCGCAGGCCCAATCAACATTTATTCCCAAAAATCTGGGCAGTGGAATAAACACAGCGTACGATGAAGTGAACCCTGTAATTTCTCCTGACAGGAAAACGATTTTTTTCAGTCGTAAAGATCACCCCCAAAACGGATATGGAGCCAAAAAGAGTGCCGATATCTGGATCAGCTCGTTGCAAGCTGATGGCACATGGTCTACTGCAGAGCGAGCTGCTTCACTTAATTTAGGACAGTATAATTATGCACTCGCGCTCACAGCCGATGGCAATACACTCTTACTTTATACAGACGAAGGCCTCTCATTATCATCCAAACAAAATGATACCTGGTCTGCTCCGCAAAAACTGAATATCAAGGCATCCAGTGATGCTACGCTGAGTGCAGATGGCAAGTCACTGTTATATCGAAAAGGGAGCAAACTATATATACTCGAAAAGAATGACAATGGCAGCTGGAAAGAGGCCGTTATTGCTGAAGGTATAAAAGGAAAAATTCAGACACCACACCTGCTCATCGATAACAAAACCATATACTATACTGCTGAGCGTAAAGACAAAGGCAAAGATATATTTATCATAAAACGATTGGACACTGAGTGGACTGCATGGTCTGCACCAATTGCTTTGAATGATACCATTAACACAGCAGGTGATGAATCAGCGTTAAAGACAAATATAAATGGAGCTTGGGGATACTACTCTTCAACCACAAACTCAACCGGTAAAGGCGACATCTTCGAAGTAAAACTGTTTGAAGATCGTCCGTATGTTTTAGTGACTGGTAAAGTTGTAAATGCAAAAACAAAACGTGTACTAAAAGGTAAAGACATCACGATCGTGATGGATGGTAAACCTGTTGAACATGCTATCAACAAAGATTCAGCAACATTCGAGATAAAAGTTCCTTTTGGTAAAAGTCATTCTATCGCTGCCGAGCTATACCAATACGGGGCAAAGCCCCATACAATTGATGCCAGCCGCGATAAAGAATATCGCGAAGTAACCATCGACCTGGAAGAAGAGCCTGTCTCATTCGTATTGCTAAAAGGTAAACTGCTGATCAAGAATACCGATCAGACTATACCGGCATCTGCGAAAGCAAAAATTATAGTAGATGGTGAAGAAATTGATTCTGCGGTGATCGACCCGGTGAAGGGAACCTATACGATCAAACTAAATCATGGCACTATTTATTACGTGCAGGTTAGTGCCCAGCACTTCGAATCACTCCCGGATGTAGTAGACTTGAAGAGTATAGATGGCTATGAAGAGGTAACATTTGATCTTCAAGCCGATGCTGAAAAGATGGCTATTGTTACCGGAAGAATTATTGATAAAAAGACAGGCAACGTACTGGCTACTGGCACAAGGGCTGATGTAAAGGTCGAGGGCGTTTCATCGGTTGCTGCCGTTGTCGATTCATTAACAAGTGAATATGAATTGCGATTCCCGCTAAAAGACCGGTATACACTCAGCGCTGTTGTACCAGATTATTACCCGGTATATGAAACGATCGATGTAGTAAATGAGACAAATGAAGTACGCATTACACACGACCTCATCGTTGTTCCCGTAGAACGCGGTCAATCTGTATTACTGAATAATATAGTATTTGAACCCGGCAAAACCGTGCTGGCCGCAGCATCGTTCCCTGAACTCGACAGGCTTGCTGCGTATCTTGAAGCAAACCCGCATGTTAAAATTGATATTGGAGCACACACCAATCCATCGACAAAGGTTTCCACTGCCAATCAGGCAAAAGCTATTGCAACCTATCTTATTGGCAAAGGCATTGCAAAAAACAGAATTACCTACCATGGTTACGGCACATCCAAACCGGTAGCACCGAACAAGACACCGGAAGGGAAAGCATTAAATAAAAGAATTGAATTTACATTCCTGGAAAAATAACGGTTGGGCTACTGTACATTCATTTCAGTAGCGACAACAATCAGAATATATAACTGGTAACTTCTTAGCCTGGTATAAAACAACAGAGCCCGATCAGTTTGACCGGGCTCTTGTATTTAGAGTTTAAACGTTCACGTTTATTAACTTCCGCATGCCTCACATGCATCCGGGTTATCCAGCGAACACATCATGTCAGACATTTTCTGTTCGTACTGTAACGTAGTTTGCTGTGCATCGGAAGTTTGTCCTACTATTACAGCCACCGGCTCTGCTACTGTTACATGTTGTTCTGCATTGGCAGTGGCTTCCGTTGCTGCAGGCTGCTGAAGCGCAGACTTATCAAGGGTAAATTTGATAGCATCAGCTGCAGCGTTTGTACGCAGGTAGTACATACCGGTCTTCAGCCCTTTCTTCCATGCGTAGAAGTGCATTGAAGTGAGCTTGCCGAAGTTCGGGTTGGTAAGGTGTATATTCAGACTCTGAGACTGACAGATATAGGCTCCGCGGTCAGCAGACATATCGATGATAGCCTTCTGCGAAATTTCCCATACAGTCTTATAGATGTCTTTAATATTCTGAGGAATCTCAGGTATATTTTGAACCGATCCGTTTGCAGCGATAAGTTTTTGTCTCATCGTTTCGCTCCATAAGCCGAGGTTCATCAGGTCTTTCATCAGGTGCTTGTTAGCAATGATGAATTCACCAGACAATGTTCTTCGGGTATAGATGTTTGAAGTGTACGGCTCGAAGCACTCGTTGTTACCGAGGATCTGTGAAGTAGAGGCTGTAGGCATCGGAGCAACCAACAAGGAGTTGCGTACACCGTGCTTCTTCACATCCTGTTTCAGTTGTTCCCAGTTCCAGCGACCGCTGGTTGGTGTTACTCCCCACATATCAAACTGGAATATACCTTTTGATACCGGTGAACCTTTGAATGTTTCGTACGGACCTTGAACTTTTGAAAGCTCCATAGAAGCTTCCATTGCACCAAAGTATATAGTCTCAAATATATCAGCATTCAATGCACGTGCTTCCGGAGAATCGAATGGCATACGCAGCAAGATGAATGCATCCGCCAATCCTTGTACGCCCAAACCGATTGGTCGGTGGCGCATGTTGGAATTCTTCGCTTCTATTACCGGGTAATAATTAACATCAATTACTTTATTGAGGTTGCGGGTAGCAACTTTCGTGATCTCATAAAGTTTCTGATGATCGAACTTACCATCTTCGGTTACGAACTTAGGCAATGCTATAGAAGCCAGGTTACAAACCGCTACTTCATCGGGTGAAGTATACTCGATGATCTCGGTACATAAGTTACTTGACTTGATAGTACCCAGATTCTTCTGGTTTGATTTCTTATTGGCAGCGTCTTTATAGAGTATATAGGGTGTTCCGGTCTCAATCTGCGATTCAAGAATTTCGAACCAGAGATCCTGAGCTTTTATCTGCTTACGGAACTTGCCTTCTTTTTCATACTTCTCGTACAGGCGTTCAAAATCTTCACCCCATACATCAGCTAAACCAGGAGCTTCGTTCGGGCAGAAGAGAGACCACATTTCATTGTTCTCCACGCGCTGCATGAACAGATCCGGAATCCACATTGCGTAGAACAGATCGCGCGCGCGCATTTCTTCTTTACCGTGGTTCTTTTTCAGATCCAGGAAATCAAAAACATCAGCATGCCAAGGTTCCAGGTATATAGCAAAACTTCCCTTGCGTTTACCACCACCCTGATCAACATAGCGGGCGGTCATATCGAAATTACGGAGCATCGGAACAATACCGTTTGATGTTCCACCTGTTCCTTTAATATAAGAACCTTTAGCCCGTACGTTGTGAACGCTCAGCCCTATACCCCCTGCGGACTGAGAAATCTTAGCGCACTGTTTCAATGTATCATATATACCATCGATGCTATCATCCTTCATGGTGAGAAGGAAGCATGATGACAATTGAGGCTTCGGTGTACCTGCATTGAATAATGTAGGTGTTGCGTGTGTAAACCACTTTTCAGAAAGTAAGTTATAGGTCTCGATGGCAGCCGCTATATCTTCGCCATGTATACCTACTGCTACACGCATCAGCATATGCTGCGGACGTTCCACAGTTTTGCCTTCTACCTTCATGAGGTAAGAACGTTCGAGTGTTTTAAAGCCGAAGTAATCGTAACTGAAGTCGCGGTCGTAAATGATCGCAGCATCCAGTTCAGCAGCATGCTCTTTAATTACTTTATAAGTTTCTTTTGAAATGAGAGGAGCATTCTGGCCAGTCTTCGGGTCAACATAAGTATACAGTCGCTTCATGGTATTTGAAAACGACTTGCTTGTTACCTTGTGTAAATTGGACACGGCTATACGCGCGGCCAACTTGGCAAAGTCAGGGTGTTTGGTAGTCAGGGTAGCAGCAATCTCTGCAGCCAGATTATCAAGTTCCTGTGTAGATACACCATCATAGAGGCCATTGATCACCTTCATGGCCACTTCTACAGGATTGACGAACTTCGGATCCAATCCGTAACAGAGTTTCTCTATACGAGCGGTGATTTTGTCGAACTTAACTGATTCTCTGTGTCCGTCACGTTTTAGTACAAGCATCGCGGAATTAGGGGTTGTTTTTAATGGGAGAAGTTAAAAAAGTGTTTGAATGTAATTAAAAATCCTCGTTAAGGGAAAACTTCGGAGTGCTTTCTTTTTCTGTGCTCTTCATTACTCCGGCCTTCTGGTACTCTGCTACACGCTTCTCGAAGAAATTGGTTTTTCCGCGAAGCGAAATCATCTCCATAAAGTCGAATGGATTAGTAGCATTGTAAATTTTCTTGCCAACGAGTTCATTCAATAAACGATCGGCAACAAATTCTATATACTGACGCATCTGTTCGGCATTCATACCAATCAGGTTTACCGGCAATGCGTCTGTAACAAATTCCTTTTCAATCTCAACGGCATCTTTAATGATGTCGATAACGGTTTGCTCAGGAAGTTTGTTCACTACGTGCTGAGTATATATATGGCATGCGAAGTCACAGTGCAGACCTTCATCACGGGAAATCAACTCATTAGAGAAGCTGAGTCCTGGCATTAGTCCGCGCTTCTTCAACCAGAAGATAGAACAGAAAGAACCCGAAAAGAATATACCTTCAACGGCAGCAAAGGCAATTAATCTTTCCTGGAAATTACCCTGGTCGATCCAACGCAGTGCCCAATCAGCTTTCTTCTTCACACAGTCCATCGTTTCAACAGCGTGAAAAAGTTTATCTTTCTCTTTCGGATCTTTTACATAAGTATCGATCAGAAGAGAATATGTTTCGGAGTGAATGTTCTCAATAGCGATCTGGAAGCCATAGAAGAATTTCGCTTCTGTATATTGAACTTCCGATACAAAGTGTTCTGCCAGGTTTTCATTTACAATACCGTCACTCGCAGCAAAGAATGCGAGCACGTGCGTTATAAAATGTCTTTCGCCATCATTTAAGTTAGCCCAATCACGCAAGTCCTGACTCAGATCTATTTCTTCTGCAGTCCAGAAACTAGCTTCAGCCTGTTTATAGAATCTCCAGATATCATGTTGTCGAATAGGAAAAAGTACAAAGCGATCTTTGTTCTCTTTCAGTATGGGCTCTTCCTGTTGGCTCATGGCATAATTTGGGTTTTAGAGTTAAACTAAAATATCTAAATGAGGCGATAGTATATTACTAACTCCTGTTACTTAATTTCTAATAAATTCTTTTTGCTTACGACACAGATTGAATACCTGTTCTTTGGTCAGCACCAAGTGTACAAAAGAAGTAGAACGATTCTAAAAAACAAAACGCCATTTCTAAGCTGATTTCTACAAATGTGGATAACTTGTTGATGCAATGTGGACAGATAAGTTCCTGTAAAATAACTGCTTAGGAACGTCATTTTCGTGTATGGTTTGAGTTAATATTGGCGAAGTATTTTTTTTTAAAATTTTCGACCAATCGATTTCGATCGAAGTCGGAAATTTATTGAACCGCGTAGGTTGATATCCCGATTCTTTTTTTACCTTTGCAATCCAATTTTAAAAAGCTATGTACGCGATTGTAGACATTGCAGGTAAACAGTTCAAAGTGGCTAAAGACCAATATATCTATGCCCCAAAGATGGAAGGCGAAGTAGGAGCTTCTGTAAGCTTCGACAGAATCCTTCTCGTTGATAACGGTGGAGATATTCAAATTGGCGCCCCTACTGTAAGTGGTTTAAAAGTATCAGGTAAGATACTTGAACACGTAAAAGGCAACAAGGTGATTGTCTTCAAAAAGAAAAGAAGAAAAGGCTACCAGGTGAAGAACGGTCACCGTCAGCAGTTCACCAAGGTGCAAATCGAAAGCATTGGTTAATTCATCAACACTTTAACGACACAGAAATACCATGGCACATAAAAAAGGTGAAGGTAAAGTAAAGAACGGCCGCGAATCGGAAAGCAAACGACTTGGCATTAAGATCTTCGGTGGTCAGAAAGTAATTTCCGGAAACATCATCGTTCGTCAGCGTGGTACGAAGCACCACCCTGGTAAAAACGTTGGTATCGGAAAAGATCACACATTGTTTGCACTTACAAACGGTGTTGTGGTTTTCAAAAAAGGTAGAGAAGATAAATCTTATGTATCGGTAGAACCGATCGCACAAGCTTAATCGCTTCCTGACAAGACATCAAAAGGCATCTCATGGAGATGCCTTTTTTGTTTTCTATCCTCTCCAATAGATGTTGCTCCCTATATTTTAATTCAATAAATATTTATACACATCATTCCGTAGCATTTGTGGATTGTTTTAAAGCCCATTTTGGGCGAATTCGTTAAAAAATTCGCGAACTAACATCAAAGTTTAGACCGTTTATCCAAAAAATTTAAAACATCATTTCGTTGTAAAAACTTACTTTTTCAAGTCAGTCCCTGCAAGATCTTCACTAATTCAGAACAAAATTTTGATTTAGCACCTGCAAACCGTTGAAGCATTTCCCCATTGTTCAAGCCTCGCTATTTTATTTCATAAGTATCTAACTTATTTTGGGGGATATTAACCTAAACTAAAACTTATGAGGAAGATTGTACTCTTGATCTTCTCATGCGCTATTTCATTGCAGTTAATGGCGCAGGGAAGAACGGTTACAGGGAAAGTCACGTCTGCTGAAGATGGGAGTTCACTACCGGGTGTAAACGTAATTTTAAAAGGCACTACGGTTGGTGTTGCCACCGATGCTGACGGTAATTATTCAATTCAAATTCCGGGCTCCGGAGGTACTTTAGTTTTTACATTTATTGGTCTTGAGACGAAAGAAATTGAAATCGGAGAACAGACCGTGATCAATGTTCCGCTTGCCATGGACATTACGCAATTGAGTGAAATTGTAGTAGTGGGTTACGGAACACAATCCAGAAAGGAGATCTCCGGATCAATCGCTTCTATCAACGGATCTGAGATTGCAACTGCACCCGTTCAAAGTTTCGATCAGGCACTGCAGGGTAAGGCTGCCGGTGTAAATATTACAACACCCAACGGTGTGTTGAACAACGCTCCGGTTATACGCATTCGTGGTGTTAACTCCATCAACCTGAGTTCTTATCCACTGATTGTTATTGATGGTATACCAACCTTTACCGGTGATAACTCTACAAACTCTGCAGCCAACAACCCGCTTGGTAACTTAAACCCTGGAGACATTGAGAGTATAGAAATTCTGAAAGATGCATCTGCCAGCGCAATCTATGGTTCACGCGCCAGTGCCGGTGTAATTTTGATCACTACCAAACGAGGCACTAAAGGCAAATCAAAAATCAATTACGAAGGTTGGGTTGGTTGGTCAAAACCTGTTCGCTTGTTTGATCTGCTCAACGCAGAACAGTATATGACTATAAAGAATGAAGCAAGAGCTAACAATAATCAGGCAGCTGCATTCTTCCCTACGAACGATGTCAATGGAAATCCGATTGATACCGATTGGTATGATGTAGTTTACCAAACTGGTGTATCGCATTCACATAATATAAATTTCTCCGGAGGAACCGACCTCACTTCATACTATATGTCGGTAGGGTATACTTCACAGGAAGGTATGATCAAGAACAACACCTTCGAAAGAACTGTAACACGACTGAATGTAGATCATAAAGTATTCGACAATTTCCGTGTAGGAGTAAATATGAATTACTCCAACAGTATAAATGAAGCACCTAATACAGGGTCACTGCCTGGACAGGCATTTAATACTGGTGGTCTTGGTCGTTTACCTTTAGTGACTGCACCAAACGTTGGTCCTTATCTGAATGATGGATCCTATAGCACAGACGGTGGTAACATTGGTAAAATGAGTAACACGGAACAATCCGGATTTTATAATCCTGTTATTGTACTGGATAATGATTACTTCATTTCCAACGGCGGTCAGATTCAGGGAAGTGTATATGCTAACTGGGAAGTAGTTAAAGGACTTAACTTACGAACTACCTATGGTATAGATCGCCTTACCATTGAAGATAAAAGTTATCAGTCACCACTCAACGGTGATGGATTTACACCAAAAGGTTCTGCTACCAACACCAATCGCACAAACAAGCGCTGGAACTGGCAGAATACTGCTCAGTATGATTTCGACTTTGCTGATGCACACTTCTTCTCATTGCTTGTTGGTGGCGAACAACAGTATACACAAATCGATCGTTGGGGTAGCAACCGCACAACATCTTCGGACAACTTCTTCGATACATTCCAGGGTAACTTTGCAAACATTACGCCTACCAACAACCTGCAAAGTGAAAATTACCTGCTCTCTTACTTTGGTCGTTTGAACTACGACTATAAGAAAAAATACTTTGCTACATTCAACTTCCGCAGAGACGGATACTCTGCTTTTGCTGATGGTAAGAAGTATGGTAACTTCTACGGAGGTTCTATAAGCTATAACCTTTCAGAAGAATCATTCTGGAAAGATTCACCACTATCTTCAACGGTTAACTTCTTCAAGATCAAAGCAAGCTATGGCTCTGTAGGTAACAACCAGGGTATAGATGATTATGCTTCACTTGACTTATATAACTCTGCTCTATATGGCTCTGCCTATACTATTACGTACTCACAGGTAGGTGCACTTAACCTATCATGGGAAACCAGCAAGAAGACAGATATAGGATTTAACTTCGGTTTATTCCAGGACAGAATTCAAGGTGAATTTGTATGGTACGACAATGCTGTTGATGGTTTGATTCTGAAAGTTCCTCAATCTCCATCGAAAGGTATACCGAACCCTACGGCTGCCGACAGAAACTCACTGCTTGCAAACATCGGTTCGATGCAGAACAGAGGTATAGAACTTAGTCTGAAAGCAACCGCTTATCAAAACGGTAACTTCAGCTGGTTTGTAAACGCGAATATTACTACACAGAAAAACGAAGTGTTGACACTTGACTCGGATGAATCAAGAATTATATCTGCTACATCAAGTCTTGAAACAGCAAACGTAACACAGGTAGGCCAAGCGATCGGTAGTATTCTGGCTGTACCAACAGCAGGTGTTAACCCGGCTAACGGCCAGCGTATCTTCATTAAAAAGGACGGCACACAAGTACAGTATAATCATGCAGCGCCATCTTCTTCACGCTGGACGAAAGTAACAGACGGTTCTGTAACGAGCGCGCCTAGCCAAGCCGTGGATGGTGTAGTATACGGACCAACTATACCAACCTGGTACGGAGGTTTCGACAATACGTTCAAGTATAAAAATTTCGACTTGGGAGTCTTCATTCAATTCTCAGGCGGAAACTATATATATAACGGAACCAAAGCAGGTTTGAGAGACATGCGTTTCTGGAATAACCACACCGATGTACTGGATCGCTGGACTCCGGAAAATCCTGATGGAAAAATTCCACGTGTAGTATATACCGATAACGTATCGAACGGATCTTCATTCCCGATCTCTGAAAACGTAGAGAAAGGTGATTTCCTCCGCGTTCGTAATATTTCCCTTGGATACTCTTTCAGCAAGACTATACTTGACAGACTCAAGATTGCCAACGCCAGAATCTATGCACAAGTGCAAAATGCATTCCTGTTAACAGGTTATGATGGTATCGATCCGGAGATCTCTACAAATGGTAATGCCAACCTTACTCCTGGTATCGACAGAAACTCTGTTGGACAAGCCAGAACATATACTGTAGGATTAAGCATTGGTTTCTAACCATAATTTTTTACAACTATGAAAAAGAATAAACTATCTATACTTTGCTTCTTTACTGTATTGCTCAGTGGTATGTTCTCTTGCCAGACTGACCTGCTCGATCTGGCTCCTGAAACAAGCTACCCTTCCGATGCAGTATTCGATACTCCTGTTCGTATTGACCAGCAGGTAAACGGACTATATGATTTCGTTAAGGACGGTAACTTTCTTGGATCACGCTATCTTATCTATAATGATATACGTGCCGAGGAATTCATCAACCGCTTAACAAACGGTGTTACGGGTTTACAAACCTATAACCACACGTTGGTGGAATCGACTAACGAGGTTAACAATTTATGGACCGCTGCATACCAGGCCATCAATCAGATAAATGTATTTCTGAAGGGCATGGATGACAACGCTGCTACATTTGTTGCTCCTGTATTTCCTGCAACCTTTGCAGCAACAGCAGATGAATACCGTGCCGAAGCGCGATTCCTGCGAGCCGTTACGTACTATAGCTTGCTTCAGCTTTATGCACGCCCCTATGTAAATTCAAATGGTGCAGACCTTGGTCTTCCACTTCGTTTACAGGCGGAGACTAATTTTGAAAACAATAATCTGGCTCGCAGCACAGTGGCAGAAGTATATACGCAGATACTGGCCGATCTTGATTTTGCGGAACAAAAATTACCACTTACAAGAACAGGCTCTATAGCACCTAACCGTGCACACAGAAATACAGCGATTGCCTTCAAGACAAGAGTATATCTGGCCATGCAAGATTGGGATAAAGTAGTTACAGAAGCGGATAAAATTGTTTCTGCAGCTGCTCCTTTCAAAGCTTCTACCGGTGTAGCGCACCAGCTTTCATCTACGTTTGCGGCTATATGGGCTACTCCGTATCAAAGCTCTGAGAGTATATTCTCATTGCCTTTCACTACACTGGATGCTCCGGGTACTCAGAACCAGTTAGGGTATTACTACTTACCTGCTTCTGCCGGAACTCCTTCAACCAACACCGGTAATGGCGAATACTATCTGAATCGTAAAGGTATACTGGGTGACACAGCTACATTAAGTGTTGCTGACGATCGCAGAAAACAAACTACCAAAGTATATATCAAGAACTCTTCAGGTGTTATTACAGATAGTACATATTATCTGACTAAGTTCTCTTCAGCCTCACCGTATACCGACAGCTCTCCGATCATGCGCTATTCGGAAGTGTTGTTGAATCTTGCTGAGGCTATCACCAGATCAACAGAATCAGTTGACACCCGCGCACTGGAGCTTGTTAACGCTGTAAGAACACGTTCGAAAGGTACAGCTTACGATGCTGCTGACTTTGCTGATTTTAATGAATTCGTTACTGCGATTCTGAAGGAAAGAAGAGCTGAGTTTCTCGGAGAAGGACTTCGTTCGATTGACTGTATGAGATTAAACATTCCTATTCCAGGTAAAGCTACCATCTCAGCCGTTAATCCAACGGATCCTAACTATGTCTGGCCAATGCCTTCATCTGAGTTATTTGTAAACCAGTTGCTGGAAAGAAACTAAAACATAAGCATCCAATAAAAAAGGTCGTCCAAACAGACGACCTTTTTTTATTTATACTATATATAACTGATAGCTGGAGGAGATATATACTACCCCAACGCCTCCACAGCTTTTACTTCACCGGGCATCATGCGGGTGAAAAGATTTTCAATACCGGCTTTCAGCGTTACCATAGATGAAGGACAACCGCTACAAGAGCCTTGCAGTCTTACTTTCACGACACCATCGTTAAAGGAATGATAGGTAATAGCACCACCATCCTGCTCAACGGCAGGACGGATATATTCATCCAGAATGGTTTTAATTTTTTTAATCGTTTCGGTCTCTTCTTCAGCCGATGCGGATTGTTCTTCGTTTACTTCGATAATAAACTTACCGGCTTCGAGGTATTTTTTAATATACTCCTTCAGTGTGCTCTGAATTTCGAGCCACTCTACATCTTCTTTCTTGGTTACAGTAATAAAGTTGCTCGCGAAGAAAACACGGTCAACAAACGGGAACGAAAATAACTCCTTAGCCAGTGGTGAAATACCGGTGCTCTCGGCATCCGGAAAATCAAAGCTCATGGCTTCCGGCACAAGCATTTCATTCACCACAAACTTTAATGAATTGGGGTTTGGATTTGATTCCAGGTAAATATGGACATTTTTAGGAGCGGCCTGTAGCATGGATTTCTGATTTATATATGCCAACAAAATTAAGTGATTTTAGTTCACCATGCACAGGGTTGACAAAAACCTAAATAGCGCGGTCAGGATCCTCTTTTTCCAACGAATTTTCCCACCGGCTAACCACAGCTGTAGCAATGCTGTTACCGATTACGTTTGTAGCACTGCGCCCCATATCAAGCAAAGGGTCGATACCGATCAGTAACGCGAGGCCGGCCTCCGGAATATTAAAAGTTGCCAATGTACCGGCAATAACAACGAGCGATGCACGCGGCACTCCGGCAATTCCTTTACTCGTTACCATCAACACCAATAACATACTGAGTTGTGTACCCAGCGCCAGTGTGATGTTATACGACTGCGCTATAAACAACGAAGCAAAAGTCATATACATCATGCTGCCATCCAGGTTAAATGAGTAGCCTAACGGAAGAACAAAACTTACGATTTTATCCTTGCATCCAAATTTCTGCAACTCTTCCATCGTCTTCGGGAAAGCAGCTTCACTGCTGGAGGTACTGAACGCGAGCAACACTGGTTCCTTAACACGTTTAATCAAATTAATTACGCGCTTGCCTATAACTAAAAAACCTGCAAGTCCCAGCAAGAACCACAACAACGCCAGGCCTATATAAAACTCGCCTATAAAAAGCGAATACGTTTTTAGTATACCTAAGCCCTGCTTGGCAACAACCGCTGTCATCGCGCCAAAAACAGCCACTGGGGCAAAGTTCATTACATAACCTGTTACCTTGAGTATAACATGTGCAGCAGCATCAAAAGCTTTGATCACTATTTTACCTTGTTCGCCTATAGCAGCCGTTGCAACGCCAAAGAACACTGCAAAAATTACGATCTGCAGAATTTCATTTTTAGCCATCGCATCAATGATGGAACTCGGGAACATGTGATATAAGAACTCCTTCAGCGAGAAGGCTACGCGTGCCACAACACTTTCGTTGTTCTCCGGAAGAGGCAAGTGCATGGCAATACCCGGCTTAAAAATATTTACGAGCACAAGACCGAGTAAAAGACTAAGCAATGAAGCACAGAGAAACCACAGCAACGTCTTACCACCAATGCGCCCTACGGAATTAATATCACCAAGCTTGGCAACACCTACAATCAATGTACACAATACAAGTGGAGCTACGATCATCTTGATGAGTCGCAGGAAAATATCAGCAAGCAGCGAGAAGGGCTCCATCTTTTTATCACGTGCAGCCAATACTTCACTACGTTCTTTAACAACTATCTTTTTGTTTTTTTCCAGAGCCTGATACGTAACACTGTCGGAAGTTTTCTTTATCTCACTGTTGAGCGTTTCGATTTCAAAATCGGCAACCTGTATTAATCCATTCTCTTTGCTAACATAGGTTTTGTTCAGAATGAACCCCAACGTAATACCAATAAAAAGGGCAATGATTATATATAGGGTGAGTCTGCTCTTCTTCTCAGGTTTAATTTCAGCCATAGATTAAGTTCTTAACGAATTGGGTAAAAGACCTTGGCCATAGAGGCTAACAGTCATACGCTGGCGCAATATACTTGAAAAAGATTTTGCTCCGAATGTTCGTGAGTCTTACACAGCGTTTCTTCTCATATATGTGCTACTCTGCCCGCAAAGACCTTATGCGTGATGCAAAGAATAACAAGACAGAACGTTGTGACAAATGACTTTATTGGATCTTAAAGTCTGGATGTTTTGGCGCGTAACAGAAAATCTGCAAGCACGAGGGCTGCCATCGCCTCTACAATCGGCACAGCACGCGGAACAACACAAGGATCGTGTCTGCCTTTTCCACTCACCGTAGTTTCGTTACCATGCTTGTCAACGCTGGGCTGATCTTGCATAATGGTAGCAACCGGTTTGAAGGCTACGTTAAAGTAAATATCCTCGCCATTGGAAATGCCGCCTTGTATACCTCCGGAGAAATTTGTTCGGGTTTTTATTTTTCCGCCTTCGTTATAGAATTCATCATTGTGCTGTGAACCACGAAGTCGTGTTCCTTCAAAACCACTTCCGTATTCAAAACCTTTTACAGCGTTGATGCTCAACATAGCCTTGCCGATTTCGGCATGGAGTTTATCAAATACAGGCTCTCCTAATCCTACCGGAGTATTTTTAATTACGCAGGTAACAATGCCCCCGATTGTATCGCGATCCAGACGTACCTGGTCAATGAGAGCAATCATCTTTTCAGCAGTAACGGCATCCGGACAACGAACAATGTTCTCTTCGGTTTTGCTAAGATCGAGCTCGGTATAGTGCGGAGTTTTTATATCGCCAACTTCAGATACATAGGCATTGATATCTATACCATGTTGCTTCAGCAACAATTTCGCTATAGCACCTGCGGCAACACGTGCTGCCGTTTCGCGCGCTGAGCTTCTTCCACCTCCACGATAGTCGCGTATACCGTATTTACTCTCGTAGGTATAGTCTGCGTGCGAGGGCCGAAACGTTTCCGCTATATGACTATAGTCTTTGCTGCGCTGATCCTGGTTCTCGATAACAATGGCAATGGGTGTGCCGGTCGATTTACCTTCGAACACACCACTGAGTATTTTAAACGTATCGTCTTCTTTACGCTGTGTCGTTATTTTGGACTGACCTGGTTTTCTGCGGTCGAGTTCGGATTGAATATAACTTTCATCGATTTGTAAACCGGCCGGACATCCATCGATAATAACACCGATAGCGGGGCCGTGTGACTCTCCGAAAGTTGAAATCTTAAATAGGGTTCCGTACGAATTGCTCATGCGGGGTCGAAGATAGAAGAAGATGTGAAATTAATTTACAGGCAGGTTCCTTTTTGTCGGCTATTGCTTCTTAAAAATCAGGAAGACAGCGGCACCCACCATTAACACGATGAACCCGTTAAACACCCATTGCTGCCAGTGCGTATTGGCTACAGGGCGCAGCTTGTTATCGGCATTGTCGAGCTTATCGTAAAAACTGCCGAGGTCATTGGATTGAATCGCTTCATTCTTTTTACTCTCACCCGTTACATATACGGTAAGCTTCGATTTTAACGTATCGTATTTTGACTTGGCAGGATTGAAGAATACCCACTGAAAGTAATCGCCTAATTTATACTGCCCGGGCTCCTTCGGTATCATAAAGTAGTTGAATGATTTTGTACCCGTTACGCGGTTATTCTGCCGGTTAATATTCTGCTGCACGTTGGGTTCGTAGAACTCAAAATTTCCATCGCGCTTTACAATCGGTTTTTCTACGGCTGATATATTTCCTTCGCCATATATATTGAACTCATACGATGCGCTATTGCCGGTTTCAATATCCACATTTCGCATGCGCTCGTTCAGATGATAATCACCAACAGCAACAACATCTTTTAACGGATGAGGCGGCAGCGGCTTTACACTTACCCGCTTGGGCTTGCTGCGAAAAGTTTTGAAATCTTCTTTACGATTCTGTCCGAAGAACGAAGGATTTTTCGCGACTTTATATTTGATCATCTGCATATCGAAAGCGGGAAATACTACCGGCTCTGTGTTGAGCGGATATAGCGTAGCCTGGTATATTTTATACTGCGTATAATCTTTACCGCCAATTGTTACACTCTCTCCTTCTATATTTTCGATGTTAAAATTTTCTTCCCAGCAATTTGAAGGTTTTACTTTCTTGAGTATCTCCGTAATCTGTTTACCGAGTTCATAGAATTGTAATGGAGCGCGGTTATCGGCAGCTACAAAGAAAGATATAGTTGCGTTGAATCCTTCTCCTACATATACTTCATCTTTACTGGTGGTTAGGGCGAGAAAGGCATCTTCCTTTATATCGACAAATTCAGTTTCATTACGTCCGAAAAAATCATCGGGGCGATCGAAGAAATCACGAAGCGGATCGCGTTGCTGCTGTACTGCGGGACCTACCTTTACTTTTTTTCCGGGTACATTAATCGGCTTATCATTTACTTTCAATGTGAACGAAGGCACCGTAATAACACCCTGTCGCGTGGGCAGGTATGTCATGATAACACTTTGTGACGAAGAGATCTGCCCGTTGATAATATTGGTACTCGACTGGGTAGATGTTCCGCGTTTTCTGAATCCGTTTATATCCGGAAAATTATCATAGTTCTTCAACCGATCATTCTGTATGGTGATCGTTATAGTCCATGCCTGGTTCTCTCCTATTTCATCGGGACCGAGTGTGATCTGTGCAGACTGAGCATAGCTTGTTGCCGTGAAAAGAATACCTGTTAAAAGGGCTATTACTGACTTTATCGAGAAAACTATACGCATACAAAAACATTATCCTGATTAATCGTTACAAACATACTGAATAGCCCAATGGCATCTAAATAGGGTCCGTTAATCGGCAAAAAGTGTATTTTTTTAGCTGTGACGGCTTTAATTTACCGCGCTTTTGGGTAGCTTTAGTAAAAGAACACGGTTGTTCTTTTGGATTTTGAAATTAATTTTCTACCTTAACACTTGTTAGGAAAACCTATTTTTTTAACTATCAAATTTTGCCATGCTGCATTACGCAAAAACTGTTCTGACAAAAGTAAGTTTCGATGCTCTTCTGTTCGAGAAAGAGCTGCGAAAAGCTATCAAACTATTGATAGCAGATGAAGTAAATGAACTCAAGCGTTGGTGCTATACCAGGTTTGGGACAGAACACGAAGCAATTCTGAATCGTTGCTTTGTGGTTGCTTAAATTGAAAACTCATTAACCAAAAACCTCTGACCCCCGATAATAAAAATGTCGGGGGTTATTTTTTGGAAATTTTCCCGCAGAGCACGCGGATACGCGCAGAAAAAATACATCTGTCTTATAGTAAAAGTTGGGCTACAACGAGTGGGCTATACTAAATTATTCCCCTGTGATAAAGCGGATATTTCTTTTCAGTCCTTCGAGCTTGGTGCGCTTTACAGCTGAATGACGGAAGAGCTTTTGAAAAACTTCATCCGTTATTTCTTTCCAATCCTGAGTCGACATTTTTTCAAGATCGGTGTGTGCTTCAAATCGTGATTCACGATGTGGTTTTGAAAAGCTGTTCCACGGACAAACATCCTGGCATATATCACAACCGAAAACCCAGTTCTCAAATTTACCCTTCACATCAGCGGGTATTTCTTCTTTCAATTCAATCGTGAAGTACGATATACATCTGCTCCCATCTACCACGTAAGGCTGTGCTATAGCATCGGTAGGACATGCATCCATGCAGGCTGTACACGTGCCGCAGTAATCTTTTACAGGGTCGTCATACTCCAGCTTCAGGTCAATGATGAGCTCTGCCAGAAAGAAAAAACTGCCCATCTGTTTATTGAGCAGCAAACTATTTTTACCGATCCAACCCAAACCACTGCGTTTAGCCCATGCTCTTTCCATAACCGGGGCGGAGTCTACAAAGGCACGCCCGTTTATTTCTCCGGCTTCGGCCTGAAGTCGCTCGAGAAAAATTTTGAGTTTATCTTTTACTACAAAGTGATAATCTTCACCATACGCATACTTGGCAACTTTGAGATTTCCCTCAACAGCAAGATCTTTTTCAGGAAAGTAATTATAAATAAGACTCACTACCGATTTAGCACCCTGCACGAGCAACGTAGGGTCAAGCCTCTTGTCAAAATGATTTTCGAGGTAACTCATCTTTCCCTGGTAGCCACGCTTTAGCCATGCTTCCAGTTGAGGCGCTTCCTCTTTCAGAAATTCTGCTTTGGAAATTCCACAAAAGCTGAAGCCCAGCTCGGCCGCTACCTGCTTAATAAGATGAGTATATTTTGCCGGTTGCATATAGCAAAGGTAACGTAAAGCCTGTGGTTAAAATTCAGCTATAGTTTTTCAGGTAATAACTGCAACCGCTGTAGTTCCTGCTTTACCTGTGCAGGTGTTTGAAAATGAATCGTAGTCAGTCCCACCGCTTTTGCACCTTCTATATTTTTAATGTTATCGTCAATAAAAAGTGCTGAAGCGGGGTCAATACTATAACGGTCAAACAAAATGTTATAGAATTCCGGGAAAGGCTTTCGTGTTTTCTCTACGCCTGATACAACAATGCCTTCAAACCAGTGAAGAAATTCAAAATTATCAAGTGCCCACGGGAAAGTTTGCGCCGACCAATTGGTAAGTGCGTATAGCCTGTGCGATGCGCTACGCTTGAAGTACTGAAGTATCTCCACCGTTTCATGCAGCGGCCCCGGTATAGTTTCCTGCCAGCGTTCGTACCACGCGCGGATCGGCAATTCCCACTCCGGATGTTTGGCAATCAACTCCAGCGTTGCCTCTTCAAACGAACGGCCGGCATCCTGCGCATCGTTCCATTCACTGGTACATATATTCTCCAGGAACCACGTTACTTCCTCTTCGGTTTTAAAAATTTTCCGATAGAGGTAGCGTGGGTTCCAGTCAATCAATACGCCACCCAGGTCAAAAATGATCGTGTTAATAGTTTTCATGAAATATAGGGCTGTCTTTTTTTAGCTGAAACTACAGCAGATATATACTATTGAAATCGCTGCATTACTCTGTCTGAAACCATTTCCGGAGTGATACGATTCAGGCAGGCAAAATCTCCCCGAAAACATTTTTCTCTTCCGTATACTGAGCAAGGTCTGCAACTGAGTTCTTCACGACTTATCTGAATGATATTGGTATCGTATGAATAATTATAGGGACCAAAGCCTACATCCGGATGTGTGCCTCCCCAAATAGAAAGCAACGGTATACCCGATAAAGCAGCGAGGTGCATGTTAGACGAGTCCACACACAACATCAGGTCCAAGTGTTGCATAAGGGCAATCTCCTGGCGCAGTTTTAGTTTACCGGCAATCACTTCACAATGCTCCGGAAATTTTTCTTTCAATGATTCAAAGTATTTTATCTCCTTCTCGCCTCCGCCAAACAGAAAGAATTTTGCAGGCGTTTTTTGCAAGATAGACTCGATCAGTGCAGGGTAATTTTCAAGGGGCCATATTTTGGACTTATGCATAGCGAATGGAGCAATACCAATCCACTTGGTTAAGTCCATTGACTTTTTATAGCCAAACCACCCGGATGCATTTTGTATAGGCTCACCCAGCGACAGGTAGGGGGGGGGTTGTATTTTGAACGGAAAGCCTGCTTTTTCAAGAGCAAGCCTATAGCGCTCTACTGTATGCGGCAGTGGCGTTGCTATTTTATTTTCCTTGCGACTAAATGCTTTTTTCTCGGTTCTGCCTTTTTCAAACACAACTACTTTAGAACCGAAAAGTTTAAACAGTGCCCGCAAAATTTTAGTGCGGATGTGATCGTGCATATCCATCACCACATCATACGGGCCCTTGCGCATCAGCTTGCGAAACAGATCGCGCATGCCTAATATACCGGTGTACGTATAGTCTACATCCGCAGGAAAAACCGAAACACGTTCCATGTCAAAAAACATCGGACCGAATTTTGGTCTTGTTACTATGGTAACTTCTACATCCGGATAAGCAGCCGTAAGCGATCGCACCACCGGCACGAGCAAGGCTACATCGCCCATAGCAGAAAACCGAAGTATGAGTATCTTCTTCTTCAAACCTTCCTCTATTTTTTCTGACCGTATAACATCGGATTGAGCGATGCATCATTATACATCTTCATCTGGCGGTATACCTTAAATCTTCTGTTCCCATTGCCAATGTCTTCCATCAGTTCATCAAACGCAAGCTGCATATCGGTTTTCTGTTCCATCAACACAGCAAGCTTCGCCTGCGTTTTAGCAATGTGTTCAGCACTGGCATCCTTGCGTTCAGTCTGCTCCTTCATGTGGTATATCTTCAGCAGCAGAATGCTCATACGATCCAGCAGCCACGCAGGTGTTTCCGAGTTAATGCGCGCACCGGCCTTAGGCACTACATTTTTAAACTGCTCAAGAAAATAGTCATCTACTTTCTCTACCATATCGGTGCGATCCTGATTCGATTTATCAATTCTGCGTTTGATCTGTATACCTTCTGTCGGATTAATATCCGGAAGGCGAATTATATCTTCCAGATGCCATTGCACCGTATCGATCCAGTTCTTAGTGTATAATAAAAATTCAAAGCTACCAGCCGGATATGGATTTTTTACAGGCGTATCGACATGGTCGTGCACGTGATAATCCTGAATGCTTTGATCGAATATTTTATAACATTGCGTTGCTGATAGCATATTGAAATAATTAATGTCGCAATTTAACCGTTATCTGCAAATCGTTGCCAGTATGGTTAATCGTTATCTGTTATTTTTAGATCGAATTAAATTATTCGTAGATGTCATCGCATCATTTTGTAAAAGAAGGTCAGGAACCCGCCTTGCTGATTGCCGAAGCATTGTCGTTTGAACTTGCAGAGCCGTTGCTGGAGTGGGCGCCTTTGGTAGTAGTATGCGATGCAGCTCTCGATGAAGTTTTGCATTGGGGAATCAAGATTGATGTTGTACTGGGTAAAGCAACTGCCATCCATACTTTGCAAGACAAATTGATGGAACAGGCCCCGGTAAAAATACTTTCGTATCAACCCGGTGAAGATCCGCTGGAGAACGGACTTCATTTTTTAATTGCTTCGAAAAATACAGCCGTCAACATCATGACAAGTTCTGTTAAAGACACATTGCACCTCACTAAAAATTTTCCGCAGATACAAATTGTGTTGATGGATCACGACCGTAAATGGTCGCTTCATGCGCATCCTTTCGAAAAATGGGTACCGGCTGGTACATCGTTGATAATTCATCCGAACGACCCCTCTCAAAAATTTACCTTCACCGGACTAACCTCTGAAGATGAACTTGTTACAGCATCAACAGATGGCCTGATCACCATTAAATCAGATATTATTTTCTGGATCGGAGAATCGCTCTGAAATTTTTTTATCAGCATAGGGGTAAATCTTTTCCTGATTGTCATAACCTCAAAGCCTTAAAAACGTAAATTTCGCTGTTAAACGAATTCGCAAAAGCAGTGGAATTTACGGAACAGCAAGTAACACCAGCGTTGCTCAAAACGGGCGATATAACTGCTTTTGAAATGTTATTCAGAACCTACTATCAACCACTTTGCAATTACGCGTACACCTTCGTGCAGAATCGTGACGAGGCTGAAGAGATTGTACAATCAACTTTTCTTTCGGTGTGGGAGAAGCGTGAGAACCTGGAGATACGCACGGCAGTAAAGCCTTATCTCTATGCTATGGTGCGTAATGCTTGTCTCAATGTGTTAAAACACGAAAAGATCAAACAACAACATGCGGCTGTAGAATTGGCGGTAGCAGAAAAGAGCGTTGAATCTGTTACGCGTACGGTGATGGCTTCTGAGCTGGAAACGAGAATATATGAAGCCATGGAGAAACTGCCGCAGCAATGCCGCCTGATCTTCAAGCTGAGCCGCTTCGAAGAATTGAAATATTCAGAGATCGCAGAACAACTTGATCTTTCTGTAAAAACGGTGGAGAACCAAATGGGAAAAGCTCTGAAGATTATGCGTGAGCAGCTGAAGGATTATCTTCCATTATTGATTGTACTGATGAACGGATTTCTTAATTAACGACCTTGCAATACAACACGAACGATATTGACGAACTGATCGGTAAGTACCTGGCCGGAGAAGCCTCTCCGGAAGAGAACGCCTTTATAGAGTCATGGCAGTTGCAAAACGATGCCAATCGGAAGTATATAGATCAGTTCAGAACAATTTTCGTAAAAGCTTCCGCTATAAAAGAGTGGCAGGAGTTTGATACCGATGCTGCCTGGAGTAAACTTCGTTCCAAACTTCATACACCGAAAGAAGCTCGCGAGATTCCGCTGCATACACCGAAGCGCTTTTTATACCTGCGCGTTGCTGCGAGTATAGTTATTATACTTGGTATAGGGTTCTTTGTATACCGGGGTATAAGTACATCACAGACAAAACCGATACAGGTAATTTCCGACAAGCAAACAAAAGGCGATACCCTTCCGGATGGCAGCGGTGTTTTTCTGAATAAGAAAACCAACCTTACCTACTCATACGACAAGAAGAAGAAAAGCCATGTTGTAAAACTGAAAGGCGAGGCATACTTCAACATCAATCACCAGGATGATAAAAAGTTTTTGGTAGACGCCGAAGGTGTTTTCATTCAGGATATAGGTACATCTTTCAATGTAACAGCCTACCCGGAGTCTAACACCGTAGAGGTGGTAGTAGTAGAAGGTGAAGTGCAATTCTATACCGAGAATGATTCCGGTATACATCTGAAGGCCGGTGGCAAAGGAGTTTACGACAAGAACACCAGGAAATTCTCTATTGAACAACCGGAGAACAATGCACTGTCTTATAAAACAAAATTCTTCAGCTTTAGCAATGCTGACCTTGCTTCTGTAGTAGAAGCATTGAATGGTGTTTACGACAGAAAAATTGTTATCTCTAAAAACCTGCAGAGCTGCCACCTCACGGTATCATTCAACAATGAAGATATACACGAGATCGCGCAGGTAATTGCCGAGACCTTAAATCTTACCGTAACAGAAACAGGAAAAGAAATTGTTTTGGAGGGTCAGGGTTGTGAAAACCAATAGAACATTTTTACTGATCGCCTTTCTTACACTCTGGCAATTTACTTCTGCGAAGGCAGTTGAAGATCCGAAGACTCCCTTGTTGGAACGTGTTATCAGCGTGAACTTCCAGCAGGAGACATTGGCCACTGCGTTAAAAAAGATTGGTGAACTGGCAGGTTTCACATTCTCCTATAACTCAAATATACTGGATGCCAACCGCCTTATTTCCTATGAAGCTTCCAACAAAACGGTTCGCGAAGTATTAGACTATATCTTCAAAGGAAACATTCAGTATAAAGAGCGGAGAAAGCATATTATCCTGACAAAATCGGAGAATAGCTCCAAGGATACCAGGAAAGTAAGCGGGTATATTATTGATGAAGCAACAGGCGAACGTTTAAAAAACGTAAGTATATATGATCCTGTCTCACTATCGTCAGCTGTTACCGATGCTTACGGATTTTTCCAGATCGAAATACCCAGGCCATCGAATGAAGAAGTAAGTCTCGTTGTAAAAAAATTAAACTATGCCGATACGGTAGTAACAACAGGCGAGGGTAAAGGACTGCTAAACGTGCCTATAAAAATTGATAAAGAGAAGTTCAACGTGCTGGCCGATAGTGTCGGGAAGAAACTGAAACGATTCTGGCTCCTAACGAAGAACGCTACGGTACAAGCTATAAACATGATAAACATTGACGATACTCTGCATCGTCATTTTCAGTTTTCAGTGGTTCCCTTTATTGGCACCAATCATAAGCTGAGCGGAAACATTATAAATGATTACTCGCTAAACCTGTTTGGAGGTTACTCGAAGGGAGTTGAAAAACTTGAGATTGGCGGATACTTTAACGCAGTAGGTGGCGATGTACGCGGTGTACAAATTGCAGGCCTTGCCAACGGTGTGACTGGTGAAACAAACGGTGTGCAGATTGCCGGTCTCGTGAATGGTAACTTAGGAAAGACTAAGGGTGTACAAATTGCAGGTCTTCTCAACTTCAATGTTGATACTACCAACACCGTAGCATTGGCGGGGTTACTGAATTTTGGTTTGCGAGATTCGAAGGGCGCACGAGTCGGTGGCTTGGGTAATGCCACGATGGGAAAACAGGAAGGTCCGAGCGTAGCCGGACTTTTTAATTTCTCAACGCATGATGCGAGCACCACACAGGTAGCAGGCTTACTTAATTTTACTGCAGGCTCTATGAACAATGGAGCACAGGTTGGCGGTCTGGTAAATTTTGCTGCGCACGATGTGCAAGGTGCCCAGGTTTCTGGACTGCTGAATTTAGCGGGAGGAAAAGTAACGGGAACGCAAGTGGGTGTTGTTAACTATGCCACTAAAGTAAACGGACTTCAACTCGGATTTCTGAATATATCCGATAGTATAAAAGGTGTACCGATTGGTTTCTTAACCTTTGCCAGCAGAGGCGGCTATCATAAAATTGAAATTTCTGCTGACGAGATCTTCTATACCAACGTAGCTTTCCGTACAGGCGTACGAAAATTCTATAACATATTTACCGCAGGTGCCAAGCCCGAAACATTTAACGATTCTGAAACTATATGGACGTTTGGCTATGGATTGGGAACTGCTCCGCGACTTTCCAACACACTATATCTCAATGTAGACCTTACGGCTAATCAGGTGGTAAAAGGAAGTTGGACCGATGCTGTACACATGATTAACAAGCTATATCTTGGTGTTGATTACCAATTTGCACGCAAGATGTCTGTTACGGCAGGTGTTACGCTGAACGTCTACATCACAGACACAACGTATCAGAATTACCCCGATATATTTACCAACTACAAACCGCATTACTTTTCAGAGCACACCAGCAGCAACGATATAAACAGTAAATGGTGGTGGGGAGCAAAAGTAGGGCTCCGGTTTTTATAGTGCCGGAGCTAGTTCTGTTACAGGCTGAGGTTTTCTTCCCAGCTCTCGCAATAGTCTTCCATGACTGGCTAATGCACCTATGAATGTCGGCTCTGCCTTATATGGTAGTCCAAATTCTTCTGCAGTCTGCTTTACTATTTTGGAAATGCTGCGATAATGCACATGGCATATATTCGGGAACAGGTGGTGTTCTACCTGGTAATTCAATCCACCTACATACCAGGAAAGAATTTTATTGCCTTGTGCAAAGTTTGTCGTGGTATATAACTGGTGTATAGCCCAGTTGTTCTCCAATCTACCTTCTTCGTTAGGCAGCGGATACTCAGCTTCTTCATTTACGTGAGCCGGCTGAAAAATTACAGCCAGTATAAAACCTGCTACATAATGCATGGCAAAGAAGCCGATAAACCATTGCCAGCCAGTTACACCGATCGGGAATATAAACATGGGTATAACCAATATATAGAACAGGTAAATAACTTTGGTAGCGATTAATATAGTCCATTCCGTGCGGATGTCTGCCTTCTGATTTTTTACAAGACCATCTTTTTGATAGCGCACAATACGAACAAAGTCCTTTACAAATACCCACACAAATGTCATCAGGCCGTATACCAGCCATGCATATATATGCTGAAACTTATGTATACCTTTCCAGTCGCTGTGCGGAGTCATTCTTAATATACCACGGGGGCTGATATCTTCATCTACGTCATGAACATTCGTATAGGTATGGTGTAACACGTTGTGCTGCACTTTCCAGTTAAAAGCATTACCGCCCACTACGTTTAACGAATACCCTAACAATTGATTAACCCATTTCTTATTGGAGTACGCTCCGTGGTTGGCATCATGCATAACCGACAATCCGATACCGGCAACACCACAGCCCATAATCAGGCAAAGCAGCAACATAAGCCATACGTTAGTAACAACACCGGTTATCATCAGGATGTAGGGAACAAGGTATATCACGAACATAAAGGTTGTCTTAACCTTCATTTCTGAATTTGCATAGCGTGATATATTGTTGCTTTTGAAGTACTCGTTTACGCGTTGATTCAGTGTAGCAAAGAAATCATTACGAGAAGATGAAAACTTGATTGACGTGGTTGACTTCATGAAAAAACAGGGAAAAATTTACAGGTATTAGTTCAGGTGGTGGTGAAAAAAAAATTACGTTTTTTAAAAGTACGTATTATTACAATAGTAACGAGTGTTAGCGGCTGCGTATTTTATAGCGTTAAACTATATTTTATGTACCTTATTTAAAGTAAAAACAGCGGGCACGGCAGGGAGCTCCTGTTTAAAAACAGCTAAATGTATAGCACCCTATTCGGACGCTATACAACAGCATGTAACTTTTTAAGAATGATTAATTTAATTCAGCAATAACTGTTCTGCCGCCTTTGGTGATATCACCGATCTTGCAGGTAACTTTTGTATCGAGTGGTAGAAATATATCTACACGTGAACCGAACTTGATGAAGCCGAATTCCTCACCTTGTTCCAACGCTTGTCCTTCTTGTACATAGCATTTTATCCGGCGTGCAAGCGCCCCAGCGATCTGGCGGAAGAGGATTTCAACTCCGCTCTTCGTCTTAACAACAACCGTTGTTCGTTCATTCTCCGTGCTTGACTTGGGGTGCCACGCTACCAGATATTTACCGGCATGGTAACGATAAAAGCTGATGATACCACCAATCGGCATACGGTTAACGTGTACGTTTACGGGTGACATGAAAATGGAGATCTGCTTTCTTCTTCCTTTCAGATACTCGGTCTCTTCTGTTTCCTCAATCACTACCACCTTTCCATCGGCCGGTGCAAGGATTTGTTTTTCGTTCTTTGTTATCGCGAAGATCGGATTTCTGAAAAACTGAAGGATCAACAGGTAGAAGATAACACTGGAGAGGATAACACTGTTTTGCACCAATGCACTGGCAGGAAAGAAATAGAACACTGCCCAGTTCAATGCAAAAAGAATGAGAAGTAATACGAACAGTAATATGCGGCCCTCGCGGTGAATGGTCATGATCGTTATAGTTTAATACGTATAGTTTCTGTTAAAATAAAAAAAGCACAGCAAGTGGATGAGACTTGCTGTGCAAATTTAGTCTGATTTTCCGGGATGGCGATTCACGAAAGCGAGAAATTACAGCTTCGGTATTTCTGAATCTTTCGCGTAAGCCTGTTAATATCCTCCGCGGAACTTGTATGTCTTCGAAACCTTATCGATCGCTACCATATAGGCGGCAATACGCATTGGCACTTTATACTCCTGAGCTGTTTTATACACATTATTGAAAGCATCTTTCATGATCCGGTCACTTCTGCGGTTTACACGATCGGCTGTCCATTTATAGCCCAGGCGGTTTTGTACCCACTCAAAATAAGACACGGTAACACCGCCGGCATTCGCCAGGATATCCGGCACTACAACAATTCCTTTTTCATTGATGATACTATCAGCTCGGGATGATGTAGGCCCATTAGCACCTTCAACAATGAGTTTTGCTTTTATGTTGGTTGCATTTGAACTGGTGATCACATCTTCTGTTGCTGCAGGTACCAGCAGATCAACCGGCAGGGTAAGCAACGCTTCGTTGCTTATTTTTTCTGCGCCATCAAAACCTTCCAGCGATCCTTTGTTGGCATCTCTATACTTTACAGCCTTCTCGATGTCCATACCTTTTTCATTATAGTATGCACCCGAAAGATCACTAACAGCCTGTACAATCAAACCGCGTTCGTGCAGCAGTCGTGCTGCCCATGAGCCCACGTTACCAAAGCCTTGCACAGCACAGGTTGCTTTGTACGGATTGATCTTTAGTTTTTCCATGGCAGCCATCGCAGATACCATCACACCACGTCCGGTTGCTTCGGTTCTTCCAAGAGAGCCACCCATCACAAGTGGTTTACCGGTTACAACGGCATGGGTAGTCATTCCCTGGTTACGTGAGAACTGGTCCATGAGCCACGCCATCTCGCGAGGTCCTGTTCCCATATCCGGTGCCGGTATATCGCGGTCGGGGCCGAACACGTCCGCCATTGCTTGTGTATAGGCGCGCATCAATCGTTCAATTTCTCCGGCAGACATTTCACGCGGGTTACATGTTACACCGCCTTTAGCACCGCCATAAGGTATATCTACTACAGCACACTTCCAGGTCATCCATGCAGCAAGTGCTTTTACTTCATCGAGGTTTACATGCGGGTCGAAACGAATTCCTCCTTTCGAAGGACCAAGTATAGTGGAGTGTATAACACGGTAGCCTTCAAATACACGGATGCTTCCATCATCCATAGTTACCGGCAGTGATACGATCACTTGTCGGGCTGGATTCTTCAAAACGTTATAGATCTCTTCTTCCAGTCCGAGAATTTCAGAAGCCACTTTAAAGCGCGACATCATAGCCTCGAAGGGATTCTCTTTATCCTTAAGCGGGGCCGGTTCAATGTATGCCATAGATTAAAATTTAGAAATCAGTTGATGAATGTTTAAACCCGAATGTTTTAAAAAACCACTCGAAAACGGTTGCAAAGATAGATAAATTCAACACTCGCCTTCTCGTTTCAGAACAAAAGGTGGTATTACAGCCAAATGAAACAGAGTATTTTTGGAAGAGCTGCATCTTGTGAAATTTCATTCCGTGTAAACGCTTTTCGCAAAAGTTTATTTTTTACAGCTACTCTATACGATGAAAGATAGCCAAATTGATTTTCGCATACCAATGTGAGCCGCATATATTTATGAAGGCATCTGTTGTATATATCATAGGTATAAAATCAAACCTGACGTTTCGCATCGTACCTTGTTTTATGATCCTACAGGTTTAGAAGTGAACGGAAGCACGAGGTCACGCCATGCTATACCATCACAAAAATTTTTTTCTTAACAAGAAACTTTATACCGGTATAAAAATAACGTGTGGTATAGTTCGATTTCATTTCTAAATTTAATCAGTGGGATATCGCAGCGTGTTACACCGACTTTATATTCGTTTTACTTTAAAATTATAAATGCTCATGAAAAGAAAAGCAACTGCCGTTTGGAATGGCTCCGGTAAAGATGGCAATGGCCACCTCTCCACCCAAAGCACTGTGTTAAACAAAACACAATACTCGTTCAACTCCCGCTTTGCCGAAGGCGTTGGTACTAACCCCGAAGAACTGATCGCAGCCGCACATGCCGGATGTTTTACCATGAAACTCAGCTTCGTATTGCAAGAGGCAGGGTTTACTGCTGACGAACTTTCTACCGACTGCACCATTACATTCGACAATGGCGTGATCACAAAGTCTGAACTTACACTCAAGGCGAAAGTTCCGGGTATATCCCAGGAGAAATTCGATGCAAGTGCTAAAGATGCCAAGGAGAACTGTCCTATTTCCAAACTGTTGAATACAGACATCAGCCTCAGCGCATCGCTGGTATAGTTGTTCATGAAGAGAACAGGTTATCACTCCGATTGATCTGTTCTCTTCACACAACTATCTTCGGATGTAGTTAACGCTCCCTGCGTTTATACCGGATGCCCAGAATGATAATGGCAATATTCAGTACAATGGAAGTAATGTTAGTGGCAATAATCGGTAAATCTTCGCGAAGAATGCCGTACCAGATCCAGAGCGAAAGCCCGGCCAGCAGAATTACCAGGTAGAACAAGGATATATTCCGGGCTTCTTTCTCCCGGATAATTTTTATCAGCTGCGGCAACAACGATATAGCTGTGCAAATACCGGCAGCAATTCCTATAATTTCCGTTGACATTTTAGCGAAGCACCTGCCTCAGGGTATACTGAAGACTTTATATTCTTTACCCATGCTTTGTTGCCAGCGACAATTCGCTGGGCAGTGCTTTTATATACTCATCGCCTATACGGATGGTATAAATAAGACCTCTTGATTTGATTTCACGCGGGCGACCGTATACGATCCCCTCTCTGTTTCTATACACAATAGAATCTCCGTTTTTTATCTTTTCCATATTGACAAATCTTTCTTTCCTGCATCGTTACAAAATTCCATGCCAGTCTATAAAATCATTTTTATGGAATAGTTTTTTACTCACTCTCGACTGTCCCAGACAAAAAACATTACCCATTAAAAATACATTCACCATGAAAGACAACAAGAAAATGAGTTATCGTCCACACTCACCAGAATCCAACAACCCCATGGTTCGTGAACTGCTGGAGTGTGTTATTGCCTGTGAAACCTGTGCTACAGCATCGTTGCAGGAACGTGAAGTAAACATTATGACCCGCTGCATAGAACTGAGTCGTGAGTGTGCCGAGATCTGCGTGCAGACGGCCCGCTTTATGGAACGCGACTCTGAAATACTGCCGAGCTTTTTGCGCGTATGTGAAGAAGCCTGTCGCATGTGCGCTGAAGAATGCCGTAAACATAGCCATGAACATTGCCAACATTGTGCAGAAGTCTGCGAACGCTGCGCAGAAGCCTGCCATGAATTTGACGGCAGCATAGAACTTAAATCCTAACAACAACAGCAACACTATAAAAAACTAATAAGCCCGCACCAGCGGGCCTATTAGTTTAAGATATATATCTGGGAAGAACTATTTCTTCTTCGGCAGCCTGAACCTCAGCCTCACCTTCACTTTGTCTTTTACCACTTCATCATCGCGTTTTGTCGCTGTCCACTTCGGACCAGCCTTAATGAGGCGTATTACTTCTTCATCACATCCATACCCTATACCTTTCAGCACTTTAAAGTCGGTAAGTTTACCGGAAGGCTCTACGGTAAATTGTATCGTTACCTTACCTTCTATTTCATTCTGAAGTGCAAGCTCCGGATATTTAATATTTTTTTCGAGGTATTGTTTATAGGCTATTCTTCCTCCCTCTGGTGTAGCAAATTCGATGGTAGGTCTCTCCTTTTCAGTAATGTTTTCTGCACCATATCCCATCACTACCACTTCACTAAGCTGCGATACATCCTGCTCCAGTTCTACATCAACCTTATCAGTATTTGCATCAACCTCTTTACTCTGCATACCGATGAAAGAAAAAACGAGATCGGTATCTTTTGTATTCTCTGTAGTCAATTCATAGTTTCCCTGCATATCCGTTACGGTTCCTACATTACTGTCTTTTACCATTACGTTTACACCGGGTAATCCTACACCTTCCTCAGCAGATCGTACCTGTCCTCGAATTATACGCGTGCCGGATATATAGCCGTTCATAGCCGGCTCTAACTTTATCGCATTACCTTGCACAGTTGTGTCGGCTTGTGATGAACTGTATCTGAAACCGGCATCCTCTTTCTTCAATTCTAAACTTGCCTCACGTTTTCGTATAGACGTAGCAGCTACCGGTTCCCTCTCTTCCAACGCTTTGCTAATTTCCTTGTCATCAAATTTATCAGCTATTGCTTCGTCGGATACTTGTTCGTCAGCTGGTACCGATGCCATTTGCTCTACTTGTTCCGTTATAACAGCTTCCTCCACGGGCTGTGGTTTTATCACCGGAGACTTCGCTGTATATTCCTGTATACCGAGAGTAACTTTCTCAGGTATCTTTTCCTCACTTTTACCTGCCGCTGATTGGTCAAGTGATTTCGGTCGCTCCGCCGGTATATCTTTATTCTCCGAAGGTATATTTTGTTCTGGTTTCGTCTCTTCGGTTGTCTTCTCAGCAGGAGCAACGGTTTCTTTATTCACCGCCAGGTCATTCGAAGAATTGTTTTGCAACAAACTATAGACAACAAATCCCGATACAGCCAGTAGTGCAAGTCCCGCAGCCATACGCATCGGCCATGCCCACATCGGTATAACCTTTTCCCGCGGTGATTGTATACGTTCCCTAAGCGATGCCTGAAGCGCGTGAAGATCAGCCTCCAGTTCATCGTTCGGTATACCTCCGGCACCTTCCAATGCTTCTGCCAGGAACGGGTCGCTCAATGCCTTCCGCTCCAGGGCGTGCATCTCGGCCGGTGTCAGTTCACCTTTCAGGTATCGTTCAATATCGTTTTGCAAATCAGCCATGTTGATCCATGCAGATCTTCAAATTGCGTTTACCATTCTGTATATAGCTCTTCACTTTGTTATCGTCATAGCCCGTAAGCTGTACAATTTCTTTATAGCACTTCTGCTGTAAGTAAAACAACTGCACACACTGTTTCTGTTCAACCACCAGCGTATCCATGCACTTTTCCAATTTACTAAGATTTGTCTCCATTTCAGGCTCATCATCCAGATGAAAAACGGTGTCGTTTTCCATAAAGGAAGGCGATATTTCTTCGAATTTTTTTCCTTTGCCTGCCCGGAGCTGCATCAGGCAGTGATTCCGGGTCGTAACGTAAAGCCAGCTTTTAAAGTGCGCTACCTCGTGTTCCTTCAGCGTAACCACAAGCTTTTCAAATATCTGCATCACAGCATCGCGACTTTCTTCTCTGTCTTTCAGGTACTTCAGGCACACTCCGTATACCAGCGACATATAGCGGTTGTATAGTTCTCCCAGCACAGCAAGCTCACCATAACGCCTGTATTCCAGCAGGAGGTCGGCATCGGTTAATGACTTATGGACTTTGAAAGAAGACATGTTCGTTTGAAAAATAGAAAAAAAATTCCAACTGGCTTATGGAATCTTTTTACAGACTGCATCTCACAGGCAAAACAAAATATACGGGTTATGAAAAAATATATCTGGATAGTTGCTGCGCTGATAATATTCAGTACAGGATTTGTATCACCTGAGTCGCGCGTCATCACCGGCAAAGTAACGTACGCCAAAGATGGAAGTCCGTTACCCGGAGTAACGGTTATACTGAAAGGAACTACTACGGCAGCCGTAACCGATCATGCCGGTGTCTATAAAATTACAGTACCGGCCAAAGGTGGCACGCTGGTGTTTTCATTTATAGGATTAAAATCCAAAGAAGTAAAGATCGGAACGACCGGTACCCTGAACGTTGCATTGGAAGATGATGCCAAAGAACTGGAGGAAATTGTTGTTATGGATTATGCAACCAAACAAGAGGCAAAGTCTTTTGCTTATTCAACAGCAGCCGAACCAATAGCCGCGCCATCTGTTGCCTATGACCAGATCGGATATGCTGACCTTGAGCTGCAGGAAAAATGGAACACCGAAGAGTACGATGCTATACACGAGAATATATTTCACGATGCTATACGTAATCCACTTTCAACTTTTTCTATCGATGTTGATGCAGCATCCTATAGCAACATCCGCAGGTTCATTAACAATGGCAATCGTCCTCCGAAAGATGCCGTGCGCATTGAAGAGATGGTAAACTATTTTGATTACGACTATGAACAACCGAAGCGTGACGATCCTTTTGCTGTAGTAACGGAAATTTCATCTGCTCCGTGGAATGCAAAACATAAACTGGTACATATAGGCTTACAGGGAAAGAAGATTCCCACCGAAAAATTACCGGCTTCCAACCTTGTGTTTCTCATTGATGTATCAGGCTCTATGGACGAACCGAATAAACTTCCCTTGTTAAAGTCTTCTTTCAAAATGTTAGTGGAAGAACTTCGCCCGCAAGATCATGTAGCGATAGTAGTATATGCCGGTGCTGCAGGACTCGTCCTCGAACCAACATCAGGTGCAGAGAAAAAGAAAATAATTGAGGCGCTTGATCGTCTGGAGGCAGGTGGATCAACGGCAGGTGGTGCCGGTATAAATTTAGCTTATGCAACTGCACGCGAGCACTTCAAAAAAGATGGCAACAACCGTGTTATACTCGCTACTGATGGCGACTTCAACATTGGCGAATCGAGCAACGCTTCCATGGAACGTTTGATCGAAGCGAAACGCCAGGAAGGAATTTTCTTAACCGTATTAGGCTATGGCATGGGTAACTATAAAGATTCCAAAATGGAAACACTGGCCGATAAAGGCAATGGTAACTATGCCTATATAGACAACATTACCGAAGCCCGTAAAGTATTGGTAAATGAATTTGGCGGAACACTCTTTACGATTGCTAAAGATGTAAAACTGCAGATCGAGTTTAATCCTGCACATGTAAAAGCATATCGCCTCATCGGGTATGAAAACCGAATGCTGAAGAGTGAAGACTTCAACAACGATAAAAAAGATGCGGGCGAACTGGGTTCCGGACATACAGTCACTGCGTTGTATGAAATTATACCGGTAGGTGTTGAAAGTGAGTTCTTCAAGATTGATGAGTTGAAATACCAGACTACGAAGATCGATCCGGCAGCTAAAAAGTCTGATGAATTGATGACGATCAAGCTGCGCTATAAGAATCCGAATGAAGACGTTAGCAAACTCATTGTACATCCTTTAAAAGATAACAACATAGCACTTGCTAAAACATCCGATAACTTTCGCTGGTCAGCATCGGTGGCAGCCTTCGGTATGTTGCTGAGAGAATCCGAGTATAGCAAGAATTATACTTATGATGATGTAGTACAACTTGCCCAAGGTGCCCGCAGCACAGATAAGGAAGGATACCGCATCGAGTTCATCAATATGGTTAAATCATTTGGAATAGTGGCGAGCCGTTAAAATAATTTTTTTATTGAAAAGCTGTCTTTCTTTACGAAGGCAGCTTTTTTATTTACCTTTTACATTGGCTCAGAAAAGATATTGTTCATTCTTTTCTTTAGGGAGATAATTCCACATTTAACTTTGCCGTATATAAGGAATGTGAATTTTGCTTATTTTTAAGACCGCATGGAATTAGAAGAGAACAGTCCAAAACAAAACTATACAGAAGCTGAAAAGCAAACTATCTTTCATGGAGAGTTTATGCCCCACATTAACTCCATGTATAACTTTGCTTACAGGCTCACGCTGGATGCCGATGATGCCAAAGACTTATTGCAGGATACTTATCTGAAAGCCTATCGCTTTATTGAATCTTTTCAGAAAGGAACTAATGCTAAAGCATGGCTGTTTCGAATTTTAAAAAACAGCTTTATTAATGATTATCGAAAGAAGAGCAAAGAGCCTTCGAAAGTAGATTATCAGGAAGTAGAGAGCTATTACAATTCGGAGGAGGTTGACCGGCAAATAACACCCGATCTGCGTGTGGAGGCGCTTAAAGATATGATCGGTGATGAGATATCAAATGCCCTCAACGCTCTTGATGTTGATTTCAGAACAGTGATAATTTTATGCGACCTGGAAGGTTTTAAATATGAAGAGATGGCGAAGATTCTGGATATACCTATCGGAACAGTTCGTAGCCGACTTCACCGGGCACGCAACCTGCTGAAAGAAAAACTTAGTGAGTACGCTAAACAAATGGGTTATAAAACCGCATAGATCATGAGCAACCCCGATCCGAGCAAGATGAAGCAAGATTGTCCAGAGAAGAACGAATGCCTCAAAATGCTTCAACTCATTTTAGATGGTGAAGCAACTTCCGAACAAAAAGATCATTTCCTGAAAAATCATTTGGAGGAGTGCATGCCCTGCTACAAGAATTATCATTTGGAAGTAGCCATACGCCAACTCCTGAAAACGAAATGCTGCCAGGATGCTCCACAGGAATTAGTGGATGACATCAAAACCAAAGTGATTAATAATCTGGCGCGTTGATGGCTGGTAAAGCAATTATTTTTTCAGCGCCATCAGGCTCCGGAAAAACAACGATCGTTAAACACCTGCTTGCTGCAAATCCTGACCTTGGATTTTCAATCTCTGCATCCACACGTGATAAACGCGGACGCACCGAACAGCATGGTAAAGATTATTACTTTCTGACACCGGAAGAATTCAAACATCATATCGATAATGATGACTTCATTGAGTGGGAAGAAGTATATGCCGGTAATTTTTATGGCACGCTCAAGTCAGAGATCGAACGCATCTGGAGCGAAGGAAAAAATGTGATCTTTGATGTGGATGTCAAAGGCGGCCTAAATCTGAAAAAGTATTTTGGCGATAACGGCCTCGCTATATTTGTTAAAGTTCCATCCATCGAAGTATTGAAAGAGCGGTTGAACGACCGTGGTACGGAATCTCCCGAAAGTCTTTCGCGTAGACTCTTCAAAGCTAATTTTGAAATGTCGTTCCAGGATCACTTCGATGTAGTATTGGTTAACGAGAACCTCGACAAGTCGCTGGCGGAAGCACAAAGTCTCTACAACGACTTCAAAAATAAATAACACCTGCCCTATATTCGGGTTCAGAAGTTTCAGGATATATATAAAACTCTACATCTTTACTGTAGAGTTTTTTTATTGTTAACCATGAAAATCGGACTCTTCTTCGGCTCGTTCAATCCCATTCACGTGGGGCACCTCATCATTGCCAACCTTATGGCAGAGACCACCGATCTTAAAAAAGTTTGGTTTGTAGTGTCGCCTCAAAATCCGCTTAAACCCAGCAAAGGGTTATTGCATGAGTTCGACCGGTATGATATGGTGCGTGCGGCCATCTTCAATAATTACAAGCTCGAAGTATCCGATATAGAATTTAATCTCCCCAAACCGAGCTATACCATTCACACGCTGGTGCACCTGCACGAAAAGTTCCCCGACAAGGAGTTCAGAATCATTATGGGCGAAGACAACCTGGCTTCGTTTACCCGCTGGAAAAACTATGAACGTATACTGGAAGATTACGGACTTTACGTTTATCGCAGACCCAATGTGCAACTTTCAGAACTTCATACGCATCCTAACGTTACGTTTGTAGAGGCTCCCTTGCTGGACATTTCAGCTACTTTTATCCGGAACTGCATCAGAAATAAACAATCCGTGCGTTATCTTGTTCCCGATGTGGTAGAGGAGATGATTCGTGCGAAGGGCTTTTACCAGGATTAAACCCTTTTTATCTATACATGCAATTTCATACCCGGTTGGCATTGGCTGCAACACACACGATGCGTGTTACTTTTCTTATTGTGTTAACACTCCTTCCTGTATTTACTTTTGCACAAGGCATACGGGGCACCATTGTAGATGAAACCGGCAAACCTCTTGGGTTTGCATCCATTTTTGTAAAGCAAAACGGATCGGGCACTACGGCCAATGAAAACGGTACGTATGAAATAGCACTCGACTCCGGCCACTACGAACTTATATACCAGTATCTCGGGTACGAAACACAGGTACGCATTATCGATGTAGACAATGATTTTGTCTCCGTTAATGTAACACTCAAACCACAGGCAACGGTATTACCCACTGTAGTGGTGCAAGATGGCAACGAAGACCCGGCCTATACCATTATGCGCAAGGCTATAGCCAAAGCGAACTATCACCGGCAACAACTGGACAGCTATACGGCACGGGTATATATCAAAGGCGCTGGCAAGCTTAAAGATTATCCCTGGCTTGCGAAGCGAGCTTTACAAAAAGAAGGCATCGAAAAGAACCGGGTATATATATCCGAATCGGTGAGTGAGGTAAAATATACCCGGCCGAACAAGTTCGAAGAAAAAGTTATCTCCATCCGCAGCGATGGTAAAGACAACAATACATCTCCTAACCAGTATATATTCGGAAGTTTCTATGAACCGGAAATACAGGGCACTATTTCACCCTTGGCACCGAAAGCATTTTCATACTATAAATTTGAATACCTGGGCACATTCCAGGATCGCAACTATGAAGTAAGCAAGATAAAAGTAACACCACGCTTAAAGGGCGACAACGTAGTGGAGGGTGTGATTAACATTGTAGAAGGCTGGTGGAGCATTCACAGTCTCGACATTAACACCAGCAAAATGGGTATACAGGTATACATCAAAGCTATATATGCACCGATAGAAGATAAAGCATGGATGCCGGTATCGCACCAATTCAGAGTGGAGGGAAGAGCATTCGGCTTTGAAGCAGAATTTAAATACCTGGCTACTGTTAGCGACTACAAAATCAAACTAAACCCTGCCCTTTATGTTGACAACGACAAGATGGAGGTGATCGATGAGAAAGTACAGAAGGAAGAAGCAAAAAAAATAGAACAGAACAAACCATCAACGGCTGCAAAGAAAAACAAAGATGCAGATAATCTCAAGCAACTTCAAAACCGACTCGAATCCGGAAAAGAAATTACCCGCAAGGAGCTCAACAAAATGATGAAAGAGTATGAGAAGCAGGAGTTGAAGCGACAGAAAGAACCCGAAGTAATTTCAGATAACACCTTTAAGATTGATAGTGGTGCCTATAAAAAAGACTCTACCTATTGGGCTTCCATTCGTCCCGTACCGCTTACCACAGAAGAAGTGAAGGGCTATCAGAAGTCCGATAGCATGGCTACCGTTGCACGCAGAGCCGAAGAAGGCGATACGCTCAAAGCCTCCAAGCACAAAGGCTTTCAACCGTGGGATCTGTTGATTGGTGACACCTATAAAGTATCGAAGCATTCCAATTTCAAAATACATTTCCCCATGCCCGGATTCAATACTGTAGAAGGCTGGAACCTGGTATATAAAGTATCATTCGGAACTATATTACAGGACACTAACAAAACACGCCTCACCATTACCCCGGCTTTCCGTTACGCATTCTCACGCGAAGTAGCTTCGGGTAACCTTAAGTTCCAATTGCGTAATCAGAAATACAGGTTAGAGCTGGAAGGTGGTCGCTATATAAAACAGTTTAACGCAGATGAACCTATACTTCCTATTGTCAATACATTTACCACGTTGTTCCTAGAGAAGAACCTGATGAAGCTATACGAACGGAGGTATATCGATTTGAATTACCGCAGAAAGCTTAGCCAGTATGTTACGGTAAATGGAGGACTCTCCATAAACAGACGTTACATGCTGTCTAACACTACGAATGATAAACTGATCGATCGAAAAAGTGTTGAAGGGTATACGAGCAACATGCCCTACAGTGAAGAATTACCTCTTACCGGATTTGGTATTCATAATGCTTTGATCGGTTCGTTACAGGTAACGGCACGGCCCTGGCTCAAATACCAGATACGCAATGGAAAGAAATACGAAATCGGAAGTTCATCGCCTACGTTCATGGCCGAGTATCATCGTGGTATACCGGATGTATTGGGAAGCGATGTTGATTACGATCGTGTGGAACTTGGCGTAAAACATGAATTCAATATTGGTGTTCGCGGGCATGTAGACGTAGCGTTGCGCGGTGGAGCATTTCTGCAGTCGAACAAAATGGAGTTCATGGACTATAAACATTTCCTTGGTAACCAGACACCTTTTGCTACGGCCGATCCGGTGGGCAGTTTCCGTTTACTCGACTACTACGCATTTAGCACACGCAAACAATACTTTGCCGGTAACGTTCATTATCACTTTCGCAGATTCCTGGTCACAAGCTTTCCGCTGGTGCGCATGGCTGGTGTGAGTGAGAATGTTTTCGTGAATTACCTCGCCACACCTACCTCGAAGAATTATACCGAGCTCGGATATTCTATCGATGGTATACTTCGCTTCTTCCGTCTCGAGGCAGTAGCATCATTCCGCGATGGCAAGTATATGGACTATGGTTTCCGCATTGGAATCAATACTGCCTTCTCGGTTAATTTTTCTGATAATTGATTGGGCCGGCATTGTCATTGGCTGTTCACTTGCGTAGTTTTAGCATTCGGGTTAACAGCCTCATTATACTATGCAGCTTTCCATTGATGATTTTCTGAAACTCCGCGCACAGCTTCCCATCGTTGACGTGCGCTCCGAAGGAGAGTATCAGCAAGGGCATATACCGGCAGCACTAAATATACCTATATTAAACAATACCGAGCGCATAGCCGTTGGCACAGACTATAAACAGAAAGGACAGCAGGAAGCAATCAAGACCGGCTTTCGATTGGTGGGTCCCCGGCTTATCGACATTGTTAGTGAAACGGAAAAAATAGGGAAAGAAATTCTGGTACATTGCTGGCGCGGTGGCATGCGCTCTTCCAACTTCTGCCAGTTTGTAGGTATGGCGCGCGTTAAAAGCCATCAGCTTGCAGGAGGCTATAAAGCGTATCGCGCCAAAGCATTGGAGTCTTATAAATTACCAATGCAGTTAACGATCATTAGCGGGTGTACCGGTAGTGGTAAAAGTGAAATTCTTCGCGCATTAAAAAATCAGGGCGAGCAGATCATCGACCTGGAGCAACTCGCGTCTCATAAAGGTTCTGCTTTCGGAGGACTGATGTTACCTCCTCAACCTACTACCGAACAATTCCAAAATGATCTCTTCGAAGAAATTCATAAGCTTGATCTATCCAGAAGAGTATGGATCGAAGATGAATCTATAGCAGTAGGAAAAATTTTTCTTCCCGAAGGTTTATGGAGACAAATGAACAGTGGTCCCGTCATCGAGATCGAAGTCGATAAGGCTGTTCGCATTGAACGACTCGTGCAGGAATATGGTGCTGCCGATAAAGATATGTTTCTGCAGGCCATGATACAGATCACAAAAAAATTAGGCGGACAACATTTTAATGCAGCGCGCGAAAAACTTTTGCAGGATGATATGGCTGCTGTTATTGCTATACTTCTCACCTACTACGACAAGGCCTATACCAATGGTTTGATTCGCAAAAAACAACGCGTTAAAACTTCGGTTTCCTGGAATGGCAATGATGCCGATGCCTTTGCAGCAACGCTGATACAACAAGCGAAATGAAGTATAGCGCGAGTAAAGCATCAGCGTAAATCCGGAAAAATTAATTTCAATATAGTTTACCGATACGTTTACTTTGTAGTATGGAACCAATCAAACTTACACAATACAGTCATGGCGCAGGTTGTGGATGTAAAATATCTCCGGCCGTACTGGAAACCATTCTTCACTCCAATGCTCCTAAAACTATTTTTCCGGAGTTACTCGTGGGCAACGAATCGAAAGATGATGCTGCTGTATACGACCTGGGCGATGGAACCTGCATTGTAAGCACAACAGATTTCTTTATGCCGATCGTAGATGACCCCGCTACATTCGGAGCCATTGCATCTGTCAATGCCATCAGTGATATATATGCGATGGGTGGCGAACCTTTTATGGCCATTGCTATACTCGGGTGGCCCGTTAACAAAATACCACCGGAAGTTGCCAAAGGTGTGTTGGAAGGAAGTCGTAAAGTTTGTCTTGAAGCTGAAATGCCGCTGGCGGGCGGACATAGTATTGATTGTCCTGAACCTGTATTCGGGCTGGCCGTTACCGGCAAAGTGAAGAGGGAACATCTGAAACGCAACGATACGGCTAGAGCAAACTCGTTGCTATATTTAACCAAACCGCTGGGCATTGGTATAATTACTACAGCGCAGAAAAAAGGAATTGTACAGCAAGCACATTATCAACAGGCAGTAGACAGTATGCTTACACTGAACTGGCTGGGTGCTGAAGTTGGTAAGTTACCGTATGTAAGTGCCTTGACCGATGTTACCGGTTTTGGACTATTAGGACACTTGTGTGAAGTATGCGAAGGCAGTGAACTTTGTGCACAGATAGAATTCAGCAAAATACCAGTCTTCAATTTCCTCGATCACTATATTGAACAGAAGAGTATGCCTGGTGGCACCACGCGCAACTGGGATAGCTACGGCTCGAAGATCTCAGCAATCACCGATAAACAAAAAGCTATACTCGCAGATCCACAAACGAGTGGCGGACTACTGATTGTGGTTGACGAAGATCAACAGGAAGCTTTTGAAAAAGAAATGCAACTGCATGAATATAATCTTAAGCCTTTTGGAAGACTTATAGCCAAAGGAACGCACATTATAGAAGTACTGTAGATCTAATTATTATAGATATATAATATATATAACGTCATCACTTTATAAATGCCATGCTAAGTATACCCAGCAGCATAATAATTTTGCAGAAGGTGCTAAGCGCGGCAAAGTCGCGGGTTGTGTCGGCCCGTATCAGGCGATAGAGTAATATCAGCAGCGGTATAAAAAGAAATATAAGGAAGTACTCCAGCGGCAGCGCTTTGTAGAACTGGTTGATGAGTATTACTGTGAGCGCGAATACAGCCAGTATAAAGTATATAGCAAACTTGGTGCGCCTCAGTCCCCACACAATCGGGAGTGTTCGGCAGCCGAACGTATTGTCACCTTTCAGGTCTTCCATGTCCTTAATGATCTCGCGCACCAGCGTCATAAAAAAGGCAAAGCTCGCGTAGATCACAATGAGAGCACTTCCATGTCGGTATAGTAAATCAACAATCCACACCGACAAGCCTGTGAGAAACGCCACGGAGAAATTTCCAATAAACGGAAGCCGCTTCAGGTTGTTGGAATATAGCCAGAGTAGAAAAGCAGACAGCACATTCAGTGCAGCAATGCGCCACGACAGCAGCAATCCGATTATTATACCTATACCGGAAAGAACAACATGGAAGAGTATCGCATACCTGCGCGGTATATTCTTGCCGATCACCACACGCTCCGGTTTGTTGATGTAGTCTATCTTTACATCGTAGTAATCATTAATGATATAGCCTGCTGCCGCGATGAGGACTGTAGAAACCGACAGCAGAAATAACCTGCCATCGTCCAGTGTACTCCTGTCAACAAGAAAGGCAGCCGTGAAGTATTGCGTTATGCCAATGATAACCAGGTTGCCAAAACGTGTGAGCTTTAACAACGACTCGATAAAAATGCGTGAACGGTTAATAGTTGCCATGATACCCTCATGGCAAATTAACACATAAACCTCTCGGGTTTAAAGTGCCGGGAGGTTTATTAAAGAAGATTTAAAATTTAAAGGTCAGCATAGCCATAAAATTGCGGCCTGCCTGCGGAAAATAATAGTTCTCACGGTACTGCTGGCCACCCCCTGCATAACCCCACGTATACCCGTTGGATTCATATTCTTCCTCCAGAATATTATTGATGAGCAGGCTCAGCCCTATCTCTTTCATAAATGTGGGGTGCACGGTGTACGAAAAACGCAGATCGTTCACCACGTAAGCATCTATACTTCGTTGTGCGTTGGAAGTGTTGTCGAGATACTGACTACCTACATATTTGGTAAGCAAGGTTGCCTCCAGGTTTTTGAATATTTTATAGTTCAGACCTGAACCGGCAATTATGTTCGGAGAAAATGAAATATCTGTATTCCGGTGTGTAACACTAACTTCATTATACTCATCGAAGTTTGCTCCGTAATCATAATACACTTCCTTAAATTCCTTGATTTTGTTTCGACTCAGTGTAACGTTGGCATTCCACGAGAAGCGCTCTGAAATTTTAAGAGCTCCTTCGAGTTCTATACCCATGCGATAACTTTTATCAACGTTGGTACGAATAGAAGCTCCTACGTCATTTACCTGTCCGGTAAGCACGAGTTGATCGCGATAATCCATCAGGTAATAATTCGCTTTCAGCATATAGTTCTTACCCATAATCTTATAGCCTGCTTCCAGGTTTCTCAGGTTTTCAGATTTGGGTGTGCGACCTTGTGGCGCATCCACAAAATCATCGCGCACCGGCTCGCGGTTTGCTATACTATAGGAAGCATACGCCACCTGGTTATCACTCACGGCAAACGTTACTCCGGCCTTCGGATTAAAGAAATTGAAATCAGCATCTACATTCACTGTATTTTGCTTGTTCTCTATACCCGTTGCTGTATAGGTAACTCTTCTGTATTGCAGGTCTACGTAAGCGTTGAGGCGATCGGTAAAGCTATAGGTAGTTTTACCATATATATTAAAATCGCGCTTGTCGCCATTGTTGAAATAATACTGATACTCGGTTGGTACAGGTGATACCTGCGCCCATATAATTTGTCCATAGTGATCGCCATCATAACGATTCCAGCCACCACCGAGTATAGCATTCAATTTATCCTTCTCGTAGTTGAGTGAATACGTAAATCCGTAGAAGTCATTCTTCAGCCAGCGTCTGCGCACAAGATCTGTTGATGTTATTGTTGAATCACCGATCGTTACAGGTGACAGTCCATAGTCTGCGAGCTTGTTGTTATAGCGATACTCTTCATAATATCCTTTACCCGGTGTATAGTGTAATGATACATTGGCCGTAAAGGCATCGGCTAAACGTTGTGAGAAATGGAGTTGATAGTGATCCTGTTTATAGTCATCAACCTGGTTCTTATAGGTATAGGGATTGAACGTGCGGCTGTTGGAAGTTAACAGGTTGTTGGTTTGCTCCTGGTTCCAGCCTTCATTTGATGCCGTCATCAGCATTGCTTCGGTATCATTTTGCAAGCGCGACTGCGGCACGCCATACCATGCCTGGTATGTTCTTTCTTTACCACCAAACGTAATGGCCTTGATCATGGTGTTGCCGGAATAGAAACCAGCCGAGAAATAGTATGATTGTAAATCGGCTGTAGCACGATCGATAAATCCATCAGAATTTATTTTGGATACACGACCGTCAATTACCCAATGATCATTGAGTAAACCTGTACCAAAACTCAAACTGTTTCTGAATGTACCAAACGAACCTGCAGACGACATGAGTGTAGCATACGGATCGTCATTGCGTGTGTTGGTCTGTAAATTTATAGTAGCACCAAATGCACCACCGCCATTGGTAGATGTACCTACACCGCGTTGTACCTGTATACTTTGTGATGATGCCGCTATATCCGGGACATCAACCCAGAAGGTACCGAGCGACTCGGCATCGTTATAGGGTATACCGTTAACCGTTACATTGATGCGGGTTGCATCGCTTCCGCGAATGCGAATGCCGGTATAGCCTACACCGGTTCCGGCATCAGACGTTACTACGGCAGAGGGTGTCCAATTCAACAGGAAAGGTAAATCCTGTCCGAAGTTTTGTTTTTGTATAGCCTCGCGATTTACATTGGTAAATGTAGCCGGAGTTTTTTCATCGGCCCGCGTTGCCGAAACGACTACTTCATCTGTCATCACAAATGATTCCTGTAACGCTACCGTTACTTCAGCATTCGCTGAAGAGAGGCTGACTTTTTGTGATTGATCTGAATAGCCGATAAATTTTACCAGCAAGCTATATTCACCTGCGGCAAGTTTATCGAATCTGAATCTTCCGAATGCATCGCTTACCGTAGCACGATTTGTGCCTTCCAGTTGTAACGTTGCTCCGGTTAATACCTGGTTGTTCTTCGCATCGCGAACACTGCCTGCCATGGAGAACTCCTGCGCATAGACGCGCGCTGACAACAGCATGACTGCTGCCACTAAAAATACTTTGTACATTGTTTTAAAATGTGGTTTAAACTAACAGCGCACAGGGGAATGCTCTGCGTACGTTTAACCTTGCCTTCCCTTCGGCCGCATTACCGGCATCAGGTTCATTGGGTATAATCTCAGCCCGTTATATTAAGGCACCCCTTTGTCTTTCGACAGTGCAAAGGTAAATGTATAGAACTCGAATTGCAAACCTTCGTGAAAAGCTGCTGGTCGCTGGCTACTGGTTACAGGAGTAAAAATGTCGATCCCTAAAAAAGGTTGACCGTTTTTTACTAATCAAACCATCGGACAAACATGAACCTGGGGTTCTGTTTCCGGGGTAAAATCAGTACGACTTGATGTCG
>NZ_JBHTKA010000004.1:0-491416 GCF_042676245.1 Ohtaekwangia kribbensis
AGTCGTGTGTTTATTGAAAACTTAAAAAGATACCCTGAGCTTGTTGAGAAAATAAAAACACAAACGAGCATCTGACTGTAATCAGTCCCGATAACTATCGGGATGATTCAAGTCCAAGAGGAGGAGCAAAAGAGAGAGCCAACGTAGAAACAGTTACAAGTTACCGCCTGGTTTGCTTACTTATCAGCCTCTTAACTGATTCAAATTCTTCTTTTTCTTGCAATCTAGCCTCGCTATAACTTTCATAGTTAAAATCCTCTGACTCCATCACTATTTTATCCTGAACACTCGACATTGTGTGTTCAGAAAGACCAGTACAGTTATTGGCTTCCAACTCACCGGTCTCTTTATTGGTGTAGCCAAATATTATATATCGTTCGCCTATTCTATAAACAGCATCTTTACATGGAGATTTCTTGCCCTTAAATCTCATTGTGGGTCTTCTGTCACCTTTCCAAACATGCTCCACTTTAAAAATTATTTCTTCTATATCCAAATAGTCGCCTCGCTGTAAGTCTTTACTTAAACTGTCAGCAGGCATAGCCAATACGTACAATATTACGTCTGCCTCTTTGATCCTCTTTTTTAATGCTTTCTTATCTGTAGGAAACCAACATACACATGCGAAACATTCTGTCGCACAAACTAAAAGTATTATCAAAGCATAAAATTTCTTCATAAATATCAAGCTCACAAAAATAGACTGTTTTTCTTTTAAATCGTTTCATCCACCTGCGTCTTAGCAATTTCAACCGGAAACAAAACCACCTCCTTCGGAAACGAATTATAGCCATCGGGAAAGATTTTTTGGGAGATGGCAAAACGTCCTACATATTCAAGGACGCTAACAAAAACCAAACTCTAAACCCTTTCTGACATGCCGCTATTCGCCAGGAAAATAAATCGCCTGTTATGGACTTATGTCTTTGAATCAGGAGGAAACCATAGTCTGAAAATCTACAGGACACCGTTTGGCACCTATTGGATTTTACGCTGGCGATATTGGACAGCCGGACTCGCGCAGTTCTTCTCCATGGGGAAACTATATATCCGTATTCGCATCCGCTCTAAACTATAATATATGCAACACTTACTATACCGACTATTATATCGACAGCATTTCCTCAACACGGAGGGCATCAAATACTTTGCTGATCGATGCACCAACAAGTATATCGGCATTGGTGCCGTAAAGCAAACTAATATACTTACTACCTATATAAAGGTTTTGAATCAGGAACGGGAAAAACGGAGACAACAATTCCTGGAGTGTGAAGATTCTGACCGAATGGATGATGGAAGTTTTGCCTTACGGAGACGAAAATCTGCAAGAATGAAACTTGTGGTATATGTAACGATTCTTTTTGAGATATTTCTAAACTATATATCCACACTGATATTCATTCAAGGTGACGGCTTACTATACATTCTCGTTCGCTGGGGACTGGCAATTATTCTGGCACTGGCTGCCATGCTGGTAACGGATGGTATTTTAACTAAGTTGTTACCGGAAGAATCTGTCCGGATAAAAGGAAATTCTTCCAACCACGAAGATGACGAAAGCTACATTAGAAATGCGAAAACGAAACGATATATAGGCCTGGTTATTTTACCGATACTATTAATCGCGGTTGAAGTTGCCATCATTGGTGTATCAAGAGAACGAGCAATCGACATAGAAGGAGGTCGTTCCGGAAATATACTCTTCTATGGGTTCATCCTGCTATCAATGGCTCTGCCGGTTATTGCCGGATACTTCAAATGGGACTCAGAACAGCATGGCAAGTTATTTCAAAACACACTAAACTATTATAGAGCTGAAAAGATGCTACACATTCTTGACCTCATCATAATTGCCAACATGAAAGATGTAAAAGAAGTAGTGGAGAACAGCATTCGCAAAGCCTGGGAGAAATTCAGCAGGTTTAAGCTCTACAAAGAAAATTACAATGCCCGGAAAAACATCCCTCGTGAAGATATATCCGGACACTATGCAACGGACTTAGACTCCTTTAAGGAAAATGCATTTAACCATTTTGGTTCCGAGGTAAAAGATATCCTGTATGAACTTGAGCCTGTCTCAAAAAATGTTCATGAACCAGCCGCTGCAGGCCGCTAAACTTCACATTATGCAAAGGAAGATTTACTCAATCACGCGAATCAATATACTCCTGCTTTTTTTGAGCATCGCTCCATTTCTTGAAAGCTGTACTTCTTTAGTGGAGAAGAAGCGAAAAGTATTGATTGTATTGATTGATTATTCAGCAAGCAACACAGACCTGGTGCTTGAAAGTTATATCAGTATAATAACAGAAACCATTTTTCCCAACATGCGGCAATACGACTGCCTCGTTGTTGTGCCTATAGACGAAGGATCGAAAATGAGACCAGTGAAGCTTATCTACGAGGACCTGGTTGAAAAACAATTTAGCAGGCGAACCGATGGCTTTGCACATGCAGGTGATAGTCTGAGAAAAAGATTCATAAGCTATGTTAAAGAAACTGCTCCCAAGATTTCAGAGACATTGAAAACACAAAAGCTAATTCGTAAAGAATATACTGAGTATACAGATATACTGGGTGCCATTCACCAGACAACCAACCTTATCGAATTTAATGCCGAAGGAGGCACGGTAAAAGACATGGAAGACTTTGTATTAGGAAAAATAAGACTCAAGAGTGAAAACGTAATTATACTTCTCAGCGATATGATTCAGGATTCTCGTGAGTATAACTTCAATAAAAAGCACGGAATTTCTCCTGAGCAGACCACTGCGTTTCTGGACGGCTTAAAGAAGACCAATGGTATTCCTGATCTATCGGGATGTAAAGTATTTGCTATAGGCGCCACCGGAAGGAATTCATCGCAGATTGACAATATTCAATCCTTCTGGACAGCGTATTTCAAACAATCAAATGCCGAACTGGCTTCCTATGGATATAATGTAGACGGCAAACTCCGTAAGTATTTAATGACAGAGGACAACTAGAACAAGGCCCGGAATATCCATCTCCGGGCCTTCCCTATATCAACCATTCTCACTTCACAACTGTAGCTTCTAATTCAACTGTTAATGTCTCAAAAAGACTTTTTACTTCGAGTAGCGTAGTGGCTTGTTTGATGTTATGCTTCGCGATCCACGCCTGAAACACATCGAAGCATGTGAAGAGTTCGGCTGTCGATGTCGTGTATACATTTAGTCGTACGATGTCGTTGCACGTGTAGCCAGCTTCCGTAATAACTTTCTCCAGGTTTTGTATGGACTCAATCAATTGCGCTCGCATATCAGCAGTGCTGGATTGTCCATCAGCGTGTACGGCAGCCTGTCCGGAGCAATAGAGTATACTTTGCGATTGCTTTACTTCCACGGCCTGCACATAGCTGCGCCCATCCTGCCATTTCCAGGGATTAATAATTTGCTTTTCCATTCGTGTTTGTTTTTTCGCTACAGTTCCTATTTAAAATATGTACTGCAAAGCTGAGCACACCTGCCATTTATGTCGTGTGACAAACATCACAATCAGAAGCTCAATGAGTAAAACAACTAAGAAGAGAGTCTGCTAAGGGTTTCGCGTGAGACACCCAGATAGGAAGCCAACAACGACTTGGGTACACGCTGAATCAATTGAGGGTAACGCTTCAGCAATTGCTCGTAACGCTCGGTTGCATTCGAGGTAATAAATGACAGTATACGTTGCTGTGATGCTATATGACCTCCAATTGATTTTTCCAGAAAGAAATGTTCCATTTTCTGAAGACCGGCACATAGTTCCTTGTAGCCTTCCAGTGTAATACACAGCACATCAGTATCTTCTATGCATTGTAGTGACATCGTTGCTTTTGTCTGCCTGTAGTATGCATGAATATCGCTCTCCCACCAGTCTTCCATAGAAAACGACACGATATACTCCTTTCCTGATTCGTCATTATATACCAATTTTAAAAGCCCTGACACAACGTAGTATAGATACAAAACGTTCTCACCTTGCTGGATCAGGAAGTCTCCCTTTTTAAAATTTTGTGAAATAAAATGTGAACGAATGAAGGCAAACTCATCATCTGCAAGCGGTATTAATTTTTCAATATGGTGCTTAAGTTGTCCGTGCATCATTCCCTATCACAATCGCATCTTTCCAGTTTATTCACTTACGCTACATTAGTGCCCGCCAAAGTCAATCTGCTTTCACACACTCAACCTTTTTATAGATATCCATCTCAACGGTATCTACGATCATAAGCAAGTGTGTTAGATAGGTTACTTCCACCATTCGCTTATTATAACCTAAAGCACCGGTATCTTGCAATTGGTATTCGACTTTTTACTTTTCCAAATGTCCGTTTTGGCAGAGCACTGTCTGCGTTTGCCAGGCACACGAGGCAAAGATAATATTAAGCGGATCAATGATTAAAATTCCAATCAGCGTTGCGCGACAGCAAGCGGATATGTTTTTTAATTGCAGCATCTATTTGAAAAAATCCCCCTGACTTGAAAAAAAACTCTGATTTTATGGTTCTTGATTTATACAATTACCGATCCTTCAATTGCATTCTAAACATCTTCAAAGTCATAGCTGCAACATCTCTTGTTAATTGTGTTGGGGAATGACAATCACAATTACTCAACCCAATCACATAAATATCTTCATCAGGGATATATACTCCCATAGTTTTAAAACCGAAGATACTTCCCCCGTGTTCTCTCACAGGTACTCCATTCATTTCTCTGATATGCCAACCATACCCATACGAGAACTCTTCTCCATTACTTAATTTATACTTAGAAAACGCTTTTTTTGTTCCTTTAATGCCAAGCAATTGATTCTTGTTTAACGCATTCTGCCATTTCAGCATATCGCCCGCGGTCGACATCAACGAGCCTGATGAAAAAGGAACACTAAAACTAATGATAGTCTTATTTACATAGCCATATTCTTTTTTATGATACCCGTACGCCCTTCTATTGATCACCTTTCTATCGCTGGCATAATATGATTGCGTCATTCCGATTTTCTCAAATATACTCTTCTTAATAAAATTTTCGTATGTATCTCCGGAAACCAATTCGATGATATAACCCAGAAGTACATAACCGGAATTGTTATATTCAAACTTCGTCCCGGCCACAAAATCAGCCGGTTCATTTTTAAAGAAATCTACCATCATTTTGGGTGTCATTTCCTGTTGGGATATACTTGAAAGCGATTTCATCTTCGTGAAATCTTTGATCCCTGACGTATGTGTCAACAATTGATGAAGAGTAATCTCCCGTGATGGATAATCAGGTATATATTTGAAGACAGGATCATTCACTTTTAATTTGCCCTGCTCTTCCAACATTAGTACGGCAATGGCGGTGAACTGCTTTGTCATCGATCCCAATTGAAAAACATTGTCCGGAGTCAAATCAACATCCAGCTCCAGATTAGCTTTACCAAATGCTTTGTGGTAAACAACTTTCCCTTGTTGAGCTACCATAAATACTCCACCAGGACCATTTCTTTCATTAAAATCTGTCAATATTAAACTGTCTATCTTCGCTTCAAGACTTTGCGCAGAAACTATATTGAAGAAGGAACCAATACTGGTTACCAGGAATAGCAGCGCGTAGATTCGATATAACTTGGTCATTATTGTTTCAAGAACTGTTTCGTATAATTTATTCTTGCTACAATGAGACACGCGCCAAAAACTGAATGTTGCAGTAACGCTAAAAAATATCTACTCAGATACGTTCTATGATGTGATTCACATCTCTGCTAACCTGGTTTATCACGCATAGTATATACCAAAACTTTAACAGACAAAATCATAGTACACAGTAAATCTGCCCTACGAGTTGTATAAACCGGGCTTTAGTCCGCTGCAAACAGAAGAAAAGAAGTTGAGCCATCCAGGCAAGTAAATTGAGCCATCTGAGAAAGTAGCGATATACCAAAAGGCAGAACTTTGCTGCCGTTAATTAAGTAAAATAACTACAGTAATGACAACAATTAGAAAAATAGCGTTAGGAAAAAATGGACCGTCTGTGTCCAAACTTGGCTTGGGATGTATGCGCATGTCATCCGTGTGGGGTGGCCCTATGAAAGATGAAAATGAAAGTGTTTTAACTATTCAGAAAGCATTGGACGATGGCATTAACTTTTTGAACACGGGAGACTTTTATGGTAGTGGTCACAACGAGTTGCTCGTCGGGAAAGCTATAAAAGGAAGACGGGACGATGCATTTATCAGCGTTAAGTTTGGCGGTATCGTGTATGGCGGACAGTTTATTGGATTAGACTTGCGTCCTATAGCCATCAAGAACTTTATCAATTATTCATTAGTGCGTTTGGGTGTGGATACGATTGACCTATACCAACCCTGCCGCCTTGATAATAGTGTTCCGATGGAAGATGTCATCGGAACCATCGCCGACCTCATCACAGAAGGAAAAGTACGCTATCTGGGTGTTTCCGAGATAACGGCTGATCAACTGCGCAAGGCAAACAGCATTCACTCTGTCACGGCATTGGAGATAGGCTATTCACTGGCTGATCGCCAGATAGAAAGTGATCTTCTTCCTACGGCTAAAGAGTTGGGTATAGGCGTAGTTGCTTTTGCCAATACAGCCGAAGGGCTGCTCACCGGAGAAATGAAAGCTCCTCTTGCTGCGGACAGCTATCAGAATCACTTCTCGCGTTTTCAAGGAGATAACCTGGTAAAGAATCTTGAGAAAGTAGAAGTACTAAAGCAAATGGCGAAGGAGAAAGGATTCTCTCCAACACAATTAGCGATAGCGTGGGTGAATACACAGGGCGATCACATCATGCCCTTGGTAAGCATGAACCGGAGATCACGTCTACATGAGAATATACATGCCATGGAAATAAAATTTACTCCGGAAGATCTGGATATACTCAACAAGCACTTCGCACCTGGGGCGATATTGGGTAGTACTTACTTGCAGCGGTAATGATAAACACAAATAAGCTCGTTCCGTTTTATAACTTTAAGCATGACAAACCCGACTGAAATAATTCCTGGAGTCATTTTTTACTCGTATTACGCGACCATGCGCAAGGAGAAGGTAGGCTTTCTCAGGCACCACACACTGGTTTTGCAAGTTTCAGGACACTTTACGTTGGAGACATCTACTCAGAAAATTTCGATGGGCAAAGGTGAGATGTTATTGATTGGCAAAAATCAATTAGGTACGCTTACCAAAAGGCCGCTGTCCAATGAAGAGCATTATGAAACGGTGGTTATTTCACTGCAGGAAGATTTGCTTAGAAAGATTGCATTGGAAGAACAAATAGAGGTCCGGCAAAAATATACCGGACCTCTCAATATTCTGATTCCAAGCAATGATTTTCTTAAAGGTTACTTTCAATCGGTAATACCGTACATCCGTAATCCGGCAGAAGCTATAACGACAGATATAGGTATATTAAAAGTAAAAGAAGGCGTAAAATTATTGCTTCATGCTATGCCGCAGCTCAGTAATTTATTATTTGATTTTTCGGAGCCTCACAAGATCGACCTCGAAGAGTTTATGCTCGACAATTTTCATTACAACCTTCCAATCGAAAAATTTGCAGGACTCACCGGCAGAAGTCTCGCAGGCTTCAAGCGCGACTTTCAAAAAACATTTGGAATGGCTCCTCGCCACTGGCTGCTTGAAAAAAGACTAACAGAAGCGCGAAATCTCATCGAGAATAAAAACAAAAAACCATCGGCTATATATCTTGACTTAGGCTTTGAAAGTCTCTCTCATTTTTCACACTCTTTCAAGAAAAAATTTGGCAAGGCTCCTACGGAGTGGGCAAACAGGGCGAATTAATTAAGTTAATGCATGCAAAGGCACAAACATTAGCTCACCTTTTCATTATACATCTCAAAACCATGCCGTATTGCCGCTTCAAGTATTTTAATGTTTATATCTTTTAACGTTTTGAATTTTATGCAATACCCCGTCACACTGGCCTTACCTATTTTTTCTCCATACGTTTTAGCCAGGTAGGTCTTATCATCGATACCCAGTATATAGACAGAGATTCCTGTTTTGTTTGCACTGATTCCAACCTGATAAAACTCCCTGATCTTTTCATCTGCATACTTCATGGTGTAATGTCCATAGCCTATATTAGGATTGGAGACAGTTTTATTCTCACTGTTCTTACCATCCAGGAACCACAATTTACATGCTGGTTTTATTTGCTGAATGACGCGATGCAACTCTTGCATGTCGCTACGCTTTGGCTCTGGATGACCAGATATATAGTCTTCTATTTGTTTTTGTACGTTCATATAAGAACATCATTTAAATTATCGTAGGCAATGTAGCATCATTCTATAATCCACTTGTAATGGTATCTTTTTGTTTCTTTGAATCGCTGATGGATCTCTTTCTGATTGCTAATTATCAGCGTGTCGGTGAGACTTCTTATTTCAATATAGTTGAACATGAGTTCTTGTGGAGCAAAGCTATTTATACCCATCGCCACCGGTGCGCAAACATCGCTCTTCAATTGAAAATATCCTTTCTGTTCTAATGTATCCCATCTGGTCAACGTTAACTGATCGTTTTTCAAAATTGAATAGTCCGAGTTGTCGAAGGGTGAAATTACAACTTCGATGTCCGCGCCTTTATGATTGCAAATCTCACCGGTTGTTGTGTAGTCACAGCTTGCCAGGAGCAGAAGTATCGCTAAGTAACCAGTTAGTTTCATACTGTTCAAAGGGAGTTAGGATCTACCATTCAATATAAGAATATTATTATTTCTTTTTTTGCCCTTTAGAGATTAAACATATATGTCGCAGCATGTCATACCGTGCACACTATTCATGCGACAATGCATATTTATAGCAATAACAATTACTGCAATTTGAGCGTGGACACCCCTGCATAACAGTTGCAACCGTAATATTTTTTTTATTGTGTCTCAAAGGTATATCTCACCCGGATTTTTAAATTTATTGTCGCACTTCTTTAACGTTACTCATTAGTTACCCTCTAACAACTACACTATGAAAAAATTCTATTTCATTATCGCGCTGGCAATGCTGGTAGATCTTACCGGCGGATTTGCACAGAAAGTAAGTGATGTGTACGACTTCCCTGTAAAGCGGGGAACTGAACAATGGAACGCTTTGAAAAGCTACCAGGATAAGCGTGATGCTTGCACTGTGCCCGAGTCTCTCCTTTCAACCATGTCAACAAAAGGCCTGATTGAGACATTTCTCAACTATCCGCTACTGGGCGACTTAATGGTTTTCAGTACGCCTCAGGAAGGTATACAAAAGTTGCAGGAAAATTTTAACGGAGCCCGTGAATTACTAAAACGAAAAGATGTTGCACCGTTGCTGCTGGAGAAATATACTTCCATGAACCCCGCTGGCGCAGCCGCTCAGACGTCATTAGAAAAAAAGGGAGAATACTCGTTCAAGATTATGGCGATAGAAATTTTACTTGCCCAGGAAAGTGTACTCGCTGCATTGGACGCCCGAAACACGAAAGCATTACTAACCCTTACCCAAGAGAAACTTAACGCCAAGAAAAAAGACCCCGAGGTATACGGATCGCTGTCGTATAGCACTACCGGATGGATTATGGCGCGCGTACTGAAGCAGTCAAACTACACTCCGGCGTTGAATTCCCTCCGTGACGAAAAGTATAAATTCTTTACGGATCAGGGTGTAGTAGCAGACTATGCCGTGCTCGACAATGTTGTAAGTCAGACAAAACTATACCTCTCAAAAAATTAAGACTATGGAAAATATATCACGTATACTATTTTTCTATCTGCTCGTGTTGAGTATAAACATCAATGCACAAACACTGAGCTATATCGGAACCCCAAAAGGAAGTGCCGTAACAGCCTATATTGTTCCGGAAATGTCTAACGCAGATCGCGCTTACTGGGATTCTTACTTTGCCAGTCCAAACCGAACTCAATTCATTACCTCCAACGGCTATAGTTCGTCTCAAACTTTTAATTGTCATGGGTATGCATGGAGCATCGCTGAAGGTGGACCAACCCGATGGATCGGCTATTACGTTACAACAGACGAAGATATATACATGACAGACGGGAGCTATATCCAGGTTTGTTCGGAAACTTATCCGGGAAAAGTCTCGTGGGGTTCGGGCGACCACACCGCTATCACAACACCAACAGCAGGAAGATACAAATCGAAATGGAACAAGTACCCTTTAATGGAACACGCGTGGAACGATACTCCGTATGGCACAACAAACCTGAAATACTATGTGGCCACAAAAATATCAGCGAGTAATTCTTTTATCTGCGGCAACACCACATACTCTGTTCCCTATTTTGCCGGCGGCACCTATACCTGGACGAAGAGCAGTAACATTTCACTAAACACTACTTCTGGCAATTCAGTTGTGGCAACTGCAAACTGGAATGGTCCGGGATGGGTTGAAGTGGTGATCACATCTCCGTGCTCCAGCACCTCCGTTACTACGCGACTGAATGTATCGGTTGGTCCTACCATTGGAGCAGTGAACATACCGCAGAATACTTTTTATGGAGGCTATGCAAATGTATATGCAGAAGTGCCACAAGTCGCAGGTGCTGGCTATTACGACTACGAGTGGTATCTGGACGGATCGTTTCAACAGATGAGCGCTTACAACCACGAATTCACTTTCTACGGCTGTGGAAGTCATTATGTAGGCGTGCGAGCCTATACCGCCAGCTGTGGCTGGACAGACATGAGCTACGCGTACTTCTACGTTAACTGTAGCGGTCTGTATAATGTAGGCATATATCCAAATACTGCAAATGATTACATTGTCATAAGTATCGAAAATACAGGAACAGAAAAACAAATCAGTTCACCAACAGAGACATCAATATCTTTAAACTATGACGTTTCACTCTATGATAATCAGGGGCAGCTTCGAAGGTCAGCGAGTCTAAAAGAAGGTGCTGTTCAGTTGAGCACGGCTAATTTGCCAGAAGGCGAATACTATATTCATGTAGCGCAAGGCAAAGAACTGTTTACGAAACGAATAATTATTAAGCATTAAAGTATATATATCGAATCGATGCTACGAAAGAAGTGTGAAGTTCCGATAGCTATGCTATCGGAACTTTGTTTTTAGTGACTGGCTATACTTTGTCTTTCTTATGTTCTTCCCAACAAAGATATATACCGCAGTCTGATTGTCTTCACTTTTTCTTTGCAATCAATTTATATCCGATTATCATATCAAAGAGAGCAACTATTCCAACCGCGAAGGTCAGGCTTGCATGCGAAAGTAAAGTCATTGGAACTCTGTCTGCTCCGTTTATTTCCGTATGCCAAGACTTCCCCAAATCGCGAATGTTTTGCAAACCAATTAACCAGTCAAGAAATAGAAAAATCCATACTATCGTTAGCACCACTACTGCAAAAATTATCACAGTTCTATTAATTGCCTTGGAGTGTATCCATCGTAAAACGTACATAAATAACAGTAGAACAAGGGAGGTCAGCCCAACCAAAAACAACTTTGGGACAATTATAAACGCATCATGGTCTTGAATTTCTAAAAGTCTGCCATTAAATAGAAGCTGCCCCAGAATAGAATACCAAACCAACTGTGCCAAGATGACTACCCCCAGTAACCAAAGTAATTCCGTTCGTATTCCTTTTCCCATACTATACATTTTTATATCGTTGCTCCACTTCCTCCTCTATTCTCTCCAGAAGATTTTCGTTGCCCTGAGAAAGGTGCAAAAGCGTTTTACTTAACTTCCCTATCTCAACGGTTATGGGATCATTATTCTTTAGTGTAGACGGGATGATGAACAAGTCAAAATCTATTTTATAGGGCGATATTATCTTTAGCATAAATCCGTCCTTCGTTTCTTTAACTTGATAGTCCGTTGTCTGGAAATTTATTTTTCGTCCAACAATTAAATCAAGACCTTTTAAAATATTATTCCATGAAACCGCAATAAAAGGAAGTAGCAGCAAGCATATTATCTGCATACTCCTCTTTGCAAATCCGCCTGCAGTTTTACCTATAAAATAGAGTATTAAAGGAATTATAAAAACCAATACAATCAGCACGACACTAAAAAGCAAACCCAAAATTGATGTTAGTTTAATGTCGGTTTTTATTGTTTCCCTATCTGCTTTAGTCAATTGAATTTCATTCATCGCTTGGGTTATCAAAAGTGTATTGACGCTTGGAGCAGTAACACGATGTGAATTTATATAACCTGTATATCATCCTTGTCAATATAACCTTTAAAAAAATTCTCATTCAATCTAGATTAAACGATGCAACAATTGTCCCATAGTCAGCATTTACTTTTAGAGTATCTCTAAAAGTGAAACTCGTCATTCTCATTGCTAAAATTGGCTTAACCTTTCCCTATAAAAACTCAATATAGGTAGCACAGTAAATCATTCACCACCAACTACAATGAAATCTGTTATCAGTTCAACAATCTTTCCATTTAAGTCTGTTCCCCAGTAAGTCGGATAAGAACCGTCACCCCAGCCTGAAGCGAACATAATCACGTTATGGTTGTCACCTTGCTTTGGAAAATGATTGTCCCAATCTCCAAGATCACGTGAAAGCGGATGTTGTCCAGACGTGGTTCTAAATTCTTCAGCTAATACATCATCGTAGTAGTTCTTATCAGGATTGTCTTTAGAGAACTTGTCCATGACGGAGTTGAATATGGTATTGGTCTCCTGATCAATAAAACATCCAAGGCCAGCATCTACTCCATATCCGAAGAACTCTCCTGGTTGAAGGCTTTTAATTTGTTCGTCTGTTATGTCTTCTGTTAAAGCAAGAGTCCAATGTATTGCTTGATTGCCTGAAAATTGGATTTTGGCAAATGCAATTCGATAATGATCTTCTTCGACTTTGTATATCAATAGCTTCACAGGGTAATTTCCCGGATTCACTTTTGTCTTGAAAGGTTTATTATCATAGATGAAAAAGGGATCACCGGCAATGATTTTTCCAGTTGGAAGATGTATTTCTCCAATCGAAACTTCCTCTAAGTCCACAGTGTCTAAAACAGATTTTAAGTCAAACGCTAGTTTGTCAGATACACCAGTCTTGGGTTTACAACCAAATAGTAGAGCCAGGAATCCCATTGCAATTAAAGTTACTCTCATAATAATTTGATTAGCTCATAGCATAGTGTGCTGTGAACATATATACCATAAAGTTAATCCTATTGTATTATTTGTGTTACATGTGATTAGTTCAGTCTTCCTCCTCTAATCCCTCTAGCCAGAATGAAACTTTATAGGAGATTTTGTTTATCCAGTTTGTAAGTTCTTCCAGTTCCTCGTCTGAGATGAGATTATTGCTTCTAAGCATTCCTATTGGATCAGTACCCCAGGCTTTGGTGTAATGGCAAATTGTCCATAAGTCTAACATTAGTTCCTTGTCCAAAGTTTTACTTTGTTTGATCTCATCTTTAAGGACATTTAAGCACTCCATCAGATTGTTGAACGCTGGTTCGTTCAACCCCTTAAACGGTCTTAAAGATGGAAGAAATCCATTGGTCCATTTATCAGAGTCTACGTCTGGATGTCGTCCACTGTGAAAACTTAATTGTTCTAATGCTTCTTCCTTAGTCATCGCCAATTTATTAATAGTGCGTGCCGAATGCTTATACTTTGATGCAGCTTCTTAAAGACAATTTACTCCCTCCAACTATGTCCGCATCTACACTGTTTAGCAAATGGTGTTCTTGCCAGCCGTCCACATTTAGGACAGAGGTTAAGAAATACCTCTCTTCCACTCTCACCCAAAATCCTTCGAACTACTTTTTCCTTGAAGACATCAATGCCATTGTCCAGCAGTTGTAATACTTCCAGTTTGTCTGTCATCCACCCCTTCTTGAGAAGCAACCTTGTCCGTGCTGCTTTTTGCTCCTCAGTTGACCCCTCCATCTTAAAAAACGGAAGTATAATGCTGCCATGCCATATTCTCATTGTCTGTCATGAGATACCCAAAGTATGTAAACACATAGTAAATTTTCTCGTTATCTAATGGTTCCATGAGGTAAATTTACAACTACGATTTAATATGCTTGCGTTCGAGAGAAGTAACAGTCGAAAAATCCGGATAATCTTTTTGCGCATTGTTTTTTTCAAAGTAAAACCGGTATTGGTTTTAAGTGTTCTCTGTTAGAGGAAGAGCACAAACAAAAAGCATCGCACAAAAGCTTGAGCTAATTTTCAAATATGAATTGCAAACAAAAAAAGATCCAAGTCAACATAACTATTATCGTCATGCTGATTGAAATAATTAAGCTCTTTAAATAAAGTTTGTTTGATCCTCTTCGTTTAAGAAGTAAAAATGTAACAATGTAAATAATAACAAAAAGAATAATCCCAGTCTTTTCATCCATGATTAATTTCATTATCTGCAAACCCTCGAGTATGAGACCATTATTTTGCCGACTTAAGCATTGATATAGTTTATTGAGTGTTACGGCACAACAAGTACTGTATGCTTTTCCCGCAATGGGTATATTTCAACGTTCTATTGAGACTGAGCCTCTTCAAACCCATATCGTATTGCTGCTTCAAGTATTTTTATATTGATATCTTTTAGAGCTTTGAACTTAATGCAATACCCGGTTACGCTGGCCTTGCCTATTTTTTCACCGTACGTTTTGGCTAAGTATGTCTTATCATTGAGACCAAGTATATAGATAGAGATTCCGGTTTTGTTGGCACTCATACCAATTTGATAAAAATCTCTGGTCTTTCCATCAACATATTTTATAGTATAAAGTCCATAGCCTATATTCGGATTAGAGAAAGTTTTATCTGTACCGTTTTTACCATCCAAAAACCATAATTTACATGCCGGCATTATTTCCTGAATGATGCGATGCAATTCTTGCATGTCGTTGCGCTTTGGTTCAGGTTGATCCGAAATATACTCTTGGATTTATGCTTATACGTTCACATAAAACTATAGGCGGCTTAACGTACGCAATATTAAAATGTTAGTCACTAACTAGATATAGTTGATTGAGCGCGCTAAACGATATGATCGCATTATGCGATGGATAAACTGATGTGGGAGTCGGTGAGGTTTGGCCGCTGTTTTTTTTAATCCGTCTCCGATGCTATTATTCCAATATACCACTGCTTTGTTGGGTTATAAACTGTCCAAAAGTAACTTCCCCACCATTCCTTTCCTGCGTCAAAAACAACTGAACAATCCGTATTCCAAGAATAAATTATAAGCTTGCTTAAATCGCCAAAAAAATATTCCAAAAAATCAAGAACATACTCCCCTCGTTTAAGAATTTCTTTTCCAAGCCTCATGTTGTAGGGTGGCTCCATCAACGTGCAAATAAACCAACCTTTGTTCTCTGTATACAATTTCCTGAAATCTGCGTCAAGTTTGTTCATGTCAACTTTATTAACCGGACTTTCTTCTGTATCATAGTAGAAATATGAGTTTAAAGTTTCATTGCCTAATTGTCCGCGAACAATTGGTTTATATTTTTCAATGTCAAAATGTGGCCCAAGAAAATGTATTAAATCAATTTTCTGTCCGCTTGAATCTAATTTTTCATAATCAATAGTAGCAAATTTGAAATTCCTATATTGTCCTTTGCCTGCAACTTTATTAAGATGAAAATTCCACTCGTAGTTTTGTTTTTCCAATGTTTGTCTAGCCGTGACTAGATGCGCTAAATACTCATCTGGCAATTCCCCAAGGTAGTTCTCTGAAATTTTAAACACGCAAATTCTTAACGCTCCACCTTTCTTTTCGTGGTCGATAATTCTGTCTGATAACTCTTTCTCTTGTATTTCCTGAATATTTACCATTGTAGTTTGTCTAAAAAAATGCTGCTAACGTTCGGATATAAGAAAACCCATCCTATATAAGCGATCGCAGACGAAATATAGTAGATTAAGCCTGTAGATCAAAAAGCTCTCGATGTGAATATATATAACTATATACCAGGTATATTTTAATTAACAGTAAATTGGTGTGGGCTGTGTTTTGTTGGTGAAGAACACCAACAAAGGCATGGGTCATTTTTTAATAACGACACTTGCTACTTTATTTTTAATCTCTCGTAATTTCTTAATCTTATTTTTGAAATCATCACAAAACTTTCCCCAATCGTCCATTGATAATTTGGCCTGCTTTAAAACAATTTCGCCATTACTTTTTTCAAATTCTAAACCTCCAAATCCTATTTCCTCTTGACCGTACCATGGTAATGAATGTGCTGCCTTATTTCTTACGGGTATAAATGTCCCATTTATCTCGTTGAAGATTTCACGTACTTCATCGAATAGTCCAATAGATGTTAAACCGTCCTTTACCAATTCCATTTTCTTCCTCAATGTCAAATGTCTTAAAATGAATGCCTCTAATAGACCTTCACTTGTTATATCATCTGAGGCACTTTTCGGGATAATTAGAGCGACAATTATCTCATTCGTTACAAATTCTAAGTCCGAAGAGACACTAAGAATCTGTCCCCTTGCCAGTATTGCGTCCTCCTTTTGTTTTTCAGTGATTGCCATAAATGAAAATTGAACTGTCCAAAAAAATGATTACCGCTAAACGTTTATGTATAAGCCGTGGCGCTGAGCAAAAATAAAAAAATGTCCTCCTTATCAGCGCCATGGATTATACATTTTGTTGTGGCCAGTACATTATGCACCTGTTTTGTAAACGAAAATCTCAGAAATCCTTTTCTTTAAGTGTGTTTGTTCATCAAACGGAAATTTTGGTAAAGCTTTGTCTCTATCGATTACAAATTCAATTCCTTTGTATCGAGCAGTCCAAGTGTCACAAGTCTTACATGGGGTTGACCATTCTGGTGGTCCATAAGCTTTTATCACTTCGTCCAATGTCGAGTTTAGTCCAATCCCTTTGTTTGATTGCCCACTAAACGGTTGTCTAAGTAATATTACAGTAATCGTTTTTTTGCTGTCATAATAGAATGCAAGTCCCAAGTCTTTATAATTGAATTCAAGTCGTCCATCTTCATACAAAACCGTTTCGTATGTATTTCCAAGTGTCTTAGTAATGTCGTCAAGCGTTGTCTCATTCACACGAAATTGTCCAACGCCTTGTCCTTCGGTAATTGAATTGTCAACTTTTACCTCTTCGGAACTAACCTTTTGTCCACAGTAGGAAAAGAGTGTCAGTGAAACTATTGTCAGAATAAATCTTGTTTTCATAATGTATTGGCCACAACGTTCAGATATAAGAACATCGTTGCCTATATAAGCGTTTACAAACGAATATAGCAGATTAAACCTGTAGCTCACACGCGCTCGATGTGAATATTTATAACAACTATGTTATAAAATCCGGATGATCTTTAGCGTACTGCGCAATATGCGATGATCGCTGCGCACTCCTCTTTTCCACAACGGGGATATTTTAAGGTAACTTTAAATTTAGTGTTGGTAAAGCAGGTGTGATTTGTTGGTGAAAAGCGCCCAACAGGTATGGGAAGATAAACTGCTTCATTTGTCACGCAGCGTATGATACAACTCCAAACTAAAATTAACCGCCTGATAGAATCCAAAAAAATCTTTATGGAAAGAATACATTAATTTAGTATTTGACTGCATGAGGAGACCAACAGCCTTTTCTCCAGTGTCTAGTTTATCTATTTCCCAATCAATTCCGTTATAGTTTAATGATTTAATGAAATCGACAAAGTCTACTTTAAATCCGAAATCAATAAGGTGCCCACTTTTCAATGGTATTTGAAACAACATATCAAGGTATAAATCAAGTTTAAGACTTATACCTACAACTACTTCTTTAATACAGCTAATCTCATATTTAAGACCTTCATGCTCGAACTCATACAAAGCTGGTATATCACCTATCTGGTCTTGTAAAAGGATGACACCTGCCTCTTTCTTGAAGGCATTAAAATTATCTCCAATTGCTATTCCATTCAGCTTTCCATCAACTATCAACTCACTTAATCCTTTACTCATCAATTAAAATTAAATATATACCATCAATTTATTTCTTTCCGGCTCAGTGAACTTGGTGAATTCCTTGTCAATTTGCGCTGTATCAACCTCTTCTTTGTGGTAGTAATACTTCGCTCTTATTTTTTCCTCCTGTCCCCCAAGATATCTGCCATGCATTCGATTCACAACTAGATCTGTCAGGATGTTGTTATAAATCAACAGTTCTTCGTTGTCAGAGGTAAACTCACAAGTCTTCTTGTCGGGGTTACACGAAACTGTGATTGAAAGTATTAAGAGTTAGCAATTGCATACAACGTTTGTGCATAAGCAGTGGCGGAACTCGAAGCGCTTCACTGTCCCACGAAACCAAACGTTATTTGAAAAACTAAACTACAAATTTAAACCAAACCCCGCCATTGATTATGCACTTTGTTGTGCGCTGGCCATTTTTTCACTGCTCTTCATATCCTGTCCCTCGTAGATAAAAAGTCACTGAGTCAATCTTCTCCTTCAGTTCTTTCTTTTCAACCAAGAAGTCTTTGGTTTGTATTTGTCCAGAGTCATGTCTCTCATTAAGATTCTCCAATTCTTTTTTGAGTTCGAATTTCTTTTTGGCCAATTCGTAGTCCTCTAATTGTTTTTTCCTTCTCTCAACGATGTCGGGTCTTAATTCTCCATTGAGTTTGTCCCCTGGCGTTAAGTCAAAACTAAATCCACCTCTTTCGTCATAAGGAATACTTTGTCCAAGCTGGAAGCTAGGTCGTCTTCGAATTATTTGTTTAAATGTGTCGGCCTTGAAGGATATGTCGCCTTGTTGAGTAATAATTGTCCAGATGTTTTTGCTCTCGACTACCTCCATCTCAATGTCATCAATCTCTAACCACTTGTCGCCAAAAGATTGGGTTAACTCAATTGTCAAGTCAGTCGGTCTTTCAAAAACTAAAGTCGCTGGTGCAACCCAAAATGTAAATTGAAATCCTTCAATGTCCGGCTGATTCCACTGTAAAATATAGTCGATGTCCAATTCAAGATTCTCAGTCAGTCGAAGTCCATAAATGGTCGCATCATGCCAACCCATTTTCCCGAAGTCCTTCTCAGTCCAAATCCATTTTTCTAATTCGTAGTCCGTCATTTTCTTAAAATGGCTTGTGCACAACGTTCCAATATAAGAACATCGTTGCCTATATAAGCGTTTACAAACGAATATAGCAGATTAAACCTGTAGCTCAAACGCGCTCAATGTGAATATTTATAACAACTATTAATCACTCACAACACCTGCAATACTATATCAGGAAACTAATCGGTCGCTATACTCCTGCGTGAGGCAGTAGCTAATATAGTTTTATCAGCCTTTGGTGTTCTTCAACAACAAAACACCCGCACCCACACCACTACTCATCAGCATGCACCAGAAAATCCCAGCGCCTGCCCCGCTGTAATAGAAGGAGCACTGGAATAGTAATAACCTTCAGCGTATATACAAAGGCCGGCTTTAACCGGGTTTTGATGTATATAGTCTATCTTCTGCCATAGAACTTTACTGGACCATAACGATATACTCAATGAGTTGCGCTCCCACGCCTGATGCTTTCGGTCTCGCGAATTTACAACTAAATCGTGTTGTATAGGTGATTGCTCGTTGCGTAAAACTTTTAATATCTGCTGGCTGGTATATCTTAAAAAATCTCGCTGGACTGCTTCACGAGTATGCTCATTCATAATCAGCCAAATGAGATGAAAATGATTATCCATTATAACAAAGGCGTATACTGTAACGCGATTCGCTTTACTTAAAAAGGACAAACTGGAAATAACTATTTCTTTAAAACGATCATCTTGTAACACAGGCTTCACTCGAGGCATGTTACGGTTATAAAATCGGGATGATCTTTAGCGTATTGCGCAATGTTCAATGATGACTGCGCACTGTTATTTCCCACAACGGGTATATTTTAAGGTAACGTTAAATTCAGTGTGGGGAGTGGTGTGGCTTGTTGGTGAGGAACACCAACAAAGGTATGGATCGAGGCATGGAATCCATGAGTTCTAAAAAAATATCAGATTTATTTTTCAAACGAAAAATCTAAAAACATACCACCAACATAGTAGTATATATCAAAATATTTACCCCAACCATCTGGTGATAACACTATATATGTAACAACATCAAATATACACTCTTAGATATACTCAATGTAAAATATCAACTCATTCAATTATCTTTTGAGTATAATTATCTAAACCAAAACCAAATGAAGAAATTAACTTACCAGGATCATTGTGCATCATTAGTCATAAAATTATTTTATAGTATATCGCTTCTTCTTATTATATCTTGTAGTGACTCAGAAATTTCAGAGAGCAGGGTTGAAGACAGGTATGTAGCCTTAGAAAAATTGCTAACATCCGATTACAATGCGTTGGCCGCAGGATTGCGAAATAAAAAAACCGATTTCAGTAATAAACAATCTGTTACTACAATCGCATTTGAGCAATATCGCGAATCATCAGATTCATATAGGGCATTTATAGTAAACTATGAAAGGGCAAGCAATGTGTCCACGGCAAGAACATCTTCATACGCAGAACAATACAAGAAACAAAGATCAAAGAAATAGTAGCCTCTGCTAACATCTATACTAGCTCAGCAGAATTCAAATCCTATCTTGACAATCAATTTGAGAAAATATTTAAAAGCAGTATTGACAATACAGATAAAGATTTTCTCTTAACCTATATAATCAACTACAAGACAACTTTAACTTTCCTTGAGAATAATTCTGATTTGATTTTATCAAGTCAAGCCGGTGGCAGAACTGAGAAGAAAGAGAGCTGGTGGAATTCCTGGGGAAAATGTGCGGCAGGAATAGTTGGTGGTGCCGGCTCCGTAGGACTTGGTGGATTCTTAGGTGGCGCAGCAGTAGGCACTGTAACTTTGCCCGTTGTTGGCACGGTATCAGGTGCTGTGGTTGGTGGAGTTGGTGGAGCAATTTTCGGAGGACTTGCAGGTGCAGCAAGCGCGTGCTAATAAAAACTGATTTAAAACTATGAAACAAAAATCCAAAGCTCTTGTTCTACTCTACATTTGCCTCGTTGCTTCGCTCTTAGTATGGCTTTTTACATTAACAGGAGTTATTGGCGAAAAGGAAACATGGAGAATAATTTTTAGTTCGCTCGGATTAGCGGGCATCCTGTTTCTTACAATCTGGCTTAGCAAAAAACTTTTAAAAAAGGCTTAAGCCCATTGTAGTGAAATGCTATTGCGCTATATATAAAAAGTATTCGGTATAAATATACCGGATACCGCAATAGTGATTACTTTACAAAACTCGTTTCCATCCGAGACATGTAACGGTTATAAAATCGGGATGATCTTTAGCTGTATTGCGTGGTGTCCAATGCTGGTTGCGTGTTGTTCTTTTCCACAATGGGTATATTTAAGTAACGTTAAAATTTAGTGTAGGTGGCGGGTGTGGTTTGTTGGTGAAGAACACCAACAAAGGCATGGGAGCTGCCTCATAAAGTATAGTTGGTCCTACATCGAATATATGCAATTACTCGGATAACACCACGCCCACACTTTGTTGGTGTCTTCGTCTTCACCAATAAAGGCGTGAGTATATACTTCACTTCTGTCGTATTGCGCAATGTTCAATGATGACTGCGCACTGTTATTTTCCACAACGGGTATATTTTGAGGTAACGTTAAATTTTAGTGTGGGGAGCGGGTGTGGTTTGTTGGCGAAGAACACCAACAAAGCATGAGATATAAACTTATAGCTTACACTAAATCCCACCATTGCGCAAACATTTTGTTGTGTCTCGTTGCGTCAACTCGGTCTAATTATTCTGATAATTGATTCAAATGGTTTTACAACTGTCTCAAGCTGTTTACTAAGTTGTTTGAGAGCAATGTCTGGCCTTACATCTGATTGATTTTGTCCAAAGACCTTACTTGTCGGAGAAGTAAACACCTTACTTATAGAGTCAATCAAGAATGTGGTAAACTGTTCTCGCTCTTGAGGTGTTCCGTTAATTACAAGTTTTTCAACAAGTTCTTTGTAAGGAATCAAAGAAATAGAGATGTTAGATTTAAATGCATACTCTTCCTCTAGCTTCCGTTCCCTCGTGTATTGTGCTGAACAAAATGCAATTGCGTAAATAAGCGGAATCGATATTGAAAGCTTAAGATAAAATGCCAAATCAATGTTTAATGTCGTAAATGCAATTAACCCCGTTAGTCCTAAACTTAGTCCTATTACGAGCGCTAAGGCCATTAGCCAAAAGTTCTTTGAGGTCTTCAAATTATCTTGTCTTGTTTGAAAGGAATGAAACAATGAAAAACCTGTTGCTTTTTGTAATTGGTCTTTTATTTGGTCTTGAAGTCCTTTTAGGTTCTTAACTAAATCGTCTGTCTCTTTTTTGTTTCCGTCAATATTTGTTTTAGCCTGCTTGGAGGTCGAGTCAATATTTGTTTTATAACTTTCAATAGCGGTAAAGAATTCTCTAATCTTCCCTTCAAGCGTTACAATTTCTGAGTTATTTGAAACAGAGTTTGATAAGAGCTGAGTTGCTGTAATGTCATTTTGTTGAATAGTTGATAGGTGGGCTGCAGCTTTTTGTGAAGCATCTAAACTTTTCTCTAAATTTTCTTTGATTGACTCATTATCTGTCTGCGAAGCGGTCAATAAGGCTTGAAGGTCCGTTGATGCCTTCTGAATTTCTGTCAACAGTTTTTCAAGGTCGCTTTTTAGTTGAAGTCCATTGTCTAATTCCTTGCTTAACTCTTTAATTTTAACTTCCTGTTCTTTTAATTGATTCATCTTGGTCGTGTAGCCAAGAACTTCTCCTGAAAGATTGTGAATGCCAAATCTCCAAATGTCGGTGTACAAGAGTTCAATGGCATTAACCAAATTCACGACATGGTCTGCCCCTGAAACAAGATTGCTCTGAAAACCTACGATACTTTCTAAATCTTGAAGGATTGTCTTTTGAACCGTCAAGGGAAATTGTGTCAGTTTATTCTTCTCAATAGCGTCCTTAATTATGTCCCTGCATTGATTTAGATTGATGAAGGATTCACTAAGGGTTACATCACCTCTATTTGGGTCAAAACTAAATTCCTCACACTTTTTTAACACACCACTCTGTGAGTCGTCCGTTATCGTGTTTAGTATCTCAAGGAGTTTTTTTATTATTTCCATGGTCTAATCTTGTTTTAGCAATGACACACAACGTTACGATATAACAACATCTTAGCCTATATAAGCGTTTGTAAACGAATATAGTCGATTAAACCTGTAGATCAAAATGCACACTATGTGAATATATATAACTATAAATTCGTTTACAACACCTGCAATGCTATATAAAGAAACTAATCGGTCGCTATACTCCTACGTGAGGACATAGCTGATATAGTTTTCTTTGGTGTTACAGCTCTGCAAGTACTGGTGTTCCTTTCGACAACGGGTATATTTTAAGGTAATGTTAAATTCAGTGTGGGGAGCGGGTGTGGTTTGTTGGTGAAGAACACCAAAGGCATGGGAAGTGCTTTCAAAATTTTATTCTGGAAATTGTTCTGGATATTTTCGAACCCCATTGAGGGCAAAAAACAATTCATCTAATACTGAGCAAATAAATCCTATTGTATAGCCCTCAATTTTACCAACATACTCTTCATTGACAAATAGGTAACCGTTTTCAGAGATTTCAAAATCCCCTTTGCCTACACATAACGCTTCGATAAACAGTTTATCACGGGACTCGGAAACTTGTCCGCCACAGTGAATAATACAATCTCTGATTTTTTGAAATGTGGCAATTTCAGACCAGTCAGTCAATTTCTCAAAATCAAGGTCTAAATATTCCCTTATAAAAAATTTTAACCTGTCCATCAATCCACCTTTATAATCCTCAATTGTTTTATCCGTACGCTTAAGTTCATGAATCAATTTACAAAGTGCTCTTGAGCGCCTCTCCAGTATGGTGAATGTAAAAATGATCTTAATGTACCTGATTCTTGTCGGCTGTTCAATATCAAAAAAGCCAAGAGGAAATATTCCTTTTTTATAATCAATTCTCTCTTCCTCAAGTTGTCCGGATATTGAATGAATAAACCCCTGAAGATCCAATGCTCTTTCTATAACATGCTGTTCATGCCATGACATTCGATATGAAACAAGGTCATGTCGTTTATAGAATTCCTCAAAAATACTCGGGATTTGCTCCATAACAATTATGTAAATTTTGAAATTTTACAACTATCGGTAATCAATCACTCCTATAGTATATACCCCCGAAGCTAGCATTCATTCCTAAATATCCCGATGTAGTTCTGAGTGGCAATTTATACCATCAGGATATATTTCGATCAACTCATTTCAACGGTATATTTTAACGTAGCGATAAACTGGTGTGGAGATGGTTTGTTGGTGAAGAATACCAAAGGCACGGGTTTTATGTTTCTTTTTCAATCTTTGTTAGAATATTAGGAACTAGTGTTTCACTAAAACCTGCAAGGATTGAGAAGAAAATAAATCCAATTATCGGATTTGAAAGATTCTTTGTCAACCCAAAGATGAGATCGGCTTGAATTGCAAAATATGAAATGCCTGCAGCAAGTATTGAAATAGTTATCCGTTCTGCGCCATAAAGGAAATACAGCCATTTGGTAACATCTTTTTCGCTTACGATTTTATTAATACCTATTGAAATAGAAAAAAAACCTCCTACACTACCTCCTGCTGCTACAAATATCAAATTCCTGAGGTGGTCATAATCTACCAGTATCTTGTTAAGATATGTATATAATGAAATACAAAAGAAAATTGCTGCAATGAATAAGGAACTCATTAGTAGACGCATCCTGTTTTTGAATTGTTCCTCATACTCTGAATTTATCTCTTGAATTAGGCCTGCTATTTGGGTATTGGCGGATGCCGGACCTGATTCTATGGCGGTAGCTACGATGTCAGCTAATATTGCTTTTGTAGCTGACTTATCTACACACTTATAAAGCAAATTCTTTGCTTTTGTAAAATTCTCTCTAATTCCAACGAAGTAGTCTATGGGAACATTGTTGTTCTCTATAATTGTATCGATCCAGACTTTTAGAGAATCAACAACATCTGAGGTTTCAATTTCATAGATAACGTACTCATCTCCTCGGGCATAAATTTTTTTAATTGTATATCCACTTTGATCTTTAGAACCGACCTTAAAAGCTGAGGCCCTCTTTTGTTGTTCCAATTTATATTCTTCTGGTGTCGTCATAAATTGCTTACAAATTAATCAATCGCTATACTCTTGAGTGAGGGCAGTATCTGATATAGTTTTTTATTGTCTTGACTACGAGTACTGGTGTTCTTTTCTCTATCGGGTATATTTTAAAGTAACGTTAAATTTGAGTGTGTTTTGTTGGTGAAGGAACACCAAAGGCATGACAGGGGTATGGCTATGTTACTTTTTTTCCGTATTGGAATCTGCCTTTTGGAGTTCAATCTCTTCCTGTTCAAGCTCCTTTAGCTTTTTCAATTCCTCCAACTTCATTTTTCTATCCCATTGCTTTATTTGCGGCCCATACTTCTCCCCGAGAGAAAACACAAATACGTAGGATATCATCATGATCAATACAGTCAGATACAAAGGAAAGTTGTCATTATTTTCATTCCATGCCACTATACCGGTCATTTGAACAGGATAGTCAATTTTCTGCCAACCACTTTTATGAGTTAATCTACTTTGTTCTATATTTTGATCAACGGCAAAATTGATTGAATAATCATTCAACTGCCATACCTGTACAAGTATTTGTTGTTTCACTGCAAAATCCCCAATTTCAATTCGGTTTTTGAAATTTCCAGTTTTATTGAAATTTGTACCACTAGCAACAAAGTATCCCTCAAATGGAAGCTCTAGTACCAGCTCCTCTAATTCCTTCTGTCCCGTATTTGTAACAGTAAACCACCAATACATTCCATATTTGGTCTTAGTTTCTCCAACGGTTTCTGAAATACGAGATATTTCAAATTCAAAATTCTGCTCTTCAGATGAAAAAATATCAGTCTGCATTTTCTTTATCTTACTTTGAATTTTGTTAGATATTTTTCTATCAAGTTTTTCACTTCCTATGTCTAAGTATTTTCTTAGCGCAACACTCTCTAGTGAGTTTTTTATGACAACATCGAGGTCACCTGGCAGATAAAAAGGCGAATGATTTCCAATTGCTGTAACTACGTATTCCTTTTTTACATAATTATTATACAATTGAGTAGACACCCAAATAACAGACAGAACTGCAGTTATTTTCCCAAGTACTGTCCAAATATTAATCTTACTTTCTGACATAAATATCAATTTTCATAATCAATTCAACAGTTGTGAAAAATCAAGCAGTTTACTATTAAACTCATTATACTTTGTAAAGCTTACCAATTTCACTTTGATCTCTTTTAATGTTTTGTCTCTCACGGCATCAACTTTCTTACTTAATTCATCCTCATCGTCAAGATAAGAACAATACCCTTTTAACTTTTTAGGAGTCTTATACTTTAAATCAATCGCTAAGTCTTCGAGATCGCCATATGCAGAAATTAGTTCGCCCGCAATATTTAACCTTGTTACTTCTTGCTTTGTTGTAACATGGGACACATCGGTGTTTCTTAAACTTTTATATATTTCGTCATTCTCCCATCTATCGTAAACCCAATGGCCAATATCAGATTTAAGAAATCCATTATTTGATTTACATCTTAGCGTTCCCAGATTTGTACCTAATTTATCTGTAAGCTCCATATTAAAACCTATGGCTTCAATCTTTTTATCCGTCTTATTGATCATCTGAATTGCAACTTGAATTACATCATGGTAATCAATCTCGGTTTCTTTAATTGATAGTATTTTTAAATCAACCATTTTGTTCAGTGAATCTTTAATTACTCTTGCTTTCAGTTCTTTTTCCTCAATTTCCTTTTGCCTTCCCTTACAAAATCGATCGATTTCATTATAAACACTTTCAAGTTCTTTGTCCTCCTTGTCTTTCAATAAATTTAAAGTATCTATTTCTGTTAACAACATTTTATAGGACACCTTGTTGGCCAAGAAATAACTAAATAACGCATCTACATTCTCGTCAAATTTCTCTTTGCTTACAATATACTTTTCAATAGCTTTTTTGCTTTCGTCTTTCAACCTCATGTTAATATACTCCTCGCGGCCCTTCGTAAGGGCAACTAAGTTGTCAAGTAAGTCAATTTTAGTACTATCCAGATCCTTATCTTTCTTTATCTTGGTAACAGAGGACTCAACATTATCCTTCGTTATAATTTGATTCTTCGTTGTATCACACGAAAAGGCTGTGACAGTCAGAAGTAGCAATAACAGTGTTTGTCTCATAGGTAAACTAAGTTTCATTAAGAAATGGCGACCAGTGGTTTAATCAGTGTAATGGTTATACTCTATGTGAATATTTAGAAACCATAATCAAATTTGAGTATAGCCCCTTCCCTGTAAATTACAGTAACAAACACAATACCACGCTACTAATTTCCCAACTCCACATTTTCTCTTCCCAATAGCGCATTTTAGTTTCCGAATGAATAAGCTAGCTTAAACATTCAACAGTAAGAATATAACAAAAGCCCATCCTCTGCCTACTTCTTCAAGTAGCCAAAAGATGGGCTCGATGTGAATATATATAACTATATTTTAGATTGCAAACTCCGCAACCTATCTTTTCAACAACCTCACTAAGAAATTTATATCACGAGGCGTATTTATTCTAACTGACCTTTTGTAGCTGCGAATACGTAAGAGTCCTATACTCAGGGCGGCTAAACTTGGTATTAAGGCCCCAAGGAATATATAGATATCTGAATAAAACAATGATGAAACCCCTCCTACTATGAGTATAACTATAGCGATTGGAATTGTGATGGTGAGTTGTATTTGGCTGTTGAGTTTTATTTCATCGTCTGTGTCATCCAGGATTAGGATTTGGGTTAGGTTGTTCTTTTCGAAAACCTGGATGTCTAATACTGGTGAAGGTCTCCGCTTTCGGGTTGCGTTCTTTAGTCTTATCTTTTTGTTATTGACTTGTCCGGAGAAGTAGTGTTTGCCGAGTAGTAACGTCTGAAAATCGTTCTCGGTGGCAAATGTATTTTCTTGGAGTATTTTTATAATTGTTTTTCGGTCGAGGGTTGTTGTGAATTCTGAAAGTCGTTTCATTTATATACGAGCAGCGTTAATATAGTATAAATCGTTCTTCGCGTGAGGGATAGTAGCGGAAAGCCCGGAGCGTGCGTCTGGCGTTGTGCGGTGGGATCGCGAGGACTTGTAGCGGATAGCCCGACCCGTAGGGGCACGCCCAGCATATAAATATACTATACAGATTTTAGGGTTATTCGTTTGGTATGGTCGTTTACTTCGGTTTTGATCTCATGAAGTTCAAGTATATGAACCAGGTGAAATTGATAATCGGACCAGCCGCAGCCTCCGTGATGCTCGCCTGCGTTGGCTTTATTATATATACTTAAAATGTCCTCCACAACTGTAGTCGTGAGTTCTTCGTTTTGTTCCAACAACTCATTTATAGCGTGGGCGCATTCAAACTCGGGTTGAAGGAGTTGATGAGTAGCATTTGAAAAATACTCTTCTATACTTTTCATTCTTCCCAGAACTTCTTGTCGCTCGATCATTGTCTTAATCAATTTTCAACCTGTTAATTTCAGATTTGGTAAGGCCGGTCGCTTTCTTTATGGTGTCTATATCTACGCCTAACTTTTTGAAGTTAGCTGCTATGCTGTAACGTTCTTTTTCACGCTCTGCTTCCATCTTCATTTCCTGCGCCCAACTATACTCTTTTTTATCGATCAACTCATAGCGGCCGCTTTGTCTTAGTTCATCCATTATACCGAGGTCTACGAAGCTGGTATAGCTTTCTTCGGTAATTACGAGGTGGTCGAGTACTTCAACGGCCAGCATGTTGCCGGATTTTATCATGCGGTCGGTAAAGTCGCGGTCGGCTTCCGATATCTTTACACTTCCGCTCGGGTGGTTGTGTACGAGTATCATTTTGATGGCCGATTTATAGATGGCCATGCGAAATACTTCGGCCGGGGCTATCTCTACGCGGTTGGTGGCGCCTAAACTTACGAGTTCTATAAACAGTATTTTGTTGCCGCTGTTCAAACCGATTACCCAGAAGTGTTCCTGACTTCTGCGAATTTTATTTTCGCGCAGCAAAATGGTTTGCATAACGGTAAATATATCGGTGGAGTTAAGCACCTTTATTTTATGTGCTGCTGATAGACGAACGTTCATACTTTGCAATATAAATATTAAGACGAAACAAAGTTAGAAAGAAGCCGGGGGATGTTACAGCTTGTGACAAAGATTGTCTTGATATTGTGCAGGCAGCATTCTTATTCCCGCGAATGGTATTATATTCGGCTCGTATTATTCCGCTAATTTTATGAGAGCTCTGTTTATTATATACCTGATAAGCACCATGACTTTGCACGCGCAAGAAAAAATTTTTCTTTACCCTGCCAGCGAAAAAGTTACCATCGATGGTTATGAAAAAGATAAGGAGGCACCGTATTTCGAATACTATAAGGCTAATGCTGATTCGGCCAACGGTTCGGCTATACTTATTTGCCCCGGTGGAGGGTATGCTCACCTGGCGCTGGGCCACGAGGGTAAAGATGTAGCGCAATTTTATAATCAGTATGGGTTTGATGCTTTTGTGTTGCACTATCGTTTAAATACGGGCGATCAGTCGGGGCATCGTCATCCGGATCAGTATCGCGATGTTACTACGGCCCTGCGCATTATCAAGTCGCGGGCGAAGGAGTGGAAGTTTGATCCGGAGCGTGTGGGTATTCTCGGCTTTTCGGCTGGTGGACATTTAGCATCTATGGCTACAACGATGCACCTACCCGCCAACAAGAAATCGAAGAATGTGTTGGAGCAGTGGAGTACGCGGCCTGCGTTTTCTATACTTATATATCCGGTGATTACGTTGGCGGGTGCGCCTGCGCACAGAGGTAGTCGCGAGATGTTGCTCGGGAAAAATCCGGATAACGCGTTGGTGGATTCTCTCTCAACGCAAAACCGTGTTGACAAACATACTCCGCCCACCTTCCTGGTATATGCAAATGATGATGGCGCGGTTCCTCCGGAGAATGGTATACTTTTCTACCAGGCGCTGCGTAAACATAATATACCTACGAGCCTCCTCATCTACGACCATGGCGGACATGGGTTTGGCATGGCTCCGAAGGATGCTGTGCTGAATACGTGGCCGTGGCTGAGTGTGAAGTGGCTGGAGAGGCTGGGATATAGGAAATAGCTGCGAGCTGCGAGAAGAAAGACAAAATGCTGGGTGCTGGCTACAGGATAAAATCCAATTGCACGGAGAACACAAAGAAAGACACAGAGTTACTCAAAGGGATTTCTTTGTGTAGCGCTGTGTCTTCTTTGAGAGCTTTGTGGTTCTGGATTTTCAAAACACGTATAATGAAACACCTCTCCCTTATTCAAAGAGCCATCGACACCTCCCGAAAATCTACTAGCAGCTGGAAGCTGGCAGCTAGCAGCTGATTCAACGGATCGTCTTGTAAAATTCGAATCGTTGCTTAACTTTGCATCCCAAAGTTCTTTTTAATGAAAGAAATCCAGGAGTACGAAAAAGATATTGCTTCGATCCGTAATATGATGGAGCGATCTGCCAAGTTTATATCGCTCAGCGGTTTGTCGGGGGTGTTGGCAGGACTATATGCATTGGCTGGTGCTGCTGTGGCGTACTTCTCGCTGCATTACCCGGTGTCGCCTATAAATTATAGAACGTACTCGTTGCAGAGTCCGGAGGCGATGCTGAAACTTATTCTGATTGCTACGGCTGTGATGGTGGCATCGATCGGGACGGGACTTTGGCTGAGCAACAAGAAAGCGCAAAAGCACGGCTTGCAACTTTGGACAACGGCCAGCAAAAACCTCGTTATTAATATGGCTATACCGCTGGTGTCGGGTGGTATATTTATACTCATCATGTTATATACCGGTCATTTTGGGTTGGCCGCTCCGGCTTGTCTCGTGTTCTACGGACTTGCGCTTATACAGGGCAGCGCCAATACATTTGATGAAATTAGATATTTAGGTTTTTCTGAAATTATACTCGGACTTATCTCGGCTTCGGTGCCGGGGTATGGGTTGATCTTCTGGGCTATCGGGTTTGGTGTTCTTCATATTATTTATGGAGTCATCATGTATAACAAATACGACAAGTGAAGAATCCGTTCGATAATCTGGATAAAGTGCTGGAGCACCGGGTGCGGTTACAGATCATGTCTGTTCTGGTAACGAACGATGGCTATGAGTTTAGTTCGTTAAAAGAAATTCTGGGTGTAACGGATGGCAACCTGGCTTCGCATATAAAGGCGCTGGAGCGTGAAAAGTATATATCCGTGTCCAAATCGTTTGTAGACCGAAAACCGAATACCAAGTATAAGATCACGGAACGCGGCCGCAATGCCTTTAAAAAACATTTAGATGCATTGGAGGCGGTGGTAAAGCAACAGAAGTAATTTTTTTACGTATAAACTTTGAAATTGAAAGTACTTTTAATGAATTAGGACTGATTATGAAAAATCTGCTTAACAAAACAGCGTTATGGTTTGGTGTTACTGTTGTAACGGCCATTGTTTTAAAGATTTTGTTCACAGCCATCAGCTCAAGTGAGTTTACACTTATGCTGAATCCGGCTAATGCGATGCTGGAGTATATATTTGATACCAGGTCTGTTCACACGCATAGCGGTTTTTATTTTCCTGATCTGAACATTACCCTCAATCATACTTTCTCGGGCGAGAATTACCTCATTCTTGTTTTCTGCATTTTATCGCTTACGGCTCCGTATCATGTTTTTAAACCGTGGCAGAGTGTGCTGGTATATATAGGTATACTGGTTACTTCGTTTATGTTAACGCTGATTATCAGCGCTCTGCGCATTATCAGTGCATTGCCGGTGTTGCGTATACAGGATTCGATGCCGTGGTTAAATTCGTTCTGGATGCAGCGTGTGGAAGGCGGCATTATTTACTTCAGCGCGTTGCTGCTGGTATACCTGCTCTTCAAGAATGTATTTGTTCGCATTGCACAGCACTATAAAGCTCGTCTGCAACAGGCTGTAGCTGTAGCACGAATGGTGGTGGTATACAGACGGAATTCACATCAACTATAATTTTAACATCTATACCTTCTAAATACATCTATACCTTATGGAAACACAACCTGGCACACCGGTAAGTACCATCTTCGAGAAGATTGGTGCGTGGTTTCGCGAATCGATTGTTATCAAATTAATCGCGATTGGTTTTTTAACGTTGATCCTGCTGATACCGCAGTTCTGGATTGAAAGCATTATTCACGAACGGCAATACCGGGCGCATGAAGTGGTAAGTGAAATTACTTCGAAATGGTCGGGCGACCAGACGCTGGCAGGACCTGTGCTCGTGATACCTTTTACCAACCGCGAGAAGATTGATAAAGGTAAAGATGGCATCGAGATTCGCGAGTGGACTCAGGATGCATACTTCCTCCCTGAAACATTAACAGCCGATGGAACAGTGAAGCCGCAGATACTACACCGCGGTATATATGATGCTGCGGTATATGAATCAACCATCGACATCAAGACTACCTTTCAACGCCCTAACTTCAAGAAGTTAAACATTGATGAAAAAGATGTACACTGGAATGAAGCACGCCTTGTACTCTGCATCAGCGATCTGCGCGGCATCAGCGATAACCCTTCGTTCAAGATGGGCAATCAAGCTTTAAGCAGCGAACCTTCTAACCAGATCGGTTTTGGTATACGTCCTCCGGCAAATCCTTCTAGCACCAGTGGGTATGTAGATGGCCAATATTATGCCGATGCAACATCTACATCATCTGTCATCACCAAGACTGGTATAATTGCTGCACTGCCGTGGACGAAAGCTGAAGACTTTACTGGCGATATAGCTGCACAACTAAGTTTGAAAGGAAGTACATCGCTCAATTTTATACCTACTGGTAAAACAACGGATGTAAAATTAAAAGGGCCGTGGGCGAGTCCGAGTTTTAACGGAGAGTTTCTTCCTATAAATCGTACAGTAAACAACGATGGTTTTATGGCCGAGTGGAAAGTACTGCACTACAACAGACCTTTCGCGCAAGAGTGGACCGGCACGGAGCAAGAACTCTCCGGCTCTGCATTCGGAACAGAATTACTGATACCGGTAGATCAATACCAGAAGAGTATGCGCACGGCTAAATATGGCGTGCTGATTATTCTACTCACCTTCGTATCATTATTCCTGGTAGAGATTGTGAAGAAGATCCGTATCCATGCGTTTCAATATTTACTGGTAGGTGTAGCGTTGGTAATATACTATACGTTGCTGCTGTCGCTCTCCGAGCATATACATTATAATATAGCATACCTCGCAGCGTCAACCGCTACGGTGTTGCTGGTGAGTTTATATTCTGTTTCGTTCCTGAAGAATTCTGCATTGGTGATATTCTTTAGTGCCGTGCTGGTATTTGTATACGGATTTATATTCGTAATTATCCAACTGGAAGATTACTCATTACTGCTCGGCAGCATCGGCTTGTTTATAGTGCTTGCGCTGATCATGTATTTCTCCAGAAATATTAAATGGTATAAGCAGGATGAGCCTACAGCTGTAGAGGCTTAACAAAGCTATCATTCTTCAAAAACAAAAAGCCCGGGAAAATCCCCGGGCTTTTTATATGTATATATCTATTAACGATTAACCATTAACGGTTAACGATTAACGCCTATTCCTTATCAAGGAAAGGATAACGGTAATCCACCGGAGTAACAAATGTCTCCTTAATCGTGCGCATCGATGCCCAGCGGAGCAGGTTTACTTTTGCTCCGGCCTTGTCGTTGGTTCCGGAACCGCGTGCACCACCAAAAGGTTGTTGCCCTACTACAGCACCGGTTGGTTTATCATTGATGTAGAAGTTACCCGCTGCGTTGGACAGTTTCTTCGTAGCAAGCTCGATCGCATAACGATCTTTCGCCAGTATAGATCCTGTTAATGCATACGGAGATGTTTTATCTACCAGCTCCAGTGTTTCTTCAAATTGGTTTTCAGGGTATACATATATAGTCAGCACCGGACCGAAGATCTCTTCGCACATGGTAACGGAAGATGGATCTTTGGTTACGATCACAGTCGGCTCAACAAAGTATCCTTTTGATTTATCGTATTTACCACCGGCTATAATTTCGTTCATCGGGTTCTTGCGGGCCTGCTCAATATAGCCTGCTATTTTATCGAACGATCTTTCATCGATCACTGCATTAATGAAGTTTCCGAAATCTTCGGTGCCTCCCATCTTGAACGACTTCAGATCATCGATCAAAAACTTCTTCACATCATCCCACAGGTTAGAAGGTATATAGGCGCGTGAAGCTGCTGAACATTTTTGTCCCTGATACTCGAATGCACCGCGCGAAAGCGCTGTTGATACTTCTTTCGCATTCGCAGTCTTGTGTACCATTACAAAATCCTTACCACCGGTCTCTCCTACGATGCGTGGGTATGATTTATACTTATGTATATTTTGTCCGATAGTCTTCCACATATTCTGGAACACAGCGGTGCTTCCGGTGAAATGTAGTCCGGCAAAATCTTTATGGTTGAAGATAATATCACCGGCAACAGGTCCATCAACATAAATCAGGTTAATAACACCATCCGGTAAACCAGCTTCTTTAAACACCTGCATAATTACGTTCGCAGCATATACCTGCGTATAGGCAGGCTTCCATACTACGGTGTTCCCCATCAGCGCCATGCTGGCAGGTAAGTTACCGGCTATAGCCGTAAAGTTGAAAGGCGTGACAGCAAACGTAAATCCTTCCAGCGGACGATATTCCATTCTATTCCATACTCCGGGAGATGATGCCGGTTGCTCCTGGTATATCTGTTGCATGAAGTATACATTGAAGCGCAGAAAGTCGATCAACTCACACGCTGAATCGATCTCTGCCTGAAACGGACTCTTCGATTGTCCTAACATGGTGGCCGCATTGATCTTGTAGCGATACGGCCCTGCCAGCAGATCGGCAGCCTTCAGAAATATAGAGGCGCGGTGTTCCCAACCTAAATCAGCCCACTGTTGTTTTGCAGCCAGCGCAGCGTTAACGGCTTGCTCTACATGCTTGGCATCGCCTTCGTGAAAATGACCCAGCGTATGTTTATGGTCGTGTGGTGGCGAGAGTCTCTTTTTATTTCCGGTGCGCACTTCTTCGGCACCGATATACATGGGAATGTCTGTTTCGTGTGCGCGTGCTTCTTCAATAGCTTTCTTCAGGGCAGCGCGTTCTTTACTTCCGGGAGCATAACTTAAAACGGGTTCGTTCTTCGGATCAGGAACTTGAAAAAATCCTTTCGGCATAAATTATTCTCAGTTATAGGTTAATGAATTTTGTAATGGTGCGGCAAAGGTAATCGAAATCAAAGAATCTGTCGCAGTTCAGAGAGACAGCTGATCTCATAAGTAACAACACTCTCATGCTTGTTCTTTTCAGGATTGAAGAAAACATTATCGATAGAGGCACTACGAGAGCCTCCGATATCGGTCAGCAGGTTGTCGCCAATCATAATGGCTTCGTGGCATTGTGCGGCATAGCTCTTCAACGCGTAGTCAAAAATTTCGCGCGAAGGTTTTTTATGCCCGGCTTTTTGTGATGTTACTATGTGATCGAAGTATTTGTGAATGTTACCCGAGCTCATCTTCACGTGTTGGATCTCATCAAAGCCGTTGGTAATAATGGAGAGTTTATATTTTCCGTACAGGTAATCGAGTACGTCAATGGTGTAGGGCATCAGGTTTCCTTTCTTGGGGCACGCCTGCAAATAATCGGCCGATATATCTTTGCTGAGTTTTTCTTCGTAAGCTCCAAAGTATCCTAATATCTGCTTGAAGCGTTCCTTGCGTATCGTGTCACTATCGAGTTTGCCAGTGTCATACAGTTCCCACAGAATTGTATTGACCTCTTTGAATTTAGCTTGAAATTCTTCGATGGATGTTACGCCTTTGGATTGCAGATCATACTGATGATATAATTCATAAAGTGTTTCGCGCGAATTGGTTTCGAAATCCCACAAGGTATGATCCAGGTCAAAAAAAATGCACGTATACTCTTTCACGGTTCGGTCTTATGCTTGTCGTAATTTTGTAAAGTTCAAATCAAATGATCGCGAGACTTTTTAACAAAGATTTCTGGTCATTTGGTTGTATAGCCGCTACCAACGGGCGTAAACTAATCGCTTTTTAATTTCTCTTTTTCCATGCGTCCGCTGCGCCATTGTTGTATCTGGCGGTTATTTACTGCTAACTCGCGATTGGTAAATAAAGTTTGGTAAATGTGCTGATCGTGCTGAAGCTGCGAGTCTCTGCGCAAAAACTGGAAGATCTGGTTAATGATCTCGAACACTTCGTCTTTAATCTGGTAAAACACCCAATGGTTATAACGCCTGTGCCCCACAATGCCGGCATTTTTTAAATAAATGAGATGGCGCGAGGTCTTGGCCTGCGTAAAATCAAGAATTTTTTCGACATCCGTGATACACATTTCGCCATTCATAAAAATGAGGTGGAGAATCCGCAACCGCGATTCGTCAGCACAAGCCTTAAAAATCTGCGATCCCAGCGTTAGATTAAAACTTTTAAGCCGCATGGTACATCCTTGCTTTACAGCCAAAGGTATGGGAAATTAGGCAGTTGCAAGCCTTATCCCTATATTTGAAAAAGTGAGAAAGCATATCGTGAAATCGTACATACTCAAATCCACTACACTTATAACATTGTTGCTGGCAATTATTTGCACGGCCCAGGTCGCGCAGGCGCAGCAAAAAAAGCGTGTTATCCAGCTTTCCGGTGTTGTTATTGAAGAAGACACTGTAAAGGGCAGACCCGTGCCAGGCGTACACGTATATGTACCCAAAGCAGGTCGTGGTACAACAACAAACTCAGTAGGTTTTTTCTCAATGCCCGTATTGACAGGCGATGAAATCCTGATCAGCTCGGTTGGTTATCAGCACCAGACTTTTGTTGTGCCTGAGGATTCTCCTGAGTATCAAACCATCATCATCACGATGTTACAGGACACTACATTGCTGCCGGAAGTCGTGATCATGCCATTTCCTACAGAAGAAGTTTTCAAACAGGCTGTACTTGCTTTGAACATGCCGCTGGAAGATGAACGCATCGATAAGCGAAATATGAATGAAGAACTGCTCGCACTCATGATTAAGACTACACCCATGGATGGCTATCAGAACCAGCGATACTATCTTAACCAATGGGCAAGTTCAACAAGCGCTAAATTTCAACCTGTTACCAACCCGTTTCTCAACCCGTTCAACTGGGTGAAGTTCTTTAACTCGCTCAAGAAAAATAAGAAGAAAAAATAGTATATCGATATACTTAAAGAATACCAAAGAGGGTGCCTGTAAAAAGACACCCTCTTTCATTTTATATAGACTTCGTAATTATTATCTGCACGTGTATACTTCGAAGCATTGCCGGTATATATCCTTTTTCAAATTACGCACTCCTGCACCGGTGTTCGGATTCCGTTCACAACCGAACACTCCTCTTAACAAGCATAGCGGTTTCCACTCTGATTACACGGTTTTAAAACTGGCATCATTATTATTCCTACATTTAGGAATTAATTATTCAGCATGAAGAAGTATCAACTGGGTGAATTCGAAGAAGTAGTTATTCTCACCATTGGTGTGCTCTACAATGACGCTTACGGAGTATCCATCAAAAAGGAAATTGAGAACAGACTCTCGCGCAATGTTAGTATGGGTGCGCTGCATACTGCGTTAAAGCGACTCGAAGACAAAGGGTATATACGCTCGCATGATGGCGAAATAACAGAAGAACGTGCCGGCCGGCCGAAGAAGTATTTCGAGATCACCGCCCTCGGTAAGAAAGCAATGGAATATACGCGAAACACACGCGAAGATCTGTGGCGCTCTATACCAAAGGTTGCTTTACAGGTAAAGATTGCATCGTCATGAAGCGCAATATAAAACCCAATCCCCCCAATCTGTTCCTTCGGTTCTTCCGATGGTACTGCCATCCTGATCTGCTATACCATATAGAAGGCGACCTGATGGAATTATACCACGAACGCAATTCGGCAAATGGTAAACGAAAAGCTGATATAAAATTCATAGTTGATGTACTCCTGCTTTTCAGGCCGGGCATCATTAAACCATCCTCTTCCTATCACAACTTAAATCATTATGCAATGATCAAAAGCTATCTCAAAATCGGCATACGAAATTTGCTGAAGTATAAAGGCTATTCCTTTATAAATATAGGCGGACTTGCTACAGGTATGGCGGTCGCTATAATTATAGGTTTATGGGTATACGATGAACTATCCTTCAATCATTATCACACCAATTACCCGCGTATCGCGCAGGTAATAAAGGGAGGTGTTTTTCAAGGTAAACATTTTATAGGACAAGATTATTTACCCTATCCGTTAATAGAAGAACTTCAAAGCACCTATGGCGCTAACTTCAAACATGTAGTGCCTACATCCGGCTTTGGTGCCGTATTATCTGCAGGTGACAAAAAGCTGTCACGAACCGGTATGTATATAGGTGAAGGTGCGCCTGAAATGTTTACCTGGAAAATGAAATATGGTACGTGGTCGGGACTGAATGATCTGCACTCCGTGATGATTTCGGAATCTACTGCCAAAGCCTTCTTTAGTAATGATGATCCGCTGGGGAAAGCGCTAAAGGTAAATGGTACTATCGATGTGGTTGTTACAGGTGTATATGAAGACTTTCCGAAGAACTCAGCGTTCCACGGTATAAATTTCTTTGAACCCTGGAAATTCCGTCTGAAACGGGAAGACTGGATCGCTAAACAAGGATGGGAGAATCACTTCCTGATGGTATATGTAGAGATACAACCCAACATCTCCATGGAACGTGCCGGTGCCAACATCTTTAACGCAGAAATGAATGCGATCAAGAACATCGACTACCTGAAAGAGGAAATGCAATACAAACCTGAGGTACATCTGTTGCCCATGGATAAATGGCATTTGTACTCAAACTTTAAAGAAGGTGTTCTGCAAAACGGCCCGGTGCAGATTGTATGGTTTATGGGTGCCATCGGTATATTTGTTTTATTACTCGCCTGTATAAACTTTATGAACCTGAGCACTGCGCGTTCTGAAAAGCGTGCGAAGGAAGTTGGCATTCGTAAAACAATAGGCTCGGTACGCAGACAACTGATTGGACAATTCTTCAGCGAATCGTTTTTAGTAGTTATACTTTCATTTATAGTGGCATTGGTTATCGTAGGTGCGTCATTGCCTTGGTTTAATCAACTGGCCGGTAAAGCAATGACCATGCCATGGCACCTGGCTGGCTTCTGGCTGACTGCACTTGGTTTTATACTCCTCACCGGACTGCTTGCCGGAAGTTACCCTGCCCTATATTTGTCATCGTTCAACCCGGTACATATACTCAAAGGAACTTTCCGGTTACGCAACACGGCATCTATACCACGCAAAGTACTGGTTACACTACAATTTACAGTATCGGTAATTCTGATGATCTGTACCGGTGTAATCTATCACCAGATCATGTTTGTTAAAGACAGACCGGTTGGTTATAGCCGCGAGGGACTGATATCGATGTGGAAAAAATCAGATGAATATAACAAGCAAGCCAATGTAATTCGTACGGAATTAAAAGCTACGGGAGCTGTGATTGAAGTGGCGGAGGCTGGCGGAGAAGTTACCGGTATATGGTCTAACAACGGAGGATTTACCTGGAAAGGTAAAGATCCGAACAAGCAAGAAGATGGCTTTGCTACTTTGAACGTAACGGCCGAATTCGGCAAGACCGTTGGATGGCAATTTATTGACGGACGTGATTTCCTTCTTACCATGGCCGGTGATTCTTCTGCGATGGTAATTAATGAATCGGCTGCAAAAGAAATGGGACTTGAAAATCCCGTAGGCGAAGTTATTCATTGGGCTAACCGTCCGTGGGGTGTAGACAAAGACTTTACCATAATAGGTGTTATCAAAGACATGGTTATGGAATCGCCCTTCGAGCCTACTCGTCCCTCGGTATATTTCACCTTCGGTTATAAAGGTGTATTGTTGCTGCGTCTTAATCCGGCTATGAGCACCAGCGAAGCGATTGCTAAAATAGAGCCTGTGTTTACAAAGGTAATTCCGGATTTACCGTTCGAGTATAATTTTGTAGATCAGTCGTACGCAGCCAAGTTCAGAGCAGAAGAACGAATTGGCAAACTGGCTGCGGTGTTTGCATGCCTTGCTATATTTATTAGCTGTCTGGGGTTATTTGGACTCGCGTCATTTGTTGCTGAGCAACGCACCAAAGAGATCGGCATCCGCAAGGTGCTGGGTGCATCAGTTGCCAACCTGTGGGGCATGCTGTCCAAAGAGTTCGTATGGCTGGTGGTATTGGCTTGTCTGATCGCCATTCCTATAGCTTACTATATATTGGATGAGTGGCTGAAGGAGTACGCGTATCGTACAGCCATCAGCGCCTGGATTCTTACAACGGCAGGGTTAGGCGCACTGGCCATTACCCTGCTCACGGTAAGTTATCAATCGATACGGGCAGCACTGGCAAACCCGGTAAAGAGTTTACGATCGGAATAAAGAAGATATACTATTCATCACGCAGCGATTTAGCCGGATTGGCGATCGCTGCTTTGATGGATTCATAACTCACCGTTAACCACGCAATCAGTATCGCAACAGAAAAGGCGATCACAAATATACTCCAATGTATCTCTACATGATACGCAAATATTTCAAGCCAACGGTTCATAGCATACCACGATAACGGACCTGCTATAATCATGGCCACAAACACCGGGCGTGTAAACGTGGTAGAAAGCAGATATACTATATGTGGTACCGATGCTCCTAAAACTTTACGCACACCAATTTCCTTGGTACGTCTCTCGGCCAGGAATGCCGATAAACCATATAAACCGAGACAGGAGATAAATATAGCCAGTCCTGCAAACACCATAAACAAACTGCTGAGGCGTTGCTCGGCCTGGTACATATTATCCAGGTCTTTGTCGATAAAATTATAGGTAAACGGATAAGCAGGGTTCAGCGTCTTGCATATACCTTCCAGTGCGGCAATAGTTCTATCGGTTTCCATCGGTTTGGTCCGTATTACACCCCACGCGCCCCAGGTATTCAGTCGCAGAATCAACGGTTCGATCGGTTGTTGAATCGGCTTGAAATTAAAGTCTTTTACCACACCGATAATCGTACCTTTATTACCCCACTGCGTTAAGCTTTGTCCTACAGCATTGGCAGGATCGATGTTCATGATCTTCAATGCCTTTTCATTAACGATATAGCTGGCGGTATCTGCTTTGAAATCTTTTGAGAAACCACGACCGCTTAGCAAAGTCGCATTAAAGACTTCCATAAAGTTCTCATCGACTGCCATGTTTGCGAACAAGGGTTGAGACTCCGGATCTTTACCTTCCCACTCAACATTCACAGTACCACTTACCAGGTTGGTTGGCAGATCAGATACAAACGTAAAATTACTGGTTAGCGGATTTTGTTCGAGCGATGTGCGCAGCGTCTGATATTTACCCCACAGCTCACCGGTCATGCGCATATAGATCAGGTTCTCTTTATCAAACCCAAGGTTGCGCGTACGTATATATTTCAGTTGATCGTATATCACAGCCGTACCCACCAGCAACATAATCGAAACCGAAAACTGAACGATCACCATCGTGTTTCGAAACAAACTGTTTCCGGCACCGGCTTTCAGATTACCTTTCAGTACTTTTACCGGTACAAATCCAGAGAGGAAAAGAGCGGGATAACTACCTGCCAGCAAACCGGTGATCAATGTTATGCTCAGCACACCGGCAACCATCTTTACATTCAGCAAATTTATACTGAGTGATTTGCCGGCAAGATCATTAAAGGCGGGCAGCACAGCATATACTACCGCGAGTGCAATTACCAGCGCGAGGCAGGCAATGAGTGAAGACTCTGCGAGAAACTGCCGAATCAGTTGAAAACGAACGGCACCGGCAACTTTACGCAAACCAACTTCTTTCGCTCTGCGGGCCGAGCGCGCTGTGGCCAGGTTCATAAAGTTAATACACGCTACCGCCAACACAAATATACCTACCACAATAAAGATATATACATACTGTATATTTCCATGCCCGGCTACATCGGCCATGAATTTGGAATGCAAATGTATATCTGCGAGGGGCTGCAGTTTAAACGCAACTTTCAGGTGTGGTTCATTTGCCTTATATATGTCCTGTACTTTATTCCCGATAGCAGCAAGGGCAGCTGGTGTCGCGGCAAAATTCTTATCGAGACGAACATAGGTATAGTAGTTGAAATTGTCCCAAATATTTTCTTTCAGATCGCGGTTGGTGCGCGCGAGGTAAACCATCGGCTGAATGAAATCAAACTGCAGGTGTGAGTTCCGGGGTATATCTGCCAACACGCCTGTTATGGTAAGATCTTCTGCGCGATTCTTCCGGATGATCTTCCCCAGTGGATCTTCATTGCCAAAATATTTCTTCGCCATCGATTCGGTGATCAACACGCCTTCCGGCAGTAACATGGCTGTTGCAGGATCGCCTTTTACCAGCCTGAATGAAAAGAACTGAAGCAAGTTTGAATCTGCAAAACACATCCGAGTCTCTTCAAAGTTTCGGTCTTCCACTTGCAGCAAGTCCAATCCACCGCCCATGGAAAGTCGCACCGTACTTTCAATTTCAGGGATAGCATTTTGTATGGCCGGAGCGATGGGCGCAGAGGATACTGCAGCCTTTATATTCTCTTTTGGAAGCTCTGCTGTAAGACGGTAAATATAGTCTGAGCCTTCGTGGAATTTATCGTAGCTCAGTTCATCGTGTACCCAAAGCAGTATTAGTATACTACAGGCCATACCGATGGAGAGACCAAAAACATTAATGAATGAAAATGCTTTGTGACGGAGCAGGTTCCGGAAAGCAATCTTGAGGTAGTTTTGCAGCATAAGCAGTAAGATAAAAAATAAAAAGCAGCCAGTACCCAACTGACTGCCCCTACTGCATACCAAGAATATGCCACGCGTGTCTGTGGCTTTTTCATTTTAAAATGCCCGCTTTTTAACACCGTCCGATTCACGACCGTACGAAATTTGTTCGCTATCGGGCAATGGACATATCGGGAAACTCAGAGACCGAATCATTACATCTTGCGAGTACCAGAGGAGCAATACCAGGTTTACGCCCTCTGCCCCTCCTGCCCTTGCAGGTATATATCAATACAACGTTCTTTCAAATTCATAGGTACGGAAGCGTTCAAAGGCAGCACGCTCCAACGCTTCACGATGGTTCGGGTGCGCTATCTCAATCAACGCCTTAGCCCGCTGACGCATGTTCTTACCATACAAATATGCTATGCCATACTCGGTAACTATATAGTGAGCATGTGCCCGCGTAGTAACAACACCTGCACCTTGTTTGAGAAAAGCAGCAATGCGCGAAACACCTTTACCGGTAATGGATGGCAGTGCAATAATCGGCTTCCCTCCTTCTGATAGTGACGCACCGCGCACGAAGTCCATCTGTCCGCCAACGCCCGAGTAGTGATAGGTGCCGATGGAGTCAGAACATACCTGCCCGGTAATATCAACTTCTATAGCGCTGTTAATAGCCGTTACTTTGGGATTCGTACGAATCACCGCGGTATCATTTACATAGTCGATGTTGAGCGCCACCACCGCAGGGTTATCATCTACAAAATCATACAGTCTGCGTGTGCCCAGCAAAAACGATGTTACGGTTTTGCCTCTGTATTTTTTCTTATGCTGATTGGTGATCACACCATTTTCAATAAGCGGAATTATACCATCGGAAAACATTTCGGTGTGTACGCCTAACTCCTTGTGATTAGTAAGGCTCGCTAATGCAGCATCCGGAATAGAACCTATACCCATCTGCAACGTTGCACCGTCTTCTACGAGCTCGGCACAATAAGCGCCAATGCGCATGGAGATCTCACTACTGTCAGCACACAGTATCTGCGGCAATTCCTGTTCGTGATATACCACCGCATCGAATGCATCGATCTTTACGATACCATCGCCCAACGTACGCGGCATACGCGGATTGATCTGCGCTATAACTTTCTTCGCAGTTTTTACAGCAGTTGCTGCTATATCTACCGATACACCCAGTGAGCAATAACCATGCTTGTCCGGAGGTGATACTTGCACCAACGCAACATCAATCGGTAATATACCCCGCTTGAACAGAATGGGAATCTCACTTAAAAAGATCGGCACATAATCGCCCCTTCCGTCATTCACGGCTTCGCGAATGTTTGGTGAAACGAACAATGAATTTATGCGGAAACTGTCTTTATACTTTCTATCGGCAATAACTACATCCCCTTGCATGCTGATGCTCACAATCTCTACATTCCACAGCTCGTTGGATCGTGCTGCCAGTTTATTCAACAAGTAATGAGGTGTTGCTGCCCCACCGTGAACATAAACCCGGTCGCCAGGTTTAATAATGCTTACCGCTTCTTCGCCTGATATATATTTCATTTTGCTATGCGTTAATGGTTAATGGTTTCTACGTGCTTCGACTGGAACACCGCTTCGCTCCTATGCCGTTAGCAGCATAAAATGATACCCGGTATTTACCCGCAGACGCATCGTTCACTAACCAAAACTATAGGGCGTGCACATTAAAAATTTTGATCCGCATCAGTCGGCAAACTGATTTTTATCAGAACTGCGATGAGCTCAGAAATAATTAGAAATAACAGAATAATTTCGTCAATCAAGGCGTGAACAGTAGCTGTCCGTTGCACGCCAAACGTTACCGAAAAATCGGGCTATGAACTTTATTGTTTCCGGAACGATACCGGAGTCATGCCGGTATGTTTCTTGAAAAGACGTGCGAAATATTCCGGAGCCGAGAAATTTAACTGATAAGCAATTTCAGAAACAGATTGCGAAGTATAGCGCAGTAATTTTTGAGCCTCGCGTACGGCATGTTCCTGTATCAACCACGAAGCCGGTTTGCCTGCCACCGCCTGGCATATCCTGTTCAGATGTACGGTAGTAATATTGAGTTCACTCGCGTATTGCGCTACACTTTTGGTAAACGGCCCACTCTTCTTTACACTGTTTTGAAAATCGCGATAGTAATCTTCAAACAAACTAACCGATGCTTCATTACAATACGATGCCGATATAAGTCTGAACAATTTTACGAGTAACAAACTTACCAATGTCTTTACGGCAAAGTCTTTTCCTATCTGTTCATCGGCTACTTCGTTGTGTACAGCAAAGGCAAGTGTTACCAGTTCTCTGAAATCAGACACTTGCTGAAACTCCGTTATCACGCTCAGGTTTTTCAGTTTCACCTGTATATTCGAAGCAGACTTTAATATACTATCTACAAATGTATCGGCTATTGTAATAATCCTTCCGGTAACATGGGTATCAAATTCAAAACCATGCACAATGCCGGGAGGTATAAATATAGCAGCAGGGGCAGACAACTCATGAACGCCCGAGGTTGTATCAACCTTTACGGATGTACTTTCGATAAGAAAGATCTGGTATAAATTGGTATGCAGATGAGGCTCTACCTTCCAGTTGAATAACGCACTGCGGTCGCGAATCGATTCAGAATAAATATAGAATGGCGATGTACACGCAACATGCTCTTTATACAAACCATTATAATTTTTTAGCTTCATATTTTCACATCACGAGCCCGGTACAAAATTTTGAAAACAGTATCAGCTCAAGAATGCAAATAAATATAGAAAAATATACCGTTCCAATAGTCACGATAAAGGCTGTAGATGTACGGGCTTAATCTGTCTACACGTGCGATTACTTCGGAGATTGATGGCAAATTGCAGGCAGGCTGATTTTCAACATCAAATCATACATGGCATTGAAATTCTCCTGGTACCTGCGTTACCGGCATTTGAAACTGCGGGCTGATTTTTAAATAATATATAGCGACTTCTTGCATGGAAATCGCTACATATTTTCATGAATAAAACTATTTATTACCTGAAACAACATAGAACAACAAATGCGGCTACGCTTCCCGTATGCTTTTGCTGCATATTTTCTGATAACCGTATAGCACAAGCGCCAAAGCACCCAGCATGGCAATCAACCACGGAAACAACAGGAATATCTTTTCAACTCCTATACTGATAAAATTATCGTTGCCGGTTACTCGCTGTAAAATCCAGCCAACAGAAGCCAAGGCAACCAGGCAAGCAAAAAGATTTCTAAAATATTTAAACTGTTGTACCTGACTCATCAGGATAAACCACGGTATGGTAAGTGCAATAATATATAGCTGCATGACTTCAATACCCAGGTTAAAACCCAGTACGCTCAACAACAGGTTAACGCCATCAATGTCCAATTCCGTAAGTGTTTGCGAAAATGCCAGCCCGTGAATGAACCCAAAACCAAATGCAATAAAAATCTCCTTGCTATAGAACAAAGGCTTTACAGCATGTATGGCTGAAATCAATATGGAGGCAGCAATGATGATCTCAACCACCTGAGACGGTATATATATCCATCCCCAAGCGCCAACCAAGAGCGTAACGGAGTGCCCTGCAGTGAACGCTGTTACAATTTTCAAGAGCTTATATATGCTAACCTTTAAGCCAGCAAAACCCGACCACTTTTTATTTTCAACCAAAAGACAAGCCGGCAGCAACAAGGTAATGATGAAGAGTAAATGATCTGTGCCTTCCTTAATATGTTGCATGCCCAACGTGAACATCGTTTTAAAACCTTTGATCCAACTGCCTTCATCGAGACGAACCTGAAGCGGGAATATTTTTCCGGAAGGTATATCCCACGCAATCACACCAATCTGCTGAGCATTATCTTTCGTAACGCCGTTGCGCCAATCCTGCTCCACTGAAAAGAGTATAGACTGATTCGGTATCTGATGCAGTACAATATCACAATGAAGTGTAAAATTGCGCAGGCTATTTACATTACCTGGCACAAGGTATATTTCACAGACAAACTCCTGGAATTTACCAATGGTTATATCGGTAGATTCCTGCGTAAACATTTTACCGATCACTATCTGCCATTTACTGTTCAACGAATCGTCAACAGCCATGTGCAGCAGTAAGTATTGTTTGAGACTATCAACAGACTGCTGCAACTGTAAGTTGATATGCATTTTCGATCCGATCTCCAAAACTTCCAATGGAGTTCTGAACTGAATCACCACCTGCTCGGACTGAACACTCAGGCGAGCCTTGCTGTCTGGTAAAGAATGAGCTCCTGCCCATCTATACCCGAAGATACAGATCAGCAGAAGCCACCATTTTATTTTCGTTATATACATATCAGTTTTTCGTTCCACCATAATCCGTTGAACGGTCTCTCCAGATAGAATGGAAGTGTACCCCCGAAGGAAATACAACACCACCCGCTACGATAAACTCGATCCACACATGCGGTCCGTCAATGCGGAAGTAATCATACTTTGTATTCATGGATGTTGTTCCACTATACAGTATATAGGTATTGTCCAATTCCGATGTATAGGTTGTCAGGAAGGCAGCGGCATCATCATCGTCAATATCATTGGTATAGGTCTTGATCACATTTAACACCAGCTCTTTTTGTCCAGAGCTTAAGCTGCTGCACACCAGGCCAGATGATGTAGAAGGGAACTGCCATTCTTTACCCGGCACCAGCACAAGGTCAGTAAATGTTGAGCTCGATTTTGCCGAACTCAATTCCGAGCTGCTGAGGCTTGCGAGCAACGCTACAAATGCATCGCGTTCCTGGCTGATCGGTGCATACGTAGTAGAGCCCGATGTAAAGGATACCGGTTCAACGGCAGCGAAATGTGGTGTAGCGCCAACCAGTTTACCATCTATATAGGTGTTGGCAACTGTCTTATGGTGACCTGTCTCCAGAATTTCGAATGTACCCGATGTTGAAGGTGTACCGAGAAAGGCCAGGTAATAATTACCGGAACCATAATCATTACCGCCACCGTTCGCGTTCAGGTAATCATCAGCAAGCCATACCTGTTGTACTTCATCCCAGCCTTCGTTGGTTGTGGTACCGGTCATCTCCTGTATCAATGCTTTAGCTGCAGCCAACTGCGTAGAACTTAAACTACCCAGCTTGATACCGATACGAGGCGACAAAGCTGCCGGTAAATTAGACCACGTTTTAGCATTCGAAAATGTATAGTCCAATTGCAGGGTTGATATCTGTGAAGATGAAAGTGTAGCTTTGAATGCTTCCGCGAGGCAAACAATTTTAGCAACGCCTGTTTGAGAATCACAGTCTGCTGTTGCCGCGGATGCACTTACTGTTAATGACAGTGTACAAGACTGTCCACCGAATGATATAGCAAAGGATGCCGTGCCGGATGAAGTCGGTGTACCGGATATAGTATACGTTACACTGCCTGATCCACTTGCTAATGTACCGGCAACCAGTGTTGCTGTAAGTCCTGTTACTCCGGTTGATGAGATTGCAGACCCTGCTGAGTAAGACGCACCATTGCCTCCGGTATAGGAAACCGATGCCGTGCCCGAGTAAGAACTTCCACTCGTAGCTTCCGCTGAAAATGTAGCAGCGCTGCAATTCAAGGCACTGACCGAAATGGACGAGCTCGCTACGGTTAACGACAATGTACACGACTGACCACCGAATGCTATAGCAAAAGAAGCCGTACCCGATGAAGCCGGTGTACCTGCTATACTATACGTTATACTTCCGGTTCCGCTGTTGAGTGTACCGGCCTGTAACGTAGCCGTTAGTCCGGTTACGCCCGTAGAAGATATACCAGTGCCTGCTGAAAAAGTAACGCCATTACCGCCACTATAAGGCACCGTTGCTGTAGCGGAATAAGAAGCACCACTGGTTGCTTCTGCTGAAAATGTAGCGGAGCTACACGTTAAGGCTGTTACTGTTGTTGAGGTAGTTGCAGCATCGTCATCATCCTGGCAGGCTATAAAGACCGTCATCAACATTACGCACATGAAAACAAACAGCGCGATTGTTCTGCCTGCATTACTTCTTTTAAATTCTACTTCGTTACTCATAAATAAAAAATGAAACTATAATTATTACCAGCGGGGCATTTTTTTCAGGTAATTAGCTTTTGGTCCCGGCATAGTCGGTAGACCGATCTCTCCAGATAGAATGAAAATGTATACCGGAAGGGAATACAACACCACCGGCTACAACAAACTCAATCCACACATGCGGGCCATCAATGCGGAAATAATCATTCTTTGTATTCATGGATGTTGTTCCACTATAAAGTATATAGGTATTGTCCAATTCCGATGTATAGGTTTCAAGGAAGGCCGCGGCATCATTATCATCAATATCATTGGTATAGGTCTTGATCACATTTAACACCAACTCCTTTTGCTCGGAGGTTAAGCCATTGCATTGCAGTCCGGAAGATGTAGAAGGGAACTGCCATTCTTTACCCGGCACCAATACGAGATCGGTAAAGGTTGAGCTTGACTTTGCACTGCTGAGTTCTGAACTGCTGAAGCTCGCGAGTAATGCAACGAACGCATCGCGCTCCTGGCTGATCGGAGCATAGGTTGTGGAGCCCGATGTAAATGATACCGGTTCAACCGCTTCGAAATGAGGTGTAGCACCGACGAGCACACCATCTACATAGGTGTTGGCAACAGTCTTATGATGACCCGTCTCCAAAATTTCAAATGTACCTGACGTTGAAGGTGTACCGAGAAAAGCCAGGTAATAATTACCGGAGCCATAATCACTGCCACCACCGTTAGCATATAGATAGTCATCGGCAAGCCACACTTGCTGCACTTCATCCCAACCTTCGTTGGCAGTAGTACCCGTCATCTCCTCGATCAATGCTTTGGCAGCCGTTAACTGTGTTGAATTTAAACTTCCAAGTTTAATACCGTTACGGGCCGACATTGCAGCCGGTAAATTAGACCATGTCTTCGCATTGGAAAATGTATAGTCTAATTGCAAGGTTGCTACTTGTGAAGATGATAATGTAGCCTTGAAAGCTTCTGCCAGACAAACAACTCTAGCAACGCCTGTTTCAGAATCACAACTTGTGCTTGAATAGGTTGTTGATGTTCCATCATCGTCATCATTATGACACTGCGTAAATACCGCTACAATGATCAGGGGGATCATTATACTCCACACATTTTTCTTCTTCATTTTCATGTAGTATATATTAGGTTTTGCTTTGGTGCCTTATAGAAATGAACCTCTGAGATGTCTTCTAGGAAAATAATTTTTCTCTCAATTACCATCACAGCCGTGCATTTGCAGTAAAACGATCAGGCACCCCGGTACTATCAGGCTTTTTTACACATTCTTATGCACAAATAGAACATGCTGCCAACGAGGTGCTTCATCTGATCTACTTAGAAGATTTCCAGCCCTGCAATTTTTCAATCCTCCAATTTTCCAATAAGAATGATCGGACATCAAGACTATTAGAATATTGAACGGGTTCTTTCATAAATGAGCGGGGTTACACGTCTGAACATGTATAGGAGTGTATTCACTATGTATTTTTTACGAGCATATCCTCCTATAGCTTTGCAAAGAACGGGCAGAGATAGATTTTTCTTCGATACGTTTCACTCATTCTTATGCACAGATAGAACACGAACAACGGATCGTATTTACTTACCTCGTGATAACATACACAATTTAGAGATATAGCTACTCCCCATATACCGGTATATCTATAGGCAAAATCTTTCATAAAAACATAAAACCGGCAATAACCTAACGCATACCGTTCCCCGAATGCACAGAACGCCATAGAATATAAAAAGTCCTATATGCCTATGAGTTTAAATGCTTTCTGCAAAAAACGAAACAGAATAACAAAAACCGGGAATGAAATGACACAGCCTTCGTTCTTCTGTCTTACTACGGCACATCGCCACATCTTTCTTATCCAATAATATCCAATATAACGTCAATAAGAAAAATATATACATACCTATATATAAGGTATTATATCGAAAATAAATATCAGTCCGATCGCTTGCAAGATTAGCATTAACCTATATGGGTTACCGTCCTATACATTTGCGTATCGAATTCACCTTAACGGGCAAAACCATAAAGAGCCAATGAAGAAGATACCTGCCTATTCTGTCTCATTCTTATTATTTGTATTCAGTTTTATCACGCTATGCACCGTGCAAGTCCGGGCTCAAGACCAATGTACGGTTGTTGGCTGGGCCTCTGAAAACGGAGGTGTAACGGGCGGAGGAACCGCTACCCCTACCGTTGTAACAACGTACAACGAACTCAAAGCAGCACTCACATCAGCATCCGTAAAAGTGGTGCATGTATCCGGGACAATAACTATTCCATCAGGAGGACGAATTAGTTTTCAAAATCAATCCGGTAAAACTATATATGGACTGCCAGGGTCCAAAATAGAGTCCCACGACCAGACAAAGGATGGCTCCGGTATACTCTATATTAAAAACTGCTCGAATTTCATTTTCAAAAACCTCACGTTTGAAGGCCCCGGTGCATACGATGTTGACGGCTGGGACAACATGACATTAGACAATTGTAAAAACGTTTGGGTTGATCATTGCGAATACCAGGATGGAATTGACGGCAACCTTGATGTAAAAAATGCATCCGACTATATCTCCATTACGTGGTGCAAGTTCATATACAAGAAAGCTCCCATACCTGACGGACCGGGTGGGGCCGATGACCACCGGTTCTCCGACTTGTTTGGTTCGGGAGATGGTGCCACCGGAGATCGCGGAAAATTACGCATTACATTACAGCATTGCTGGTGGGCACAAGGTTGTGTAGCACGCATGCCACGTGTACGATTTGGCAAAGTGCATGTAGTGAATAATCTTTTCAACAGTACTGTAGCAGCTCAATGCGTAATGGCGGGCTTCGAAGCAAATATACTCGTGGAGAGTAACGTATTTGAAAATGTTAAAAAGCCGATCGACCTGATGGACAACAATTTTACAGCCATCACGGTTAAGAGCGACAATGTTTTTAACAACACCACCGGTAACACAGCCGGCAGCGGCACAGCGTTCACACCTCCCTATACATTGAAGATAACACCGACTTCCGATGTAAAAAGCCTGGTAATGGCAGGTGCAGGAGCAACCTTAACAAGTCCAACCTGCGATAATACAACGAGCTATACACTTAATACAACGGCTTCACCAGCAGCGGGAGGTACAGTAAGCGGGGCTGGCTCCTATATGGAAGGATCGGCAGCTATAATAACCGCGACACCTGCTACAGGCTATACATTTACCGGATGGAGCGGTGATGCTTCCGGAAGCTCAACATCCACGACCGTGGCAATGACCAGCAACAAATCCGTTACCGCCAATTTTCAACTTCAGAGCTATACATTAAGTACTACAGCTTCTCCAGCCGCAGGCGGTACAGTAACCGGAGCAGGAAGCTATACATACGGAACAACGGCAACTTTAAAAGCTACACCTGCAGCAGGCTATGTATTTACCGGATGGAGTGGTGATGCTTCCGGAACTTCCGCAACCACAACCGTAACAATCAATAGCAACAAATCCGTTACCGCTAATTTTCAACTTCAGAGCTATACATTAAGCACTACAGCTTCTCCAGCCGCAGGCGGTACGGTAACCGGAGCAGGAAGCTATACATACGGAACAACGGCAACTTTAAAAGCTACACCTGCAGCAGGCTATATATTTACCGGATGGAGTGGTGATGCTTCCGGGACTTCCGCAACCACAACCGTAACAATCAATAGCAACAAATCCGTCACCGCTAAATTTCAACTGCAGAGCTATACATTGAGTACCGTTGCTTCACCTGCAGCGGGCGGTACGGTAACCGGAGCAGGAAGCTATACATACGGAACAACGGCAACTTTAAAAGCTACACCTGCAGCAGGCTATATATTTACCGGATGGAGTGGTGATGCTTCCGGGACTTCCGCAACCACAACTGTAACGATGAATGGCGACAAATCTGTTACAGCAAACTTCCAGGCTCAGAGCAGCACAACCAAATATACACTTGGAGCAGCAGCATCACCTTCAGCCGGAGGCACTGTAACCGGGGCAGGATCGTATGATGCAGGAGCAGTAGTTACTCTAACAGCAACTGCAGCAGCCGGATATACCTTTACAGGATGGGGCGGTGATGCTTCCGGAACTTCTACGTCTGCAACTGTAACGATGAGCGGCAACAAATCAGTTACGGCAAACTTCCAATTGCAGAACTACACATTGAGTACAACCTCCTCACCAACCGCAGGAGGTACCGTGACGGGAGCGGGAACCTATACCTATGGAACAACCGTAACATTAAAAGCTACACCCGCGGCCGGCTATATATTTACCGGATGGAGTGATGATGCTTCCGGAACCTCCTCCTCCACAACCGTAACCATGAATGGCAACAAGTCGGTTACGGCAAAATTCCAGGCACAGGCTACAACAATCAAATTTACGCTCAGTACAACAGCGACACCTGCTGCAGGAGGCGCAGTCTCCGGAGCAGGATCGTACGATGCGGGAACCGAAGTTACACTAACAGCAACACCCGCAGCCGGATATACTTTTACAGGATGGAGCGGAGATGCTTCCGGAACTTCAGTCTCTACAACAATAACCATGACCGGAAACAAATCGGCTACAGCTAATTTTCAAGCGCAAACCACTACAATAACCTATACGCTTAGCGCTACCGTTGTGCCGTCTGAAGGTGGTGTTGTAACGGGAAAAGGAACGTATGATGCCGGCACTACTGTAACACTGATCGCCACGCCTGCTTCCGGGTATATATTTACCGGTTGGAGCGGTGATATATCTGACGCTTCCGCTTCTGTAGCCGTAACCATGAATAGCAACAAATCGGTTACAGCAAACTTTCAGGCACAAATCGTTACAACCACGGAAGCAAAACCCGCAAAACTTTTTTCTCCTGATAACCGAGGAGACATGAGCACCGAAACATGGAAAATTGAAAATGCATACCTGCTAAACGGATGTGAAATTGTCATTTACAATCGTCAGGGACAGAAAGTATATACTTCCATCGGGTATACAACACCCTGGGACGGAACATCAAACGGGAAACCACTTCCCGATGGCGCATACTTCTACGTCATCCACTTTCCTGATAACACTAAAAAAACCGGTAGCGTAACCATTGCCCGATTGAAATGAAACCTCTACTTCGAATTTCTTTAGTCTTCATTGTCTCAGTATTCTATAGTTGTCGCGCACAGGCGCAACAGGATCTGGTATATAGTCATTACTTTCTAAATCCTTTCCTATACAACCCCTCGTTTGTTGCACCAAACGGATATACAGAGCTATACCTGAATTATCGCAATCAATGGGCCGGTATTGAAGGGGCACCTGTTACCGGCACAGTAAGTATTCATTTACCACTAAATTATCGGGCAGGTATAGCCTTTACAGGATACCAGGATAAAGCCGGTGTACTGAAAACATCCACGGGCCTGCTCACATTCGCATACCAGGTATATCTCGGCAACAAGATTGGTGATGATCACAAACTTGCCTTCGGATTATCAGCAGGTATGACAAGTATATCGGTCAATGCAGATGACCTGTATTCCAATGATCCGGTTACCGGAACCACTTCGTCATTCGAAGGACAATTTGGTATGCACTATCAACGAAAGAATTTCAAAATTGCTTTTGCTATACCACGACTGTTCAGAACTTACGTTGCTTCCGAGCAGGACTTGAACAAAGTGGGTATTGAACAGATACGAACTACAATATCATCGGTTAGCTATAAAATTCCATTCAGTAGTCGGATTATATTCGAGCCTATGATTACCTACCGCACCTATGAAAATACAAGTAGTCAGGTAGAAGGCCTGGGTGTGTTGCACATCAATAGTATAGCCTGGGTCGGTGGCTCTTATCGACAAAAGTATGGCGCGACCGGCTTTGTCGGGTTCAATGTAAAAGAGAAACTGAAATTAGGATATGCGTATGAATTCGCTCCTCAACAGGCAAACGCTTTAGGTGATGGTACACACGAACTGCAATTGATCGTGCAACTTGGCAAAAAGAAACTTCGTAAAGCGACATCAAAATTAAAAGGTAAAGTATCGACACAACCGGAACCTGTCGAACCTGGCGTAACGGATAACAGCTATCCGAATGAAGATATAGCGGACAATAAAACAACATCACCACGGGAGTCATCACATGAGCCGTCTGTAAAACAACAAATTGCAAAACAATCCGAACCAACTTCTGTAGCAAATGCCCCGGTTAATGATCCGGTAAAGGAAGAAGTAAAATCACTTTCCGGTAATGAATTGCCTGCAGGACATTATGTAGTAGTAGGCGCATTCCGTTCAGTAGTAAATGCAAAAAGCTATGCACGCACATTGAAGCGGGCAGGCTATCCGGCAGATATAGCCTTTCACCCGGAGAAACAATATTATATAGTACATCTTAACAACGCCCCTACGGTAGACGAAGCGCGAGTGCTTCGCGACAAATACAGACAAATGTCGCGCTATACGTTTCGTGATACATGGATCTTGAGCATACCGTAGCGAAGAGAGAGCTGCGAGAATTAAGGTTATCCCGGAGCCGTTCTATCAATTGCCGGAAGTTCCGTAATGGACAGCCCTATATATTGAGGGCCACCTTGCCGATAGCAGTGTGGTGGAACGTATACTCAGGCGCACCAACCTTCGCAAACTGGCTAAGGTGTTCACCTTTCGCGGAAGAAGAATACAACATTGAACAGGAACGCAAATGGTTGGGCATCCAGCCATAAAGATGTACGTCTTGCGAGTGGCCGCTAAAGTTGTGTATACACGCAACTAGCAGCCACATTTGTTTTGCACAGGTTTGGATTGAACTTGCACACGGTCCGGTCGGTCGTTGCATCAAAAATTATCGTGTTTGTGATGAGAAATCCAAACACCATGATTTTATGAAAACAACAATCCAAACAACCTCCATCATTTTTCTGCTCCTCGTTATACTCGTGCATCCCGCATGGGCGCAAAAAGCAAAAACAAAAAAGAATGCAGAGATTAAAATCGCCATGGAACCCGGCAACTGGGAATACGACACGGCAAGTATCAAATTCATTACGCATCGAAATGTAAAGGCAGCTTATGTATCGAATGGCGACCGGCTGTTTTTAAAGAATCATAAATTTTCGAATGGCACGATTGAATATGATGTCGAGTTAGGCCGCGGATTCCCCGGCATTGTATTTCGATTGTCGGATGACCGAAAGAACGGTGATAACTTTTATCTCCGGTATTTTGGCGGTGCTTCATCTGCGGAAAATCGTACAACACTACAGTACGCAGCGATTATCGATGACATGAGTATATGGGATCTCACGGATGAATATCAATCCGGTGCTACACTAAATCTTTCGGGTTGGAATCATGTAAAGCTTGTTATATCCGGCAAGCAAATGAAAGCGTACGTTAACGACATGAACCGCCCTGCGCTGATTGTTCCTGAACTGGAAGGCGGACTTTCGAATGGCCATATTTTTTTCTTTGGTGGACAAGTAACCATCGCGAACCTCGTGCTTCGACCAGATGTAGTTGAGGATTTACCAGCGGCACCAGGCTATATTTCAACTTGTAACGACACGCGGTACTTGCGTCATTGGAAAGTGAGTGCAGCACGAACGCTTCCGCAAGGAAAGGACATCGTACTGGCGTTGCCCTATATGGGAGGAACACCGGCAAAACCAGAGTTGCCCGACAGCACCACGCGGTGGACAACTATACATGCAGAGAATCGCGGCATGGTGAACTTAACACGAAACTTTGGTCATGTAGAAAAAACGGAACGAAGACTCGCGTGGCTGAAGACAACGATCGTGTCGGATCGCATACAGGAGCGCACCTTGAATTTAGGATTCAGTGATGAGATCTGGCTATTCGTAAACGGACAACTGTTATACATTGACAAGAATCATTTCGGAACACCCGCTCAAAAATTTCCAGGAGGCCGGTGCACGATCGAGAACACAACTATAAAATTACCGCTGCAACAAGGCAATAATGAGATTCTGATCGGACTGACGAATTACTTTTATGGCTGGGGAATTATTGCAAGACTGGATGATGTGGACGGAGTTCACTTTCCCAGGGAGTAACATGCTCTGTATACCTCGATTACCCACGTTGCTGCCATTGGAATTTACGAACAGCTTTGCTTGTTTGTTGTTCTTTATTAATATTGCAGCCCCAATTTTTGGGTAGTTCGGGGTGTAGCGCAGCCCGGTTAGCGCACCACGTTAGGGACGTGGGGGTCGGATGTTCGAATCATCTCACCCCGACTGGATAAAACAAAAACCCTTTATGTCTTATGATGTAAAGGGTTTTATGTTTCTTAACAGTACCGGATTACAACATCTTATATCAACTTTTCAAGGCGGTACTTCAAATATTTTTTAATTTTCAATTATTAACTTTGAATAACAAAGTACTTTTAATAATATAGAATCACGATTTCGATTTGTGATATGAACATGCTTACCAGACTTGAAGAATATTACTACGAAGCAAAAGCCAATAAATGGATGCGCTACTTCACTGTTTTCTGTCGCATTGTTTTGGCGCTGGGATTTATTCCTTCCGGTATTATAAAAATTATGGGCGAGCGATTCACTGCGTTGCCGGCTCATCATCCGCTGGGACAATACTTTGATGCATTACACCTTACAGGATATTACTATACTTTTATTGGTTTTACACAGTTAACAATTGCTGTGCTCTTACTCATTCCGCGAACAGCACTGCTCGGTGCCCTCATGTACTTTCCTGTCATTCTCAACATTTGTATCCTAGCGTATGCTACGCGATTCGAAGGCACGCGCATCACAACGTTTATGCTACTGGCCAGTTTCTATTTACTCTGCTGGAATTATGATCGGATAAAATATATCTTACCTATCAAGCAATCCGAAAGACATAGCGATACATCTACACAAACGAGGAGTAACAAGTTTCCGTGGTTATTTTTTGGAAGCGTACTCGCAATCATGATCTCCGTAGTTGTAATAAACCAATATTTATATACCATCCGACCGGGAAACTCGATGCTGGAGTGTACGAATTCATGTCCCGGCAATAGTAAACCCGAGGTTTGCCAAAAGTTTTGTGATTGTATTTACAACCAGGGTAACTCACTTGATAAATGTCTCGATGATTACGAGAGGGCAAAGCAATAAGCATCAATCCGGAATAACTACGCGAAATGTAGTGCCTTCCGCCACTTTGCTCGATACAGAAATTTCTCCGTTGATGAGTTGAACCAACTCCTTTACGATAGCAAGCCCTAAACCGGTTGACCCTTCTCCTCCGGTCGGACGATTACTGAGTCGCTGGAATTTCGTGAAGATGCGCGGCAGCTCTTCGTTGCGTATACCAGGGCCCTGATCGATCACTTCAAAAATTACTTTACCATCAAACCGGTGCATCTGTAAATTTACCTTGCGCTGCGGATATGAAAACTTGATAGCATTAGACAACAGGTTTTCCAGTATACGCACCAGGGCATCTTCATCGGTAAATACCTCATCTGTAGAGTTCGCTACGTTGAGCAGTATATTTTTTCGGGAAGCAATAGGTGCGAATTCGTTTCTTAACCGCTCGAATACTTTATAAAGGGATACGCGTTGCAGGTTTATCTCTGTTAATCCATGTTCGATCCGGTTTACATCGAGCAGGTTATCAATGAGACGCTGCATATTGGTGCAGGCATCTTCCATATAGTCGAGATATTGTACATCCGTTGCCGAGCGTTTCGCATTATCAACCTTCATCACTTCAATGAGGCGCAACAATCCGGACACAGGTGATTTCAGATCATGCGATGCTATACCGAGGAAATGGTCCTTCTCACGATTCAACTCAATGAGTCGTTCGTGAATGGTTTTGAGTTCCTCTATATTTTGCGTAAGCTCTTCATTCAGGTGTAGCGTTTCTTCTTTTTTATTTTCCAGCTCTGCCGTTCGGTCTTTTACCTTTTGTTCCAGCACAACATTGGCATGCTCCAGGTCGTCCAGTAACTTTCGATTTTGTTTTTGTTTGTTGTATAGCGCAAGGAATGCAGATGCCGATGCAATCACGATAAGTATAACACTGATGAGGCGGATCAGATCTTCACGCTCATTTACTTTTTCATACTCGATGTTGTGTTGGTTGAGCAGGTAACGCTCGTGCTGCGAAAGATCATCCATCAACACACGCAACGTATCCATATAGGTCTTGCCGGTTTTTGCCGAAATCAGGTTCATGGAACTATCCTGCCCATGACGGGTAAACGTACCCAATGCATGATCGAGCACTTCCAGTTTTTTACGGATAATCGGCTCAATGTGATTGCGCATCAACAACGTCTGTCGCTTGTTATTACTTACCAGTACGGCAAGTGTATCCAGCGTGCGCGTCATGTCGGCTTTGGAATCGTAGTATGGTTCGAGAAAAGAAGAGTCACCGGTAATGATAAATCCATGCTGACCGTTCTCCATATCTTTCATCAATGAGATGAGATAGGTTGATGTCTGGATCACGCGGTAGGTGTGCGTAACCCGGCTGATGGATTCCTTTCGATGTATACTGTTTTCATGCTGCACGTACGAACTGCCCACGAACAGTACGGTGGAAACGATGAGGAGAATAAAGACAATGTTGAGTGAGAACTTCATACCGTATTAAAATGCTTCCGCTAAATTAATATACGTTCCCTGAGAATGTTTACCAAAACCGGCATCAACCCGAAGATTCAGGTTTTCTTTTTTATTAAGGGCAAACCGGAGCCCGACACCGAGCGAAGGTTTCAACTGCTGAAAATCAAACAATTCAGGTAAACGCGGGCTTACCTTGCCTACACCGGTAAAAATTACAGCTCCCCAACGTTTATATACCGGTGTGCGCAGTTCGGTCTGGAAAGCAATGAGGTTCTTATCCTGGTAGCGACCTTCATAATAACCGCGCATATACATGTTGGTGCCCATCGCAGAAAAATCGCGGACCGGTACTTCGCCTCGTGCTGCGATCATATTCAACTGAAAGGCCAGCACACGATTATGCCGGATGTCAAAATATTTGCGAATATCCAGGCTCTGGATATTAAAATTATAGTTACTGCCTAAGAAGTCGCGATAGGCATTGTAGAAATACTGTATATAAAAACCTTTACTGGAACCGAAGGCGTTATTACGCGAGTCCCAACACAACACAATGCCCGTCCCCGAAATGACACTGCCGTAACGCCCCGGTATATTTTCACGATCGAAAAGACTTTCGCCTTGTTTACTATCGTAATGGAATTGAAATACATTTTGAAACTCATAATTAATACCGGCAAAAAGATTCGGTCGAATCTTGCGGATCAACTGCGGATATATATCAAACTGACTGATGGAATAATCTTCTTCGGCAGACGATGGCGTTGCATTACCCAATCCCCAGAACTTATCCGGAAAATGGCTTGCACTTAACGTAAGGTGAAAGATGAAGTCTTCGTTGGGAAAGTAAATATTACTTTCAGAAGCCAGTACAATCTGTTTACGCACCGTAACGAACGATACCAGTTTTACATTCGAAGTGCGCGTAAGCGAATCCTGTTTCAGTTTGAAGTAATATATACCGGCAGCACCAGCACCCCATTTATACTCGGGCGATTTTACCAGCATCGGAAAAATAATGTAACGGTCGGTCTTGCTCCATGTAAGCGGGATACTTTTACTTATCTCCTGCGCGTAACTACCTGCCCATATCCAGCAGAGCGAGACTGCGACCGTTACTTTCATTCAGACTTTCTTTTTCTCGATCCAGTAATACAATGCTGTGAGCAGAAAAGGTGTAAAGATCAGTGTTGATGTAAGCCCGCCTATAATTACAGTAGCGAGTGGTCTTTGAATATCAGAACCTATTCCCGATGAGCGCGCGGCAGGAACAAGACCGATGATCGCTACCACGAGCATCATCATGATCGAACGAAGCTGTCCGGAGGCTGCTTTGCTCAGGGTAAATTCAAGATTACTGTTGTCTAATGTACGCTCGCGATTGATGGCTGAGATGAGTAAGACACCGGCCATGGCCGATAGACCAAACAGCGACACAAAGCCTACACCAGCCGATACGTTAAAGTTATACCCGCGCATCAGCAACGATAGTATACCACCCGCGAGCGCGAACAACACACATACCAGCGTCATGAGTGCATACTTCAGATTTTTGAAGAGCATGAACAATACTACCAGCACCATAATTACCGTAAGCGGTATAGCGATCATTAACTGTTTACCGGCACGTTCCAGGTTCTCAAACTGTCCGCCATAGTCAATGGTATAGCCTTGTGGTAATTTTATAGCCTTGGTAATTTTCTCCCTTGCTTCCGCCACAAAACCTCCCTGGTCGCGGCCTTGTACGTTTGTCTTTACAATCAGCAGACGTTTGCCATCGGCACGGTATAAATTGGTTTCACCGTCCAGTAATTTTACTACGGCAAGTTGTCCCATCGGTATAAGTTCACCGGATGCAGACGGAATTTGTATCGAGCGGATCATGTCGAGACTATTTCGGTTCTCCGGCACGTAGCGTAACACGATATCATATCGTCTGTCGCGATCATATATAGGGCCAACTACTTTACCACCGATAGCAGCTTCAATCATGTTTTGGATATCCGCTACATTAATACCGTAGCGTGCGGCTTCCCTGCGATTGATCTGTATATTCAATTGTGCCTGCGGACCTTCCTGTTCCATACCTACATCGGTAGCACCTTGCATGCCTTTAATGATCGTCTTCACCGTATCGGCTATACCACGCATACGGTTTATATCATAGCCCTGTATATTTACCGCGAGGTCAGCAGCAGAACCGGTTACCGATTCCATTACGTTATCAATAATAGGCTGTCCAAATGAGATGAATGTAGACGGCAATTCTTCTTTCAACTCCCTTCGTAACTCGGCAATTAACTCTTGCTTGGTTGTGTCCTGCGACCAGGTTTTATAGTCCTTCAGGATCATGATTACTTCCGTACGATTAGAAGGGAACGGATCGGTACCATCATCGTTTCGTCCTGACTGCGTTACAACGGTGGCAATCTGATTATGACGCGACACTACTCTTCTGATCACCGGTGATATCTTCTGTGTCTCAGTCACCGAAGTACCCGCAGGTAAAAATGCACGCATCCATATAGAGCCTTCATCGAGTGGCGGCAGAAACTCTGTACCTAATTTTACAATAAACCCACACAACACCAGCACAATAACAAAACCTATGGTAACAACCTGTTTGTGATATTTAAGAACCTTTACGAGACTGCTTTCATATTTTCGTTCGAGCCATCCGATCAGGTCAATCTTCTTGCGCCATGCAGGTACAACTTCAGCATGATCCTGTTGCAATGATTTATTATATACCAGCGAGATCAATACAGGTATAACAGTCAACGCGCAAACCATGGCGCCTATCACGGCAAACGCGAGTGTAATAGCCATCGGTGAAAACAACTTACCCTCTACACGCTGCATGGTGAGTATAGGCATATAGGCGAGGATGATGATGGTTACTGCGAAGAATATTTCGCGACCAACTTCCTGCGATGCATTGAGTGTAAGTTTAATGATACCCTCTTTGCGTTCTTCTTCTGTAGCTGTTTTGAATTTATGTACCAGGTGTGCCGCCATCACGCAGGCTCCATCCACGATGATACCGAAGTCGATAGCACCAAGTGATAACAAGTTCGCGGGTATGCCGTTGAGCTTCATCAGTATAAATGCGAACAGTAATGCAAACGGAATGGTAAATGCCACTACCAGTGCCGAGCGTATATTTCCGAGGAAGAGTACGAGTACGATAATTACGATGGACACACCTTCAAACAACGTGTGCGATACGGTCTCCAGCGTATTGTTTACCAGCGAAGTGCGGTCATATATAGGAACCATCTTTACACCTTCAGGAAATTCATTCACCTGCAGGTCAACCATCTTTTCTTTCAAAGCCTTGAGTACTTCCGATGGGTTCTCGCCTCTGCGCATGGAAACTATACCTTCTATGCCGGAGTTCACATTTTTACCATCGTGAAGTATAGCATATCCCAAAATACCGGATGGTGGTGGCGGCCCTACTTCTACCGAAGCTATATCTTTAACAAAGACAGGCACACCGTTAATGCTTGTAATTACAATGTTGCGTATATCTTCTTCATTGCGAATAGCACCTATACCACGAATCGCCAAACCTTGTCCTCCGCGCTCAATAATATTTCCGCCTGTATTCCGGTTGTTCTCCTGTATAGCATTCAGCACCTGCGGCAGCGTAAGATCATATTTGCGCAATTTCTCAGGGGCAGTAAATACGTGAAACTCTTTTACCGGTCCACCGAATGTTACTACGTCTGCTATACCAGGCACTTGCAGCAACGATGGTACAATAACCCAGTCTTGCAGGTCGCGAAGTTGTGTTGGCGTGATATCGGCAGGTGCTTCCAATACATAGCGGTATATTTCACCTACGGCCGTTGTTAACGGACCTATCTCCGGAGTTACACCATCGGGTAAATCCGCACTAGCCAGGCGTTCAATTACCTGCTGACGTGCAAAGTAATCGTCCGTACCATCCTGAAATGAAAGTTGTATCTGTGCCAGTCCGAATACGGTACGCGATCTGCGCGCAATTACTTTCGGCACATTGTTGAGTGAGCGTTCTATCGGTATGGTTACCTGTTGCTCTACTTCTTCAGCAGCACGCCCCGGATATTTGGCAATGATGATAACGTTGGTATCCGCTATATCCGGATACGCTTCTATTTTTAATAACTTGAAACATACCAATCCCACCACCATCAGCACCAGCGATGCAATGATAATGGCAACACGATTGGTAAGCGATATGATCAGTAACCTGCGGATCATGTTTATAGCATTTCGATTTTCTGAATAATTATTAATCCTCCCTTCAGGTATTCGCGCAGTTTCTTGATTACACTGCGAACTTTCTGTTCTTCGTCAATGAAGGAAATGAGTACTGGAGGTTCATCAAAAGAGAAGAGCTCATTCGGCCGTTTGATGCGATGATGTTTACCAAAGCCGGCATACGCACTGAACGATGTAGCCCCGGCAATGTCGTGTTCCAATAAGAACTTCATTACAAAGTCGTGCAGTGACTGATCTCCGTGTATGCGCTCGAGATCGATATATATTTCTGCTTTTACCATATATAGTCTGGTTAATATCCGAACGACAAACCTTTTAACTGCATAGCACCTTTTACCACTATTTTATCCTGTTCGTGCAAACCGTGCAACACAACAACTTTATCATCAAGTTGCTGGCCGATCAATACTTCTCTGCGCTCAAACTGGTTGGGTGCTGTCTCCACGAACATATAGTCTTTGCCCTGCACATTTACCAGCGCACTTACCGGAACTGAGAGTGTATTACTCTTTTGCAGATCAAAGATTACATTGGCAAACATGCCTACCTCAAACTGGCTGGATGTATTCGGCATTACCACGCGTACCTTTACCATGCGGGTAATGTTATCTACTTCTGCACCAATGCCATTTACGACTGCGCTATATTGCTTATCGCCAAAAGCCGTGAACGTAACCACGCATGGCGTACCGGGCTTTACCTGTGCGATCTGATTTTCGGGAACTTCACAAATCAACCACACTTCCTTGTTGCGCGGTTCTTTCAAACGTGCCGGGTCAAGACCTGCTAATTTCAGTTTCGCTTCCTGCTCGGTAATAGCGGCTTCTTCATTGGCAAGTTGTGTTTCTGCATCCAGCACTTCTTTACCCGTAGCAGCACCATGCTGTTCAAGATCCTTTACACGATTGAGATTTACCTCCAGGGTATGGATGTTGATGATGTGCTGCAAAAACTGTGAATAGGTAGCGTTCAGATCAGCGTTGTCGAACAACACGGTGTTGCGTCCACCACGTTCGGAAGATTGAACGATGGAAACTGCGATTGATGCAGGCGCTGCATACTGTGCAGATATATTTTCTTTTTTCACAACATCGGTTGTAAAGAACGAGAGCGTTTTATGATCACTGGTGAAAACGATCTTGCGGCCTTGTTCTTCAACCCTCGGAGGTTGTACGGCTTTAGGTGCTTCGGATGCTGTTTGTTTCTGACATGCCCAGGCGGTCAGACAAAACACGATAACAATATATTTGTTCATGATAAAAATTATTCAGCCATTTGATTAATAATACCTGTTGCAAAAAGAAGCTGGATATAGCTTCGTCTGAATTCTTCCATGGTGTGATAGTAACGTTGTTGTGTATCAAGCCATGAGCGTTGTGCTTCCAGCAAGTCGATTATAGAAGTACCGCCTTTTACATACGAGTATCGTACGCTGCTTAAAATGTTATCAGCTTCCGCTAAATTCCGCTGGTAGTCTTCCAGATTCTGGCGCTGCGTTACATAACTTCTATAGGCCGTAGTAATTTCTGTTTCGGCCTGGCGCTCGGAAGCCCACAGGTTTTGTTCTGATTGATATTTTAATACCTGCGCCTTTTCACGCTGCCCCTGATTACGATTAAAGAGAGGTATAGATACGGTACCATAAAAGCCAACGTAAGGCACTTTGTTCTGCGGGTTATACATACCGCCTACTTCGGGCTGCGGGTATGCCATTGATCGCTGTAATTTTATATTTGAATTACTAACATCGATAGCACTCTTGGCTAACAGCACATCACTGCGTTCGTGCGTTCCTAATTCCACCAGGCTGTCTCCGGCTGTAAGAATTGTATTGAATGTATTATCCGAGAAATCAACATTTACACTGTCGGCTGCTCCTATCATGTATCGCAGGTTCTGCAATTCATTTATATAGTGCTGGCGTGCAGCTACTATATCGCGTTGATATTGTTGCTGCAGTAATTGCGTACGCTGCAGATCGGTGTTGGTAATTACTTTGTTCTTTAACCGGTATGCATTGATCTGCACCAGGCTGTCGATATTGGCTTTACCTTTCTCCAGTATATCCAGTTCTATTTTGGCAGACCAGGCATCGAGCCACGTGCTGGCTACGGTATAATATATACCTCGGGCATTTTCACGATAGTCGAGCTTCGACTGCGTATGTATTTTATTCGCGAGGTCAATTTTATTACCGCGCTGTCCTGCAACCTGCAGCGGTTTAGTTACCTGCCACCACCACTGGTTGTTCGCAGTGTTTGTCCAGCGTGTACCTTCCGCAAAATATTTTTTATTGGTTAACTGCAGTATCTGCATGTTAAAGATCGGATCCGGACGAATCTGTGCTGTCTTGATATCCGCTTCGGCTGCATTGATGTTATAGGCTGCTACTTTGAGATCAGGATTATTTTCTCTGGCGAGTTGCAGCGATTCACGGAGTGTGAGAAGTTTCTGTGCATACAACTGCTCCAGTGATAACATGCAAAGCAGTATGATAAAAATGCGTTTCATAGTTGTGTTTTTAGAGGCTGCGGCTTTTGTCCTGTTCAGCAGAGGAAAAACATGCAGGGCTTATGTTGTTGGTTTACAATTCCGGTTGTTAGATGCAGTTTCTGAAACAGGTCACAAGCTGGTTAGAAAGTTTTGATAAAAGAAAAACGTAGAGAAAAATCGATCCGGTGAACAATGCTCACCGGAATCGATGTAGTATATACTCTTTAAAACGTTAGCGATGAAAATGTCCGCCACCGGCATGCGACCATCCCATACTATGAAATGACTCTGCATGAAAGTGATTGAACCCGGCACTGTTAAAATGTTGCACGGGCATCGTGTTATAGTGTGGTGCCGTATGCGTTACACCAGGATTTATAGTTTCGCGCGAGCGTGTTACCGGGGCAATGCTTCGGCCTGCCGTAATCCGGTTGCCGGGGTTAACAAACTCTGTACTGCGCATAGGCGGGTTATGCACTATGTTGGTAAAATGCCGGTTGGCAACATGATTAAAGCCGCGGTATACATTCACGTTTGTTACACGGGTGTTATGTATAGCATAGTAATTATGATAGTTGTGGTATAGCGCTGGGTAATGCGTATAGCCTATACCAAAGAACCAGTTTGCATACAGATGCGAAGGCAAACCACACACAATCAAATTACCGGAAGGCCCGTAGTAAAAACCGGTATGGAAATATAGCGGCTGCGGATACCAGATCGGTGACGCATACCAGTATGGATAACCGAACCAGTATGGATAGGGTGTATTATCATAGTAATTATTAACTACGTAGGTAGGGTTATCGGGCTGGTTATACTGGGCGGCAAATTCATCAGCCGCTTTCTTCATTTCTTCCTGCAACTTCGGATCGTTCTCCACCTGGTTCTTATAGGCCGCCAGATCTTTATCGTTCTGCTGTTGCAACTGACTGTGCAATGAATCAAGATGCTGTTTTACTCCGGTCGGGTCAGTCTGGTAGGCTTCACCCAGTCCTACGGTTACATCAATGTTGTCTGTAAGCAATGTCATAATATCCGGCATGGCAACGATCTTCTGAAAATCATCCTGAACATTAGCCGGATACTTCGCGATAACTTTCTGCATCGACTTTTGCGATGACTGATAGAGATCATTCATCTTTACTATATCTGCATAGTGCGTACGATAGGCTGTCATGATATCTTTTTGTTCAGCTTCCGGATATGATTTCGTCAACGCATCCGCCTGCGGAGAACCGGGGCCTAGCGCTGTCAGCTTACTGAGCAACTCGGGGTAACGTCCGGCCTGGTATAGCGCCTGCTGATCTTCACGCGGATATCCTGACACCAGGTCCTGAAACGACTGACTTGTGCGTCCCTGCAGACGTTCCAGTTTCACCAATGCCTGCGGATACTGCGATGCTTCCAATATAGCGGTGCGTACATCGGCCGGGTAGGGCGCTATAGCTGCAGCAATCTCATGGTCTTCGTGTGCCAGGCTGTCTACATACGCCTGACCTCTGGCAATACAACTGAGTGTCAATGCCATCAGTGACAGAATAAAAAATTTCAACGCTTTCATAGATGTATATATTTAGAGCCACCGGCTATTGATGCCTATGGGAAGTATACTTCGCCGGCATCTTTAGCCTTGTACACTTGAGATGCCCGATCGGCAAAATGTCACGCGAAAAAAAACTTGTAAACGTTCGTGACTTTCTCTCTACGCCATAATCAAAAGGTCAAACAAAGCGATACAGCATGAGAAAGATAATCCCAACGGTAGTGCTGTCGATGGCAGTCATAGCGGGTGCTTCGGCACAGAGTGCTGCCGTCAGGATCAAAGCAGCAGAAGCTGAAATTCCGGTAAATGTAATTGAATCTTTCAAACGGGATTTCAAAGGAAGTGAAGGCGAAGAGTGGGCTATATTACCCGCTAAACTGGTTGGCGAAGAATATATCGTTACCGGGTATAACGATCTGAATGGAGAAAAGCCGAGTTACTATAGTGTAAAGATCAAGGGCTCGAACGTTCACCGCGAAGCACTTTACGATACCAACGGCAAGCTGCTGCGCATGAAGGAAGTAATCAAAGATACAGCGCTTCCGCCGGAAGTACGGAAGGCTATAATACGAGACAATCCCGGGTATGCTATCGTTAAAGATAACGAGATCATCAAAGAGGGTAAATCCAACGTAACGTTCTACCGCGTGATCATCCGAAAGGGAAATCAAAAGAAACTGATTACCACAGATCCACACGGAACACATCTGAAAGAGAAAAAGATAGTCTAGTTTTTTCATAGGGGGTTTAGGTTAAGAAAAGTCGCGCAGGCGGTGCGACTTTTCTTTCAATTACACCGCCATCGTTATATATACATTTCTAAAAAAACATCCATACGAAAATATATACTACTCCATTTTAGTCTTTCAAAAAAGTCAAGATGAGAGACAACCCTGTATCACACTTTAAAATTTAAAATTCGTATGAAAACAACATTTGCATGTATGCTCGGCGTCTGCCTGACCGTAGGCGCATGGGCACAATCCACTGAGACCGTTACCATTACACCTGTAAAAAAAGGTGAAGAACCTCAAGCCGTAATGAATGCTATTCGTAATGACTTTCCGCAGGCTATCGTTACCGAGCTGGGCTTTCTGCCCACTGTACTTTATGGTGAACAATGGAACGTGCGTACCGATGGCGCAGTAGCCAAGAATGCCGACACGCAATACTACCTGGTTAATATCCGCGAAGGCCAGGACAGCTACAAAGCATTATACGACAAAGCCGGCAACCTGCACTACTCCAAACGAATTATTAAACATGCCGAGCTACCACAAGCGGTAATAGATGCCGTTGCCGTGGCTCATCCTGATTACAAAATTGTAAACGACCGGGAAAAGATAACTTCTGATGCCGATGGAAAACTAAATATTGTGTACCACGTTACTATACAGAAAAAAGAACACGGAATATTGCGCGGTATGTTTATAGATCCTACCGGCAAAGTTATCCGCGAAGTTCATCCTCGTAAAATGTAACGCAGCTGATATTCACTGCAAGCTGCACAAGAGTCCTGCGTATGCGGGACTCTTTTTTTCCCCACACTTGATGGCGGCTGGTTGCTGGCTTCAGGCTGCGGCAGGAGTATACTTATACAACGTTAATATATTTCCGAAAATATAGCATGCTATAAAAACGCATCCGACACTATATCTATATAGTGTATCTCATTATTAAACAAATCACCCTAAACACATGAGAGTTAATTATCTTTTGTTATAAGCTTTATGCTCTGCATTTCAATGATATATTCGTGCAGCAAAAATACAGGAATGTGACGGGGATGAGAATAAAGGTATACCTATTTACGCTGGCATTGGCCACATCGTTATTATCTGGTAAGATAGGTTATGCACAACGCAGCGACCATCAGCCATCAGCTACTATACCCTGCGATTCAATTCTATCGTCCAACTTGCTAAACAGTGAAAGGATTGCCAGTAAGTTTGGCGGCTATGGAATTGATGTACTTTATAGCAGTGCCCGGTTGAGGGTATCCAGTCTGTATGATGGTAAACATATAACTCGCACACTGGCCATTGTGGATTACCCGACCGTTATTGATAGTGCCTTTTCAAAAGAGCATCAAGTGATTCTGCGGGGAGGATCTATAGGAAGTACTTTCAAAGCACAAGGATGGAAGATTGAAAAAAAGAATATCTTCCTCGGAGAACTATCTACTGATACCGATTGGAGTAGACTATATACGCTGATGGGAATTCCGCCTTCCAGGCTATCGATATGGATATATGTGTTCTATATCCGGAAAGATGACAAGGTATTCCCTTATGCCACCATTTCAGAAGTTTATCATCCTGACTATCTATCATTGGCAGATCTGAAGTGCATCAACAAAGATTACAATACATATCTAAAACGAACTAGAGTCATTAGTCACGAGCTAAAAAAAATCACAAAATTACTGAGGCTCGATTTTGAAGACTTGGCGCCAGGTAAATAAAATTTCATCTGCGTGTTCAAAAAATGTTGTGTTCCAAGGCTTACCCCAAAAAAAAAGGCTGACTGCTATCCACTTTTAGTTTAATGATGAAAACCTGTTTATTAAATTGTTCTCTTAACTCATCGATAAAGGGCAGACTCCTATGCGATAGCACAAACTCAATCCTCTCAAACTTAAGTTTTGAAATTACCTCTAAATCAAGATTAATATATTCCGAAGTCATTTCCATACATGCTCGTTAATATTCCAACATAAGGACATTTACACTATAAATGTCCACAACGAATATCTCCGGGAAATAGCTTCTTAATATATCCCTATACGTAGTATCATTCCGGTACTTTTAATGCCGAGAGAATAATTCACTTAAATACACTCGATCCTTTTCTTTAATATTCCTTATCTCGATCCAAATTGTCTCCGGCTCGTATTCATCAATAGTTCCGCGGATTATCATTTGACTGGCAAACATTTTCTTTTCACCTTCAAAAATCACGTAATCCTTTTTACTGACTTGATCGTGCTCTACATCGACAAAAATCTTGTCAATTATTTTTTGATCCAAAATAACATTGAAATACCGCTCAACTTCATGAATGATATAGCTAAGTTCCGTGCTGATATTTATTAATATCGTAAATTATACCATAGGTATATATTACATTAGAGGTGGGTGTTTTTGTTTGACGAAGAAGGCTAACAAAGGTATCTTGATGTTAACGTTGTACTATTTTTTCAACTGACTTCTAAAACCCTCAATTCGCTTCTTATACTCCGCTTCGCTTTCCTGCTTAGATCTGGAGTCCCAATCGGCTCGCTTTTGATCCATGGAGATAGCAAGCGTAGCAACGTCAATCGCTTCCTTGTATTTCTTTTGTAGTTCCAGGATGTCGACTTTTTGCCTGTAGTACCACGATTCATTTTTTATAGCAATGGCCTTGTCAATAAGTACCAGGGCACGGTCCAGGTCTTTGTTAAGAAAGTAATAATACTCCGCTGCCGTTGCATACGCATCCGGGTCTCCTGACTTATCTGTCAACAATTGTTGTTGGACAAAATCACTGACTGCTTTATCTGATTCTGTTTTTACCGGGAATGATATTTGAGTATTCTCCCACGAAATATATACCACCGCATCGTTTGGCACTACATCAATGTCTATTGTCAACGACTCGTAGTATCGACCTGTAGGGCGCGACTTTACGTTGAATCGTATTATATCTTTTGTGGCGTCATACGAGTTCACTCCGTAGAGAGTCGTGTCTCTATTGAATATAACAGTCCACTCATTCGCGCCCGGGATACTAAAGATCGAGTAACTCCCTTTGCCTATTTTTTTATTGTTAATAACAACAGCCTTGCTGAATCGAATCTTTGTACAACTCCCCGCGCCTGTTCTCCACAATTTATCGTACTGCACTAATTCACCAAATACCTTGCGTCCCCGCGCTGCTGGTCGCTCGTAGTCTATTGAAATGTTCGTAAATCCAACAGTTTGTTCAATATTTCCCTTCGGACTTAGGCTCGGAAAAATTCCCTGCGATAAGCAAACAGTTGTCACGATTTGTAAACAAAATGTAAAAAGTATCTTCATTTCCTGTCGTTTTTATAACACAACTATATAACGGATTTTCAGGAGTATAGATACAATTTCATCTCTCAAGCAACGAAGTTATAATTTTCTAAAAATATACCTACAATATTTAACGCTGCGCGAGCAGGCTGTACGTTGATGAAGAACGTAACGAAGGCACAAGGATAACAAAAAACGGTTCGGGGTTGTACCCGAACCACTACAAGTTTTTACATTTTGTCGGGAGCGCTTTCTTCTTCTTTTAATTGGAAGAATGCAGTCCAATTCTATTTCCTTCCGAATCGTGAAATATTGCAAAGTACCCAACTTCATCTGCGTGAGGTGTTTTCGGAACAATCACCTTCCCTCCATTTTTCTCTACTTTATCAAGAATAATTTGAAGGTTATCTCCACCATTTAAATATATAGTTACTCCGCCAGCAGAAGGCCTGTAATCTTCTCCTTTCATTATTACACCCGCCACCAGTTGCTCTTCATAGGGGAACAATCCCATTTGCAGTCCCGGAAAATCCATTCGCTCAATTTTTACTCCCAAAATTTCCTGGTAGAAAGTGGATGCCCTCACTATATCTGTTGCCGGGATTTCAAAAATGGAAATATAGCTATTCATATCTTTTGTGTTTTTAGTTACGATCGAATCAGTGTTTTGTGTTTCAGAAACTGACTTACTCCTATTATCACACGCCAAAATGCCAAAGACAAAAATCAATATGACGCCTGCAATTGTACTTTTCATCTATATAATTTAGTTGACAGTACAAAGCTAAATTTCGAGGGTAGCTAAAAATTGTAAAAATGCGACACGCGGTCTATTTGTAAAAAAGAGTGGAAAGCGTTAACGTCTCGTTACCTAAAAATTCTTTTGGACTGATACCGGTAAACTCTTTGAAGTCTTTCGTAAAATGAGCCTGATCAAAGTATTCGCTTTCATACGCTATAGCTGTCAGGTTTTCAGGATTTCCGTTGAGCATCATTTTTAAGGCGGCTTGTAATCTGATCACCTTCGCTAACTGTTTTGGACTGACACCAATTTGTTTGATGAAATTTCTTTCGAGCTGTCTTCTTTTAGACAAATCTTCTTTGAGGATTGTTTTTATCGAAGCACTTCCGTTCGTTGATAAAAGGGCGTCTATGGTCATCTTGACGATGTTGTCTATGGTTGCCTCGTTATTTAGTCTGCCTAAAAGAAAAGTCTCAACAATGGTTATCCGGTGTGGTGTATTTGCTGCCTGAATAATTGCACGCTCCAACTCTTCAGCTATATTTCTACCAAACAGTAATTCTATTGGTGTCTCTTTATTGGCAAGGCTATTAATAGGCACCGAAACAAAGTTGGCAAAGCCATACGGATAAAAGCGAACGGCAAATGTGTTTACGTATCCAGTTGGTTCAATATAGAAAGGCTCAAGGGTTTGCCCGAGAATCATTGCCCGGGGCTGATGGATAAATCCGGTTTCGGAAGTATATCGCTTTATATCATCGCCCAGTATAAAAGCCATTTCAATACAACCATCCGGTACAATCCGTTGCTTTTGTACATCATTACCTGTGGAAACTTCTAAAGTCCAATAGCAACTAACAACTGATTTTAAATCTGTATGTGGTTGAAATGTTTGATAGTTCACAGCTCACACTTTTTCTAATATATAATAATGCGATTTTCCTTCACTGCTGCCTCAGATGCTTCCAAGAAAGCGCGCTTAATTACAGGACGTTTCGTTGGAAAGAAACATATCAAAGACATGAGATTTTATATCTGTTATTCGGACTTTTTTTTCAAAAAGAAAAAAAATGTAATGATTAAACTTTTTAAGAACTTGGAAGTCTAACAAACTTATGATGAAGTATCTAAAATTCCTTGTAATAGCTGCATTTGTATTTTCCGGTTGTTCGAATGATGATGAACCCGGCACGGATGCCCCCATGTACTTTCCTTCAAACACCGGTACTGATTGGGAAACAAAATCCATTTCCAGTTTGGGCTGGAATCAAAGTGCGGTACAGCCATTAAAAGATTATCTTCTTGAAAAGAACTCCAAATCATTTATGATTCTCGTAAATGGAAGAATAGTTATGGAGGAGTATTTTGATGGACATGCATCAACTACTTCGTGGCCATGGAACAGTGCAGGTAAAACACTGGTAACCACTACAACCGGAATAGCCCAGCAGGAGGCACTACTCGATATTACCAATAAAGTATCGCAGTACCTGGGCACAGGCTGGACGAGTGAACCAATAGAAAAGGAGAACTTAATTACATCAAAACATTTACTGACCATGACTTCGGGAATTAATGATGAAAGTGATCTGGTAGTAAAAGCGAATTTAACATACCTGGAAGATGCCGGTGCGCGGTGGTCTTACCATAATGTTTTTCAAAAATTAATGGATGTTGTTGCTCAGGCCAGTGGCCAGGATTTCGAAGCGTATTTCAATACTAAACTAAAAAACAAAATAGGAATGGATGGCAGCTGGAACTATGGCGTTATTTATAAAATATACCATAGCACTACCCGTAGTATGGCCAGGTTTGGACTACTGGCACTAAACAAAGGGAAGTGGCGTGATGAACAAATTGTGAACGAAAGTTTTTTTAACGAAAGCATCCGTACATCACAAAGCATAAATCCTGCTTATGGCTATTTGTGGTGGCTAAATGGTAAAGCAAGTTATATGGTACCGGGTGGCCAAACTGTTTACGAGGGACTTTTGGTGCCCAGTGCCCCGGCTGATATGTATGCAGCAATGGGGGCGGAAGATCAACGCATCTATGTCATTCCCAGCAAAAATATGGTAGTGATAAGAATGGGCGATGCTTCAGATCCTGCAAACCCCAATTTTGCACTTTCCGGATTTGACGATGCTCTCTGGCAAAAAATAAATGCTGTAATAAATTAACAAGGTTTTCAATTGACGGTCCATTGTTCACCGTTATTTTTTTGCCGCTTGCGTACAATGCTTAGCTATAAGAAGTATGCGTATTTATACCTACAGCATTGTCCCATGCTGCTTACGAAATTTAATAGCACATAAAGTTAAGAACCTTCGAGATATAGCATATGTCTTATAGCCATTGTTAGCGGTAGACCTTCTCATTACTATCCTGAACCAACATTCAAAGGGGCGAAACAAAAATAGCGGAGTCTCTGTCCGCTGATTTTTCAATTATAGAGTCTATCCTATCTAGAATTTCCGTTCTTAAGCGATGGGCCATTCGCTGTTTCTCGCGTTCGTCTACATAAACTTCATCTCTTTCATTTTCCAATACAGTTTGTTCGGTCCTATAGTTGTATGCAAAACGAACGCTAATAAATCCCGTTCCCTCCCACTGAACATAATATACCTCTTGGCTCTTCGTTAAAGTAAAATTTAGTCAAGTTGAGAAATTCATATCCAGATGCGATAAATTAAATTGCAAATTCAGGTATATATTTAAAACCATTTACCTCTTTGCTCGCTAGAGTTATTTACTTATTCGCATTACTTCTCTGTTCGCGATTTTAATAACATTAAGTTCCTTATCTGCAACGAGTTTAGGTATTACAAATAGTTTCGGATCAATTTTTTCTTCGGAATGTCTGGTTAATGTATACGTCACTGTTGACATGCCCTTTGTTGATTTCACTATTTTAACTGGCAATGCATTTGAAATTTTTAGAAAGTCGGCCCAACCGTCATAAATATGGTTTGCATATAGTTTGCTGTCGACTTTTAGAAAAGAACTGTTATAGTAATAGTCGTATGTTCCGGTTTTCCATTTAACTCTTACGGCTTCACATTTCATTCCGTTTATTTCGGCGATAGTATCGAGTTTTACCACGGTTGGTTTATTACCGGTCATTTGAAATTCCAGGTCTATGGAAACATCGGTTACTGTGCACAGGTCAGAAGCTTCTCCGCTTTCAAATGAATATAGCTTATTGTCTTTTTGTTTATATACTGACCACGATCTAGGATTAAAATTCGTATAAGTAATGTAATCACCTTGCTTGTAACTTGTCTTAACGCTATCTGTCCAGGAACCGTCTTTTTTCATTTTCTCTTTCATCATTTCTTCCGTCAGTCCCATTTGAGCCATTTTCTTAGAAATCTGAAATTTAAAGTCAGTCTTATAGACTACTGTTCCTTCAAATGATTGTCCGAATAAAAGTCCTGTTGTAAGAACGAAGAGGGTAGTGATTAAATGTTTCATTGTTGGGGTTTCTAATGGGTGCTATGATTTCAATATATAATATCTTTGGAATACTGACATCGTAATGAGGTTCCCTAAACAGTAAGTAAGCATAATCCTTATTCCCCCTTACCTGAAAGCGTCCCTATTAGTATTCCCCAGTCCTTGTCTTTAATCTTAAAATCTCTCTTTAGAGCCCTTTTACCAATCACTTTCATATCACGAAAGATACTGTCGTTCAGTTTAAAAAGTTTTCCTTCGAAATCTTTCCACAATACTTCATTGTCTAGTATGTAAACAACATCCTTGTCTTTGTCAGCAGAAGGAACAGCCTTTAAGTAATCTTTCGATTTAGATTTTAAATAGTCCCAGTACTTACTTTTTACATAGTTCTTTGTATAGATATAAATGACTCCATTTTTTCCTTCAGGTCCCAGAATTTTAATTCCAGTGGCGCCTTTTAAAACTGTTATAGAGGCTATTTCGGCTGGTTGATACGAAGTCGCAACGCCTCTATTTACCCTTATGCTGTCGAGAAAAAAAACAGGTTCATTTTCAGGCTCTTTACTAAAAGCAATAGCAGGCTTGTTATAAAGTAGATAACAAGACAACACCAAGTCTATACCCTCAATTGGCTTGTCATAATAGTACTTTTCATTTATTGGAAATTGAGGCTGAATGGTTTTGTCTATTTTAACATAAAAGGATATCGTATCATTTGAAAATTTCCAATAGTCCGAACAACCTCTAGAATTCCATGTCTCTTTGAATTCAGGATATATAGCAAAGACATCTCTCAATTTTAATGTCTTCATATCAATGGTTGAACCATTGGGTAGTTTACCTTGAAAATCCTTGGTCAATCTAATTTTACCCACGTAATCCGAGTGGTTCCCTTTTTGAAAAATCAGTCCAGGATATTGTTCAGAAGCGTATCCTTCTCCATTTGTAAATCTGCGATCCTGTCCATAACAATTTTTCTGCAAATCCATTTCTTCAAGACTTACTAGTTTAAAGTCGTTAGCAAGTTTCAGGATGTCGGTCAGAGTCGTCCGGCAAAGTGTAAATCCTGAAATGGTGACCTCCTTTAATGTGTGGGAGTCACTTATTGTTTGAGACGAACTGATTGTCGTTGTTGCTAAAATTAAGATCCCAATTATGATAAAATATCTCATGTCGGTCTTCTCAAATTATGGTTTGTGCTGCCGTTTTTCTCCGTATCAATTCTTTAAAGATTATATAGTCCTCGTTACCAGTCGCGATTGCCTTATCCATTTCTTCAATCGCTTGCTTATACTTCCCTTGGCCTCTTAGAATATACGCTGTCACCAAGTGCGTCTCACGCTGTCGTCCGTATCTATCTCGGAAAAAATAAAAAAAAAGAGTTTTTTCAGTTGTTCACACTTCAATACGAGGCCATTTCCATGCATACTGGATAATTAGGAAAAGAAGAACGACTTCTACAACAGCGCCAAACACCATGTGCATCCAAGCCTCACCTACTAAATTAAACAATGTAAAAGGAATATAAACCGTAGCCACGATTATGTTTATAAAGCGATTTGCTTTAGCTGGCAGCGCTACGGAAAGAAAAATCATCAGTGCAGGAATTGTCACGGAGGCGAGTGCTGCCAAAAGAAATCCCTGCGTAATTTCAAATACAAATACTTTACTGGCTAACAGATCTTTCAGCGCACCCGGCATAAATAAGTGAAAATAGTCAACATAGATATAGAGAAACATAAAGCTCGCCCACAGTATTGCTAATTTCAGTTTCAAACTGACTTGAATGTCTTCGAGTGCATTTTGTGTTTTCATGAATGACAAACTAAAAATTATACCCAAAATGAAACCCCGGTTCTCCGAAGACAAATTTCGACCACTTATCGTCTAACCGTTTAAATCCGTCAGGGAGTGTTGTGTGATAAGCACGGTGAGTAATGGCTATGGATGGTTGAATAAAAAATCGGTCTTTAAAAAGTCTGACGTGATAACCGACACGATAAGTGTTGAAAATCTGAAACCCATTATCAATTTTTTTACCGTCAACATCTACGATTTTTTGCCAGGCAGGCATTACATTAAGTTCAGCATATAAACCTTTCCACAAAAATCGCTGGTAAGCCACTGATATACCATACTCACGAATATACCCGGGAAATTCCTCTTCCGGATCTCCGTATGCTTTGTTGAAAAATGGGTGAATGCCATTCGGCCAGGCATATTTCCAGGTTTTGGGTTCCAACGTAATTACATCTTTTCCGGTAATCCGATAGCCTATATTGAGTTGAACAAAGTCAGGGGGATTTGTAGGAGCCAAATTACCCAATAAGAACAAAGTGCTACCCGCGAACCACCGTCTGTAGGTGCTGTCTGTTTCACTATATTGTGCTTTGAGTTCACGCGTACTTGCCAATATGAACGCCAGCCCCATGAATAAAATCTGCTTGTACATTTCTTCTTTTATTAATGTTAACCGTTGCTGCAAAGAAAGATTAGCAATAGGTTAAACATCGTTCACTTAAGTGAAGAAATTCGCATTAGCTCTTTTTTTCATGAATTCTTGCTCTTAGTCTGCTTAATGATTGGGGTTTGATACCTAAATAACTTGCTAACTGGTACTGTGGCACACGTTGAATAAGATCAGGTCTTTTTTGCAACAAGTTCAGGTATCGTTGTTCAGGTGAAGAAGTTTTAAACTCGTCAAAGTCTATTCGTTGTTTGGCTAACAACTCTTCCGACAATACTCTGCACATGATTTCAAACTTTGGAAATTTACTATTTATTTCCAGTTCCATATCTGCGTTTGAAACGGTAAGTATACTATCTTCCACACAGCTTATATAATATTCGGATGGAGTTTTGCTTATTACACAAGGGGGTGTTAGCGCTTCCATTTCTGTGTAAAAAGCAGTAGTTTTTTCTTCGCTATCTAAAATATAGTATGTGCGAATACAGCCTTTCAGAACAAAGTAGCTGTCCTTCGATTTTTGTCCTTCCTTGAGTAAAGTCGTCCCTTTTTTTACCGAGCGGAATATATCCAAAGAAACAATTGCGTTCTTCTCCTCTTCAGTCAAAGAAATATATTTTGATATAAAGCCGAGTAGTATATTTTCCATTGTTTTTGTTGTTGAAATTTGGCATATACCTATACCTGGAAAGTTAGTGTGGGCATAAAAAAAGTTACCATCACGCTTCCCTACGAGCAGTAACAGAGCCTTCATTAATCTTCTCCACATAGTTCTTTAAACTCCACAAATCTTCACCCGACAGACCGTTAATATTCCACCAACGCTTCCCATGTAGTTTTGTTATAATAACAATTAGATGCCCTTCATTGTAATTATACTTCACCTCTATCGAAGATATATCCTTAGAAGAAATACACTCTTCATAGCCAGCATTTAAGTCATGTCTTATACATATTACATCATGTTTAACCACAACAAAATACAACGACTTATAAGTAGCCATGAGAAAGTATATATTCCATAAAACCCACACACCTAATACTACATACCGTCCATCAGCACTACTAATAGTTAAATATAGAAATGGACCGATCGATAATAGCCATGACCAAAAATAAACTATCTCAAAAATACTGGTATGATACTCCTTTTCCATCGATGCCTTTCTATTTGCTTATCTCAAAGAATTCTCTAACCTTTTCTGGCGTCAAATTCACGGTGGGTATTATCTGTGGCGCCTTCGTCCTATTAAAGAACACCAGGTTCCAGCAAGGTAAATGGTCCTTCCGAATATCCAGCGTCCAGTTTTTATTTTCACCCTTTAGCTTTATATATCGCTCTTTTGCTGTTATTGTTTTTATACCCAGCGAATCAATGATATCTATTGCTTTAGCTTGATACCAGTTATTATCATCAGCAACAACATAAAAATCTTCTTCGTTATAGTCTTTCTTCATTCGTTCAATTTGTTCCTCCGTTGGGAAGATCAAAATTGCACAGTCAAAGTCTATCGTTTCTGTATTCGCACTGTCTGCGTCTGTCAAATATCTTTGCAAATCGTATAACGCTTTGTACTCGTCTAACGTTGCAGCCGTATATACTTTTTCAGTTATTGAACTATCAGCCGTCAAGGGCAAGCTGTCACCTTTTGAAGCCTCCGTTCTAGGTGCATTTTTTGAACAGCCAAATAGGCCTGTGCAGATCGATATTAAAAATATTAATCTTCGCATATAGATATAGATCATAGCATACACACACTTACCTTCACTAAGACCAATACGCATTGTTATACTCTGTTTTTCCTGGTCCGTACTTTCTTGTAGTAATTGAACGAAATCAATCCAGCAGCAGCGAGTGCTAGTAGAGAAATCAATATTATCCCGGTCAGAAAATTAAAATTGGAAATTCTGTAATTCTTACCGAAGTGTTCGTTTAAAAACTTGATCTGATTTGAAGCTCGTTCCAGATAGGCATTGTCGCTGCACATAGTGGTATATAGTCCGTCATCGCATTATGCACAACTACTAAATAGTCATAGTTTTCCCAAAGAATACCACCACAGCTACCACCACCCTGTCCTCCGAATAGTTGTACTCTGCCGTTAAGCTTTCCCTTGTATGAGTACTCGACCTCAAACTCGAATGAGACATCCGGACCATACTGACTACACAACAACTCTCCTGGCTTCGCCGAAACTACTCGCCCAATAACAATGTCGTAAGCTTTGTCAGCCTCCTTGTCAATTGATATAGTCGGGCATTGACATGCCAGTAACTGATTGCCGATACCGTTAAAGCTAAATAGAAGTAAAATCAGCAGTCGTCTCTCCATAGAAAATTAAGCGCTCGAATATAAGAACATCACATACATATATAAGCATTTCAAACTAAGTGCGGGTTTAGGGTATTTTGTTGGAGAACGACAACAACGTGAAATTAGACCTCCTGTTATGTCACCTGTATTATTTTTTGTGCACCGATCATTCTCTGGCGAATTCCAAACTTCTTTGGCCTTTGTTATAGTCACCCGCTAAAATGGCGAACATCCAATAATTCCATGCATTATCTATTACGAGATGATTATCTGAGGTGAGCCCCACTCTATACTTCTGGTGGCTGCGTTTATAGAGCACAGGAAAGAATGGTATTAATACGAAAGAACCACGATAGCAGAAATATCCATGCTTAATCTTTCCATTAAGACTTTTACTACTGATCTGTTCTCCTTTATAGAAAAGTTCGGCAACTGCTTTTCTATTTGAAACAAACTTGATAATTACTGTTTGATCCTTAATTGTTCCGATGCTGTCGTTGAATTGAGATTCACCCGTTAGCTCAGACCAAAGGGTCAACTGGCGATGGCGCAGTTCGTATAATTCACGATCAATTCGTGTTTTAATCGAGGATGGATAATTTTCATAGTGGCCTTCTATCTTTTTAAAATCAACTCTGTCGAGGACACTCAATTGTCGATCAGGTTCATTCTTAAAACTGGCACAACTTATCACCATTAACCCCGATAGAACAACAAAAGAAATATTTAATATATGTGGCTTCATTAATGCTGTGTTATATAGGCTGTCCCTATGTCTTTCGTATATGAATGAACCATCCGGCACATCTGTCAATGAGAGCTTTCAAAGCATCCCTATATATACTCTATGCTCACTGTTATTCGCATACTTATGGGCCAGCATACAATATATGCATTTTACAAACGAATATATCGGCTGTCTTAAGCACAAATTGTTCTCCCCGTGCGGGTGTATGACTTGGGCAGAGAAGGAATTTACAAAACACAGAATGTAAATATTCTTATATTGATAATGTTGTTGGTAATCATTTTAACAAATGAAAAACATAATTGAATTTATTAAGAATTTTGATTTTTCCGTATTCAGTCTTGACTTTTTGGATCTACTGATAGCGTTCGGAATTATAATTCTCATTTTTGTTATTGGCAATAAGTTAATATCATTTCTTCGTCCGGAAACTGCGCGGGTAACCAGGCATATTCTGACCATTACATTTTATTGCACTTTCTTTTCGCTACAGCTTTTTATAGTGATGAATGCTATATTAACTAAAAACTACGACCGACTGCAATTGATGATTATTGTGGCGGTGTTACCCTGCTTGAGCTATTTGATTGGTAAGCTTTATAAAAGATATGACAAGCTTGTGGATCGGTTCACAAAGTAGAATCAATAATAATTTTGAATCAATACATTCCAGGCTCATCGTAACTATGTGACAACATTATATATAGTGAAGAAACGCTCTTCCAAAATAACATCCCAACTCATTGCCTTTAAAAACACGTACGTATTTGCGAAAGAATACCACCAAAGGTATGTTTAGTTTTGACTAAAGAGGAAAAGAACGAAATTGTTTCTTTGGATATATTTCGCTCGGTATTTGTTGTTCTTCTTCACCAACACCCACCTATACCCAATAAAAAAAACAATTGCAGCGGCAATTTAACTCCAAATTTTCCACCAGGGGCTTTTCTCTTTCGTCACCTGCTTGTCAGTTGTAAATATTTTTGTGTCGTAGATCTCCCCATCGTCCCCTTGAACCTTGGCGTTAAGTCGGCCAGCGATGTCAATCATTTTATTTATTATCTCATTGTCCGGATTCTTAACCGTCACGTTACCACTTCCTAAATCAAACCATGCATAATTTTCGTCATGCCCGTTTTTTGAATACGAGGTCCAAACAGCAAGTCCGTTGTTATGGTAAGTAACTTCATCTCCGTTATCGGTAGTTGCATTTGCCTGATTATCGAGTTGCATCTCGTTATCGGATCTAATATAGTCTATCCACTCGGTTAACTTTATTTCGTTCGACTCGTCCTCGTCAGACCAATCCTCTTTTCTTGTTATATGTAGGTTATATCCCACTGTCTAAAATTAATTAACAGCAATATTACTATAGCAGAACTCAGTGCGAACATAGGTATTTTATTGGAGAAGAACTCCAGCAAACACAAAAGGCCGGGAAATTTAACCCGACCCTTTTACTGTGCATATAGTTGTTTTACGTATCTACTGTGTACGTATAGTCACCCTGTAATTTACGCTGAGGTTACTGAAAATTAATAACCCGAAAACATTGAGAATCTCCACCGCTGTCGTTTATGATTTGTGAGATTTTACTTTTTGCAACGGCAAGCCCGGCACAATGTGAGCCATCAATCGTGCGTAGCTCTCCGATTATCGACCGGGTTACCGCCATGTCATACACTACGGCTCCAGTTGTCAGCACCACAACGTCAACAGTACATCTATTCAGCGTCATCACCGCTTGCATTGTATTTTGAACAACAATGTCTTCAAAATCACAGTCGATAAAGTTAAACGTTAAAAGATCAGGATGATATCCTGGAACATATAGGTCTCCTATTGAAACGCTTCCGAACCGATTCTGAATTACGACAGGCTGGCCTTCCGGTGTGTTTGCTATAATCTGGTCAAACTCAGCTTGCGTGATGAGTGTTTTAGTGGAAGAAGAAACTCCGACTTTTTGTAAATCTTCGGCTTCTATATTTCCCGATTCAATTCCGGCTGCCGCTTTGTCTTGGCTGGAGAGAGTCGCAGGACTTTCGGCTTCATTTTCATTGCATGCGGATAATCCAAATGCCAGGAGAATCGCGCACAAGAGTTGTCTTTTTTTCATAAAACTTTTTTTGGTTGTTAATATTTAACACTCCAGGTAAGTTCAGAAAATAAAGGCAATGTATTGCTCTCTTTCAGCATGTATATTCAGAGCCGTCTCCTACTGGATATAGTGTAGAGATGGTCAGTCACTTATTTTCGCTAGCGGTTTTACTTAACGCAAGTTATCACGCACATGAATTCTTTCAAGTTTTTGTTTGTTCGTCTATCGCAAGCGCAACGCCTCTGAGTGGGATTCTTTGTCTGGCATACCTATATATTTGCTATGCACCGGTCATTCTCTTGAGAATTCCAAACTTCTTTGGCCTTTGTTATAGTCACCCGCTAAAATAGCGAACATCCAATAATTCCATGCATTATCTATTACGAGATGATTATCTGAGGTGAGCCCCACTCTATACTTCTGGTGGCTGCGTTTATAGAGCACAGGAAAGAATGGTATTAATACGAAAGAACCACGATAGCAGAAATATCCATGCTTNAGCTTTTCTATTTGAAACAAATTTGATAATTACTGTTTGATCCTTAATTGTTCCTATGCTGTCGTTGAATTGAGATTCACCCGTTAGCTCAGACCAAAGGGTCAACTGCCGATGACGCAGTTCATATAATTCCCGATCAATTCGTGTTTTAATCGAGGACGGATAATTTTCATAGTGGCCTTCTATCTTTGTAAAGTCATTTTTGTCGAGGAGACTTAGTTTTCGACCAGGATCATTCTTGAAGCTGGCACAACTTGTCAACAATAGACTGCATAGAATGATAAAAGAAATCTTATATATATTTTGCCTCATTAGTATATATTTTCTCCTAAGACAGTACGAACTTGCCCGTGAACTGAAATTGAAAAAATCAGAATTAATATTGTCAGGCCAATATATCTCATGGGATTAAAAAGATGCTCAAAAGGTATATTTGACCGTTCACTGATGAAAGGAGAATGGATAAAACAATGTGGCGTAGAGTGTTTGTTGAAGAAGAACACCGTAGGCGCGAAACTTTGTTGTGCATTACTTGCATCACTCCACTTTAAAATAGTAAGTAGGTCGTTTCTTTCTGTTCCAAATTCCTGGTTGCTTCGTTCGTAAAACTTGCCCAGTTTTACTTACCTGATAAAGTCTCTTTCCTCTTATTGCAAGTCGATCCGTTACCTTGTCTAGTTCTATACTTTGTCCACCACTACTTAATTGTGTGCCTGCAAATTCTTCAAATTTAATTCTACTTGATTGCTCGTCAGCAGACAACACCAATGAGTCAGCTTTACCTTCCCTTATCAATGTGTCGTAAACGTTTTTTACTTTCAAGTAAACTATTCCATTCGACACTTCCCATTGTCCTGTCGCCCATGAACCTGCTAAGTCAAATCGCCATTCGTGTCGAAATGTTGAATCTTCTCTTAACTCCAGGCTATGTCCGAAATAAGTATGGTATTTTCCTATCAAACGTTGTCCTGAACTCGATACTGAAATTATTGTCAGAAGTAATATTATAAGAAGTCTCATCGTGTCAGAATAAATTGTTCCCGATATTTTCAATATATAAATATCTTCATTTATACAACAGCCGATTACAAGCGAATATCTTCGACATCTTTTTCATTCACCATACTCCAATATATTCATCAGCGTTCGTCCGTCAACCGTATCAAAAGTCTCTTCAAGCTCGTTTCTCTTTACGGATATCCGCTGATGGTGTCCGGCCAGTTTAATTGAATTTATTGGATCTCTGGCCCTATCCAGCTTCGACAGAAAATCCTTCTTGTCAAGAATGATAGTAGTATCTCTCTTTCCTCCTGTCATATCCGCTATATGAGTTTGCAATGTCACGCTATCAGCTCCAGTCGAAATAGATGACGCAACTATATACCGACCATTATGACTATTCGTTATTGTAATAGTAAACAGTCCTCTATTGTCAAGATGTCTTTTTATCAATTCCACTGCTTTAGAAATGTCCGATTGCCTTTGAGTCACATCTGTCTTTCGTGCAAACCCGAAAAACAAAATAGAAAGAGTGGCGAATAGTATAAAAATTCTACACCTCATATAAAACGGCATTTAAGTCCTACTTCCGTTTCCTCATAATAAAAACAACACGATCTGTTTCACCCGTGCCTTGATATATACCCAAATGGTCCAGCGTCTCAACAAGTTCAAACTGACTTTCCACCATATAGTTTAATACTGCTGCATAAGACTTTTTGTTTGTTAGAATCTCTGAGAATTCTTTGCCTGCACTTATTTGTTCCGGTGTATCTCCAAAGTCAACCTGGACTTTGAGTTTTCTAGAAAACAACTTACCCTCAACTGAAATATAAGCATAAGAGTATGATCGATCTTGAGTTTGATCACTTACTCCTGTTTGCTGAGCATCTTGCGAAAAAGCAGCTAAACTAATTGTGACTATAAAGCCTGATAATAGAAATGCTTTCATATAGTTTTTATTTCATATATACCCTTTAGACCGTAAATAAAAGTAAACTGAAATACCGAATACCAGGAAACAGAAAACTCCAAAACCGACCAAAGCATTAGCAATAAATTTTACCCAAAATGCTCCTAACTGCCTCGCGTTATTAAGTCCTGCTTTATTTAAATACCGTTTGATAAGAAGTCCGGCACAAAACATCAGCACAGATATCAAAGGAGCTAGGACAAAGTAATTATTTTCAATGGTTTTCATGACTTAAGGATGGAAGAAAAGAAGTCGCTAAATGTATCAGAAAGTTTCTCCTTTTGAAATGTGATGTCCCTCAAACTTACTCGTCTCTAAAATACTCATCATCTCCCAATTTTATTTTTTTTCTTTCCTTTCTAGTCAGTCGTTTTGATCTTTTCTCCTTTACAACAAATCCAACGCATCCGTCTGTTGTAATTGTCTCCCGATATCTTGCTCGGAAATCATTTTTGTCAATTCCGTACTTACGTTCTAAGTAGTTTATTATTGCAGTAAGCCTTTTTACTCCTAAATCTTTATCCTTCTCCCTTTCTTTATCCGTTAGTCCTGGGGTTAGCTCAATCAGAAATTGTTGCTTTATATAAAGACTATCTCTGTAATACTTCGCAAAATCATCAATATATAGTTTTGCTGTAGCTGTTAATGTGGTGTCATTCTCGTTAAACTCAAAGTAAGGTGGTCCATGAGCAATTATTTCAAGTTCGCGTCCATTAGCATATATTCTTGCAACTGTGCGAACTTGTTGCCCGTGAACTGAAATTGAAACCAGAATAAATATTATTAGGCCAATATATCTCATACGAATAAAAGGATGCTCAAAGGTATAATAGATTATTCACTGATGAAAAATCACATTGGATAAAACAGTGTGGGTATAGGGTGTTTTGTCGGAGAAGAACACCAACAAAGGCATGGGTGATATTTTCATGTGACTTATTGAAGGCTCCTAGTGATATCAATCAGCTCATTACTTGCAAGCACTTCTCCTTTTAAAATTAGTATATGACCATTTTGATGCACGCTAAATCGTGAGTATTTCCGTATCAGTTCTTTTGATATTTTATATCCCTTTACCACTTCAATTCTTTCATTGAATAATACAGCTACCAGGTAGTCAAAAGGATCTTTATCAAGATTTCTAATCACACCCAACTGGTTTGTTCCTTTACCTCCTTCAATCATTCTACATTTAATTTGTACTCGAAAACCATCAGAATCTTTTGCATCATAGCCGCCATTTGAACTATTCTCAAGCTTCCACTTAAATTTCTTTGCTACAAGCCATTCACAGTAATCGGCTATAGGACTATTTTTTGTTCGAATCACATCGCGACTCTTTAATTCCCTCATTATTTCGGAATTAAAGATCAACAGTTCCTTCTCGGTCATCCGGCTAAGGCTTTCCATATACATATATATAAATTATACAAAAAGGTGTACGGCTAAATTTCGGTGCGGGTATAGGGTGTTTTGTTGGAGAAGAACTCCAACAAAGGCAAGGGGCATGGGGCAAATGGGCCAATGCGCGGTGGCCACTATTCTGTCCGCGCGGCATTGTGCATAACGTTCGCATATAAATCATACCCGCAGACCAAATTAATAATAATCATCAAATTCTGCCGGTATGATTTATATGCATTGTTGTGTGCTTGGCGCGGTTCGTCAAATGGTATACTCAATCTGTCCAATGTATCGCAATGTAAAATTTGACTCAGAAATAGAAATTGGATTTTTGATTCTTCCTTTAGTAATAAATATAACGGTGTTAATCTCCGACAAGTCTGTTTCGCTTATCCTTTCAGATAACGTTTTAATCCATTGATCGGAGTATGAATATTTCTTGAACCTTTCAAAAAAAGACTCTTCTCCATTTTCCAATCCACTCTCCATGAAATCATGGTCAATCCAATTCTCTCGCTGAGATTTTGCAAACTTTGAAATGTATTTCTCGTCAATATCCGCTTCGTCTTGGTAAAATTCTGGATTCTCTCCGACAAAGTCGAAGTAGTCAGTGCTGTTATCAAATTTACCTATCCAGAAATCACAAATCTCCCTTCTTGTCATATCGTTTCTCATTTAGCGCTTGCACACAACGTTTATGCATAAGCCGTGACGCTGAGCAAAGACAAAAAATATCCTCCTTTCAACGCCATGGATTATACATTTTGTTGTAGGGCGTTTAGTTTGTCACCGCTCTTCTTAATTTCATGTCCTACCGGAAAACCTATTAGGAGTCCGTGAATTAATCCAAGAATCAATAACGGGACTAACCCATAAATTATCCAATTAAGAATTACAGATTCAGTTCCATGTCCTGCGTATTTAACTGAATGAATCACGACTGCTGTAAAGGTTGACCCAATAAACAAACTAATCCAAAGAGTCAAAGTGGCTAGTCCCCCAATTATGAATTTGTTTTTTCTCTTTTCAATTATCAGTTGTCCACATAGTCCTCCTGCATACCAAATCGTCACAAGAGTCAAAATTGTTTGAATTGCTACGAAGTCTAAATCCTCAACGAATGCTTCTCCAAAGGTACTTAACACACGTCCCAAAGTTATTTGCACATTATCTTGTCCGAAGATCAATAAATTAACTGTCAAGAGTAACGAGATTGTCACGACAGAAAATATCGCGTACTTCAAAAGTATCTTTCTTCCAATGGTCTTAGCTGTCATACTCATTTCACCTAGGTTGCAAGTTTTTTTTTATTTTTCAAATTCTTTTCCACCAGTCGAAATAAGATACATTGTTTTAGAATAAGGAAGTGACACTATTTTTCTTTCTTTTACCTCCATGCCGAATTTACCTAGAACAACCATTCTTCCTAATAGCGAAACGTCTTGATCGTTGTCAAGCAAAATTCCATCCGCAGATGATACAAAGGGTACATTTAGCCCGAGTCTAAAATACAACACTGTAGCTCCATCTGGTATTGCGCCAATGGGTTGAATTACAAAAAGACCAAATGAGAAATAGAATATTAGTACAACAGCTATTGCAATGAGAAGTTTCTTAAATGTTTTTGTCATGGGCCAATCTTTTTAGTAACGGGGTTCATTCATATATACCGGCAAAATTCAAGTGTGAGTATAGGGTGTTTCGTTGGTGAAGAACACCAACAAAGGCATGGAGGAGGAGTATTACGAAAACAACAAAGTACTTTGTCATGATAATTTTCTTCTTTTCGACATTGCGCACAACGTTTGTGCATAAGCAGTGGCGGGTGTTCGAAGCACGTCACTGTCCCACGAAGCCAAACGTATTTTGAAAAACTAAACTACCAATTTACACTGAACCCCGCCATTGATTATGCACTTTGTTGTGGGCTGCTGGCCGCGTTACGCAAATTATTTAGATATTCTAGACTTGTCTTTTGTGCTCTCTTGACTGATGGATTGGATTCAGTCTTCGTCAATTCTTCCAGGGCATTTATTCCCTTGTCATACGTCTCGTCCCTTTCTGCCGAGTCACTAATCGCAAGAATATTAAAATATCGTCCAACACAGTCATTGTTGGAAGAGCCTTTTATTTTTTCCTTGTCGAAAAATATCCATATATCGTTAAGCGCGTCTTCTGCGTTGTCGACCAATTCATCATCTTGACTTGATAGTATGCCATCGAGGATTGGAATGTATTTTCCCAAATCTATTTTCTTATGTATCCTAACAAGATGTCCGATGCATAAAATTGCGTTTCGCCTTAAGTCAAGCTCGTCACTGTTGGCAAATTGAAAAACTAACTTGTCACTTGTCTCATAGTCGCTGCTACCAAGTACTGTCGTCAAAAGAGCATCCAGTTTGTCCTTTACATTTGGTGAGTTCAAAAGTTGATTAACTCGGTCCGAGTCAAAGTCATAGTAGTCAATATACTTTCCGTTTGTCATTTGTTCGAAGATTAAACTGTCCAGCGGCCAGTTGCCCACAACATACCAATATAAGAATATACTTAACTTATACAACCGTCTACAAAAGATTATCATCGATTATTCAATATAAAGATATATACTTACAATACTAAATTTCATGTTAGCTAGGGGCCTTCGCTGGAGAAGAACTCCAACAAAGGCATGGGGCTAATATATCTCATGCGAATAAAAGGATGCTCAAAGGTATATTTGATTATTCACGACAAAAAAAACAATCGATAAAACAGCGTGGGTAAAGGGTGTTTTGTTGGTGAAAGAACACCAACAAAGGCATGCGGAGCAGAACGCGAACAACGACAAGGAAAAAGGACACGATAAAAAATATTTTTATATTATTTATCAATCCTTTAACCATGAAGGCGGTATATCTACCCATCGTTTGCTAATAACAAAATAATTATTCCAGGTTAAACCTTATTTTTCAGGTATAGTATACTATATCCAAATACTTGTTATTGCATCGCAAAGGAACAAGTATGCAGAAATATCTACCTATTGCTTTAAGCATTGTCTTGTTGTGGATCTCCTCGTGCGATCACGATGAAACCAAGCTTCAGCAAGCTGCCACCGAAAAGAAAATAACAATTACCGATCTCGAACACGAGCCTTCAGTGAAAGAGCTGCTTTCAAAAGTTCAGGGCAGTTCAGCCAACGGAAGAATAAGCAGTCTGGAAATCGCTGATGCATTCTTCAAATATAGCGAACCCGACAGCGGCATTCTGAATTATACCTTTCGCTTACCCGATGACTCTCCGGATTACTTTGAGAACCTTGTACTATCACAATACGAGGATGGTTTCTACGGATTTATATACCGCTATATCCCGGATGGACCGTATATAGCAGGTAATTCGTTCAAGGGTACATTTCAGCAATATAACCTTGCCGGAGAACTGCTTCGTGAAATTACTATACCGACTGCACAAGACAGCGCAGCAGCCGGAGGACGAGCTCAACTCATGAATCAATGTGTACGAAGCATTGAGCAAACCTGCACAACGATCTATGAAGTAGAAACCCGAACCGATTATCCGTGCCATTGCCAGTACGATCACAAAACAGAAGTGAGCACAGTATGTACATTTTCATTTAACCGTGGCTGGTGCGATGATATGCTTGCTACACCATCCCCTGGCGGTGGTGGTACATACGTAGGAGCAAGCGATGCGACTCCGCACAGCGGAGGTCCTGGAGGAAGTACAGGTACGATTACACCAAAGCCGGTTAAGACAAATCCGGTAGTGGTAGTTCCGGAGCCGGGCTTTGATGATATTACTTTTAATAATGTGAAGTCTCCTTGTTTGGTGAAGGTGATTAAAAACTTGATGCAGGAGAATTTTAAGAATAGAATAAATCAAGATGCCAAGAAGTTGTTCATTGATGCGCAACAGGCACAGAATTTAAAATTCACGGAGGTAAGCACTCTTTTTGATAGTGCCAATAGGCCTCTTCAGGCTCAGACATCGCCAGCATATCCTACAATAAATAATGCGCAAGACGTAGATATTAAGCTAAATTCTTCCACACTTCCAGGAACAAGTGAGCTTTTTCAAATTATAGCTATTTATCACGAAACGCTGCATGCTATTTTTAATATGAATACTGCTTATCGCACATTTAAGCCAAAGAAAAAGCATGAGTATATGGCATCATTGAATAGAACTCAATTTATGATCGATGCGGTTTCTGAGATTTATAACAGGAAACTAACTCCAGAAGAAACACAAAAGGTGGCTGCCGTTTGGCTATTTAATTTTTCCGAAGCAAGCACAACAACTAATTATCACGAATCCATGAACAAATGGAAGCTGACTATTGACGATATTTTTAGGATTGGCGAGCGAGAGGAAAAGGTAGTGAAGGTAATAGTAAACGGTGAACCAAAAATTAAGAGTCTCGGAGGTCCCGACTGCAATAATGATTGAAAAGTACTGACATCTGAATACAATACTATATATGAACAATTTTATAAAAATACTCTTACTACTCCTAATAAGTCAGGTAACAGAAGGGCAGATAAGCATTGAACTATTAAACACATACAATAATCCAGGGCCACCAGAACTATATTTCAAATACAAACTTCAGGACACCATTTTTGCCAAACATGAAGGACTTCAGCTTAAAAATTTTGCTTCAGTAAAATTCGATATTGACAAAAATGGCGTTATTGATAATGTTCATTTCTCTATATCTACAGATTCATTACTTCACCCCTATATCATGGATGTTTTAATGTCAACCAATCATCATTGGATTATAAAACAAAAGGGAAAGAGTATAAAGAAAAAAATAACAGTCATCCTACCCATGATATTTACTCTAACACCTCGTGTTACCAAGAAAACCACTACGAGAGTGGAAGAGCATTTTGGTGATACTTTTGAAGATATCGAACTCGAAGCTACACACTTATTTCAGTTCAATAAGAAGGATTACAGCCTATATATGTTTTATAGGAATGTTGAAAAATATAACGGAGTAGTCCTAAACCCCATCGAAGTAAGAGTACCGAATAATCCAGATGAAAACAACTACTAGACGTAGGTATAAGCCGTCTAAGTATATGAAATATAAATATAAAATTGCTCCTGCTCTTATTTAGTCAAGTAGCAAATGCGTGTCCTTAAGAGGATTTGGTAGTATCCTAGAATCTGATCCTCGATATTTTAAAGAGCTTATCGCAAGATATGACCTTGATTTAAATATCCTTATATCTATAGATAATAAGTACCGTGATAACTTAGCTGGAGCAAAATGTCTTTTATAAACAAAATACTTTTTATAGCGCTGTTTTCCTGTCAAATGTTTCAGGGAGTGGCTCAAACAATTCTGAACCCTCAATTCAAGGGCAAAGAAAGTTCATCTTATCGAGAATATGTCTACGCTGAATTAGTTAAACATAAGGATTTGATATCGACTTTGTGTGAACGAGTTACAGGTTCTATTCAGATCATCCTTGATAAAAAAAGCGATATAAAGTCCGTTTTTATCTCAGGAGAAATGTCTGATTCACTTCGTCAGACCTTAAAAGAAATTACTTTCTCATCAAAAGGTTTGTGGACTCCAATGGAGATAAATGGGAAGAAAGTAGACAGTTATCCCATTGTGCTGCTAATGTCCCTGCATCTAGGAGAAGGGTGTAGCAGTAGTCGTGAGATGACGTTAAAGGCTATTAAAAGTGATTTCAGTAAGATGCTGATAGGTGAAAACTCGAGCGATGACAGTATTATACACGGTTTTGTCTTGCCACCATTAACTTTTGTCTGGGATTATATACCTCCGGATATAGGTCTTGAAAAGAAATAGCAGGTAGTCTATTAAAGTATAACGCATATTTTTGAATGCTATATAAACTTCCTTGTTTGATACGCCCCTATATTACAGATGTTCTGATGTCAACCAACCATCATGTTGGCTAGGGTGTTTCGTTGGAGAAGAACACCAAAGGCACGAGGAGCAGAACACGAACAACGACAAGGAACAAGGGCACGACAAAAAATATTTTTATATTATTTATCAATCCTTTAACCTTGAAGGCGGTATATCTACCCATCGTTTGCTAATAACAAAATAATTATTCCAGGTTAAACCTTATTTTTCAGGTATAGTATACTATATCCAAATACTTGTTATTGCATCGCAAAGGAACAAGTATGCAGAAATATCTATCTATTGCTTTAAGCATTGTCTTGTTGTGGATCTCCTCTTGCGATCACGATGAAACCAAGCTTCAGCAAGCAGCCACCGAAAAGAAAATAACAATTACCGATCTCGAACACGAGCCTTCAGTGAAAGAGCTGCTTTCAAAAGTTCAGGGCAGTTCAGCCAACGGAAGAATAAGCAGTCTGGAAATCGCTGATGCATTCTTCAAATATAGCGAACCCGACAGCGGCATCCTGAATTATACCTTTCGCTTACCCGATGATGCTCCGGATTACTTTGAGAACCTTGTGCTATCACAATACGAGGATGGTTTCTACGGATTTATATACCGCTATATCCCGGATGGACCGTATAAAGCCGGTGATTCGTTCAAGGGTACATTTCAGCAATATAACCTTGCCGGAGAACTGATTCGTGAAATTACTATACCGACTGCACAAGACAGCGCAGCGGCCGGAGGACGAGTGCAACTCATGAATCAATGTGTACGAAGCATTGAGCAAACCTGCACGACTATCTATGAAGTAGAAACCCGAACCGATTATCCATGCCATTGCCAGTACGATCATAAAACTGAAGTGAGCAGCGTGTGTACATTTTCATTTAACCGAGGCTGGTGCGATGATATGATCGCAGCACCACCAGCCGGTGGTGGCGGCACGTATGTAGGTTCAAGCGATGCTGCACCACGCAGCGGAGGTTTGGGAGGAAATACAAGTGCACCTAAACCAGTGAAGAATCCAGTGGTGGTGGTTCCGGAACCGGGCTTTGATGATATTACTTTCAATAATGTAAAATCTCCTTGTTTGGTGAGGGTAATTAAAAACTTGATGCGTAAGGACTTCAAGAACAAGATTAATCGCCTTGCGATGACTAAATTTGTTGAGATGGGTATGGCTGTAAATCTAGATTTTAATGAAGCAATAAATATCAAAAATGAAAAAGGGCAAACTTCGCACGCTGCTACATCTCCAGTATTCTCTATCGACTCTGAAGGAAACACTCACGTAACTATTAATTTAAATTCATCTACCCTTCCTGGAACGAGTGAACTGTTTCAAATCATAACTATATACCATGAATCAGTGCACGGTATCTTCAAAGTACTTAACACGGGTGCCTATGTCACTGACAAAGGTGAGTCCAAATTTAAGTATTACAGAGAGATGAACACAGCTGAACAGCATGAGGTTATAGCATCAACAGATGTTGTTGGACATATAGTTGATGCTGTCAGTGACATCTATGGACAAAAGCTTTCACAAACAGAAGAAGCTGAGGTTGCCGCCATGGTACTCTATGGAATTTCAGGTGTAGAGCAAACCACGAATTTCAAGACTTCATTGTCAAAATGGAATCTTAACATGGCAAAAATAGCAACCATCGGTGAGAAAAATGAAAGAGTCGTATATGATGCTAACAACAATCTTATACGAATGGGTGGCAAAGAATGTAACAATGAATAATTTAATGATATGACTTTTACAAAACCTCACAAAATCTATTCGACAGTGATTTTTCTCATATTAGTGACATCATCACTTTATGCACAAGTGAACGTAGAGCTAAAGGATAGAATAAAATACCCAGAAGTATATTTTTGGAAACATTTGCATGACACTATACTTAGCGCGAATCAAGGCTTCAACTTTTCAAACTACGCTTCTGTAAAATTTCTTATTGACAAAAGGGGGATTATTAGTAACATCTCATTTTCAACTTATACGGACTCCTTAGTAATGCCACATATCTATAATGTGCTTATGAGTACAAATCAAAAGTGGATAATCACCCGAAAAGGGAAGGCTGTGAAAGAAGAGGTAACTATACTTTTACCTATTATATTCTTCTTTAAATCAGAACTAAAAAAAACAGGACCAACTAAAGATGATGTCTTCAGCAATCATGGCCCTATGGATGTTGTTGGACAGGGAGAACGGTTATTCCATTTTAGTAAAAATCGAGATGAAAACTTTGAAATGTTTCGAAGAAACGGAGAGAAATTTGAGGGTATAGCACTCAACCCTATAGAAGTTATTGTGCCTCTGAATCCTACTATTGATAAGTACTAACTGTCGCCCCTGGTTCTCCAATCATAAATATATACCATACTATGAAATTAGCTAGTACCCTTGGGCTGATTCTAATAACCTATTCTTACTCATTAAGCCAAAAAATCAGCTTCCATAATTTATTGGAAATCAAAATTCGTTTCAAAACTATATACTATCAGAGTTATTGTAAGTTGATGCTGTTTTTTTCAAAAACCCGTGATTCTTTCATACAAAATTGAATTGATGGATTTCCTTATATCAGCTAGCATATCTTATTTGAAAACAAGTCTAGTTTGAAAAATTCCCACCAACGTTTGTGCATAAGCAGTGGCGGGAATTCGAAGCGCGTCACTGTCCCACGACACCAAACGTATTTTGAAAAACTAAACTACAAATTTACACTGAACCCCGCCATTGATTATGCATTTTGTTAGCGGCTGCCTCATTTCTCCGCACTCAATAAAGAATATATTTCTTCAATCGTCTCAGGCTTTTTAGAATTTTTCTGTCCGTCTTTGTAAACTTTTACAATTTCGTTAAGTCCTTGTCCCCATGCAGTAAAGTCATAACGTGTCCCACATTCTTCTCTTTTCTCTGTCGGGCATAGACAACTCCAAACAAAATCGTTTATCTCCGTCCAGTTAATAAATTTGTCCGCATTATTTAATTCAATTCTCTCAGGACTAAATATTACCGGTCTCACTCTTACATTGCCAAATTTTGTTGCTATTGAGTCGGTTGTCAGAAGTCCTTGTCTCTTGCTGTTTTGTTTAGGGGTAACTAAATCTTGCAACACTTTTGTCACCGAGGAAATAATGTTGTCGTCAAAAAGTCCGATCCATTTTAGAAGCTTTGAAAGATTTTGTTCATTCCTCAACGAGCTATTGAACTGAAGTTGTTGTCCCTTACTTTTAACTTCCGCAATAATAATGTCAATGTCGCTTGTAATTTCTAAGTAGTCAGACGAATTGTGTTCAGTTTCATCATGTCGATGAAGAGGAAATCTAATGGCGACTAAATCCACTTCTCCTCCAATTTTGTCCTCACTTGATTGAAATATAAATCCACTGGTCAAATAACCATTCAGTCTCAGGTACAGAGTTGTAATTAATTCCTGTGTATTTGATTTTTGTTTGTCGGTCATTGTCCAATGAGGATGCCGCTAACATGAGTGCATATTGCGTGCGGGGTTAGGAGCGCTTGTTAAATGGCCATCGGCCATGACAAGCGCGACCTGTTGCAAAACTGTCCCACGTGATAAAACCAAATAAAGAAACAAAAATTACAACGCAACACCGAAGCCCCGCAATGAAATATGTACAGTGTTATGCACATGTGCCGCAATTGTCCACACCAAGCAGCACGGATGCCAAAGCTTTGGATGTGGGTTGAAGTCGCGCGGCTTTGGTATTGGTGTTGCGATTCGATGAAAATTGCAACTCAAACTTCATTAATTTTTTAAGTCGTTGTTTATAGTCTCCAGAAGTGGTCTTAACTTCTCCAATACTTGCTTTTGAATTTCTAAGTCTTTATGTCCGCAAACCCAGTCGCATAGTTTAGTCTTATCAAGTGTTTGTATTGTACTTTTTCCACCGTAGTCGTCAATTTTTACTTTTTCTGAGTAAAATTGTCCCTTGTCAAGTTCTTTTGGAAGGTCTAATAAGTTCTCAATACCAATCTTGAAAGTTTCGTTGGTAGTGTTCTTCGGCATTTTTCTAACCAGCAAATGTTTGTGATTTTCTTCTGGCTTGTTGGTGTCGCTGTCATAGTACAGTACAATTTTTGCTTGAAGCAAATCGGCATTTGCTAGGAAAAGTGACCTGGCCTGATTGAGAGCTGTGTCACCGGTAAATTCTGGAGAGCCGGTTTCATTGATTCGTCCAATCCAGGAGATATCAAATGAAAGCGAGTCACTAAGGCCGAATATCGTTTTGGCCGTATTAAAGTATTTCTCATCGGTTTCTCCTTCAACGAAGAGTTTATTTTTAGCATTTGAAAAGTTGTAGTCTATACGAAATGCCTCCTTTACAATTCTGCTGTTTGTCCATGAATAGAACTCTGGATTGTCAAGAGTAATTACATCGCCACTTCCATTTTTACTGAGAATTATCACTTTGTCATTTCTACGATTAGGATTATGAATAATAAATGGCGAGTGCGTTGAGATAAAAATTTGAGATTTCGTTTCTACTTCCGAGTTAATCACGCTCTTATAGAAGTCTAGGATGTCAAGTTGCCATTTTGGATGTAGACTGATTTCGGGTTCGTCAATCAAAATGATTGCGCCTTTGTTAACTCCCTTGTCTTTCAGTAAGAACCCGCCTCGGAAAACTATCTGTTTCTCACCAGAGCTTAGTCTTTCAATTGACATCCTCTTGCCGTTCTCCTCAAATAGTACTTCTTTGTAACCAGAGCGGTTTTCAATACCGATAAATTTTTTTGATGGAAAAATAGTGTCAAATGCCCTTGTAAACCTTCTAATCCTTGTATCAAGTTTAGTTTCATCTACTTCCTTTCCAATATTTAATCTTCCCCACTGAGCAAACTCTTGTGAGTCCAAAGATTGAATATCTATGAGTAATTGAGTTATCTCAGTAGCCAAATTATTGGTTGACTTATAACTGCTCTGTTGAAGCTGGTCTAAATCTCTAGCAGTGACCGATTGAATTTGATTAGGTGTATAATTTATCTCTACGTCAGAATAAACAACGCGTGACTGTGATTTGATTTCTGGCTGGTGGAAAAGGGTTGCCGGTACACTCTTTGGTGCTTTGTCTGCGCTTCGAAAATTAACCTGGATATGATTCCAGTTGCCTGCTATGTCAAAATCAAAAATGATGGTGAAGATTCCGTCCGCAAATCCTTGAGTGAAGTTTGCTTTAAAATTCGTGTTTTGGTGAAACACGCCTAATTCATCGGGGGAAAATTCAACTTCAAAAATCCTTTTTTCATTCCTTCTCTGTTGATTCAATTCAAACATAGAGAATTGATAAAGTAAGTCCAGTATTGCCGTCTTACCCGTTCCGTTTTCACCAGCAAAAATTATTGTGTCGATTGTCCTTCCTTGTTCGTCAGTAAAATCTAGTTTGAGGTTCCCAAGTATTGGATGGCCTTGAAGTTCAACTTTTCTAATTTTCATTTCAAACCGAAATATTTAGGTTAATACCTGAATTGGCTCTTTTGCTTGCTTTGGTGTCGCGTGGGAATGTGCGGCAAGCAAAAGTGCCAATGTTCGAAGCACCACATCTGTCCTGCGGCATTGTGCATAACATACCAATATAAGAACATGCTTACTTATATAACCGTTTACAAACGATTATCATCGATTATTCAATATAAAGATATATACTTACAATACTAAATTTCATGTTAGCTAAGGGCCTTCGCTGGAGAAGAACTCCAACAAAGGCATGGGGCTAATATATCTCATGCGAATAAAAGGATGCTCAAAGGTATATTTGATTATTCACGACAAAAAAAACAATCGATAAAACAGCGTGGGTAAAGGGCGTTTTTTTTTGGAGAAAGAACTCCAACAAAGGCATGGGAACTATAAAAAAAATCTTACATATATTTTGCTTCGTTAGTATATATTTTATTAGACAGCACGAAAGTCCTTTATATTGAATGTCTTTTAAGCTAATCATTCTTGAAATATTTGGGCATAATGAGCTTGCAAGCAAACGTATAGTTCATATATATACTTACGCTATTCAATTCGGTGTGGGTATAGAATGCTTTTGTTGGAGAAAAATCCAACAAAGGCATAAAGACACTATACTCTTACATATCTATATTTCCCTTTAATATGTTCTGCAAGGTATTGACCATAAGACTGTGTAGCCATTAATGCATCACTTACACTTTGAGGCACATCTAAGTATTGATATACATTTCCATTCAAAAATTCAATCTCAAGCGTCATTGTGGAAGCATCATATCCTATTGATGCAATGTTTGTTGACTGAACATTTATCCTCTCCATATTTTCAATCTTTTCTAACTTTTGAAGGGATGGGATTTTGACTTCGCCATACCTCCATGAACTCTTCATAATTAGGTGTCACTTCCATTGGTGTTCTCCATCCACCAGGATAATAAGAATCTTCATCAGATTTTTCATCATATACAATCGGATCTTGGCTATCAGGTCTTCGGTCTTTAGGTGGAGGTTCGATAAAACATCTCATTGGAATTTTCACAGCCTCACCAACAATTACAGCTTCGCCAATTCTAAGTATTGGCAACATACTTGTGAGGGCTTCAAGATTTTCACTCATAGTTTCAGTAATATATCCGCGGTCTGTTGCATTGGCCAATCTTAAAGCGAAAAAAGTGCCGCACTGCGACAATATAGTTGAATTGATTTCAGATGGACGTTGACTGACAATCATTGCCCCAATCCCATACTTGCGTCCCTCTTTTACTATCTTCTGAACAATAGTCGAAGCGAGCCCCTTGAAATTGTCGTTTAAATAACTATGTGCTTCTTCCATAACTATTAATAGAGGTCGTTCCCTGCCTCCCTGAGAAAGTCGCCTAGCCCAAAACAACCCCTCGTAAAGTATTCTCAATAGGACTCCGATAACTGTATTTAGTATATCTATAGGCACGCCTGAGAGATCTAAAATTGTTATTGGTTTATCAGAGCCTATCCAATCTTTCAAAAGGGAATCTAAATCTTTTGTTGTATTGCCCTCGGCATCAGGAGTAAATTCCCCTGGTTTAAGCAGAAAGTTATATCTCGGGATTCGTAGTTTAGCCCCGAGCGCTTCCAATTGGCTTCTTATATTTAAAGTACTCGGACCATATTGTATTTTCTCAGAATCGTTGGCGACATTTTTTACAGGTTTAAATCTAGGAGGTATGCCTTTTTCAACATCTCCGATCACATCCTTTTGTTCGCCGTCTTTTTCAAAAGCCCAGTTTTCTTTAATAGGTTTTTTCCCGTTATCCGAGTAATATGTAAGAAAGCTTTCACACCATAAGTCATACCACAACTGATTAAGACTAAACGGCACCGGACTATCGACACTCAATGTATCTTTTGCTATACCTTTTCGAGGAAATTTTTGAAGAGATTTTTCTTTATATAGAAGCATTTTTTCGAGTACACTTGCTCTATCTTTTTCATTACTAAAATCTCCAAATGAAACTTTTACCAACTCATCAAAACTGAGAGCCCAAAATGGAAGGTAAAGTTCCTTCTCTTGAAGTCTTGAGTTCTTATCAGGGTTTATTTTAAAAATATTGGCTTTATCTCTAAATGCGCTTGAATATTCTCCATGAATATCCAAAATAATTATTCGCGCGGATTTATACTTCGACGTATCTGAGAGAGCCGATAAGATACTGGTTACTGTAGTAGACTTACCCGAGCCAGTTGTTCCAACGACTGCACAATGTCTCGTTACTAGTTTATTTACATCGACTAAAGCTGGTATGGATTCGGCACCAGCGACATGACCAACTTTGACAAAGAATGGTCTATCTGGTTGGCCATATATCCTTTTCAAATCATTCTCCGAAACCAGATGAACTCTATCACCTATCGTTGGATGATGAGCGATACCTCTTTCAAACTTCCCATTACGTTGTCCCTCACCTATCAATTGAATGGTGATCCACCTATTCCCATATGGTTGGCTTTGGATTTGTTTTTCAGGCACAGCACTTGCACCAACCTGCGTAACAATGCCGAACAAATCGGTATAACCAATTGGAATCTTTACGAAACTTCCGATTTGACCAATGCGATATCCCTGTCCATCAACATAAGTTAATCCTGAGAGCGATTCATTCGCTAAAGAAACACTTATTGTAGTTCCCTGAACATCTTGAATTGTTCCAAGAAAGGTAGATTTACTTGTCATCTTGAACCTTAAATTGCTCACGCCCAATTAACTCCTGAAGAAAATTCCCAAATAGTTTAAAGTCACCTAACTTTAATAAGCAATCTGGTCGTTCTTTTGACTCTTCTGGCTTCGAAAGCTGTTCAATAACGTTAGCAATATTTTCTTCCCGATCTAGTTCCTCCTTACCGATCCGCCATTTGCCTCTTAATCCACCGATCACGGCTTCATCGAACGTCCAAATACTAAGGTTAGATCTACTTTCAGAAAGCCTTAACGCTTTTTCATATCTTATCTGAATAGCATTGTCTTTATCACTAAACTCCAATGTATTAAATAAAAGAACTATTGCCATTGCCGTTGGATTTGCTTTGAGCGCATTGACGATTGCGTCATTTAGATGCTCATCGCTAAATGAATAGCCCGTCATTATTAGAACCGATGAACTCTGTCTCAAGAACTTATTCAACCTATCGATTAAGGCAAGATATGGCATTTTCCTACTTTGATCGTATTTTAAATGAGATGGATATATTATATACGATTCTTGATTTCCTTCTTTTAGATTTATATGAGTAGACCTGAAGACATCACTACTTTCCTTCTGAAACCAATTAATTGAGCCGTGAATTTTCCACAGCCTCGTCCAATGCTTTGGAATTAAAGTATCCTCAACTGCTCTTAAGTCAAAAAAAGGTTCGCGAGATCCTACAAAACCATCAAAATAAGGGACTCCAATTTCTTCAAACGCCTGCTCCAGAAGAAGATCATAATTCGTTGTAAAGATTTCAACCGGAGAATCTCGCTCGATATTATGAATCCACTTTGCAAATTCATGATAGGGCGTCTTTTTATCAGGAAGGTTTACATAGAGCTTCTCTACAATCTTTTTACAAATATCTCTTTCCAAGTTTGCTAAATCTTCCTCCGAAAGACCTCGGACTTGTTCAGCTCCTTTGGCAATACTCTTTAGTCCTCTGACAAAACTTAAAATATCTTCAATGTTATATTGTACTTTCTCTGTTTTCTCTATCTCCTGAATTAAAGTGTTATACTTATTTATTTTGTCATCCGATGATTTTAATTGAGCTGAGACATATTTAGTTAACCCCGCAACATCTGGTATTAGTGGCCATTTGCCCTCTGGCATTTGAACCGCCAATGGGCAGCCTGCCGAAAGAAAAAAACCAAGCGGCTTTTTATCGTGAGATAATATTTGTCTGAGATACTTAAGCTGTCTTATAGGATCGTGATAATTCCCCATGGGTTGTCTTCGTTTCTTGTGTGTTCAAATTAATCTGACTTAATTGATATAAAATATACCTCTCAATAACATGCTCTCGATAATTAATATTAACATTGTTTTTTCACTCCTCCGATAAAAGTTTCCGAATACGGTAATTTTCCTTCCCAATAATGCTATTTAGCTTCCGGATAGTTAAGTTACTCGAAAGGGAGTTCTCTAAACACTCAATCAATTCATGTATAATAAGAGCCCATCCTCCAGCTACTTCTCAGCAGCCAAAAGATGGGCTCGATGTGAATATATACAACTATATATTACTTTGCAAATAGCGGTATATACTTAGTAGCAACAAAGTAACATCACCACACCCTCGCGTGAGGGATAGAAGCGGAAAGCCCGGAGCGTGGGCATGGGTTTGCGGCTGGCGCGAGGACTTGTAGCGGATAGCCCGACCCGTAGGGGCACGCCCTTCATGTACATATATACTGAGCAGCTAGTTAATTAGTAATCTTATGAAGACGCAGGCTCCAGTTATTGGTGGTGAGCATTAAAGTGTTCCCGTTCTCCGGAAAAGTAATCTTGGCTGCGGTTGTATCGACACCGTATATAGTTAGAGTATCGCGATCGGAAATAGTATATTTTCCGCAGGCAACAAACTCTTCGCATTCAATGGCTGAATCGGTAAAGATGTAGGAGACTTCAAAATCGTTATCTGTTACTGTATCCCATCGACCAATCAATAACGCCTTTGTTTCTTCAGGGGTGCGCTTTGGAGTGCATGATAATGCCAACATTAATAAAACAGAAATCGGTATAAGTTTATACGGCATGGAGGGAAGAAAGATATAAACGATAAACTCACACAACCTAATCAACATTTAACTTCTTAATCTCAGTTTTGGTAAGGCCGGTTGCTTTCCTGATGGTTTCTATATCTACACCAAGCTTCTTGAAATTAGCAGCAACCTTATTCATCTTTTTAGCAACTTCGGCTTCGATCTTCATCTCCTGCAGCCAACCCTTCTCTTTATCGATTAACTCGTAACGGCCGCTTTGTCGTAGTTCGTCCATTATACCTTTATCTACAAAGCTGGTATAGGTGTCTTCGGTTATCACCAGGTGGTCTAGCACTTCTACGGCCAGCATGTTGCCGGATTTTATCATGCGGTCGGTAAAGTCGCGGTCGGCTTCTGATATTTTTATACTTCCGCTCGGGTGGTTGTGTACGAGTATCATGCGTATAGCCGATTTATATATGGCTATACGAAACACTTCGGCGGGCTTTACCTCCACGCGGTTGGTGGCGCCTAAACTTACCAGTTCTATAAACAGTATTTTACTTGCACTGTTGAGGCCTATAACCCAGAAGTGTTCCTGGTTTCTGCGGATTTTATTTTCGCGCAACAGTATATCGCGCATAATGGTAAATATATCGGCCGAGTTAAGTACTGCGATCTTTTGTGTGGATGATAGGCGAACGTTCATGGTGCAAGATAAAAATTCGGTTTTAAGAAGCCAGAAGGAAGGAGTAAGAAGAGTCGGGAAGTCGGGAAGTCCGGAAGACGGGAAGTCTGGGAGACGGGAAGTTGGAAGATCGTAATCCGGAGCGTTTAGAAGAATGGAGGTGCGGAAGTATGACTTGTTGCGATGTATACTATATTTTGTGGTGTTCGTTGCTTTAGCTGTGAGCTGATAGCCGCGAGCTACGAGAAAAATTTAAGAGCCATTTCTAACTTCCGGACTTCCCGTCTTCCGGTCTTCCCGACTTTTCTGACTTCCCAACCTCCTTCTCGCAACTCGCAGCTCAAAGCTCGCAGCTATTTAAAATTCGACAATCTTCTTGTTCGATTTGTTCGACTTGAGTGTCGATGGCCCTTCGCCAAAAACGATCTGGTCGATCTTCTTTCCGAAGGTCTTTTTGCTAATGAAATCGCTTATCCTATACGGCGTGGAAGCGGTGACACCTTGCTCAAAGAACTCGTCTAAGTCGTAGAAGACATCGCTTTGTCCTTTTTTAATCATATAGTCTGATATACTTCCCGTAAAAACTTTAGCGCCTTTTTCAATATGATAGTTAACGGTTCTCCGGAATAACTTGGGAACTAACACCTTGCCTAAATCGGAACCGGCTATATATTCACAGGGCGGATCGCGGTACAGGCGCTTTTTCTCAATCGAACAATCATAGGTAACGTTTACACCCCACACGCGTTTCTTGGATTTACCTTTAACCGTGGCAGCTTTAACATCGTTGATCTCTTCCTCTGTCATTGATGTATAAAAGGTTGGTACCACCCATCCTTCTTTGGCGAGCCATAGGTTTATATCTACTTTACCAACCATTATGTTCCCTACAAATCGTCCGTAGGTGTCTAATGCGTCTGATGGTCTTTCGATGTTCTTGGAATAAAAGATGACTTTAATTTCGTCTTTGCTTCCGTTTGTTTTACGCTGCAGAAATGTACCTAAAGCAAAGGCCGCATTCTCGGCAAACGCCTGGCAGAAGTCGTCATTAATACCATTGTAACGTTCCCTTTCTTTGTCAGATATACTTTCCTCCCGCGGCAGTGGCGGTGCTTTATAGTGAAGCTCCGGGGCATCAACACCCTGCAGGCGTACACTTATTTTATGTACGTCCTGGCGCTTTGAATACTTGATAACATCTTTCCTGCCGCCTCTTCCAATAACATAAGAGTCGTGATAGACTTTTGTCTTTCTAAAAGTCTTATCATCTGCAGCAAATGAAAATGAATCTTTCGTTACATCCACTTCAATCTGTGTGGTGTCTGCATCTGCGCTGCCGTGTGGCCAAAACTGGGCGATTTTGACTCGCCCTTCAATACGTAATACTCCCATCGTTTTTTTGTAGGTTGGTTTAACAAATAACTAAGAAAATCTTTTTTTTCAGAAATAAGGTTAACTCATAACATTCATACTATATCGTGCGAGGTTTGATAAAAATTAAAAGCCCATCCAACTATTCTTCTTCAATAGCGTGGATGGGCCCCGTGAAATAAAAATATATCTTTTTAGCTGGAAGTCATAAGATGAGAGACACTTTTTTTTACGCGTAGTCCTGAGCTATTGTAGTATATATCTATTGTTGGCTGCGAGCTGCGAGTTACCAGCTGCTAGTAGAGGAATTTTGAGGCACTGATTATACTTTGAGAATAGATATAGTATACCTCTAACGGATAACCCTTTCCTCTTCAGCCGCCGGACGTTCCCGTTTACCGTAAACTTGCTTTTAAAAGTTTTTCGAAGGCTTCGAGTTTCAGAGTTGATGGCTTACTGGTTCCTGGTGTTATCAGGCCGGTTACTATTTTAGATGTGGGGTTGTAGTCGAGCCAGTATTCTCCACACGCAGAAATAAGAAAATCCGCTGTCGTTTCACCTTCTCTATTTTCGCTACACTGGTAAAGGGCAACTACATAGTATCGATCCTTTTTAAAAGTATCTATATAGGGTCGGCATAGCATTCCATTGTCTCCGAAAACTTTGATTTCTTTTTCATCAGCAAATCCTTTCAATGTTTTAATAACTTCAAAAGTCGCAGATTCCGGATTTCCATTTGTCCATAACCATGAGAAAAAATCGTTATAGCCGTCAACCCTGACAATAAAAATGGCATCAGCGTTTTTACTGATTGTCAGAAAGTTTCCCGCGTAATCGCAGTCACAAGTCTGTGCGCTTGTCCAGGCTACAATGCCAACCCATGTTAGCAGCATCTTTCTCATGGACTAAAGATACATGGAAAAAAGCCGAGCGCTACTAGCTTCCAGCTGCCAGTAGGAAATTTTTGATACGGTGATTATTGTCTGAATAGATATAGTATACCATTAACGGATAACGATTCACGGAACCTGGACAAAGCTAAAATCTTGATTTTTAAGGTTGGGTTATGAAGATATTAATTAACACTATGGTTCCGGAAGCTACCAGGGCGGTCAAGGACGTTTATCGACTACTTTTCCTGTATAAAATAATTCGGCCGTGTCGGCACTGCCCTCTACGAGGGTTCCAGCAGCATCGTATTGAAACTTTGTTAGTTTGCCATTGAACTTTAAAGTCATTTCATCTCCGTCATTTATACCCCCGGAGATAACAACAGGCGAGGTATCTTCATTCTTATCCTGCGTGGAGAACATTGTCCCGTCACTGGCCTCACTATATACAATACTCATATTGGAACCCTCAGGTACAAAAAACCACTTACCATATTGCGGGTATTCTCCACTTCCCAGTGTTTTTGACTTTGGAGTAGAAATCGAAACACCTATGAGATAGGTTGAAGAATTATAGTCAGACATAGTATTGCCATCCTCACCCTCGATAAGTGTCCCATCGGTAATAAAGTAATCGTGGTAAGTATAGGAAGTGCCCGAAGCTGTAACGTAATCGCTCTCCTTCGTTAAATATAGTTTAGCCTGATCAAGCGAATATTTACTACTACTTGTTGTGAATTGGAAACTAGGGGCATTGTCATCGTCATGGCAGGCAGTGAATGATATGGATAAAACAAAAAACAGTTTTGCTAGTAGACGTTGTTTCATTTAGTCTGACTGGTTTATTATTTAGAGTATAGTGTCGTAATGTAGTCAAATCCAAGAAAGAAATAATACGCTACTTGCCACTTTTGCTGCTGGCATTTTCTTACCGTCTCCATATTAAATTACCTTCTCTTCTTTTCAAATACATTTTTCGGCTGGTTATATAACGACTAACGAATAACACTTTTTTCCTTCAGCAGCCAGAAGCCAGCAGCCAGTCTCCCTCTCGCAGCTCACGGCTATTTTTTTCCTTTCAGCGGGTGCAGTTCGAGTTTCACAAACGTAAATCCCTGCTGCTGCCATATAGGTAAAGCTTGCTTTAGTGCTTCGGCTCCGTTCCACTCGGGGTGGTTCATGTGCATAATTACGATGGCTCCGTGGCGCGCTCCGTTTAGTAAGTTGGCTTTGATTACGGACGCAGGTGTGCCAGCTACGGCATCGCCTGATAGGAGATCGTAACTGATAATGGTTTCGTATAGGCTGTTGGCTATAGCTGCGCAGGCTTCATCGGTGGTAGCTGTTGCTGATCGATAGAATATAGGTTTACGTGAAGTGATGGCTTCGATCTTGCGGGCGTTCATTTCTATTTCATCTACGGCCTGGCCTACATTACCGGTGCCGTGTATACCGTACATGGTTTCACCGGCAACTGCGCAAGGGTGATGGGTGAGGCCGTGGTTCTCGATTTCGAATAGCGGATCGGCTGCCAGTTCTTTTACTTTGTCGGGATGTGCATCGATCCACAAGCCACTCAGGAAAAGTGTAGCAGGAATTTTATTGGCGCGGAGAAAATTAATAAGTTCTTCATCGTAGCCACTGCCGTGTGGGCCTCCGCAGGCATCGAATGTAAGGGCCATTACCTTTTTATCGGTAACTATATCTTCGTCAACACCTTTTACGAATGCACCGAATGGTCCCGGGGAAGCATGTTTGAATCGCTCCACTATACCGGCTTTCAGTTTGGCGTAGGCGCTGTCTTCTTTCAATGTACGTTCATTAAAAAATTGTGCATGAAGCTGCGTTACGGCAAGCATCAGCAACAGGGTTGATATGATCCAGGTGCGCATAGGTGTAAAGTGTGTTTAGTTAACATGCCACATCGTGCAAAAAACACAAACGCTATAGTCTATAATAGGATGTGTGCATCGGCATTGTATACATTAGATTGACGGAACTAAAAAGCGTCACGGTATAGCAACAAAAAAAGCCAGTAGTGACACTGGCTTTTCTGAACATATATAGTACGCGCTATGATTTGGGAGGAAAATGTCTGAAGGATTTGGACACTTCTTTCTGCACAAACTTCGCTTCGTTGTAGTTGTTGATGGGCGACACGGCATACGCGCGCCATACGAGCTGATCGGTTTTGGCATCGAGCACATCGATTATGATCGTTCCTTCTTCGTAGTGTGTTACCCAGAAGTTATTCCATTGTGGTCCCCACCAGCCACCCAGACTATAAAATCTATAGTAAGGATAAAAGAAGCCGGGGTTGGATATATAGTTTTGAACTTCCTGCTTTTCGCGCGCACCGGCCAGGTACGTTACAATCAGATCAGGATTGGTCTCAGAAACCGTAAGTCCTTTCGACTGCAGGTCTTGCGTAATAGCAGCCTTTACGTTGGCATCCATAAACGTATTATCCGTATCCGTAACACCGAGCTTTCGGATTACTTTTCCGGATTCGAACTTGAAGGTCTTGTAATTTTTGAAATCAACTTTTTTATCAAAGTCAACGTGTACTTGTGCTGTTGCTGTTAATCCCACAAGCATCAGCATCATCAGAAGAATCCTGGTTTTCATAGCCATGATGATTTAAAAGTTATTCTAGTATATTAATTGGATGAAAGGCCTACCATTCTGTCACCACGGGCGCCCAATTCTATTTCAAGTATATTTTCATTATTTACCTGTGCCAGGTAGCGGTTGCCTTCGCGCAGGTATAGCTGCAGGTTGAAATATAGTTTATCTACCGGCATGGAGCCACCAAATTCTACATCATCATGAAAGCGAAGTGAACCTATCTTCAACTCTCCGGGCAGATCAATCGTATTGCTTGTTTTCAGAAATGAATAATCAACCTGGTTGCCGGGCAATGCTGCTGTTAATTCTATCGCGACACTCCCCTGTGTAAGCGCGCGTATAAAATCTATATCCGCAGAATCGCGCAGCGAGCGAATGGTTTCCACGGGTATCATAAATTCAAATCGTTCCAGTGCGTTGTTTACTCTTGCTTCCAGCCTGCGCGTTACAAATTCATATTCCTTTTTATCGGTGAGTATACGGATGCGACATTCGTTACCCCCGGTAAAAAGCTGCTGACTATAACTATAACTGGCAAGCAGTGTAAAAACGATGATCAATATTTTCTTCATGCGATGTATGTATATAGTTATCGATGACTCTGTGCGGAGTTAAATCGTGTCTCCCAGTTCACCAACAGACTGTCGATATTTTTAATATTTACTTTGAGTTCCTCCTCCGACACATTGTCGCCACGCTCCAGGCGTTTGGATAGATCCTGTGTATCAGTCAGCAAGGCATGCTCTTCTTCCGAAGGAGTATATTTATGGAAGCGTATATACCGGTTGGCATGATCTACTGCCGATTGCAAATGTGTACCGGCTACCTCCTCCGACTTTTTGAAAAATTCTATTTCCGTTACTTTCAATCGCAGGTGCGCCAGCGACTGTGCTGCATCTGCGAAAGCTTTATTCAACTCAGCAGTAGACTTAACCTGGTCGTTGGCAACTTTACCCGAAAGAGTTTTAAGCTCCTGTATGGAGTGATCAATAGCCGTGCGATCAGCATCGTGACTGTCGGCTATTTTTTCCATGGCAACAATTCCATCTTCAATGAATGCTGCACTCTCTTTATTATCACCTTTTGCGTACGATTCGAGTGCAAGCCAGAATTGTTCATCGGGTTGTGTCTCCGAAAGTGTAATCTCGCTCTTGCTGCTTACGGGTACAGCTTCGTGCGATACTTTTTCGTGTCTGGATTGGCAGGCCGAAAGAATCACTGCTCCCATCAGCAGCCATTGGGGAATGAAATACCGTTTCATGTTTTTCAATTTTATGGTTGATGTTGTATGACCGTTATTCCTATAGCTGGCACATCAAAATGATGTTGAAACTATCTTTGGTATATATTTGTCTTCGTCTTTTGGATGCACCGGTATAGAAAAGTCACTGGGAATATGCCGGGGAATGTATACTTTTGAATCGTTTGAAATTCTGGAAATGGACAAGATACGCGTAATTATTGCCGATGATCACAAGCTTATTCGTGTAGGACTGAATGCTATTCTTCAGCTTGAACCGGATATTGAAATACTCGCTGAGGCAGAAAGTGGTAATGATGTTATTGCGCTTGTAGAGAAACAAGTTACCGATGTAATACTCATGGACATTGATATGGGTATACCCAACGGCATTGACACAACCTATACCATCAAGTCTAAATTTCCGGATATAAAAGTGCTGGCACTTACCCTGCACGAAGAACGCGACTATATTCTGAAAATGCTGGAAGCCGGAGCCAATGGATATTTACTCAAGAACTGCGGACGCGATGAACTGGTGGCGGCTATCCATGCCGTTGTAAATGGCAATAGTTATTTCAGTCAAACGGTATCAGCAACGTTACTCAAGGCCATTACCGAATTGCAGCAGAAGCCGAAGGCTGCTTCCAAAGACAGCATTACGCTGACTGATCGCGAAAAAGAAGTGCTGGGTTTGATCGCCCAGGAGTTCTCCAACGCAGAAATAGCCGAAAAACTCTTCATCAGCGTGCGCACGGTAGACACCCACCGCAGAAACCTGCTGGAGAAGTTACAAGTGAAAAATACCGCAGGATTGGTAAAGTATGCGGTTGAGAAGGGGTTAGCCTAAGTATTTCTACGGACACATCTACGCTTTTTAGCGTAGACGCTCTAGGCGTTTCCTGCCATTTTTCAAAATACGTTTTTTAGCTCTAACCCGGGAGCGCGGACCGTTGCAATTTTACAGCGTTGAAACCAACTCGTAAACGCTATGAAAACTTTCAGTCAACTTTCCGATGAACAACTGATCACCGCTATCCTCCAGGACGATAAGAATGCTTTAGGTGAATTGTATAACCGTTACTTCAAAAAAGTATATCAGAAGTGTCTCTCGGTTTTGAAAGAAGAAGATATAGCTTTTGATGTTGCCCAGGATTCAATCATGAAAGCCTTTGATAAACTGGATTCATTTAAAGGCAACGCCCAGTTTTCTACCTGGCTATATATCATCATCCACCGCGATTGTCTTGCATACCTTCGTAAAAAGAACAAGACCAGTGTGCTTAGTCTTGAAGAAAATGTTTACGAAGATGATGAAGAGAAATCAGGCAGCTTCGCTATACCACACGAACACGAAGAAGCAGAACAGGAAAAAATCATGTTCGCACTCATCGATCATTTACCTGCTGAAGAAAAAAGTTTATTACTGCTGAAATATCAGCAAGGCAAATCGATTGAAGACCTGCAGGCTTCGTATCATTTAACTTCCAGCGCTATCAAGATGCGTTTGAAAAGATCGAAAGACCGCATCAACGAATTATACTGGGTAGCATTGGCATCCGGTTTGTCTACAGCACTGGCACTTATGTAACAATTGTTTCTTTTGAGATATACTGATTAATGTGAGGGAGCGTGAAAAATTGTATAGTATATCCGTTTCTGTATAATGCCGTCTTCAGCATGGGGTACGCGTGGACACTTGAACTGGCCCGGAGAACAAACCGCTCCATCAAGTTATTCTCAGTAATCTCGCAGCAGCATGAAGACAATGAAAAAGAAGCATGTTATTATGCTTACCTGAAAGCGCAAAGCGACTATGCGCAACACTATATAGCAAAGCACCAGCACGTTCCGCAGGTAAAACTGAGCCAGGTATGTATACCGACAGAAGCCACCACGCCTTATTTTACATTGGCAGAACAATTGGTAAAGCAAGTGGAACATCAACCGGGTGTGTTGGTGGTACTGCAGCCGGAGTTGTTCTCGAACGATGAGCAACAACACATCATTCAGTCATCGCCCAGCGCCATTATACTTCCGGAAGCCATCGAGCAGACACCGGAAGATATACCGGCCAGGAAATTCTTCGATATCTTTTTAAGAAGCCGTCATTTCAGAGTGCCGGATACGTTCATTCACGATCTGAGCCGGGATACTTCTTTGTTTAATCACCTGACTTCTTTTTTTGGGAGACGATGATCGTTATCGGTGAATAGTTATCCGTTATTCCTGGGTGATGTATAGATTGTCTTGCTGCGAAGAGAGTATATTTCCGTTTATAGTTTTTTTTCAAATCCAATTGCACAAAGAAGGCACAGAGAAATCACGAAGGACTTTGTGATTTCTTCGTGCCATTGGATTTATAATTTCTTCGATTAAACTTATAACGGTTAACGCTTACACTCCGCATATACCACCAGCGACTTCCATTCGTTTCGTTGTTTGTCATTTAATACTTTCATCATCGAGGCATCGCGCTTTGCACATAGCACTTGCATTTCGGTGCAGTAGCGCGAATCATCAAACAGGCTGGCTGCATAAGCTTTGGTGGCTTTGTCGTAGAAGTCGTAGTTGATCTTCTCCAATTGCTGCGCCTGCGACTCGTTGAGTTTTAACATGCATCGTATTTCAGCCGTAAAATGCTGAACCGAAAATCTGCGTTCTTCCCATTGCTGTCCCAGGTTAATGGCACCGATGATGAGCAGCACGATAAAAGCTCCCAAAGCTTGCTTGAGATTAGTAGGGGGATTAAACTGAAAACTCTTGGTTAATGCCATACGCTTGTTGCATTTGGATTTCAACCAAGAGACAGGTGTGGATCAGTTTGCCACTATCTTCTTTTGAAAAAATTTAAGCGATATGAAACGCTGGCTTCCCAGCCCAACATATATTTTTTGTGTTCCACCACAGCAGCGGCAGGCTCTGCGCGGTTAATCTCGGTAACGAATTGCACCGGCACGGCAGGGTAAGCACCGGTAGTGTGTGCTCCCGGATTCTTAAATGCAAGAACAGGAAATGCTACAGGCACACCACCGGCATTGGCTCTGCGAAAGACCATTACATTGTTTTTCTCTACCGAGTATTTGGCCTTCATATAGCTCAACGTTGGTCCTACCCGAACATTCAGATTACGAGTAAGGGCATATTGAAATGTAAACCGTACCTGGTGAAGTTTAGCTACAAGTTCAGCCTCGCCTTCAATAGTTCTACGCGGCATATTTACTTTAAAGATCTCGTTCTGCTTTACCGTTCCGTAGGTATATACAGGTGTGAAGGCTATATTTCTTGTAATCAGCAGAGAGGTACCAAAACCAAAGGCACCATAATATTTACCACTGCGAAGCCATGCCGGATTATATACTGCATAGAGCGAACGTACACCAGCCTGCAGTTCCAACCCCGCGGCAAAATCATTCAGCATAAGTCCACCGGAAACAAACCAGCCTGAGTGCCGGTTCTTCAGGTTGATCTTTTTAAGTTCGTACTCCGGCAGTCGTTTTAGTCTTGTGGTATCGAAATATACCCGTAGCTCCGGCAGGTTCTTCCGAAAATATTCTCCTGACGCTGCCATCGGTTTACCGGCTACCGGCTCCGGAGCATCAACACTGGCAGTATATATTTCTTCTGTAGAAGCAATGAGCGGAGTATATTTTGGAGCGCTGTAAATTCTATCAAACTCAGGGCGTCTTGTAAGGGTCTGTGTGGTTGGTTGTGTAGCAGGAGCCACATCAACTGTTTTTATAATAACATATTTATTGTCGCGCTTCACAAAGGCAACGTTAAGCTGGCGGCCCAACAGCACCAATGCATCCTCCAGCGACTTATCTTTTACTGATACGGAAACCAGTCGCGTGGTTTCAATTTTATTGGAGCTATAGATAAAGTGAAGTCCGGTGATACCGGATAATTTATCGATCAGTACTTTAAACTGAACACCGGAACTGGTAAGTGTAATTTTACTGGCGTACGATGTACGGATATACTGTGCCTGTGCAACCTGGCATAGAAAAAGAAAAAGCACCGCAGGTATAAGCCTACGGGCAGCCTTCGCCTTCCAGGGTAAACACTGTGCCATTTTTTACTACCGACAGATTTAAGGTCTCCGCGATTAAATTTAAGAGATTTTCTGCAGAATCGTTGTCAAAGGTAGCAGTCAGGCGGCAATTATTAATATTCGCATTGCCTAAAGTGATGGAATATGGATATGCTTTTTCAATATCGGCAATAACCTCTTCCAGCGGAGTGTCTTTAAAAATCAGCCTGTGCGTGGCATATCCCCAGGCATTCATGTGAACCGAATCTTTTACGCGTATCGTACCCATGGCCGGCTGCACAATGCCGGTAAACCCTGCTGTCAGATAACTGCTGTCTTGCGAAGTATATATCAGCACTTTTCCTTCTTTCACACTTACTTCCAATTGATTGGCCTTTAACGCAACATTAAAAGCCGTACCCACCACCCGAATATCCGCCACCGAAGTATGAATAATAAAAGGTTTTTCTGGGCTGGATGTTACCGTAAAAAATGCCTCACCCTGCGCCAGTTCAACGTTGCGCTGCCCTGCGCCAAATGTGGCAGGATACATAAGCTTGCTGTTGCGATGTAGTGTAGCCGTAGAGTTGTCGGGCAGGCTAACATTCTTTAACGAATCGGCTGTTGTTACCGCCACCATATTCACCGATGGCTTGTAGAGGCGGATATAGATCAGCAACGTAGCCAGAATCGTAATGAGCAACGAGGCGGCTATACGAAGTATAATCTTATTGCGTCTGCCTGCTGCAGTGCCGTTCTTCCACATCACCGCAGGCTCTGTCTGAAGGTCTACTTTTTTCCAGGCATGCTGCGCATCAATGGCGCGTGGTGTTTTCGAAGGATGTGTTTGCTCCCATGTTCGCTGTATATTTTCAAAATATGCTTTATTCTCAGCAAGCGTAAGCCAGTCTTGCAAAGCCATCGCTTCTTCAGGGCCTGCTTCGCCTGCCAGGTACCGAACCATCAGTTCGTCCTTTATCTCGATATCATGTTCACGTTTCACGCTGGCTCTGATTTATAGTATAAAATGATCTTTCAATTTAAGTCGTAGTATTCGTAAGGCCTTACTGATCTGGTTCTCGATTGTATTGACCGATATATTCAGCTTTTGAGCAATCTCTGCATAACGCAGTTCATCGTACCGGCTCATCATAAAAATGGTGCGGCATTGCTGCGGCAGGTCATTTACCGCGATGCGTATATTTTCAGAGAGTTCTTCCGGAAATACTTCGGGCTGTTGTACTTTATGCTGCCCTTCGTATACACCGTATTCGCGATGTTTCAATTTTATAGTACGATGTTCCAGGTGATTGATGCACTGGTGATATACGGCTCTGAACAAATATGATCGCATAGACTGCTGGATATTCAATTCTTCGCGCCTCTCCCACACCTTCATAAACATAGACTGCACAATATCCTCGGCTTCGTCCATATCCCTGAGGATGGTAAAAGCATACTGACAAAGATTCTCGTAACAGGCATGGAATACCTGTTCGAAGACATCTTTATTCCCCTGTCGGATAGCCTTGATTATTTCCTGATCAGGCAATTGCACCTTCTCTCCCTTGTAGATATTTACCAAATCTATTTATTTTTCTTCATCTCTACTCAGGCAAGAGACAGGTAAAAGCAGGGCCACCACTACGCAGGAGCTGCTGTATTTTTAAGCAACTTAGGCAGTTTTAAAACGACCTGTGCAGTTATAAATACCATCCCGCCCTATCAATAGACTAACGACAGCTTTTTTGCGAGGCCTGCAAACGCATGGCGACACATACTTTTTTCAACATTTACGTATACTTGAAATAATTTAAGTGGAGGCCAGAAACCACTTGCAAAAAAACGGGGCGAAACCGAAAAGCCATACGAATAGGAAAATCTAACAACAAATCAATGAATCAGAAACCATCCAGTGCATTTATCGCAGCTTCCTGGGTAGCGTTATTTGCGGGGATCTTAGCTTTCAACATCGGTCTATGGAATGCTGAAATGATGCTGAACGAGAAAGGTTATTACTTTACGGTTTTAATGTACGGGCTGTTTTCAGCTATATCGCTACAGAAATCCGTTCGCGATCAGCTCGAAGGCATACCAGTAACCAACATCTATTATGGATTAAGCTGGTTTTCTACCATTCTGGCAATTGTGTTGCTAACCGTAGGTTTGTGGAATGCTACACTGTCATTAAGTGAAAAAGGATTTTATGCAATGTCGTTCCTGTTGAGTCTCTTTGCTGCCATTGCAGTACAAAAGAACACACGCGACAGCAAAACCGAAGACGTTAAACAACCACTAAATTAAATTTGATTTATTGCGCTATAATTTCAGGAGAGTCCTTTCGGGGACTCTCTTTTTCATTAAAGACTATATGTACTCATGACCTACGCTTCCCGCTATATCGTACTGGCATTTATTGCTGTAGCGTTTACGTGTTGCCAGCGAAAACAGGAACAACCAAAATTACCACCGGATACAACCAGACAAGGAAACATTTATACTACGCATTCGCGTGATACGGCACGACTATCAAAACTGGTAAACCTGAGGCTATATAAACCCCATGCGGTTGAGTTCCACTATACTTATATAGACAATTCCGGAGGAGATAATTTTCTATCAGTGCCCGGCCCCTCCGATAGTTACCTGGAGGCTGTATTGTATTTTGATTCGGCAACCTACAGCCAGCTTTTAAAAGTCTGCAGCGATCCGCCACAGGAATCGCCAACCGTCAACCGTGTTTCAAAAGGAGATTTTGTTTTCAATTGGCTACCTGCCGGTGTAACGGAAGAGCTACTGAAAAGTGATTCCAGTTATCACAACTATACCTGCGCTCCGTTTCGCCGCACAGCACTCTGGCTACTCGACAAAAAAGTCTTATTAAGGAAAGAGAGTATTTAGGTATATATTCATCAACTACATAAAAAAGAAAAAGCTGCCATTTTTCATGGCAGCTTTTCAGGGACTTTTTTAAGCGTGTCTTTTGATTTCTTATTACAGGCTCAACGATTTTGTTACACCTTTTGAGTCAGAAACTTCAAACGTAAGGCCACCGTTGTATTTATCCAGGTTATATACTTGAGCAAAGTCACCGTTTACTTCTTCGGTTTTGCTATACAGCAACACACCTTTATCACCATAGATTTTGATGGTAAGTACATCCTGTCCTTTGTTAGCAACCGTAAGTATATATTTATTGGTTTCACCGGTTACGTGCATTACGTTAGCCAGTTTCTCTACTTTACCTAATTTATAGATTACGCGTTCAACCTGGCGACCGTTCTCACCAAGTAACTCGATTGAGTATTCACCTTCTTCCAGGTTAGTAAAGTTATAAGGTCTTACAAAGCCATCTACATTCTTGATTGTTTCAGAGTATACCAATGTATTAGCCGCATTATATATAGATACTTTTACATCAGTCTGCTTGGTTCCCTTATAGAACAGCTTTACAGTAGTACCATTTTTCATGATAGCCATACCGGTAGCGGCATTCGGGTTATCGATGTTGTTAGCGAATAATGTGGTGCTGAAGATTGTTATAGCAGCAAGGATAGACAATGTTTTTTTCATATGTTTTACAATTAAGTTCGTTTGAGATATATGACCCTAAGACGGACGAAACTGCGTTTATGTTGCAGCGCAAACGTTAATTTTTCTTAACATCAATATTTTTTGCTGCGATGTGATTTTGCAAAAGAAGACCGCGTCAAACGAAAGTATTCTGAATTGGATTCGGATTTATAAAAAAATATCTCCGTACGATTTTTACAGAAATTTGTTCCGTAATAAAAAATTAACAGAACACTGAAAAAAAAATTATACGCAACATAACGGTATAGCTACACGGCCCCCCACAAGAACAGATATACTATTCCAATATTTACAGAACACAAAATAATATACGCTATGCCGGCAAATCGTTCATAGTAAAATAGCGTACGGCAGGAGTTTCAAAATATAAAACTGAACTTTAAAGCTGACCGATATAAAAATCCCATTGGCGGACATCTTTTTTACAAAACCGTACAAAGTGCTATATCTTTACCCTACTATATATACAGAGTATTAAAACCCGATGGCAAAAAATTCTACAGAATTTCAGTTCGATACCCATATTCATGTTGACTGGAAATGTACCGGCAATGACATCTTCGGATTGTTGCAGCTCGAATACCCGAACCTGGCGTGCATACACAACAAAAAAGCAAATACTTTATTCGAAGAGCTTGCGCGTGACGGAGCTGAGATCTGCATGGGCGCAATGGCTGCCCATCTGGAGAGTTATGGCCTGGCACTGTGGAATCTTGACGATGGCAGCGACAGCTACAGGCTTGCCATTGTTCCTCTCTCCCAAACGGACGAATTCGTTTCGCATTGGTTAAATGCGGGCCATGCAGAAGATGAACACGAGAGCTTTAGCATTGAACCGGAAAAGGTTGAACCGAAGCCCTTTAAAACAAAACCAAAGAGCAGCAAAAGTAAGAAGATCGTCTTCATTGAAGATTCATTTCACCATCTTGACTATGGGGGATGCATGCTTTCTGAACACACACCGTTTTGCTGGGTTCGCGATGCTGAGGATCAGGATATATTACTGGATGTATCTGCCTGGCCTCCACAGCAGGTGAATATATCGGAGCAGGAAATAGCGGCTGCCCGCGGAAAGCTGATACCATTCTATCAATCCAACACATTCAACCTTTGGAAAGAGGAAACGACTTACGATAAAAAGAAAAACATCTCCTACTACAAGATTGCTGACATGCGCTCTGCTGAAACCCTGCAACGGGATGACTGGAGCGAACCGGGACACCGCTTTGAAGATATATACGAACCGGCTGCTGTTTTTGGAGATACTGTTTTTCTGAATGAGAAAAAACAGGACGGAGGGAATATATACCGGCTCAAGAAACACAAAACAGAATTACTCTATAGTTACGACAAAGGTGAATCATGCCAGTTACTGGCATTGAATGAAGAATCTTGCCTGGTAGTGCGGAACAACAAAGAAATACGAATTCTGGGAGGAGCTCTAGCACAACAGGATTTTCACGCGTTGCCATTTGAAGTATATGGATATACTTCGCTTCAGTTGTTAAGCACCAACAAGTTCTTTTATTTTTCTGAAGTGCAGATACCGCATGAGCAGCGTCCGGAATATGTGCAGCGCATTCTGCAACTCAATATTTATGATCTAACCAACGGAACCTATAAATACACATTGCTCTCTGATTTTGTATCAGAGCAAAAACTGAATCTGAAGTTTCTGAAAAGTCAGCCGGATGATTATATAACCTATCGAAGTTTTGATGGCAACCTGCAGGTATATCCGGGGCATGATTCGTGGTGGATACTAAACCATTTAACCAACGCGCATGGCAAGACCGATATCTGCTGGATGTGGAACGCAGAAACAGATGAATACATCAAAATTACCCCGCGTGATTTTCCGAGAGAAGAGCCCTCCATTCACTACATATCTTCACTGCAGCGATATGTAGCCAATCACAGTTGTCGACTTGATCTGCTTACAGACATAAATACGATACTCGCCGGCAAAGAAAAGTATACGTTCGAGTGGACCACCGGTCGTTAATGAATATTGAATTAATTACAGATATACTTATCAGGGATGAGCAACCTTCGGGTACCCGGAAAGTAAAACAGCGTCTGAGAAATTGAAAGACCTATAGCGCTGCCAATGCTTACGTCCAGAGCAGTGTGCGCTCCGACAGCCACGCGTGATACCGCAACCAGAACAGCCCATGCAAAAGGAACTGCATATAGCCAACGAATCTTTCTATTCACGAGATGGTATATAAAAAATGACAGTATACCGGCCATCAGAAAGGCATTGAATGAATGTCCGGACGGGAATGAGTAACCGGCTTCCTCCAGCCAGTGGTTTAAAATACGTTCATCCGAATTTTTATATGATACGGTGTCTGCATCAATTAACTTTTTGAAGAAGGCTCTCCGGTCTGCTGCTGACAAAGTGTATAATGAATCAAGTCGTACCTCTGATTTCGACTGCGTCATGATATACTGATGGCTTGGTCGCGGAACTTGCAAGACCGGCTTTACACCGTGTTCGTTAATAAGCGCAAACACCGACAGCATAACCGATAGCATCACAAACGTTCCGAAAAAATTAACAACGGCTTCTTTCACGGTTGATGCTCGAAACGCGAACGCAACACTTGATATCAATATCATAATGGCAGTACCAAAGCGGCCGGCTGATTCGGTTGTCCAATACGCGATTGTACACCATGTGCTATTCTTCGAGCAAGCCGTAAACTCCGGATTGAGAAACCATACAATAACCAGCAGGCAACCGTAAAATGGTAACGCTGCTCGGAGTATTGGTTTTATACTACTTTGGGTCATGGCTAAAATTAATGTATTTATTGTAAAATGCCCGGTATGCATCTCAGGCGGCAATGAGAACAACAACGGAACAGGTATAAAATAAAATCTCCCGCAGATTCAAAACCTGCGGGAGATGTTTATATAGAGGAGGCTATATTCCTATTTCTTCAAAACTTTCATGTGGCGAACGCCTGTACCCGACTCAATGCGGATAAGATATAAACCGCTTGGCGTAGAACTGAAATCATACTGACCGGTGCGATAGGTACCATAATCTTTCAGTTTTAAAATACCTACCTGGCGACCTACATCATTCATGATTGGTAACTCTGCTGCGGAGCATTGCTCGATTGGCAGTTCGATGGAGAATATAGATTCAACCGGATTTGGATATCCTGCGATCTTATCCATAAAGGTTTCTGCGCCCAGCGCGTACGTTGCAGAAAGTGTACAGCTTCCGGTGGTTACGCTTAACTGGTACTCGCCTTCCTCGCCAACACGCAGCACAGCTGATGTATCCGAAAGCAACTGGCCGTTGAGGTACCACTGATTACCGGTGCTATAGTTTGATTGTAAAGTTCTGCCGTTCACTTGCGTGATGGTAGCTGTACTATATTTCTGAACCAACGCTGATTGCTCCAATTGCTCGATGTTATCGCAGTTGCCAACAGCATTGATATATACCGTATTCTCTCCTTCTGCGAGTGACTCAGCAGGAATGTTAAATTCGATGAAAGATGCACCACCTGCCAGTGTATCACTTACGGTTTCACCACGTAGCGTAGCAAAGTAAGATACATTTGCCTGCGGGTTATATAATTTAACCTTTCCTGATTCTGTAGCACACAACGCAACGTTGCTATCTACGGAAAGACTGAGTGACATTGCTTTTTCTTTAAAGGTCAACTCAAAGCGGTCTGCTGCTTTTGATGCGGCATTGTTATCAACAACGAAAATATAGTCTGGTGATACTGTAACGTTTGTAACGCTGCCGGTATATTTATCCGTAAGTACCATTTCGTATTCTTGTACGAGTCCGGCTCCCTGGAAATTCAGTTTGTAGCTGCCTGCTGTGAAGTCTTTCAAATTGATCTTAACGGCAGAACCACAGGTAATTTCTTCAACCGCGTTGATCGCCATCGGTATATTTTCAGAGGAAAGTGTGGATATATCGAATAACGAGTTATCCATCTTCGGCCCATCGAAATTATCCAGCGATGATTTTGCCGCAGGATTTACTTTCACAAAAGCCTTATCTGTAATAGAGCCATTCGTTACCGTGATCGTAAGTCTATCCAGCACAGGGCTCGCCTTTCTGAAGAAGCTATACGAAGAACCTGGTGCAGCCTTAATATCTTCCGTAAAAGTTAATGAAGGAGAAGCTGCCGTAGCACGCACCCAGAAAGCCTGACCAACGGCGATAAAATCATCAGCGCTGCCATCTGTATTATCAAAGTATTGATATACCAGACTACCCGTGCTGTTATCTGAAATTGCCATTACGGAACTGATGTTACTCATTGTCCATGGTGCCGTTTCCCAGTCGAGGGCAGAAGGATATGGATTACCAATGAGGTTATAGCCATACATTGCCGAGTTGCTACCCGAAGTAGTATACGTTATTGTTGGAGTAATCTCACCTTGATTTATCGGTCCTCTTACGTCAATTATAGTGGGGCTTGAGCAGTTTCTTACAAGTGCTGAATAACCTACTCCTGGCACAAGCGCAGCAGAAGAACTTGTTGTCGGATAAGCTGCGTAAGCCTGGGTCGCCTCATTGTAGGTAAACATAGAAGCGGATGTACCTAATCTATAGCCACAAACAATTGTGGAGTTATTGGAAGGGTCACGTGTAGAGTAGCCCGCGAAAGCACCTGTAATAGAGAAATCATCCTGCCAACTTGCTACTGTTGCACTTGTAACTGGTGAAGATATATAGCGGTACATGCGATAGCCTTCACCACTCATATAGCGTTGCACTGTAACATTACCTTGGAATGTTGCACCTGAAGGTATTGCAGCAATGGTAGCATCTACAGCTGGATTATCTGCAGTAGATAAAAGCGTTAACGTACCGCTGTTATTAGTACCATCTGCGTCAAAGACATCGGTAGAACCACTGAGTGTAATTGAACCTGTAAGATTGACTATACCTTCTACATTAACACCAGCGTCATTAATCACCATAATGTTTCCTGCGTTAACTGCACCACTAATCGACTGAGCTGCTCCTGCTCCTTGAAATGTTAAAGTGCCGATTCCAGCATTAAATGTACTTGAGGTAGAAAGATCTCCACTCAATGTTATGTCTGTTGATCCAGAGCCAGAAGAAGCATAGAAAGGAGACGAACTTGAATGTTGAATACTTCCGCCTACCGTAACAGAATTACCTAAAGCATCTTGAGCTATATGAACATTGGATGTTCCAGAGATAATCAAATCTCCACCAATTGCTAAAGTTACCGGCTCTGAATCGCTTTGCCCCAAATAAAGCGCAGACGATCCAGTCGATAAAATGGATAATGTCCCCAGTACACTAGTAAGCTGTCCACTAAGATTTACACTCGTGGCTGTCGATGATGGAGTGTTCCAAGTAAAATTGCCAAAATTAGTTCCAATAAGACCTCCGGGATACGTGGTGTTGGTCGTGTATCCAGATATTAAACAGGTAGAATTCAAATTCCACGATGCCGCAGGTATCCTTCCATCCGTGGTTGTAAAGAGGTGCTCATAAGTTGATCCGCTTTCAAACGTCAACTTCGCAGAACTCGATGTAATATTGGTTGAGCTGTTTAAGAACCTACCGTTTACAGTAACAATAGCGCTGCTGGAAGTGATTGCTACGAAACCTGAGTTAGTTAAGGTTCCATTTACAACAACTCGCGTATGATTCGCTATCATGTTAATGGTACCTGCGTTCGTCATAGAACCATCAATTTGTAACCTTGTTGGGTTCGCAGCGCTGGTTCCTGCTATAAAAGATAAAGATCCGTTATTGGTAAGCGTTCCCGCAATTGTAAAGTCGGCTGCTGTTGCATTGTTTACAGAATTTGCAATTGTGAGTACAGCAGTTGAATTTATTTCAAGGATTCCCTGAATTGTTAAGTTAGGAGCGGATGTAACTGTTTTACCACTTAGAATTGTGATTCTTCCAGCTGTTCCATCAGGTATTGATGTGGCCGAGACCCATGTGGAACCATTATAAAATTGCCATGTGGCTAATGATGTCCATGCGCTGGAGGCTGCCCCCGTAGTCCTATAATCCCCCGCTGTTTGCGAAAACCCCTTCACTACCCCCAAAAAAAGGGTCGCTGTTATAACTGCAATCCTTACCATAGTCCGCAAATATACATATTAAGCGTTCATACACGGAAAATATGTAAGGTAACTACTTACACAAGAGGTTATTATTGGGGTATGGATGGGAATTTACTTCCCCATATAGACTTTGGTTGTGTAATAATTCTGGCCTATTTGTAATCGTAAAAAGTACACTCCGGTGCTGGTGTGTTCTGCGTTCACCTCGTACGTCTGGTTAAGAACATCGGTTAATTCCTGGGCAACAATCTGACGTCCCATGGTATCCATCAATTCATATTGCACGGACTGACGCTCGGCAAGATTAAAAGTGATGTAAAAATCGCTTGGCGTAATCGGATCGCTGTCGTAAACAACGAACGGATTTGTTACTGAATTCGGAGTCGGATCGTCTGAAACAAAGAATTCAATATTATCAATATAGATATTATTGCCGTTGTCGTTCGTGAAAACAAAAGCCAGGCGCACGTTGCTTTGTCCTGCAAAAGTCGTCAGATTCACATAGTTACGTTTCCAGTCTTCGGCTTTGGTCGGGGTCGAGTTCACCGCATCATTGCTCACCGAAAGCGAAGTTCCGCTTTCATCAAACAGCACTTTGTCATACGTTATACCACAATCCGCGGAAGCAAGCACCTGTAAATTATCGAGATCGTTTCTGTTGCCATCAGTGCTGAGGTAGCGATACGAAAGATCGAAGAACACGCTCGCGGTAGTGGCTGCCGAAAAATCAAGCACCGGACTCACCAGCCAGGCAGCATCACCTTCTGTCTGATTCACGGCTGCATTGAAGTAAAGTGATTGACTATAATTTGTCGAGATCGTCTCCCAGTTCATTCCGCCCGAAGGATTTACCAATGTCCATTGATCTTTAAATGAAGCATCAAAATTCTGACGCAGCGGTATAACATCCGAAGCTGTATTGACAACAACAATTTTAGACAATGCGTTGTCTGAAGTATTTTTATCGTTATACCCATTGGGCTTGGAGACTGTAACAGCAAGTGTATTTTCACCAGCCGAAAAATTCAATGACGGAAGTGTAAAGGTCATTTCCGTACCGGGCGCAAAGCCTGTTATGTTACTTGATGTTGCTGTGGTAGCTGTGCCCTCATTTATACTATAGGAAACGATCAGACTCGTTACATCTACGTTACCGTTGTTTCGAATAACCAGAGAAGGTGTTGCTGATTCTTCACAACGAACGGGTGAAAGTTCTGTAATACTTACAAGCGCTACATCTCTGACGCTGGTACCATCTGGTACTTCCAAGCCTTTCGACTCCGGTAATGTTTTTCTGCGCGGACTATTCTCCATCACCGTAATCATTCTGTTCACCTGCTCTTGCGTAAACATATTCATACACGCATCATCAGTATAGTCCATATAGTTTTGAAACATCTTATGAACACCACAGGTTGTTTGTGGATGTGTAAGACAACCGGAAGACTCTTCACTCTGATCAGGCGTATCCGATACATAATCACCATCGCCACCACAGGCACCATCATCATCTCCCCATATATGACGCAACCCCAAATAGTGCCCTACTTCATGTGTGGTCGTTCGTCCTTTATTAAAATCATCTTCGAGATCAAACGAGCCGTCATCAATACTACCGAATACCAGGTAGTCTATCACAACACCATCCGTAAGCCTGTTGTCATCCGCATCCTCAAGTCCGGCAAGATCAGACACTGGAAATTGCGCATAACCTAATAATGTTGACGAAAGATTTGTTACCCATATATTGAGATAATCTTCCGCGGGCCAGTAACTCGTTGCTTTCAAGGCTCCGTCATTGGATGTTGACCATGAAGTTCGCGATCCGCGTACACGAACAATACCGTTGGTTTCTTCACCATCAGGATCCTGTTTTGCCAACACAAACTCGATAGTCATACTCCCTGCTACTGACTGAAATTCCGCAGGTGTATTGGATGCATCAGCATTGAGACGGTTAAAATCATCATTGAGAACTTTGATCTGTGAGACGATCTGTTCATCCGAAATGTTGGTCCCTACACCTACTGCTTCACCGCGGTGTATAACGTGTACAACAACCGGTATATATAGTTTATCTTCAGAAGTGGTTCGGGCAGCTGCATTTACCTGACGCTGCTTCAGCCATTTTTCGAATTGCTCGTTGCTCTCGCGAACAGATCTTTTGTTTTGCAGGTTCTGTTGTATCTCAATCATACCGCAACGGTCCTGAGCCCAACCATTCACCCAACAACACATTACCAAACACACAGCCATGATTATGCGGCCCGGGGTACAACATTCCTGCATAGTATCTAGAATTGATATAAGAGAGGAGGCTTTACCAGCGATGATGTGAGTTCTTCTGTATGCTTGCCGCGACCGGCATAGTTGTGATCCCACATACGCTTCCATTTTCTTCGCTGATTCGGATGAAATATATCCCAAATCTTCTGGCTCCGCTGCACTAAATATTGCGCGGCTCTCGTTTGCATTGCTGATCTATCCTGAGGATAATCGTAAAATACTTTTTTCAGATTTTCGTAATACTCCGCATTGATATCCTGAATTGATCTGCATTGCGCATCCTTCAATTTCAGTTGCTCTTTCCAGAACAGTGGATCGAACATTACGATATTCTTAAGATCCTGAGCCTGCTGTGCATGGGTAGCGAAACTCATAACAAAACACACCAACAGACAGCCTAGATATATACCGGTCTTATTGTTTGATTTTGTTTTCATAATAATATTGGTACTAAAATAATTTAAACTTCAACCTAAAACTTTATACAGGCGAAAATGTGTAGCCCATCAGGCTTTTCCTGTCGACCAAAACGAAAAAAAATTCAGGACAATCGCTGCTATCGCAGTAAATGTACCCATCCTTTTATTTTCCTTTTCCGCAGCGATGGCGTTATAACGTCAAATTCAACATCCGCAGTGTAATAGTAGACTCCGGTGCTCAGATCATTTCCGCTGCTGTCTTTTCCATTCCAGTTGATATAGATCGAGCCGTCAGTACCCGATGAATATTCGTATACCGCGCGTCCCCAGCGGTTATAAACCCGAAAGATAACTGATTTTACAAACCTCGGGCAACCAATAGTAGAGGTTCGCTGGCAGGAGCCGGTGGCATCAAACTCGTATTGGGCGCTGAAAACATCATTGCAACCGTCTGCATTGGGAGTAAAAATATTTGGCAATTCGTAATACGGACAGTTGTCCTGGCAAACAACTTCGCTCAGCGGCCCCTCCTTTCCTTCCGAATCAACAGCCGACACGCGATAGCAGCGCGCGTACGAAGACAACGCTGTTTCGGTAAATGTAGTATCGGCAAACAGCGATACCTGCAACTGATAATTACCATCAGCCGATGCTGCGTAAATGTTATACCCGACAATATCTTTTCTGCACCCCGATGACAACGCAGGACTCCAGTAAATTGTATTGCTGAACGATTGTTGATGACACGTTTCCGGTGATGCTACATAAGCAATACAATCTATACCTTTTATAGAAGCAACCGGGGCGCAGGGAAACAGATCGTTGGCAGGGAGTGCCATTACCATCTGCGAAAAATTCTCCTGCAACGGTATAGCGGTATTACCGTATGTGCCCCGGGTAAGAATTTTATAAGAGTATATTTCATCTTCCGATACGTTCGTATCGATGTAGCTAAAACCATCCGTTGTTACCTGTACACTGTCGTATAGTTGCAAGTCATCATCGGTCGCCATGCCGGTTGCCCGGTATATAAGATGATAAGGCCGCTCGGGCACTACATTCGACCAGGGTATACTATCGCGCCAGTTCAATTCAATCTGGTTTGCTGTCGCGCTTGCTGTTAGCCATACCGAAGAAGCTACAGCAGAAGTATCCACTGCTATATATTCATTTGACAATATAGGTCTGGAGTAGAGTACAATTCTGTAGTTAAAGACTTTCTCTTCGGAATTAACATTACCATCGACAAACGTTGTGTCGCTGATGCGTGCTGACACCAGCTGTATACTTGTATCGCCAACAAAACCCTCGGCCCGGTATATTTCATATTGATAAGGCTTCGGAAATTGTTCTTCATTTATATCCGCAGGACTGCGCCAACTTATCCGTATAGCACCTTCTGTTGCTGTCTCCTCAACGCTTACGTGTGTTATGATCGGAGCATCAGCTTGTATAGGACCAACACACTGTTCGGTTGATACATAACTGGATGTTGCAGCCGGTGAATTAAAGTATGCCACCAGCCGATAACAATATTGCGCGCCAGGCGCAAGCCCCAAGGTATAATTTGTATCCGTGAATGTTGTATCCAATGCCGATACTTCGCCAACCAGGTTATAACCCAGGTATCGCGGTATACCGGTTTCACAATGGCCCGGAGTATATTCGATCGAACCAACCTTGCGCCATATCTGTATTTTACTCGCATTGGCACAGGTATATTTTTGCCACGAGAGTATAGCCGAATAATTCGTGACATCGAGCGCTATAGCTTTCCACGTTGGAGCCGGTGCTACAACTTTTATATTCCACGTTTTATAGGTAACAAGCTTCGGTCCATCCGGAGGATTATCGGTGATCTTAAAAACTACCGGGTATGGTTGCTGCCGCACATGCATACAATCCGTATTCCAGTGAAACGATAACTCTGCCGCAGGATCAGACGAAACAAATGCTGCGGGATTGGGCGAGTACGTAGCCGCATATTCATCGAGACTGGTTATCTCCGAGAACACTTCAATCTTTACCGGGTCGCCATCTGCATCCGTTCCTTTAATGATCTTGTCCAGTATAGTTCCGGCCACTACACAGGTGTCATCCGGTATAATCAGATCGGGGCGCGTATTATCACACTCTTCCACCACAATTTGCATATCACGTGTTGTGGAGCTGAGTATAGTATACTGTCCGGTGGTTTCATTCTTGCGCCACTCAATTACTTTAAAGGCTATATTATACTCTCCGATCATACCAGGAGCGTCCCAGGTTATGAGACCGGTATAAGGATCAATCGAAAATGTAGGTGTACCTGTTCCTGCTTCATTACCCGTTGCGTAACTGGTATAGAACACGGAGTTGTTTGGATCTTCATAATCGGCAAAGGAAGTCGAACTGCTGGAAGGTATCGACATTTCGTACGACAAGCTGTCACCGTCAACATCATACGCTCCGGGATTGTGCAAGAATGCTACGCCTGAACACGCTCTGTCCAATGGTATAACCGACAGCACCGGGTAATGATTACAACCTTGTGTATTATCAATATTGATCGTGATGAACGATACGTACGATACATCTTTCGAATTGGTGATATTCAATATACCGGCATTGCGATGCTCTTCATCGTATACAATTTTATAAGAACCGGCCGAGCTATAGGTGTGTGTAGTGGTATAGGTAGCAACGCTGATGTTAGTTCCCAGATCAGGCCGAGCTGTTTCAGTAACCTGCGGCAGATCTATATATGATCCATCGCCAAAATATAGCGTGGCATGTGTACCGAAATTTGTATTGGACTGTGAGTTCAGATACGCCACAATGGTTATGCGGAAGGTATATCCGTTCTCACAAAGCCGCTCTACCTGGATATCGGCTGCGCGCAAGTGGGTGGCGTGTACCGGGTGCACTACGGCACTGAGCACAATTACACAGGTCCATGCAAGACTTACTCTCATAGGGGTATATATAGGTTGTAAGATTCGGTTGCAGTATCAAAATGCGTACAGTGTCTTCAATAACAGTGGGCTTAATGATTTATGAATACCGGCAACAGACGACAGAGAGGATTATCTGCAAGGGTATAGATTCAGCCAATATCCGCGAAAGAAGTATAACGATAAAAAAATTGCGATGAAGCGAAGCAAAGTATAGGTAAATAAAAAATGAGATTTTATTGCACAAAATCTACTCACAAATCATGTCGCACAATTCATCTTCATCAGCGCTATATTCATCGGTTTGATATATGTATTCTATAGCAAATGGCCTATAGCGAGTCACACGCCACGATTAAAATCAAGCATCCTACCGAATAAAAAATTCTTCTCGATGATCTGTTCCATGATGTCGGGTGATTAGACGGTTTCATCTACATTAATTTCAGATCCCTACTACCCGCTTTAATCTTGCTCCTGAATAAAGACATAGAATATGAAGCGCATTACCCTGGCCCTGTTACTTACCTCTATATCAGCAGGCCTTTATGCTCAGGACTCAGCTGGCAAAGAAAAGTTTGACAACATGCTGCTGGTGGCCAGCACGCAGAAATTTCCATACGTAGGCAAACTGCGACTGGAACAGAATTATCCGAATCCGTTGGTACGCTCCGAATCTACCACCATACGCTATCAGGCAACGGATGTTTACGATGTATGCATCGCTATATATGATAATGAGACGAAGGAACGGGTATTAACACTCAGCAACCTCGATCAGAATATAGGACAAGTAAAGATCAACGGAAATCAATTGCAGAAAGGCACTTATATATATGCCCTGCTTGTGAATGGGAGAATGGTGGAGAAGCGTAAAATGGTTGTTGTTGACTGATCCTTTTTCCGCCTCTCTCGTTTACGGGCCTAAAAAAATTATCTCAGAAATCGCTTTGATAAAAAATCATTGAACTGATCTTTATACTTGTCGGCAATCGGTATAGAGGCTTTATCAATCAGTATAGCGCTTCGTTCGATCGCGTTGATCCTGTCCAGGTTTACAATAAAGGAACGATGCACGCGCATAAATTGCTCTGTCGGCAGTTGCTCTTCCAGACTCTTCAACGTCATTAGCGTCATAACCGGCCTGGTTGCGCCTTCCAGGTATATCTTTACATAGTCTTTCAAGCCCTCAAAGTATAGCACGTCTTTCAGGGTGATCTTCACCAGCTTGTAATCGGAGTTTACCAGCAGACTATCTTTGGTTACGGCAGGCGATGCCGCTTTACTCTCTACCAGGTCGAACCACATTTTTGCTTTCATGGCAGCTTTCAGAAACTCCTGGTAGTTAAAAGGTTTTAGCAGGTAATCAAGTGCGTTTACTTTAAATCCTTCGAGTGCATACTGTTCAAAGGCGGTTGTAAAAATTACTTTCACCTTATCGCTGAGTGTTCTTGAAAATTCTATACCGTTAACATCCGGCATTTGTATATCGAGAAACAGCAGATCGATGGACTGATGCTGCATTTGCTGCAAAGCTTCCACAACACCATTGCACCTTCCTTTCAATTCCAGGAAGGGAGTTTTGCGCACATAGCTCTCAAGTATATCCAGTGCAATGGGTTCATCGTCTACAATCAGGCAGTTGATCATACATGAATGGTTAACGTGCAGTCAAAATAGGCACCATTCTCTTCCGCTACAAAAGTATACCGCTCCGGGTATAGCAGGCTTAAACGTTTCTTCAGATTCTCGAGCCCTATACCCGACCCACTCTGATCATTTTCTTTTTTCGGAAAAGATGTATTGCGAATATAGAACACGATCTGCTTCTGGTGAATCACCTCCAGCGTCATAACAATCTCCGAAGGTTTATTCAGGTGTACACCATGTTTGAAACTATTTTCAATAAGCGGTATAAATAACAGGGGGGCCACCATAATATCGTGCGTAACATCCGGAAATTTATACTGCACCGAAACATTCGAGGTAATGCGCAGTTTCATCAGGTCTATATAGTGAACCATGAACTCGATTTCTTTTCGCAGGGGCACGTAGCGTTCGTTGCTATCGTATAAATGATACCGCATCAATTTACTAAGACGATGTACGGCATCCTGCGCCACTTCCTGGTTCTGTACTATGAGACCGTAGATTGTATTGAGTGTGTTGAAGAAGAAATGCGGATTCAACTGATTTTTTAAATTTACCAGTTCTGATTTCAAGTGCTCTTTTTCCAGGTCCTTGCGTATATCTTCTGATCGGAACCACTCGCCTGTAATGCGTATAGCAACGCTTACTCCGGTAGCCATGGAGAATGCTATAATAAAACGAACAACAACCTCTAAAACATGCGGTGCATGCGGACCCGGTATAGGGATCATAATTGTTTTAACTTCTTCCAGCAAAGCAATCGTTATAGCATACAGGATGGCGTTGGAGACAAAGAACTGCCACGTTCGTTTGTTGAATAACAGTCGTGGTATCAGGTAAAAGTAGTTTGCATAGAACACCAACGCGAAGGCTACTGGTGGCACCCAACTTCTGAAATAATCCTTCATGGTGTGGGGCGCATTCCCGGTTGACAACATGGGCAGGTTAAAAATAATAGCCCACACCAGCAGGTGTAACACTACCGTGAGGTAACGCTGATGCCTGTAATTTCTTATCTGGAACATATATATACAATGATCAGGTACACGCCTTTCTGAAAGACTAAATTGCAAACTAAAGTTGGCCTCACCAAAAATCCAATCTTATTCGTAACGCAAGGCTACAATCGGGTCGAGCGATGCTGCTTTACGGGCGGGATACCATCCGAAAAAGATACCGGTTATTGCGCATACGGTAAATGATATCACCAGCGATTGCATGGTTATAATAGTAGGCCAACTCATAACACTTGCCACCAGTAACGTACTTCCAATACCCAACGCAACACCGATAATACCACCGGTTACGCTGATCAATATCGCTTCCACCAGGAACTGCAAGAGTATATCCCGGCCGCGGCCGCCAACCGCCATACGCAAACCAATTTCACGCGTGCGTTCCGTAACAGATACATACATGATGTTCATGATTCCTATACCGCCTATCACCAGCGATATACTCGCTATAGCCACCAGCAGCACCGTAAGGATTTCGCTGGTGGCACTAAAGGTCGAGATAAGTTCTTCCTGCGAACGCACATGAAAATCATTTTCATCTCCGGATTTCAGTTTGTGTGATGCCCGCAGAATAGAAGACATCTCTTCTGAAGCCTGCGCTGCTATATTTTCACTTTTAGCAGAAGCAGAGATAGACTGCAGATACGTAGCAGCTTGTATTCGTTTTTGCACTGTGGTATAGGGTGCCAGCATAATATCATCCTGATCCTGTCCAAATGTATTCTGTCCTTTTTCAGCAAGCACACCAATTACCTTGAATGGTATTTTATTAAAGCGAATCGTTTTACCAATGGGATCTTCTCCATTCTTGAATATATTTTCCACTACGGTCTGTCCAATCACCACCACTTTGGTTGCAGCCAATACATCGTGATCAGTAAACATACTTCCGTCTTTCACCGACAGCTTACGAATATTCAGATACTCAGGATTAACACCGTGTATCGATGTAGGCCAGTTGTTATTCGCGAAAATTACCTGACCACTTCCATTTACCTGCGGAGATATATCGGTAAGCGTAGTGTTCTTTTCCTTCAGCGCTTTATAGTCTGCTAACGTCAGCGTTTGCGACTGACTGAAATCCTGTCGCACACCACCACGATTGTCACTGCCCGGCTGCACAAACAACATGTTCGATCCCATGCTTGATATCTGGTTACGGATGCTTTGTTTGGAACCTTCACCAATCGCCAGCATGGCAATTACCGAAGCCACACCGATTATAATACCGAGCATGGTAAGGAATGCACGCAACCTGTTACGCTGCAAAGCCTTCCACGCTATTTTTAAAAGATTGATAGCTTTCATATATAGGTATATACTTACGAATTCGCTTCTAACTCTTCTTCTTTCGGCAACTGCGCCAGGGCCAACGCAGCATCCGCTATATTTTCTACGGGGTAATCTTTTGTAATGTGTCCGTCACGCAACACGATGGTGCGTCTGCTGAACAGCGCTATATCCGGCTCGTGTGTTACAAAAGCAATGGTCTTCCCTTTGGCGTTCAATTCCTGGAAGAGCGCCATAATTTCGTAGGATGTTCGCGTATCCAGGTTACCGGTAGCTTCATCCGCTAATATCAACACCGGGTTGTTAACCAACGCCCGGGCTATAGCAACACGTTGCTGCTGTCCACCGGAAAGCTGGTTGGGGGTATGATGTATTCGTTTGGACAATCCTACCAGTCGCAATGCTTCCAATGCACGCTCTCTTCTTTCACGTGAGGATACGCTGGCATTATACATCAGCGGAAGCTCTACGTTTTCAAGTGCCGTTGTGCGTGGCAGTAAATTATAGGACTGGAATATAAATCCGATCTTTTCATTGCGTAAATGAGCCAGTTCATTTTTAGAAAGGTTGCTCACCGGAACGTTGTCAATCTCATACGAACCCACTGTTGGTTTATCCAGGCACCCAAGTATATTCAGCAGGGTAGATTTACCTGAACCACTCGTACCCATGATGGTTACAAACTCGCCCTCTTCCACCGAGAAGGATATACCTTTCAATGCGCGAACCGTTTCGTTACCCATTACAAATTCACGCTTCAGGTTTTCGATTTTGATGATGTTCTTTTTCATACCTTATTTCTTTGACCCGGGAGGTTTTGGCATAAACGGACTTCCTGCTGATGTACTTTCGCTTGTCTGTGCCTTCTCTGAAACAACACTCATGGAGTATACCACCTCATCACCCGCTTTCAAACCTTGCAACACTTGTACCAGTACCCCGTCCGTTGTACCAATCTGAATGGTATGCTCCTGAATGTTTGTTCCTTTCTTAACCCATACTTTTTTTGCCTGACCAGCCGGTGCATGCGTAGATACAGCTTGCGCGGTATATACATGGCGCGTTAATACGGCTACCGGCTGCGTCACTTCGCCCGGATGCTGTTGCTGATAGGTATTCAACATCTGCGGGTCCGGCTGAAAACTCAGTGCCTTTGCTTCCAGCGTCAATACATCTTTCAGTTCCAAGGTATAGATGGATATATTTGCAGTAAGCCCCGGCATCAGTTTACCTTCCTGGTTGTCGGCTTTGATGATCACGGTATAGGTAATCACGTTCGACTCTTCAATGGGTTCGAGACGCACTTGTGTAATCGTTCCGGAGAACTCATCGTCCGGGTATGCATCTACTGTAAAGACTACACGCTGCCCCGTCTTTACCTGCCCAATGTCGGCTTCATCGACATTCGCCTCTACCTGCATCTGCTTCAAATCCTGGGCGATGGTAAAGAGGGTTGGCGTGCTATAACTTGCTGCTACGGTCTGGCCTACATCTACCGAACGGGATATAACAACACCATCGATCGGAGAGTATATATTGGCATAGCTCAAATTGGTTTTGGCTCTGCTCAGATCAGACCGTTTCTGGTCTACTATACCTTTTGCATTGTTAAGTTTATAGAGTGCTTCCTCATAATCGGAATCACTCACTACCCGGGTTTGATGCAGTTTATTGATTCTATCGAAGTTCTTCTGTTGATAGTCCTGCTCGTTTACGGCTGTGTTCAAGGCTGCTGCTGCTTCAGCGGCAGTAGCTTTCAATGCCGTTTTGTCGAGCTCTGCGATTAACTGTCCTGCCTTTACCGTGGTGTTATAGTCAACATAAATATGATCGATCACACCGGATACCTGCGTACCTACTTCAACCTGTGTTATAGGCTCAACGGTACCGGTAGCCGTAATTATATTGCTGATCGTTCCTACCTTCACCGCGGTTGTCTCAACCTGCACCGGTTTATCTTCAGCCCGTACCCAGATTTTATAAGCAGCAAATGCTGCTATAACAACGGCTCCGGTATAAAGTGCTATCTTTTTTATGGTTGTGTTCATAGTCATTACATTTTTATAGGATTCCCTTCGTAGAATTGAAGAAGCTGATAATATAGTATAGCCGTATATTTTGCCTGGGTATATTTCTGTTGTGCCTGCAGGTATGTATTCTGGCTCACCAGCAGGTCTACGGTGTTAACAGCGCCTACAGCATACTGTTGTTGTGCGAGATCGTAAGCCACCTTCGATGCATCGCTCTGCGCAGCGGCAGCTTCCATTTCACTTTGAGCGGCCGTTGCCTGCTGATGTGCATTCTCAATTTTCTGATACAGTGTTTTGCGTGCAGAGGTAAGACTCAATTCAGCAGATTGAATTTCGATGCGCGAGTTCTGAACATTGGTGCGTGCCTGCAAGTTATTGAATATAGGTATACTCAGTGTGAGCCCGAGGCGCTGATTGAAGTTATTGTTAAATTGCTCTGAAAAAGTATACCGTTGCGTGTTGGTATACCCGGTAGATAATCCACCCGTCATAGATAGTGTAGGTTGATAACCCGCCTTGGCAATTTTCAGATCGAGCGTAGCAACATCGGTTTGCAGCTTTCCGGATTTTATCTCCGGCATAATGGCAAGAGCTTCCTTATATACAGTATATTTATCTGGTATCACCAATATACCTTCTTCTTGTTTCGAAGGAAACGCCAGTTCAAAAGACTGTTCGGGTTCCAGCTCGAGTAATTGTTTCAACGTAAGCACCTGCTGATCGTAAGCGTTTTTCGCTGTCACTAAAGTATAGCGATCGCTGGCGAGTTGTGACTTCACATCGGCCAGATCTTTCATAGCTATACTTCCAGCATCAAACAATGCCTGCGAACGTGTTGCCTGTGCTTCGGATGATTTGAGATTATTCTCCGCAATGGTTATACCTTCTTTATAAGACAGTGCCTGTAAATATGCTTCCGTTACCTGCAATGAAATATCGTTCTTCGAAGCCTCTACATAGTATGAGTTCTGCGAAACGAGTAAACCATTTTGTCTAATCGTGTTATTGATCTTGCTTCCATTATAGAGTGTAACTTGTGCATTAAGCCCTACGCTGGTAGAGTGAATGGTTTGCGAAACGAAATCATACGTGATCGGATCAGTACTCGTACCTTTTGTAAGTGACTGCGAACCGCTCGCACTCAACGAAGGAAGGCGCGATGCTTTCGATCGGGTGAGATTATTCTCCGCTGTCTGCTGATCCAATACCGATTGCTTTACCGTAATATTGTTAGCAACAGCATACTCGATGCAGCGCTCCAGGTCCCATCCGCCTTCCGGGGTTTGCCCGAAGGCACCAGCACTCAACAGCGTGGCAACGATTAAACTATATATTACTTTCTTCTTCATATTTCCTGATTCCTGATGTGAAATACGGAAATGCAGAAGTCCTATTTTTGATGACTCGATGTTTGCAGCAGTTGTCTGGAAGTTTGGGCTGATTTTACGGACGACTTTCCGGAGGCAAATCCAAGGGAAAAATCAAATATTACGATGCTCCGTGCGTGCGACTGAGGCCTGGTGTGGAACTAGTCGCTATAATTCATCCACACGTCTACAAAAAAACTGGCACAATCTATGAACCAGTCTCCACTATGATTACATACTGCACGCGGACGTTATTATGGAATCATGAACAACGGAAGACAACGATGAGAAAATTCAGTTTATCATTTTTTATTACATCCACTTTCCGAAACGCTTCCCGCGGAAGGTGATATTCAGGAACGCTTTTATATTTACGCACTGTTAAAACTATAGCAGCGCACTAACCGATTTATTAAATTCAATCACACATGAAAAAACAATTTATTCTTTTACTAAGCTTCGCATTATTCAGCGGGATGGCTACAGCGCAAATCTCACTGGACAAACTGAAGAAAGCTGTTAAAGGAGAATCGCTGAGCACCGAAGAAGTAGCAGCCGGGTTAAAAGAAGCACTCACCAACGGAGCGTCTAAAGGTTCTGACCTCGTTTCGCAGGTAGATGGATATTTCAAGAATACAGAAATAAAAATTCCGTTTCCTCCGGAAGTACAAAAAGTAGAAACAAAACTCCGCCAGATGGGTATGGGCGACCAGGTGGATAAATTTGTACTCGCTCTTAACCGGGGAGCTGAAGATGCAGCGAAAGAAGCCAAACCAATCTTCGTAACGGCTATCAAACAAATGACGATACAGGATGCATGGTCTATATTAAAAGGTGAAGATGATTCTGCTACACAATACCTGAAACGCACCACCACTTCACAACTTACCGAGAAATTCAAACCGGTAATTCAGAAATCGCTGGAGAAAACAAATGCTACCAAGTATTACAAAGACCTGGTAACAACGTATAACAAAATCCCCATGGTACAGAAAGTAAATCCGAACCTGGATGACTATGCTACTGAAAAAGCGATCAGCGGTTTATTTGTTATGGTTGCGAAAGAAGAGAAAAGCATTCGCGACAACCCGACTGCCCGCACAACAGAACTATTGAAGAAAGTTTTCTCGGCTCAGTAATTACAGCGATATACTTTACAAAGCGAGGGATGCAGCGCACGTTGCATCCCTTTTTTATTGATAGCATTAAGAACTATATACTTATTAAAAATCACTCCGCTAAACTATACCGAACCTGCAACCCCGTATTCGTTGTTGCTCTTCGATATGAACTTGAAACGAGCGGTTCGTTGATGGTGCGGGTAAAGTAAAATTGTAGATTCAATTTTTTATTTACCACATAGCTGATGGTAGGTCTCAGTTGTATACTGATAGCTCCACTGGTGAGTGTATTCGTATCATCAATCTTTCGTTGGATGGTGCGGGTATCGCTGAAGGAAGCATTCAAACGGAAAGTAACATCATTCTTCAATACAACAGTGCGTCCCTGCGATTTGAACGGAAGCTTCACGTTGTTCTTTGTAAAGCCTACTTCAAGCGATATATCTTTTGTGGACACTTCTGTAATCTGTGCGTTGGAAACGGTAAGCGTCATATCACGTCTCTTTTTATACTGAAGGCTCGCAGTAACTTTACTCTTGGTGCGTGCATTGATGCCAATGAGGGGAGAGAACTGTTCCGTCATTACTACCTGGCTGATCACATATATTGGCACAGCTGTACCATCCACCATTTTGCCATAGTAGCTCGTATTGTAGTCTTCAACCGATCGATCAATGCGAAGTTCATCCACATTGGTATACTCCAGCGAATTGGAATAACCGGTTACAGCATAACTTGCCTGATATGCGTGTGATACCGTGAACGACTGAAATATATCTTTCAAGGGTTTAAGATTGTTAAGTCCCGTATAGTCTAATCGCCAGTTAGGCTTTGGCATTTTAGGAAATGGTGTTAAAGAAGTAGTACTTGCGTTGCCACCGGTATAGGCAGCAATGAAGGCCGGTATCAATACATCCTGCGAGGCCGTGTCATACTCATTTCCATTGATGGCGCGAAGTCGGTCTTTCATCACCAACAGGTTCTCTTCAAATTTCTGAAACACTTCCGATTCCACTTCGCCATTAGAGCTATTGAATGCTGTTTTTATACTGATGGTAGATATAGCATAACTACCGCTCCGGTTCGGACTTAGCGATGCAAAACCGGTTCCATCTGTTGATTGATCAGGATCATATCGGAATATCTCTTCGTATGAGGCTATATTTTCCTTGCGTGCACTCAATGTTATTTTGAGAGATGATGTAGGTTCAAGATTCGCGTTGATTGTAATACTCTCGTTACGAGACTGTGTGAACATCGTAGTAAGGCTCTTATTGGTGGTAAGAAGATTATTGCGTGCAGCATTGAAACGCACTTCCGGATTCTGACTCCCCAACAGAAAACTCCAGCCGGGTGCATTCCAGTCTTCGTCCATTCCGAAGTATTTTGGTGTACCGGTAAATCCGGGCAACACTGTTCCTTCGGACAGGGTATACGTTGCGTTAACCGATCGCACCGACATAACAAGCTTAAGTATACCTTTGAGTAACCCGGGCACCGGTGCGGGTACTGTCTTAACAGTATCCATGCGCGAAGGAGTTCTGTTATTAACCGTCCGCGCACTGGGTTTAGCAGGTGCATTTAATGCTTTCAGGAATTTTATCTTGTTATATAGTTTAACCAGATCAACCTTCCCGGCAACATTCTGCGTGCGACTATTCTGAATTGTATTTTTAAAGTCAAGTGAATCCACCAAATCATCTTCACCATTCTTTACCAGTGAGTCAACTTTATTATAGGTTCCAGCCTTCCAGGTATAGTCCGCATGAAAACGATAATCGGCCGAGAGCCAGTCTGTCAGCGGAAACTTATCCAATGGCACGGTATAGTTTATCGTTATGCCCTGATTGAAGTTCTTCATTCGTCCAAACTTCTTCAGGTTATGGATCACACTGTCCTTTTTCTCTTTTGTATCGATGTCTCCTTCAGGCTCATCGATTACGGCATTCGCGAGCGAAGTATAATCAAACGACAAGTTTTTGGACAATTTCCATTGCAGGTTATACTGCCGGTTAAACAAAAAGTACTTTACATACGAGGGATCTGACTCTACAAAATCATCGCTGGTACCGGAGTTTCGATATATAGTCTTGGTGAACGAACGATTGAGGTCCATGCGCACATTTATATTCGATGGCATCAGCCCTATATTAAAATCTTTGATAAACTTCAACCACGGAGATGAAAGCCCGGCTACATCTTTAAATGGTTCTATGCCAGTAGCCTTCGGACTAAAATTATAGGCGACCGATCCGCGATACTGCTTCTGTAAATTCTGTGCCGTGGTAAAATCTTTATGCACCGCATCACTATAGGAGTAGCTAAACGAAAGATTCTCCACATCCCACAGGTTGATGCGGGCATTGGGATTTACTTTCACTTTACGCACGTTGGTAAAATTTATACTTCGCCTTACGGTTCGATCGCGAATGATGCTTAAATATTCCCGCTTTTCATCTTCTGAATTATAGGCCTCTAATGCTGCGGCTAATTTTACATCCGGGTTTGCCGGATCGTAATTCGGAGTGGCTACACTATTCTCATAGCTTGCAAACACCGGTATCTTTATGCCTGTATTGCCCGGTAACAGTTTATCGAGATTGGCCGATGCCGATACATCATACGAGGTTGTCTCATCGCGGGTACGTTCTGATATTTTGGAGCTTATGCTTCCGAATCCGTATGTGGTATGTTTTATGGCTCCGTTTATAGTAGCAAAGTCTGCTAACTTGATCGCAGCCGATGAAGTTACAGCCCAGCCTGCGGTTCGATCAAAGTCAGTAACACGAAGTTCGTTCGCCCAAACACAACCTGAATAGGCACGCTTGTCACTCGAGCGCGGATTGCGTACACCAATCATCACAGCAAGGACACTGCTCAGATCAGGTCTTCCGAGTATACGCAGCAAGTGTCTTCCGGATTCCTTCGGACCGGCCAGTGGATATAGTTGTGTCAGCGAATAATTTGCTTTGTCACGCTCTGTCTTTAAAGTATATAGTTCATTCAGTGCCAGGTTAATTTCGTTTTCTTCCGGCCATACACCGCGCTCCGATCCATCATTCGGGTCTGATATCTTTAGTGGTATCTGTATCTCGTAGTAATTCTCAGTGAAGTCAGTACCGATGCGCATAAAAGCATATAACTGATCATTACCGGCCTCGCTGTTTGCATGGAAAAACATTTTGATACGCCCATAGTTGAACAGATCGACTGACAGATTTTTATAGATCGCACGTGAAGTTCCATCCTCCAGGTCATCTACACAAACCTGCACCGACTGCTCATTCAACAAGCGCGAAACAGTAGAAGTCTGATCACGATCGCGCACAACGCCCGGGGGAATAACATAGCCCGACTTGTTGGCCGCTACATCTTTCACGGCATTCTCTTCGAGGTTTACTACCGATACAGTAAAATTATCAAAGGTAGGTTCGGTGGTTTCACTGAACCCGGCATCATTCAGATCGTCTGTAGTATATCTGCGCCAGTGGCTTCCTACCATTCGGAAATTTGCCAGACGCAGCACTACCGGCTCTGTAAATTCCGTGAGCAGCATACGCATATACTTGATTGACTTGAAGTCTTCAATGTTGCCGAACTTCGCTTCGTATTCACGAATGGGTATACGGAATAAATACCAGGTAACGGATTCTTTCAGATCGTTGGTATTACTCGTGGTGATCTTGTCCACTATATATTCATTATCAACAACGAGTTGCCCGGGCTTCAGGCTTATATCGTACTGATAGTATTCTTCTGTCTCATTCAAAGTATTATCAGCATTGATATCTTCATTATCCGGTGTCAGGTAACTGGAGTATGCGATCTCTGAACCGGAAGCAATCGGAGAGTTTCCATCCTGTCCGTTATAGTCTTTATAGCGCTGCAATATTTTCGCGTTGGCAGCATCATATTTACTATCTAGGAAGTAAGTAAAGTTATCGGCCGAAGGGTCGCTTTGTACTTTATCACGCGCAGCTACATTTACCGTATTAATATAGGTACTGAAGTAATCAACTTCTTTTGTATCTGGCAATCCGTCAAAACCAACATCCTGATTGTCGCGCGCGGTAGTCGATGTATTATCAAAACTGCTGGTAAGGTATTGCTCGGTCGTAACATACCCCCAGTTGTTGGCCGCTACCTCTCCGGCAAGATTTCCATCGGCAGGTAAGCCGTTCTCAAACGCGTGTCGTGAGTCGCGCATTACATCTTCCGAAATATTACCAAGCTGAAACACGAGTCGTCCACCGGTCGTGTTGGATTTATTATATATACCATCCAGAATTTTGCCATTACCGCTGGTGAGGTTGATGAACGGGTCCATCATCCAGAACTCTATATATTCAATATTGGCTTTATCAAAATCCGTTTCAGAACTAACAGCCTTGGTTATAGCACCCCAACTGTTTTGCGGATTGGTAAGCAGACCATTGTTATCCAGCGAAGGATTATAGTTATAAGGACCACGTTCATTCGGAAAATACGCTATATCCAATATCTGTTCGTAGTTGATACCTTGTGTTAATTGCTTGTATGGGAAGATCTCGGTTGGCCCAACCATGCGCACGTAGTGATTGTTGAGATCAGTATCTGTAATGTTATCGGGTTTCAGAGACCCACCATCACGTTGCAATTGATTATCGATGGTATACCAGGCCATCTTGGCGCGTTTATAGCCAGCCGTTACATCATCGGTAGCACCAGCGCTGGGATCAAAACGATGATCATCTGTCTTCGGTACACTGGAGAGTTTCCATCCTGCCGGACTCATCAATGAATAGGGTGTTGTTGTATTTTCAAAATCATCTATATAGCCCGTGCCTTCACCATCAATCACATTCGATGTACCCGGAATGAGCTGCGCAAATTCTCCTGTAAAACTCACCGATGATTTTTCTTTGGTCTGGATCAACGGCAATGCATCCACCAGTTTTGTAAGCATGCGACTCTCCTTGTTGATGTTAAAATCAAGACCATACTGAACATTTCGCGCCGGCTCCGTGCCTACAGTATTACGACTTACCACAGGACGTTCATTATAGTACAAAAGCGTTGAACCAAAATTTACATCATCGTTAAGTTTATAGTCCAGGCGTGTACCGAGTAAACTTTTATTCTGAAACGAGAACGCATCCGACTGTTCATATTGTACTTCAATGTCCTTTCCTGAATTCATGATAGACTCATTTAGGATTGTTACTTTACCAAATGTATAATCGACTACGTAGTCTGTTCCTTCGGTTAACAGAATTCCACCGGCATATACCTTCACAGAGCCCTGCGCCACACCAAAACCCGGTATAACTATTTCGTTGGAAGAACTTGCCGTATATTCTCCTGTTAAATAAAATTTATTCTTGGAGGCAAAGAGAGCCGCATCCGAGCGTGTTGTACCATAGAGGGTATCATATACATATTTGGAGATAAGTGCATTCTCGGAGGGCTCGTCTTCAAAAGCATCGCGCAGTGCTTCGCTAAATGGTTTCAGGTAAGGGAATATAATCAGACCCGAAGCTGAATTTATAGTCACACCCTCGACAAAATCAAAGTTACCATCACGCTGGCGATCGTTGAGTGTGTTCAATTTATCAAGACCAAAAATTTCTACCAGTTGCCGCGTACGCACCGTTGTACCGGCCTGCAGCTGTGGATTATCAATACCGGTAGCATCATCACGATAAATTATCCGTAATTGGAAACCGCTCTGAGACAACTGCGTTGCCCCAAGACTATATATATTTTTCATCATGAGCTCCCAGGTTGGTATGGTATTGCCTTCGGAATCGTGAATGGCAATTTTACGCGGGCGCAGTAACTTCAGGAAGATCACATCTTCATCGGCAAGACTTGAGTAGTCTTCCGATAGCTCACCGACTTTATAAGACTTCCCGTTATAGGTATATTCATACGCGACTGCGAGTGCTTCATCGTTTTGCAATTTTGTACTGAGTGTCAGGTACCCTAGCTGCGAATGATAAGTATATTCTGTAGAAGCCAATTTGCGGCCCCCCGTTATCTTCTCGAAGTCGGTTCCGTTGTTGTTATCATCAGCAAAAAAATTCTCAAGTGTGGTATTGATGCCATCCGCCTCCCGATTCTGTGCCGTAGCAAAAGCGAATAAATTATTAGCACCGTTGGATGAAGGCATAGCCGTACCGTTGGATGTTACCGCTGCGTTGTAGATCGTTCTGCCTTCACCAAGATCCATCAGTCCTACTACGTTGCGAAGAGTTTGCGTATCGCTCTTCCTGTTTAGAACATACACTTCCACACGAGTGATATTTACTCCTGAAATTACCTGCGGTGTATTAGAGATCCACTTTGCATAATTCTCGCGAAAGAAATGTCCCAGGAAAAAGTGACGATTCTCATCGTAGTTGGAGGCTATAATTTCAAACGGCCGATTTTGTCCGTTGCTGTTTCCATCCACATTAACCGAAGATGCTTTACCGCGCTGCGTAGAAGCAATTATGGTTGCTTTTAATTTTCCGAACTGCATCTGCGCCTTTACACCAAAAAGATTTTGCGCGCCCTGTATCAAGGTATTATTTAACGGCAGACTTACGTTACCAATCTCCAGCTTCTGAAGTATATCTTCCTTAAAGCCGGTGTACTCTACCTTCATGTTATTCTGAAAGTCGAATGAATTGTTATTATCAAAGTTGGCGGATACCTGCAGCTTCTCTCCTATTTTTCCTACTACACTCATGTTGATCTGTTGATCAAACACAAAACCACCCGAGCGTTGCTGACGAATCGGAATGGATGGATTATTCAGTCGCTGGAACGATGCACCAAAATCAAGCGTCACAAATCCGCGGGGCACCAATTCAATATAGCTTCCTCCAAAAATTCGATCGAGCACAGGACTGATATATATCCTCGGATTGAGACTCCGACCACTCACTTCGCTATCACCATCAGTAGCCCGCGAGCGATTCTTCCAGTAACTTTTCAATAACTCGCGCTCCTGGTATTGTTTGTATTCTTCGAGTGTCATGGACGAAGCCGGGCGGTAAGGCAGGTGGCCTATCTTCTCCTGAATGGTATATGTTCCGGAGGTGTCCATGGCTATATCTACCTTTACGGGATCTTTGAGCTGCAGCGGTGTTTGGCTTTCCGGGTTGGCGAACGGATCCCCATACCGGTCGGTAGCCTGGTATGTTGGTTTCGTATCGGATTGATAGTGTGTAGAGTCTTTTACAGCAGATCGTTGCTGGGCGAATAGGGTTACCGTTGTACAAAAAAGTAGCGACAGCAGGAGCATGCCATACTCTGCTGCAACGAGAAGGTTTAGTCGTAAACGGCTTAAGGATATCAATATATTTATACCGTGTTATACCAAGAGATTCTTAGTACCGCGTTGGTAAAAATGCGCGGCAAGGAAAGTAACGACCTCAAAAGATATAATCATCTATAGCGCAGTATATGTGTAGACCACCCCGATAATTTCCGCGATGAAACTGGCGTAAGTCTGAAGACTTGTGCCTAAACAATTTCAAGTCCTCTGACTTGAAAAAAAACAGCAATAGAATTTTCAAGCCAGTCTCCGTCTCATAAAGCTTCCTCTTTCCGGAGCCTTGATCAACTGCAATTTTGAGACAACAAAAACATTCAGAGTTCTCAACTCATTGCAAACAAAAACATAAACACATCGTGAAAAAATTAATTGTTCTCGGTCTCGTGCTCGTATCTGCCAATTGTTTTAGTCAAAGCACTATGAAGAGTATTTTTAGCCGACTTGATTTCGGCTTAAAACCGGTGCCAACTATAGCAACTTCACCAATGCAGATTTTAAATCGGATATGATGACGGGATTCCATGCCGGTGGGATTGTAACGTTTCGTATAACCAACAACTTTTTTATACAGGAAGAAATTTTTACGCTCTTATCAGGGCGCTAAAATCAAAGACGGTGTTTTTGCCGGACAGGATATCAAAAACTATTACGTTGCTGTTCCCATCCTCTTAAAGTACCGAACTAATTTTGGTTTGTACCTGGAAGCAGGGCCTCAGTTTAGTGGTTTGGCCAAAGAGGATACTGATAATTTACCGGTAGATAAATTTGCCAAGAAACTTGATCTCGGTGCTGTCGCAGGTATTGGTTTTCAATCATCGAAGGGTTGGGAATAGGTGCCCGCTATATTGCAGGCTTGTCAAGTGTGGATGATTTTCAACTCTCGAACGTAAAAACTGACTTCCGAAGCAGCGTTATCCAGGCCAGTATATTTTACATCTTTTAGAAATCAATAACACGTTTTCATCTCGCTGCGAACTATATATAAGCGGATAAAAAAAGAGAGGCGATCATTACTGACCGCCTCTTCTTTTCTGTTGTAAATCAATATATAGTTTACTTCCAGCCTCCACCGAGCGACTGGTATAGTTCTACCCTGGCGCTAAGTTGCTGACGGGTTACATCTGCCTTTGTAAGTTCGGCCTGCAGGGCATTGGTTTGAGCTGTAATTACCTCGAGGTAATTCGCCATGCCGCTTCTGAATAAGAGGCGGGCGTTTTGCACCGCCTGCTGCAGCGTTTCTGCACGAGTTGTGGCTACATCCTGCTGCGTTTTCAGTTTGTCAAGTTTTACAAGGGCATTGGTAACTTCATGCACCGCCCCGGTTACTGACTGTCTGAATTCGATAACGCGTTGCTCGCGTTCTGCCTTTGCAACTTCCAGTTGCGTGCGCAGTGCACGTCTCTGAAATATAGGTTGTGTTAAACTTCCTGCTACTGTACTGAACAATGATGCAGGCATGGAGAACCAATTGCTGGCTTCGTATGCGTTTAGCCCGCCCGTTGCAGTAAGGTTCAGAGAAGGATACATATTACCTTGTGCTACTCCTACACGTGCATTCGCAGCAACCAGTGCTTTCTCACTGGCCCGTACATCCGGACGATGACTCAGCAGGTCGATCGGTACACCGGCAGCCAGTATTGTATCAGTCACAACTACATGGTTCAATTCAACCGTGCGGCTTACACCGCCGGGCCAATCGCCTAACAACAGGCGAAGTCCGTTTTCCTGAAGTGTGATAGCTTGCTCAAACTGAGGCACCAGCAACGCTGCATTCTGTTGTTGTGCTTTTGCTTGTTGCACGGCAAGCTCGGTTACTTCGCCCGCTGTTTTCTGCAACTGTATCATCTGCACAATACTATCGCTTAACAGTACATTTCGTTTCGCGATGGCTAACTGTGCATCCATCATCAGCAAGTTATAGTAGGCATTGGCAACTTGTGCTACGAGCTGCGTTTGTACAGCACGTCCCGCTTCGAATGATTGCAGGTAGTCTGCGAGTGCTGCCTGCTTCTGTCTGCGTATTTTACCCCACACATCAATCTCCCAGGAGATACTGGTACTCAGTGTAAAATCCTCGATGTGATTTGTTCCGAGAAAGTTACTGAGACTTATACCATTCAAACTGTTTTCAGAAGGATTACTGGTAGAAGCAGAAGCTTGTGCATTCCATGCCGGGAGCCACGCTGCTCTTGCCTGCTTTGCGTATGACTGCGATATTGATATACGCTGAATTGCCAGTTGCAGATCATAATTACCGGCAATAGCCTTATCAATGAGTCGAACGAGTGTAGTATCGGTAAAAAATTCTTTCCATGACTTAGTTGCTATACTGCTGTCGCCTGCCGGTACCGCTGTACCAAACTGTTGTGGCGCGTTCAGGTCCGGACGTTTATAATTTTTCCCTACAGAACATCCGGCCAGAATAATGGCGAACAGCACAACACCTATACCACTATATATAAATCGGTTACTATGCATGATTTTTTTAAAATTAAGACTGTTACGATTATTCGGTGATGGCATCTTCTTCTGTTTTCGGACCGCTCACCTTTTCCTGCAGGTACTGGAAGATGATGTAGAGCACAGGGATAACAAATATACCCAGCAATACACCGGTTAACATACCACCGGCTGCACCTGTACTGATCGAACGGTTACCCAATGCGGATGCACCATTGGCACGCATCAGTGGTAACAACCCAACGATAAAGGCGAACGATGTCATAAGGATTGGACGAAGACGCAACTTGGCAGCATCTATAGCAGAGGTCAGCAAGTCCATTCCGCTTCTTCGCCTTTGTACGGCATACTCTACGATCAGAATGGCGTTCTTCGCGAGTAAGCCTATGAGCATGATCAACCCTACCTGTACATATATATTGTTATCAATACCAAACAGGTTGATGAAGAGGAACACACCGAATATACCCAGCGGTATAGAAAGTATAACCGACAGCGGTAATATATAGCTTTCATACTGTGCTGCAAGCAGGAAGTATACAAAGATCAGACACAAGGCGAAGATAAAACCTGCCTGACCACCGGAAGCAATTTCTTCTTTGGTCATACCAGTCCATTCGTAGCTATAACCGCGAGGTAAATATTGTGCCGTTACTTCTTCTACAGCTTTGATGGCATCACCCGAGCTATAGCCCGGCTTTGGCACACCGTTAATAGTAACCGCTGTAAACAAGTTGTTACGCGTTACAGTCTCCGGGCCGTATACTCTTTCGAGTTGCACCAGTGTACTCAGCGGCACCATCTCTCCGTATGAGTTCTTCACAAACATACCCTTCAATGAATTCGGATCATCGCGGAACGGTGCTTCAGCCTGCATAATTACGCGATAGAATTTACCGAAGCGGTTGAAGTCAGAAGCAAATGTACTTCCGTAGTATACCTGTAACGTTGTTAATACATCGCTCACCGATACACCCAGTTGTTTTGCTTTCTTCTCATCTACATTCAACATATACTGCGGGTTCGCGGTATTGAACGTAGTGAACGCATACGCAATCTCCGGACGTTGCATCAAAGCTCCAATCAGTCCTTGCGTTGTCTCATTCAGTTTATTGAGTGAACCACCGGTACGGTCCTGAAGGATAAATTCAAAACCGGCCATGTTACTGAAACCAGGTACGGTTGGCATGGTAAAGGTAAATATATCGGCTTCGCTGATCGTTGACAGCTTGCCTTGCACCATACCCATAATGGCATTTATATCTTTTACCTGTCCGCGTTCATCGTGCGGTTTCATCTTCACAAATCCCACCGCATAGTTCGAGCTGATGGATGATGTGATGATATTCAAACCGGAGACGCTGAGGTAATGATTGGTTGCTTCCAGCTCGGCCATCATATTCTCAACTTTATTCACCACTTCACGCGTACGCTGCAGTGATGAACCCGGAGGTAATGTAATGGAGTATACAAAGAAGCTTTGATCTTCATTTGGTATAAATCCGGTTGGCGTTGTACGTAGCATCCATACGGTTGCAGCCGTTACAATAGCAAGGCCACCTACGGTAAGCCATTTATGTTTTACCAGGAAGTTTACACTGCGCAGGTATTTCTCCGTCATGGCATTGAAGCCAACATTGAATGAGCGGAAGAAACGTGTGCTCCACTTATCGTTAGCATGCGCATGTTCATCATCATGATGTTCTGATTTTAAGAAGAGCGCGCAAAGTGCAGGACTCAATGTTAACGCGTTTACTGCGGAGATCACGATCGCGATTGCCAGCGTAAATGCAAACTGTCTGTAGAATACACCGGCTGGTCCTTGCATGAAACCCACTGGTATAAACACGGCCGACATCACCAGGGTAATAGACACGATCGCTCCGGAGATTTCACTCATGGATTGAACCGTTGCTTTCTTTGCACTCAACTTCGTCAGTTGCATTTTCGAGTGTACAGCTTCCACCACCACAATCGCATCATCCACCACAATACCAATGGCGAGTACCAAGGCGAACAAGGTTAACAGGTTGATGGTAAAACCAAACAACTGCATAAAGAAGAATGTACCGATAATCGCCACCGGCACGGCTATAGCCGGGATCAGTGTTGAACGGAAATCCTGCAGAAATATAAATACAACTATAAATACAAGTATAAATGCTTCTACCAGCGTTTCAATTACTTGCTCGATTGATTCATCGAGATACTCTTTTGTACTGTATATATTGAAGTATGATACGCCTTGCGGGAAATTTACTTTTGCTTTTTCCATCAGGTCGTTGATGGAAGTCTGAATATCATTTGCGTTTGATCCGGCTGTCTGGAAGATCGCTATACCGATACCAAACTTACCATTTACTGTAGTGTTCTGGTTATAGGTATAGGAACCAAGTTCAACCTTGGCTACATCTTTCAAACGCAGAACGGAACCATCGGCATCAGCACGCAGAATAATATCTTCGTATTGCTTGCCTTCGTTGAGTTTACCTTTATACTTGATAACATACTCAAATGATTCGCGGCTGTTCTCACCGAAACGCCCGGGAGCAGCTTCTACGTTCTGTTCGCGTATTGCACTGAGTACTTCCTGTACCGATAATCCATACGAAGTAAGACGATCCGGCTTCAGCCAGATACGCATTGAATAATCTTTGGAACCAAACACCATGGCTTGACCTACACCGGGTACACGTTGTATCTCCGGTATAATATTGATCTTGGCATAGTTCTGAAGAAATGTCTCATCGTACATTTTTTCATCACTCACCAAGTTCGTCACCATAATCATACTGTTCTGCTGCTTCTGCGTAGATATACCTGCCTGCACAACTTCAGCAGGTAACAAGCTGGTAGCTTTTGACACACGGTTCTGTACGTTTACCGCAGCAAGGTCAGGATCAGTCCCCAGTTTAAAATATACTGTAAGGATCATGGAACCATCATTGTTTGAGGTAGACGTCATATAGGTCATGTTCTCCACACCGTTCACAGCCTCTTCTATCGGCGTGGCTACGGAACGTGCTACAACTTCAGCGTTAGCACCAGGATATACTGCCGCTACCTGTATACTGGGCGGAGCTATATCCGGAAATTGCGTTACCGGCAGAGTCATCAGCGAAAGACCTCCGAGTAACACGAGGATGATTGACACAACGGTGGCCAGCACCGGCCGCTCTATAAATACTTTTAACATAAGACAGAGTTTTAGTGACCGGGTGATTTATACCACCCGGCTTTGTATTAAAATTTACTTCGCGCCTTCTTTAAATGATGGAATTAAAGGGGCTTTGACTTCAGCAAACTGTCGAGTGACAATGGCTGTGGGTTGATCACAGCACCATCGCGCAAGCGGCTCAGACCAGAGTAAACAATCTTATCGCCAGTCTTCAATCCGTCTTTCACAAAGTAGTAGTTAGTGGTTTGGCCTTCTACCTGTATCGGGCGGCTTACTACTTTGTTACTATCCGCCAGTACAAATACAAGTACTTTGTCCTGTAGCTCGAACGTTGCCTCCTGCGGAATTACCAAGGCGTTGTCATGTACACTTGGTATACGCACGCGACCTGTGTTACCAGAGCGTAACAATCCCTTTGCATTTGGGAAGGTTGCACGGAAACTGATAGCACCAGTTGTTTTATCGAACTGGCCTTCTACGGTTTCAACTTTACCTTTCTCGCTGTAGGCACTTCCGTCTGCCAGCATCAATTCTACTGCAGGAAGATTCTTGATCTTCTCTTCCAGTGTGTTGCCTTGTGTGCGGGCTTTGAATTGAAGGAAGTCAATCTCACTCATGGAGAAGTATGCATATACTTCGTTCACATCAGATAATACTGTGAGAGGAAGATCTTCACCTCTGCCGACCAGACTTCCGAGGCGATGGTGTATGTGTCCTATATATCCGCTTACCGGAGCTTTTACTACGGTGTAGCCGAGACTGATCTGTGTGTTACCGGCTTGAGCTTTGGCCTGTGCGAGATTTGCTTTTGCTGTTTGAAGACTTGCTTCTGCAGACTTTAGCTGTATCTCAGACACTACGTTGTTTTTCACGAGTGGTGTAAGGCGATCAACTTCAAGCTGAGCTTTCTCCACGTTTGCCTGTGCTGCCAGCATCGCTGCGTGTGCATTGGCGTTCTGTTCGCGGTACGGCTGATCGTTGATACCAAACAACGGTTGGCCTACGCGCACATAGGCACCTTCGTCTACATAAATACGCTCGAGGTATCCGCTTACCTGCGGTCTGATCTCAACATTTACTTTACCTTCTACCGTTGATGGGAATTCCAGAAATGTTGTTGCCGCCTGATTGCTCACAGAAATTACCGGTAACGATGGCGTAGGCATCTGCATGCCGCCTGAGTTACCGGATGAAGTTGTACAACTATTTAATATGACTACGAGACCGATGCCACTGAGCACCGTCATCATTTTGGTTACAGGATTGTGACTTGACCTTTTCATATACATCTAATTTATATACACAGTAAAAAAATTTGGGTTGGGAGAATGAAGGTTTAGCTAACCCTCGTTCGCCATTTCAAAAATCAATCATTATTATATCTATTTATTAAGTTTCCCCCTGCAGCACCAGAAGGAAGTCTTTCACGAAGAAGTGTGAAAAAGGTTTTACTTTTCTCACTATATATGTTCATTCTGAACGTGAACGGTGAAACAAAGTTAGCCTCAGCACAGATTTATTAACTTACCATATCCCGGGATTAATTGTACTTTTCCCGGATTGTCCGTTGAAAGAGTGATGGTGTATGGCCTGTATGCTTTTTGAAGAAGCGATTGAAGTATGCATCGTCTTCAAAGTTAAGATGACTTGCAATCTCCTTTAAGCTATAGTTACCCCAGAACAATAATCGTTTTGCTTCCGTCACACGTTTCTCATCAATTACCTGCTTGGCAGTTTTATTCACCGTTTCCTTAATAACATCATTCAAATGTCCGGGTGTTATATATAGCATATCTGCGTATTGTGCTACCTGCGACTTATCACGGAAATGTGTATCTACCAATACTTTGAATTGCTGCACGAGCCTGTTCTGCATGGCATCCATGTTCAGTACCGGTAGCGTTGTATTGCGCATACGCGCACTGCAAACGATAAAGGCGTTAAGAAGATTACGGATCACCACTTCCTTCTTCGGCTTGTTACTGTGAAACTCCTCCATCATCAGATCAGAATATACCAGTAACTCGCGCAAGGAATCATCGTCCATGTTCATCACTACGTGGCCAAACATGCACTCCCAGCACATTACCCATCCACGCATTTCATGTATCAGAAAATCACTGCTGAAAGAAATACAAATCATCTGCGCATCTTCAGCACATTCGTATTGATGCACTTGTTCCGGGCCTACGGATATAAGCGCTGGTGCTTCAATGACATATCGTTCGAAATCGATATAGCGAGTAACTTTACCTTCTAGTAGTAAGGTAATATTATAGCCTTCCTGGCGGTGAGGTACCTGTAGCTTACCTAACACTTCAAAGGGCTCCATACGCATGATAGCAAAGTCTGTTGCTCCCGTACAAGCACGAAGGTTATATACTGGGATGATCGTATCGGTAAAGTTCTGCATAGTGATCTAGACAATTAATTACAACTTCCCCTCAATTCAATCGCCTGAATACTCATAATTCGAAATTGTCTGGAAAAAGTTCACGCATCATAAAAAAATAATACTGAAGCACCTCAAAAACAACCTGGACTGCCCGTTCCATCGCCCGAAATACAAGCTCAATGGTTCAGACAGTCCTGGTAATTTTAAAAGTCCGTCTAATTATAGACGCAGTGGGTTAATTTTTAATTTTATGCTCTTTGAAAAAATACAGGCAGCATTCACAGCAGAACCTCATTTACTCTGTCTTGCAAATACAACGCACGGTATACACGACACTACGTCAAGTCGTTGAAAAATAATTCATCACTACCTGTTAGTCGTAAACGCAAAAGTTAAACAAACAAGCTAGCAGCTGATAAAAATCTGTCAATATAAACAGCAATCTCCGCATGAAATTCTTCCAACGCAAAGTGCCCCGTGTTCAGCAAATGTACCTCTGCTTTCGGAAGATCTTTCCTATAAGCAAGTGCACCTTTCTCTGTAAACATGGCATCGTTCTTTCCCCAGGTAATTAATGTTGGTGGTTGATGATCGCGCAGGTATTGCTGCCACACCGGATATAGTGTGAGATTGTTACGATAATCATAGAGTAAATCCAACTGAATTTCATTGTTACCCGGGCGATCTAAAAACAACTGATCATATCTATATGCATCCGGACTTATCCTCTGCACATCTTCAACGCCATCTATATACTGAAACTTCGTTCCTTCGGCTGTAAGTATATTTCGCATGGCATTTTCAGTTTCCGTATTACGGTTTGCCCAGAAGCGCTTGCCATCCTCTATAGCAGGGCCAATACCTTCTTCGTATGCGTTAGCGTTCTGAATGATAAGGGCTTTTATAAGTTCCGGTCTGCGTACAGCAATTCTATATCCTACCGGAGATCCATAATCCTGCATATACAGGGCAAACTTGGTAAGCTTTAATGCATCGATAAATTTCTCAATGGTCACAGAAAGATTATCGAATGTATAGGTATACTTATCTCGATCCGGCATATCACTATTACCAAAACCCGGATAGTCCGGAGCAATGAGATAGTACCGGTCTGCCAGATCATTAATCAGATCACGATACATGTGTGACGAAGACGGAAATCCATGCAACAAAAGAATAGCAGGATTAGAACGCGAACCCGCCTCACGATAGAAAATTTTTACTCCATCTATGGAAAGAGAATTATATCTGATAGACGCCATGGGGATTGGATTTGTAGTTTGTTGAAAGAAGCTGCGAGCTGCAAGTTTGTGGAGCGGTAACATAACTGTTACTGCTGCCTGTTCATAAAGTAAAATTTTGCTTCGCCACCATTATCTACACTCTCTTATTTACCTTATTCAAACCCGCAGCCAGAAGCCAGTAACTCTTGCATTCCTCTCGCAGCTCAAAGCGCGCAGCTATTTCTAATATGCAGCCGTAAAGCGTTTGCGTATGAATTTCTTGTTTGTGAGTTCATCCACTAACACGACAGCAAGGTCTTCGGGAGATAGTCGGCATACACCTTTGTCATCGAAAACAGGTTGATCGGTGCCAAGTCTATATTTACCCAGGCGACCATCTTTTATACCGTGGTGCATTTCGATTGCCGGACTAAAGAATGTCCAATCGAGTTCTTCCTCTTTACGAATGATGTTGAGGTATTCGCGTGCTGCCAATGCTCCGGGTTTCCACTCAGCCGGGAATTGAGGAGAGTCTACCAGTTGAACGCCAGGCGCAACCTCCAGGCTACCCGCACCCCCCACTACAATAAGACGCTTAACTCCGGATTGCTTTACGCCTTGTTGTATAGACTGAGATCCTTTGATAAAGTCTTCGTATATATTCGGATTTTGCCAACCCGAGTTATAGGCACTGATCACAGCATCATGGCCGCTTACCAGCTTCGCGATCTCGTCTGGGTTAAAAGCATCTCCTTTCTTTACCGTGAGGTTGACATGCTGCGTCTTTATATTATCCGTGTTACGGGCAATGGCTGTTACCTGGTGGCCACGCTCTAATGCTTCGGTTACGATGTGCGAGCCTACAAATCCGGAAGCTCCGATTACTGCAATTTTCATAGTTTATAAATTTAAATGGTTATTATATTGTAATATTTTTTATTACAGTTAACGTCAAAAAAATTTCAAGAGAAGCGATTCGTAAATTCAGACAAAGTCGTCTTGTCCAGTTTTTTGATCAACGCTTCTTCGGCTTCGTCAAAAAGATTTTCCAGGTGTTTATTGATCTGTTTTCCGATCAGACATTTCGGATTCGGACTATTCCGAGTTTGCCCAAGTATAGGAGCCTGGCGCACCGCCTTATATATATCAGAGAGACGTATCTGCTTCGATGGCCTCCCCAACATAAAACCACCGGTCTTTCCTTCTTTGCTCGCCACCAGGCCATGTTTCTTCAGATTGCTGATCTCTTTACGAACCAGCACCGGGTTAATATTGATACTTCCCGCCAGGAACTCAGACGACACCAACTCATTCGGAAAGCTGTCTAGCAGCGTCAGGATGTGGAGTGAAATGGAAAATCGTCCGTTGTTCATTCTGTAATATTATTTATTACAGTACAAACCTACGCAGTAATTGGTTCAAACGGGATGATTTTTTCAGGAAAATTTTCAGAGATTGAAAATCGTGATCTCACCATAGACCGCGTGACGTGCCATGGCGTCTTTTAAGGTGAGCTTGTTGATCAGTGTATGCATGGCCTTGATAACGCCACCATGCGTAACAATTGCTATTCTTTTATAGTCTGTTTGTGAGAGGGTAACCAGAAAATCATCTACCCGGTTTACAAGTTGCCGGTATGACTCTCCGTTTGGGCAACATTCGTCTTCATAATTACTCATCCATTTCAGGAGCAATGTTGAATCTATGTCGTCCCAACGCTGCATTTCCCAGGTGCCAAAATTCAATTCTTTGAGACGTACATCCTCCAGCACAGATACATTTTTCGTTTCCGAAAGTTTATATGCCAGTCTTTTACAACGGCTTAACGGACTAGTATAGATTACTTCAATGCTGTTGGGAATAGAGTGAAATATAGCTTGTGTCTCCTCCTCGAATGATGACAGCAGTGGTATATCGGTATAGCCGTAGCAAACACCTTTGGCAATATCCGGAGCGGTATGGCGGATTACATGAATCTCCATATCGCCAGCAGACTCAGATATATTATAACTTCGTTGAGCTGTTGTGTGGCACCAAGACAATCGCCCGTATAGCCACCAATCCATTTACGGAAGTACCAGCGCAGGTATAGCGTGATGCACATTACCGGCACAACGATCAGTAAAAAAATAGCATTTAAATATACCAGTGCAGCTATTGGAAGTATAGCCCAAATACTTGCCAGTAATAAATTCCCGATGCTCAGTTGTTGTGCTACCGGCTTGGCTTTACTGTCGGCGTCTTCTCGCGCATATATAGAGGTATAGATGATAAACACAGCAGCTACCCGGCTAAGCGAATGCGCCACAAGCAATACCAGACCGAAATACAAGCTATAGATAGAGGAACCCAGCTGCACCAATGAAAAGAATTTCAGCGAGAGAATAAATATCAGTCCGATAACACCGTAGGTCCCCACGCGGCTATCTTTCATAATGGACAATATCTTTTCTTTTGTCCAGCCGCCTCCGAAACCATCACACACGTCTGCCAATCCATCTTCGTGAAAGGCTCCCGTTAACAACACACCTGCGAGTACAGACATAATCACGCTGATTTCTACAGAGAAAAGATGCCTGCACACTATATATGTCAGCCACGACACAATCGCTACAATATACCCTACCAACGGGAAATAACGCGTGGCAGCATTCAGATTATTAGCGTCATGATCTACCCACCGCGGCACGGGTATGCGCGTGTAGAACATTATGGCAGTAAAGAGTAAATGCAGTTCGCGTTTCAATTACGTCTATTATATATACGGATATATCAGGCCTTGACACCCTGCTGCGTTCCTTCACTCACCTGCGCAGACTCAAAGCTGGCCATCTGGTTAAGGAACGCTACCGCTGATTGTAACAACGGGTAGGCCACCGCTGCCCCCGTGCCTTCGCCCAGGCGCATGTTCAGATCGAGAAATGGTTTTACATCCAGCGCCTGCAACATCAGCGTGTGCCCCCGCTCCTGCGACTGATGACAAAATATACAATAATCTTTTACAGCCGGTTCAATTGCCTGCGCCACCAGGTATGCTGATGTAGCAATAAAACCATCTACCAGTACAACCATTCCCAGTTCAGCCGCCTGCAACATGGCACCGGTTATCTGCGCAATTTCAAAACCACCAAAGCCTGCAAGCTGTGCAAGAGGTGTGTCGTACTTGTTGTGTCGTTTAAGCGCTTCGGTTATTACATGGACCTTATGTTGCAGAGCAGTATCGCTTAGTCCGGTGCCACGCCCTACACATTGCGCTACGGGTATATCGCAAAACAAACTCATCAACGCACTGGCGGCTGTTGTATTGGCTATCCCCATCTCGCCAAAGCCAATTACATTACAACCTTTGGTATGCATAGCTTCTACAATACGTGCGGCAGAATCTATACACTGCTGTGCCTGTGCAATTGTCATGGCAGGACCTTTAGCAAAATTAGCAGTTCCCTTCGCTACTTTGTTATGAATCAGTCCTTCGAGATTATCCGGAAAATCATAGTTCACACCGGCATCCACTACGTGCAACGTGATGTTATGCTGTCGGCAGAAAACATTTATAGCAGCACCGCCTTGTATAAAGTTCATCACCATCTGCCACGTTACTTCCTGCGGATAAGCGCTTACGCCTTCTGTTGCTATACCATGATCGCCCGCGAAAACAAGTATATGCGGATTGGACAATGCCGGGGTGAGCGTTTGTTGAATAGAACCGATCTGCAATGCAAGCTCTTCCAGTCTGCCGAGCGCACCCAACGGTTTTGTCTTCTGATCTATTTTATGCTGCAGCTCTTTCTGCAATGCTGTACCTATCGGATTAATTTTGAACTTCTTCATACGTTAAACTTTTGCCGGTTTTACTTGTAACGGTATACCTGATACCATAAAAATTACTTCTTCCGCCTTGGATGCTATATATTGATTAGCCCATCCCTGCAAATCAACAAACTTGCGTCCTACTTCCGTATCAGCATGAAGCCCCATGCCTATTTCGTTGGTAATAATTATAAACGTGGCTTGTTGTGTTCCAAGCGTATCGATCTCTTGCTGAAATTCGTGTAACGCGGTCTCTATATTCTGTTGATGATCGACAAAGAAATTGGTAAGCCACAGTGTTACACAATCGATCACTACAACTTTACCGGTGAGAGACAGCGTGCTTATATACTTCTCCGTTTCGAAGTTACGCCATTCCGGTCCGCGTTCCTGTTGGTGGCGGGCAATGCGTTGCTTAAAGTCATCGTCCCATACCCGAGCCGTTGCAACATACACCGGACTATCGGTTAAATGCTTAGCGCGCTGCTGGGCATATCTGCTCTTTCCACTGCGGGCTCCCCCGGTAACAAGAACGATCATACTTCCATAATAATAGTTACAGCACGCTAAGCTATTCAGCAGGTACTAAAAACCAAAGGACACACCTGCATTAATATTGAAGCTCATGGTGGTATACCCATAAGTTTCGTAGTAGTCTTCATCCAGCAGGTTGCGTGCGTCTGCAAACACCTTTAACTTGCCATCCAGCAATTTATACTCGGCATATACATCCAGCAGTTTATAGCTATCCATGGGTACCAGGTCGTTGTTAAACGTTACCGGGTTGAAGAAAAGATCATTGCGCTTACTGAAGGTTTTCAGATTCGCACTTACAAACAGGTTATCCGTTACAGCATAGCCTATATTTATACCTACCGAATGCTTCGGTCTTCGGATGAGGTTGTTATAGGTTGTATCACGCGTGTCAGTAACTTTAGTAGTAAGCTCTCCATCAACATACGCATAGAATGCTTTTACTCTTATCTTGTCGTTAACAGCAAATTCGGCTTCTACCTCTACGCCTTTATCGTTCTGCTTATCCATGTTAACATAGCCGGCAGGGTAAGTATAGATGATAGCATCTTCAATTTTTCTTGAGAAGGCTGTGGCACGCAGGTTCAGCTTATTATCCAGTACGGCAAAGTCAACACCAGCTTCCAGGTTTTTACTTTTCTCCGGATTCAGGTTTTCATTACCGTAACTTTTATTATATAATTGATCGATTACCGGAGTTTTGAAACCCGTGGAGTAGTTAGCAAACAGTTTTACCTGATGATTTATCAGATACGAAGGATTGATACTATAAATGAATGTATCACCAAACTGCGAGTGATGTACAAAGCGTCCACCGAGCTCTGCTGAAAACCCCTGAATATTTTTTACAAAGAATGATGCATAAGGACTCAACATATTGAGTGACGATTTTTTCAGCGCGTCTGATCCTTCCAGGTTCATTTTCTGATTCTGGTAATTTACTCCGCCCAGCAACTGAAAATGTTCTGCCAGATCGTAGTTCACAAAAGCTTCTGCATTATGGAACGTACCGGTATACGAAGTTGTAGCAATTATAGCAGGCTCAAAAAAATCGGGCTGTGTATAATCGCGACCAATCTTGTTATATCCATACTGAATGTTCAGAGCTCCTTTTGAAAAACCTATCTGACTATTAAGACCGGCATTGAAAAATTCTGATTTATAGCCTGAGTTTTTTTCATCCTGAAACGCTCCGGCATCATATTTACCATCAAACTTACTATAGCGCACAAACGGACGGATTGAAATGTTATCCGTGGGTTTGAAACCTATATTTGCCTGAACGGAATTCTGATCAAATCCATCTTTATCAAATCCGGCATTGTTCGTTGTATCTTTAGCTTCACTTATACCATCAGTCTTCAGATAAGTATAGCCAACATTATAGTCGATAACATCGGTGGTACCCGCTACAACTACATTTGCCTTCTTCGTGTTATAGGTTCCATAACTTAGCACACCGGAAACACCAACAGGCTTATCGCCTTTCTTTTTGGTAATGATGTTGATGACACCGGCTATAGCATCGCTTCCATATAGTGTTGACTGACTACCTTTCAGAATTTCGATGCGTTCGATCTGATCAATCGGAAGCATACGCAAATCAAAAGCACCTCCACCGATACTGCTCGGATCATTCAACGGTATACCGTCCAATAACACCAATGTATACTCGCTCTTGGCTCCGCGCAGGTATACCGATTTATCTTTACCGGGATTGCTGTTGGCACCCGTTATAACAATACCAACCTGTTCGTTAAGTACCTGCGCCAGATCTTTTCCGGCACTGCGGCTTAATTGCTCAGCATCTATAACCGTTAATACCTTACCGGTTTCACTTTGACTCTTGGGAAATTTTGTAGCCGTTATAACGACTTCATCCAGGCTGGATACGCGTGAGGAATCTTGTTGTGCGTTTGTGTGCGCAGGTGCCGCCATGTAAAGGGCAATCAACGTAACTGCCCATAGTTTACTCTCCTTTTTCATTACAAAGGTTTTAAAGGGTTTCGTGAAAAAAGAGTAAAAATGCAGAATGAGATCAGAGGCATGCTGACTGCCGAAAGCAATCATAGTCCGAGGTCACATTCACTGCTTTTTACCCGAAGCATTGAATAGTATGTTATGCATTGGCAGGTCTCCTGGCTTTCCCTGTTTTTGCTTGCCTTCTCATTCAACCGTGTGAACAATGACTTTCGTTTTGCAAAAACACAGACTTCAATCGTGAAGTCGGGATTACAGTAGCGGGAACTGCTCCGGATTTACACCGGAATTCCCTTTTAATTCTATCACGCTTTGCACATGATAAAAACCAATACGGGTGCAAGTATAGTTGTATTTTTAGTATGGTTCAACAGGACTTGCAAACCATTGGGCGATTGAACTCTTATTGTGAATAGCGAACTGCTATATTTGCAGCGTAGATTATTATGATTCGAAAGCTCCTGACCGTTCCGCTCCTGTTTATTGCTACGTCCTCTTTTTCGCAGCTTCCCAAAGATATCATTATCGGACTCAGTGCCGACCTGATGAAAACCGATAACAACACGATCTTTAACAAGGCACAGATCGGACTCGAAGGAAATTACTTTTTTACACGAAGCTTTACGGTAACCGGTGGTATGGAGGTATGGACCTCAGATGGTGTAAGCCTTGTATCCGGTATACGCTGGTACCCGGTGGAAGAAGCGTTTGTACGTGCCCGCGGACTGGTTGGTGAAAATGATTTTTCGATTGGAGGTGGCTGGACCAGCCCTATCAATGCATCGCTGAAATTTGAAGCGATAGGAGATTTCTATTTTAAAGGAGAGTTCTCTATCCGTGCCGGTATAGTATATATTATCCGGAGGCAGTAACGGACTGATACTCCCTCCGGCTATATATACACTTGAACTATACTTTCTTTAAAAATTCCGTACGCAACACTATGCTGCTGCCGTTGACGCGGCAATCTACTTCATCCTCGCTATCGGTCAAACGAATCTTCTTTACTACAGTACCCCTCTTTAAGGTAAGCGAAGAACCCTTTACTTTCAGATCTTTGATAAGCGTGACTGAATCACCATCGTTCAGTACATTGCCGTTGCTGTCTTTTACTTCCATACAGGTAGATATTTATATAGCCGCAAGGTAATCATTTCTCCAAGGAGATATAGTCTGTAAAATTTCTTTCTCAGAAGTGACAACGATCATTGGAAAAGATCATCGAATGTTTATGGAATCCATGAAATCAGATTTATCACCAGGCATTCCTATTATTAAGTCCACAACAGTTCCTTTTGATATTTGCTGCCCCGGCAATAACGTTTTACCTGCCAACTGTGATTCCAAAACAGCATTAACTGCTATATCAGATTTGTAATAAATATTTCCAATGCTCAACCCTAATGACTCTAATTGTTGCCTTGCAAATTGATAGGTAAAGCCACTCAAATCAGGATAAACGACAAGTGGTGGTGTCGCTGCATTAAGATTGAGCTTTATCTTCCTATATATCTTTACTTTTGAATTTGCTTTTGGATACTGATCCAGAACAAGCAAAGGATCAACGTCTGCACGAAACAAAGAATCACCAAACTCATATTGTAATTGCCTTGCCGCTAAAAACCGAACTGCTTCCTTATTTGTCATCCCTCTCAGATCAGGAACAGTCACTACCTTATTTTGATTGGTGACATACGGCATAACCTTATAGAAAAACACAAATGACATCAATCCCAGCAACACAAGCACTAAGCCTATATTCAGCACGAGACCACGAACCGAATTCGAACCTATTTTAAAACTCATTCTATTAAAACAATGTATCTGTAAAACACTTCTTACTTCTTACTTCTTACTTCTTACTTCTTACTTCTTACTTCTTACAACAAAATCATAAACCATCCCCGACACCGAAGCCATCGCCTCAATAGCAGCGTTCTCATCCGTTGCTTCTTTGGATAAAAGTACCAGTATATATTTCCTTCCATCCGGCAGAAATATAATTCCGGAGTCGTGGTTTACACCGGTGATGTTGCCCGTCTTATGTGCCACTTTTACATCCTTCGGTAATTTAGCTGGTATAATTTCATTGAACTTCTGATCAAGGAGTATATCAATCATGATCTGCGAAGCTTCTGCATTTACCGCTTCACCCTTGGCAATTTTCTCGAAAATCACCATCAGGTCGTATGCAGTCGTTGTATTATTGAGTCCTTGCTGAAAAGCTTTTGAATCCTCCACGCCACGCAATACCTGTATATTTTTTGCTCCGAGGTTACGCATGGTTTGCGTTACGTTGCGCGCACCCACCAATTCAATCATCATATTGGTGGCCAGGTTGCTGCTCGCGATAATCATATCGTATGCAAGTGATGACACAGAGCGCTTCTCTCCTATGTGATTGTATAGTTCCTGCTCACTATCTTCCTTCTTATCCAGTGTATATAAACTGCTATCGACTATACTTTTAAATTCATTGTGAACAACAATGGAATCAGTAAGCGAGAATTTACCCGCTACCACCTGCCTGCATATTTCTATGAGTACAGGAGTTTTCATGGTGCTGGCGGCATGGAAACTCTCGCGTTCGTTGATCAGGACCTCTTCGCCCGTACTGAGATCTTTAAAAGCAACGGCATATAGGCCCGGTTGCTCTTGCAGCACAGATGCTATATTTTCACGGAGTTTATCTTTCGTCATTTTAGACTGGCAGGATGAAAGTATACCGACCACAAGTATAGATAGCGGTATACCTATTTTAAAAAGGCTCATGTACGTGATCTGAATTGCTTTCAAGATAAAAACAAAAGGCTTCCTTTCCGGAAGCCTTTATAAAAAATTATTTACCTGAATAACGGCAAGGTAATAGTTACCCGCTATAGCCCAATGAAAAAGTCTGATGCTTTATTTAGAGCGTCTGGATATAGCAGACGTTTTGCAAAAATCACAATTGATACCATCGTCACACGCACATGCCGAGGTTGTAAATTGACCCGTGCCGGCAAGCTCTGCTTTACTGCTGGCCACAACACGGTTGGCTGTGATAAAGCCATTGCCTAATGTGGTAATCTTTGTATTGTCGTTGGCATTGAATGTGCCTTCTATTGTAAACTCACCGCGATCGAGTACCTGTATGCTTTTCAATGCAAGTGACTGGCTCATTACATCGCCCTTCACAATAAGTTTACCTTCACCGGCTACGATCAATTCAAGATCTTGACGAATAACGAGATCACCTTCGATGAGCAGACTACCACGTACTTCCAGAATTGTATTCGGACCAATGTTACAGTTCTCCTTCACCACAACAGATTTACCTGCTTCAATAACGAATCTACTTTTATCGCTTACCGAAGTAGTGATGGTACGATTCATTGTTTTGTCAACGTTCGTCTTAACAGCGGAGCCATCGTTGAAAAATAAAAACGTTGCTGTGATAAATGCCATGATCAGATTCATAGATCTTTATTTTGGTGGTACAACTTCTAACCTGTCCTATAAACTGATACTAATATGACAAAACACCAATCAATAGAAATCAGCAATTCCCTGATTTTACAAAATCATTTCAATCATTGTAATTAAAAGAATTTGAAGGTTTTACAGGGCTTTTCAGAGGTGTTATGCCATGGATGTTGTCCATGCTGATATATATCATCAGATATGCGGCTCCGAAGGCCTCAGAATAGTCTTAAAAAATCAGATATATCTGATATAACTTGAAGGTAAATCACAGCCATCCTAAATAACAAAGGCCTCCAAACGGAAGCCTTTGTATTATAAGTCTCAACACCAAGCGTTATTTCGCAGCGTCAAAACGTTTGGTCACTTCATTCCAGTTAACCACATTCCAGAAAGCAGCGATATAGTCAGGTCTGCGATTCTGGTAGTGCAAGTAGTAAGCGTGTTCCCAAACATCGAGTCCGAGAATCGGAGTTCCTTTTACTTCAGCAACATCCATCAATGGATTGTCCTGGTTAGGCGTTGAAGTGATCTGAAGCTTTTTGCTTCCATCAACAATCAACCAAGCCCAGCCTGAACCGAAACGTCCGGTAGCAGCAGCTGCAAATTTAGTTTTGAACTCATCGAAGTTACCGAAGGTAGCATTGATAGCATCAGCCAACCCACCGGTTGGAGCACCACCAGCATTCGGCCCCAGTATAGTCCAGAACAGGCTGTGGTTATAGTGACCACCACCGTTGTTACGAACTGCCACAGGATACTTGGAGATATTCTTATTGATCTCTTCAAGGCTAAGCTTCTCAGCATCTGTACCAGCAATAGCATTGTTGAGATTGGTTACATACGTGTTATGATGCTTGCCATGGTGTATCTCCATCGTCTTTGCATCGATATGAGGTTCAAGAGCATTAGCTGCATACGGCAGCGCGGGCAATGTAAAAGCCATAGTACTGAATTTATAGGTTGAACATGTGTAAAATCAAATATACAACCATAACCTTACCGAGAAAATTTCACCTGTATTATGATTATACGAATATTTTTATGGGTCACACCGAAATATACCGTGCTTCGTTAGAATGGCAGGTCGTCTGAAGGACTGTTATCCGCGTAAAAAGGCTCATCTCCCACAGGCGGTGTATTGTTGTTTGCTCGGCTGCTGCCTCCGCTTTTCTCCAGTTTCCAGGCACGTGCCTCGGTATACCAACGGCCGTTATACTCTCGGCTCTCCAGATCAACGGACACAGATACTTCATCACCTATCGATAAATTATACTGATCTACTTTATCTCCCCATGCAGACAGGCATATTTTTTTAGGATATTGACCTTGCGTTTCAATAATAAATTCCTGTTTCTTCCACGGGCCTTTCTTGCCTTGTCCGGTCTGCATCTGTAGCAGTTGAACTACTTTTCCTTTTATTTCCATTTGACTAATTAATTTCTGATCTTCTTAAAAAAATCGTTTATCAACTTTTTACTCTCTTCCGCTTTTATACCCTTTACTACTTCGGTACGTGGGTGAAGTAACGGTGTACTTACTATACTATAGCCACGCTGTATATCGGAAGCACCAAACACCAGTTTCTCAAGTTGTGTCCAATGCAGTGCACCGGCACACATTACACAAGGTTCCAGCGTAACATATAGCGTACACTCGCTCAGGTATTTCGATCCCAGGTAATTGGCGGCAGCCGTTATGGCCAGCATCTCGGCATGCGCGGTAGCATCCGTAAGCTTTTCAGTCTGGTTGTGCGCACGTGCTATAATTCTGTTATTACTAACCACTACGGCACCTACCGGTACTTCACCTGTATCAAAAGCCTTGACTGCTTCTTTCAATGCTTCGCGCATGAAATACTCATCGGTATATAATTCCATAATCGAAAGGGCAAAACTAAACGCTTCATGCTAAAGCCGAAAGCGGGGCTTTCAATAAATCTTTTATACTTTAAAAATGTATATGAGGCAGCTTACTTGACTTTCACAGCCTTCATCATATCGCGCGCGGTTGCCTGCCATTGTTCCTTCATGCGCTTCGGACAATTGAAAGAGAACACCAGTGTTTTGCCGGGCTGCAGTAAATACTGGATATAGGTATAGCGCACAACGGCATCCTGAAACCCCTCCTGCTGCCGGTTACCATTAACACGCGACTCGAATTCGAAGTATATAAATTTCTTTTTGTTGATCTCCTGTACACCTTCCTGGATCATCTCGACCCGATCGAATGTATTCAGAAGTGAAGCCTTGAAAAATTGCGCTGCCAGTTCTGCGTTGGTATCAGGCCATTGCGTAGCCGAAATATTTACACTGAAATCAACGACACGTTCTTCATTTGTATAGGCCGCGAGCGGAGCACGAACAGATGGGTAGCGTTGTGTAAAGTCCATCGCATCCATAGGACGCCACCCTTGTGGAATAGATACGGTTATGTTTTCATTAACCTTTACTTTCACAAGCTTTGGTTTATCGGCAGCCAGGCAGGTCAAAACCAACACAACCAACACGTTAGGAACTACACTTTTAATTTTTAGCATATCGCGCAAGGAGACAAAGTATTGTTAAATTCGCGGCTAAATTAATTAAAACTAACATGTTAAGAACGCACACCTGCGGTGAATTGAGATTAGCAGATGTTAACAAACCAGTAACCCTGACGGGATGGGTACAACGCCTCCGCGATAAGGGTAGTGTTCTCTGGATTGACCTTCGCGATCGTTATGGTATAACCCAATTGATTTTTGAAGAAGGTAAGACAGATGCTGCTTTGTTGGCAGAGGCCCGCAGCACCGGCCGCGAGTATGTACTCCAGGTGGAAGGAACCGTTGTTGAACGTCTTTCCAAAAACGACAAGATCGCCACGGGCGAGATTGAAATAAAAGTTTCCAAGCTTACCATTCTCAATGCAGCCAAGCTTCCTCCCTTTACTATTGAGGATGACACCGATGGTGGCGATGATATTCGAATGAAGTATCGTTACCTCGACCTGCGCAGAAACCCGGTACGCGAAAAACTTCAGCTCCGTCATAAAATGGCGCAGCAGACACGCGCGTATCTCGACAGCCAGGAATTTATTGAAGTAGAGACACCGGTACTAATCAAATCAACTCCGGAAGGTGCCCGTGACTTTGTTGTGCCGTCACGCATTCATCACGGTGAGTTTTATGCGTTGCCCCAATCGCCTCAGACTTTTAAACAATTGCTGATGGTGTCGGGCTTCGACCGCTATTATCAAATTGTAAAATGTTTCCGCGATGAAGATTTGCGTGCCGATCGCCAGCCGGAGTTTACACAGATAGACTGCGAGATGGCTTTCATTACGCAGGAAGATATTCTGAATACGTTTGAAGGACTGGTGCGTCATCTTTTTAAGAATGTAAAAGGTATAGATCTTCCTTCCGTACCACGCATGTTCTACGATGATGCTATGAAACTATATGGCTCTGATAAACCAGATACACGCTTCGATATGAAGTTTGTAGAGCTCACAGAGCTTACCAAAGGAAAGAACTTCCCGGTATTTGAAAGTGCTGAGCTTGTAGTAGGTATAAATGCAAAAGGCTGCTCAGAATATACCCGCAAGCAGATTGATGAACTTACAGAATTTGTGAAGCGCCCGCAGGTTGGAGCGAAAGGACTGGTATATATACAGTATCGCACGGACGGAACTATAAAATCATCCGTAGATAAATTCTATACTCCGGAAGATCTGAAAGCATGGGCTGCCAAATTTGACGCACAACCAGGTGATCTTATACTTGTATTAGCCGGCGAAGCATACGCAACACGCAAGCAACTCAATGAGCTTCGTTTAGTAATGGGCGAAAAGCTGGGACTTCGCGATAAGAATAAATTCTCGGCACTGTGGGTGATCGACTTCCCGCTGCTGGAGTGGAACGAAGAGACAAAGCGTTACCATGCTATGCACCATCCGTTCACATCACCGAAGCATGAAGATATACACCTGCTGGATACTGATCCGGGTAAAGTACGCGCCAATGCTTACGACATGGTTATAAACGGAACAGAAGTTGGCGGTGGTTCTATTCGTATTCACGACCGCGCTACACAACAACTGATGTTTACACACCTCGGCTTCAGCGAAGAAGAAGCAAAGAAACAGTTCGGCTTCCTTATGGAAGCTTTCGAATACGGTGCACCTCCACACGGTGGTATAGCATTCGGGTTCGACCGCCTGTGTTCAATCTTTGGAGGAGTGGATTCAATTCGCGATTTCATCGCCTTCCCGAAAAACAATGCGGGCAAAGATGTGATGATCGATTCGCCTTCTACCATCTCGCAGGAACAACTGAACGAGCTGGCGTTGAACATCAACATTAAAAAATAAAAATGCGAGGCCGGTATATCTATACCGGCCTTTTTTTCTTCCGCTACCTTGTTAGAACAGTTATACTTTCCGTTCTTCCTTCCGTATATAGTTGTATGAAAGATTTCTTCTCAGGACACTCAAAAATTTATGCATCGTTTCGCCCGGTATATCCCGATGCGTTGTATCATTTCATCTTCCGGCATCTTAAAAATAAAAGCACAGCATGGGACTGTGCCACCGGCAACGGGCAGGTAGCAAAAATTCTTTCAGCACATTTTAAAGAAGTATATGCTACCGACATCAGTCAGCAACAACTGGATCATGCTTTTCGGGCACACAACATACGGTATAGCGTAAGTCCTGCAGAGCAAACATCTTTTCACGATGCTCAATTCGATCTCATTACAGTCGCCCAGGCGTTGCATTGGTTTGATCGCGATCGTTTTTACCGGGAAGTAAAACGCATTGGCAAGCCCGGAGGTCTGCTGGCCGTATGGGGTTACGCACTGCTATATATAGAACCTGTTATTGATACGATCATCATGGATTTTTATAACAATACGGTTGGGCCGTTCTGGGATGATGCACGCAGACTGGTTGAACAGGAATATAAAACCATTGCGTTTCCATTTGAAGAAATACCTGCACCACCGTTTTCCATTGATGTGCAATGGACATTGGAGCACCTTACGGGATACCTGGAAAGCTGGTCGTCTACACAAAAGTTTATCCGGCAAAAAGGTATAAATCCTGTTGACGCTGTAGCGGAAACTCTACGAAAACATTGGGCAGAAGGGGAAAGTAAAAAAGTATCATTTCCCATTTTTGCGAGGCTCGGAGTCATTTAAAGTAACTATACTTTGTTTCTTACATTGCGTTTCTTTTCTCAGGAAACCTCACTATCATCGTATACTTTTTCCCTTACATGCGCTACTTCATTTTTTTCGCAGCAGGTCTTTTTGTAACACTGGCTTGTATGCAGAAGCCCAGGCAACAGTACGACATCATTATTCGGAACGGAACAATCTACGATGGTTCCGGCAGTGCTCCCTTTGTCGGTGATATAGCCATTCAGGCCGATACCATTGCAGCCATTGGCAAGCTGAGTGATGCCACCGGAAAAAAAGAAATTAACGCAACGGGTTTGGCGGTTGCTCCCGGGTTTATAAACATGCTGAGCTGGGCCGACCAGAACTTACTAAAAGACGGACGCTCCATGAGCGACATCAAGCAAGGTGTAACGCTTGAAGTTTTTGGAGAAGGCTGGTCACCCGGACCGATGAAGCGAAAAAGCAAAGTCGCTGTCGATAGTCTCTGGACAACCCTCGGAGGATATTTTAACTGGCTGATGAAGAAGGGCACTTCTACGAATGTAGCTTCTTTCGTTGGTCAGACTTCCGTTCGAAATTATGTAATGGGTTACGACAATCGTAAACCTACCGATGCCGAACTCGCACAAATGAAACAGCTTGTACAACAGGCGATGGAAGAAGGCGCAATGGGTTTGGGCACATCGCTCATCTATGCACCCGCTACATACGCATCAACAGATGAGTTAATCGAGCTTGCCAAAGTAGCATCGAAATATAGCGGCATGTATACTACCCACATGCGCAGTGAAGGAGACTTTATACTGGATGCGGTTGATGAAACGATTCGCATTGCAAAAGAAGCAAGTATACATGCGGAGATATACCACATGAAAATAAATATAGCACGTAACTGGCCGAAGATCGACACACTGCTCAACAAGATAGACAGTGCACAAAAAGCAGGGTTGAAAGTTACCGCCAATATGTATCCCTATACCGCGAGTGCTACGGGGCTAACATCACGTCTACCAACGTGGGTGCAGGAAGGCGGTGCGAAAGAGATGCGCAAGAAATTAAAGACACCCACCATTCGTAAAAAGGTCTTATACGAAATGGAGATGGGTATACCGTACAAAAACTCCGAGCCGCAATATGTAGCGTTGATGGGCTTTCGTCTGGATTCGCTTAACAAACTATATAAAGGCAAGCGCCTGAGTGAGGTAGCGAAGCTTCATGGTAAAAATGCAGATGAAACGGTGATCGATCTGATCGTTCGTGATAGATCAAGAATTGAAGCGTTGTATTATCAGCAGTCAGAAGAAAACGTAAAACGCATTGTAAAATTACCGTATGTGAGCTTTGGCTCTGACGGAGGTTCTGAAACGATCGATGACAAAAATGTAGAAGAGGGAGCGCATCCGCGAAGCTACGGTACATTTGCGCGCGTGCTGGCTAAATATGTGCGCGATGAGAAACTTATTACGTTGCAGGAAGCTGTAAGAAGGCTTACTTCATTACCGGCAGCAAATCTGAAAATAAAAAAGCGTGGCAGCATAAAGACTGGATACTTTGCCGACCTCGCGATTTTTGATCCGGCCAAAGTGCAGGACTACGCCACATTCGAAAAACCGAAGCAATACTCTACCGGCATGGTACATGTATTTGTAAACGGAGTTCAGGTTTTGCAGAATGGTGAACATACGGGAGCAAAACCCGGAAGAACGATACGCGGACCGGGCTACAAAGAGAAGAAAAAGGTGCTGTAAAAAATATTTTCTCAAAGGGGAAACAGGACCACGAGGAAGGATAAGAGGGAGGTTGACTATGATCGCATTACATCGCATTGTTTTTAATACATCAACGTACGGTAAGCTGCCTTATATACAGCATACCGGCAACAATCGACCAGTGCCCGCCTGTATCGCCAAGTCCTTGAGAGAGAATATTTTTGAGGGGTATTTTTCAATATATTTACTGTGATTTTTTAAATCATTTATAATCAATTTTTCTATCCACCCGATGGATAAGCTAGTTTACCTGACGCTGCTCATTTTATGCCTGCTGATACCGGTTTCGGGTCAATCACAGAATTCTATTGATAAGGGTAATCGCCTGTTCGAGAAAAAGGATTATGAAAATGCGCTCAAGGCTTACCTCGAAGGTGGTGCCAGCAGTGATGACGCTGACTTGAATTTCAAGATCGGAATGTGCTATCTGTACCTTGAGACAAAATCGAAGTCGCTCCCCTATCTGGAAAAAGCATTCAATGCAAAATCAAATGTAGATCCGGATATACATTACTACCTGGGCATGGCTTACCAGAACAACCACCAGTATGCCCGTGCACGCGATCATTACGAAGAATTCAGAGGCAAGAACAAAAAACTCTACGAGCTCGTTACCGAAAAGATTTTTGAATGCGAGATTGGTGACTCTCTTACGCGTAAACCGGTTCGCGCGGTCATCGAAAATGTAGGAGCTGGTATAAATTCACAGTTCAACGAATATTCACCGCTGGTGTCAGCCGATGGTAACACGATGATCTTTACCTCCAACCGTTCTTCGGATGATTACAAGATTAAAAGCGGAACCAACTTTGAAGATATATATATAGCACGTAAAAGCGGAGCATCGTGGGGTGTGCCGGAAAAGATCAGTCCGAACATCAACATCAAATTCAACGATGCCGCAGCATCACTTTCTCCGGATGGAAAAACGCTGTTCCTGTACTATGAAGATGGCTCCGGTGATATATATACTTCGCATCTTGAAGGGTCGGACTGGACCAAGCCTGAAGCGCTAAACAAGAACATCAACACGCCATTATTCTGGGAAACCTCAGCCTGTATATCAGCAGACGGTCAGAAATTATTTTTCGCCAGCAATCGCCCGGGTGGCAAAGGTGAGCTTGACATCTGGATGAGTACACTTGATCCAAAAGGAAACTGGGCGAAGCCGGTAAACCTGGGTGGTGCTATAAATACTCCGGGCAACGAAGACTCTCCCTATATACACCCGGATGGCGTTACGCTATATTTTTCATCAGACGGGCACCCGAGTATGGGAAGTAATGACATTTACAGAAGTGAATTTAAAGACGGCAAGTGGCAGAAGCCTGTAAACATGGGCTACCCGATAAACTCCATTGAGTACGATGGATTCTTCAGTATATCTGCTGACAAAACCACAGGGTATTATTCAACGCTACGTGCCGATGGTATGGGCAGTGCTGATATATATACTATAAAGTTTTTACCTCCTGCCAAAGAAGAGGTTCAGGAACCTGTACTGCTTGCCAGCACCGAGCCTGCGGTACAACAGCCTCCGGTTGAAACAACTCCGGCTGTGATAGAGGAACCTAAAAAGGAAGAGCCAAAAGTTGAAGAACCTAAAAAAGAAGAACCTAAAGTTACGGTGACGGAAGAGCCTGTTGTTGTCGCGCCTCCACCGGTAGTAGCACAAACTCCTGCACCGGAGCCAGATCGTACAGACTATATTGACCCGATGATACAGGTGCATAAAGACAACAAAGTTGTTACCGTATTGAAAGGAAAAGTAATTGATGAAACTACAGCCCAACCTTTGTCTGCTACCATCTCGCTGGTAGATAACGCCACAAACAAGGTCATCACCAAAATATACTCTAACCCACAAACCGGAGATTTTGAATTGACTATTCCGCACGGTGGTAACTACGGGGTGGCTACGGAACGCCCAGGTTACCTGTTTAACTCTATTAACTTTAACCTGCCGCAATTTGCCGAATATCAGGAGATCGATACGCACATCATCATGGTAAAGGCTGAGGTTGGCTCGAAGGTTGTATTGAAAAACATATTCTTTGATATCGGTAAATCTGATCTGAAAGCTGAATCTATAGCTGAGGTTGAAAATATTAAGGAGTTATTGATCACAAACCCGCAGCTTAACGTTCAGATCAACGGACATACGGATAATACCGGTAACGCAGAAACCAACAAATCACTTTCCCTGAGGCGCGCCAGTGCAGTGGTTGATTACCTGGTGCAGCACGGCATCAGTGCGACTCGATTAAGTGCCAAAGGATTTGGTTCTGAACGCCCTATCGTAAGTAATGACGATGAAGCAGAAGGCCGCGCTATCAACCGCAGAACGGAGATAGAAATTATCGAAGGAAAGAGCTAAGCTATATATATACTATACTCCTATAATTGAATCTCATGCCAGTATAGATGCCCGGTTTCGCGATCTATAAAAAGCTCAAATTCTACCGGCACACGACCCACCCATGTTTCATATTTATCAAGTGTCTTCGGAACGAACCAGTCGGGTCGCGTATCATAACCGACTAAATCCTTTATACTCTCACTCGCATCACCGGGCCGCTGAACCAAATCACCTTTCGACAAAAAAGATTGAAGTATATTTTTATTCAATGTAGTCTCCATATATAGCTCGTACTCCACTGTAAAGTGAGGCGATCGCCAATACCACGAATGCACAACATCGATGTCATCAGGTTTTTCATACCCGTACGCTCGCTCCCAGTTATCATCATCGTCTTCCCAGGTACCTGAATAAAAATACCCACAACCTGTAAGCATCAGACACACCAGACATAAAAAGAATGAATACATACGAGTCATAAACATGAAAAAAAAAGAGCCATCCGGTATATCCGAATGGCTCTTTCTGAAAAAAGTTAGTTATGATCTTAAGCGATTGTTACGCGCTTGAATTCAACCACTGTCAAACCTTTTGTAACGCTATCCAGGTACTGAGCTACAGTCTTCGAGTTATCTTTTACGAAAAGCTGGTGCAACAATGTAGTTTCCTTGAAGAACTTCTGAAGTTTACCCTGAGCGATTTTATCAACCATATTCTCAGGTTTACCTTCTGCCAAAATCTGAGCTTTAGCAATTTCAAGTTCTTTATCAATGATCGACTGATCTACAGATTTTTCATCAACTGCTACCGGGTTCATGGCTGCAATCTGCATACCTACATCTTTACCAGCTTCAGTAACATCTACACCATTAACACCTTTCAGTGATACAAGTACACCAAGTTTAGAACCAGCGTGGATGTAAGACACAATAGCTTCACCTTTCATGTGAATGTATTCGCTCACTTCGATCTTCTCACCGATCTTACCTACGAGTTCAACAATTTTATCATTCAGAGTCAGGCCACCAGCTGTCAGTGCAAGCAATGCTTCTTTAGTAGCAGGTTTGCTGGCGAAAGCAGTATCTACGATCAGTTTACCAAGTGCCTGAAATTCCTCGTTCTTGCCTACGAAATCCGTTTCACAGTTCAGCGCGATCAATACAGCTTCCTTCTTGTCATCGCTAACTTTGATAAATACAGAACCTTCTTTAGCTTCTCTGTCAGAACGTGAAGCAGAAACTTTCTGTCCTTTCTTTCTTAATATCTCGATAGCTTTATCAAAATCTCCTTCGGCTTCGGCAAGGGCTTTTTTACAATCCATCATACCTGCACCCGTCATCTGGCGGAGCTTGTTTACATCTTGTGCTGAAATAGCTGACATAGTATTTACGATTTTTAGTATTTACGATTATCTATTTTTTTGAACTCCCTAAAAAAAAACTAAACACCGGCTTTGGGCCGATGTTTAGTGCATTATCATTGCATTAATTATGACTACCGCGTGCATTTTTTGCACCTTGGCACATCAGCTTTTAATTATTTGCTTTCTTCTACTGCAGAATCAACTTTTCTCTTCTCGTCTTCTTCCTTCTTCTGCGCAGCGTCATCTTTATCTTTCTTACGCTCCATCAAACCTTCTTCGATCACTTTACCAATATGTTTGGTCAGGATAGAAATTGATTTGAAAGCATCATCGTTGGCAGGAATCGGGAAATCAACACCTGAAGGATCTGAGTTTGTATCTACCAGCGCAAAAACCGGGATGTTGAGTTTTTGAGCTTCTGTTACAGCGATGTGCTCACGTTTTACGTCAATCACGAACAATGCTGCAGGGAGTCTGTTCAGATCAGCGATACCACCTAACAATTTTTCAAGTTTAGCTTTCTCACGAGTTACCATGAGGCGTTCGCGTTTCGCAAGGTTGGTGAAAGCTTCGTCTTTCATCAACTTCTCGATCTGCGCGAGTTTCTTCAAAGACTTACGGATCGTAGCGAAGTTTGTAAGCATACCACCTAACCAGCGCTCTGTTACGAACGGCATGTTAAGACGTTTTGCTTCTTCCGATACGATATCTTTAGCTTGCTTCTTCGTTGCTACGAACATGATCTTGCGACCTGAACGAACAATGTTCTTCAGTGCGTAAGTAGCTTCGTCTAAGCATGCTAATGTTTTATTCAGGTCGATAAGGTGGATACCATTATTTTCCATGAAGATGTACTCAGCCATCTTCGGGTTCCACTTGCGGGTGAGGTGACCAAAGTGTGCACCTGCATCCAACAGATCCTGATATGTTAATTTTTCAGCCATTCTCTTGTTATGATTAACGCTTGCTAAACTGGAATCTTCTTCTTGCCTTTCTTCTACCCGGCTTCTTACGCTCAACCATTCTTGAGTCGCGGGTTAACAAACCTTCTTTCTTCAGAGCAGGCTTGTTTTCAGTACTGAACTCAACCAGTGCGCGGGCAATACCAAGGCGAACTGCTTCTGCCTGGCCTTTTACGCCACCACCTTCAACATTTACAGTAACATCATACTGGCCTTCTGCCTTAATGGTAGAAAGAGGTTGTTTTACTGTAGTCTGGTGAATTTCAGAAAGGAAGTACTCCTTCAGATCACGGTCATTCACTTTAATGTCTCCTTTTCCAGGCTTTACATAAACTCTGGCAATGGAGGTTTTTCTTCTACCGATGGTGTTGATGATCTGCATGATATCAGAACTTTATTTCTTTAGGTTGTTGAGCAGTATGAGGGTGTTCGTTACCGGCATAAACATGCAGGCTTCTGAAAAGTTCGCGTCCGAGTCTGTTCTTCGGAAGCATGCCGCGTACAGCGTGCTCGATGAGGCGCTCAGGATGCTTTGAACGGATCATAGTAGGAGTGTGCTCGCGCTGACCGCCTGGGTAACCTGAGTGTGTGAAGATCACGCGATCAGTCCACTTCTTGCCAGTCATTCTTACTTTTTCCGCGTTGATAACAATTACGTTATCGCCACAATCCACATTGGGAGTATAGCTTGGCTTATGCTTTCCACGAATAATGTGGGCAACCTGGCTAGCCACACGACCCAGCACCTGTGCGTTTGCGTCCACTATTACCCAGCCTTTTTCAACTGTAGCCTTATTGGCATTCAGTGTTTTATAGCTATTATGATCCATTTTATTATTAGAGATTCAATTAAAAACACTACCCCTTTCAAAAAGGGACACAAAGGTAAACTGCCTGTCTGGTAAATGCAAGCATGATTCTGAAATTGCTTTAAAATCAATCAAAACAATTTAAAATCGAAAGTAAAGCATTGAAAATTAGACCTTTGGAGAAACTCCCAAAAACTTTATCAGGCGGCAATTTCGGATTTTTTTTGTTCACAAGTCATAATTGGGTAACATTTTAGCATTTATCCGCTCATTATGTCCCCTATTTTGCTGGCTTGAAGTCGTACGAAGCTGCACGTCTTTCCATCTCTTCTTTCGACACGTTTTCAATTACCTGCGCAACCCACCACTGATTTCCGGAAGGATCTCTAAAGCCGCCTTCACGATACCCGTAGAACCGATCGCCTGGTTCCATAATCGATGTTGCACCGTGCTGCAATGCCTTCTTAAATGTGGCATCAGCATCGGGAACAAAAACGTAGATCATACTTTCGGCAGGATAACCAGGCTGTTCCTTCCCCATCATAATAACAGAATCACCGAGACATACTTCGGCATGACGAACCGTTCCATCAGCCGAAGTTAGTTTTTCAGTTATCTCCACATCAAGCACGTCTTTTAAAAAGATCAGCAGCGCTTCGATGTCAGCTACCATCAGGTATGGACATACCCGTGAGTAACCTGCCGGTGCAGGATTTTGGTTGGATGTTGTTTTCATAAGCTTTTACAGTTTTAACTGCACGAAGCTATAACATGACAAACGCTGGGGATTGTATGAACACGACATGCTACGAAAGCTGAATAAAATTATCCGCACGATTGTAAACAGGAAGACTAACATACTCACCCGGAGAAAGACCGGAAAATTCTTTGAACTCACGAATGAAATGGGACTGGTCGAAATATCCTGCGGCATAGGCTATATCTGTCAATGTTTTCATCGAGCCGGACTTTATAAATCGTAGTGACGCGTGAAACCGCATTAACCGCGAATATACTTTGGGAGACACCCCAACGGAGGCGTTGAACTTTCTTTCCAACTGACGATTCGATATACCTGCGTGTTGAGCGAGCCGGTCAACCGCCACATTGCCGAACTGGTCTATCACGTGCAGTATACATTGATGAAACTTATCGCTTGCTGCTACAGCCCGTATACTCTTCTGGTACAAGTAGTCTGATAGTATATTAACTCCTTCAGCATCTGTTTCGGTTTCCAGTATTCGCTCCTGCAGTTCAGAGAACTCTGCTTTACACCATTCATCCAAAGGTATATGCTGATGTGTAAATTCGTGAGAAGGAATTTTATACAGCAGCGGCAGCGCATACGGATACAGGTATACCCCTATCATTTTAAAATTACCGGTCATTGAAAACGAGCGATGTTCAGTAGTCTGTCCGTTAATTGCACCGTATTGATTTTTGAAGAAGAACACCAGGCTCGGAAAACCTTCCGCCAGTAATTTATATTGAACCGGAAATTGAGAACCTCCGTTATATTCGAGCACCCAGAAAAATCTTACCAGGTGCTGGAGTGCTGCGGGCGGCTTGATTTCCTGGTAATGCATGGGAATTGGAAGATTGGAAAAATTTTAAGATTGAAAGATTTTAGGATTCGTGGCTTAATTTATACTTGAATTTAAATAATAATAACGTAGTGAATACATCGTCAGCTTATAAAAGAATTGTTGTTCGTGATGTTGTTGAGGAAACTAAAAATGTAAAGTCTTTTCAATTGGAGTATGCTGATGGTTCGCCTTTGCACTATACACCGGGACAATTCATTACGTTTATCTTTCCCAAGAATGGTACTAATGACGGTGATCGGAGAAGTTACTCGTTCTCTACAACGCCCGGGATAGACGCCATTCCCACCATAACGTTGAAACGAATTGAGAATGGAGAATACTCGCGGTGGTTTATCGATCGGGTAAAGCCTGGCGACACTTTGCTCACCATTGGTTCGTCCGGGCATTTTACGTTACCGGAAAATCTGGCGAATTATAAGAAACTGATCTTCCTGGCGGCCGGTAGCGGCATCACTCCGATATACTCATTACTCAAGCATGTATTAACAACGTATCCTGCGCTGCAGGTGGTATTAATTTATAGCAATCGCCAACCTGACGACACTATATTTTACAAGGAGCTGAATGAACTTCAAAAGAAATATAGCGATCAACTCACCATCGAGTACCTGTTCAGTACGTCACGCAATCTTTCACGGGCACGGCTCGGCAAATTCTTATTGGAAGATTTATTGAAGCAATATTCAGGCACCGATCATCGTGACACACTTTTTTACCTGTGCGGTCCGTATGAGTATATGCGTATGGCTACGATCGTTCTTCAAACTGAAGGTGTACCTGCCGATAACATCCGTAAAGAAAATTTTGCAACGCGAAAGCCTATACAAAAAAATGAACCTTCTGATCAAGACAAACATGCCGTAGAGCTACGACTGAATGGCAATGTATATACGTTTGAAACGCAGTTTCCGGAAACCATTCTGCAGCATGCTAAAAAGCTGAATATACCTATACCCTACAGCTGCGAATCAGGACAATGTGGTACGTGCGCAGCATCATGCATAAAAGGAAAAGTATGGATGTGGAACAACGAAGTGCTGGTGGATAGCGAAGTGGAAAAAGGCAGAACACTTACCTGCACGGCATACCCGGTTGGTGGCGATGTTATTCTGGAAATAAAATAGAATTACGGTAGCAGCTATAGCTCTATACCTGCTACCACGTATGACGGATATTAGCTGTTAATCTCTAACTGTTTCACCAGTGCCTGCAAATCTTTGGGATAAGGCGCTTCTATTTTTTGCGTGTTGCCTTTCATATCGGCAAAGGTGAGCGAGTACGCATGCAGCGCCATACGTTTCATGATGGGCTGCTCTTCCGTTTGCTTCTTTAAATTGAAACCGCGCTTTACACTCGATAGAAAAAATGGTTTACCGCCATAAAGTTCATCACCAGTAATAGAAGCCTTCAACGTTGAAAGATGAATTCTGATCTGGTGCATTCGTCCGGTTATCGGTCGGCACTCCACCAGCGTATGCAGCTTGTATGACTTGATAGAAGTAAAATACGTTTGTGCCTGTTTACCTTCACGCCTGCTGATTTTTACTATACCATCATCCTGTTTCAGGATCGGAAGATCAACCAGTTCATCTTTAAAGTTATGAATGCCATCCGCAACGGCATGGTATATTTTGGTGACTTCACGTTTTTCAAACTGCAAACTCATGTGGCGGTATGCTTCCGGATTTTTAGCTATCGCCAGTACACCGGATGTATCTTTATCGAGACGATGACATACCTGTGCTGTATCAACATACTCGCGGGCTAATCCGAGCAGGTTAACTTTCGAGTTCCGGTCTTCAAGTGTAGCAACAAACGGAGGTTTATTGATGAGAATAAAATCTTCGTCTTCGAAGAGAATAAGTTCTTCTAAATTGATTTTGGCAGCCTTCAAGATAATTCCTTTTAGTTTTAGTCAGCCTGGTGATGCTCGGCAGCATCCGGCTTAACACGCGGCAATTTAAAACTAAAAGTAGAACCTTTACCGGGTTCGCTCTCTACTTCGGCTTTTGTATTGTGCCCGTCAAGGATATGTTTCACGATGGCGAGCCCCAAACCGGTACCGCCCTTCTCGCGACTTCGGCTTTTATCGACACGGTAGAAACGTTCAAAGATGCGGGTTTGATGTTCAGCCGGTATACCTTCGCCAAAGTCGCGCACCTTGGTAACAACATTTTTTTTGCTGATGTCGAAACTCACCACCACATCGGAGCCATCGTTCGAATGTTTGATGGCATTGCTGATCAGGTTTGTCATCACCTGGCTGATGCGCTGCCAATCAGCATATACCAATGCTTTATGATGGGCGCCTTCTACGCGTAATTTTATATTCCGCTTCTCGCCTTTTTCTTCAAACTGTTCAAACACTTCTTCGGTAAGCTTGTGCATATCGATTGTCTCAAAATGCATTTTTATCTGACCGGTTTCAATATGCGAGAGTGTTAGCAAGTCTTGAACGAGCATATCCAGACCATCCAGACTCTTCGCGGCTTTCTTCAGAAATTTTGTACGCACTGTTTTATCATTCACAGCGCCATCAAGGAGTGTATGCACAAATCCCTGTGCGGCAAAAATCGGTGTCTTCAGCTCGTGCGATACATCGGCAATAAACTCTCTGCGGAATGCTTCGAGTTTTTTAAGTTCATCAATTTCCTTTTGCTTCAACTCGGCAAAAGAGTATATATCTTCATTTATTGTTTTGAGCGGGTTCAGCGGAGCTGTTTTTTGTCTGTCGATCTTGGCAAGTTCTTTCTTTTTCAACTTACCCATCAGCTTGTATATTTTATTGATCTCACGAAAGATGAGAAACTCCAGCACTGTAAAAATAAGCAGGTACGAAACCGAGAAGCTGATGGCAAAAGCAACCAGCAACGCACTGGCAGCAATACTTTTGAACAACGAAAGAAATAAAGACGTGATCAGGGCAATGCAGAACGCAAGAAGCAGAGCAAGACCGCGGGAACTGTAAACCATGTTCGTTTAGCCGTTAATCGTTATTAGTTAATCGTTATCCGTAGATAAATGCAGACGCAAGGTAAGCAAAGCCTTTTTGTTGTCTGTGTCTTCTTCGTTATCTCTGTGCAAGAGATTTTATAATCGTTAGTATATATCATTATGCTGTTATAAAAGCAGCCAGGATTAATGCCGTTACCACAATGCCGGTGGCTATAATTACAATCGCCTGACGTGTTACCTGTAGTGGTGAGGTTGCAAAGCCTGCATTTGTTACAGCTAATGCGAGCATCTTCTGGCGGTGTACACAAGCCAGGTGTATAAATACGCAGAGTACGGAAAGCGAGTAATAGGGTATAAAAAACAGATCGGCCGGATGGTTCTTTACGCCCCATGCAGCGAAATGAAAATCAGTCTCTACATTCCAGGAATAGCGTCCAAGCAATACGGCACGAATATGAAAGAGTAGGAAAAACGAAAGGTATAGCCCGCTGATAACCTGCAAAAGATCATATAGATTTTTTCTGAATCCTTTTTGCCACACCAGCATTAAACCAACAGTTACCTGTATAAGCGCGCTCAACAACAAAATTACTTCTACCGGAGGAAAGCGGTAAACATGGCGGAATAAATTCATAACGCGTATGTGCGTATCAGGACCGCCCCATGCGAAAAGATGATTGACAATATGAAAGAGAAAGAAAGTGGCCAGTATTATACCGGAGTATCGGTGAATTTTCTTCAGGCGTTCAATATTCATACGATGTCGATTCCGAAAGCCAAATTACACGATCTGCCTTAATAGAATTAGCATGAATGAATAAAACTCAACAAAAATCCGATCAAGTTAATAATAACAGGTATATCATAGATATACCAACACCTCTGAATAACTCCCGGATAACGGATAACAATTAACGGATAACGACTACTAGTTGAGACTGAATTTATACCCTACACCTTTCACTGTAGTAATAAAGTCATCACCAATCTTTTCGCGCACTTTACGAATGTGAACGTCTACCGTGCGGGCGAGTACATATACATCGGAACCCCAGATGTTCTGCAACAGATCTTCGCGACTAAATACTTTATTGGGATTCTGCGCCAGGAAATATAGCAGCTCGAATTCTTTCTTCGGGAGGTTGATCTCCTTCTCGTTTACTTTTATAGTATAGCTGGTGCGGTCAATCGTAAGTTCACCAATCGTAATGAGACTGGAAGGCGATGACTTTTTAGAATCTCTTCTGAACAACGCACTGATGCGGCTCATGAGTGCACGCGGCTTGATTGGCTTGGTGATATAGTCATCTGCACCCACATCAAACGCAGCTACCTCTGAATATTCTTCGGAGCGTGCCGTGAGGAATACAACAAATGTTTTTTGCAGTTCAGGGATGTCGCGCAGCAACCGGCAGGTTTCTACGCCATCCATCTTGGGCATCATGATATCAAGCAATACCAGATCCGGTACAAACTTTTTAGCAATGTCCACAGCTTTTGAGCCATCAGACGCAGTTTTCACATCGTATCCGCCTTTTTCGAGGTTGTACTTCAGAAGTTCCAAAATCGGTTCTTCATCGTCAACGACAAGCACTTTGTGCATTTGCTTGTTTCCCATGGTTCAACTATTTGCTTCAAAAATATACATAAAAAAGCCCATTAAAAACCGGGAAGTGTTTCTTAACAATTCCTTAAGCCCGGATAACAATTCGGTAATAGCAAAAGGTTTCGGGCGTTAGAGAAAAGGATACTTCTCGCTCAGGTGAAGGATGTAAGCACGCAGGTCGCCATGAAAAACGGTGCTCCATTCTTCTCCGAAAATATTCTGTTTCGATTGATACTGCCGGAAGTTCATGAAGTAAGCGTTGTTGGGTAGCTTATCCTTAAATCGCTGCGAAGGATTTTTGGTAAGGGCCAGCGAAAGCGTATCGAGGTTATCAATGATCTTCTGAATCGCAGCCTGCTTTATTTCTTTTTTCTTTTCCAGCGGATCGCTCTCGTGCATGCCACTATATAAACTATCGAGCAGGTGCGCCCCACGCAGCATGTGGTCTACATACTTCAGGTAATCCTTATCTTCATCAATATAGGTTGTGTACTCTTTCGAATCACGACCATATTTATAGATCAGAAACTTCTCGGCACCTCGATCGCCAATGAACGTAGCCAGGTTCTCATTAAAGTCTACACTATCTTTTACAAAGATGGTAGCGTGCGACATTTCATGTATAATTAGATTCGCGAGATCGCCTTCACTACGACTAAGCATTTTGCTAAGTATAGGGTCGGTAAACCAACCGAGTGTTGACCAGCCCCCCGGATTACGAACGATCACATCATAACCTTCCCCTTCCAACTCTTTTTTCAGATTGAACGCGAGCTTCTGGTTGAAGAAACCTTTGTAGGGAACAGAACCAATCACCGGGAACTTCCACTCTTTTGGTTTCAGCTTGAAAGGTTCAGCCGCCAATACCACCCACATTACTTCTTTACCTTTTTGATCGTATAGTGTTTTATAGTTCTCGGTGTCTTTGAGGCCAAGTGAATCGATCGCATACTTTCTTACTTCATCGATCAGCCTCAGTCTTGCTTTGAGTGAATCCGGAAACGAAGGATCGGCCATGAACTCTTCCACTGGTCGCGCATTCCATACGATGTTCAGTTGCCCGTATCCCTGCCGCACACCATAACTCACCAGATCCCAAAATACGACCAAGAGAATAGCAACCACCAGGAGAAGTGCCAACAAAACGCGCTTGATGATTTTACCGAAACGACTCTTCATGCAACAAAAAATATTTCTTCGATCTATAGCCTGCAAGATAAAAGTATACCTCAACTTTGTATGCGGCTCCGACAGCGGTTAACGGGAATTCAACGGACAGGGCGGCAACCCGAAAAAGCTAAAAAACTGCTCCATATCAGCAGATTCATTTTGATTCTCTATTTTAATTAGTAATTTTAAACCCAATTAAACTAATAAAAATAGTTAATACTTTTTTAGGTTGATGATTGATTACTGAAGTGTACTTCTGATTGATCCTTTGTACTTTCAAAACTGAAAACGAGACCAGCCTAATTGACAGACGAGAAATAAAACAACTGAATATGAGCGATGCAAAAGAAAAACTGAAGGCACTTCAGTTAACGATTGACAAACTGGAAAAAACGTATGGTAAAGGTACCGTGATGAAACTGAGTGATGAGAAAGTGGTGGATATCCCTGCTATCTCAACCGGTTCTCTGGGACTTGACATTGCGCTGGGTATAGGTGGTATACCGCGCGGAAGAATTATCGAGATCTACGGACCTGAATCGTCTGGTAAAACTACGCTTACCATGCATTGCATCGCGGAAGCACAGAAGCGCGGTGGTCTTGCAGCGTTCATTGATGCGGAACACGCGTTCGATAAATCATACGCTGAAAAGCTTGGCATTGACACCGAGAATCTTTTGATCTCCCAGCCCGACAACGGTGAGCAGGCTCTTGAAATTGCCGATCACCTGATCCGCTCAGGGGCTATCGATATCATTGTCATTGACTCGGTTGCCGCCCTTGTACCAAAAGGTGAATTGGAAGGCGAGATGGGTGAAAGTAAAATGGGCTTACAGGCCCGCCTCATGTCGCAGGCGCTTCGTAAACTTACCGGTACCATCAGCAAAACAGGTTGCTCCTGTATCTTCATTAACCAGTTACGCGAGAAGATCGGTGTAATGTTCGGTAACCCTGAAACAACTACGGGTGGTAACGCTTTGAAATTCTATGCATCAGTTCGTCTGGATATTCGCAGAATTGGTCAGATCAAAGAAGCTGCTGATGATATTACCGGTAACCGCGTAAAAGTAAAAGTGGTAAAGAACAAAGTAGCACCTCCGTTCAAAGTGGTGGAGTTCGATATCATGTACGGTCGCGGTATATCTAAGTCAGGAGAGATTATCGATCTGGGTGTAGAACTTAACGTTGTTCAGAAATCCGGTTCCTGGTTCTCATACAACGGTAACAAACTTGGCCAGGGTCGTGATGCCGTTAAACAACTTATCGAAGATAATCCTGAACTGATGGATGAGCTCGAAAAGAAAATCAAGGAACACCTGGCTGGCGTAGAAGGCGCTAAAGTTCTGGAAGAAAAAGAGTAGTGAATATACACTTAGTCATAAGAGACATTAAAGCAAAAGCCCGCGAGCATCTCACGGGCTTTTATATTTATATACCGACAGCTTCCGCCATCGTCTACATATACGTATATATCAGGTGGCACGAATGGCAATTACCGGGTCAAGGCGTGCTGCCAATGCAGCGGGTACAATTCCGGAAACAAGTCCGATCACGGTAGAAACTGTTAAGCCTAATACTATATTTTTAAACGTGAGCGTAACGATCAGTGACCCCATCGGGATAAACGTTATCAGATATACCAGGAAAAGTCCCGCGAGCCCCCCGATAAGACTGAGGAAGATCGCTTCAAACAGGAACTGGAATAGTATAAAGTAATTTTTAGCTCCGAGCGATTTCTGTAGACCAATCACACTCGTTCGCTCTTTTACCGATACAAACATGATGTTGGCAATACCGAATCCTCCTACAAGTATTGAAAAACCTCCGATAATCCAGCCGGCAATACCTACTACATCAAATAAATTACCAATGATGTTTGCAAGTGCTTCGGGCCGGTTAACGGCAAAGTTATCTTTATCTGCCGGGCGCAATCCTCTTCGGGTACGCATGATACCGCGCACTTCGTTTTCGAGTTCAACCAAACCTATATCTGATTCCAATCCGCGGATACCTATACTTGATTCCATCTCATCCCAGCGGCCGGAACCTGTCTGGTATAATTTTCGGAACGTAGCATACGGTACAATGGAAACATAGTCGTTACTCGGTGTGCCCATAAAACTCTGTCCTTCCTTCTTTACCGTACCGATCACAGTAAATTTCCGGTTCTTTATCTTAACAACTTTACCGATAGGGTCATCATTCGGGAAAAGCGTTTTCGCGACTTCAAACCCGATGATCACTACATCTCTGCCTCCGGCAATTTCATCGGTGGTCAGGTAACGGCCGCGTTCAATGTTCACGGTAAATATATTGTCGTACCCTTCGCTACCTCCTACCAGGCGCACATCGCTTATACTATTGTTGTCACGCTTTACAGTCATGCGTCCGCGGTCGGCATAAATCGCGATCGAGCTGCTATATTTCAGGTTCTCCTGTAAAAATTTATACTCATTATAAGAAGAGTTAGGCCTTCTCCAGAAGTCCCACCAGCGATATTCGCCATCATTATCAGCAAGCCAAGGCCATTTATCAACGTAGATTACGTTCGTGCCTATAAAATTGAGACTGTCCTTGATATTTTTCTCAAGTGAATCCACCAGCGTGAGCACTGCGATAATGGCAAAAATCCCTATCGTTACGCCCAGCAGCGACAGCACTGTGCGCAGAATATTGGACTTCAGTGCCCTCCAGGCAAACCGGAAACTTTCGAAAATCTGGCGTAAAGTATACATACTGGTAATTAACGCAGTGTTAGATTGATTGGGTTTGTCGGTTTTATACCAAACAAATTACTTTTTTAAGACTAAAAAACTTGCTTTTTTGTTACAAGTCTGAAAAAAACGGCACCTTTTGTCGCAAAAGCCAATTGTTGCCTTATTTTTGCAACCCAAAATAAAATTTACCCTTTATTGGGCATACTTTGCATTAACGAATATGAAGTTATCCGAATTTAAATTCGAACTCCCCAACAACTCTATTGCCCTGGACCCAGCCGAGAACCGTGACGAAGCACGTTTGATGGTTGTGCATAAGGACTCTGGTAAAATAGAGCATAAAATATTCAAAGACATCGTTGATTATTTTGACGATGGCGATGTAATGGTTGGTAATGATACCATGGTGTTCCCTGCCCGTCTTTACGGACGAAAGGAAAAGACCGGTGCAAAGATTGAAGTATTCCTGCTGCGCGAACTCAATGCAGATATGCACTTGTGGGATGTACTGGTTGACCCGGCCCGCAAGATCCGCGTGGGTAATAAACTATATTTTGGTAATGGCGACCTGGTTGCTGAAGTTATAGACAACACAACTTCTCGCGGTCGTACCATTCGTTTTCTTTTCGATGGTGACTCTGCTGCTTTCGATAAAGTAGTAGAAACATTGGGAGAAACTCCGCTTCCTAAATATATCAAGCGCAAAGTAAAGCCTGAAGACAAAGATCGCTTCCAGACAATCTTCGCTAAAAATAAAGGTGCTGTATCAGCTCCTACCGCTGGCCTTCACTTTACACGTCAGTTATTGAAACGTCTTCAGTTGAAAGGTGTCGACATGACTTACGTTACGCTTCACATCGGCTTGGGTACATTCCGGCCGGTAGATGTTGAAGATCTCACCAAGCATAAAATGGATTCCGAAAACTTCATTGTTGGCAATGAAGCTGTCGATATGGTAAACAAAGCTCTCGATAACAAAAAGAGAGTATGTGCTATTGGTACTACTACCATGCGCGCATTGGAGTCTGCGGTATCAGCAACGAACCGCCTGAAAGCACGTGAAGGATGGACTGATAAATTTATCTTTCCTCCGTACGATTTCAAGATCTGCAATGCGATGGTAACAAACTTCCACATGCCAGAGTCAACATTATTAATGATGGCCTCTGCCTTTGGTGGATACGATCTCATCATGGAAGCGTACAGAGTTGCCAAAAAAGAAAAGTATAAATTCCTCACCTACGGTGACGCAATGTTGATCATCTAGTTGAAGATCTGCACTATATTTTCGAAGCCAGCTCGTATAGGGTTGGCTTTTCTTTTTATTGGAAGATTGAAAAATTATAAAATTTAAATACAGGCTATTGGGAAGATAAATCTTCCAATCTTCCAATCTTCCAATCTTCCAATCTTCCAATCTTCCAATCCTATAATTTTCCAATCTTCAAATGGAGAGATTGTTTATATTGAACAAACTCAACACCTATAGACAAAACAATCTTTCAATTTTCCAATTTTCTAATTTTCCAATCCATCAACCAACACCCTATGAAAAGGAGAAACTTTCTGAAGAATGGTCTTACAACCGCAGTAGCATCCACAGCATTAGGAAGTGCTTTTGCCGGAGCAGCAACTGATCGCGCATCGTTATCACCAGCTGAAAGAACATTCAAGTGTAACTATGCACCCCACGATGGAATGTTTGCCAACCATGCCGGTAAAGATTTTGTCGATCAGATAAAATTCATGTACGACCAGGGCTTCCGCAGTATTGAAGACAACGGTATGCTGAAGCGCTCCAAGGAAGAGCAGGATAAGATTGGTGCTACATTAGCCAAGCTTAACATGGTAATGGGCGTGTTCGTTGTAGATGGTGGCGACAACTGGAAAGTATCTTTAACAACAGGCAAGCAGGAATTCAAAGATAATTTTATAAAGACCTGCAAGGCTTGTGTGGAATTAGCCAAGCGTGTAAATGGCAAATGGATGACCGTTGTTCCGGGATTTTTTGAGCGCAACATTCCTATAGGTATACAAACGGCCAATGTAGTAGATGCCCTTCGCAGAGGCGCTGAAATTTTTGAACCGCATGGTCTCGTGATGGTACTTGAACCACTAAGTGATACTCCGGAGTTATTCATGCGTTACTCCGACCAGACCTACGAGTTATGCAAAGCGGTGAACAGTCCGGCATGTAAAATATTATATGATGTTTATCACATGCAGCGTAACGAAGGCAACATCATTAACAATATAGATCGTTGCTGGGATGAGATCGCATACTTTCAGATCGGTGATAACCCGGGACGCAAAGAACCTACCACCGGAGAGATCAACTATAAGAACATATTCAAGCATGTTTACGATAAAGGCTACCGGGGCGTGTGGGGCATGGAACACGGTATAGCGAAGTCAGGCAAAGAGGGTGAACTCGCACTCATCAAAGCCTATCGTGAAGTAGATACTTTTTAAGATATATTCTGCCCTATAGATGCTGCACCTTGCATCTATAGGGCTACACGCTTATGGGGGCAAACTTTTCTTTTCGGCTCCTGAAACCCTGCCACTTCATTTTAGTTAAATTCGAGTGATTAACACCCATACCCATGAAGCGAACCTCTACTGTCGCAGCTATTTTTATTATACTCTCCTGGACCACTCCGCTATACGCACAAATTCTGAAAGACCTGAAGAAAGCGGCTACCGATGTTGGTAAAAGTCTTAACACCAAAGAGAACCGCGATAAGCTGTTTAACCTCGCCATGAAAGACATGGAGCGGGCCCGTGCCGAGTTCGACTCTTCTGATTTTGACTACGCCATTCTGTTAAGCGATAATGCTGCCTTGTTCGATGTAAAAGAAAAAGGTGAGACAGCCGCTCGCTTTACATCGGCCGTATCGCTCACATCATCATACTTAAAAAATGAAGAACTATCGGATGCCGAACTTGCCCGCTTTCATCGCGAAGCCGGCGAGGTATGGTATGCCAATGGAAAATTTACGCTTGCCGAGAAAAAATTTATAGCCGCCAAGCTTGCGTACGAAAAAGCAAGTCTGAAAGAAGATATAGGTTATCTCAAAACTATCTCCAACCAGGGATTACTATATGCCACCATGGGTCGCTTTACCCAGGCTGAAGAGTTTACGGTGGAAGCGCTCACCATGCGCAAGACTAAATATGGCGACAACAATACCAGTGTGGCGGCATCACTCAACAATTACGGAGTGCTAAAGTATAATCTCGCACGCTACAACGAAGCAGAGAACGATTTTGAGGCATCGCTCGGCATTATGAAGGCAAACAACCTGCAGGCAGCGATGCCTTATGCTATAGCATTGAACAACCAGGCTATGCTCTTTCAGGCTATTGGTAGATTTGAAGAAGCTGAGAAAATTCTAAAGGAAGCAATTGCGATTGCTGAAAGACTTCAAAGCAGTAAATCCAGAAATCATTTAAAGTTCCTGGCAAACCTCGCCCTGCTATATCAGCAGATGGGTAAATATCCGGAAGCAGAAACTATATACCTGGGCATGGAGAAAAGGCTCGGCAAAAACAGTCCTGACTATGCTGCCATGCTCAACAACCAGGCCGCGCTATATATGGTCATGAATAAAGAAGATAAAGTAGAAGATCTTCTGAAACGTTCGGCCGCTATCTATAAATCCAACTTCAACGAAGAAAACCCGGCATACGCCAAAGCCATCAGCGACCTCGGTAACTTTTATCGCTATAAAACCAAATATACCGATGCTGATCCGTTGTTACAGAAAGCTCTGGCCATTCGTGAGACAACGTTGGGCAAGAATCACCCGCTATACGTACAGTCGCAGGAAGACCTGGCTATACTTTACTGGAAACGTAAAACCTGGGAAAGTGCGTTCATGATGTACCGCGATGTAATGGACAAATCGCTGAACTTCATCAACACGTATTTCCCGCCGATGAGCGAAGCAGAGAAAACCAAGTACTGGGATATACTCTCGCCACGGTTTCAGCGATTCTATAATTTTGCTATAGAAGGCAGTGAGGATAATATACACATTATTGAAGCACTTTACGATTACCAGATCGCCACCAAAGCATTACTCCTTAACTCAACCAATAAAGTAAAGCAGGCGATTCTTTCCAGTAAAGATGCGCAGCTTATTAAAGATTACCGTACGTGGCTTGACCAGAAGGAGACACTCGCACGTTTATATGCTTACTCCAAGCAGGAATTAAAACAACAGAGTATAAATCTCGATTCGCTTGAACGTGCAGCCAATGCGATGGAAAGAAAGTTATCCGAACGCTCAGGCGATTTCTCTTCAGGGTACTCTGCTAAAAAAATAAGTGTGGATCAGATCAAAGCTCTGCTCACAGATACGGAAGCTGTCGTAGAAATTATACGCGTTGCCAGGTACGACCAGAAGTTTGAGAATGACGCCCGCTACCTTGCGCTTGTCGTAACGAAAGCAACGGAAGTACCCAAACTGATTGTGCTAGACAATGGCACACAACTCGATACACGCTATGCTAAATTTTATCGTAACGCAGTACAGCAACGTATAGCCGATGAATACTCGTACGATCAATACTGGGCGCGTATCGAGCCCGAGTTGAAAGGAAAGAGACTAATCTATATATCTCCTGATGGCGCCTATAACCAGATCAACCTCAATACACTAAAAAAACCAGGTGCCGATTATATCATCAATCGTTATGACCTCGTCATTCTGGGTAACTCTAAAGATCTCATTGCACTGAAGAGCAAGAAAGCAAAAGCGCCCAAAAAGAATGCTACATTGTTAGGGTTTCCGGATTACGGAGCCGGAGATATAGCAGCATTACCGGGGACCAAAGTAGAGATTGATAATATAGCCAAAGTATTAAAAACATCAGGCTACCAGGTAACACAGTATACACAAAAGACTGCCACTGAGAAGAACCTGAAAGCAATCAAAGCCCCTACCCTTGTACACATTGCCACGCATGGATATTTTCTGAAAGATATAGAAAGCAGTGGTGCTGCCTTTGGTATACATCTTGAAAATGCCAACGACAATCCTTTACTTCGTTCGGGCTTGTTATTAACAGGAGCATCCGGAACAGTGAGCGGTAAACGAACGCCAGACCTGGACAGTAACGACAACGGTATACTTACTGCTTATGAAGCGATGAACCTAAATTTAGAAGGAACCGACCTGATTGTATTAAGTGCATGCGAAACCGGACTTGGTGATGTAAAAGCAGGTGAAGGAGTATACGGACTGCAGCGCGCATTTCTGGTAGCCGGTGCCGATGCACTGATCATGAGTCTCTGGAAAGTAGACGATGCCGCCACCCAACAACTGATGAGTAATTTTTATACCAGTTGGCTAAAACTCGGCAACAAACAAAAAGCCTTCAAGCAAGCCCAACTGCAACTCATGACTAAATATAAAGATCCCTACTACTGGGGCGCCTTCGTCATGATGGGCATGTAACGTAAACACGTAACAACATACACACATAAACACGTAAAAGATGGAATTTAAAAAACTAGGAAGCTCGTCAGTAAAAGTTACCCCGATGGCATTTGGTGCATGGGCTGTTGGCGGATGGATGTGGGGAGGAGCCGAAGAGAGTGCTGCATTACGCGCGATACGTGCTTCGTATGATCTCGGCATGACTACCATTGATACAGCACCGGTATATGGCTTCGGTCGCAGTGAAGAACTCGTAGGCAAAGCGTTGCAGGGTATACCGCGCGATAAATACCAGATACTGACTAAATATGGTTTGAACTGGGAAACCGACCAGGGCGAATTCTTCTTCGACACAACCGACAATCAAGGTAAACCACTGAAAGTATACCGTTACTCGGGAGCTGCCAAGGTAATTAAAGAATGTGAGGACAGTTTACGAAGATTAAAGACCGACTATATCGACTTGTTACAAATACACTGGTCGGATGCAACAACGCCTATAGGAGAAACGATGGGTGCCGTTGCTAAATTGATAGAGCAAGGTAAAGTACGCGCAGCCGGTGTTTGTAACTATAACACCGAGCAGGTTGATGAAGCTCTTAAGACTGTAAAGCTAGCTTCGAACCAGGTTCCCTATAGCATGATAAACCGCGGCATCGAAAAAGATGTAGTACCCCAAGCCTTGCAAAAAGGATTGAGTATAGTTCCCTACAGCCCGCTGCAGCGCGGCTTACTCTCCGGCAAAATAAAACCTGGCTATAAATTTGGTGAAGGCGATACACGCGAGAACAACAAATTCTATACTGCCGAAAATATAAATCGCGCCAACGCATTGCTACAGAAAATAAAACCTATAGCAGATGCACACGAAGCAACGCTATCTCAACTCGTCATCAACTGGACAACGCGCCAACCTGCCATGGACTGCGTACTGGTGGGTGCACGAGACGAGAACCAGGTAAAAGAAAACGTAAAAGCACTTGAATTCAGACTCACAGATGAAGAGCTGAAAATAATCGACAAGGCTGCGAGTGAGTTCGTACTTGCAGACCTTTGAAATAGCTGCGAGCTTTGAGTTACGACAAGAAAAAATACATATATATATTCGTTAGTAGCAGTTACATTGAATATAGTTGTAACAACCAGAGGCTACCAGCCTGAAGCCTGCAGCCCAAAAAAAGAGGAGCTACTTTTCATTCAGTAACTCCTCTTTTTAAAACTCGAAGCTCAAATCTGGCAGCTAGCAGCTAGTTTAATTCGCAGGTACGATCTTCACTATCATCCCCGGGCTCTGCGTGGCAATATATATGTACCCATCAGGTCCTTGCTTTACCATGCGTACGCGGCCTACTTTCTCAAGAAGTCTTTCGTGTTTTACATATTTACCGTTGTCAACTTCTACACGTGATATATGGGTTTGTGCCAGTGCGCCTACCAGGAAGTTGTTTTTCCAGTTCGGGTATATATCGCTGATAACTTGGGCCATGCCGCAAGTAGCGATGGAGGGAACCCAATACCATACCGGTTGTTCCATACCATCTTTCTTGGTGATGTCGGTTATCGGAGTGCCATCGTAATTTATACCGTAGGTAATAACAGGCCACCCATAATTTTTACCAGCTTCAACTTTATTTAGTTCGTCACCACCTTTCGGACCGTGCTCTACGTCCCATAGCTCACCCGTTGTAATGTTATATACCAACCCCTGAGGATTGCGATGTCCGTAGCTCCATATTTCAGGTTTAGCTCCGGCTTTATTTACAAATGGATTGTCAGTTGGGACAGTACCATCTTCATTTAAGCGTAGCACTTTTCCGAGGTGATTGCCAAGGTTCTGTGCGTTCTCTTTAGTACCACGCTCCCCTGACGAAAAGAATATATGTCCTTTTCCATCAAACACAATGCGCGAACCAAAGTGTACTTCAGAGTCAACGAAAGGTTGCGCTGAGAATAATTCTTTAAATTCGATAAAGGCATTACCATTCAGTTTAGTTCTGGCAATGGTTGTACCGCCACCACCTTCACCGGGTTTTGCATAACTTAAATATATCCAGCCATTGGTTGTATAATCAGGGTGCAAGGCTATATCTAACAAACCGCCCTGACCATGATCGTATACGGCCGGTACATTTTCAATTTTCTCATCGAGTAATTTACCATCCTTTATAATTCGGATCTCACCTTTCTTTTCCGTTACCAGAATTCTTCCATCGGGTAAAAAGGCCATTCCCCACGGGTTGTCCAATTTATCCGTCAATGTGTCAATCGTGAATTTTAATTTTTCAGATTCAATTACAGTAGCGACTGGTGTTGCTGTGTCCGGGTGTTCAGTTCCGTTTTTCTCTGAGCACGCCACCACCGATGCGATCAGTAACGCATATACAATTCCTTTTTTTAGGGTCATAGATGTGTATTTGTACAAGTATATAGTTGGATTAAGGGAGTGAAGATAGCAGAAGTCAGTAAGGCACCAATGCTGTCTTACAACCTTTTTGACGAAAGGAAGAGTTTACCTGTCAATCGGACGATTGCTCCTGATTAATCTCGGCTACGATGTCCACAATGCTTCTATCGTTGATCCTGACATCCGTCAGCGCTGCCTCGCCATTGCGTACACTCACCACGGCATAGGCAATCTGTGTTGAATCATTCCGTTGCGATTCCCAGTATATCTTTTCCGCTTCACTGGCTTTCGATTCTTCCAGGTAAAAACGATCGAACGGGTATTCGATCCACACGGCATAGGGCTCGTACGTTGACACAAAATCAACGCGTGCCTTTACATAGTCTTCATCCTGCGGCTCGGTTACAGAAACGTTACGAATTCTCGCAAAGCCTGCCGAGTCGGTGAGTGATACATATATATCATGAACATTTAACCACTCATTGTAGTCCTTCACCTTAAAATGATTCTCGGCAAAACTGAGCACTATATATTTACCCCTAAACGGATCAGCCGGATCAACAGGCGCTGTCTTGAATTTATATACCTTGCCTTCACTGAGAACGGCTTCCTGATCAACAATCATTTTGGCAGGCACATACCACTGCACCAGACACATCACTATAAATAACGGAAGTATAATCTTTTTCATGATGCTATGCGTTCAATTCCTGCTTACGTCTTTTAACCATCCAGATGTTGGCAATGAAGAAGCCTGCTCCTACCAGCACAAAAAGTAAACCACGTGCTACAAAACTCATATCGAGATCGAAGAAGCGACAGATAATTAATGCCGTAAGTATTAACAAACCGTAATTCAGCAGGCTAAGTTTATTTTGTCTCGCACCATCGCGAATGGTAAACACTCCAAAGGCAAACAAGAGTATATTGTCCAATACCCTGGCCAGCAATGGCAGTTGATAACTTACAAGCATCAATATCAGTACTACCGCAAAAGCATAACTCTTGGCATTGATCGATGTAAAAGATTGTCTCACTCCTAACACGATCAGCAACATAACAGCCATAGCAAATGTGACCCAGTACGGATATGCGTGTTGCAGGGCAACGCGGTATACACTATCGTTAAACACTTCCGTCCAGAACCATTCAAAGCTCATAAAGAGTAGTAACGATATTAGCCCGAGGCTTCCTGTTACCAGGAACCCGTTGCTGATAAGCCTGCGTTCGCGAATCTTTTCAATCTGCCCGATGAGAATAAAAACACAGAACACATTGATATATACCGCCAAGATTAATTCCCGGAGCATACCACTGAACATACCCAGCACCACCGTAACCGATAATGCAATAAACCAGGAATGAAACGCGAAGAAATTACTTTGAATACGCTCTTTGTATAAGATATAGTAACGCGGAAGCACTAACGCAAGTAATAACCAATACCACCACGCTATAGTATCCGAATATTGAAAATAACTCAAGTCGCATACATACCAGGTTATACCCACCATATAGAGTAACGAAGCCAGCGATGAGCGCATGACATAGATTACCGGCAAGGCCACGATCATCCACAAAAACAAAAAGCCGTACAGGGTACCTTCGATATTATATACCTGGCTTACGATGGAAATACTGGCCGCAATCGCCAGGAAAAGAAATGTAGCAGCTCCCTCCCGCCATGCCGTGCTGTCCGATTTACGAAGCAGCACAAAACCACAAACCGCCTGCCCGATAAGCAAAGGCAATAACGCTATACCAAGCTTGGGTACTTTACTGAGTATATCCCAGTTGTGAGCGATGATCAGAATAATACCCAACCCCACGAGCAATGCTCCCAGGATACCGAAGACTATAACCAAACGATTTGGTGCATGCTCTTCCTTTTGTTGATAGAAGGCTCGTATCCGCTGTGCAGTCTCTTCGGTTATAACATTGGCTGCAACAAGCTCGGGCAGATCTTTCAGGACAGGTTTACTCATATAGCAGGGTATCGGTATTTGCAAAACGTAGCATATACCGGATATATTGCGGTTTGACAGGGTATAAGTTACGAGTTAATATTTACTTCTGAAACGTATAAGCCGTTACACTGTTGCCATAGAAAGTTTGGAACGTAAAAAATTTTATTCTTAGCATCACAACTAACATCGGCGCAACTTCAGCTGATACATTTTTTATAGCGTATGTTTTATTCAACGTAAGGCTAATACAACTGCGATCAAGTTCGCGAAAATATAGGACACTACTACTATTCTGGAACCAATTCTGTTCACACGCAACGCAGCCTCTGTACGCCCGCTGTCATGATACTTCAGCGCAATGGCAGAAACTACCAGTGTCATAAAAATAGCAAAGAAGGTAAACGCATGCAGTGTGTCTACCAGGGTAAACGTAGACGACTCCGGCAATACGGAATCAATAATATACTTGTTACCAACGGCTGCAAACAAACCACCCACAGGCAAACCGAACCGAGGTTCCAGCTCGGAAGGATGTGGCGTAAAACTTACTATAGCAATGAGAAACGCTATATACATACCAATGAAGATCTTCATGAACAATCCCCAGGCATTGCGTTCAATATCCATTTCGATGTTAAACGTGGAGAACACTTGGCCGGTCACCGTTGAATCACCAAAGCCTGTCTCATAATCGTTACTCTTGCTTAGTACCTGAAAGTTTTTGATCGTCCAGCCATCGATCGCTTCCTTTTCATCAAATCGGCTTCCTTTCAGGTCGGGCACAAATACAAGACTCCGGTTATCAAACAATGCGTTCTCGATCTGTACTTTCAGGTGTTGCTGGTCGAAGGGAAAATCCTGTACATCCCACTTCTCTTTCATGGTACATTTCATTTTCATGATCGCCCACGATTTACCTTCCACACTATCAACAATGATATCGGGTGGCTCTATTTCTTTCGCATTGGGAATGTCGAGTTGTTTGGAAAAATCGAAGTCAGCATTATCGTACACAAACCACAGCCAGAACCGAATGGTATATTCTTTATCGTGAAAGTTGATATCGTGTACACTGATTACATACGCTCCCACCTTTACGGTATCGGGTACGCGTTCTTGTTGTGCATACGCAGTGGCCAGCATCAGCGCCAGACACACAGCAAAAAAATATTTTAACATGTAAAGCAGATCAGGAAGCTCAAAGGTAAACGTTTTGCCCGTTTTAAAGAAGTTATCAAAGGTTCGGAACTTTGGAAATGCCGTGTTAATTTGGACGCAAATTTAAACTGCTTATGTATACCGGATTATTACATACCCATTCATCCATTCGCTATCTCGTATTGTTGTTACTGATCGCAGTGATCATCAAATCATTGATCGGCTTGATGAACAAAAAGCCATTTGAAAAAGCAGACAACATGCTCAGCCTTTTCTTATTGATCTTTACGCACATTCAATTCCTCGCAGGCTTAGCGCTATATTTTGTAAGTCCGTTTGTACAATTCGGCGGTCAGACCATGAGTGATAAAATGACACGCTATTGGACAGTGGAACATATCACCGGTATGCTCATCGCTGTGGTACTCATAACCATTGCACGTTCAACTTCAAAACGTATGAGTGATCCGGTTGCCAAGCATAAACGTCTGTTCATCTTCAACACGATCGCACTGGTTATCATTATCGCTGTGGTGCTGCAGGGTGGTCTCAAAATCATCGGCAGCATACGGATGTAAAATCAATGTAAGTAATTACATATAAAGCTATAAAATAACGGTATGGCTATCGACAAACCGGGCAATTGCCCGGTTTTTTTGTGTATTACGAATGCTCTTATTGTCTTAACTTTACTCTGAATAACGTTAATTAATAACCTTCATGAAAACCCCACTTTTACTCGTTTTTACTTTGCTCACTTTTTGCGTGTTCGGCCAGACGGCTCAACAGCCGATGGAACGTTATGAGCTTGTTAAAATGGACAAGAATGTAAACACGTTTCACCACGAAGCTGCTCCGGTAATTTCTCCGGACGGCAACACGCTTTACTTCTTTGTTCAGGACCACCCGGAGAACACACAGGGTAAAGATGATACACAGGACATCTGGGTATCGAAGAAAGATGCCAATGGCGTTTGGGGTAAAGCCGAACACTTGCGCAATCCGTTCAACATTCACCGTTCCAACCAGGTGTTCACAGTATTTCCGGATGGAAGTCTTTTTATTAAAGGCGGAAGAACCAAAGGTGAAAAAGGTTTCTCGATTGTTACCGGATCTTCCCTGCGCGAACTGGATGTAAAAGATTTCAAGTCGATGAATCAGGGTCGCTTTTATGGCGCAAGCATGTCGGCCGACATGAAGCACATGATCATATATTTTAGTGAAAAAGAAAACAGTCCGAACAGCGATCTCTACGCAAGTCATGTTCAGCCTAACGGATCATGGTCTAAACCCGAGAAATTAAAACTAAGCACAACACTGGATGATGTAGGACCATTTATAGGACCGGATCAAAAAACACTATACTTCGCAAGTGCAAGACAATCGCCCGGCAGACAAGGTGGTGTTGATATATATAGAACAACACGCCTGGATGATACGTGGATGAATTGGTCTGAACCTATTAACATGGGCAAGCCTATCAACACCAGTGCACTAGACTACTACTTTACTATTGATAACGCAGGCAACGTATTTACCAGCCGCGCGAACAAAGCTATGGACGGTGCACAGCTCGATCTATACCAACTGGTACCGAAGACATTCAAAGTACAGTTAACCGGTGTTGTGTTGAATGAAAAAACACAGGAACCATTACAGGCTAACGTTGAGATAAAAGTTACCGATCGCGAACCAATCGCACTGCGTTCAAACCCACAAGGTAAATTTGACACCAAGGCACCGGAGATGCAGGCGTTTACCATCGCTGCGCGTACGGAAGGTTTTATACCGAAAGAGCAGTCATTCAAATTACCGGTACTCAAAAAAGATACTACCATATTTATCGAGATACTCTTGAAACCGGTAGCTAAAAAATTACTGGTAAGCGGTAATGTATACGATAAAAAAACCGATAAGCAGATTGCGGCTAAACTGGATATAACACTGCGCAACGATCGCAAGACAAACTTCAAAGTAGATGCTTCACGCGGAAGCTATGAAAAAGAAGTACCGAAACTCGGCTGGTATATGATAACTGCTTCTGCAGAAGGTTATCTTAATTCAACGGATAGTGTTCAACTGGAAAGTGAAGAACTCTCTCCCGCCATTCGAGATTTATACTTGTTGCCGATCGAGATTGGTGTAACAGTGCGTCTTAAAAATATATACTTCGATTTCGACAAGACTACGCTGAAGAAAGAGTCTTTTACAGAACTTAATAAAGTGGTTGATTTCCTGAAACAGAACAGCACAGTTGAAATTGAAATTGCGGGGCACACGGATAACAAAGGTTCGGATGACTATAACGCCAATCTTTCACAAGGTCGTTCGCAGGCTGTGGTAGATTATCTCATCAGTCAGGGAATTGAAAGTTACCGCCTCACCGCACATGGCTATGGCGAAAGTAAACCAATCGACACCAATGATAGCGATGCAGGCCGCGCCAACAACAGACGCGTGGAGTTTACGGTGGTGAAGAAGTAAGCTTCATCAAAAGTATATATACGCAAAGAGCCGGTCAGCGACCGGCTCTTTTTTCTTCCTGCAAGTATATATACATTTCTTTTTCAAAACATCAGATCAACTCCGCTTCGCGCAATGCCTGCTGTTCATCTCCTGTTATATAGGCAAATATTTTCAGCTCGCCTTCGATGTGTTGCAACAAATAAACTACTTCAAAACTGATGGCTATTTCTGTTCCGTCTTTTCGTTTGTAGCGCGAGTCCCATTCAACGGTAGCCATTACGTGGTGTTCATTCAACTCGGCAACATCAATGTCGCGTATCTTCATCAGTTGTGTACCGATGCTTCGGTAAAATTCATTTCCCTGTGGAATCATTTTCCGAAACGAATCATCATTCTTACCGGCCACCACTCCGGCAGGACTCGCTTCAATAAAATGTTCTGCAAATGCATTTACAGTTCCTTCAACATCATCTACGGCACCTTCTATTTTATTATCGCCTTGCAGCGCGCGCATAAAGCGGGCTTCGTATGCCTGAAAAAATTGTTTTACTTTTTGTTTCACATCGCTCATGGTATACCTCCTGCTGTATTTATGTTTTCATGTCTATTATTATACCATATCCGCCGGTATATATTTCAAACAAATACTTCTCGTGCTACAGCATTCCATTTTTTACCTGTACTGAAAGAAACAAGTGCGGATGAGTAGTTAAATACACATTTATACACTTCTACATTGCTTTCCTAAGTTGCAATGGTTCCGAATTTGATGTTGGTAGGGTTTTATAGGATGCAAGAACATGGAGACCAAGAAAATTTTGCTGATTGATGATGAACAGGATTTTGGTTTTATCATGAAAAGTTTTTTCACGCGAAAAAATTGTGAAGTATATCATGCGCTTACGTTAGCAGAGGGAATGAAGATCCTTGATGAAGTTGATCCGGACTATATATTTCTCGACAACAATCTGCCAGACGGCCTGGGTTGGGGAAAATCAGAGTATATACGATTAAATTATCCGCGAGCACAACTTAATCTCATCAGTGCATATCATGTTCCTAAAACAACTGCTTCGTCATTTCGCATTTTAGAAAAGCCACTGGTAATGGAAGAACTCAATAAAATATTTGAGTCTACTTCTTTCGTCTGAAAAACTTTCAGGTGTGTAATTCCTGTGACATCTGCGCACGGTGTGAGTAACACGATGCTCATACTTCTTCATGCGCTAAAGGCACGATTTTGTCGCTTCTTCATTTGAAATTTATTTATCAACTTTTAAAATACTTTAACTTATGGCAAACTACAATCGCGCGCAAAGAGGATCTCGTACCTACTGGCCAGGCAAAGAAAGTAGTTCACGTGGTTCCAACTATGGAGATCGCTATCATACAGGTCGCTACTCTGAAAATTCAGAATGGAATGAGAATGAAAGACGCTATGGAAATGAATCATATTATCCTGACAATGCACGCTATCAGCGCCCTTCCTACGGCAAGGAAAATCAATATAGTCAGTACGGCTATAATCGTGTAGACAGCGACTATCGCCAGGGTAATTCAGGAAGCAGAAATTCGCGTATACCATATGATCGAGATTTCGATTCAAACTACTATGGCAATCGCAACACCTATCGTGGGGGAAGCTATGAAGGTGGTTATGGCAATAGTGGTTATGACGCTGATCGTTTCCGTGAGCATCGCGGTAACTGGGATGATGACATGAGTTACGACAGTGATATATACCGCAACAGGCGAAATCGTGAAGATGGTGGCTATGGCGGAACAAGCTATAATTCCGGTAACTACGGTGCGTATAATAGAAACTATAATCGCTATCGATCTGAGGATGACGACCAGGATGAAGATCGCAGCTGGTGGGACAAAAGTCGCGATGAGGTTTCATCATGGTTTGGTGATGATGATGCTGAACGCAGACGCGAACAGGATCGCCTGAGAAGCGGCCAGCATCGCGGCAAAGGACCGAAAGGCTATAAACGTTCTGATGAACGCATCAAAGAAGACATCAGCGATCGCCTCGGTGACGATCCCTATATAGATGCTACGGAGGTTGAGATCGTTGTTGCCAATGGAGAAGTCACATTGATTGGTTCTGTAAACGACCGCATGGACAAACGCAGGGCTGAAGATTTAGCGGAACGAGTTTCCGGTGTTCAGAATGTTGAGAACCGAATTCGGGTAAAATCTTCAGAAGGCATTTTTGAAAATTCGAATAAAGGCAATGCTTCTTCTTCCGTAAGCACAACAACTTCGGGCACTTCCCGAAAAACAAGTACAGCGGAGATGCGCTAGTATATATAGCGCGTTGAAAAGCAAAAAGCATCCCGGCTGAAATAACCGGGATGCTTTTTATTATATACTTTGCCTGAAACGTATGCTCACACGATCAATGACGCAAACTCTTTGATAACTTCTTCTGTAAAGAAACGCTGAACTTCCCACGAATTATTTATGGATGTGTGGATGCGTTTTACTTCCAGGTTTTTACCGCGAAATGAAAAGGAAAAGAATGCAAAAGGTTCCTCCACCGAAAACTCAGGCGTTGGTGTTGCGTAGCCCGTTATAGCTATACCCCAATCGCTTTTAAAAAGTGTGCATACATTATCCGCCATCTCCATCACTACTTTCTCCGACACACAATTACATTGTTGTGCATGGATTGGCTCTACCTGCAAATGTTTATACTTCTGTGCTAAATTATAGGCTGTAATACCACCCTGAAAAAACTGAAGCGCAAACTCTGCCTGCGACAAGGCAGCCTGTATATGACCTGCCGTAACACTTTCTGCTACGGCTACCGTCTGGTTGCTCTTCAACATATAGTCTTTGATGACGGCAATTTCTTTCAGATCGTACATGTCATTTGGTTATTGCGCTATAAAATCTTTTAATGCCTGCTGGAATCGTTCGGCACTCTCCAAGTGTGGTATATGACCAACATTTTCAAACTCGATAAGATGTGCACCGGTAATCGACTCAGCTACTTTTCTGCCCAGAGCCGGATACTGTCCTACGGTTTTTCGTTCTTCTTCCGACAGTGCTTCTTTACCCGGTGAAGTACGATCAGCCTGGCCAATAATCAGCAACGTTGGTCTCTTTATATTCTGAAATTCATATACAACGGGTTGCGTATAAATCATGTGACTGGTGAGTGCATTTACCCAGGCCAGCCGATTATACTCAGCACTTAATGTCCAGCGGTATTGAACTTGTACGTAAGGTTCGTATTCAAGTTTCCATACTACATAATAAGCTTCGTGATATTTATGTATGCCTGCTTCTGTCTTTTTAAGTTCCTTCTCATATTCTTTCTCGATAGAACTATACGGCACCTTTACTTTATAGTCTTCAAGTCCGATGGGGTTCTCCAGTATCAAATGACTTACCATTCCCGGGTACATTAAGGTAAACCGCGTTGCCAGCATACCGCCCATCGAGTGTCCTACAACCGCTACGGTTGAAATGGAAAGCGAGTCGAGCAAATGCTTGGTTTGTTCTGCCAGAAGCTGAAACGAATATATTATAGATGCTTTGGAAGATTTACCGAAACCGATCTGATCCGGAACGATAACACGATATCCTTGTCCCGCTAAAAACCGAATGGTGCGTTCCCAATAGGCACCGAAAAAATTCTTTCCGTGCAGTAATAAAACAGTTTTGTCGTTAGCGTTGGCTACCGGCTTTACATCCATATAAGCCATTATTACATCCTGTCCCTGAACACGAAGTTTCAAGTATTGAACCGGAAACGGATATTTGAAATTCTCCAATGCCAAACCCAGTGGCTCCTTCGGCTCCGGCTGACACCACGCGGTATACGCAAAAAGAATAATGAGTGAAGCTGTAATGAATCTTACCATATACTCAACAGATCGGCATTAAACTATAGTCAAAAAAAATCTGTCCCGCTATAACGTGCGGGACAGACCTAATATACTTCGCTTGCTAATCTTTAACAGCAACAAATGAATGCCCGGAGCCGGGCCGTGCAAATCGCAACGCTTCGTTCAATGCATTTACAATCTGCGCTATATATTCTTTACGATAGCTCACCACTGCATTTTTCTCACCTTCTGCTGTAGCAATACGTACGGCATAGCGTTCGCGGATCAGTGCAATAATAAGTAAACCGATAAGGAACAGTGCGCCGCCAGCCCACATCATAATAACATTCGCGTCAATATACTCGCCATTGGAGCGTATATCACCGAATGCGTTTATCGGAAACAAATTCATGAATCCGCAGAACGTCAGAATTATACCTGCGAGCATTAACAAAATGCCGGGCAGTCGCTGAGGCCTCACAATAAGAAGCCCGTGCTTGATAATTCCTCGCAAACTATACGATGTATTTTTAACCTGGAACGTAGAGTCCGTTACCGTTACATCGTGTCCATCTGTATACAAAATCTTATCCGGTATCATAACATTTTAGTTTAGTATTTCAATTCTCAGGAAGGCGTAAAAATATTTATGCCTTTTAGTTTCTCGGTATAGTACGCGTATGCCTGGAGCCACAGATGAGAAAAATATTCCTCACGCACCGGAGTATATTGTACCACAAACTGTGTCGCGAAGCGCATGCAGGAACCTGGATGCGACATAAAATATAGTATAGCATTCGCAGCTGCCTCACACATGCTCGTTCCCCATTTCACCTCAAAATCATTCTACTACTTGTGGGATTTATTCACAGTGTTTAAACGTGCATATAGTTTGCTGTGGCATACCCTACTCAAAAACCAAAGTATATTCGGGTATTCATTTAGCATAGTAATGGCATGTTTTTTTGAACCGTTCATCGCAAGCCGGCAAGTGCTGGCCGTTATCGTACTTAAAAAAATTGTAATTATGAAAACGAATGAAAATGAAAGGGTCACCAGTATACTGAATGACCTGATCCGCACGAATCTTGATCGTATAAAGGGATATCAAAAGGCGGCTGATGAGATCAAGGATACTACAGACTTTGAAGTTAAATCACTCTTTTCAAAAATGGCTGAAGACAGCCGATCGTATAAAAGCAGTTTAGCAGATGCTGTAGTGCGTCTTGGAGGAACTCCCGCGAAAGATACAACTGCAGCAGGCGATGTATACCGCGCGTGGATGGATGTAAAGAGTACATTTTCAACAGACGATGTACTGGCTGCCCTGCAGCTATGTGAATTTGGCGAAGATCGCGCACTTGAATCTTACAAAGATGCACTAAGCGAAAACTTTGAGTGGCCGGTTGGCGTAAGAACTCTTGTAGAGAGTCAGCGCAGTTCCATCAAGCAATCGCACGACAAGATCAAGAATTATCGCGATCAGTACGCGCACACACATTGATCTATATCTATTTAATTCAGCAAGCGATGAAAGTTGTTCATAGAATTATACCATTTGTGTTTGCCGGGATGATGGCCGTTTCGTGTGGCAAAAAAGAATCTACCGATACAAATGAAATTGCCTCAGAAGCTAACGAAGAAAAATTCAGCGATCAGAAAGAAGAGAACGATGCTGACTTTGTAGCGGAGACTGTAGCCGCCAATTATGCTGAAATAACTTTGGCAAAACTGGCCGCGCAAAAATCAGACAATACACAGATCAAAGAAGTAGCCCAACTACTGGAGAAAGAACACAGTAAAATGCTGGAAGAGCTGCAAACTTTTGCCAGCCTGAAAGCCATTACAGTGCCCAGTGAAGAAGAAGATGATGCGAAGCGAAAGATTGAAGACCTTACCAAAGAAGACGATGTTAAGGAATTCAATCGCGAGTGGTGCAAGGCGATGGTTGATCAACATGAAGAGAACATCCGTGAATTTGAATCGCGGCTTGAGAAAACAAAAGACGCTGATCTGAAAATATTAATTGATCAGAAATTACCAGACTTACGCGCCCACCTTAACAAAGTGAAAGCGTGTAAACAAAGTATATAATTACCACTTTAAATTTTTAACGACCATGAATTCAACATCAAAAGTAGTTATCGGCATTTTGGGCGCTGCAGCCGCAGGCGTCATTGTCGGCATGCTCATTGCACCTGAAAAGGGAGAAGACCTTCGCAAGAATATCAAGAAGACCACTGACGATTGGCTGGACGAAATTTCGCAATGGATGGGCAAAGGGAAGAGTTACCTCGCGGAGATAAAAGACCGCGTAACAGAAGAAGCTGAAGACGCTGCCGCAGAAGCTTCGCAAGGTATAAATGGATTGAAAGAAAATGTAGGCAGAAGAAAAATATAGCCTATAAAACTAAAGTATACCGATTATCTCCATCAGCCTTTTTCATTTTTCACTGACACTGGAATTTGAATAAAAAGCAGGAGAAGATCAAGAAGGGCTCCCACGAGCCCTTTCTTTGTTTATATAGATACAGGACCGTATACTCAAAGTATGAAACCCGTTACACACTATGAGAAATTCATTTCTCGCGATGCTACAACAGCATGCAATAGAAAAACAGACTGTGGACTGGTACTATATTTTAATGATTACAGACAACAGATTTCTTTCGTCTTTAGGGGTGCTTCCTTTAACTGAGATGCGAATCTTGGATAAAAAGCTGAGAATATACTCTTACAGCCTGATTCCAGGTAATACTGGCGAAGGTAAAGAAGAAAGAATCTTGGGAGGCTCCCTGGAGAGCCTCCTTCTTTTTTTTATAGCCTTGTAAAAGGAATTATTCGTGTGTAGTTAACCCGGCTTTGTGTACCGCCAGGTAATCTTTAATCTGGAAGACAACCTCGTCAACAGTTTTGGCAACCATGACACGATATGTGCCTATATTTTTAAAGAATCGGATGGTGATCTCGTCCTGATTCAGGAGTATAACTTTTTTGTTAGACTTCACCGCCAGCGCTACTTCTGATGCTGTGCCCGCTGCCATACCCAACACCACAATGATGTTGCTTGACAACACGTTGATCAGGTTGCGTGCACTACCCATACCGGTAACAATTCTGATCTGGGCATTCTCGGAAGAGTTACGATCGTTGCTGTCCGGCAGCACACCAATAGTGAGCCCACCGGCATCACGTGCACCTTTCATGGCTGCATCCATCACACCAAAGCTGCGGCCGCCTGTTAAAACCACCCAGCCATTTTTAGCGATGGCGCGGCCAAGCTCAAATGCCATTTCGTTATCTTCCGGAGTGGCATTTTCACCGGGCCCCATAATTCCTACAATCGTTTTAACAGACATAGTTTCAGTAAATTCTAGCTACTAAAGTAATGATGGATCGAACGATTTACAAGCGTAGCGATGACACTCAACCTAAAATTCATGCTGACAATCCGCACATCGGTTCACTTTGCGGTCAGGAAAGAATATTCCGAAGAACAGTATATTCAGACCCGCTAAAAATTGATCGTTAAGTTTTCGCGGAAAGTCGCGCTCTATACTGCGCGACTGGCATTGCGGGCATACCAGGGTTGATCCGTCTTCGATCACAAAGTTTGCTTCACCAACGATTTGATGTGCTTCGGAAACATCTGTTTCAAACAGATGAAGACGTACCTGGAAAAATGCGTGCTGCTGGCCTGGGTATAGATTCGCAAGATTTTCCTCCGTCAGGAAACACGGTATACCGTAAGCATCCAGCTTGGTCTTTACTATATTCGCTTCGATAGCATTATTGAATTGCTGAAAGACCACGATCCGATTCTGCGCTTCCATGGAAGGTGTTTATGCTATGAAGGTACAAACAAAAATACAAATGCTACAAAGCATCCCCGCACTACAGGCCTATAATGGCTGCAGCGTAAGCGAACGCCCAAGACCGCTATATACTTTCAGGCTCTGCCCGGACGGGCGCACCAATACAGCGCTGCTCTCCAGCGGAATAGCGGTAATTAATTTACCTTGTCCGTCATATATAAAAGTGAGATCCTGACTTCTGTCGGTAACTGTAATATATACCTTGCCGCTTCCAAAATCATAGTAGCGCAGTTCTGCCGGATTGTTACCGATAAAATCGCTTCCGAAAATTTCTTTCAGATCGCTGTTCATTACGGTTAGCTGTCGTGGCTCCTGTCGGATTACGAGGTATGTTTTACCTTTCTCTTCTTCCACCAGACTAAAGCGTGCTTCAGGCACTGTCTTGATCAGCGACTCACGACTCACCACTTTACCTTCTACATTGAATTTAATCCGGAAACCATCGCGTGAGACAATGACAATATTCGTTGATGCAGCATCATTACCGCTTTCAATTGCATAGCCACCCACAGGACGCGCATCGAGATTCAACGGGAAGTTCTTCAGACTTTCGCCTCTGCGGTTCATCAGGTTTACCACGCCATCTTCGCGAATGGCAACAATATAGTCTTTACCACGCAGGCGATGATGTTGTGCCGGGGCAAACAAACTGCCCTCTACTGACTTCGGTTTCCAGCCATCCAGGTTCTCTCCGCCTTTATCATACATCCAAAGTTTACCGGATTTACCAGACACCAGGAAACGGTAATTTTTACTATGATCGTAATCTACTACGCTGATAAACTCGATATCCTTCTCCGCTATATTTACCGGGAAGGGTTTTACATAATTACCGAGGCGGTCTATCACGTGGAGCTTGCCCGGTGTAGCAAAGAAAAACTGAAGCTTACCATTCTTCAGGTAATCGATCTGGGCCACATCACCTGCTATATAATTATCGAGATCGACCTTCCATTGTACTTTTCCATCCGCTGACACGAGGCTGATCGCACGGGTTGAATCCTGCACCAGTACATCCTCCTGTTTGGTGAAATGATTCCGGATTACAAAGAATTTATATATACCCTCACTGAATGTAGTGATGAGTTTATCGCGTTTCTCGTCCTGTTTACCTTCTGCCAGCACGCCACCAGTACCAGCCTCGCCGGCTGCCCATGTAATGTTGGTATAGTAACTGTTGTTGAGGTGACTCATCTGTATAGCGCCCATCTCCAGCGACTGTAGTAATCCCTGATTCTCCTCTACAAATTGTTTCCACTTCGGGTATAGCGATGCTGCCACCATATTCCATGCAAGAGGCGTATTGATATAGATACTGAGGTTTGCCTCCAGCAGCGTTGTCTCAAGAAACTGATTCTGCGCCACCGATTTTCCCCATGTTTCTTCCTTATCGATATCATCCAGGAAATTCTTTAGTTCGTCTACATCTTCACCTATAATTACCGTATTGCCGAGTGTAGTATAATAGCTTGAAGAAAAACCGGAGAGTAATGGCCAGAATAATTTTTCAGGGAAAGCACGCAGCGGTATCTCACGCAAGTCATAGTCTGAGAAGCGCTCATAGAAAACAGTATCAACACTGGTCTTCTGCGCAATGGTATTAAATGCATTTACCCATTCATCGGCTTTCGTGGTTTCCACCAGCATGATTTTGGAAAGATTACCTTCTCGTCCTTCGAGGTAACAAACGCTAACTTCTTTACCCAAAGTTTTGTACAGGCTTTGCACCTGCACACCGGTTAACGTTTCCAATTGAGCGATCGAATCCTGAAGCGATGGTTTCTTTTTATCCGTATAGACCTTGAGTGACTCGCCCAGCTTTGCACCATCGCTGATACCATAACTCGTTACCATAATAGATCGCGATGAAATATAGTTCTTCATGTTAAACGGAACCGGCACCTGGTTATTAAAAACCGAGAGTATATATCCCTGGCTGGCACTGTCCATACTGAAACCGTTAAACGTTAAGGCCTTTGCATCGGCCTTGATATCGAGCAGAGACGAGTGTCCAACCTGCTGAACAAAATCGGTAGGTACATCGGCAAATGAACCGATCCAGTTACCGAAGTTCTTGATATTGACATATAGATTGCCAGCATCTTCTTTAACATGCGGCATCTGGTATACCGATGATATCTGGTTTTTAAAAGTAGAACCATCACCGGTATAGGTACGGATCACGTCTTCCAGCAGGAACGGAGTAAAACTTCCAACCCATATATCATCTACCTCCGCCCACGAAAACATTTGTCCTTTTGAACTCAGCTCATGGATCTGCACACCGTTAAACTCGCGTTCATCGGTTTTTAATTTACCCCATTGCTCGAGTAACAGGTTCTTGATCTTGGATTGATATAGCGGAACATAGAATACAAAATCAAAATCATCTTTACGCGTCTGATGTGCCGACACGAGTAAGTTGCGTGGCTGCGACTCGATGAAATCAAAAAGCATCTTGAGCGAATCAGCAGACTTCTGGTAAAATGCAGCCTTACGAAAAACCGACCATAACGAGGTCTGTTGCATTTGCTGCACACAGGCCTGGCAGTTGTTGGCTTCGTAAACAAAAATGGTAGACTCAGGTACCAGTTCCCAGGGCGATGTATTTTTGGAAACGAGTAATCGCTCGTAGATAAAATAGCCCCCGACCGTTACGAGCACTATTCCGATGGTAATTAACAGTGGAAGTCTCTTCACGCTTACTGCTTGTATATAAAATTAAGGCTCAAGATAAGGGGCTCCTGCGTAATTGACAACCCTATATTTTTTAGTTGAACCATTAAACCTTTACGATTGGTGTCTGTCTAAGCATCAGATTTAACAAACAAGGGATATGAAACACACAATTATAGCATTACTGCTGATGACTTTTGCAGGTATAGCACAGGCGCAGACTTCTACACCACATATCGATCAACGCCAGGAAAATCAACGCCATCGCATTCGTCAGGGAGTTGCCAGTGGTGAGCTTACCCGCAGAGAAACGGCACATGCCGTACACGACCAGCGCCATATTCATCGCATGGAACGCAGAGCCAAGGCCGATGGTACCGTAACCTGCCGCGAGCGCACCCGCATTCATCGTGAACAGAACCGTGCTAACCGATCATTACGCCATAACAAACATGATGCACAGGCAAGACCACGCGCCTGGTAAAGATGTAGGTATAGGTTTGAGGTTGGTTATAAAATAAAGAAGCTGCCGGAAAGGCAGCTTCTTTTATTATTCGATCTATAGTAAATATCGTTATACTTTATTCAGTGCCTGCTCCAGGTCGGCCAGTAAATCTTCGGCATCCTCCACACCAATGCTCAGGCGAATAAGTGAATCCACAAGACCGCTTTTCAAACGTTCTTCTTTCGGTATACTCGCGTGCGTCATCGAAGCCGGGTGATTGATCAGGGACTCTACCCCGCCCAATGATTCTGCCAGTGCAAACAGTTCAACACTTTCCATCAATTGAGTTGCTTTTTCAATGCTATCATCTTTCAGGGTAAACGAAAGCATGCCACCAAAATCTCTCATCTGCTTTTTAGCAATGGCATGATTCGGATGATCTGTAAAGCCCGGCCAGTATACTTTACCAATTTTAGGATGGCTCTTAAGATACTCAGCTATCTTTCTTCCGTTGATACAATGGCGCTCCATACGAAGGTGCAGTGTTTTTATACCGCGCAGCACAAGAAAAGAATCCTGCGGTCCGGGTACGGCACCACACGAGTTCATGATAAAGTGAAGTTCCTGGTATAACTTTTCATCGTTCAATACCAAAGCTCCCATCACCACATCGGAGTGGCCCCCCAGGTATTTGGTAACAGAATGCATCACTATATCTGCGCCCAGATCCAATGGATTCTGCAGATAAGGAGAAGCAAACGTATTATCTACCGCTACAATAACATCGTTCTTCTTCGCGATGGCTACACATGCTTCGATGTCAACAATGTTCATCAGCGGATTGGTAGGTGTCTCAATCCATAGCAGTTTTGTTTTAGCATTGATTACCGTGTTGATATTAGCCGCGTTGGTAAGATCAATGAAATGAAATTTGATACCATACTTTTCAAACACACGCTTGAACATCCGGTATGAACCACCATACAAGTCGTTGCTGGTGATCACTTCATCGCCCGGGTTCAATAATTTTATCACTGCATCTGTAGCGCCCATGCCGGATGAAAAGCAGATGCCATACTTCCCATTCTCCAATGCCGCCAGACTTTTCTGCAGAGAATTACGCGTGGGGTTTGCTCCGCGCGCGTAAGCGTATCCTTTATGTTTGGCAGGAGATTCCTGCACATAGGTTGATGTTTGATAGATAGGGGTCATGATGGCCCCGGTTGATGGATCAGGCTCCACGCCTGCGTGTACTGCTTTCGTTCCGAATTTCATGATCCGTTGTTTGTAGTTGAGGCGCTAATATACAAAACAGCTTCGAGCCACGAACCCTGAACCGCGAGTAGTAAGGAGCAAGAAGAACATTCTTGCTCCTTACGTCTTGCTTCTCTTACTTCAATCTCGCAATAGTAACGCTTCCTGTTTGTTTTCTATGATCAGGATATACAATGGTATAAAAGTACGCACCGTCAGGAAGCGGTCTTCCTCCGGATGTTCCATCCCATGGAGTGTTATACCCGATGGAAGCGTATACCTTTTGACCTTGTCGGTTGTAGATAACAATTTCAGCACCGTCAAGCAGATAAGCGTTTTCAATTTCCCAGGTTTCTGTGCTCGCATCACCGCGGTTATCAGGCGAAAATAATTTTCGTGGTTTCACTGTAACGCTCTCTTTCGTTTGCACCTCAAAGTTGGCAGTAACAGTTTTATCACTGCTCATGACTAGGGTTACCTCAGGGGAAGTATCCACTATATCCCCGCTCCAGCCGGTAAAGATGTATCCCGTTGCAGGTGTAACAGTAATAGTTACCGTTGCTCCGGCATCATAATTTTCGGCTCCGTTCACAGCACCACCTTCAACAGGCGAAGCTGTGGCAGTAAGAGTATATTTATCAGGAGCTTTCAATTGAAAATTAGCAATAACGGATTTGCCATCATCCATCATTATTGATACAGAAGTAGATGTACCCGTGGCATCACCACTCCAACCCGTAAAGATATAACCTGTAGCTGGTGTAGCTTTAACCATTACTACATCTCCGGAATTATAGCTCCCGGCACCACTCACTGTTCCACCAGCAGAAGGCGAAGCCGCAGTAGTAAGAGTATATTTATCAGGAGCTTTTAATTGAAAGTTAGCTGTAACGGATTTGCTACCATCCATCGTTATTGTTACCGAAGTAGATGTACCCGTGGCATCACCACTCCAACCCGTAAAGATATAACCTGTAGCTGGTGTAGCTTTAACCATTACTACATCTCCGGAATTATAGCTCCCGGCACCACTCACTGTTCCCCCGGCAGCGGGCGAAGCCGCAGTAGTAAGAGTATATTTATCAGGAGCTTTTAATTGAAAGTTAGCTGTAACGGATTTGCTACCATCCATCGTTATTGTTACAGAAGTAGATGTACCCGTGGCATCACCACTCCAACCCGTAAAGATATAACCTGTAGCTGGTGTAGCTTTAACCATTACTACATCTCCAGAATTATAGCTCCCGGCACCACTCACTGCTCCACCAGCAGAAGGCAAAGCCGCAGTAGTAAGAGTATATTTATCAGGAGCTTTTACCCGGAAATTCGCAGTAACTGATTTATTACCATCCATCGTTATGGCTATAGAAGTAGATGTGCCAGTAACATCACCACTCCAACCCGTAAAGATATAACCTGTAGCTGGTGTAGCCTTTACAGTAACAACATCGCCTGAATTATAGCTTCCTGCACCACTAACGGTACCGCCAGCAGTTGGTGTAGCGACAGCAGCAAGCGTGTACTTGATTAATTGGAAGTTCGCGGTAACTGATTTATTACCATCCATCGTTATTGATACAGACGAAGATGTGCCTGTAACATCACCGCTCCACCCCGTAAAGATATAGCCCGTAGCTGGTGTGGCCTTCACAGTAACAACATCGCCGGAATTATAGCTTCCTGCACCAATCACAGTACCGCCAGCTGCAGGCAAAGTAGTAGTAGCAAGCGTATATTTATCCGGAGCTTTTACCTGGAAATTCGCAGTAACGGATTTATTACCATCCATTGTTATAGCTATTGAAGTAGATGTACCCGTAGCATCACCACTCCAACCTATAAAGACATAGCCCGCTGCAGGTGTGGCCTTTACCGTTACTACATCTCCAGAATTATAGCTCCCGGCACCACTCGCTGTACCGCCAGCAGTTGGCGTAGCGACAGCAGCAAGCGTGTACTTGATTAATTGGAAGTTCGCGGTAACAGATTTATTACCATCCATCGTTATTGATACAGACGAAGATGTGCCTGTAACATCACCGCTCCAACCCGTAAAGATATAGCCCGTAGCTGGTGTGGCCTTCACAGTAACAACATCGCCGGAATTATAGCTTCCTGCACCAATCACAGTACCGCCAGCTGCAGGCAAAGTAGTAGTAGCAAGCGTATATTTATCCGGAGCTTTTACCTGGAAATTCGCAGTAACTGATTTATTACCATCCATCGTTATAGCTATTGAAGTAGATGTACCAGATGCATCACCACTCCAACCCGTAAAGATATAGCCCGCAGCTGGTGTAGCTTTAACCGTTACCACATCTCCGGAATTATAGCTCCCGGCACCACTCACTGTTCCCCCGGCTGCAGGACTGGCTGAAGTACTAAGCGTATAGACAGCTTTGAAAGTAGCAGTAACAGATTTATTACCATCCATTGTTATAGCTATTGAAGTAGATGTACCCGTAGCATCACCACTCCAACCCGTAAAGATATAACCTGTGGCTGGTGTAGCTTTAACCGTTACCACATCTCCGGAATTATAGCTCCCGGCACCACTCACTGTTCCCCCGGCTGCAGGACTGGCTGAAGTACTAAGCGTATAGACAGCTTTGAAAGTAGCAGTAACAGATTTATTACCATCCATTGTTATACCTATTGAAGTAGATGTACCCGTAGCATCACCACTCCAACCCGTAAAGATATAGCCCGCAGCTGGTGTAGCTTTAACCGTTACCACATCTCCGGAATTATAGCTCCCGGCACCACTCACTGTTCCCCCGGCAGCGGGACTAGCTGAAGTACTAAGCGTATAGACAGCTTTGAAAGTAGCAGTAACAGATTTATTACCATCCATCGTTACTGATACAGAAGTAGATTTACCCGTAGCATCACCACTCCACCCTGTAAAGATATAACCTGTGGCTGGTGTAGCGTTAACCGTTACCACGGTGCCGTCTTTATAATTTCCTGCGCCGGTTATAGTCCCCCCGGCAGTTGGTGTGGCCGTAGTGGTAAGTGTATACTTCTTGGTGCTCGTTACTGTTAGTGTAAAGTTTGCGTTAGCAGAACAGCCCGAACCATCCGACAATGTCGCAATGTATACCCCGGCTTGTGCTGACGAGACATTAAAAAGCTGGATGGCACGGGTTGAAGCGGTATAATTGCCAGGTCCTTGCCACGACCATCCGGAAGATATAGTGGATGGTTGTGGGCTAAATTTAATAGTATCGCCTTCATGTACTGTTGCGCTTGTTCCCGTGAGCCATGATCCCTTATTAACCTGATACTTATGCGCTACCAGCGACTTGCACAGCGTAATGGGCAAAGATGTTGTGGCCAGTCCTTTTGTATCATATACTATTGCTACAATGGAACGTGTACAGGTATCAGCTCCTACATTTAGATTATAAGGAGCTTTCAGAACTTCACCTATTTTTGTTATGCCGCTATAGAACTCAACTTTACCAATGCCATTACCATCAGTAGCGGACACCGATACTTCTGTTGAAGAGGGTGAGGAAATAGAAACATCGGGTGCTGTATTCTTCCAACCGGCGGCATCTGTATAAAGCGGCATAGTTCCCCATGAACCACCGGCACCCGCTCTCGCTGCCACCAACGAAGGCACACTATCGGCCAGATCCAGGCTATATTTATACGGTGGTGTAAAAACAGCATCCTTCGGTTCGGTCTTTTCAAGATCATTATGAACAAGAAAACCACCTGCCTTTACATATATATTCTTATTACAATAAATGCGTCCGGTCGCAGCAAATTTATAAGTAGGGAAACATACATTGTCAAAATAGTTAGCATCCACGAGTACCTCTGCCGTTGGAGAATTGGATGCTATTGCATAGTAAACATTGTCCTTGTGATAGTTATTAATAACGTGTACCCGCGCATTGATATTGGCTTTTGGATTTCGACCACTTCCTCCATTCCAAAATACATGATCAAACGTAACGTCTGAATCACTCACCAATGCTGCATAGAAATCACGACCGTTACACTGAAATTCATTATACCCGTTCCAATGATTCCAGGAGTACGTAACTTCTTTGGCATGGGAAACATCATTGCCATCGCTGATCCATTTAAAAGAACAATGATCTACCCAAAGCTTAGTTACATAATCTAACGTAATGCCGCCCTGCGCTTCAATGATATGCGGGTTAACATCCCATATCTTCAGATTCCGGAAAATAAGATTTTGTACGAGCACAGTTTGGTTGCTATAGAAAGAAGCACCTCGCAGCGAAGCTCCACGCCCCATACCTATAATTGATTTGTTTGATCCTACCCAGATAAGCTGCTCCCACCAATACGGGTATACATATTTACCATTCGCTTTGCTGCAATCGCTCTCACTCATCATAGATCGTTTATAGGTAAGACCAGGAAGTGCAGGAGTAGTACCACAATAAGTACCCATTTTTTCACAGCTTGACTCGCACACCTGCATGTTCGTTTCAATTCGCTTCTTACGAAAATCAAGTGTGCCTTCCGGTATCAATAGAACCATACTGGCTGGGTCTTTGATATACTTCAGAAAATCCGCTTCGCTTTTTACAATAACAATATTGCTATTGTCACCACCCGTAGTGGCAGCGCCAAACCCGATAGCCTTGATATTGAAGGTGTAGCGAAGAACAACATTCTTATCTTTCGCGTTGCCTGACCAAATCCATTTTGCCTTTGACTTTATAGGAAAAGCAGGTGCAGAGAGAGAACCTCCACTGGGTAATGTTGTCAGCGTACCGTTTGTAGTTACAGTAGCGGCAGGCCATGCACTATCATTATACGATCGGCTCTTCCAGCTATTGTCAGCCGGGTTATTGAGTACTTTCCAGCCAGCGTCCGTAACATAAGGTTTCTCGAGTTCCTCCAGGTGCATCAATACTCCGGGAGCTCCCTGACCATTTACACCCACAATTGAAATGGCATTTTTACCCGGGAGGAACGTCATAGGTATAAAACGAACACGACCGGCTGCATTATCGTAGGCCAACAATTCGTCATTCAGATACAGACGATAACCACCATCAGCCACTATATATATGCCAGGGCCTTCTCCGGCTCCGTATGTATTGCCAATCAGTTTTGATCCGGGTACATCTCCTCCCCCAAATTTACTATCACTGGGAAGTGTAATGGTTTCATAGCATGTTGACTGCGCTTGTGTAGCTAACGATATCAACATCAAAAAAATAAAAAAACAGAAATAAACAAATTTCAACCAATAGAAAGGCTGCGCCACAAGTGCTCCTCTCTCCTCAAATCTTTGCATGCACACTACAGTTTAAAGTATATAAAAAATTGCACGGCTCCTTTTACGAAGGATAACATAACCGCGCGCAAAACAAGTTTTCTTTTACTTCAAAGCGCACATTAACCGGGAACAAAAAAGTGAACTCTCTTTGACTTGCCTATAGCAGTGTTAGAAGACAATTATTCGCCGACAAATATAGGTCATCAAAAAATGACGCGGCATTGTAAACTAATGAGGCAGCAACAATATATACCGATAATCTTAACAAAACAGATATATATTATAGATCATTATCAATAGAAAACACAAAATATTTACTTACCGAAGAATCCGGCACCAGATAAAAATAAAAAAAAAACGGCATCACAAAAGTGTACCGGTTCAAAAAAATCATTACATACATTAACTACACCTGGTTACAGGCAAGATATATATATCATAGTATACTTCAGGCTTACGCGTGTAATACCCTATCTGTTTCTCCAGTAATCGCGAATAACGTCTTTCCAGTTATCACCACTCTTCAGAAAAAGCACGGTATTGATCAGCATTTTATCTTCTGCTGATGAAATAACTTTAGTCTCAGCAGCTTGCAGTATAACATCATACAATTTATACTGAACCGTAGTACCTTCCTTTTGTGCCAGCGTTTTTATAGCCTCCAGAATTTTAGCGGTTGTTACTTCTTCAACAACAGCAGGTGCAGGCTCAACGACCGGTGGTGTAGTGACTTGCGGACTAACAACCGGTGCAGCTTCCGCGGCAGGTGGCGGAGGTGTTTCAATCTGCTCACTGAGTTTGGCAGGCGACACCAATGTAGCGGCCTGCTGCTTTAAAAAATCATCAAGGTCCTTCAGTGTATTTTTTTTCTTGCTCATGCGAGGTGATTGAGAATGGCTTGTGCTACCGGCTGATATTCTTTTTCAGCTTCAAGTGTACTGAAATTAACGAAAAGATTTTTCTGCGGTACGATTACCGGTAAAATAATAGCATCGAGATTTTTCAGATTCTCCCGTACAGAATATAGGTTGGTTGAACTGTGAATACGGTTCGGAAGAATTATGATCTTAAGTTTCTGATTAAGCTCCCGTGCTGGCGAAAGATCGGTTACAGTTTGATAGGTTACCAGTAAATCGTTTTGTGTAAGACTGGTTGGTACGATAACAGCATCGCTCACCAGACAAAGTTTTTTAATTCCTTCATCGGTAGTTTTACCGGCACTGTCTACAATGATGATGTCGTTCTTTTTATTCTCTTTCAGTTTGATGAGTTCATCGGCTACCTGGTGATCGTGCGAACCGAGTATCTCGAAATTCGCGAGGCCATCTTTCGCCTTGAACAATTCCATTTTACGAAGTGTGTTCAGGGTATAGTTGGTATCCGTCTCCACCAGCAGCACGCGCTTGCCAAGTTTGGAGAGAGTAGTAGCCAGGTTTATAGCGTTGGTGGTTTTGCCCGTACCGCCTTTCCGGCTGATGAAAGAGATAATTTTGGACATGCCTAAAAATAGTAAACCCGAACGGTTTAAGAAATCGTCCGGGTCATTTCACGTGTCACGTGTACTAAATACTTCTGTTTATGTCGAATTTCTCAAGGTAATCGGCCACTCTGCGCACTACACTTCCGCCCAAAGCTCCGTCTACCACCCGGTGGTCGTACGAATGTGAGAGGAACATTTTGTGTCGGATCGCGATCACATCGCCATACGGCATCTCCATAACAGCCGGCTTTTTCTGTATGGCCCCGAGGGCTATGATGCCCACCTGTGGCTGCATGATGATCGGGGTACCCATTACATTACCAAACGAACCAACATTCGAAATGGTGAACGTTCCCCCGGAGAGTTCATCCGGTTTCAATTTGTTATCACGGGCACGTCTGGCCAGGTCGTTTACAATTTTAGCAAGACCGGCAAGATTATACTGATCAGCATTTTTAATGACCGGTACAATAAGATTTCCGGAAGGCAGCGCTACTGCCATACCTATATTAATATCTTTCTTCTTGATAATCCTGTCACCATCCACCTGCACGTTGATCATCGGGTAATCTTTTATAGCCAACACAACAGCTTCGATGAACAGCGGAGTAAATGTCAACACATCACCATCGCGCTTCTGAAATTCACCCTTCACTTTGTTACGCCACTGCACGATGTTGGTAACATCGGCTTCTACAAATGAAGTAACGTGCGGGGCTATACGCTTGGAGTCTACCATGCGCTCGGCAATCATCTTGCGCATGCGATCCATTTCGATGATCTCATCACCTGCGTTGATCGAAGCCTGAACTTTTGGTGCTGATGTAGTAGCAACGGCATGCTTCACGGCAGGTTGAGGAGTTGCTCCTACCTTACGTGACTGTACATAGTCCAGAATATCTTTCTTGGTAACACGACCTTCTGCACCACTGCCGGATATAGTTTCAAGCTCGGCTACCGGAATATTTTCTTCACGCGCAATATTCTTTACAAGTGGTGAGTAAAAACGTGAGCTCGATTTAAAATCAGCAGCATCGTGTGAAGCTCCGTTGGCATGTGCTACAGCAACTTCCTTTACAGCAGGCTCAGAAGTTTTCTTTCCTTCGGCCGGTGCCGTTGCTGCTGCGTTTTTACCTTCAGCAACATCGGATGTAATGATGGCAATGGGAGCACCCACTTTTACAACATCGCCTTCCTTCGCTAAAATTTCTTTCAGTATACCTGCATAAGTGGATGGAACTTCAGTATCTACTTTATCAGTAGCTACTTCGAGTACAGATTCATCCTGCTCGATTTTATCGCCAGGCTTTTTGAGCCAGGTTAATATCGTAGCCTCGAATATACTTTCGCCCATTTTCGGCATGATCAGTTCTACCTCTGCCATGATTCAATCGGTTGTTTTTTGATGTGGCAAGTTAATCAGGTTTTGGATTTTTCACATGCCTGACCAACTCTTTGAAAGAAAACGTTCAAAGAAGATATTTTCAGCTAACGGAATTCTGAAAACAGGTATACATGCCAAAGAAAAACAAACATTAGTATACCGCACTTTCACTTCGAGTATCGATAAAGCCGAGAAGAATGATTGCATCACTTGTGACTTTATATAGCAACGTGGTTTCTTCCTTCACCGACCTCATGAGGCTAAAGTATAAAATTATTTCTGCAAACTCAATCGCACCATACCGCAATAGTTTATCGGAGTAAGCGATCTATACTTGTTTGTGTTAATGTGTTGAGGTTCGTTAGGGTTGAACGTATCGTTTAATTTAACAACAATGGTGCATCACCATAACCTAAACACGTAAACACTTAAACACGCTCAGCCTTTCGGCAAACTCAATCGCACCAGGTTCAGCACCGCAATAGACGCCATCTTGATATTCAATAATCGTTCTTTCGACAATTGTAGTTTTCGTGTTACAGTTTGATGTTTATCGGAGTATGCAATCCAAACCGTACCCACGGGTTTCTCAGGCGTAGCACCGCCAGGGCCTGCTATACCGCTTGTTGCTACACCTATATCTGTGTTGAATTTAGCGCGCACCAGGTTCGCCATTTCGCGAATGGTCTCTTCGCTTACCGCTCCATATTGCTCTAACGTTTCGGGTTTTACTCCCAGCTGTCTCATTTTAATAGCATAGTCGTACGGTATAATACTTCCTAAAAAATATGAAGAGCTTCCCGGTACACTGGTGATCATGTGCGAGAGGTAGCCACCGGTACAACTTTCCGCTACTGCTATAGTCAGTTTTTTATCGAGCAGTCTTTTGCCTACTGCTACTTCCAGCGGTTCTTCGCCATAGCCATATATAAATTGTCCTATACGCTCACGCAGTTTTTCGGTGAGTACTTCGGTTTCGTTCACCAGTGCCTCCGTTGTATTACCAATACCGGTAAGCCTCAGCTTTACTTCCCCCAGGCTGGGCAGGTATGCGAGCTTGATGTGTGGAGGCAATGCATTTTCCCACTCCACTATTTTCTCGGCCAGAAATGACTCCCCTATACCTACGGTACGGATTACTTTATGATATATAGCCGGAGTACTGAATGTCTTCTTCAACTTCGGAATAACCAGGTCGGTCATCATCCGTTTCATTTCGTGTGGCACACCTGGCATGGACACAAATACTTTACCGTTGCGTTCAAACCACATGCCCGGAGCAGTACCCAGCACGTTGGTAACTTTCTCGCAGCATACCGGCAGGGCTGCCTGCTGGCGGTTGATCTCTGTTAGTTCACGACCTCTGCTTTTGAAGAATTCCGTTACTTCTGCCAGTGCTTCTTCATGAATCTTTACTTCGCAGTTAAAATACTTTGCCAGGCAAGGCTTCGTTAGATCATCGTTCGTAGGACCCAACCCACCTGTGATCAACACAATGTCCGCGCGCTTCTCTGCCTCTGCAAATGCAGTAAGGATCTCTCCTTCCTGGTCGCCAACCGTTGTCTTTCGAATTACCTTTATACCGGCATTACTGAGTTCAACACTCATCCATTGCGAGTTCGTATCAACAATTTGTCCATATAGTATCTCATCACCGATGGTCAGCAGTTCTGCCAGAATAGTCTTCATAGATCACTTTAAAATTTTCAAATCATCTTCCAACGTTCTGCAAAGGAAACCAGTCTTACCTAATAAACAAACATCTCTATGAATCCGACACCGATTAAAATTAAAAACTGGCTGCAGGTAATTATGATAGCGGCAATCGCCATGCTCCACTACTCCTGCGATGTATTGCAAGACGATGATCCGTCCAATGGCTCGCAGGTAGAAATCAGTAATGACAAGGTATATGTTTTGCCCAACGGTTCTGCCTATATCGATCTGTACTCCAAAGTAAAAACGTCAGGCACCGTCAGACTGAACATTTCCGGCCAGCCGCGACATGGAAACATTACGGAATTAAGCAGCGGCTTCCTGCAATATTCACCGGACAACTCTTTTAAAAGAGGACAGGATGCCATAGCCTTCTCTATATATTCAGAGAGCAACGAATTTATCAAGTTCGACAGTGTGATCATTATCGTAGAAGATGACACTACGCAACTTCCATGTGGTATATATCCGCGCAACGATTCTGTTTATAATGTTACCGGCCCGGTCACTATAAACGTATTGCAGAACGATGTGCTCTGCGATTCTTCCGATCTTATTGTAGAAGTATATAAACCTTCTTCAAGTTTCCCTCCGTATGCAGGTACTGCTACAGTTGTAAGCGGTAACCGTATACAATATACTCCGGGCGGATCATTTACCGGCACAGACAAGATCATTTACAAAGTATACTCTCCGACCGACACCTCGAAGGTTGGATTTGGTGTAGTATATATTGAGAAAGAGCAGGCCTGCAACTGGCAGCTGCGCAACGATCACTATACGGTAAACACCGACTCATTAACTACCAACCTGCTGCGCCTGCTGGTTTTCGCCAATGATACGCTTTGCCTGGACAGCTCACAGTGTACATTCTCAATCTCGAAAGCTCCGCGATACGGCACTGCATCGCTCTATAAAACATACGCGATAGACTATATCGTGCCGGATACAACAGCAACCATTACGGACAGTCTTTACTATAAAGTCTGCCACGGTTCACAATGCAAGGAAGCAAGCGTGGGGATAACGATTCACTGACCTGAAACAAAACTAAAAAACGACCCAATACAGGTCTTCACTTCGCGGTGAAGACCTCCCCTGTTTATGCAATATCAACACTTGCTGGAACGATGCAAAAAAAAGGACGCTTCCGCACAACGGATCCTGTACGACCTGTTCAAGGCCAGACTCATGGGCTTATGCAGGCGGTACGCAAAAAACCGCGAAGATGCACAGGACATGCTACAGGAAACTTTCATCAAGATCTTTACAAAAATACACCAGGTTGAGACCGCGAATAAGCTTGAATCGTGGATGAAATCTATAGCGGTACATACAGCCATTGATCACTATCACAAATCGAAGAAAACGAGCCTGCAGCTCTATACCTCTTCGGATTATGATATAGCAGGCATTGACACAGAAGGTATAGTAGGAAACTTGTCGGATGAATTCCTCATCTCTGTTATCAATGAACTGCCGGAAGGCTGCCGCATCATCTTTAACCTGTTTGAAGTGGAAGGATATAGTCATGCCGAGATTGCCACGTTGCTGAATGTAACGGAGGGCACATCTCGGTCGCAGCTTCACCATGCGAAGTATTTGCTCAAGGAAAAATTAACACGTATCGGAATTAAGCGCTATGAAAAGCTTGCCTGAAAAAGATTTCTGGAATAACATCAAAACACGGTTAAGTAACTATACCGAAGAACCGGAAGATGACTGGGATGATATTGCCGCTATCATTTCTCCTTCGCGTTATGATGCCCGCAAGTGGATTGAGCTCTCGCAGGATATAGCTTCTGCCGTGGTGTTGGTACTCTTGCTATTGTTTACCGTTAACACAACGGATACCATACCCGCCAGGGACGAAATTGCAGGTATAAATTCCGCTACTGATACACATAAATCTGCTGAAGAGTTAACCCGAGGGAGGGAGCCTGCATCTGTTAACGAGCAGAAGAAACATCATGACGCACGCACTGATGCTGAGAATCAGAAGATCAAATCAGAAACTTCTTCCGGGAAGACTGGCATTCCCGTTCAAGATTCAGGAAACAGTGAAAGTATAAACACATCTACAGCTCAAAATACATCCATATCCAACGTTCACAAAAAGAAATATAGCAATAACAACCTATATACCGCTAAACAAACTACCAGCGAAAAACCAACAGATCTGACTATAGATACACAAGAGAATAACGATCGTATTTCAACCTCTGCTGAGTCAGATAGCATAAAGAATGCTGACAGCATCAACGCTAATGGAACAACGAACAATCAATCGGCAACACGTAACCATTCTTCAGAAATCGCGAAGGAGGATTCGGCAAAGAATATAACTAAAACCGACAGTATCGAAGACAAGGAAACAGTGAAGAAAGAGGAACAGCAGCAGAAAAAACGCGCGAAAAAATTCCACCCTGCGATATACTTTACCGTTTCACCTTCGCTTGCCTACCAAAAAATAGTTCCGGCGAAGAATGACGCCATAAACATCACCGAGTTAAAATCAGATGGTATATTTTCTTCCAACCGGTTAGGACTTTCGATTGATGGTGGTTTCCAGATACCCGTCACCCAAGCTATAGAAGTATACGCGGGTCTCTCCTACTATCAACAAAATCAAACCATAACGTATAAATATAGCGCCGGTGCCGTAGAAGAGATCGAAGGAAATCCGGATGAAGATTACATCATCAAACCGGGCATCAAACAAAAAGAGTTTTCGTATGCCATGCGCAACGCAGGTATATCAGCAGGCTTCTTCTATCGGCTAAAAACAGATAAGCTGATGCACAAGATCGGGGCCGGACTGCAATATCAAAAAGGCTTTCTCCGTGCAGGCGGAGGCGACACCTATAGCAACCGTTCTTCAAACTACTTTAATTATCAGTTGCTATACCGGCTGGAACTTGCTGTAAATACTCGAACGAATTTTTATATACAACCTAGCTTTACACATGCTATACGGGCCAGCGAATCCCTCCAGGAACCCTTTACTTTAAAACCGTATCGGGCTGCCATTGGCATTGGTATGATCTATCGTTTCTGAGAGATGTAGTATATGGTTCCGTATAAACGCCACAAATTGCGGCCGGGAATTGCATTGCCTCACCAGAAGAAACATAATCGCTTACTGTTGAAAGTAATTCATTTTCTGGTACAGCTGGCAACGCAAAACACCTACAAACAAGATGAATAGTGTAATTCGCTGGTAAAGGTTATTTTAGAGAATACCTTATCACCGATCGCATGAAATTCACAGCTCCCGACTGGCAGAAGGAAATATACCTTAGTGGTTTTGCAGGCATTTTACCGCGCGTCAATATTGATCTGGCAAATCTCGAAGCCTCTGCGAAACGACACATGAGTCGTAACGCTTATGCTTATATAGCCGGAGGTGCGGGTTGTGAAGACACCATCAAGAGCAATCGCAATGCCTTTACGAAATATAGTATTGTGCCACGCATGCTATGCAACGTTGGCGAACGCGACACCTCTGTTGAACTCTTCGGAGAAAAACTTCCATCACCATTTTTACTTTCTCCAGTCGGTGTACTGGAGATGGTTCACCGCGATGCTGATATTGCCGTAGCGCGTGCTGCGGCACAACTTGGTATACCCTATATATTTTCCAACCAGGCAAGCTGCCCCATGGAAGCGTGTGCCGCAGTTATGAGAAATAGTCCGCGGTGGTTTCAGCTATATTGGAGTAAATCGAATGAACTGGTAGCAAGCTTTGTGCAGCGCGCTGAACGTTGCGGCTGCAAGGCCATCGTTGTAACGGTGGATACTACATTGCTCGGGTGGCGAACCCGCGATCTTGAACTTGCCTACCTGCCTTTCCTGGAAGGTAAAGGAATAGCGCAATATACTTCAGATCCTGTTTTTCAAAAAATGCTGGACGAACCTGACGAAGGTGCCGATGTAAAAAGAAAAATAACGCTCAGGAGTATAGCCGGACTGGTGAAGATGGTGAATAATTATCCCGGCAATAACTTTCTGCGTAAACTTCGATCAGGCCGACCGATAAAAGCCGTGAGAAAATTTACAGCTACCTACTCTAATCCATGCACCACATGGAATGATCTGACTTTTTTGAGACAACAAACAAAATTACCCATACTGTTAAAAGGTATCCTGCATGCTGATGATGCACGCAAAGCATTAGACTACGGTATGGATGGAATTATCATTTCCAATCACGGAGGCCGGCAAGTAGATGGTGCTGTTGCCACACTCGATGCGCTACCAAAAATATATGATATCACGCGGGGCACAATACCCGTGTTGCTTGACAGCGGTATTCGCGGAGGTGCCGATGCTTTTAAAGCACTTGCTCTGGGCGCGAAAGCTGTTTGCATCGGCCGGCCTTATGTATATGGACTGGCGCTTGCCGGTGAACAAGGTGTATATACCGTACTCCGCAATTTCATGGCCGACTTCGAATTAACGATGGCTCTTTCGGGCTGTAAAAATATTCAGGAGATTACTGCGGATCGTTTACAGCGAACCTAAATCTCCGCGCCAAAATGCTTCTTTAAACTACAGGACGTTTACAAGGGTCGTAGACTTTTATTTACCTTTCACGCGAATTAAACAGTTTATGAAACGATCGACATTTGCAATGCTGACAGCGCTGGTATTCACGGCCTGTACCACCGCTCAACTTAACCAGACCATGAGCGAAGTGAACAAAGCTCTTAACACCGAAAAACCATTAACCACTGCCGAGGTAGGCGAAGGATTGAAGGAAGCGTTGGTAAAAGGTATATCCAACGGATCAGACATGGCTTCGCAACTGGATGGCTACTTCAAAAATCCGAAGATCAAAATTCCGTTTCCCCCGGATGTTAAAAAAGTAGAAGATAAATTACGACAGATTGGTCTGGGCAGTGAAGTAGATAAATTTATACTTACCTTGAATCGGGGTGCTGAAGATGCCGCCAAGGAAGCTAAACCTATATTTGTTAATGCCATCAGGCAAATGACTATTCAGGATGCATGGAGTATTTTACGCGGGTCAGACAATGCAGCAACGGAATATTTAAAGCGCACAACATCTGCACAACTGCGCGAAAAATTTCAGCCGGTTATTGCGAGCTCGCTCAGCAAAGTAAATGCAACGAAATACTATAGCGACCTGGTAACACAGTATAATCGAATTCCGTTTGTTGAAAAGGTAAATCCGGATCTGAATGACTATGCTACCACGAAAGCGATGGACGGATTATTTTTACTGATAGCCGATGAAGAGAAGAAGATACGCGAAGATCCGGTGGCCCGTACAACTGAATTGTTAAAAAGAGTTTTTGGCAGCAAGCAATAAAATAAACTACTAAACAACCAGATATATGACCCTCTTTGAAAAACATAAAGCAACGATCACCAATGCCGTAAAAGCATTACACGACAGAACTTTTTTTGCATACTATCCTGAACATCCCGCACCTGCTATATATGGCGAAACTGCTGATGCCGATGCACAAGCTAAATTCAAGGCGACCCTTGGAAAAAAGTTTGAAGAGCTGAAGCAACCGGCAGCTGAAGCATGGATTGGCGAAGAAGAATCGCCTTACCTGCAGGAAGCGTTGAAGATACAGTATCCTTCCTATAGCGTTCAGGCGTTGGTTGATAACGCGAAGAAAGCGTTTCATGTATGGCGAAAAGTTTCGGTTGACGATCGTGCCGGTATATTAACGGAATCATTGGAGCGTGTTAAACAACGTTTCTTCGAGATTGCGTATGCCACCATGCATACTACGGGGCAAGGGTATATGATGGCGTTTCAGGCCTCAGGCCCACATGCTGCTGATCGCGCACTTGAAGCTATAGCGGCAGGCTATGAAGAATTACAGCGCTTCCCATCCAAAACAGTTTGGGACAAGCCCATGGGTAAATTTAATATACAGCTGAACAAAGAGTGGCGTGCTGTACCGAAAGGTATATCGGTTGTTATAGGATGCTCAACATTTCCTACATGGAATTCCGTTACCGGCATATATGGAAGTCTTATTACCGGTAACGCTGTTATTGTAAAGCCGCATCCCGGTGCAATTTTACCCATTGCTATTGTGGTTGCCGAAATCCAAAAGGTGCTATCGGAAAACAATATAGATCCATCAGTTTGTCAGTTGGCGGTAGATACCGTTAGTAAAACTATAACAAAAGAACTGGCGGAACATCCGGAAGTAAAGCTAATTGATTTTACGGGAAACTCAGCCTTTGGAAGTTACCTGGAGACATTACCGGGTAAAACTGTATTTACGGAAAAGACCGGAGTCAACTCTGTTATACTTGATTCGGTGGAAGACGTTGACAAGGTTGCAGCAAACCTCGCTTTCTCAGTCGCTTTATATAGCGGACAGATGTGTACAGCTCCACAGAATTTTTATATACCGGAAGCAGGCATCAAGACTGCTGCCGGTGTAGTGTCGTTTGATGAATTTGCACAGAAACTGGCCGACCAGGTAAATGCTATAGCCGACAACCCAAAAGCCGGACCGTTTGTATTGGGCGCTGTACAAAACAAGAAGACATGCGAGCGTGTTACCGATGCCGAAAAACTTCCGGGTAAAGTATGGTTAAAGTCACGCACGTTCGAGAACCCGATGTTTAAAAATGCACGCGTAGCTACACCCGTTCTTATTGAGGTGGATGCATCCAAGAAAGAGGTATTCAGCAAAGAATTATTCGGCCCGATTGCTTTACTGATCAAAACAAAAAATACAGATCAAAGTATAGCACTGGCACAGGAGATGGCACTGAAGTACGGTGCTATATCTTGCGGAGCCTATACAACGGACAACAAAGTAAAAGAAAAGATTGCCGATGAAATGTCACTGGCCGCTACACCTGTATCATTTAACCTTATTGGTGGTATATATATGAACCAGCATGCTGCATTCTCTGACTTCCATGTAACCGGAGGTAATCCTGCAGGTAATGCATCGTTCACCAATCCTGAATATGTTACCAAACGTTTTACGTGGGTGGGTATGCGTGAGCCGGTAAAGATTAGCTAATCAACATTTTAATCCAGCCACACCGATTTGATTTTCCAAACGCGCATATCAGCTTCGGCAGTACCACCCTCGGCAAATTGCTGTAAGCTATATTCAGATGATGTCGGAAAGATCTGATCGGTAATAACCTGTTCTCCATCGTTGATATAAACTTCAACGATGGAGTTATCTACAAATACCTGCAACTTCAGTTTACCATTCTGCAACTTGACCGGTGCGCGATCTACGCTGGGAAAATTACTATGAAACGACACATTACCAGACTTCGTCCGATCGATGTATACCTCCTGTAAACTCTTGTCGTAGCCAATAATCGTTTCCTCGTTTTCACCGGTTATGATTTTAAATCCAAACTTCGCGGCATTGCCCGCGGTATAGCTATAATTGACTTCAAAACTTTTTCCGGGAAACACTTTACCAGGCGGAGTATATTTTACGCTATCATCCCGGATTGCAGCCAGTTCCCGAACAGGCTTCTGAATCACACGATAACCATACGCTGTATTTTTCAGATATAGCTCACGCGGCAGCGTCATAGCACTTCGCCATGGCTCGGTTGGTATATCCTGTCCGTAAGCCCAATTGTTAGCCCAGCCAAGCAAGATAGTCCGACCATCGCTCTTCGGTACATTGTTAAAAGTAACAGCTGCGTAAAAGTCTTTACCATATTCTAGGTATAGCGGGTACTGTTTCGGATACTCAGGCGTAAATTTTCTTCCATCAAAATTACCAACGAAGTATTGCATACCGACAAAGGTTGGTCCTTGCGGATGTGAGTTCGAAATGAGCAGCACCCATTTTTTCTTCGCAGGATTATCAAGCAACGGTACCTCTATCAGATCCGGACATTCCCATATTTTTGCAGTGTCTCCGAGCGGACCGAATTCACTTAGCAGTTTCCAATCTTTTAAATTCTTTGATTCGTAAAACTGCGCTTTGAATTTATCGGGAACAACCACTGTCATCACCCATTTCTTTTCCGGTTCATACCAGAAAACCTTTGGATCACGAAAATCTTTCAGTTTTTTATCAAGCACCGGATTGTCAGTATACCGCGTAAACGTCCTGCCACGATCTTCACTATAAGCTACACTCTGATGCTGCGTTAACTGTTGGTTGTTACGATGTACGTGTGAGGTATATATAGCCACCATACCACCTCCGCCTTTCGAAAAAAAGCCACTGGTATTATTCACATCCGCTACGGCACTACCGGAAAAGATCATCGTACTATCGCCTGATGCTTTATCTGTATATTCTGTGATCGCTACTGGCAAATGCTCCCAGCGAAGCAAATCGCTGCTTACCGCGTGCCCCCAACTCATGTGTCCCCATTTGTTACCAAAGGGATTATACTGATAAAACAAGTGATACTCACCATCAAAGTATAACAATCCATTCGGATCGTTCGTCCAATTATGATCGGGCGAAAAGTGAAAAGCAGGTCGGTATTGTTCGGTATACTTCCTCGCTTTGACTGTATCGTCCACAACGGTCCCCTGCGATTCAACGGGAGGTTTTATAGTGCAGGATGCTGTCAAAATCAAGACAACGGCATAAACAATATACTTCTGCATAAATCTTTCGTTTGGGTGCATGAAGAAAGATACAACAGTATAACTGATTATTCAATGGGTGGAAGACTTGACAAAAGTGTTATCGCTTTATCAATGGAATACGACCGATTCACCTGTTTCAACGCTTCAACGTTCTTCTTAAATCTTCCATCTGTCAGCAATTGATGGAGTTTACCATGAATATCTTCCGGGGAGTCTGTCTTCATATCGCCACGCAAACCAAGCTGATGGTATACTACGCGCGTTGAATTTCCGGGAGGGTCCATCACCGATTCACCCGGATATACCAGCATCGGCACTGCCTGATCGATTGCTTCTTTAATTGAATTCAATCCGCCATGCGTTATAAAAACATCCGAATACTGCAGCACGTCCAATTGGGGAACGTATGGAAGTATATATATATCGTCACTATACTGTATATTATTTGTATCGAGGCTTGTGGCTAACAGCAGAATTACATTAAGATCGTTCAGCGCGACAATCAAATTATCTATAAATGAAAGAAATATTTGAGCATCATCAATGGGCACCGTACCAAAGGCACAGTATACAAGTTTTTTATGGAGAGCTTTTCTTTGCAGGATCTTAGTTCTGACAGAAGTATAGGCATCGTTACTAGCTTCGCTCCGTCCGTAGTCTACCTGGAAGCCTACATAGTGCTGGTTCGGGTACATCCTGGCTTCTTTAAAATCAAATTCACGCGGCAGAAAAATAAACTCCTGCAAATTATCCAGCACCAATCCATAGAACCGTTGCTGTGCTGCTATATAGCGACCCGGTATTTTATTTTTACGAACCCTCCGGTGAATAATCGTATCATCGTCCATGCCCAGAAAGCGCAGCTTCTGTTTCCACAAGCGATTTCGTTTTTTCTGTTTCAGTAAATTTATCTCGCGCGTTATACCTGCCTGATCATCCGGAAAAACAAGACTATTCACCGGAGGAAAATTATCCGTAAGCACAGACGTTAACATAGCATGCACCAGCGCCAATCGTATCTTTCGTGATTTCAGCAGCGGATATAGCACGATGAAATCTGTAGTCTGGTGTGTATCGAGTAGAATTACATCGGGCTCAAATGTATCCAGCAACTTTGTTAGCTCTTGTTCGCGCTTATTATATAGTTCATCATTCCAGCGATCTTTCAATGCATGGAAATATACCGGCTTGCGTTTTTGCTGCTCGCACATCCATTCTTCAAGTCCTAATCCAAACGGAACGGTCTTTAACGGGTAATACGAAAATCCCTGGGAAGTTATATACTTAAAAAAGAACTGCACACCAGCAAAGAGCACCTCATGCGACTGCTGCAACGTACGCGCCAACTGAAAGCACGGATTAAAATGTCCTTTACCGTGATAGCATAGAAATAGATAGCGAGGCATGGAAAAAGTCCGAAAGTCCGGAAGATAGAAAAAGTCCGAAAGCCGGAAAAAGTTTTTAAGTGTTTATCCCGCGAGCAATATCAATATTATGAAGACGAGTCGTATCCATCCAACTTCCCGACTTCCTGCCTTTCCGTCTTCTCGACTTTCGGTCTTCTCGATCACCGAACCTTCGCACTCCGGATATACCTGGCAAACCAATTCGGAAACAACCGCTTAAAGCGAACTCCCAACGTTTCAATTCCGCCTATATATACTTCGTTCTTTTTCTTTTCGATGGCGTGTATAATTTTTCGGGCACACCAATCGGCAGGTTTACCTTTGTATTGTGCATCGTCCATTTTACCTAACGGACTTCCATCACCGGTAACAGCAGAGAGTGTGATGGGTGTATGAATAAATCCGGGACAAATCATGGTAACGGTAATAGCATCTCTTACATCCTTCCAGAGTTCTGCACGAAGAGAATCGAAGAAACCATGAAGCGCATGTTTAGATGCCGCATAGCCTGACCTATACGGTGTTCCAAAAATTCCGGTGACGCTCGATACCGTTACCAGGTGTCCGCTCTTACGTTTCAGAAAATGTGGCAGTATATTTTTAGTAAGTGCTACAGCGCCAAAGTAATTTACATCCATGATCCGCTTGTCTACATCAAGCAAAGTATCTTTTGCAAAACTCCGCTGGCTGATACCTCCGTTGTTTACCAGTATATCGATATGTCCGAAAACCTGGATGGCGGCTTCAGTGGTAAGTTTCAGGGTTTCTGTTTTAGTAAGATCGAACGGCAGCACATGTATGTTGGCTTGTGCAGAAGATATACAATTACCTTTTACACGCTCAAGTTCTTCTTTTCTTCGGGCCGACAGAATCAATCGCGCGCCCTGCTTGGCCATCTCATACGCAAGCGCTTCTCCTATCCCGGATGACGCACCGGTAATCCAGACAACTCTGTTTTTCAATTTTGCCATAATCTACTTTTTGAAAATAAAATATACCGCCAACACCAGGAACACAAAACCGATCAGATGATTAAGTTTAAACGTCTCGGTTTTGAAGAACAGAAACGAGAAGATCATAAAGACTACGAGCGTGATCACTTCCTGGATTACCTTGAGCTGCACCAGTGAAAATGGTCCGCCATATTCTTTAAATCCGAGCCGGTTAGCCGGGACTTGCAGTATATATTCAAACAACGCTATTCCCCAACTGATTAGAATGATACCGATCAGCGGTAAATTCTGACTCCACTTCATATCCTTAAACTTCAGGTGACCATACCAGGCCAGCGTCATGAAGGTGTTGGATAGTACCAGTAAAACAATAGTATAGATAGTTCGCATGGCTATAAAAAATTACCGGCTGATGAGCGTTTTATTTTCATCAGCCGGACTATATATATTCTTTTACTTCACCAGTTTTTTGTACCTGATGCGATGTGGCTGATCATCGCCCAGGCGCTTACGTTTATTCTCTTCGTATTCGCTGAAGCCTCCTTCAAACCAGAACACCTGCGAATCGCCTTCAAAGGCAAGGATATGTGTGCATACACGATCGAGGAACCAGCGGTCGTGAGATATAATTACCGCACAGCCGGCAAAGTTATCAAGTGCTTCTTCGAGTGCACGCAGTGTGTTTACGTCCAAATCGTTGGTAGGCTCATCGAGCAGCAATAAGTTACCACCTTGTTTCAAAGCTATAGCAAGGTGTACGCGGTTACGCATACCACCGGAGAGTTCTTTTACTTTCTTCTGTTGATCGGTTCCGTTGAAGTTAAACTTACCAACATAGGCGCGCGAGTTCTGCGTTTTACCTCCGATCTCGATCAACTCATTACCACCGGTAATAGCCTGCCATACGCTGTCTTCCGGATTAAGATCATCGTGCTCCTGATCAACGTACGCGATCTTTACTGTTTCACCGACTTCAAAATTACCAGCGTCTGGTTTCTCTTTACCGATGATCAGTTTAAACAACGTTGTTTTACCTGCACCGTTCGGTCCGATAATACCAACGATACCAGCAGGTGGCAACGCGAATGTCAGGTTCTCATAGAGTAATTTATCGCCATAGCCCTTCGCTACACCTGTTGCTTCGATTACTTTATTACCGAGGCGTGGTCCGGGTGGTATAAAGAGTTCGAGTTTCTCTTCTCGCTCTTTTGCTTCCTGACTTAACAATTTCTCGTACGCGCTCAAACGAGCTTTACCTTTCGCCTGGCGTCCTTTCGGATTCATGCGTACCCACTCCAACTCGCGCTCCAATGCTTTTTGTCTCTTGGATTCAGATTTTTCTTCCTGCGCCAGACGTTTTTGTTTCTGATCGAGCCATGAAGAGTAATTTCCTTTCCAAGGTATACCTTCACCACGATCAAGTTCAAGAATCCATCCTGCTACGTTATCAAGGAAGTAACGGTCGTGGGTTACTGCGATTACCGTTCCTTTATATTGTTTCAAGTGTTGTTCAAGCCAATATACTGACTCGGCATCCAGGTGGTTGGTAGGTTCATCGAGCAACAGTACATCCGGCTCTTTCAGCAGAAGACGGCAAAGTGCCACGCGTCTTTTTTCACCACCTGAAAGATGTTCAATTTTAGCATCGGGTGGAGGACAACGTAATGCGTCCATAGCACGCTCAAGTTTACTATCAAGTTCCCACGCATTAACGGCATCCAGTTTTTCCTGTATCTCGCCTTGCTTGGTGATCAGCTTATCCATGGCATCCGGATCTTCCATTACGGCCGGATCAGCAAATTTTTCGTTGATGGCTTCAAACTCTTTCAGCAGCGACACAATTTCATGTGCACCTTCTTCCACCACTTCTTTTACCGTCTTGGTCTTGTCAAGCTGCGGCTCCTGCTCCAGCAGCCCAACGGAGAAACTTAAATCAGACACAACTTCTCCCTGGTATTCTTTATCTATACCGGCAATAATGCGTAACAACGATGACTTACCCGACCCGTTAAGACCGAGTACGCCAATCTTGGCTCCATAGAAAAAGGAGAGGTAAATATTTTTGAGAACCTGTTTGTTGGGCGGGTAAATCTTATTTACGCCCGCCATCGAGAAAATAATTTTTTCGTCAGCCATGAGTATGTATTGGTAAAAATGGTTGGTCTCTGATAAAATTATGACCTGAAGTGCTACTTCATTTCAATAATTCAGAAAATTAGCCGTTGAGTTTATGGCCGCAAATATGGCTTTTTTAGTCCATAGTGCATAGTGGGGAGCCGCTGACTGCACGCGGCATGGGGTTACTTTTTGGTTTTTAATACTATCGAGTACTAACTATTGACTATGCCCTAATTAATTTTATTTTTGCGAAAAATTAAAAGGAGGACGTAAACTATGTATTGGACTCTTGAACTTGCCTCTTACTTAGAGGATGCTCCCTGGCCGGCAACTAAAGACGAGTTGATCGATTATTCTATCCGTTCAGGCGCTCCCCTGGAAGTAGTGGAGAACCTCCAGGAACTGGAAGATGACGGACAACCTTACGAAAGTATAGAAGAAATCTGGCCAGACTACCCAACCAAAGAAGACTTTTTCTTCAACGAAGACGAGTACTGACACCGACAAACATTTTTACATTATCATGTATTCTTGCTGAAGCCGACCTTCAAAGTCGGCTTCTTGCTTTTTTGTGAAGGAAAAGTGCCTGATCGTTTATCGGTATAGGTGTATTTATTTCTGCCGATTTATGTCGTCAAACGAATCATTTATCCATTAATCTCCAATTCTGCCTTTCTTTCGCCATTCAAAAAATCTGAAAACCCTTTCTATACATCTATAAATACAAAGCCAAAACTTTTTTTTAACACTCTATCTCTAACAATCACAATCAAAGACGTATGGTAAATGTTTTAAAGGGCAAGCATCTGTTCAGCTTCCTGTTAACAATTTGTATTCTGTTCAGCTCATGTAAGAACATGAACAAAGCAACCAAAGGGGCTATTATTGGTACAGCAGGCGGTGCCGCGGCCGGTGCGCTCATCGGTAAAGCTGCAGGTAACACGGCCGTTGGTGCTATCGCTGGTGCTGCCATTGGTGGAACAGCCGGGTATTTGATCGGCCGGTATATGGATAAGCAGGCTGCTGAACTAAAGAAAGACCTGGAAGGCGCAGAAGTGGAGCGTGTAGGCGAAGGGATAAAAATTACTTTCCACCAGGGTATACAGTTTGCTACCAACTCTTCAGAAGTAACGGCAACATCAAAAACCAACCTGCAAGACCTGGCGCGTGTACTCAACAAGTATGACGACACCAACATCCTGATCGAAGGACACACAGACTCAACCGGCAAGTATGACTATAACATGACGTTATCCGACAAGCGTGCGGCTTCTGTATCAACCTATTTAAAAACGTTAGGTGTTACGGGTACACGTATTACAACGGTAGGCTATGGGCCGGATCAACCCGTAGCAGATAACGGAACTGAAGCCGGTCGCAAACAAAACAGACGTGTAGAAGTAGCGATCTTCGCGAACGAAAAACTAAAGAAGAAAGCCGAGAAAGGCGAGATATAGTATATATATCTTAGATTTAAGAAAGGTGGTTTTCGGGCCACCTTTTTTATTAAGGCTAATGGTGCTGGCCGCTGGCTTCAGGACGGGCGTTGTAAACTCATCGTTTTTTTTCCGGGTAAATATATAGCCTCAGGAAAAACGACCAGTAGCCGGAAGCCAGTAGCTTCTCATACACGCCTCACAACTCATGACTCAAAGCTCGCAGCTATTTCGCCATGAGTGCCTCCGCTACAACCAAGTCTTCCGGAGTGGTGATCTTTATATTCTCATAGCTGCCTTCAAAGAGCGATATGCGGTGGCCGGAGAATTCTGCTACGCTGGCATCATCGGTAAAATTGGGATCTTCTTTTACCTCGTATGCCTTTTTGATAAGATCAACCTGAAATGTTTGGGGGGTTTGAATAAGTCTGAATTTAGAACGGTCCATCGCTTTGGTTGTATCCTGATCCGTCATGCGGATGGAATCTTTCAATCGCACAGAAGCCACGGCACATTGGTGTACTGCTGCCAGTCTGAACGATGCCCCTATAATATCTTCACTCACCAACGGGCGAACACCATCGTGTATAGCGACAAGTCCACCGCCCTCAATTTTATCAAGACCATTTTTCACCGACTGGAATCTGGATTCACCCCCCTTTTGAAGTATAACCGGTTGGGTAAAATTATACTTCTTACAAAGAGCTTCCCATGTCTCAAAGTCATCCTGTGGCAACACCAGTATAATTTTGATAGAAGAAGAGTACCGGTAAAAAGCCTGGAGCGTATGCATGAGTATAGGCAAGCCACTCAACTCCAGAAATTGTTTAGGAAGCTTGCTCTTAATGCGCGTGCCCTTTCCTCCGGCAACGATGATAGCGTACTCTGTGGCGTTCAATGCAAATTATTTTACGCAGCAAGATAGTGAATTAGCTGCGAGCCACGAGCTGCGAGATCAAAAGCTACAGGCTTCTGGCTACAGGACCAGCAACCAGTAGCCTGTAACCAGAAGCCACTTCTCAAAGCTCGCAACTCAAAGCTCACAACTAATTTGGCTATCTTCGAATATGATTCGTCTTCTATTGATGGCTTTTAATGTAGCAGTAATCACCTACCTGCTCTACCACCTGTTTGAAATCGGGCGACAACCGATTGAGCGTTCCCGGAAAACAATTATTATCATTAGCGGTATTCTCCTTTTGTTGTCACCGTTTGTTATGTTACTGCGCATCATACCTCCTACGCCTCTATATTTCCTGATATACCCGGTAGCCATAGGGTTGTTTATATACATGACGAGAAATGGCTACTAGCTGCCAGACTTTGTTTGCTGGATTCACGTTTACTGCCATGAACCTGTAGTTTTAAGACTATGGTAGCTCTGTCTTGTAGCCAGCGGCCAGAACCCAGCAACTAATTTTTGCACATTTTTTCGCACCTTTGCACCAAACTCACAGCCCCTCTTCCCACACAACTCACAGCTAACAGCTCAAAGCTCGCAGCTAACTTAAAAATGAAGCTATACAACAACACAACCAACGCAGTAGTACAGGCACTCGAACAAATTTTTGGCGAGCAACGCTATGCTGATAAAGTAATTGAAAAAGTATTGAAGCAAAATTCCAAGTGGGGTGCCCGCGACAGACGATTTATTGCTGAAACAACATACGACATTGTGCGCTGGTATAGGTTACTCCGCGAAATATCGCAGGCTGGTGAACATGATTACTGGAAGATGCTAGGGGCTATTCTTGTACTGCAAGATATACCGTTGCCTGCATGGGAAGAATTTAAAGGTGTTAATCCCAACGAAATTGCCAAGCGAAAACGCAATGCTGATAAATTTCGCAAGGTGCGCGAATCTATACCCGACTGGCTGGATGAACTTGGAGAAAAAGAAATTGGCAAGCTCTGGGATAAAGAACTCAGCTCGCTCAATGAAGAAGCACAAGTTGTTCTGCGGGTAAATACATTAAAAACTACCAAGAAAGATCTGCGCGAACGACTTCTCGAAGAAAATGTACAAACCTATACTGTGGAAGGTTTTCCGGATGCATTGCTTTTAAAAGAACGACAAAATGTTTTTATCGCTCCTTCATTCAAAGGCGGGTTGTTTGAAGTACAGGATGCGGCTTCTCAACTCATCGCTCCGTTTCTAAATATAGAACCCGGTCAGCGTGTAATCGATGCTTGCGCGGGTGCCGGTGGCAAGACACTACATATAGCGGCTCTTATGAAAAATAAAGGGCGCATCATTGGCATGGACACTGAGAAATGGAAGCTTGATGAACTGCAAAAGCGTGCGCGCAGGGGTGGCGTTACAAACCTCGAAACACGTGTGATTGATTCTTCCAAAGTAATCAAGCGACTCGAAAATTCTGCCGATCGTTTATTACTCGATGTACCTTGCTCGGGTTTAGGTGTACTAAAACGCAACCCCGATGCCAAGTGGAAACTCTCTGAAGAGTTTATCACCAATGTAAAAGAACTGCAACAACATATACTCCAAGACTACTGCCAGATGGTAAAGCCCGGTGGACTCATGGTATACTCCACCTGCAGTATACTTCCATCTGAAAATCAACAACAGGTAAAAAAGTTCCTCGACAACAATCCATCAGACTTCGAACTCCTCGAAGATCAACACGTATGGCCAAGCGATGGGTTTGATGGATTTTATATGGCACTGCTGAAGAGAAAGTAGTGGCTGCTGGTTTCTGGCTGCTAGCTACTGGGGATGCAGCTGTGAGCTTTTAGTCGCGAGTTGCGAGAAAGAAGCACTAAGTACCCCGTCAGCATCACAGAATTCAGGACACAGAAATTATTTCTGTTAACGACTGGATTTATACTTTCCTCCGAAGCAATTCAATATAAATGCTATGTGCCAATTTTTCCAATACAGAGTTGCGTCCTGCTATATCCGTAAGATCTACATTTTGCGCAACGGAGATTAGCCCAATATAGTGATCCAGTAATTTATCATCATCCTCAACGCCATCTATGCCCATCAGGGTAAAGATGGTTTCGCTCAAGTGTAAGTGATAATCACCCGCAGAAAGCCCAAGTTGACTAAGACCATTAACAAGTTTACTATTGATGAGATCGTCTTTGATTAAAGAGATGATTAGTTGTTCTGTTTGCATGTGATTCAAATTACAACACAAAGTTATCTGGTCAGTTTGAGAAAAGTGTCATACAGAAAGTTGACGGCTTCATCTTTACATTGGAAACAAAATAATCTCTTCGGCGATGAAGGCTCGTAAGCATCAGAGTCCCGGAGACCGGTGCCTCTGATGGGGAGGCAAGTTTAAAAATAAAAGTATTAAACTATTAACACAATTTTAGCTACGGATATGTATACGGCTTATGCACATTAAGCTACTAATACAAATTTCGATAGCATGACGATGAAGGCTCGTAAGCATCAGAGTCCCGGAGGCCGGTGACTCTGATGGGGAGGCAAGAGGACGTAATTATGGATTACCTGAATGGAGGGCACGATGATAGAACTATAACAAATAAAATGGTTCGTGACCTTAGTGGTGAAGATGATGTTAATAAAGTAAAGAAAGCATTTCAGAAGTTGAGGAAATTAGGAAAAATAGTTCCTGTTAATGAAAAATCTAATGCATTTGATTTTTCATATAGGCTTAACAAAAACGAAACCGATAAAAATATCGGCTCATGATTTTTTTTCGCATCAGGACATTTAGTTCCCCATTAGAGTCACCGGCCTCCGGGACTCTGATGCTTCGAGGCACCATCTATAATGGAACTAACCATTAACGGACTTATAGTGACTGATCGCTATATCTCCAACTTCACCTAACTCATTAAAACCCCATCAGGGTCACCGGCCTCCGCGGAGACAGGTGACTCTGGTGGGGAGGCAAAAGTAGCTTCGAGCTTTGAGCAGCTGGTTGCTAGACGATTCACGCCCCATCAGAGTCACCGGCCTCCGGGACTCTGATGCTTCGAGGCACAATCTACAATAAACCACCTAACCGTTAACGGATTTGTAATGACTAATCGCTATATCTCCCATCTCGTTCAATTCATAGTACCGAGCTCTGGAATGTTTATACTGTGTAAAATCATCAACCAGATTCCATTTACCGCGCACCGGATTATGATGAATATAATCCAGCTTCTGTTCGATCATCCTTTCATCGTAGCACTTACGTGCATCAAACGATAACCTGAACACTTGGTGGTTCTTACCTTTCAATTTTCTGCACGTTCAACACCTTTCGAAAGTATCTCTAATGTATCCAGTCTATTCTGTTTCCGTAGTCCAGTCACTATAGAGTATGCCATAAATCGTTTACCGTCACCTACAATTTTACTTAACGATGTACCGCTGTGTGTTGGAAAAAGTAAAACATGAAAGTGATTCGGCATAATAACATAGCCGAGCAACAGGCAGCCATCATGCTTTAAATGATCAAACCATCTATAGACGCTGTGGTAAGCATTCGCTTCTTCAAATAGAGGGAGCCAATTATAACATGTAACAGTGCAAAAATAAACTTCGTGAGTTTCGACTTGGAGTGTATGCAACATTCAGCTAACGGTATCAAAGTATAAAAATAAAAGTATTAAACTATTAATACAATTTTAACTATAGACATGTATACGGCTTATGCACATTAAGCTGCTAATACAAATTTCGCTAGCATTACGATGAAGGCTCGTACGCATCAGAGTCCCGGAGACCGGTGACTCTGATGGGGAGGCGAGCAATTAACTAACGCCATTGCAAAAAGTATCTTCATCAAAATATAACCGACATAAGTGCTATAAAACCTGCAAGCTCAATGATCGCTAAACCCATACCTGCAACAGGCATTATCTTTCTGGACTTTATATCCCTAAAAAAGTCTCTTTTAATCTTATCGTGACCCGCTACCGATTCAAGTTTTTTCAAGACTTCCTTATCTCTCGCACCAATAGAGTAAAACAAATAGTTCTGTTTAGTGAAGGTATGATCTTCCACAAGTCTAAAGAAGAATTCAGGCTTGTTATTCGCTACCTCATATACTACTCTTTTATAATATGAATTTACATCATCCATAGGCAGCTTTGCAAGACTATCTCTCAATACGGCATATTCTACGATGGATATATTTTGAATAAGATAATTCATTATTTCAAGATATCGATTGTGTCGCTCAACTGTACTATCGCGGATATACTTTATCCTTGCATCCGTGAATATCCTGAATTCACTATGATTCATCCTCTTATTTTTGAGCTTCTCCCACGAATCATACCTATCTTCAAAAGGATGACTATACATGCGAAATAAATGATCCACTTCTGTATTTGCCACACTATACCGATCCAAATAATAAGCATTATTTAACTCTTCGTTTGCCACAGCAGTATTTACCACAGGCATCAACAATACTTCCCTCTTCATTTTTTTAGAGTCTCGAATGAGTGTCAAACTGCCATCCTTCTGAATGATCTTAACTTTTTTACCGATATAGGTACTATCTGATTGCCAAACGAGCGTATCGACACTAGCAATTCTATATCCTCTTGGTGCGGCCCCGTAGTAGCTCCCCATCTCAAAAACAAGCGCATCTGTTTTACCCAGATCAACATAATACACTCTCGATCTTTTAATAGCCTCCAGCAGCACCCTACTCGAATCATTTTGAGCCAAAGCCAAAATTGAATTGATCAAGTTTAAAATCACAACTAAAGTATATTTCATATCAACCATCCGCATTAATCCAATATTTATTCTAAAGCCAGGCGGCAACGCACCCAACAGGTACGTTGCCGGCAAAAAACCATCAACCAACTACTCCCACTTCAGATTTTTAGCTGTGCCTTTCTGCTTGATCGATTTCATCATCGATGCATCCAGCATGGCATCCTTGCTTTGTTGCGATGCATTTTTTGATATATACTCCTGGCGTTGTTTATTCAACGACAATATTTCATCCTGAATCTTCTTACGCTCCTGCGACTTTTGCTGAACATATACCTTGCGTTGCTCGATAGTCATGCTTTTCATTTCCGTTGGCAAATCTTCTGTTTTTGTTTCAGTAATTACCTTATCGTTATCTTTGGCAGCATCCACCAAATCCCAACTGGAGTTTTTATAAGCATGTGAACTCTTGGAGACAGCTCGTTCAGCTTTATTTGCCTTACCGTAGCTTTCGGCATTATTATCCTGCACAACCTGTTGTGACTTTTTATACGATCCGGTTTTACCGTAGTATATATAGGTAGTATTCAGTTGATCATTCAGCGCAGCGATCTTATCATCATAGGGTGTTGGTATATATACTGTTTTACTATTCTGCTGGATACTCATAAATGTACCACCTGTTAAATCTGCGCCACTCTTCCAGTTGGTGAGTATACCTTCATTAAAGTCACCACAGAAAATTGTATTTACGACAACACCTTTTTCTTTAGCCTGCGAACATGCCAGTTGATACGACACTGATCCTTGCGTGAAGGGCTCGTTGCCGGCAATAAAGATCATCTTCAAATCTGCATCCGAGGCCGACCAGGCTAACTGGTTCAATGATGTTCGGATAACATGCCCACAAAATTCATTACCACCATTGGTACGAAGCGAGAATAACTTTTCAGAGATAACATCAAGATCGTCAGACAACGGACTCACCTGCCGGATATATCCCTCTGATTCAGGCAAACCATCGTTGCCATATTCATATAGCGCAATCTTTATCTCTGGTTGCGAGCCATCACCACATTTAGCGGCTGCCAGTTCATTTACAATTTTCCATAGCTGCGCTTTCGCCTGATCAATAAGACCGTCCATGCTGTTGCTGGTATCAAGCAGCAGTGCTAACATGATCGTTTGAGGTTTTGCTGGTTCCTGCTCATCTATAGATTCTGACGTAAATGCCATCAGGAAAACCACAACCGAAAACACAAATGCTTTCGGCAAAATGCTGAAGTAGATTATAGGCTTCATAATTCCGTTTTTGTTTCAGTAAATTTTACATGAAAAAAGTTGAGATGGCACCTGAACTCCGTAGGGGACAATATTGGCTTAGTGAGGATCACAAACCACTGGGTAAACCGGCAAAACTTGCCTTCCAGTCTCAAAAGAGATAAAAATTATAATGTTAACTTTCCGATGTCAAGCCACACATGAGCCGGAAACTTCTGTTATACTCTGTCATCACTACCTTTCTTTTGATGGGCATGAATTGCTTTGCTCAAAAAAAGGCAGAATCATATAAAAGTCTCAAGAAGCGGTCGACCCGAACTGAAGCTGAACAGTTGCTACAGGAAGCAGAAACATTAAAGTATAATAATCCGGATGAAGCACTTGACAAAGTACAGGAGGCCTTAGCGATGAGTATAGCGCAGCATGACGATTTCACCGAAGGTCGCTCCTATATATTATTAGCCGAAATCAACGAAGGAATTTTCGTATGGAAACTCGCTTACGAAAACTATCTACGTGCACAGGAAAAACTATCAGCCTACAGCGTTACCGAAGAGTATATAAAAACCATAAAAGGTCTAGGCAACACAAGTCTTGAACTAAAGAATTATGATGCCGCATTGAAATATTACGAACAAGGCTTATCGATGCGATTGTCTGGAACCGGGCAACGAGAACTTCTGATTGGCAAATCGGAAGTATACTATCAGATGGGAAATTACCAGGAAGCGCTGAAAATACTCGAGACACTAAGAAATCCGAAAGGATACGACCAGCAGGTAGAAAATTTAATAACGAAAGTAAAAGTGCGGATGAACGAAGTGGACAAACCACAGAATATATATGGCAATTCACTCAACACAATTCGCAGTGGAAAAAGTGTAAGTCCTAAAGAACAGGAAGCGGTACAGGAAACTAAAGAAGAGATCTCCGATGCATTGCAAGAGAACAAACTATACGATGAAGAAATAGGTTTACGGAAGCAGTCTATTGAATATAATCTCGAGACGAAAAATCTTGCCGAAGTAAGTAAAGACAAAGTTGCCATCAGTAAAAGTCTGGATGCAAAAGGAGAAACATCAGCTGCTATAAAAGAAGCTGAAGAAGCGGCCTCCATAGCCGACACCATAAACAATCCGAAAGAGCAGGCGAATGCCTTTCTTTCACTGGCTACCTTGTATGAAAAGAATGGTCAACCCGACAAGGCGCTGAATGCATTTAAGAAATATAGTGAAGCCGTAAGTAAGAATGAAAAGCTGAACGAAAGTATGCTGACGGAAAAATCTGAACTCATTCGAAAACAAAAAGACATTGAAGAGTATACCAAGAATGTATATATAGGCCAGCGCGAAGAAACCATTGAAGAAGAAACCGTATTCAGACAGCAACTTATTATTTATGGTTTATTGGCCATCATTCTCATCATTGCCATTACCTCGTTCTTCATCTTCAAAAATGCGCAAGCCAGTAAATTAGCCAACCGATTACTCGCATTAAAATCATTACGTGGACAGATGAATCCGCATTTCATTTTCAACGCACTCAACTCGGTTAATCAATTTATATCGCAGCAGGACGAACGAACAGCAAACCGTTTCCTATCCGAGTTTGCGTTACTTATGCGATTGGTACTTGAGCATTCGCAGGAAGACTTCATCACACTTCAAAAAGAACAGGAAATACTATCGCTATATCTCAAACTGGAACATTACCGCTTTCGCGACAAATTCGATTATGAAATTAAGTCGGATGAATCGATTAACACCGAAGCAATACAGATTCCACCTATGCTGATTCAGCCCTACATTGAAAATGCGGTGTGGCATGGTCTGCGGTATAAAGATGAGAAAGGAAAACTCTCGCTTCACTTCTATAAGCAAAATGGAAGTCTGGTTGCAGAAATTACAGACGATGGTATAGGGCGAAAACGCTCCACTGAATTGAAAACCGAGAATCAGAAGAAACACAACTCCACCGGGTTAAAAAATATAGAAGAACGACTGGCAATTATCAACAAAGTGTATAAAGTAAGCTATCGTGTTGTGATTGAAGATCGTACCGACAACAGCGGAACACGCGTAAGTGTATATATGCCTATCAACAGCAAAATAAAATCATACGATGAAAGCCGTAATTATTGACGATGAAGAAGACAGCCGCAAGATACTGGCGAACTACCTGACTAAATATTGTCCGGATGTACAGGTTTGTGGGTTCGGTGAATCGGTAGCTACCGGCAAAGATGCTATTCAAAAATATAATCCTGATATAGTATTTCTTGATATTGAAATGCCCTACGGCAACGGCTTCGATCTGTTGGACAGTATCGATGACATTGCTTTTGAAACTGTTTTTGTTACAGCCTTCGGCAATTACGCTATACAGGCACTAAACCAAAGTGCTGCCTACTACCTGCTAAAGCCTATTAACATTGACGAATTAATTAAGGCTGTAGAAAAAATAAAAAAAGAAAGAGCAGACGTAAACTATACCCGACACACAAACATATTACTGGACAACATACGCACTCCGGTCAATCAGAAGATCATGCTTCCAACCATGGAAGGATTTGAGATTGTTACGATCAACACCATTTTATACTGCGAAGCTGCCGACAACTTCACACGTTTCTACCTGGACAACAACTGCACATCGCTTCTGATCTGCAAAACGCTAAAGTACTTCGAAGAGATATTAAAAGATCATCGTTTTCTGCGCATCCACCGCTCCTACCTCATCAACCCTGATTATGTTATTCGCTATGCCAAAGGGAAAGGAGGAACGGTTACGATGAAGAACAATAAAGAACTGGAAATGTCTGCCGAAAAGAAGCAGCAATTTCTGGCGATGTTTGAACGCTAACAGGTACAGGTCCAACGACTTGTACCAATAAAGTTTCAAATCTTCGGACTTGAAACGAATATACTATATTTAAGCAGATCGAAAACCAGCACGCATGTCCATCATCAAACACAACCCATCCACTATATTCCCTCAATACAAGAATTATAGTCATGCCATAGAAACAACTAGCGGTTCACGACATTTATTCATCAGCGGACTAAACGGCTACGAACTAGATGGACATTCGATGCCGGAATCATTTTGGGAGCAGGGAGTATTGATCTGGAAACATTTAGGCGAAATACTAAAGTCTGCAGGCATGACATATAGCAATCTTGTATCCGTACGAACCTATCTGTCAAGTCCTCAATATGACCGGGAGAATATAGAACTCCGAAAAAAGTTTTTAGGCGATCACCAGCCAGCTTTAACAGTAATATGCTGTCAGTTGCTGGAGACAAAGTGGAAGCTTGAAGTTGAAGCAGTTGCAGCCGAATAACTGGTGCAAGTCTTTCGACTTGTACCTATCCTATTTCAAGTCTTCAGACTTGAAATACAGCATTCAGATACAATCTTAAATCCAACTCACCAGTCTGAAGACTGGATAATTTTTGGTACAAGTCGAAAGACTTGCACCAGTTCCTTTGCTAATGCAACCTTCGGTTATTCTTATTGTCAATAAAAGAAAAGTGAGTGAAAGAAAGAGAAAACTACATTGACAACATCCGGGTGTTACTCACCATGCTTGTTGTATTGCACCATGCAGCAGTGACCTATGGAGCTCCGGGCGGGTGGTACTATAAAGAAGAGGCCAGTGATTTAGCTACACAATTATCGCTCACGGTATTTGTTTCTGTGAACCAGTCGTTCTTCATGGGACTTTTCTTTTTTCTTTCTTCATATTTTATAACACCGTCTTACGAACGAAAAGGCGCAGGTCAGTTCTTACTTGATCGTCTAAAGCGACTGGGTATACCACTTGTCTTCTACTCGCTGGTCCTCTCACCTGTTACTATTTATATAGCTATTGCGCATCAGTATGAGGCACTAACCTTCATCGACTATTACGTAAATCGTGATCATTGGATTGAAACGGGTGTACTATGGTTTACGGCTGCTTTACTCATCTTTACTTCTGCTTTTGCGTGGCTTCAGTATGTCTTCCACAAAAAACTTATAAGCACTTCAAAATTTCCAGGCAACAGGTCCATATTCATCTTCGCCATTATACTTGGCATCTTTTCATTTCTCGTTAGAATAGTATTTCCAATTGGCCGGACGTTATCTCCTTTTGGATTTCAGTTGGCGCATTTTCCGCAGTATATAGCTTTATTTAGTATTGGCATTATCGCTTACCGGAACCAATGGCTATCAATGCTATCTTATCAACAAGGCAAAGTCTGGCTGTGGACAGCAGTTGCTTTGATCGTAGCAAGTTTCCCGGGTATCTATCTTCTGAAAACAGTAACACATAGTGAGATCAATACTTTCCTCGGAGGTTTCACAATTCAGTCATTTGTAAATGCGATGTGGGAACAGTTGATGGGTATATCAATTATTATAGCATTACTCGGCATTGGCAAGTATACGTTGAACAACCAAGGTAGATTTTTTAAAAGCCTATCACGGAGTGCCTATGCCGTTTACATCATCCATCCTTTGGTGTTGGTGTGTATTTCTATCCTTCTGAAGGACTTATCAATAGCTCCGCTTTTGAAGTTTGCTATTTCCGGTATATCAGCTATTGCGATATCTTTTGTCGCGGCTGAATTGCTCGTACGCATTCCGATTGTGAAGGATCTTGTCTGAAGATCCGGGTTATTGATTTTATTATTGTGCGCTGGTATCTTCGCAATACTACAATGATGTAGTACATCCTCACCTCACTATTTATACTTCTCTGCTTTGCAAATGAGAAAAACTAAAAAAACACTGACTGCTGATGATATATTAAACGCATGGAAGTTGGGCAAAGAAATTGATTGGCGTCCTTTAACAGTACCGGAGAAATATCAATGGACAAGAGCCTGCATACGCCATTATGGCATTCCTAATCGTACTATACCTGCCTTCAACTATATAATTGAAGGAAATCAAGTGACGCATGATGTTGATTTTTATTGTTTAATAGGAGAAGTGTTCTTTGGATATAAAGGCTACTTTGGAGGAGGCATAGATGCATTTGAGGATTGCTTTATTGAAATTGGAATGAGAGAGCCCTCAAAAATTGTTGTTGAGCAAGGCGCAACGGTAACGATTAAACATCATAAAGAATTAGCTAAAGTATTGGAAGATCATTACTTCGATATAATACTCGCCATTTTTCAACAGCACGGCTTCAAACTCGTACTTGAATAACATAACCTCCAAAACGTTAGTAAGTATACTTTTATAATATTTTTTCTATATCGAAGTATATCTATACCCGCATCACGTATATTTAGTTGTTCATTAAATTATCGCAACCCCAACCCACAACTAATCATGACTGCGGAAATTAATCAGCCGATTCCCAAGACCTATGCAAAAATTGATGAGGCTACCAAAGCAATGGGTTTTACCATGGCTTCTGATATATTTACCTGTTCACTGCTTCGAACACTGGCTGCGTCTAAACCGGGAGGTAAATTTCTGGAATTAGGAACGGGCACCGGTCTATCAACGGCATGGATACTGGACGGAATGGACAGCACTTCTTCACTGATCTCGGTCGACTACGATGAAAAACTTTTGGATGTTGCCAACAAATTTCTGGGCACGGATAATCGCCTCGATCTCGTTTGCTCTGACGGAGAGAAATGGATCAACGATAACAAGCAACAAACCTTCGACTATATATTTGCCGATACCTGGCATGGTAAATATTTACTGCTGGCTGAAGCTTTGACCATGCTCAACCAGGGCGGCCTATATATAATTGATGACATGCTTCCACAACCGAACTGGCCGGATGGTCATCACGAAAAAGCCACCAAGCTTATTCAGTATCTTGAAATGAGAAGCGACCTTCACCTTACGAAACAGGTATGGTCTACCGGAATTGTTGTAGCCGTAAAGAAATAGCTATACATCAACGGGCCGTCTAGTGGTTTTCTATATGCGCGATGCTTGATAATGTAAACAAGTGCTGCGTATATTTATAGAGTTATCCCCCCTGACTATGATTCTTGGTTACGTTGTTACAGGGCCCGACAATGACAGTTATATGTTGGATGGTGTAAATCTTTCCGAAGCAGGAATTTGTCATGCATGCGGGCTGTTGCTGAATTTTGAATATCACAATCCTGACCTCAAACTAAGACGAGCTACATTTGATCTCAGTCATTGTTACGACCTGGGCATTATTGTCTCATTGAGGTTTAAAGAGTTCTGCATACGTCATGATTATACCGGCATTCGGTTTAGCGACTTTCGTGCTTTACAGAATAACTATCAGCTTTTTATCGACAACAAGATTGAACTGGATGTTATAAAACGAAAAATTCAATTCATTAAAAAATGTAAACACTGTCACCGGTATAAGGAAGTGATTGGAGCAACGCCTGCTTTTCTGAAAAACGAAGAACCTATACCCAATGGCTTCTTTGCATCCGATCTGCTCTTTGGAAGCGACAACAGTAAAAATCCGATAATGATAGTCGGAAGTGAAACGCGGGAGAAACTTCAAACCGAAAGAATAAAAGGATTATGGTTCGAGCCTATATATACCTTTTCGCATTGGAATACCAACCTTAAACCTAAACCTGCTGAACCAAAGAAGTGGTATCAATTCTGGTAGCTTATCAACATTATGAATAAAAAATACTATACCCTGTACCTGTTACCTACACGTTCCGATTTTGCTGCAACGATGACTGAACAAGAGCGCGAGATCATGTTAAAGCATGTCGCTTACTGGACTGATCAAATGAATAAAGGCGTAGCAATTGTATTCGGCCCCGTGTTTGATCCGAAAGAAACCTATGGTCTTGGCATTGTTGCTGTAGACGATGAAGCGCAGGTAAAAGAACTCATTGCGAATGATCCTGCCTCTCAGATAAATCGTTATGAGTATCATCCCATGCATGCTATTGTGGCAACCAAGTAGCGATCACAACAAACCTATATTTCATTATGCATAGAGGTGGCGGTATAATACGTGTTGCCTGAACGCGCTGCATTCTCTATCTTCAGCGTTTGTTAAAATAAACCTTGAAGAAAAATATCACCATCATGTTAAAAAACAAGTTTGCAGCTTGCTGCATCTTATTTTCGGCTTGCGTCATAAATGTATATGCGCAACCCTTTCAAACCTACGAACAAACTATTCCCGGCACGGAAGTAAAATTCAAAATGGTAGCTATACCGGCCGGATCGTTTACTATAGGAAGTACACCAGGTGACAACCGGAAAGAGCAGGATGAAACTCCGCAGAAAAAAGTAGAACTCTCCGCTTTCTGGATGGAAGAACACGAAGTAACATTTGCCGAGTGGGATGCTTTCTTCAAGAATATGGATATACCGCAGACAAAAGCTATCGCTGTTGATGCTGTATCACGTCCTACAGCACAATATATAGACCTGACGTGGGGCATGGGGCGCGATCCGAAACAACCTGCCAACAGCATGAGTCAGCAGGCGGGTATCATGTATTGCAAATGGCTCTTTGATCAAACCGGATTTTTCTATCGCTTACCCACAGAAGCTGAATGGGAATATGCATGTCGCGCAGGCAGTAGCAACACCGTTAGCAACGATCCGAAAGCCTTGCAGGAATATGGATTCTTCAAGGCAAACAGCGGCAGTAAATATCATAAAGTAATGCAGCTTAAGCCCAATGCTTTCGGACTCTACGATATGCTCGGTAATTTAAGTGAGTGGACCGTTGATCAATACGATCCTGCTGCCTATGAAAAATTATCGGACGGAGCTAAAAATCCATCGACACCGCCAGCCGGTAAATACCCCCGTGTGGCACGGGGTGGATCATACCTGGATGACCCCGAAGTACTGCGTTGCACGAATCGTATTTCTTCAAGTGCAGAATGGAACAAGCGCGATCCGCAAATACCCAAGAGCCGCTGGTGGTTAACCGATGGTATGTATATGGGATTCCGCATCGTACGCCCGTTGCAACAGCCATCGAAAGAAGAAATTGAAAAATTTTACGCATCCTATCTAAAATAGTGATAAGCGGTTCAGGGAAATGCCCTTGTAAACTGTCTTTACTTATATAGGCGAACGTGTATATAATTTCCAGACGAAAAACATAAACCTCTATGAAACCAACAGACCAGTCAACGATCAGCCGCAGAGATTTTGTAAAGAACTCTGCTATTGCCACCGGGGGATTAATGGCGATGCCATTTCTTTCCAACGCAGGATACTTTACTTCCATGGACAACACGATTAAAGTAGCGCTGATCGGCTGCGGAGGTCGTGGTACAGGTGCTGCTATGCAGGCATTGCTCACTAAGCAAAATGTAAAGCTGGTAGCGATGGCCGATGCTTTTCGCGATCGCCTGGATGATTGCTTCAATGCACTGACCGATGAGAACTCTGACGAAGGAAATGTAAAAGCAAAAATTACTGTAACCGAAGAAACAAAATTTGTTGGCTTCGATGCATACAAAAAAGCTATACCGCTGGCAGATGTTGTGATTCTGGCAACTCCTCCGGGCTTCCGTCCGATTCATTTTGCTGAGGCGATCAAGCAAGGCAAGCATGTATTTATGGAGAAGCCTGTAGCAACTGATCCTGCCGGTGTACAAAAAGTATTGACTGCTGCTGCTGAAGCAAAAACTAAAAAACTGAATGTAGTAGTAGGCTTGCAGCGTCACTACCAGAATTCGTATCGCGAGCTATATAAACGTGTGCAGGATGGTATGATCGGAGAGATTACTTCGGCACAAGCGTGGTGGAATAATGATGGTGTATGGGTAAAGATGCGCCAGCCCGGACAAACTGAAATGGAATACCAGATGCGTAACTGGTATTATTTTAACTGGCTTTGTGGCGATCACATCAACGAGCAACATATCCATAACATCGATGTGGTAAACTGGTTTAAAGGTGCATACCCTGTTAGAGCGCAAGGTATGGGCGGACGTCAGGTGCGCACGGGTAAAGAATACGGTGAGATATTCGATCACCACTATGTAGAGTTCGAGTATGCAGATGGTTCTATACTCAACAGTCAGTGCCGTCACATCAAAGGCACGTATGCAAAAGTGGATGAGCTTTTAGTAGGCACGAAAGGCTCTGTTAAATGTGGTGCAGCCGAAATCAGCAGTAAAGGCAAGTCGCTATATAAGTATGATAAAAAGGGAGAGAACAACCCGTATCAAACGGAACACGATGAACTCTTTGCAGCCGTTGCCAAAGGTGAGTATAAATTTGCTGATGCAGAGAATGGTGCGAAGTCTACCATGACGGCTATTATGGGACGACTGGCAACCTATACCGGAGAAGTTATTGATTGGGACAAGGCTCTCAACTCGGGCATCAACATTATGCCATCCACATTTGCATGGGATGCGCAGCCTCCGATTAAACCGGATGCCAACGGATTTTATCCTGTAGCAACACCGGGCGTTACCAAATTCTCGATCTCGTAGTGTTATAAGTTTATTCATATTCATTCCGAAAAGCCAGCCATGAACCGCTGGCTTTTTTGTTCTTGCATCTTCTCTTAACTTTCAGAATTTTCGCAGAAAGTTTTTAATACCATCATCTTGAAAATCGTACAGACCATTCTTCTCACCCTCTTCAAAGTGTGGGTATTCCTGGTGTTCACCGTTTTTATGATCCTGTATTTACCCGGCATCCTGATTCCGTTTATGCTGGGACAACGCTTTGGCAACATTGGTTATTTCTTTTTATGGCTCTGGTCGTGGACGTTCAGCATTCTCACGTTCATTCGCTACAAGTTCTACGGTCGTGAAAAATTCATAAAAGGAAAATCATATATCTATGTAAGCAACCATACTTCGTTCCTGGATATTCCGGGGATACGTATGATCATCCCAGGCCAGTTCAGACCGCTTGCCAAAAAAGAGTTATTGAAGATTCCGGTATTCGGATGGATCGCGAAAGCAGCAACCATCATTGTAGATCGCTCAAGTCCGGAGAGTCGTAAGAAGAGTATAGATCGCCTGAAACAATTTTTAAGACAAGGCATATCTATTCTGATCTTTGCAGAAGGAACACAAAATCGATCCAAAGAAGTGCTGCAGCCTTTTCATGATGGTGCTTTCCGTATAGCAATCGATACTCAACAACCTATACTTCCGATGGTAGTAATCGGAGCCGGACGACTGATGCCTCCCAGCACAATAAATCTGCGACCCGGAAAAATAAGAATCTATGTAGGCGATGAAATTGAAACAGCCGGATTAACCAGTGCAGATATACCGGCTCTCAAGGAAAAAACTTTCAAACAGATGGAAAGTCTGATAATTCGTAACTTGCAACAATAACTTATCTATGAGCAAAACCTTTACCTCCAAACAATACTTCACACAACTCAACCTGATATACTTTGCGCAGGCAGGCGTCATGCTCATTTTTACGGCAGTTGTTTTTGCGTTGGTATACTTTGGCAAGATGGCCACAAGCCAGAACGAGACTACGCAATTATTTACCTACACGCTGGTACTCGTTGTTATAGCAGGTTTTTCAGCTGCACATTTCCTCTATAACTTTCAATTATCACGAATCGACCGTTCCCTGTCGTTACAAAAGAAGATGCCGAAGTATCTTGGTGTATTACTGGTGCGCTCGGCGTGTCTGGAGTTGCCCGGTTTGCTTGCTACAATTGTGTTTTTTATGACAGGTAATTTCTACCTGTTACTGATACCGATTTTTATAGCTGTAGTATTTTTCTTACTACGCCCCACACCTGCTACCATTTCTGAAGACCTGAATCTGACTTCCGAAGAACGCAGATTACTGGATACACCCGATGCTATTATAGCCGAGTCGGAAAAATAATCCGACATAGTATATATTCAGAACTGTACTAAAAAAGTAAATCCGGAAAGGCTGTATGACATTCACCTTATCCGGATTACCTCGTTGGAGCGAAAAATCTTTGTAAATACTTTCTTTCTACACTATATCTAAATTTTTATCCCGACAGAACAATTCACCGAGCGTCCGTCAGACGACCACACGCCTGGTCCGGGATAGAACGCAGGTCTCTTCGTGAAGTATTGTTTATCGGTAACGTTGTTCACATTAAACCGCACCATTAACTGGCTGGATATACGCACAGACGTATTGATGTCCAGCAATCCGTACGAAGGCACCAGTCCAACCGCACCACTCTTCGAAGGCGTTCTTGTATTCAAAGCATCAGCATAGCTTTCCCCGGTATAGCTATACAGGAACGATATACTGGCTATTTTATACCGGGCTGTAAATCCATTGCGCGTAATTACCGATGGAACAGATTCTATCCGGTTACCCGATATATCGATATTATCACCTGTGTTGCTTCCTGATTTCACAAAGGCATCAACATACTCTGAACGAAACAAAGCTGTGGACGTAAACAATGTAAGCCCGGCATGCTCACCGGCACGAACACTATATTCCAGAAATATTTCAGCACCGCGCGTTATCGAGTTACCGATGTTGGTGCGATATGTATAGGCTGTACCTGTTTCATTCTTCTCTTCGAGACTTCCGAGTCTGTTATCATACTTTAATTGAAAGAGACCTATATCCCAACGCAGGGCGTTCCATGTGCCGCGATAGCCTGCTTCCAAATTATAGCCGGTAGCGTCTTTCAAGTCTTTATCAACAACCTCGTATGTCGAGGCAGGAATAATATCTTTAAAAATTACGGGCCGATACGATTGTGTCCAACCTGCGTAGAATGCGTTACCTTTCCGTGTTATATACTCGGCATTGATTCCGAACAGTGGAAATTTATGATTGATAGACGTGGGCAAATTTCCAGGGTCATAGTAAGAAATGCTTCCACTCATATCTGATTTTCCTACCTCTAACCGCGCACCGGGCGTAATGGTTAAATTAGGGAGCACACGAAAACTATTCTCAACAAAGAGTGCTATATTTTTTGTTTTGAAATGAAGATCGCGTCCCCAGTTCGGATCGATCAACGTCAAGTCGAAATCAGTACCAGTCGTCCCCTTCCCTAATTGCTGACGATGCAAATCATTATTAAACATCTGCACACCCGCTACAAATGCATTTTCAGTTTTACCCAGAGTATAGCGATGCAGCAGACGTAGCTCGCTGGTATAGCTGTTAAAATGATCAATATCCACCTGGCGCGATGTATAGTTTAGTGTAGTCGGATCGATAACATCTTTAACCGTAGCCAGCTTATCAAACTGAACACTATTACGTTCGCCCAATACAGCCGACACTACCCACGACAGTTGTGTGCGATCACCAAGTCTCCAATCCAGCGAAAGCGAAGGAACATATATTTCAGGATTGAAATAATTTCGCGAACGCGTTGATTGTTTCGGATCAGCATTAAACATACTATCGGTTAGCGGTCCAGGTATATGGTATACATAATTAGACCGCGCTACTTCTGCTTTAATAGTAACATTATCATTCGGAGCATACGCGAGCATTACCGATTGCGCATCAAAATCTGTATCGCTGTTATCGCGGTAACCGTCTGACACACGCTTGTTATAATAAACATAGTACTGAAACCTGCCAACTGTTCCACTCAAAGCATTATAGGTACTCATCATACCAAAGGAGCCAATCGAATTTATACTTTCAAAGGTTACAGCCCGTACGGTATCAGGTACCTTCGAAACATAGTTCAGCATACCTCCAAACTGTGCGCCATACTGAAGTGAACCGGTGCCGCGTATCAGTTCAATACGTTCCACTGCTTCTATCGGCATGCTATAGTGACTTGCCGGATAGCCATATATATCTGAGTTGGTAATGATACCATTCTTTCGAATATTATACTCCCAGCCGCGATGCGGATCTAAACCACGCGTTGATATATTGGTTTGATTACCGGAACCATCCATATCATACACAAACACTCCGGGCACTTTGGAGAATACCTGTCTCGGAGTTTTTTCGGCAATGCTGAAGTTCATATTCTGAACATTGATCACTTCATTCTTTCTTCCGCTGTTCAGGAAGGTACCGCGTGCCGCAGGCATCCGTTCCATATCCAGGCGGTGTGATTGTATCGTAACTTCCTTCAGTTCGCGTGCTGCCGTTGAATCAACCTGTGCACATATATCAGGCGCTACACCTAACAATACAATCAATATCGTGAGAATCTTAATTTTCATAGAGATAAAAAAATCCGGGGGCGGAGCGAACACCTCCCGGATCTAGCCCAAATCAAAAATCTTTATCTACACTATATCTAACAATCAAATTTTAATCAGCACCATCGGTTTGCGCAAAGGCTACCGTAAAGCCACCTACGTTTTTACCTTGTTGTAAACCAACTTCTATATCCGAACGGTAATGTATGCCGGCATATAGCCTTGATGCAGAAGCTTCACTCGCTTCGCCATGGAAATAGTCGGTATGCGCGGGGAACAAATACGAGAGCACGGTAGCTGCCGAACCGGAGAATGTTGAGTGGCCCGAAGTAAAGGCCGGGAAGTTTGGTACCCCCGTTCCCGTTTTAATGGATGCATCCATCTGTGACGGGCGTGGGTTAAAATAATAGAACTTCGTTTCCCAGCAACAAACTGCAGCATCGTGCAGTGCCATGTTCAACAAAGCAAATGCTCTTGCTGCACGTACTTCGCTATAGTTTGCATCGCGTATATATTCAGCTGCTATATCATTCCAGTGTCCGGGAGGTGTATAGGTACCGGCACCGTCAGCCCACTTGTGTACAATAGCCAGGCGCTCACGCGTCAGGTTATCAGCATACCATTTTACTTCATCAACTTCTTTCTTCATCTCGGCAGATGATGTTAACGGTGGCGGTGCCGGACGACCCGCTGCAATTTGATCGGCTGTCATAGCCCATGCTTTTACTTTGCCAAATACCGGTAACATTGGAGGACGTTTCGGTGTCTCCAGACTGATCCATGGTATTTCACCTTTTGCAGTAGCACCATCAGCCAATGATTGCCATAATGCTTTGTTACCACCGGCAGCTCCCATACCATCGCCACGAGCGCGTGTAACAAACAATGCTGCTACAGATTTACCCAATGCTAGTCCGGCAGTTATATCACTGGTTGATGCTTTGCCTGACCACAGTGCTGCATTACGTTGCTCAGCAGCTTTCAAAGTAATTTCTTCTACGGCAGCAGGGAAAAGTAATTTTAACATCTCTGCCGTTACTCCGGATAACACAGCATCGGATGAAGGATATGACGGAAGATCCGTTTCCGGCATAAGCGATTGTATACCCGAATCATTTTTATACGGTGATGGTCGGTCATACTGGTACATATAGTACCATGCAGCTTTCAGTGCTTCATATTGTGCTACGCTTACATAGCTATAGGCACGTGCTGCATACGGAGGATTGGCAAACGGGAAATTAGGATCAGCAAATGGATTCTCGGCATCCGGTACGGGATATGTATCATCCGCTTTCGGAGCGGGAGGTAAATTAAAGCGTGCTACTAATCCGCGGAGTATCTGGTTCCAGCGAAGCACTCCTCCGCCACTCCAATACTCGATGATATCTTTTTGCTCTTTGGTAAGTTTGCTCTGGGTATCTTTTATGGTTGCCAGTTCTGCTTTATAGGCATCAGAAGTTATATCCGCTGGCGGGTTGAAAACTTTAGGAGTTGAGTTCTCCACTATATTTACAATCTTTTCAGTAGTTATCGTATTGGCATCTATGGGTGTCCAATTGGCAGCATCTTCATCCAGGCTCGCCGGCTGCAGTGGCGTAAGCGTTTCACTCAGTGCAATTTCTTTATCACAGCTCGTTACTATACCGAGTACAAATGCAAAAGCAAAAAATGCGGTTATGTATATATTCCGGTTTTTCATATATAGGTATAGATTACTGGTTCTTATCAAATTTAATTGTGTAGAGTACGCCAGCCATCAGTGTTGTAGACTGCCCTGCGTTACGACCGGCCACCGTATAGTGTGCCGAACCTCTCACAGCCATGCCCTGCGGCTTTGGTAAATAGTACATAACCAGTGCACCTGTTTTTATCATGTTCATGCGATTGGAAACAAACGGCATATCCTGTCTGCGGATGTCGCCTCCTCCCAATGTATTCAGTTGTATATAGTTCAGTTCTGCCTGCAGCGGACCTTTTTGATAGCCCATGCTTACAAACACATCAAATACGTTTGGCATTTTTACTTCATCGCTCATCACGAATTCATTTCCATCGTAGTAAGAAGGGCGATCAAGTGTTGTGTTGCTTCGCCAGGTATAAGCCCCTGACGCATTTACAAACCAGCCTTGCTGAATTTTATAATAAGCCGTGAGGCGGTATGAAAGATTCGTAGTGTGTGCGCCCAATGCCAACGGATAGAAATCGGGCGTATAGTCACTCAGTGGTGTTGAGAAGTTCAACACGGCAAACGTATTGAAAGCGCTTTTCTCAAATTTCTTTCCGAAGAAATTATACTTTAATCCGAGCGAAAGATCCTGCAAGCCTTCCATGCCACTCAGGGTTCCCTGGCTGGCCTTTGTCTTCACATACGGTACCATGGCTATAACATTTACTTTGTTTGTTATACCATACGTACCGACCCACGTCAGGCTCTGTGTCGTTACATGCCCGATGTTTCCATTTTCACGTTTCAGCTCTCCTTCCCAATAGTCAGTCCAGCGGTCATGCATATACATGAATCCGGTACAGAGACTTTTCTTCTGCATCATCAACCCATCTGTCAGGTTCTGAGCGAAAGAGAGAGTGGGAACAAGTCCCAGCATTAGCAGGTAGATTTTCTTCATATATGTATTTGGGTAATAAGGTTTCCTTGTAAGGATGTGATTAAAAAGAATCACAAAGAGCAGTTCCTCTTCCTTGCGTTACGCAGCATCCGGTTATAGCTGACAGCATATCAATACTCCTTGAGATATAATATATCCCGTGGAAATGAGATGCTCTGCTAAAATAAATTCAGATCTAACGTAAAAGGAATAACAGAAGCTTGATCAAGCTCTTTCAGGAGGATGTATAATAGACGCATAGAAAGACTGTATAAACACAACGGTTACGCTTTCCGGACTTACGTTTTGTGACCAACCCTCAGACGAGGACTTGATTGTATAAGTGCCAACTAAATATTCTTTGATAAACGATGGCAGTGTGGTGGAATGACTTTTACCATCGGGCGATTTATCAGCAAAAGTCTTGACATAATCGGTGAGGGCCTGGTTGATGCGCTTGCTCTGCTGATCTTTAACACATACTATATATAGTGTATCTTGAGAAAGGCGTTGCTTCACCATGTGGTAGAACTCACCATTGTGCTCAAACTCACCGTCTACACGTTGATATTCCTGCGAGTCGTTTGCGTATGGTACTGCGAGCGGAACTTTGATGGTAACGGTTTCCAGTTCATTGTAATTTTCAGCATCGAATCGCTGAATGAGTTCCTGTCTGTTCTGGTAATGCAGCCCGAAGAACAATCCATAGTACCCCAGCACATTGAAGAGCAGGAGAAAAATGAAGGCTATGGATACAATCTTTTTCACGGGCAGAGCTTGGGGCTACTGCATAGATATGAATTTTAGTTTAATTAAACAACGGGCGAAACCGTTTTCTATAGTACCTGGCCGCGATTGGCATTCCAAAAACAGGCTATAGCGGAACGTAAACCACTTTTTTGGTTTCGAAAAATTCTTCCGTGAAATAATCCGAAAGGTTATAAACCTGGTGGAGTTTTTTGAGCTCCGCGAGCTCTTCGTCCAGGTCGCCACCTTTTAAATATAGTATACCATTATCCAACGAATGCACGGACTGCTTCTTGGTTTTGTTATGGATCCAGCCGTAAAATTCCTTTATACGCGTAACGGCACGGCTCACAATGAAATCATATTGTCCCCTTATCTGCTCGGCACGAATCTGTTCACCTCTTACATTTTTTAGTCCTATACCTTCCGCAACACCTTTCACCACCGTTATTTTTTTACCGATGGAATCTACCAGGTGAAAATTAGTCTCCGGAAAAAGTATAGCAAGCGGTATACCGGGAAAACCTCCTCCAGTACCCACATCGAGCACCGAAGCTCCAGGCTTAAAGGCCATAACTTTGGCTATACCCAGCGAGTGCAGTACGTGGTTGATAAACAGATTCTCTATATCCTTACGGGATACAACATTGATCTTATCATTCCAATCTTTATAGAGATCGAAGAGTTTCGCGAATTGATCTTTCTGCTTCTGCGAAAGGTCAGGAAAATAATGGAATATAATTTCAGCTCCTTGCAAGGCTATATGCGGAAATCAAAAATGAAAAGAAATATACTATATATGATCGCGCTTGTTCTTCACCATCTCGAACATGAGTTCGCGCGCGCGGTGCAATTGGGCTTTTACGGTACCAAGCGGTGCATCCAGCTCTTCTGCTATTTCTTCATACGATAATTCGTGGAAGTAGCGCAGGCGCACCAGCTTCTGATATTTAGCCGGAAGCTTATCAACAAACACCTGGATCAGTTCGGCCTTTTGTGACTTGATGGTTTCTTCCTGCGGATCGAGATTTTCATCTTCCACATCGATGGAAACGGATTGACCATCATCGTCTGTAAACGTATTTTCAATGCTGAGGGTGTTCAGCTTCTTCTTGCGTATAAAGTCGATGGTATTGTTAGTAGCAATACGAAAGAGCCATGTACTGAATGTAAAATCTTTTTTAAAGCGGTGCAGACTTCGAAAAGCCTTCGCGAAAGATTCGATGGTAAGATCTTCTGCATCGTCAACATTACGAACCATTTTCAGAATCATGTGGTATACCGGGCGCTTATACCGTTGCATGAGTTTGGCATAGGAGCTGTCATCGCCTCCTACGGCCATATCAATCAAACGGAAATCTTCCAGTGCTTTTGACGAGAATCTACTTTCTTCTTCTTCTAATTCTTCCATCGTACTTTTTTGGACACTAACGCCGTGAGGCCGGTGACAAGATAATAAAAGGCATAAATAAAATCTAAAAGCGGTACGATCCATGCCTCAAACCGATGTCCCAACTTCTTAGATGCATAATTTGCCAGAATAGTTAGCAAAACGATACGAAAAACTAATATTCCTGCTATCAGGTATGTTAGTTCTGGCACAAACAACAATGGAATGCCCACAAACCAGGTAAGCATCCAGGTTAATGTAAAGAGTCCTAACAAAAAGCGATGTTTAAATTTATAGAGCTTGCCAACGGATAAATGTCTGATTTTCTGCCTGAAGAAAGATGACCACGTGGTTTTGGGAATCGAAAATACCAGTGAGTCGTGCCCCATGATAACCTGTGTATTTTTACCAGTAGCATGTTGATTCACGAACAGGTCGTCATCACCGCCGGTAACATTCAGATAATTATTAAATCCTTTCTTGTCGAGGAACATAGATTTCCGATAGGCCATATTACGGCCAACACCCATGTAAGGGTTACCCAGAAGCGCAAAAGAAAAATATTGAATAGCCGTAAGCAGTGTCTCAAAGCGAATGAAAAAATTAAGCAGGCCTGGCACTTTTAAATAAGGAGATGTACCCAACACAAAGTTTGTAGACTCACTGAACTGTGAGCTTACGGTGTTAAGCCATTGATTACTTTGTGGCCGGCAGTCGGCATCGGTCAGCAATATCCATTCGTACTTTGCAGCCTTGATGCCTAATGTTATACCATATTTTTTACCATTAACATGAGGCGGAGTACGGTTAACGTGCACCATGCGCAGGCGATGATCTTTCTTGGTTTCCTCCAGGAGCCAGTCGAAGGTGCTGTCGTTGGAGCGATCGTCAATGACTACGATCTCAAACTCCGGGTAGTCTTGCGCCAGTAACTGCGGCACCAGCTCGTGAAGATTCTGTTCTTCATCGTGCGCACAAATAACTATGGATACCGGCAAAGATTGTGTTCGCGTTGCATCTTCCTTTTTCCTGGAAAGGCCAATTAGAAATACCAAAAGATAGATAACCTGTATTCCTGCAAGAACTGAAAAAATAATAAATATGATTTGCAAGCGACTTCTGTTTATGGAAGTCACAAAGATAAAACGACTGTTTTAGGATAAAAGGGAACGGGAGAAATTAACCTGCCGACCGCAGTTACAACTTGAAATAGCTGCGAGCCTTGAGCTGTGAGCCGCGAGAAAAAAAGGCTGGCTACTAGCTGCTGGAGGTTTGTCTGTTTTTCTTCTCCAGTGCCCGTAAGCCGGCGGCCGGTAGCTTGTCCGTTGGCTCATAGCCACAGGAGAAAAATACATAGCCGTTTCCAGCAGCCAGCAGCACCCTCATGGCTCATAACTCAAGGCTCGCAGCTAAAAAGAAGGCCCCGGTAAAAACCAAGGCCTCTTCTTCTTCTAAACCAAATTTATACGAGAGTGCTACTATTGTTTGTCCCACCAAACATGACCGGAGAGATTGTCGCCTCCCGGCACAGCATCGTGCGCTGTTTTATAGTTAGTCGGGTTGTTGTTTGCCTCTGATACCGGGTATGGAAATCTGCGGGGTATAGCACCGCCGGTTGCGTTGCCCGGGTAGTTTACAGGCGTGAGATTCGGGAAGCCTGATCTTCTCCAGTTAAACCATGCTTCATAACCATTGAGTAACGTTGCTGCCCAGAATTGTGTATTGATCATTTCAAGACCGTTGTCTGCATCGTATGGATGATCTGCGAGGTAATCATCAGCAGCAGCATCGAGGTTGCCTACATTTGGATACTGACTGAAGTATGTGATGCCTGCCTTCACGCCATTGTTATAGTGTGTCTCTGCATCGCCACCAACACCCCACCGTTGTGCTGCATCGGCCAGCAATAACTCTGACTCGGCGTAGGTAAGTATAAAGGAAGGACCTGCAAGACTTAACAAACTTGGACTAAGACTTGAGTAATCGCCTACAGTAGTATATCCGGGGGCACCGGTTATCGGGCGAACGCCTCCAAGATCATAACCATTCGGCATACCTTTCTGTACAGCCGGATCTGCGTTTCCTCCGGTAGCATTACCCGATGGATCAAATGTAGGATTGGTAACGGCTATAACAGCAAGACGAGGATCATTGTTGTTCTTCAGGAAATCAACATAAGACTTCGACAGTTTTACGTTCTGATTTTCCGGACCTTTCAGCAATACGATACTGTTTCTGTTTTGTGTTGTCCACGCCCCGGAAGCATCATGTTGGAGGATAGCGTTATCATCATTGCTCTGCATGGTTTTACCGGCAACTTTGGTTACATACTGCTTCGCTCTTTCAGGATCTATCTTGGTAAGGCGCATGGCTGTACGCAGCAACAGCGTGTTACCGAAGCGTCTCCACTTCTCGATGTCGCCATCATAGATCATGTCACCGATAGGCTTATCAGCACTTGCATCCAGTGCATTGGTAGCTTCTTCTATTTCCTTCATCAGGTCAGTATATATATCTTCCTGCTTGTCGTATACCGGGAAATAGTTTTTGCTATAATAACCCATACCGGCATCGAAGTAAGGAACATCGCCATACAGATCGGTTATACGCTGTAGAATAAGAGCACGCATAATTCTTCCCACCTGGTGAAGGTTCTTATACTTCTCTTTGTCTTTGGTAAACTGCACAAGTTCTACCACAGGCTTTACCTGGTCAGGATATGCTTTGTCCCAATAAGCAGAAGCATAGTCGGGATTCAGTATATATTTATCACCAGCCCAATACCCGATAACGGTAGAGAGCTGTTGCATCATGGTAGAAGCATAGATCAGATTACCGCGCCATGTTTCATACGCGTTATCAAAGCTTCCGGTATACATGAGTTGCGAAGCGGTTAACAAATAGTTAGGCTCATAGTTGGCGGGGCTATAGGCGGTAGGATCTGTATTGGTTTCAGCGAAGTCATCTGTACAACTTGTTGAAATCATTGCACCTGCAACTGCCAATGATATATAGGTCAGAAATTTTCTTTTCATAAGTTGAATCGGTAATAGTGGATACTTCTTTAGAACTTAACATTCACGTTAAAACCATAGGTTCTTACCGGAGGTACACCGCCCAGTTCAAGACCAGGAGCGTAATTCGAGAAGTTAGATTCCGGATCGATGTTATCCGTCTTCTTCATCAGTATAAACAGGTTGCGTGCTACAAAACTAACAGTAGCGCTCTTCACTACATTGTTCAGCACCTGGCCCGGTATAGTATATCCCAATGTAAACTGACGGAACTTGATGAAGCTTGCATCATGAACAAACGTTGATGACACGTTGTTGGAGAAATCGCCATAGTAACGTTGTGACGAAGCATTGTTCTCTCCAAACGTTTCTTCGCGACCAACCAACGTTGCTTTATGCAAACCAAACTGGTAACCATAGTAATCAGTAGCGGAGAATATCTTGCCACCAAATTTACCATCGATCAGGAATGACATGGAGAATTGCTTGAAGGAGAATTCGTTGTTCCAGCCGGCTGTCCACTTATGATATGCAGAACCGTATGACTTCAGATCACCACGCTGCGGAACTCCATTTGCGTTTACTACAATTTCACCATTCGCATCGCGCAGGTAATCGAACGCCATGATCTGGTGTGCAGCCTCACCTACTATATGTTGTGTAAAGCCGTTACCACTTCGTGACTCGCCTACTGCCAGCGTCTTCTGTCCGTCTGCCAGTTTAACTACTTCGTTGTTGTTAACAGAACCGTTGAGTGATGACACCCACTGGAAGTCCTGCTTTTTAACAGGCGTTGTAGTCAGCAACATTTCCAAACCGGTGTTCTTCAACTCACCAATGTTCAACACCACCGAAGTATATCCGGACGTGATTGACGCAGGAGCTTTTACAATTTCGTTGGTAGATTTTTTGTTATACCACGTAAGATCTAAGCGCACACGGTTTTCGAGGAAACCTAATTCAGTACCTATTTCTACTTCCGTTGCTTCTGAAGGTTTCAGGTCGCTGTTGGGTATAGCCGTGTTGATGATTGTACCGATCGGATATCCGTTTATAGTGCGGGCATCTATACCATAGTTCAATACAGTCTGATACGGATCTGTAGCTTGTCCTACTTTAGCATAACCGGCACGCAGTTTACCAAAGGTAAATGATTGACCGAGATTCCATAGTTCTGAGAATACAAATGAACCACTTACAGAAGGATAGAATATATCCATCGCTGATGCCGACAGATTTACACCGGGCACAGCCAAGGTAGAGAACCAGTCGTTACGCCCCGTAGCAGTCAAGAACAGGTAATTCTTATACGCAAGTTCAAGTGTTCCGTATACAGATTGAATCTCCTGGTTAAAGTCGGTATAGTTAACAGTCTTGTTCTTCGCGTTGGTAATGCTATAGGTAAATGGTACTGCCAGATCATTACCGATAAGCTGTGACATTTCAGCTTCCTGCTTGCGCAGGTTCGCTCCTAAATTTGGCGTGATAACAAAATCGGTTCCTACTTTAAATTGTTTTCCGATGAGTACATCTGCGTTCAATTCGTAGAACTTGGTTGTTGTTTCCGTAACACGTCCTATAGGTAAATAGGCTGTACCGGAAGGCAACACGTTTGTCATGCGATCGGTATATGAATCGCGACCGGCACGTCCCTGAACAAAGAAGCCGTTATCAAATGTATAGCGCATCGTCATCGATCCGATGAAACGCTCACGCTTGGTGTTGTTGATAAACTTCTCGGCAGCAAACCATGGGTTGGTTGCGTATGTGTTGTTGGAGAATGATAACTCGGAACCATCTTCTTTTGTACCTGGCTTCAGATCATTAATGTTCATGCTGGTTGGCAGGAACATAGCCTGGAAGTTTGCGTTACCGGCACCGTCAGAAAGTAACGGACGGTTCTTTACATCATCCACTACATAGTTTGCACGAGCATCAACAGTAAATCTCTTAACAGGTGAAAAGTTAACCGAGAGGTTGAATGAATTTCTTTTCAAACCTGCATTTGGAATGATAGAATTGTTTTTCAGGTTGCTTGCTGATAAACGTATACCTCCGTTGTCAAATCCTTTGCTGAAAGAAAGTGTATTGGTAAATGTGCTGCCGGTGCGATAAAAATCTTCCATGTTATTTTTATGCGCAGTATAGGGGCGTGATACACCATCGAAGTTGATTACGTTCGACCCATCGAGCTTCGCACCCCAGCTGCTGTTACCAGCATCCAATGCAGCTTGTTGTGTAGCAGGCTTGGTTCCATTGGAACCGAGACCATATTGATATTGCCAGTCAGTCAAATCCATAACAGACTCGGCTACATAGTTTGAGTTCAGCTCAATTGTACCGGCACCTTTACCGCTCTTCGTTGTAATAAGTATAACACCGGCTTTTGCGCGTGATCCGTATAGCGCAGCTGCGGCTGCACCTTTCAATACCGATATAGATTCGATATCATCCGGGTTTATATTTCCGATACCATCACCACGGTCTGTCTCATTCACCCAACGACCTACCAGCTGAGCACTCTCGTTACTCATCGGCACACCGTTGATTACATATAGCGGCTGATTGCTTCCTGTAAGTGTCGATGCACCGCGTATAATAACACTGGTTGATGCACCCGGACCACCCGCTACAGAACTTACGTTAACACCGGCAATTTTACCTACCAGCGAGTTTGCTACGTTGGTTTCGCGTGCCTGTGTAAACTGCTCGCCTTTCACTTCGGTAACAGAATATCCCAGCGACTTTCTTTCTTTCTCAATACCCAATGCTGTTACTACTACTTCGTTCAGTTCGGTAACATCTTCTGCCAACACTACATCAATGGTAGTTCTGTTCTGCACGGCAACTTCCTGCGTAGCAAAACCGATGAAGGAAATAACGAGTATATCATTTTCAGAATTAACCGTGATGGTAAATTTACCATCGGTATCCGTGGTCGTACCAGTCGATGTACCTTTCAGCAACACCGACACGCCTGGTATCGGTGCGCCCGCACCATCCTTAACCGTACCCGATACAGTAATGGGATCAGGTATGACACGAGTGTTTGCATCGCTTTTACTCGCATCTTCGCCATCGGGGTTTACCGGGCGAAGTACAATACGTTTGCCAACAACTTTATAGTTTACATCCGGCCCCAGTAAGGCAGCCAGTACTTCTTCGAGTTTTGCATCTTTCACGTGCAGGGTAACACGTTTCTGATCTTCTACCAGCTCGGGGCTATAAGCAAATTTTACTTTAGCCTGCTCGCTGATCTTGATGAGCGCTTGTTGGAAGTCTTCACTTTCAACATCCAGTGTAATTTTTTTATCCAGCACCTTTTGTCCCATAGTGTCCACTGCATACACGAACGCTACGGAGAAGGTTGTCAGGAGAATATGGATCAATGTAACTCTCATAAGAAACAATAATGTTTCTTGAACCGGTTTAGGTTTATTCATAAATTGAAATGTTTTTGTTTTGAACAAGGGCAAAAACTATTGGGCTGCATGATCTCCATCATGCCACCTGGAAAAGGGCTGGTGATGCTCGTAACATCATCGGCCTCTTTTTTTATATGTATTTCTGTAGGCTTATCTCATAGGCACAGCAGGTTAAGGTTTAACATTACTTTTTTCACAGCCATTGGATTCAATTACGATGGTGGCTCCCTCCATGGCATAGCGGGCGCCCAGTGCGTTACAGATTACTTCGAGCTGGTCGTACAAACCTTCTTCATCCATAATATCCGTAGTAAGCGTGCAGTTGGCCAGCATCACTTCGCTATATTTTATTTCAACACCATAGCTCTCGCTCAGCGCGCTTAACAGGTTTATCACTTTTACATTGGTATAATAATTTTTGGATGATGGCGGTTTGATGATGCTTGGATGCTCTACAATTTTCTTCACCACACTCTGCTGCATCCGGTCATACACGGCCTGCAAATTGGGTGTAAGTGTAACCTCCTGTATTTTTTCTGCACTTGCATCGGGCTTTGCAAATACAGATACTTTACCGGTTGTTACAGCAACTATAATTTCCTTAGACTGTTGATGTGCCTTGATACGAAAACTTGTACCGAGTACTTTGGTTGTAACTTCATTGGTATATACCAGGAAGGGATGTGCTGCATCTTTCTTGATTTCAAAAAACGCTTCACCGGTAAGGCATATCTCGCGTTTATCACCGAACTTTTCAGGATACTGTATTTCGCTGCCGGGTTCGAGCGATATTATACTGCCGTCCTCTAAAGTAATTTTCTCAACGTGTGTCTGCCCGTTAAATATCTTTACCCAACTGGTATCGGGCTGCTTTTCAAAAGCCGTTTCAGTTTGAGGCTGCGAACGTTGTGTATATAGCAGTATACCTGCCGTTGCCAATAACAGCAAGGAAGCTGCAGCGTAGCCGATAAATCTCCAGGCATTTTTGAATTTTGTTGGCGATTGATCGTTACGGTCGATCCACATTTTTTCAGACTCGGGTGTACGAGCGTCCAGTATCTTTTTAAAGATCACCTCAGACTTTGCCTGTGCTACAAGATCGGGCGTCTGGTTGTGCAGCAATTCAGCACGAAGCTCTTCCGAGATCATGTCTTTAATATCATCTTCATACTGCCCTGACCGGATCATCGCCATTAACGTGGCGCGCTCTTCATCAGAAGCTGTATTATTCAGGTATCGTTGTATCAGGTCGTCCAGGTTGTTCATGTTCATTTTAAAATAGTGGCATCTATAGTTGTAGTCATATTTCTGCCTTCTATAGGTAAAGAGTACCTGAGGAAGGTGGAAGGTGTAGTCAGTGTTAAAAAAATGTGAAATATTTCTTTCGAGATTATCAGAAACTAATTGGCAACAGAAAACTGAACGGCAACAACATGCCACAACACCGTAATGGTGTTTAAAATTTTATTCAGCTTGGTATAGAGAAGTATAACAGCAGGAAGAAATCCGGCACGGCTATACTTCATTGAAAAAAAAGAAAATCGTGTCCTATAGCATCATCATCATTTTAAACATGATGAAATGCAATACATAGGTGCCTACATGCGGCTGCAGGTAATGACGAATAAATTGCAGCGCCTTGGCCATGTGCGTTTTTACCGTGAATCGGGATATATTCAGTTGTTGCGCAATTACTTCATGACTCAGTCCTTCAACTTTCGCCATTTGAAATATCTGCTTCTGCTGCGTGGGCAATAATTTTACGGCCTGCTGCACGAGCTGCTCGTACTGTTTCTCCAGTAGAAAATCATCGAGACTATCATCTACCAGGGTGCGCTCCAACGTAAATTTACTTTTCGCGTGCTCTTCATACGCCAGCTTGCGAAGTGTTTTATAGGTTAGATTTCGCGCCATGGTAATCAGGTAATACTCCAGGTGAAGTACTTCTGTAAACTCGGATCGTTTATTCCACAGCGTAGAGAATATTTCCTGAACAATATCTTCCGCCAACGCAGATGACCGGGTATACCGCTTTGTTACTTTATAGATGCTATGCCAGTAGCGATCATACAGCTGTTTAAAAGCTGTTTCGCTTCCGAGGGCTAGCTGCTGTAGCACATCGTTTTCTTGATATGGTGGAAGATGAGCAAGCACAGTTCTTGGATTCATGCAATTACCCCTTGCTATATACCGGCTATATATACCGATCTATAACATCAGCTGCAATTACCTTATAAAACAAAATAGAAACCCGAAAGAAAAGTTGTTGAATAAACCGAGACTCCAACCTCACTATTCCTAAACTATATGCAGCCATAAGCAAAACAACTTTTACTGTACGCTACATATAAAATAACTGTCTGTGTATGCAATAACTTTCAGTTACCTTTCATCGATCGGCATGGCGCCTGCCACGCTTTACCCTGCACAGGAATAGAATGAAAAGAATATATAGGCTGTTCTGAGAATTCAGGATTCACATACTGACTGAGTATATACTTTATTTTTTTAAAGAGTAGGGCAGGCTGGACCTACCCTACTAACTCAACCAAACCAAATGTACTCTTAAACCTATAACGAGTACACTGAGTATCTTTTTATGACGTACCAGGGCGTGACACTGGCAAGTCGTTGTGAATATCTGAACCATCTATACTCCTTCCGCATCTATCTCGATGAAGTACCGCAGAACTTCATTCGTCAGATTAAAAGAGAGTATAAAGTACTTAAGGAGAATCTGAGGCTACCGAAGAGCCGTTGCCTGCTTTGTTGCCCGTACAGGCAGCTTGGCAGTGGTGGTGAACATTTTTCATTTTGGTTTTGGTTTGGATATAAAAACTTTCTTTTGCATGAAAACGCGTCCGGCAAAATATTCCAGAAGCGAAATCATAACTCCAAAGTAGAATATGAAAGAAATAAAAGCAAGAAAATTTTTAAAATGTGTGCGCACACATTTAATTTGTGTTCGAAAACATTTGTAAACCGCCTTTTTGGTAACGTTTTCGCACAAAAAGGCAATTCTGAAATTTTAGAGTATGGTTGATAAGAACATTCGCATTAAAGACATCGCCAAACTGGCCGGTGTATCTGTAGGTACGGTAGACCGCGTATTACACAACCGCGGAAGAGTATCACCGGAAGCCTTGAAGAAGGTTACCGAAGTAATGGAGCAGATTGACTACAAACCAAACCTGATAGCCCGCACACTGGGCTCCAATAAAAATTACAGAATAGCCGCGTTACTCCCCGATCCGAAACAAGATCCATATTGGGCGCAATCAAATCTGGGTATAACACAGGCACAAACCGAGTGGGCTCAATATGGTATACAAGTAGAATTGTTTTTATTCGACCTGCTTGATAAAAACTCATTTCAGAAAATGGCGCACGAAGTATACCTCGCTAAACCGGATGGTATATTAATCGCCCCTATATTCTATCACGAAGCTTTACCAATCTTCGAACTGTTCCGCGAAACGGATATACCGTACGTTCTCTTCAACACCAATATACCGGAGGCATCTCCACTGAGTTTTATAGGACAAAACCTGTATCAAAGCGGAAGAGTAGGTGCTGAGTTGCTATACTTTGGCCAGCATCAACCCGGCACATTAGCCGTGCTGCACATTGACGAAGACATTCACGACTCGGTTCACTTGTTGGAAAAAGAAAAAGGTTTCCGCGAATACTTTAAAGATAAAGGCAAGATCAACTTTTCGATCATCGACTTTATTCTCAATCCAAAAGATCCTTCTTTCCAAAAACAACTCGAAGAATTACTGGAAGATCCTGCGTTGCGCGGCATCTTCGTGAGTACATCCAAAGGAACTTCCGTAACAGCATCCTTGCTGGAGAAGCATGGCAAAAAAGATATTCGCCTGGTAGGATACGATATACTGGACGAAAATCTACGATACCTGAAGAGCGGCATCATCGATTTTCTGATCAATCAGAATCCCAAGCGACAAGCATCTTTAGGTATCAGTCACCTGGTAAACCACCTGATGTTCAAGAAAGGAACTCCAGGCACGGATCTTTTCCCGCTGGAAGTGATCACGCAGCAAAACGTTGATTCATACCTGGGCTCCGGTATTCATTAAAAAACATACAAGCGTACTTCATCAAAATTCCTTATCCCGAAACGTAGTAGCTAGTCGGGCCGATTATTCTATTTTTGCAGCGCAATTGCGCTATGAAATTTGAATTAACAGCAAACGATCCGAAGTCATCTGCACGGGCGGGCGTTTTACAAACCGATCACGGTGAAATACAAACACCGATCTTCATGCCTGTGGGCACAGCAGGATCGGTAAAAGCCGTTCATCAACGCGAACTGGAGAATGATGTACAGGCCCAGATCATTCTGGGTAACACATATCATTTATACCTTCGTCCGGGACTGGGCGTGCTCGAGCAAGCGGGTGGCCTTCATAAATTCAACGGATGGAATCATCCTATCCTCACCGACAGCGGTGGCTACCAGGTATATTCGCTCGCAGCCAACCGTAAGATTGTTGAAGAAGGCGTTACCTTCAAATCACATATTGACGGATCACGTCATCACTTCACACCTGAAAATGTAATGGATATACAACGCTCCATCGGTGCCGATATCATTATGGCATTTGATGAGTGTACACCGTATCCATGCGAGTATGGTTATGCAAAAAAATCCATGGAGCTCACGCATCAATGGTTAACGCGATGTGTGAACCGTATTCAAACTACAGAACCTAAATACGGATACGAGCAAGTGCTCTTCCCCATTGTACAGGGCAGTGTATATAAAGATCTGCGCGAGCAATCGGCTGAATATATAGCTTCACAGAATCAACCTGGCAATGCCATCGGTGGGTTGTCAGTAGGTGAACCTCATGAAGATATGTATGCCATGACAAGTTTAGTATGCGGCATTCTTCCGAAGGACAAACCACGCTACCTGATGGGCGTTGGCACACCTGAAAACATTCTGGAATGTATAGCCCTGGGTATAGATATGTTCGACTGTGTAATGCCAACACGCAATGCGCGCAATGGCATGCTTTTTACAACGCAGGGAATTATAAATATCCGGAATGAAAAGTGGAAGGATGATCTTTCACCGATTGACGCTACACTGGGTGGCTACGTGAGTACGTTTCATTCAAAAGCTTATTTACGTCACCTCATCATCAACAAAGAAATTTTAGGCGCGCAAATTGCTTCGATCCATAACCTTACATTTTACCTTTGGCTGGTGAAGGAAGCGCGCAAGCAGATAGTGGCAGGAACGTTTGCCGAATGGAAAAATAAGATGGTTAAAACGGTTTCGCAACGATTATAAAGACCACCGCAGTATGCAGTATAAAAATAGTACTTCATTCCGCTGTATGCTATAGACTATAGATATGAAACTACTGGATAAATATATTCTCAAACAGTTCCTCAGCACATTCTTCTTCGTGGTGGTAATTCTGCTGGCAGTTATATCCGTTATTGATATGACCGACAAGATGGACAAGTTTGCGAAAGCACAGTTAACTTCCGGGCAGATCTTTGGTTACTACCTCGACTTCATTCCGTGGATCGGTAGCCTTGTAACACCCATTACCATCTTTATCGCTACGGTATATGTATGCTCGCGCATGGCTGGTCGCACCGAAGTAATCGCTATATTAAGTGCAGGCATCAGTTTCAGAAGAATGATGCTGCCCTATTTTATCGGATCGTTCTTTATTGCAATACTCAGTTTCATACTCAACGGCTGGGTAATACCCAACTCCAACAAATCAAAACTTGCGTTTGAAGTACAGTACCTCAAGAATAAATATTACTACGACAAACAGAATATACATATACAGGTAGCTCCCGATGTATACCTCTACATGAAAAGCTACAACAATACCAACAACACCGGCTACCAGTTTACACTCGAGCGCTTCCAGGATAACAAGATGATCGAGAAACTTACGGCAAGTCGTGTTGAATGGGACACGGCCAAACAAAAGTGGACGCTGCGCGACTGGCGCATCCATAATGTGCAGAGTATATTTGAAACAACATCCGGCCCTGAAGCAAAACCCGGCTTTGAAACTTCCAAACGTGTTGTTACCACGGACTCCATCAAAAGCGGCACTACATTGGATACAGCGCTTGTTATACACCCGAAAGAATTTGAAAGCGACTATCGCAAATACGATGGTATGACACTGAACGAACTGAACAAGTATATAAAGACACTTCGTTCGCGTGGCTCCACCGGCATTGAAGTATACGAGGTTGAGAAATATACCCGCTATACTGCGCCCTTCACCATTTTTATACTGGTGTTTATGGCGGTGATTGTATCGTCACGTAAAAGTCGTGGAGGAACAGGTTTGCAGATCGCACTCGGATTCTTGCTATCTTTCATCTTCATTTTGTTCTTTACACTCTTCCGTACCTTCGCAGAAAACGGATCCATGCCTCCTCAGATTTCGGTGTGGATACCCAACATCATCTTTGGTATCATATCACTCATCATGTATAAATACGTTCCCCGCTAAATGGCATCGCGTAACGATTATCTGAAACTGCATTTTATAGTTTTTCTTTGGGGTTTCTCTGCAATAATAGGTAAGCTGGTAACTATACCGGCTGTTGAAATGGTTTTTTACCGCGCCATCATGGCTGTAATCGGTATGGGTATAGTGATCGTTGCTACAAAAGGAACGTTCGCAGTTACAGGCACTCAGTTGATGAGACTTCTGCTCATTGGTGCTATTGTAGCCATTCACTGGATGGCGTTCTTCGGTGCAGCACGTGTGTCTAACGTATCCGTAAGTTTAGTAGGCTTTGCAACGAATTCCCTATGGGCCGCTTTACTCGAACCGTGGTTTAACCGCACACGCATTAAGAAATTCGAATTGCTGCTGGGCCTTGTTGTTATCATCGGACTATATATCATCTTCTCGTTCGACTTCCAGTATAAACTCGGATTAGCGCTGGGTATACTTGCAGGATTTACCTCTGCATTGTTCTCCGTGTTCAATGCAAAATTTGTGCGCAGCATTCCGGCTTTTACCATTACATTTTATGAAATGATCGGAGTGTTCCTCTCCATCGGATTATTTCTCCCGGTATATAAGTATACATGGGCAACTGATAATACGTTGCATCTGGTACCATCGTGGATGGACCTGCTATATATAGGCTTGCTGGCGGGTGTATGTTCGGTATACGCATACTCCGTTGCCGTGGAGTTAATGAAGAAGATCAGCGTATTTCTGTTGCAGCTCACACTCAACCTGGAACCTCTCTATGGCATTATCATGGCGGTGATCGTATTCGGCAACCAGGAAAAAATGGGCGTAAATTTTTACATCGGTACACTCATCATTCTGGGCGCTGTAGCGACTTACCCCATGCTGAAGCGCAAGTACGATCACCTCTACGCGGCCAAAGAATAATCACTTTTATTTCCATTATTCTTTCGTGATCTTCGCGCCCAAAGTTTACCTCTATGAAACAACTGCAGGCGGGTGTCTGGACGATCGTGTTTATTTTTTTTTGTGAGTTGACAGGATTTGCACAGGCGCAACAACCCGTCATCTCTCCGTCTCCCTATTTTACGTATGGAAAAGGGCTCGGCATTATTTCTCCGGACAGTCTTTTTATGTTGAACATTCGCTTCCGAATGCAAAACCGGCTGGCTTTTGTTTCGGAAAGTGAAAGTAATCTTGATATAAAAAGTGTTGAAGCAAGAACCCGCAGACTACGCCTACGCTTCGATGGCTTTATCTATACCACCCGGCTTACGTATCTCATTCAACTTGCTTTTTCACGAGCGGATATGGATTACGATGATACCGGTTTCCCCAATGTAATTCGTGATGCTATGATTCAATATAGTGTTAACGAACATTTTTCGATCGGGCTCGGCCAGACTAAACTCCCCGGCAACCGTCAGCGTGTTAATTCTTCCGGTGACTTACAACTTCCGGATCGCTCGATTGTAAATTCAACCTTCAACATCGATCGCGACTTTGGAGTACAGTTCTACTACAACAATGCGCTGCAGGGATTGAACTATGTATTGCGTGCCGCTATATCTTCCGGTGATGGTCGTAATATAACTTCATCCGATCGCGGGCTTGCCTATACAGGGCGCCTTGAATTGTTACCCTTCGGTAAATTCACCAATGGTGGCGACTACTTTGAAGGCGACCTGGCGCGGGAGCCCAAGCCGAAGGTATCGTTTGGTATTACATATTCAAACAACCAGAACGCTATACGCACGGGTGGACAGTTGGGAAAATTTTTGTACGCATCGCGCGATATACAAACCAACATGGCTGATTTTCTATTGAAGTATAACGGCTGGTCATTTGCAGCTGAGTACCTGAGACGTACGGCTGCCAATCCCATCACCACCAACGAAGATGGCGACCAACGCTTTGTATATGTAGGGCACGGACAAAATTTCCAGGGAAGCTATCTCTTCAAAAACAATTTTGAAGTAGTAGGACGTTACTCACAAGTAAGGCCTGACAATGATATTCAAACGCTCGAAGAGAAAATACAACAGTATACCGTGGGCGTTACAAAATATATACGTGGCCATCGCCTCAAACTGCAAAGCGATCTCACATACGAAGAAAACACCTGGCTGGCAGGCAGTGCGGCTAATCATAACAACTGGCAGCTTCGCTTCCAGATCGAAGCCGGTATTTAATACGCACAAGTCATTAATATATATAGAGATGTCCTGAACGGCACTCTATTTTTTCGAAACCATCTACGAAATAATTCGTAAAAGACTTGCAGGAGTGATTGATCATCCTTAAACTTGTTCTACGAAAAAGTTCGTACTATGACGAAGAAAAACATAAAACCAACTGAAAAAGAGTTGGAGATCCTGCAAGTGTTGTGGGACAAGGGAGCTGTGTCGGTGCGTGAGGTTCACGAAGCGATGGGCGGTGAAGGAGCCAACGGGTATACCACCATTCTGAAATTTATGCAGATCATGCACGAAAAAGGATTGGTAACACGCCAAAAGAACGGCAAGCTGCATCTCTATAAAGCAGTGCCATCATTGGAAAGTACGCAGCAGCAGATTCTTGACAAGATGATCAATACGGTGTTTCAGGGATCAGCAGCGCAGTTGGTAATGAGTGCCCTCGGCAATAAAAAATCTTCCAAAGAAGAACTTCACGAGATCAAAAAATACCTGGAAAAACTCGAAGGAGGTGAATCATGAACGCACCTGATTTTCTTTCATCATCGATAGCAGAAGCATTGGGATGGACACTTGTTCACTCGCTTTGGCAAGGTCTCATTATTACAGGCATTGTTGCGCTGTTACTCAAAATTATACCTTCGCGCGCTTCGAACTATCGGTATACTATTGCGCTGGCAGGACTCTTAATATTGGTAATAGCCATCGGCATTACCTTTACGAAATTATATACCACGGAGAGTATACCGACTGCGATACATACGCTGACATTAACGCAGGACTACAATTATCATATTGCTAATCAGACTCACGGTGGTTTATTATTAACAATCAGGCAGTTTATGGACGCCAACATGCAATGGTTTATTGTATGCTGGTTTGCCGGAGCTATTTTCTTCTTACTGCGGGTAGCCGGAGGCAGTATATATGTATCCATGCTGCGCAGGGATTCTCTATATATGGCAGAAGAATGGAATGCACGCGTACAAACATTGGCTGCACAACTTAAGATTCAGCGCCCTATAGCACTGGCGCAATCGGCACGCGTACACGCCCCGGTTGTATTAGGGTATATTAAGCCACTAATTATTATACCTACGGGTATGCTCAGCGGGCTTTCTGCTGACCAACTCGAAGCAATTTTCCTGCATGAGCTTATTCACATCAAACGACATGATTATCTCGTGAATTTGTTCCAGATGTTCATGGAAGCATTCCTCTTCTTTAATCCATTTGTCTGGATACTATCCACCATCATTCGCAACGAGCGCGAACATTGTTGTGATGATGCTGTCGTCACTTGCACGGGCAATGCAAAACTATATGCAACAGCATTGGTACAATTGGAAGAGACAAGACTTAGCCAGGCAGGTATAGCATTATCGCTTGCTGACAATAAAAATCTATTACTCAAACGAATCAAAAGACTTATGGAAAAATCTGCAAAAAATTATTCAGGTCGCGATCGGATCATTCCCGTTGCACTTCTGGTAGTGGGCTTGATGTGTGCATCGTGGTTAACGATGAGTCGCTCGGAAAAAGCAACCATTCAAAATATAGCGGACGATGAAAAACAACTTCAATCTGATACCATCATCAAAAACAAAAATAAATCTGCGAGTTATTCCCGAAAGGTAATTACCACAACAGATGAAAATGGTAATACACACGAAGAAGTTGTCGAGAGCCGCGAAGGCGATGAAGATATACTGGCTCCGCTGGCGCCCATGGATGTTACCGTAGACGTTCCTTCTATTCCTGCATTCCCAGACTTCCCGGCATTTCCGACGATGATGAATATAGATTTGCTACTCGACAGTATACCGCCAGTTCCCGCTGCTCCTGCCTGGAACGATCATCAGTGGGAAGAAGCTGCGCAGGAATTCGAAAGAACATTCAAAGAAAAATTCAGTGAGTTCTATAAAACACATGAAGTTGACTTTGAAAAAATGATGGAAGAACTGAAAAGTAAATATGACGATAAACATCTTGACGAGCTTCGGGCAAAAGTGGATGAAATAGATCTATCTCACAAGATGGCTGCCGTTGAGAAGGAAATGGCAGTGCGTGAAGAAGCAATGGCCGCGATGGAAAAAGCAATGGCCATTCAGGAAGAAAGTATGAAGCGTTGGGAAAAGGAACACGAACAGCAAATGCAGCGTATCGAACTGAAGTTGAAAACGCAGGAAGAGAACATGAAAAAGTTTGAAGCTGAGCTGAGCAAAGAATTAGTGAAAGACGGCTACATCAAAACAGATGAGAAGATAAGAGAGATAAACTGGAGTGATGACGGTTCTATCAGAATAAACGGCAAAGAGATCAAGGGTTCCGACAAGAGCAAATATCAAAAACTACACAATAAGTATATGGGTGGCGAAGGGAATTTCAATTATATAAACGAGGATTAATATACAAGAAGCGCATCCGTTGGCAGCGAAAACGTCATAAGATGTTACATACATACTTCGCCCGAAGTAAATGTTACTTCGGGCGAAGTATAGTTATATCTATCCAATACGCTCTACACCAAGTCCTGGTTTATCCGAGCAATACATATAGCCATCTTTCAGAATAAAGCCGCCTTTCACAACATCACGCGCCAGATCAAGACTTCCATCCAGATCGATATACTTGGTATTGGCACACGAGTAGGCAGCGTGCAATGCAGCAGTTATACTTACAATACTTTCATCGTTACATCCCCAGAAGAGATCTATACTTTCATGCAGCGCTATATCTGCAATTTTCAACGCCTGACTGATACCGCCACATTTCATCAGCTTGATGTTAAATATAGCTGCCGCTTTTGGAGGCTTTACCAGCTCGATAGCATCCGCCGGAGTGATGAGCGATTCATCGGCAGCCAGAACTTTTCGCACTTCTTTCGGCAAGCCTTTCATCTCTGCTATATCATGCGCAGGTAAGGGTTGTTCGATCAATTCGAGATTCAGATCGTAAGCACGCCCGTACAGTTCAATGGTTTGATGTACGGTATATCCCTGGTTTGCATCCACGCGTATCACCACACCATTGCCCAGTTCTTCACGCAGTTTCATCAGGCGTTCTACATCTTCATCCAGGCTGTGGCCAAGCTTTACTTTCAATACTTTAAAGCCGCGCTGGATATAGTCTTTTGCTTCCCTCAGCGTTTCCTCCACGTTCTTTATACCAATCGTGTTGGAAGTAGGGAGCTTCTTGATTTTCTGTCCCAGGAATTTAACCAGCGGTATATCCAGGTATTTCGTAAACACATCGTGCAGGGCTATATCCAGTGCTGCACGTGCAGAGGGGTTCTCCGGAAATTTTTTCCATACATCGAATGTCAGCTGATTGAATTCGCGTATATCACGGCCGATGAGGAACTCGAGATTTTTTTCTTCCAGTGCTTCCAGGCATTGATCGAGCGTTTCACCCACCACATATTCGCTGGGGTTGCCCGAGCCAATACCGGTTAAACCGTTATCGAGTGTAATTTCGACAAAAGCATTCCGCACTTCGTCTACTGTTTTAAAAGCAATGGTATAGGGTTTGGTGTTGCCGAGGTCTACACTCCAAACTTTTACTTCTTTAATCTTCGTCATGTATCGTTAATTTGAAAATCGAACTATAGGTTAAACCTGCGCAAGACTTTTCTTGATCAGTGTTTCGAATACAGGTACCAAACTGTCTACACCATCTTCCAACGGAAGTACTACCGGTATACCCAGCTGCGCTTCATATTGCTGCGCATACGTACGTGCTTCCTGCTCGTTCATCTTGGCAGTATTTATAGTTAATGCCACGGTAGGCGCACCATATATACGGATCAAAGCAATCTCATCCTTGGGATCAGCTATGTAGGCAGGATAATATTCCATATCTTTATATTGCTTGCGGGCAGGGTTATGCTGCAACACAACGGCATCGGCATCCGCAGAAACAATCCACTCTGCTCCAGCTGGTCCGCTCGGGTTGCGCAGCGATGATTGCCCTTCAATAAAAATGATATCGGGCTTCTCTTCATTGTAGCAGGTTACAATGGCATGCTCCATCTCTCCTGATATAAAATCATTCAGGGTTGAATCGAAAACAAAACCATGTTTAGCGCCTTGCATCCAACCGGTTTGCCCGGTAAAAATCATTTCCGCTTTATAGCCTGCTCTGCGCATAGCCTCTACGAGAAATCGTGTTGTGGTGCGTTTACCTAAAGCGCAGTCGGTTCCTAACACCGCTATCTTCGGGCACTTCACTTCCTTAATTTTGCCAGTCCAGAAATGAAGGTCTCTGAATTTTTTAGGTTTACGAACATCAATTATTTCAAGGCCTTTTTGTTTGGCCAGGTCTGCCAGCTCCGGTATATCCGACACATATTCATGTAATCCATTTACCAGGTTATACCCGCTGTCAAGAGCTTCTTTGAGCAGGGCACGAAGCGAATCCGGAATTACACCGCCTTTGGTAGCAACCCCTACTACACAATGGGTAGCTTTTACCGGAGCGTTCTTTACAAAATCAGCGATGGAGGCGTAGATCGGAATATTTCTTTTACGCCCGTCCAGCACTTCACCGGCATCTTTACCCGGGTGTTTACTGTCGATGACACCAACGATCGTAAAGCGATCTGTGCCGCGGATCAATCCGTGCGCAGTCTTAGAGCTGCCGGTGTCGAGGAATCCACCGGTAAGTACAATTGCGTTACTTTTTGTCATATTGATTTAGCTTTCTGAAGGGCCGGAATTTCGCGCAATAAAGTGAGTTTTCAAAAGCTGTATCGATGATGAAAGCGAGTGGCTTGAATTTTGAGTAAATTTGAAAATAAACCTGACGTTTTATGAATGCTCGTATAGCCCTTTTCCTGATGGCCCTGGCCTTATGTTTAAGCTATGCTACATCGCAGGCGCAATCTATTATTGGCAAATGGCAGCTCGTTAAACAAACCAGTTGCCTGGATGAAAACCTCGATAGCAATGAAGAGACCGGCATTGAAGAAGTGGTTGATGATATGAAAAGTATGTCGGGGGCTACACCACAGGTTCTTCAATTCAAAGAAAAAAATGTAGCCGAAGAGAGTACGCGCATTGTAAGCAAAAGTAAATCTTACAACTCCAAGTCGTTGCTCTATAAATTCAGCGGAGATGCGCTGCATTTCCTGGATAAAAAATCGCGTACGATACTGGAGAGTTTTACGGTAGAGAAATTCGAAGCTGATTCACTGATCATATCCAACGCATCGCGCGCATGCGAGACCAAAATTTTTGTGAGAATAAAATGATATCGTTACAGCTATGAAAGTTGCAGAGATTAAAAACGAAATTCAGAAGCTGGTGGAGACCGAGAATAATCCTGATATACTTAACAACGTTTATGAGATTCTGGAGAAGGCTCAGCAGGAAGCACGCATCAAAGAAGCGATAATTGAAGGCGCTCTGAAAGCGGAAGAGGATATTAAAGCTGGTAGAGTTTATTCATCTGAGGAATTTTAAAACCTTATCAAAGACTATATAAAACAGAAGCGTTAGAAAGTGAAGGTTATTTTTACGTTACAGGCAAAAGAAAATTTACAACGATCCATTAACTTCCTTAGAGTCCGAGGTATCCCAGAAGAGAAAATCGAAGAAATAGCAGATAAACTTCTGTTCAGGATCGATTCGTTGGCAGATAAAACAATTTTTAGGACAACACGAAGAATACCTAAGACCACAATCCAAACACCATCGCAGGCCCAAGATCCTTACAAAACCATCTATTACGAGCTGACAACACGATTTACATAACAGATATTTTTGATTCACGCCAGAATCCTACACAGATGAAAGGTTAATATTTTTCTTGCGTACCTTTGCACCCGTTATGGTGGAGACAGTTTCTAAACGCGATATACGAAAGCTTAAACTGGACGAATTAAAAGAATTTTTCGTGCAGCATGGGGAAAAAGCGTTCCGGGCTCAACAGGTTTACGAATGGCTCTGGAATAAATCGGCCAAGAGTTTTGACCAGATGACCAACCTCTCCATAGGCTTGCGCGATATGCTGAAGGAGCATTTCACCATCAATCACATCAAGGTAGACCACATGCAGCGCAGTGCTGATGGCACGATTAAAAACGCAGTAACACTTTTTGATGGCATGGTGGTGGAGTCTGTACTTATCCCTACGGAGAAACGCATCACGGCCTGTGTATCGTCACAGGTGGGTTGCAGTCTTGCATGCAAGTTCTGCGCAACGGCACGACTGAAGCGTCAGCGCAACCTGACACCAGACGAGATCTACGACCAGGTAGTGGCCATCAAGGAACAATCAGAATTATTTTTTGGTCGTCCCCTTACCAATATAGTTTTCATGGGTATGGGCGAACCTTTGCTGAACTATAGCAACGTAATCTCGGCTATCGACAAGATCACTTCGCAGAAAGGATTGAACATGGCTTCGAAACGAATTACCGTTTCTACTGTGGGCATTGCCAAGATGATTATGAAAATGGCTGACGATGGTGTAAAGTTTAACCTGGCGGTATCACTACATGCTGCGCTGGACAAAACGCGTTCGTCCATCATGCCAATTAACGATACCAACCCGTTGGATGAATTGGGCGATGCGCTCCGTTACTGGTATGATAAAACCAAACGAAAAGTTACGTACGAGTATGTTGTGTGGAAAGGCATTAATGATACTGAAGAGCACGCCAAGGCATTGTTGAAGTTCTGCAAGATCGTTCCTTCCAAAGTAAATCTCATCGAATACAACCCGATCGATGATGGCGAATTTCAGCAGGCCACTCCGGAGGTATTGGACATGTATATGCACCTGCTCGAGAGCCACGGTATTACTACACGCATACGCAAGAGCCGCGGCAAAGATATAGATGCTGCCTGCGGACAGTTAGCGAATAAGTCGTAAGCACGCAAATGTTATATTCCATATAGTGTATTGCGCGAGCTGATCAATCTTTGCATCTTTCAGTCAAATTGTGCTCATATATGCAGGAAGAACTCATTCAGAATTTACGGGAAGCCCTTAAACTCTCTCCACAAAATATACCTTTACGTTTAACCCTGGCAGAAGCCCTGCTAAACAATAATCTGATGCAAGAGGCAGAAGCCGAGTATAAAATTGTACTCGAAGCCGAGCCACAAAATATACAGGCCAAATCAGGTCTTGCTAAAATTTACTTTGCCCAGCAGAAATACTCCACAGCCATTGTTATACTGGAAGATCTCATTGAGTTAAAGCCTAATGATGTAAGCCTGCTGATGCTGCTGAGTCGTTCGCTGCTACGAAATGACGAACGCAACAAAGCTATGGATTACTATAAACAGGCGCTGCAGTTAAATCCTTCGTTGCTGGATGAAGAACTCGATCAGCACCTGCGAAAACCTTCTACAGCTCCGCAGGGAGAAGTAGAAGAACTTCTTGATTCTATAGAACGAGAAGTACGTAACATGGAGCGCCCCACTATAAATTTTGATGATGTGGGCGGCATGAACAAAGTAAAGGAAGAGATCAAGATAAAGATCATACAACCCATGCTGCACCCGGAGCTATACAAAGCGTATGGCAAAAAGGTTGGCGGAGGTATATTACTATATGGCCCTCCCGGATGTGGTAAAACTCACCTGGCGCGTGCTACTGCCGGGCAGATCAATGCCAGCTTTATATCGGTGGGTATACACGATGTGCTCGATATGTGGATGGGACAGAGTGAAAGCAAACTTCACCAGATTTTTGAACTGGCGCGAAGAAGAACTCCCTGCGTTTTATTCTTTGATGAGATTGATGCACTGGGTGCAAGTCGCTCGGATATGCGACACTCTTCGAGCAAGACACTTATCAACCAGTTTCTTACCGAGATGGACGGACTCGATGCCTCTAACGATGGCGTTCTTATACTCGGTGCTACCAATGCACCGTGGCATCTCGATGGTGCGTTCAGAAGACCAGGCAGATTTGATCGGATCATTTTTGTACAGCCACCTGATGTAGAAGGAAGAGATTCCATTCTGAAAATATTACTGAAAGATAAGCCGCTTGACAATGTTGACTACGCTGCGTTGGCTAAACAAACCGCTGATTTTTCAGGAGCGGATTTGCGCGCAGTAATAGATATAGCAATCGAAGAAAAACTGAGAGAGTCTTTTGAAAAAGGTATCCCCCAGCCTATACGCACCAAAGATCTGCTCGCGTCACTCAAACAAGTTAAGCCATCAACCAAAGAATGGTTTAATACAGCTCGTAACTATGCGTTGTATGCAAATGATTCAGGTCTGTACGATGAAATTCTGGAGTATTTAAAAATCAAGAAATGATTAATCCGCAATTGGAAAGAGCGCAACAGCTTGTTAACCAGCAACGCTATAAAGATGCTGAAGCTGAACTTCGATCTGTACTCGCAAGCGAACCGAACAACACGCTTGCGTTGGCACTGTTCGCTATATGTTTATCAGAACTTGATAAACAGCAGGAAGCACTCCAGGTAATTCAGAATGCCATCAGTCGCGAACCTGATAATGATTATCTGCTATACCTGCAGTCGTTGTTTTATTTCAAAGCCGACAACATGAAAGAGGCTGAGAAATTTATCCGCAATGCTATAGCATACGATCCGCACAACGCTGATTACTTCGGGCTACTCGCAGCCATTAAAATCAACCAGAAAGAATGGAACGAAGCGCTCGAGTATGCAAACAAAGGACTCGAAAGTGATCCGGATAATTTGCAGTGTCTCAACACACGCTCCACCGCTCTATACAAACTCGATAAAAAAGACGAAGCGTATTCAACGATACAGGAAGCGTTAAATAAAAATCCGGAGAATGAATTAACGCACACCAACCTCGGCTGGAGCCTGCTTGAAAAGGGTGATCATAAAAAAGCACTCGAACATTTTCGCGAAGCACTGAAAATCAATCCTAACTATAGCTATGCTAAAGCCGGCCTTGTAGAAGGCTTGAAAGCGCGCTACTGGTTTTATCGCATCTTCCTGAAGTATGCATTCTGGATTTCGAATTTCAAGGGACAGGCGCAGTGGGCGATTATTATAGGCCTATATATAGGCGTACGTGTATTACGAGGTGCTGCCGAAAACAATCCGCAGCTCGGAGTTTTTCTATACCCGATCATATACCTTTATACAGCATTCGCTATCTCTACATGGGTTATCACCCCGCTATCCAATCTATTTCTACGACTGAATGTATACGGTCGCTATGCACTTACAAAAGACGAAACAGAGTCCTCTAATTTTGTAGGTATAGCCTTCGGATTAAGTGTAATCGGTTTTATTGCTGCATTGTTTACCGGTGGTGCGCTGTTTGTTATGCTCGGCATTTATGGTATAGCGATGATGATTCCGCTATCGTCTATGTACAACGCCAAGAAGCAGAGCTCGCGAACTATACTTGTTATTTATACCATCGGGTTAGCCCTGGTTGGTATTGGTGCCATGTATGAGTTTATCGTAACAGGCAATACCGGAACACTGGCCAACGTATTTATCTTCGGTGTACTTATCTACCAATGGGTGGCCAACGCACTGATTATGCGCTAATGACTATTGTTTTTTGCTGGCGTTGAAGAGTTTATCCTTTTCCTCTTTGGTTAAACTCTCATAGCCGCCATCTGAAATTTTATCCAGTATAGCATCGATCTCCGCCTGTGAAATAGAGGATCCCTTGGGCTGAGCTGAAGATTTACCAGCTGTATTTTCGTTACGGTACGACACCTTTACTTTGAGGCGCGGCTTGAATAGTCCTTTAAAAAAATCGATCGTTGCTGTGATCCAGCTTCCCCAGTTCGAGCCCGCTTGCAGTTGTTTGATATATACGAAGCCGATAAGCGCTCCACCGAGGTGGGCTATATTTCCGCCAGCGTTTGATGAAATGGTTCCTACGAAAGAAGCTACAATATAGAATGCGGCTATATATTTAATCCGCACCGGTCCGAGAAACAACAGGAAGAAAGTATAGTCAGGCAACAAGGTAGCAGTCGCTGCAACAATGGCATATACTGCTGCCGATGCGCCGATCATTCCCAGCAATGGAGATCGCTCCACGAAGAAAGGAATAAAGTTATATACCAGCAGATACGCTATACCACCCGCGAGCGCACCCAGAACGTATACAGCCACAAGCTTGTCGCTGCCCAGGTATTCTACAAACAATTTACCGAACCAATACAGGAACAGCATATTAAAGAGTATATGAAATATATCTCCCAGATCATGCACAAATGCATAAGTAATAATCGTCCAGGGCTTTACGATATATGCCATGAACGGAGCCGGAATCGCCACCTGCCGGTGTAGCCAGTCTGCTATTTCAGGAAACTGACTTATAGTAGCAACTACGGTAATCACCGCCATTACCAAAAACACCACAACGTTGATAATGATCAACTGTACGTGGGCATTGTTATACCGGTTAAACGCGTTCTTAAATTCGTCAAACATATACTGCTGCTGTTATCGCAAATCTCGAAATTATTATACCCTGCTCCATCAACTCAAGTCACCTCGTTTTCGCCAGGCTGTTATGAGCAGGAATGCAAAGATCACGCCTCCCAGGTGAGCGAAGTGCGCTACGTTTCCACTTTTATCCATAAAGAAATTCATGCCGCCTAATAGTACAACCAGATACTTTGCCTTAATCGGTATAGGCGGTATCAGCAGCATGATCTCCATATTCGGAAACATCATACCAAATCCCATGAGTACACCATAAATCGCTCCTGAGGCACCCAACATTATACCATAGGTACCTACACCCAGGTATCGATCTACGATGATATTAAATACTCCGGCACCAATGCCTGTAACCATATAAAACATGGTGAAGCGTTTGGTTCCCCAAACCGATTCCAGCATTGGTCCCATAAATGCGAGTGTCAGCATATTAAAAAATATATGCATAAAGCCACCATGCACAAACATATAGGTAAAGAGCTGATAAGGTTTGAAACAATCTGTGCGAGTGTTCCACATCGACAAGAATCCTGTTATGATGTCATTCTGTACATCGTATCCCATGCCGCCTCCAAAGCAATCGCCAAAATTCATTTTAGGGGCAATCAGTTCTCCTATGAATACAATAACATTTATAATAATGATACTTCTAACAACCGGTGTGAGTCTGAGCATATAGTATATCTTAATTAATCCTGTAGTACCCCGTTTCCTATTTCAGGGTTATCGAAAATAACTTTCTATTTTATTCAATTCAAAAATAAAAAATGCCGGTTTACCATCCGGTGAATAGTTCGATGTTGAACACGCAAACAAACTATCTACCAGCGCCTGCATTTCTTCGCGCACCAGCGGCTGTCCGGTTTTAATCGAAGCACGTCTCGCCAACGCACGCGCCAGGTTTTCCTGCAGCGGTAATGCGAGCTCCGACTGGTTTACTTTAAACTGCTCGATCAATCCCTCGAACAATTCTTTTTCATTACCGGCCTGCACGTTGGCCGGCACACCATTTACTACCAATGTGTTTTTGCCAAACACATCGAACCGGAATCCCAGCGCTTCAATCTCCTGCTGCATCTCCAGCGCTAACGCAAAATCGGCAGCACTGAATGTAATGGCCTGCGGAAATAAACTTTGCTGACTTTGTCCGGATTTATTCTTAAGCTGGTTCAAAAACTTTTCAAATAGTATACGTTCATGAGCAGCCTGTTGATCTATAATCATCATGCCAGACCGCACCTGTTTAACGATGTATCGTGCATGAAGTTGGAACAAAGCCTTCTCTTCTGATGCAGTCGCAGGGGTTGATTGATTTATTGCACTTTCAAAACGCAGCGTCTGCACGCCCGGTGTTTCAATTACGTCCTGTTGTTTTATCACCACAGGCTTTGCTTCCGGAGCTTCGTATAGCTTCTCCCAGTTCTCACTATTCGAGCGATGCAAGGCTGTGCTGAAACGTTCTTCAAAGTAAACCTGCTTCGACTGGCTGTTGGCATTGTTCAGCTTCGAAATAAAGTTAACATCGGCATTAAAATCTATAGCCGGTGTTAAGTTGTGTGAGCCAATGGCCTGTCGCACGGCAGCGCGCACTACAGCATATACCGCGCGTTCGTCATCAAACTTGATTTCGGTTTTGGTAGGATGAACGTTAACGTCTATATGCTTCGGATCGATTTCGATGAAGAGCACATAAAACGGAAAACTGTTCTCGGCAATCAATCCTTCAAAAGCATTCATCACCGCATGGTTCAAATAATTACTGCGGATGAACCTGCGATTGACAAACAAAAATTGTTCGCCCCTGGTTTTGCGGGCAAAGTCTGGCTTGCCTACATATCCCGTTACCTTTACCGTTTCGGTTTCTTCCTGGCAGGTAGCGAGTTGCTCCTTGTATGACTTTCCGAAAAGATTCACTACCCGCTGACTCAGCTTGGTAGCCGGTAGATCATATACCTGCTCATCGTTCTGAATAAACGAGAATGTAATTTCCGGATGCGCCAATGCCAGCCGTTGAAACTCATCAATGATGTGCTTTAACTCGACCGGGTTCGACTTCAGGAAATTTCTGCGAGCCGGTATATTATAGAAAAGATTTTTAACACTGATGCTTGTTCCCTTCTCGCAGGCAACGGGCTCCTGTTTTTTTATATCCGATCCTTCTACCACTATACATGTTCCCAACTCCTGGTCTGCGGGCCGCGTCTTTAATTCAACCTGCGCTACGGCCGCGATGGAAGCAAGTGCTTCACCACGAAAGCCCATGGTATACAGTTCAAAAAGATCTTCAGCCTTTCGGATCTTGGAAGTTGCGTGCCGCTCCAGGCTCATACGTGCATCGGTTTCCGACATACCAATGCCGTCATCAATAACCTGTAACAAAGTTTTGCCGGCTTCTTTAATAATGAGCTTGATATTTTTTGCCCCGGCATCAATGGAGTTTTCCATCAATTCTTTTACAGCAGATGCCGGACGCTGCACAACCTCACCAGCAGCAATCTGGTTTGCAATGGAATCGGGTAATAGCTGAATGATGTCGGGCATGAACGCAATCTTGCAAATTGTGGAATTGCAAAGGTGGTAAATTTTATAAAAGGATTCGCCAGATTTTTATATCTGTCCGGTGAAATGTTGCACAGAATTTACCGTTAAAAATTTAACCATTAACTTCGCTCACGAAAGTTGGCTTATCCCTCCATTTTTTAAACTTCTATAACCGGATGATAAAGAAGACTCTCAGTCTGTGTACGCTTTTATTTTGTTTCGTTTCAACATTTGCCCAGCTTAGTCGCGAAGCATGGGTGGATAGTGTGTTCAATGCACTGAACACCAATCGAAAGATCGGCCAGTTGTTTATGCTGCCCGTACCCATACAAGGCGATGCTGCCGCACTGAACGAAGTTCGCTCAAAAGTAAAAAACGAACAAGTAGGCGGAATTATCCTTACCGGGGGTAATCCGTTACAACTCGCCAACCAGGTGCGCACATTCCAGGAGCAAACCGATATACCACTCTTTGTTTCGCAAGATGCTGAAGGTGGCCTCGGCATGAGTATAGATAGCACGGTTACATACCCTTCGCCCCTCGTATTGGGTGCAATACGAAACGACTCGCTGTTGTATGAACTCGGCAAAGCTATAGCGCAGCAATTAAAGATGGTGGGTGTAAATCTGAGCTTTGCTCCTACGGTAGAATTGAATGCCTCTACTACACTTCGCTATCAGTCTTTCGGAGAAAATAAATATCGCATCACCAGCAAGGCCATCGCTTTTATGAAAGGCATGACGGATCAACAGGTGCTGGCGTGTGTGAAGAATTTCCCGGTGCAGAGTATAACTGTAACGGATGTACAAAAAGCCTGGCCCGTTATTCAACCTACCGTTGACACCGCCCAGGTATATACTTTCCGTAAACTTTTTGAAAACCGGTTGACGGGTTTTGTTCCCGGCAGCACTGACTTGCCGTTGTTCTATACCAACATGAGCCTGGCGCGTAAAAACAATTTCTCATCACAAATGCTGTCGTCATTGTTTATAGGCAACTGGGTAAAGAAAAATATGAATTACCAGGGCCTTGCCTTTGCAGACCTGCGCAACGTACCACCTATACAGGAAAAGAATAGCGAAGGACTCGCTTCTCTGTATGCACTGCAAGCTGGTAACGATATAATTCTATACCCAAAGGATATAAACATTGCTATTCGAAAAATAAGACGACAGGTACGCAGAGATAAACAACTGGAAGAACAACTGAATAACAGTGTAAAGAAAATTCTGGCTGCTAAATACGATGCCGGTCTGTGGAAGAAAAACACCATCAACACTGATAATCTTTTACTGAAGCTTAACTCGCCACAAGCATACCTCCTCAATAAAAAATTACAGCAGGCCGCTATAACGGTTTTAAAAAACAGTGACAACGTTTTGCCGGTATCGGTATTGGACAATAAACAATTTATATACATCACCAGCGATACCACACAGAAGCCTGATGAACTGTTTCACTATGTATCGCGCTATGTACATGCCGATCGTTATGCGCTGCATCAGCAAAGTGAACTGACAGCGCTGGCAGCCGGCAAACAACCGCTTACGTGTATTATAGGTATATATCCACAAACAGCATCGGAGAAGCTGGCTGACTTAAAAAAATTATTGGAGTTGTTCCGTAAGCACGATATAATCTTATGCGATTTTGGCAATGAGGAATTTATTCGCACAGCCGCACAGTATCCTACTGTAATAACAGCCTATACGAATACGTTGGAAATGCTGGAGGCTATGCCACAGGTAATTTTCGGAGGGCTCACGGCCGATGCACAGTTGCCTATGAAGATAAGCGACCAATTACAAAGTGGCACCGGAAATATAGTTCCTGCTATAAACAGGCTCATCTATTCTACTCCGGAAGATGCCGGCATGGACAGCCGTATACTCAGCAAGATCGACAGCATTGCCAAGGAAGCCATTCGCAATATGGCAACACCAGGATGCCAGGTGCTGATAGCCCGTCATGGAAAAGTTATATATGATAAATCGTTCGGGTATTTAACGTACGATAAGAAGACACCGGTTACAGAGAACACTATATATGACCTGGCCTCGCTTACCAAAGTATCGGCAACGTTGCAGGCTACCATGTTTATGTATGAGAAGGGCTTGATTGACCTGAACAAGAAAGCATCGTTCTATTTACCGGAGCTGCGCAACAGCAACAAGAAAGATATCACCATCATTGACATGCTTACGCACCAGGCAGGCCTTGCTCCCTTTATACCGCTATGGCCGCAGACAATGAAGGACACTACGTTTCTTCCGCAGTTTTATAGTCGCAAGCGCGATGCAGCGCATCCCTTCCCGGTAGCTCCAGGCCTATATGGTTCGCAGGCGATGAAGGATTCAGTGTGGTCATGGATCATTCAGTCGAAGATGGCAGACAAAATCCCGCGCACTCCCTATACCTATCGCTATAGCGACCTGGGCTTAATGATCATGCAGCATATAGCTGAACGTGTACTCAATCAACCGCTGGATGATTTTCTTGCGCAGAACTTTTACGAACCTCTCGGTGCCTATACGACACGTTTCAACCCGACAGACAATCAGCTTTCTGTACAAGCTATAGCACCTACTGAATTCGATAAGATATACCGTAAAAAATTAATAGCCGGTACCGTGCATGATGAACGCGCAGCCATGATGGGTGGTGTAAGCGGCCATGCCGGGCTCTTTAGCAGTGCGCTGGATCTTGCCAAGCTCGGCCAAATGCTTTTACAGGAAGGTGAATATGGTGGATATCAATACTATAAACCGGAGACCGTACGCACCTTCGCGACCAAGATGTATAAAGGGCGCAGGGCTATCGGTTGGGACAGACCCGTGCAAAGTGAATGGAACAGTCCTACATCACTAACGGCATCTCCGCTAACCTACGGGCACACCGGCTTTACCGGCACCTGTATGTGGATAGACCCGGAGTTTGACCTGGTCTATATATTTTTGTCGAACCGTGTATACCCCGATCGTAACACGAGACTAATCTCCAGCAACATACGATCGCGTATACAGGATGTTATTTACCAATCAATCTTCAATTATTGCGTGCATTCACAATAAATTAACAAAATGTAAGAAACTTACGGTATCTGAAAAAGGTTAATGCATGTAACAAAACCAACCACCAGTGGAACAAATTAAAATTGGCATTGTATGTTACCCTACCTTCGGGGGAAGCGGCGTAGTAGCTACGGAATTAGGAAAAGCGCTCGCACAGGAAGGTCACAAAGTTCACTTCATAACCTATTCGCAACCAACCCGGTTAGATTTTCTGAATGAAAACCTCTATTACCACGAAGTCGATTTCCGTTCATACCCGCTCTTTGAGTTTCAGCCCTACGAACTGGCATTGGCCAGTAAAATGGTAAGTGTAGTAAAGAATGAAAAGCTGGACCTGCTCCACGTACACTATGCTATACCACACGCATCGGCAGCCTATATGGCCAAGCAGATATTACGCTCGCAGGGGATCTATATACCGGTAGTAACTACGTTGCACGGTACGGATATAACCCTGGTGGGTAAAGATCCATCGTACGAGCCCGTTGTTACCTTTAGTATAAATCAGTCAGACGGAGTAACCGCTGTATCTGAAGATCTCAAGCTCGAAACTTTTCAACACTTTCAGATTCAAAATGAAATCGAAGTTATTCCCAACTTCATCGATCTTGAAAAATTCAAGAAGCAGAAGAAAGATCATTTCAAAAAAGCAATCTGTCCCAACGGTGAATCGCTCATTGTACATACCTCCAACTTCCGCAAAGTTAAACGTATACCCGATGTTATACAGATTTTTGCCAATGTACGCAGAGAGATACCCGCAAAGTTGTTAATGATAGGCGATGGTCCCGAACGTAATCATGCCGAGAAGATGTGTCGCGAGCTGGGTATATGTGACGATATACGTTTCCTCGGAAAACTTGAAGCCGTAGAAGAAGTGTTATCAGTAGCTGATCTCTTCCTGATGCCTTCTGAAAAAGAGAGCTTCGGTTTGGCAGCACTTGAAGCAATGGCTTGTGAAGTACCGGTTATATCCACCAACACGGGAGGTCTGCCGGAACTGAACGTACAAGGCGTTACCGGATTTATGAGTCCTGTGGGAGATGTGGAAGATATGACACGTAAATCTCTTTTTGTCCTCGATCCTGCCAACCTTCCACGCTTTAAAGAGAACGCATTGAAGCGGGCACAAGAATTTGATATCAGCAAAATATTGCCGGTATATGAAAACTACTATCAAAAAATACTGGTGAAATCCGCAGCAAAATCCACAGTATAACCGTTAAATATATTTGTACGAGAATTCTGTGGTTATAATTTCGCACAAAAAGTTGACTAACGGTATGGAAGCAGAGGTACTACCTAAGAACAAAGGAACAAAACAGCTTTTTAAAAATCCTATACTCGAGAAGTTGTCTCGCACACATATATCAGTTCCGCTTACTATATTCTTTCTGTACTCATCTGTCCTGTTATACTGGAGTATTGCCAACACATCGCTCAATGCTATTACAACGGTAGGGTTATTTGCCTTGGGTGTAGTAACGTTTACATGGGTGGAGTATATAACACACCGCCACCTTTTTCACATGCAAACCTACACCAAGCTTCGTGAAAAGCTACAGTATACATTGCATGGTGTACACCACGAATTTCCGAAAGACAAAGACCGGCTGGCAATGCCTCCGCTGTTAAGCATTACTATAGCAACAGTATTGCTATTGCTTTTAAGACTGGTGATTGGCGATTTTGTTTTCGCATTCCTACCCGGATTTTTGGTAGGCTATGCAGCTTACTTATCGGTACACTATATGGTGCATGCTTATCAGCCACCTAAAAATTTCTTTAAAGTGTTATGGATAAACCACAGTGTACATCACTATAAAGATGGAGAGGTTGTGTTTGGCGTATCATCTCCGTTCTGGGACTATATATATGGTACGATGCGCGATAAACGTCCTTCATAACGTAATCGCTAAAAAAATAAATAGCCATCCCGGATTACAGGATGGCTTCTTTATTTGTTTAGGTAAATGATCAGGTAAAGGTATAAGCGTTAAATGCGAGTTTCTTTTGTAACTTTTACAACCTCTTTCTTCTGAGTCTTCTTCGCATACGTAGGGCACGTATGGAAACCACAGGAAGAAAGAACGATAGCCAGAACCGTGAATGCTGCTACAGATTTTTTCATACAGTCAGGATTAAATGTTGTTCAAAGGTATATAAGTCGGTTTAACGGCACTTTTCGATTCCCGCAGAATTCTTACATATACGGTGAATCTTTTGGAAAATTAAATTTTGAAGCCGAAACAGAAACCCGAAATTAATGGTTTAGAGAAGTATACTCAGTCAGATATGCTCGGATACAGATTCTCAAAATACGCGCCCCCACCGGATTCCGGTAAAAGCGACTTCGAAAAACTGCTCAAGGTTTTCATGCAACTCATCCTGATCACCTCAGGAAATGTTTCTGAAGCCCTTCAGTGGCTCACGGAAGTTGACAGGCAATACGGTTTAACCAATGATAAATACGGCATTGGTGATTTTATAGAAGACTTAAAACGAAACGGCTACATCACCGATGAAGGTCCGCGTGGTGAGTTTAAGCTCAAAGCCAAGAGCGAGCAAAACTTACGTCAGTCGGCACTGGAAGAGATATTTGGTAAACTAAAAAAGACAAAACAGGGAGAACATAATACATCCCACAGCGGCCGCGGTGATGAACAGACCACCGAAAGACGCGATTATGAGTTTGGTGATACACTCGAACAGATATCCGTAACGGATTCGCTACGCAATGCGCAGATCAATCACGGTCTCGATAATTTCTTCATGACGGAGGAAGATCTTGAAGTGATGGAGAGTGAGTATAAAACGCAAACTTCCACCGTACTCATGATCGATATATCGCACTCCATGATTTTGTATGGAGAAGATCGCATCACGCCTGCCAAAAAAGTAGCCATGGCGCTGGCAGAACTTATCACCAAGAAGTATCCGAAAGATACGCTTGATATATTGGTGTTTGGTGATGACGCCTGGCAGATCGAGATCAAAGATTTACCATACCTGCAGGTTGGGCCGTATCACACCAACACTGTGGCAGGCCTTGAACTGGCGATGGATATTTTGCGCAGACGCAAGAATGCCAACAAGCAGATCTTCATGATCACGGATGGAAAGCCAACGTGTATCAAACAAGGTATAAAGTATTACAAGAATGCTTTCGGACTTGATCAGAAAATTTTGAGCACGACACTAAACCTGGCCGGGCAACTCAGAAAATTAAAAATACCCGTTACTACTTTTATGATAGCCACAGACCCTTACCTGAAATCATTTGTGCGCGAATTTACGAAGGCCAACAATGGCAATGCCTACTATAGCAGCCTGGAAGGTCTGGGAAATCTCGTCTTTGAAGATTTCAAAAAAAACAGAACCAAGAATTTATAATCAACTGCCGATATATAGTTTCGGCTAATCCCTTTTTAGAATTACATATACTATGCATCATACATCTGTAAAAACCCTCGGAGAACTAAAGAAGACTGGCTATAGAACGCGCTCAACAAAAGAAGAGCTTCGCGAAAATCTGATCAAAAGACTCCGCAATAAGGAAACTGTATTTGAAGGTATATGGGGCTACGAAGAAACCGTAATCCCCGATCTGGAACGTGCTATACTGGCCGGCCACGATGTTAACCTGCTCGGTTTACGCGGACAGGCCAAAACGAGATTGGCGCGCCTCATGGTAAAACTGCTGGATGAATATATACCGTATATAGAAGGCTCTGAACTGAACGATGACCCGCTGGAACCTATATCTCGCTACGGCAGAGACAAGGTTCAGGAACTGGGCGATTCTACCCCCATAGCATGGCTGCATCGTGATGAACGTTATACTGAAAAACTGGCAACACCTGACGTTTCCATTGCTGACCTGATTGGTGATGTTGATCCTATAAAAGCAGCGACATTAAAGCTACCCTATTCAGATGAGCGTGTGATACACTTCGGATTAATACCGCGCTCGAACCGAAGTATATTTGTTATTAATGAATTGCCCGACCTGCAGGCGCGCATCCAGGTTGCGCTCTTTAACATTTTACAGGAAGGCGACATCCAGATTCGCGGTTTTAAACTGCGCATGCCGCTGGATATACAATTTGTATTCACGGCCAACCCGGAAGACTATACCAACCGCGGAAGCATAGTCACTCCGTTGAAAGACCGTATCGACAGCCAGATCATTACACACTATCCAAAAACTCTGGATATAGGCAAACGCATTACTCAACAGGAAGCGCGTCTCAAAGAAGAGCAACGCAGTGCTGTAACGGTAAATGAAATCGCAAAAGACCTAATCGAACAGATTGCCTTTGAAGCGCGCAAGAGTGAATATGTAGATGCCAAGAGTGGAGTATCTGCACGCCTCACTATATCTGCGTATGAAAACCTGGTGGCGGCTGCCGAGCGCAGAACCATCATTAACCAGGAGAAGAACACCGCGATTCGTGTTGCAGACTTTATTGGTGTAGTACCCGCTATAACCGGTAAAGTAGAACTGGTATACGAAGGCGAACAGGAAGGGCCCGGCATCGTAGCACAAAACCTGATTGGTAAAGCCTTGCGTACTCAATTCTTAAATTACTTCCCGGATCCTGACAAGTTCAGAAAACAGAAGGAAAAAAGTCCCTACAAAAAGGTAGCCGACTGGTTTGGTGAAGGCAACACCGTAGACCTGCTTCACAACATGCAGCAGAATGAATTTGAGAAAGCGTTGAAATCTGTTCCGGGTCTATCGGAGCTGGTAAATGAATTTCATAAAAACCAGGATGCAGCAACTAAGCTATTCATGATGGAGTTTGCTTTGCACGGACTGGCAGAATATAGTCTCATCAGCAAACATAATTTAACAGCAGGTCTTCAATTTAAAGATTTGCTCAGCAGTATGTTTACCCTGCCGCGACCAGGCGAAGAAGAAGATGACGATGATGAATTCGCGCGAGGGAAATTTTAATAAATAAAACATCCTTACCAATAACTTCCTGTGCATGCAGGAAGTTATTGTTTTATGGAAGAACCACAGTTGTCTCATTCTTCGAAAAAATAATTCCGGGGTGCAGGCATAAAAATATTCACAGCAACACGTTAGTTTTAACGTTTCTCGTTTCAGCCATATATACCATGAAACTTCAGGAGTCAGTCACCTTCAACCCGCAGCAAGTGCAGCAGCTTAAAAAGCTGGTGGCACAGGGCGAAGGACTTACGCTTGAATTTAAACGCAAGGCTGCCTTTCCGGAAAAGATCGTACGCGAAATGATCGCCCTCGCCAATACAAAAGGAGGAATACTATTAGTAGGCATTGGCGATGATCTGACTATACCAGGCTTGAAACATCCCGAAGACGAATCGCACGTAATCAAACAAGCGCTAAAGAAATGCAAGCCCGCGTTAGTATATAAAGAAGAATATATACCCGTTGGCAATGCCCGGACCGTTATTCAATATGAGATACCCGAGAGCAACCGGAAGCCACACTATATATTTCACAGCGAAGACAACAAAGAATGTTTTGTACGGGTAGAAGATAAAAGTATAAAAGCGAGTCGTGAAGTGCGCGAGATAGCCAAGCGTGCGCAGCATAAAAAAGATATACGCTTTAACTATGGTGAGTACGAACATCTGCTTATGCAATACCTGGATGCGAATAATACTATAACACTAAAGAAGTTTATAGAAATAAGCGGGCTCAAAAAATTCTATGCTTCAAAGAAATTAGTATTGCTTGTATTAGCCGATGTACTTCGCGTAGCACCTAATGAGCGCGGAGATATTTACTCCCGCATTTAATTCTCCTATTACACATCTCGATTATTACTCCTTCAGAATGTTAACTCACGGTTAACGAATAACTACTAACGGTTAACGATTCCCCGAATGGGGTCGTAAAGTTATGAAAAAAGTTTTCTTTCCTGCATGTTCTCAAATCATAACCTTTTCTTTAGATTTCATTTGAAATCGTGATGCAGTGTATTTTTCATAGTGAAATGATACGAGCCATACGCGAACTCCATGTGTCCCTTATGAAATAGTTTAGTAACACACATGAAATCCATTTGAAGCCGAGAACACCATCGCATGAAATTTCCTGAAGGAGTAAATTCTACTGCAGTCCTGTTCAACGCTAAACCTAATGTTCTTTGTGAAGCATGGCAAAACCCAAGAAGGAGAAGAAAATCTTCGTACTCGACACGTCTGTCATTATTTATGAACACAACTCTATCCTCAACTTTGATGAACATGACGTTGGTATCCCAATAACGGTTCTGGAAGAACTCGATAATTTCAAGAAGGGCAACGACACTAAAAATTTTGAAGCGCGCGAATTTATACGGCTTATTGATAAGCTGGCCAAAGACCGCATGCTTCAGGAGTGGAACCCGATCAACGGAAAAGGTAAGGGTAACTTTAAGGTGTTAATGGACACCAACAGTGCCGTAGATGCCAACAAGGTATTTAACGAAGTAAAGGCAGACCACCGTATACTCAATGCAGCTTTACAACTGCAGAAAGAAGATAAAGGCAAGCGCGTTATTCTCGTTTCGAAAGATGTTAACCTACGGCTGAAAGCTAAATCGCTCGGGTTGCAGGCAGAAGACTATACCACGGGTAAAGTCCAGAATATATCTTCGCTATATACCGGCCGCACGATCATCGAAGACATCGATGCCAACCTCATTAATTTACTTTACGAAAAAGGTTATTGCCAGCCGGCAGATCTGCTGGGTAAATTAAACCCGCTCCGGAATCACTACTATATATTGAAGAGTGGCAAGAAGTCGGCCTTGGCTTACTACAATCCGTTCAACGGCATGCTGGAGCATGTGGAGAAGCGGTCGGTATACGGCATCAAGCCACGTAATGCGGAGCAGACCTTTGCCATTCATGCTGCACTAAAACCTGAAATAAAACTGGTCTCCATTCAAGGTGTGGCGGGTACGGGTAAGACCTTGCTCGCACTGGCAGCGGCACTGGAACAGAAGCGGGAGTATAAACAGATTTACCTGGCGCGGCCTATCGTTCCGCTCAGTAACAAAGACATCGGATATTTACCCGGTGACATCAAATCGAAGGTAAACCCCTATATGGAACCGCTGTGGGACAACCTGAAGTTTATACAAAATCAATATAGCGAAACGGATAAAGAGTACTCCAAAATTACCGAGATGGTAAGCCAGGAGAAACTCGTCATTACACCGCTGGCCTATATCCGCGGAAGGAGTCTCTCAAATATATGTTTCATTGTAGATGAAGCACAGAACCTGACACCACACGAAGTAAAGACGATCATTACCCGTGCCGGAGAAAATACGAAGATCATTTTTACCGGAGATATATACCAGATTGATACACCGTACCTCGATTCACAAAGTAATGGACTTTCAACGCTTATCGACCGTCTTCAGGATCATGAGCTATATGCACACATTACACTGGAGAAAGGCGAACGTTCCGAACTGGCAAACCTGGCCAACGAACTCCTGTAGGGATAAAGAATGGCTTCTGATATTTTTTCAAATTCAGAAATTTTCGTTCCCATTCTAAGACTTAGACAGAACAAGATCCTTGAAATCGACATGATTTCAGGGATTTTTTGTTTTGGCGCGCAATTCGCCATTGTTTGGCAAACCGCACTAAGTTTTATGATACTTCGTTTTATTTTCAGGCAGATGTCTCTCCAAAAACAAGCTCGTTATCTGAAGAAAAAGGGTATAATGCTTGGAACACGTTTAAAGAATGGCCGCAAGATTCACATCTATATGCTGCGCGATCTCTTTATTGAAGTACGCTATAAAAATGACAATGCTAATGATGAAGCTGAGCAATTGAATATGCTCCGTGGATTGAATAACCTGAACGATTATCTCGAGAGAGAATTTAAGGCCAGCTTTTAAGACTGGCCTTTTATTTTTACTGCTTGTTGTCTGTTATTTCTTCGAAAGCACCTTCAGCATTGTTTCACCGATCTCTGCTGGTGATTCTACTACGTGAATGCCGCACTCTTTCATTACAGCCATCTTTGCTGCTGCAGTGTCATCTGCACCACCGATAATTGCACCAGCATGCCCCATTCTTCTTCCGGGAGGCGCTGTTTGGCCAGCTATAAATCCTACAACAGGTTTCTTGTTTCCGTTTTCTTTGATCCAGCGGGCAGCCACAGGTTCGTAGTTACCACCGATCTCACCGATCATTACGATCGCGTCTGTTTCAGGATCGTTCATCAATAACTCTACAGCATCTTTAGTAGGTGTACCAATGATCGGGTCACCACCTATACCAATTGCAGTAGATATACCCAGCCCTGCTTTTACAATCTGATCGGCAGCTTCGTAAGTAAGTGTTCCTGATTTAGACACAATACCAACTTTACCTTTTTTGAAAACGAAGCCTGGCATGATACCAACTTTCGCTTCGCCTGGTGTAATAACACCCGGGCAGTTAGGACCTATCAGCGTTACATTCTTATCCTTGATATATTTCTTCGCCACCATCATATCCTTTACAGGTATACCTTCGGTGATCGTGATAATTACTTTGATACCGGCATCAGCAGCTTCCATGATCGCATCAGCAGCGAACGCTGGCGGAACGAAAATGATGGTTACATCTGCACCTGTCTTATCAACAGCCTCTTTAACGGTATTAAATACTGGTCTTCCCAAATGCTCCGATCCACCTTTCGCCGGTGTTACCCCGCCTACTACATTGGTTCCGTACTCTATCATTTGTCCGGCATGGAAAGTACCTTCCGAGCCTGTGAATCCTTGAACAATTACTCTTGAATTTTTATTAACCAGTACACTCATGAACGTTGATTTTTAAGCAGCACAAAAATAGGAGAATAAAGCTATCAACCAAACCAACCTAGAATACAAAAGGCTGCCTTTCAGCAGCCTTTTGGTTGGGTTATTTCGTATTCAAAGGTCTGTCCTTTAAATTGTTACGTATTAAAAATTCGTTATATAAATCTTTATAGCTCTGCACGTCCGGAGCAAGTTTTATCGCTTCCTGGAAAGCCGTGGATGCATCTATCAGCAACGAATTCTGTTCGTAGAAGCCTGCCAGAATCAGTTTATTGATCGCGGTGTTTTCCTGTGTTTCACCGGAGATCTCATTCAGTAATGTCTTGATCCGGGTTTTATCAGCTTTGGACAAGCGCTTCAAGGTATACTTTTCAGAAACCTTGTTACGATCGTTCTTCGACTCTACGGTTACCAATATATTGTCTTCGTTGGCAAAATCTGCATCCGCCAGATTTACCTGGATGCTGCTCTCGCCTGTTTCGCGGGTAGCAAGCTCATCATCAAACAAGCTCTTGAACTTCACTACATACGGGCCAGGTATTTTTTCAACATCCCAGTTGATGATAATCACATCATTATAAATAGTAGGGTTCTGTGTAGCGATTGGCAAATACAGCGGTATAACTGAACCGCGATGAACCGCTCCGGTAGCCTGCATGCTGCTTCCTTTCTGATTGTTTGCACTCAGTATAAAATCAGCATACTTATTTAAAACACTTGTGCCGTTACCTACCTTCTTGGCAAGGTCAGCAACTTTATACTTTCCGGCTTGCTTTACTTCTATAGGTTTACCACTTACGTGCACCAGACCTACGTATGCATTTTCTGCAACCTTCAGTTCATCGTCAGACTTCAGGCTTGAACCTACCTTAATAACCTGCCAGCCAGAACCTGCCTTTATTTCATTCTTACCTTTATTTACCAGAACCTTAAAGGTATAGTCCTGGGCTATTGCCTGTACAAATCCGATCAAGGCAAACACGAACAGCGCCAACTTCTTTTTCATGACATTCTATAGGGTTAAGGGTTTTACTTTCCAAAAGTAGAACATGCGTTGCAATTTTCTTTCCATAAACGAAAGAAGCCGCACGATGGCGGCCTCTTTTTACTATTTTTTACTGGAAGATTAACGTTTCATACCGTTTCTGATCAGAAAATCTTCGTACGATTCTTTGTAATAGGCTACATCCGGAGCCAGGCGGATCGCTTCTTCATACGCAGTAACTGCATCTATATACAAGCGATTTTCTTCATAGAAACTTGCGAGGAACAATTTATTGAGTGCTGTTTGCTCGGCTACATTGCTTTGAATTTCACCCAGCGATACTTTGATTTTGTCTTTCTGTGCAGGTGCCATTTTCTTCACCAGCTTCTCGGCAGACTTTTTATTAGGATCTGCTTTCGCTGAAACCTGTACGAGCACGGCATTCTCTGAAGCAAATTTTGCATCGCTCAGGTCTACGCGTAAAGACGATTCAGGTGTTTCTATTTTTGCAAGTTCATCACCAAACATATTATTGATCACCACTATATATGGACCTTCAATCTTGTTGGCATCCCATGCAATTACAACGGAAGAATTATATACATCGGCATGTTGATTTTCAGGAAGAAGAATTTGTATCGCGGTAGCTTCACCACGGTGTACAGCTCCTGTAGCACTCAGTCTGTTCTTCTTGGCTTCAGCAGAATTACTGCTCAATATAAAGTCGGTATATTTATTCAGAACGCTTGAACCACTGCCGCTTACTTTCGCAGCAAGGTCTGCTACTTTATAGTTACCAGCCTGTTTAAGTTCGATGGGCTTACCATTGGCATGCACCAGACCGATATAAGCATTGTCAGAAAGTTTCAGCTCATCACCTGATTTTAAGGATGCTCCGGTTTTGATAGGTTGCCACACATCTCCGTTTTTCAATTCGTTGGAGCCTTTATTAACCAACACTTTAAAAGCGTAATCCTGGGCAACGGCAGAGGCAGCGTAGAAGAATGTAATGGATAAGAGGGTGAGGATTTTAGTTTTCATAATCTTGCATTCACAGTATAAATCTTTGTGCGTTAATACTCCTGACTTGGCTTAGGTAATCTTCGAATTATATTTAGCCAAAGACGTGCCATTCCCGGTCTGAATACGTTAAAGTAAAATTCAAAGCATGGACCTACCGCAGCAATGGTGGCCAGTGTTAACGTAAGATCGAGTTTGAAGTTCGACTCCGAAAACAACCATACGGAAAATCCTACCAGCAACACGATTTGTGCGATCTGAATAACCAGCGAAACACTGTCAAACCATAATGGGTACCGATGATTCAAAGCGTAGAACAATGCCACATTGAAAAAACAAAATAGAAATGCTATCAAATACGTAACCCATTCAGGAAGCTCGTTAATATAGTCTTCATTTAAAATAGTGGCGAGAATATTGGCATGCACCACCAGCCCGAACATATCGGGGTTTGCACGACCAGCCACTTTGTTATTGAGCGGAGTAAAAAATTTATCACTCCAGGACGGATCTCCTAAATAATCTCCCAGATAACCGAAGATCACAATTTTATCTTTGATCATCTCCGGAAGAAACTCACCACGAAAAGGTTGGTATACATCCAGTGCGTAGAACATAACGGGATAATGCGTTGTACCAAGATCCTGCTCACGAAGTGATTTTATTTTTACATCCTGTATATCAATATTACCACGGTAGTTAATGATCTCTTCGGATTTATCGCGGCTCAGAAACTTCGCAGTCTTTACCGGGTCATACTTCATCGCAAGTCTTACAGCAAATGCATACTCAACTTTTCCATTGGAAGTTGTCTTCGGGATAAACGAACGACAGATCTTTACATCTTCCTGGTATCGCGCCCCGGTAACAAGATTAGCATATCCATGCTGAGCCTGGCTCTGAAATAATTCATCCGAATATTCGATCGAATCATATACTTCTACGGCATCGGCTTTGGTAAGTGAATCAGACTGCAACAACTTGGATACAAGCACCACATTACCGGCCTCCTGTATTGCGCTGCTCAACATCAGATTCCCCAACGTATCCAGTAACTGCGGACAATTTACTGTATCGCGAAGTCCGCCTTCACAATTAAAAAAACCATCGATACCAATAACGCGGGGTTTATGCTGAGCAATGATAGAGAGTTGCTGAGCGATCTGTCCTCGTGACAAGCCTCCTATATTTACCAGTACGATGCGTTCATCAACAAGCGGATCCTGGCGTAAATTAGAGAACGCATAATCGGTAAGTTCAAAATCAGAAAGAGCCTGCGCTATAGGATCGAACGCGTTGAACAGTTCGAGCTTTGTTACTTTCGAGATACACCACATGAATCCAAACACAAAGAGCGTAGCAAACAAACTGTTTATCAGGAATTTCTTCATACAGGTAGTCGTAGTATCAAGTAAATTTAGAAATTTAAACGTTCAATATCTATAACAACTTTGAAGGCTTCGCTCAGACCCAGACTCACCGTTGATCAATTCGCAGAGGGCATTCTCCGTGGCGACCGCGTTATTCTCGGCCAGGCTATAACATTGATCGAGAGCACACGCGCTGCAGATCAAAGTGCAGGAGCACAACTGCTAGAACGGATCATTTCAAAAACAGGTCACGCCATTCGTATCGGTATAACCGGAGTACCCGGTGTTGGCAAGAGTACATTTATCGAAGCGTTTGGTAAATATGTAATTGATCAGCAAAAAAAACTTGCTGTACTCACGATCGATCCGAGCAGTCAGATCACAAAGGGAAGTATTCTGGGTGACAAAACGCGGATGGAAGAGTTGTCTAAAAATCCGGGTGCATTTATTCGTCCTACGGCCTCCGGTAATACACTGGGAGGTGTTGCGCATAAAACACGCGAAGCCATGTTACTCTGTGAAGCTGCAGGCTACGATGTTATTATTATCGAGACAGTAGGCGTAGGACAATCCGAAGTGTCGGTAAAGAACATGGTTGATTTCTTTTTACTGTTGATGTTGGCCGGAGCCGGTGATGAACTGCAGGGTATAAAAAAAGGAATTATGGAGATGGCCGATGGAATGGTTATTACCAAAGCCGATGGCGACAACATTAAACATGCTACCGAAGCACAAGCCGAATATAAACATGCATTTCATCTTTTTAGTGTAGCAGAATCCGGCTGGACACCACAAGTACTTACTTCTTCAGCACATACCGGGCAAGGTATAGGTGATGTATGGAACATGATCACAAAATACAAGGCACACACCACCGCTTCCGGATACTTCGATAAAAACCGGAGCCACCAAAATATAGCCTGGTTCCAGGAATACTTCGAGCAACTATTAAAAGACGATCTTCAAAAACACACGTCACTCCACGACATCAACCGGAAATTAGCAAAAGCCGTAGGCAACCACGAACTCTCTTCCAGACAAGCCGCACTGCAATATCTCGAAGCATACCACGAAGCGATACGAAATAGCCGTGAGCTATGAGAGGGCCGCTGCCTGGCTACAAGCTTCAGGGTACCGGCTGTTTTTTCCTGTAGCCAGAAGCCAGCAGCCAGCAACTCTAAAAACTCACAGCTCATAGCTATATATAGCTACGGCTTCGCATTCTGTTCCCTATCCTTGTTCTTCCTAAATCCATACGGGCAGTGTCGGCAGCCACTCTTGCAGCAGTAGCCGCGTTTAAGATGGTAGGCTTCCGTGAAAACAATCAATCCATTTTCCATATAGTGATAGATGGAGCTCTTGAAGTCATCTTCTTTACCCGGTTGATTTGCATCGGCCATATACCTTGAATGAAAACAAACTTAAAAATTTAATGACTCATAAAATATATCAGCAGTCGCTTGCCAATGGAAAGTCATTAAATTGCTTCGTTATTGAAACACTTGCATGATGAAAAAGATTTCAGGTATAGCTTTACTCCTCCTCACCTGCTGGGCTTGTCAAACCGAAAAGCCTGCTGACAAAGCTGTTCAAACCAAACAGGATTCCTTGTCGCTGGACTATGCCGAAGGCTTTAAAGTACATTACGATGGCAACATCAAAATTGTAGAGGTGCTGTATCCTTTTCAGGGAGCTACTTCGGGCTATAAATATTTACTGGTGCCCCAGGGCGAAACTGTACCCGAACACGAAGCCAACGTACGAGTTATCCGCACGCCTATATCTTCCATCGTATGTACCTCCACTACACATATACCTTTGCTGGACTACATTGACGAAACCAATAAGCTCGTTGGCTTTACCACTACTGATTTTATCAGCTCCGAAAAAATGCGCGCCCGTATTGATGCCGGCAAAGTAACAGAACTCGGTATCGATAAAGGTATAAATATGGAACGGCTGGCCATGCTGAAACCTGCCCTGGTAATGGGCTATACTCTAAGCAGTGATTATGGACAATTCAAAAAGATTGAAGCGTTGGGTATACCTGTAATCATTAATGCAGAATACCTGGAGAAACATCCGCTGGGACGTGCCGAGTGGATTAAATTCATGGCCGTGTTTTTTAACAAAGAGAAACAGGCAGACTCTGTGTTCCAGGTTGTGAAGAAGAATTATATAGCAGCCAAAGAAGTTGCTGATCGTGTAAAAGACAAGCCCACCGTATTGTGTGGTGTGGTATATGGTGACGCATGGTTTCTTCCGGGTGGACAAAATTATGCATCGCGCATTTTAAAAGATGCGGGCTGCCAGTACCTGTGGGGTGAAGATACTTCCAACGGATACCTGGAACTGAGCTTCGAAGCGGTTTACGAAAAAGCCAACCTGGCTGATCTCTGGATTGGGACAGGCTCGTTCACAACGCTCAACGAAATAAATGAAGCTGACGAACGGTATACACGCTTCAAACCTTACCAGCAAAAGCAAGTATATACTTACGATGCACGCAAGGGAGCCAAAGGCGGAAGCGAGTTTATGGAACTGGGTTATTTGCGCCCCGATATTATTCTGCAAGACCTGGTAAAAATCGCCCATCCTGATCTGTTGCCCAGCCACACTTTATATTTTCATAAGAAGCTTGAATAATCCCATGTAAAAAGCAATCTGTTTACGGTCAGGCTTTCTAACTTTGCACGCGATGAAGGCAGCGAGTTGTTCACTTTGTTTTTTGCTGATCACTTTTTTTTCAGCGTTCGGTAATTACATTGTATTTACAGAAAATGGTAAGGCAGGTTTAAAAGATAGCCAGGGCAAAATTGTTATACCGGCACAGTACGATGCATTGGGCTGGAGTGATGGCAAGTTCTCGGTTATTGAAAATGTAACCGGTTATAAACTCAATGGCCGCTGGGGTTTGATCAACACACACAATCATCGTGTCACTAAAAATGATTATGACGACCTCGTTCCCGGTGATGGAGCCCTTCTTATCGCCCGCAAAAATTCCCCGCATTCACTTCGGATTGTAACAGGTTGCGTAAGCCTCTCGGGTAAAGAAGTAATTCCGTTTGAGTATGACGGAATGAAGTTATACTCGCTGCGCGCGATTGTCTTTTCAAAGATTGGCAATCAATATAAATACGGACTGATCGATTTCGACAACCATACGATTCTTCCGCAGCAATATCAAAACATATACCCGATCGGCAACCTGCGTTTTGCCGTTGAAAATTTTGAGAACAAGATTGCGCTGTTCTCTGAATCCGGTAAACAGATAACCGATTTTGTAATTGACAAGATATCACCCTTCACAAAAAATTACGCGGTGATTTACCAGGGCGAACAGCAGGGCGTTGTGAATCGCGAAGGACAAATCATTGTCGCCCCTAAATATCAATCCATCGCCATACTTGAAGACGGAAAAATAAAAATCCGCGAACCACATTCGTGGGAATTCCTGGACGGTAAAAATAAACTAATCCAGAAGCACCTCGCTGATTCCATTGTACCGCTGGACAAAGACCTGCTGAAAGTAACAAAAGGCGATCTGATTGAATTAACCGATCAGCAGCTAAAACCAATAGCCTCAACGTTGTTCTCTACAATAAGTCCTTTTACGCATAACAAGGCCGTTGTTACTGTAAACCGTAAAGCGGGAGTCATTAATCGCAAGGGTAAATTTATTATCCAGCCACAATACGATTCGTTAATCCTGTATGACAAATATATGCTGGCAAGTCAGCGTCAAGGCCAGAAACATCAATGGATACTACTCGATAGTATTGGTACACGTATCACATCAAAAACATACGAATACCTCTGGCCTTTTAACGATCAGTATTTCTCTGTACGCAACAAAAGTTTTGCAGGCGCTATTAATATAAAAGGACAGGAAGTGATTGCCTGTGTATATGATTCTATATTTCAGATATCGTACGATCTGGCCGTTGTAAAATTTCACCGGCAGTATGGAATTGTGAATACCCAAGAAGAGTGGGTAGTGGCACCGCGCAACAGCAAACTCACCATCCTTACTCCGGACAAGTATATCGAGACTGCTTCACCACGGAAATCACTTAAACAAACCAACGGCAGTGTAATTTACTTTACGGATAACCCGATCAGCATCTCTCCCGATCATATACTCGAATATTTACCCTCGGGCACGATCTGGAAAATAGACCTGAACGGACGCATTGCAGACCGCCAGGTGTACCCGAACGATGGCATTGAAAAAATATTTGAAGAGAGCGAAGGGCTGCGCGGCATACTCAAAAACGGGAAATATGGTTTTATCGATGCGCAGGGTCGTCTGCGTATAGCCAACCGTTATGAAGGTGTTGGTCTGTTCAGCGAAGATCTTGCCCCGGCAAAAATCAGAGGGAAGTGGGGTTTTATCAACCGACAAGATCAAATAGCCATTCAACCGGTGTACGAAGAAGTGAGCCTGTTTAAAAACGGAGTTGCCTTTGTGCGCCTGCAACAGAACTGGGGATTGATTGACAAGACCGGAAAAATCCTGTTGCCGGTTCGCTATCAGCAAATAAAATTATTGCCGAGTAAAAACTTTCTGATCCAGATCAACGATCAGCAAGGACTGGCTGATGCATCGGGAAAAATCCTTATTCTTCCCAAGTATCAACGCCTGGAAGATGTAGGCAACGGCTTCGCTATTGTACAACGCGATGGTAAATATGGTGTGATCAACCTGCAAGGCATCAGCACCATTCCGCTCATGTACGACTATATTCAATTTGATCCACTCAACCAGTTCTTCATCGCACAGAAAAAATCGTTGTGGGTTGATTTCAGGAACTGAGTATATAGCAACACTATAATCTCAAGCAATAAAAAAATCCCCGGAATGAATACTCCGGGGATTTTGCATATATAGCTGTATTTAAATATATACTTAGTCTTTCTTCTGAGGGCCGGGGCCGGTTGATGGCTGGGTTCCTCCTTTACCGGTGCCCGATATAGCCTGACGCATTTCTGTATCAGCCTGTACGTTTTGCATTTTATAGTAATCCATTACCCCGAGATTACCCCTTACAAAAGCTTCCGCCATAGCTTTCGGAATTTCAGCTTCAGCTTCAATTACTTTTGCACGTGCTTCCTGTCCTTTTGCTTTCATTTCCTGTTCGAGGGCAACCGCCATCGCTCTGCGCTCTTCCGCTTTTGCTTCGGCAACTTTCAAGTCGGCAGTAGCCTGATCGATTTGAAGTTTAGCACCGATGTTAGCTCCAACATCAACGTCTGCTATATCAATGGAAAGAATTTCAAATGCAGTACCGGCATCCAGTCCGCGAGACAATACAAGTTTCGAAATTTTATCAGGACTCTCCAATACTTCTTTGTGTGATTTAGCCGAACCGATGGATGAAACGATACCTTCACCAACACGCGCAAGGATTGTATCCTCACCGGCACCACCCACCAACTGCGCTATGCTGGCACGAACCGTTACACGTGCAACAGCAATCAACTGTATACCATCGGCAGCAACGGCAGCAACTTTAGGCGTTGTAATCACTTTCGGATTTACCGAGATCTGTACAGCCTGAAATACATCACGACCTGCAAGATCAATAGCTGTAGCCTGTTTAAAACTCAAACTGATGTTTGCTTTATCGGCAGAGATCAATGCACGAATTACATTTGGTACATTACCCCCTGCGAGGTAGTGAGTTTCCAGTTCTGATGTTGTAAGCTGAAGACCTGCCTTGGTAGAAGTAATGAGTGATTCAACAATTACTCTTGGCGGCACCTTTCTGATGCGCATGAACACCAGTTCAAACAAACCAACTTTTACACCGGAGAAGAGCGCGGTGATCCATAGGTTTACCGGAACGAAGTAGAGGAAAATAAAGAACAGGATGATCCCGCCAAAAACCATAATGAGTAAAGCAGCTGCTTCCATAAGGGTATATTTATTGATTAATAGGTTCTACAACAATTTGATTAGAGTATATCTGTGTGATCTTTACAGGTTGTCCCTGCTCGATATAGCTTCCCAACGTTTTTACTTCAAATATCCGGTTACGGAACTCTGCTTTGCCAATAGGTCTTAGCGTAGATACGGTTACACCTTCATCTCCAATATGAAGATCGCTTAATAAGCCTTCATTAACCTTACCATCGTTTGATGATTTGAGCGAGAATTTAGTCCACGCTCCCGTTCGAAAGCTATAAAACAAAGCGACCAGTGTTGCCACAAGCGTGCCCATGAGTACATAAAAGCCAACGTCACTACCGAAGTGATTATAGCTGATGATAACAGCGGTGCCGGTAAATATCAGCCCTAACAAACCAACCACGGTTGTGCCCGGTATAAATACCAGTTCTACGATAACAAGGCCAAGCCCTATTACCAAAAGCGCAAGTATAATAATCCACATGAGCATAACCGGGAAAGTATAGACATCTATATGCTAATGTGCGGATTATTCAGCAACAATCCGCACATCCAGGCATCTGTATTTTTTAAATCAATACGCGCGGGCAAACAATACGCGTTTAGAAGAAGGTTTACCGGAATACATGCACGTTCCTGCTTCTTCTTTTGCATCTAAGGGAATACAACGTATCGTTGCTTTTGTTTCTTCCTTGATCGCTGCTTCGGTTTCCTGGGTACCGTCCCAATGTGCAGAAATGAAACCGCCTTTTTCTTCAAGCACTTTCTTGAACTCTTCGTATGTTTCTACTTTCGTAGTAACACTGGTTCTGAATGAAAGCGCGCGTTGGTAAATATTGTTTTGAATATCATCCAGCAGCTTTGGTATTTCTATAGCAACCTGGTCGAGCTTCATTACCTGCTTCTCTTTGGTATCTCTGCGCGCTACTTCTACCGTTCCGTTTTCCATATCACGCGGACCGATCGCCAGGCGCACCGGTACACCTTTCAATTCCCACTCAGCAAACTTGAAGCCTGGCTTGTGTGTATCACGGTTGTCGAATTTCACACTATATCCCTGCTTGCGAAGAGCTATTGAGATCTCCTGAACTTTATCTGATATTTTATTCAGTTCGTCTTCGGTCTTGAAGATCGGCACAATCACTACATGTATAGGAGCAAGTTTCGGAGGCAGTACAAGTCCGTCATCATCCGAGTGTGCCATGATGAGTGCACCCATCAAACGTGTACTCACACCCCATGAAGTTCCCCATACATAATCCAGTTTACCTTCGCGGCTTGTGAACTGTACATTAAATGCTTTCGCAAAATTTTGTCCGAGGAAGTGCGATGTACCTGCCTGCAGTGCTTTACCATCCTGCATCATTGCTTCGATGCAATAGGTGTCCACAGCTCCCGGAAATTTTTCACCTTCTGATTTTCTTCCCTTCACTACCGGTAACGCCAAAAAGTTTTCAGCGAAGTCTGCATATACATCCAGCATCTGCACAGTTTCTTTTACAGCTTCGTCGGCTGTCGCGTGTGCAGTGTGACCTTCCTGCCATAAGAATTCAGCCGTGCGTAGGAACAAGCGCGTGCGCATCTCCCAGCGTACAACGTTCGCCCACTGGTTAACAAGTATAGGAAGATCGCGATATGATTGAATCCATTTTTTATAGGTGCTCCAGATGATCGCCTCGCTGGTAGGGCGCACCACTAACTCTTCTTCGAGCTGTGCATCCGGATCCACAATCAACTTTCCTTTATTCTGCGGATCACTCTTCAGGCGGTAGTGCGTAACAATGGCACACTCCTTCGCGAAGCCTTCAGCATTTTGCTCCTCTGCTTCAAACAAACTCTTGGGCACGAACAGCGGGAAGTAAGCATTGGTGTGACCGGTGTCCTTGAACATCTTGTCAAGAGCTTGCTGCATCTTTTCCCATATGGAATAGCCATAGGGTTTAATCACCATACAGCCGCGCACGTCTGAGTGCTCGGCCAGATCCGCCTTCTTCACTAATTCATTGTACCACAAGGAATAATCTTCGTTTCGGCTTGGGAGTTCTTTCGCCATGCTGGTATAATTATTGTTTAAAATTCTATCGAACGGCAAATATAAATTTTACCGGGTTAAATACTGGCTAATTTTTGTAGCTTTATCAACACAAATCCGAACGGTTTGCCGTTAAATGATTGTTAGGATTAGAGATTCAACCCATAAGGCACTATGAAAACCAGGATAATATTAAGTTTAGCACTCATAGCCTTCTCTGTTACTGCAACTTTGGCGCAGAGCGAAGGTGACGATATGTACTTTAACAGCAAGGACCGCGCGAAGCTTCGTGAACAAAAGGCCGCTGAGCAGCAGGCTTATGCCGTCAGCGTAAAAAAGACGAAGAAGATGGAGGAGGTTTCGGTGGAAGATGAAACAAACATCAACCCTACTGACAGTTATTCTGCACGCAATGTGAACCCGGAATATGCTGCACGCTCCAACGCTGAAACTGCTCAGGTAGATAACCAGGATTATTTTCTGAATGACTATCAATACCAGACTTCCAGCAACCTGAATAACTGGAATAATAATTTCAACTCCTGGTATTCCAACCCTTGGTACAACTCGGCATACTTCGGTTCGGGTATCAATAACTGGAACACACCTTACTATGGCTACAACAGTGCATACTATAGCCCATGGTATGATCCATACTGGAATTACAACGGTTGGTCTACTTCTTTCAGCTACTACTGGGGTAACTCCTGGAACTACGGCTGGGGCGGAGGCTATAACTACTGGAACAGACCATACTGCGGAGGCGGCTGGTCATCTGCATGGGGTCCTTCATGGTCTTACGGAGGCTGGTATGGATATCCGTCAACCATCGTAGTAGTTAACAACGGTGAGGTTAATGGCCGGCCGGTAAGTTATGGTAAACGCGGAACCAGAGGCAGCAGCGTAGTAACAACCGAGCGTTATAATACTTCACGTACTCGCTCTACAGCTGTAACAACACAACGTTCTACCAGCACAACGGGTGGTACCAATGGTCGCATGACAACAACAACACGTCCGACCTTGTCTAACAACAGCAACGATGCTTACTACGACAGACAGTGGAGAAGCAGAAGCACGACAAATACTTCAGGGAATACACAAAGTACACCATCCAGATCATGGTCTACTGATAATAACAATAGCTGGAGCAATCCAACCCGAAGCAATGACAACGGTGGACGTTCCAACAATTCCTATACTCCATCAAGAAGCAATTCATCTTTTGATGGTGGTAGCAGAAGTACTGGCTCAGGAGGTTCATCATCCGGTGGATCACGCGGCAGAACCAGAAACTGATTTATAACAACTGAAATTCATTTTTTGTGATGAGAATTTTTTTTGGGGCAACCCTGAGTGTTATACTATTGTCCGTAAATTTTTTGTGGGCACAGAGCTACTCGGAATCCGCTTTACTTTTCAGCAGAACTCAACCGGCAGGAAGCGCGCGCATATTAGGACTGGGCGGAACGCAAACAGCATTGGGTGGAGACTATAGCTCGGCACTGTCCAATCCGGCCGGACTGGGTATGTATAACCGTTCAGAGTTTACATTCTCTCCTGCACTTTCGTTCTATGATACAAAGTCCGAATTTAACGGTACGTCTACAGACGAAAGTACATCCAAGTTTAATATACCGGGAATCAGCTACGTGATGCACATGGGACGTGACGATGACGAGCGCAGCTTTCGTGGAGGTTCGCTGGGTATAAGCTTTTCGCGTATCAACGACTTTAACCGCTCTACTATATATAGGGGTCGTAACACGACAAACTCGATCGTGGATTATTTCATGGAGCAGGCGAACGGTGATACACCAAGTCAGTTTGATAGTTACCAGTACAACACGCCTACGGGGCTCGCATTCTATAATTACCTGATCGGCCCGCAGTCGATAACCGACCCAAACAATCCGGATGATCAATATTTTACAGACGCTCCGGTAGAATCGGATCAACAGGAAGAGATTATCACCAAAGGAACTTCGTACCAATGGAATTTCTCCTATGGTGCAAACATTGAAGATAAGTTTTTCTTTGGAGGCGGATTGGGTATATCTACACTTCGCTATAAATCGCAGAAGACGTTCAGTGAGTCGTATCTCGATACGGACATCATCGAAAGCATGCAGCTTAATGAAAACCTGAGTGTGCGTGGATCGGGTGTTAATGTTACCCTTGGTGCTATTGTGCGGCCGGTAGATTTTATACAGATTGGTGCATCGTTTACGTCACCTACATATTACCAGATCACGGAGAACTACGATGCTTCGATGAGCACAAGCTGGAACAATTATGATTACTGGGATGGAAGCCAGAATGTAACCCTGAATGACGAATCAGCATCAACCGACATTGTTACATCTGAATATAACCTCACCACACCATTAAAGATAAGTGCAGGTATAGCGTTCATATCGAAATATGGTTTTATAACAGCAGATATCGAAAGAACAAATCCGGCCAAGGCACGCTATAGCTCGGATATAAGTGGTATATCTTTTTCATCTGAAAATGATGAGATCAAGTCGCTCTACCGAGCTACGAATAATTACCGTATAGGAGCTGAGTTCCGTTATGAAATTTTCCGCCTGCGTGCCGGCTATAATATTCAGAGCAGCAGTTTTGAGAACGAAGACCTTGATAACAAAATCACCACGATAAGTGGTGGTGTGGGGGTGCGCCTGAAAAAATTCTATGCAGACTTTGCACTGATCAATCGTTCATTCGACAACTTCTATAGTCCATATACTTTAAACGATGGATCTGAGCCTGTTGTGAAGATGGAGAACAAAACGCTTACTTCGATGCTTACGTTCGGGTTTACTTTCTAAGCTGTATAGCTTCCAATAATTTCCGAACGGAAGGCTGATGCAATGATACATGCGCCTGCTGATAAACCGGCAGGCGTTTTTTATATAGCTCCGCGAGCCGATCTTCTTTTTCCTTCAAATCATTGGCGTGCAGCAAAGGTCTGTCTTTATTCAGCGACACACGCTTCAATAACTCAGCAACCGATACATCGATGTATATACTTAGCCCTGACTGCCTGATAACATCTATACCTTCATAAAAACAGGGAGCACCGCCACCGGTAGCCATCACAAAACTCTTTTCAGACGCTGCCCACTCGCGCAATACTTCTGCTTCTATCCGGCGGAAGTAATCCTCACCGTTCTGTGCAAATATATCTTTAACCGCCTTGCCTTCGCGATTTTCAATTTCCTTATCCTGATCAACAAACGGTATACCCAATTCAGCAGCCAGCGGCCGACCGAGTGTAGATTTACCAGAGCCTGGCATTCCGATGAGGTATATTTTCATTCCTTAATTATAAAATTGGAAGATTGGAAAATTGTAAAATTTAAAAATTGAAATATTAGGATTCTCTAATTACAAAGATTGGTGATGGCAAAAACGTAAAGCCCCAATCTTTCAATTTTATAATTTCTAATCTTTCAATCTCTCCAGCACTTCAGCGGCCTCCGGTGTATCATTATGGTGCCACATGCCTTTCACCGTGCCGTCTTTCCAGAGAGTTATGCCAGGGTTGGAGCGTACTATTGTTTTCAGTACGGTTGCATCTACAAAGTAGTATGGAATGGCCAGTTGATACTCATGCCTGAATATTTCGAACTGCTCCGAACTTGATGCTGTAAAGGCCATCATCTCTACTTTACCATCCAGGTTTTTGGTTAGCTTACGGATCTTGTCCATATTTTCTCCGGATGCTTTGGTGGCATCGTATACTATAAAGAGTAGTTTATTTCCCTGAAATGTATTCTCGGTAACATCTTCGCCTTCCACACTGCTTACGGAGTAATCAGTGATCTTTGCTTTGGTTTTATCTTCATTCGTCTGGCGAACGCTTATGTATTTATAGACCAATGTATCCGTCAGGTATTTTTCGGAGTGTACTTCTTCACCATTGTCTTTACGCTGAAATACATATTCAAACACAGGCTGTTCCTGTGGCTGCATCTGTTCCTTTATGTTGTTACCGATTTTATACGGACGAAAATCAATGAACGGCAGATGTTGTATAGCATATATACCCAAGCCTATGCACACCAGTGTTGAGACTATAATTACGGCATGCCCTTCGCGCGTGCGCAGCACCGGTTGATATTTATCGCGATACCAGAATATATGCAGAATAAATACAATAAGAATGACATCTTTGGTAAACGACTCCCACGGAGTAAGTTTTATAGCATCGCCAAAGCAACCACAATCCGTTACTTTATTGAAATATGCAGAGTAAAACGTGAGGAACGTAAAGAAGATGATCAACGCCAGGAGTATAATCGAAGTAATCCGTACTCTATAGTTAATAAGCAATGCTATACCCAGCACTACTTCCAGCACAATCAGTATAAAACCAATCTCCAGTGCATACGGTTTGAAGAACATAAAGAATGAGCCAAAATCTTCCGCGAATACCTCGAAGTATTCCTCCATCTTTATTTCCGTCCCGATCGGATCGTTGAGTTTGATCAGACCTGAAAAAATAAACAGCGCGCCAACAAAAAATCTTGAAAATTGATCGATGATCTTCCTCATGTCCTGATAGTTTTTATTCCGTCTTTACACCTGATAGTAACGGACTCTATATTTTTTTAATTCGCGACTATAGTAAATCTATGCGGCAGCCTCCGACAGTTTGATCAGTGCAAACACCGAATAGTTAATCATATCCTGGTAGTTCGCTTTCACACCTTCACTTACCAGTGTTTTACCCTGGTTGTCTTCGATCTGTTTTACACGCAACAACTTCATCAGGATAATATCCGTGATCGAAGTAACACGCATCTCGCGCCAGGCTTCACCATAATCATGATTTTTATTCTGAAGCAGGTCGAACGTTTCCGTGGCAGCTTCATCGTATAGCGGCTCCAGCGTTTCAAACTTTACATCCATAGCCGAAGATCCTTCGAGCCTGATCTGTATCAGCGCAATGATGCAGTAGTTGATGATACCGACAAACTCATCCTTAATCGGGTCGTTTACTTTCTGCACGCCTTTCTCCTGGATGCTGCGGATGCGCTGCGCCTTGATATAGATCTGATCCGTAATGGATGGCAGCCGTAAAATTCTCCAGGCAGTGCCATAGTCACGAGTCTTCTTTTCAAACAGTGATTTGCAGGTAGCAATTACTGCTTTGTATTCCTGCGATGTTTTTTCGATCAAGGGTATAATACTTTAGGCCGCAAACTTCTTAATTTGAATGACAATTCCATCAATGACGGGCATGAAATCCAGTTTCGAAAATAATTTTTTTTCAACAAACAAAACACTGAACCTCAACGGAAGGCTTGTAGACCTGCGTACGCCCCGGATTATGGGGATATTAAATGTTACTCCCGACAGCTTTTACGATGGGAATCGCTACACTTCGGAGGCAGACATACTGAAACAAGTTGAAAAAATGTTGTCGGATGGCGCCATGTTTATTGATGTGGGCGGCTATTCCACACGACCGGGTGCCGAAGAAATCTCAGCAGAAGAAGAACAGAAAAGAGTGCTGAAGGCTGTGAAAAATATTTCTCATGAGTTTCCTGACGCTTTTATATCTGTAGATACATTTCGAAGCGAGGTTGTTCGCGCAGCGGTAGATGCAGGCGCACACCTTGTAAATGATGTCTCAGGCGGCTCGTTGGATGACGCCATGTTCAAAACCGTTGCCGAACTAAAAGTGCCCTATATATTGATGCACATGCGCGGCACACCACAGACCATGAACAAGCTTACGGTATATGAGAACCTGCTGAAAGACATCATGGACTTCTTTCATGAGAAAATATTTACCCTGCAGCAGCTGGGCGCGAAAGATATTATTGTTGATCCGGGATTTGGTTTTGCTAAAACCGTTGAACAGAATTTTGAGTTATTGAGTAAGCTCGATCATTTTAACATACTGGGTAAACCTGTACTGGCAGGGCTCTCGCGGAAGTCAATGATCTGGCGCACACTGGATATAACTCCGGAAGAAGCGCTGAATGGGACAACATCACTTAACACCGTAGCATTACTGAAGGGTGCTTCACTGCTGCGTGTACACGATGTAAAGCAAGCTGCAGAAGCTATTAAACTCATTGAAAAAATTTCAACCGGTCATAACTGATAAACGGTTCGCTCACCGGCTAAAAGTCATGAACCGGTAGGGAGGCCACTTAGTTTTATTTACTTTTGTTATAGCATGATTTTTCTTTTCAAAATAGGTTTTCTGGAGGTAAGCTGGGTTGATCTAATTGATATAGCACTGGTTAGTGTTCTGTTGTATCAAATCTACAAACTCATTCGGGGCAGTATTGCCGTGAATATATTTCTGGGTATACTGGCGCTATACCTGGTATACCTGATTGTGCGCGCAGCACAGATGGAATTACTCTCCACCATCCTCGGGCAGTTTATGGGTGTTGGTGTACTCGCCATGATCATTCTCTTTCAACCGGAGATACGCAAGTTTCTACTTGTAATTGGTCGCGGTACAGAATTTCGGGAAAACATTTTCAAGACAATCTCCAACTGGCGTCATCAGTATCACGATGACTTTGATATACTCCAGGTGATTGAAGCTGTGAAAACACTGAAGGCCACCAAGACCGGAGCACTGGTTGTTTTCTCGCGCGATACCGAATTAAAGTTCTACGCACAAACAGGTGATGCGCTCGACTCACAGGTAAACAAGCGCCTGCTCATTTCTATCTTCAATAAAAATTCTCCCTTGCACGATGGTGCCGTTATTATACACAAGGGGCGTATACGGGCTGCACGTTGTGTGTTACCGGTAAGTGAGAATGATCACCTCCCCCCTAATTTTGGTTTGCGTCACCGTGCCGCAGTCGGCATGTCTGAAAGTACTGATACATTGGTGCTTGCTATATCTGAAGAAACCGGAAGACTTATACTGGCTCGTAACGGAAAATACCTACGCGCACTCAAGCTCAAGCAAGTGGAGCAACGTATACTCGCCTACCTTCGGAATGATGAACCTATGAACTGGGAAGAGTTCAAAGAAAAAGAAGAGGAAGAACAGGAGTCTGCAGAAACATCAGAAGCAAAAGCATAAAACTTATTACCTTCATGCCTTCTAATAGTGCACAGGCATGAGATTGACAGCAACCTACCTCCTCGTATTCACATCATTCTTTTCATTTTCCCAATCACTCGAAACGGTTGTCCAGAAAGGACATGAGCTCGCAGTCATTGCCGTAGCAACGAGTCCTGACAGTAATTATGTAGCTACCGCGAGTAAAGATAAATCTGCCAAGCTCTGGGAGATTTCTACAGGCCGGGAAATACGAAGCTTTCTGGGACACGAGGCAAGTGTGAGCAGTCTCGAGTTCTCACGCGATGGAAAAATTCTTGTTACCGGCAGCTACGATAAAACAGTACGCCTATGGGACGTGATGACAGGCAAAGAATTATATAGTATCGCTACGCCAGACTATATCACGGATATAGCGATAGACCCGCTGATGCGTTTCTTTGTACATGCCGGCTATAACGACTCCGGCCGGGGCGATACAGCCGTGGTATACGATTTTAAATCGCGCAAGCCAATTGCCAAACTGGCTGTTGATCCTGACAAAGGACTTGGAAGCGGTGTAGATATAGCGATCAGTGCCGATGGTAAATGGATTGCCTTCGGACAAGACAATCGTAAAGCCAGTATATATGATGTAAACACGTGGACACTGACAAAGGAATTGATGGAGGAAGGCTTTTGTGGCGGATGCGGAACACGTATTGCCTTTAGTAGCGACAGTAAGACATTTTACGCCATTCCACACAATGGCAATGGTAAAGCCTATAGTATACCTGCCTTTACGGTTACACGCGAGTATTCGAAAAACGAAGAGGACTTAACCGGTATAGCAATAAGTCCTGACGGGAAGAAGCTGGCACGCGCTACGGAAAAAGACCTCACTGTTTTTGATGACGCAGGCAACGTAGTGGCTACGCTCGTAGCAGAAGAGGAGTTTCATGAAATTACATTCAGCCACGATGGTAAACATGTATTGGTTTCATGCGATAACAACACGGCCTTCGGCTGGGACTGGAAGAATAAAAAGAAAGATATAGAGTTAACGGGTTTTCTGAACGTGCGTGATAAAGGAGGATTGAACTACGATCCTAATTTCTACTGGCAATCTAACATTGCCAAGTTTGTACGCTTTAAAAACTCACTGTTAATCTCGAATGATGGCAAGACACTGATCAAAGGTAAATTCGGAACGAAAGTAAAACGCTGGGATATAGCTACCGGTAAAGCGGTGATGGAATATGTAGGGCACAAGAAAGGAGTATTGTGCTACGATCTTTCGCGTGATGGCCGCAGGCTTCTTACCGGTGGTGGCGATGGCAAGATTATGCTGTGGGATCTACAAACCGGAGATTCGCTCCAGGTAATGGAAAGTTATCGCGAACCGATCTTCGATATACATTTTAGCAGCGATGAAAAACAGATAGCCTCCAGCAGCTGGGATGGAACGATGAAAATTCACGATCTCGCCGATGGCAAAATGACTACATACTTCGACCTGGATAATTACTCTGCCTATAACATTCTGTTTCATCCGTCAGACCTATATATCATCTCGGCACGACTCAACAACACATTGCAGATGTGGGAGATTGATACCCGTAAAGAAGTACGGAATTTTGTAGGTCACACCGATGTGATTTCTTCGATCCGGTTAAGCAACGATCAGAAAACACTAATGAGTGCCAGCTGGGACGGCAGCATTCGCCTGTGGGATATAGGCACCGGATTGATGACTAAAAAACTGAAAGGACACCGCGGTGCGATACATACAGCGATCTATAGTGCTGATGGCAAACAGATATACTCTGCCGGAGCCGATCGTGTGATTCGCGTGTGGGATATTGCCTCCTCACAAGTTGTTCGAACACTGGATGGACACAAAGCCGAAGTAACAGCGTTACTGTTTAGTCCTGACAACAAAATGCTCATCAGTCACAGTGTAGATGGTGTAACGAAGTTTTGGGACTTAAGTACCGGCAAAGAATTCTTTGAACATATTCACTTGGGGGAAAAAGACTGGATGGTGAAAAATCCGGATGGTTATTTTAATGGAACGGACGAAGCTCGAAAGTATATACATTTTGTAAACGGACTGAAGAGTTATTCGGTAGATCAGTTCTTCCACGACTTCTATCGTCCTGATCTGCTTCCTAAAATTTTTCATAACCGCGGAGGCGAAGAGAAAAAAGGCGTACAGGGTAAATTAAACAACTCGCCTCCTCCTACTGTAAAAGTTGCCGTGCTGCCAACCGGTCAAGGTAAAGCTGAACTCTTTGTAAGGATAACGGACAATGGTGCCGGTGTTGAAAAGTTACGACTGCTCCACAATGGAAAAAGCATCGTCATCAATCGCGAAGACTTGAAACTTCCTTCATCAAAAGGACAAACAACTACTTATAAACAAGTTATCGAACTGGTGGGTGGCACCAATACATTTTCAGCGGTGGCGAGTAACAAAGACAATGTAGAGTCCGATCAACACACCGCTGAAATATTTTCTGAACATCCTTCGCGCAGTAGTACCTGTCATATTCTGGCAGTGGGTATAAACCAGTATAAAAACAGCAAGCTGAACCTGAACTACGCCAAGCCCGATGCGGAGTCGTTCAGTAAAACACTGGACGAGAAAAGTGCACAGCTCTTCAAGAACATCGAGCTTCATACACTTTACGACAACAACGCTACACGCCAGCAGATACTCAGCAAACTTGATGAGCTCAGCAACAATATTCATCCGGAAGACGTGTTTATCTTTTACTATGCAGGTCATGGCAGCATGGTAGACGACAAGTTCTATTTTATACCGACTGAAAATCTGCGGCTGTACGATCCGTCTTCGTTACAAAAAGAAGCGATCGAAGCGAGCGTGTTACAAGAGAAACTGAAACACATTAAAGCATTGAAGCAACTTATTGTAATGGATGCGTGTCAATCAGGAGGGTCCGTAGAGTTGCTGGCTACACGTGGTGCGAGCGAAGAGAAAGCGATTGCACAGCTCTCGCGCAGTGCCGGTATACATGTGATGGCGTCTGCCGGGAGCGAACAGTTTGCTACCGAGTTTACGCAACTCGGGCACGGACTTTTTACATACGTGCTGCTCAAAGCGCTGCAAGGTGATGCTGATGGCGCACCGAAAGATGGCAAGGTTACCATCTATGAATTGAAGTCATACATTGACGACCAGGTGCCGGAGATGACGCGCCAGTTAAAAGGTAAACCGCAGTATCCGTATACCTTTAGCAGAGGTCAGGACTTTCCGGTGGTGATTGACCCCTAGAAAGTATATCTGAGAGGAAAGTTTCTTGTTAAGAAACTTTTACTTAAATTCTCTCGTAATTTTGAACGTGATGTTGATTAAATAAAGGATAACGATGGTAGAAGCTAGTCCCGTTAAATTTTACCTGGCCAAGTATTTCTTCATGGCGCTTGCCCTCATACAATGGATTGTAGGGGGAATAATTGTAATTAATTATGAGTTCAACGCGAAGAGCTTCTTCGTGTCGTTGATCTTCTTCACAATCGGGCTGATTTCTCTTTTTATTTTTTCGTTCATCACCGATCGCATCAGACGCGTAGCCGTTGGCAAAAATAAAATCGTAATACTGGAAGGTCATCGCAATGTACGCTTCGAGTGGCCCGAAGTTAAATCGCTGAAGATCGTTCCGTACCTCAATTTGTATAAGCTGAAAGTGAAAGGTAAAAAAGGAAGTATATACTTCTTCCCTTCTCAAAATATAGACCCTGCCTTTGGTCTCCTCAGTAAAGACACTTCCAAAATGGGCGAGATCGTAGAGAAACGCAAAAAAGAATTCGGCATAAAGTAAATAGCTACGAGCTTATAGCCATGAGCTATGAGTAGAATATAGGAAGAATGGTAATACACCGAGCTTCAGCCCGTAGCCAGAAGCCTATAAATCTCAAAGCTCACAGCTATTTTATTTCAGCACGCCAAGCTCTCTCCCCACTTCCGTAAACGCCTGTATAGCTTTGTCCAAATGGTGCTTGTCGTGGCCGGCTGAAATCTGAACACGGATGCGTGCCTGTCCTTTTGCTACCACCGGGTAAAAAAATCCGATTACATATATACCTTTCTCCAGCAAGCGGTCTGCAAACTTCTGCGCCAGCGGAGCTTCATATAGCATGATAGGCACAATAGGATGTTCGCCCGGTTTTATATCAAAACCTGCCTTCGTCATTTCTGCACGGAAGTATTTCGTATTCTGCTCCAGCTTGTCGCGCAAGGTTGTTGTTTCTGAAAGCATGTTGAACACTTCGATGGATGCACCAACGATAGAAGGTGCCAGCGTATTCGAGAAAAGATACGGGCGTGAACGCTGGCGTAACATTTCTATAATTTCTTTTCTGCCAGAAGTAAAACCTCCGGAAGCTCCACCCAACGCTTTGCCCAGTGTACCGGTAATGATATCAACACGGCCGGTAACACCTCTATATTCCGGTACACCTCTTCCGGTCTTTCCTATAAAACCAGAGGAGTGACATTCATCCGTCATTACAAGTGCTTCGTATCTATCAGCCAGGTCGCAGATCTTGTCAAGCTGAGCTATCGTTCCGTCCATAGAGAAAGCGCCATCCGTTACAATAACAATTTGTTTAGCCCCGGCCGCTTTTGCATCCTGCAGTTGTTTGTCAAGATCAGCCATGTCGTTATGCTTGTAACGATAGCGCATAGACTTGCAGAGACGAACACCATCGATGATCGAAGCATGGTTCAACTCATCTGAAATGATAGCATCTTCTGCACCGAACAACGGCTCGAACACACCACCATTGGCATCGAAAGCTGCCGCATATAGTATAGTATCTTCGGTACCTAAAAATTCTGAGATCTTCTGCTCGAGTTCCTTGTGTATATCTTGTGTACCGCAGATAAACCGAACAGACGACATACCAAAACCGTGCGTATCGATAGCGCGCTTGGCCGCATCAATTACCCGCGGGTGTGATGAAAGGCCGAGGTAATTGTTCGCACAAAAATTTACTACTTCCTTATTATCGTTTGTCTTGATATCGGCACCTTGTGGTGTGGTAATGATCCGTTCTCTTTTGAAAAGTCCTGCTTCACGAATATTCTGTAACTCCTTTTCTAAAACAGGTTGAATTTTTTTATACATGCTTAATCCGTTTTGGGTTTTGGGGGTTTAATTACCGGCCTGGGTATAGCAGGCTTGGCTGTCTTGGCAGGCGATGTCTCGTCTGTTGGTGTTGTGTTAGCGGGTGTGTTGTCGTGTAGGGGTTCCGTTGTCTGTTCCGGCCGTTTTTCAACTTCGGGTGCAGGCATTTTTGGTTTTATTACAGGCCGTGGTATAACAGGCTTTGCCATGGGCTTGCTAACCGGAGCTTGTTCGGTTTTTGGTTCTGTTGCTGATGCTTCTGCCGCCGGTGCATTTGTAACAGGAGCACTCTCATTATCTATACTTTGCTCTGCAGGCTTTGACTTTATGACCGGCCGCGGTATAACAGGTTTAGCCATCGGTTTACTAACCGGAGCCTGTTGTTCTGGTTTTGATTCTGTCGATGCTTCTGCAGCAGGTATATCTGTAACGGAGTGGCTCTCGCTATTTATACCTTGCTCGGCTACGGGCTTCGGTTTTATTACGGGCTTCGACATTACCGGTTTTACTGCAACAGGTTTTGCTGGTGCTGGTTGCATTTCAGCCGAAGCTGTTTCACCCGGGGTTGATGGCGCTGCTGTTGGAAGTTTAGGCTTCATCATCGGTCGCGGTACAACAGGCTTCGGTTTAGAGGGCTCCGTGTCCGTGCCTTGTGTCGGAGCTTCTATAGTCTTAGCCGGTGGGGCTGCCGGTAATTTTGTTTCCACCGACTTCAAAACCTCCGGCAATGCTTCTATAGCCTGGTGATATTTTCTCCGGATCGGATTGATCAGGTAAAGTTTCTGCGCCGTAAAACTGTTTGGATGAAGCTCTTCAAATTCTTTTCTCCACGCATCCCAAAGCACGGGCTCTGCTTTTTTGAAAGCAGCCGAGTCGATTTTTTTGGAAGATAAATACGCTTCAAAGTTCACGGTGCTAAGTTAATTAAGTTAATGTAAAACCATTCCTAACACAAGATAGGCGATTGCTAAATTTTGGTAATTTCGCCCGCGCTTTCACCAAAACTCCGGGTAGCTGTTTCACGCCAGCTCACCAATTAAGGAAGATGGAAGAAGTGTATAATAAACGCATCACTACTATATCTATTGATTTTTTAGCAATGAGTAAACAGCGAATTCTGGTCATTGGGGCTGGCGGACAATTAGGCTCTGAACTAACGCAAGGACTTTGGAACCTGCACGGTAAAGAGAATGTAATTGCTACTGATATTAAAGAAGCCCAGGGCATACTGGCCACGGGTAATTTTGAAATACTGGATGTGCTCAAGGAGAAAGAGTTTAACGAGTTTATCCGTAAAAATAATTTCACCCAGATCTACCACCTTGCTGCTGTACTTTCGGCTACCGGGGAAAAGAATCCGAAGCTCGCCTGGAATCTCAACATGAACAGTCTCATCCAGGTATTGGATGCTGCTGTTGAATATAAAATAGAAAAAGTTTACTGGCCCAGTTCCATCGCATCATTCGGGCCAACAACACCCAAGATTAAAACTCCGCAGGATACGATTATGGATCCAACCACCATCTATGGTATCAGTAAACAAGCGGGTGAGCGTTGGTGCGAATGGTACTATAAAAATCGTGGCCTCGATGTACGAAGCTTACGCTACCCGGGACTGATTGGCTACAAGACTAAACCCGGTGGCGGCACGACTGATTATGCTGTTGATATTTTCTTCAAAGCACTCACCGATAAAAAATACGAATGCTTCCTGAAGCCCGACACATACCTGCCGATGATGTACATGGACGATGCCGTAAAAGCTACACTCGATCTGATGGAAGCCCCGGCAGAAAAAATCAACGAACGTGCGAGCTATAATATATCAGCGATGAGTTTCTGCCCTTCAGAAATTGCTGCTGAAATTAAAAAGCATATACCTGAATTTGAGATCACCTATAATCCGGATTTCCGCCAGGCTATTGCAGACTCATGGCCACGCTCTATCAATGATTCGGCTGCGCGTATAGACTGGGGGTGGGAACCTGATTTTGATCTGACAAGGATGACGAAGGATATCATCACCAACCTGCCAGCACTGCTGTAACGTCTATTACTTTTTTACTTTACTACGATTGGAAGCACTTTTTGCTCGCGGGCAGACGAGAGTTTAACGAAATATATACCAGTTTCAATCGTAGCGGGCAATTGTATTTGCGTAGTGTTCGAAGAAATAACTTCCTGGTATAGATCTCGGCCTAGTCGGTCAACGAGTGAAAGATTTACCGGCAGCCCCATGTCATCTTGCAGTTCAAGCGTAAATATTCTGTCATTCGGATTAGGATAGAGTTTAATCGTATTGTCACTTGCGCTGGTATATACCATAATAACATCGGAATATTCAACCGAACCGTCAAGGTCTATATTCTTCAACCGATAATAGTTTTTTCCCTGCACAGGAGTGTGATCCGTATAGGTATAGGAAGCTGAAACATTAACATCACCTTTACCCGCTATAGCAGTGGCAATTGTGTTGAATGCAAGTGTCTCATCTGCACGTTCCATTTCAAAGTAATCAAAGTTCTCTTCGGTGGCTGTTGTCCAGTTTAACTGTATGCCGGCTGCCGTTTCTTTTCCTGTAAATGAAATCAATTTTACCGGCAGTGATGTCTGAGCACAGCTCACGATCTGATCCGGTATACCCGGACCGTTGATTTGTATAGCAAGGTTGTTGGAAAGGCAATTCAATGAGGCAGGCGTTGCTGCCGTACAGCTTGGTATATCCACATAATTATAGGCTATACTTCCGGTAACATTCACAAATGGATTTACTCCTGTTGTTATCGAACCCGTACCACCGTTGTTGGGTAAATCAAAAAACATGTCGGTGGTCGTAGATGAAGAAGTGTTACAACGCACTGTACCCTGCAAGGTATATAAACTGGCGGGTATATTTGAGCCAGAAAATGTAATGGTATAGTCTAGCGTAACATTATAGTTATATCCCCACGGACAATCCGTTGAGCTTACCACAATGGCAACAGGTGATACCGAGAGCGTAACGGAATAACCATCTGTTGAGACAATGGTACATTGAGCCGAAGAAGCACTTGCCGATAGAAGAGAGAACGCTACGAGTATAAAGCAAGCCAATTTTGCCGCAGGAACTTTCATGCGAAAGATGTTAAAACAGCAATTTACCGAAATACCTGCAAATAGGGTAAATTATTACTCATAAACCGGAAATAAAGTTAGCTATAGCACCAATAGCGGTAAAAAGTCAACAAATTATATCAAGTAGATTGAACGTTCCACCACCGAAATCGAAAGCGGACAAATAGAAAAAGAGAATCCTTTCAGATTCTCTTTTGTGTTTTAGAGAGGGAATTGCTTATCGTTTCAGAACCCGTACAGCCTTCTGTCCTTCAGAAGTGAAAAGTCTCACCAGGTATGTACCGGTTTTCATGTTAGCAGGTACATCAACTGTTGCCGTTGAAGTTTCAAGATTCGCCTGATATATGGTATTGCCAGCAGCGTCTACCAAGGTCATCTTTACTGGTATAGCAAACTCACCATTAAGTTCAACGGTAAATGAATTGTCTATGATAGTCGGATATACTCTTACATCCGCTTGTGGTGCTCCAGTGTTTTCAGCTACAATTACCCCGGTATATTCAAATGATCCATCTAAGTCTACAATCTTTAAGCGATAGTAATTTTTATCATTCAGTGGTGTATTATCCAGGTATGTATAGGATGTCACTACGTTTATTCCACCCGCGCTGTTTACTTTTCCAATTGCTTCGAAGTTAAGATCGCTACCGGCACGTTCAACCTGAAAGTACTCGAAATTCTTTTCTGTTGCTGTTGCCCAGCGTAGTTCTATACCACTGGTTGATACATCCTGTATCTTAAAGTATAGCAACGTTACGGGCAGTGGTGTTAAAGGACTTCCTGCTATAGCTGCAACCCAATCATAAAAAGGCCTGTCTTCCGCTTTCATAATGGCAACACTTTGTTTAGCCTGACCAGTTACAGAAGAGCCACCTCCGTTAAGTGTTACGCTTCCATCGCCATAGAATCCGTAAGGAACACCGTCATTGTTGTTAGCAATAACACTTCCTCCTCCATTGAAACCTATGTTGCCATTAACATATACCTGGCCGCCATCATTTATCGTGAAGAGCACGCCACCACCGTTGGCACTAACATTACCAAACACAGCAAGACGTCCGTTTCTGTTTATAGTCACATCACCGCTGGCCTGCGATATCAGGTTTTGTCTGATTACCATGTCGGCATAAGGGGGAGGGTTTACACTGGTACCTATAACAAGGTTTTCATTACTCTTAATTGTAACACTACCATCAACATAAGTTTGTCCGCCAGGATTAATATATAGTTTACCTGAAGAAGGAAAATCCATAGCACCCTTAACATTTAACATTCCACTGTTGGTTGTTACGGATGAGCCGGAACCTGTTGAGCTAAAATTTCCGTTAACCGTAATCGTACCGGTGCTCAGGTTATTAAGAACACCACCCTGCGATACATCATTGGATACGGTTAACGTACCACTATTATTCAATATAGCATCGCTGTTGTTGTTAATATTGAGTGTACCCACCGTAACATTTACTCCTGACGAGATCGTTACGGTACTGCTATAGTTAATATTTAACGATCCGGTAACTACAAGACTACCCGCAGTAAGGTTCAGGTCTGTATCATTTAAAGTAAGATCACCATAGATAACAATAGTACCTGCGGAGTTAAATGTATTTTGTGTGAGCGTAAGACTATTGGATGATGATGATGTACCACTGGTAAATGATTTACCGCTCACCAATGAGATCAGTGTAAATCCGCTGAGTGAATTTGTTGAGCTGGTAAGCGATACGTTACCATTAATGTTTACCGTGTTGGATGCCCAGTTCGCCGGAACTGATCCACCTACCCACGTACCCGTTGAGGCCCAGTTACCACCTGTTGTTGTGGTGTTGAACGTTGCCGCATAGATTGTATGCGTAACGAACAGAAGTAAAAGCAATCCCCATCTCTTATTCATAAAAAAAACTTTGCGCCTTTATAAAAGCTCGATAAGTTGCAGTCAACTTATCGTATTACTTATGTCACCCATCAAAACTCAAAGTACCTCCGGAATCCTGGTCGTAACCATTTCTCGACCTGATGCAATGAACGCCTTGAATGCCGATGTACTGGATGCGTTGCTGAGGGTAATACAAGAAGCCGACCATGACGGTAGCACAAAGGGAATTATTATCACCGGAGAGGGTGATAAGGCATTCGTTGCGGGCGCAGATATAAAGCAACTTTCTTCCTTAAATTCCAAAGAAGCACTTGAATTATCGCGAAAAGGACAACAATTATTCAAGTTCATTGAAGATTTACAAAAACCGGTGATCGCGGCAGTAAACGGTTTCGCCCTGGGTGGAGGATGTGAATTGGCGATGGCATGCCACTTCCGTTTGGCCGTGGAAAATTCCAAATTTGGACAACCAGAAGTCAACCTGGGACTAATCCCGGGGTATGGCGGAACCCAAAGATTACCGCAACTTGTGGGCAGAGGTAAAGCGTTGGAACTCATTCTAACGGGCGATATGATCACCGCGCAGGAAGCCAAGGCAATCGGTTTGGTGAACCACGTAGTGGCTACACGCGAAGAGCTTATGGAACTTGCTTTCAAGATCATGACACGAATCGTGAGCAAAGGGCCGATAGCAATCGCCAACGCCATCAAAAGTGTAAATGCGGGGTATAGTTTTGAAAATGCCGGGTATACCGCTGAAGCAGAACTTTTTGCGGCATGCACCACTACAGAAGATTTTAAGGAAGGCACTACGGCTTTTATTGAAAAAAGAAAAGCAAACTTTACCGGCCGCTGATCGTTATTGGAAATCCGCCATGCACGGTGGTATAGAAAAAATGACGGATACCCGTAACAGGTAACGAAAGAACATGAGCAAAATAAAACGTTTAGCAGGCGATACTGTATTATACGGACTTGGCAGCATTGTACCCCGATTTCTTAATTTTCTATTAGTTCGTCTTCACACCGGTGTATTTGCTCCTGAAGATTATGGAGTTATCACCAAGCTCTTCGCCTACTCTGCTGTTATCAATGTCATTTTTATGTTTGGAATGGAAACCGCGTATTTCCGTTTCGCGAACAAAGAGGGTGCTGACGAGAAGAGAATCTTCAACATCGCTCAAACCATCATCATCGCGATCAGTGCAGGTCTCTCGCTCATCTTTGTGATCTTTGCCAACCCTATTGCCGAGTTGCTTGATATACCCGGTAAAGGAAATTTTGTAACGTGGCTTGCGCTTATCTTATTTATTGATGCCATCGTAGCCATTCCGTTTGCACGCCTGCGCTTGCAGCGAAATGCCGTTAAGTTCGTTACTGGTAAACTCATCAACATTGCCATTCTTGTCGGACTTAATATATACTTCCTATATATAGCGTTTGACCCGGCACGAGGCGTTGGTTTTGTAGTGCTTGCCAATCTTATCGCCAATGCTTTTTACCTCGTATTCTTTTCTCGCACATTATTACAATGGCGACCGGCATACGATCGAAGCATGCTCGAAACCATGTCTCAATACTCCTATCCTATTATGCTGATGGGTTTGGCTGGTATGACCAACGAAATGTTTTCGCGTGTTACACTGGAATGGTGGCTCCCGAAAAACTTTTATCCGGGACAAAGCTCGGACTATGCACTCGGTATATTCGGTGCCTGTTACAAGTTCGCCATTTTGATGAACCTGGCTATACAGGCATTCCGGTATGCAGCAGAGCCGTTCTTTTTCTCCAACGCATCCGATAAAAATTCGCCACAGCTTTTTGCACGTGTTAATCACTACTTCATCATTGTGTGCTGCCTGTTATTCCTGGGGGTAAGTATCAACCTTGATATTCTGAAGTATTTTCTGAAACGTCCGGCCTATTGGGAAGGACTGGAGATCGTACCTATATTATTACTTGGATATTTATTTCTGGGCGTATACTATAACTTATCGGCATGGTTCAAATTAACAGACAAGACTCACTATGGAACTATTATAACAATAGGCGGTGCCGTTATCACCATTACTGCTAATTATATACTTATTCCTATAGCCGGGTATGTAGGCAGTAGCTGGGCTACCGTTGTCTGTTATTTTTCCATGACTGCTGTGTGCTATGTGCTCGGCCAAAAATTCTATCCTATACCATATAGAGTTACTGCGGGGCTGGCATACATTTTTATTACGATCGCGATAGTCTATATCGTCAGATCAATAACTATAGAGAATCAATGGATCGCTACCGGTTTTCATGCACTCGTTATCGGTGTTTATTTGATAATAGTTTTTTTACTCGAAAGAAAATCATTCAGACAAGCCTTACGTTGATTTTTCATTATTTTGCCACAATATTATCTACCGAACTTTCTCGCTGATAAGTTTTTAACCCAATAATTGTTATGAATATTATTATACCGATGGCCGGGCTGGGTAAACGTCTACGCCCTCATACGTTAACCGTTCCTAAACCTTTACTTCCTATAGCAGGCAAACCTATTGTACACAGACTTGTTGAAGACATCGCGAAGGTTTGTCCTGAAAAAATAGATAACATCGGTTTCATCATCCATCCAAGCTTCGGTAAAGAAGTTGAGGAGAGTCTCAAAGAAATTGCAAAAGAGGTTGGTGCTGTCGGCAAGATTTACTACCAGGAGAGTGCACTCGGTATATCACACGCTTTACTCTTTGCAAAAGAACTTTTTACAGGCAAGATCATCGTAGCATTTGCGGATACGTTGTTCAAAGCAGAATTTAAACTCGACACTTCCAAAGACGGAATCATCTGGGTGCAACGCGTAGAAGATCCTTCACAATTTGGTGTTGTTAAACTGAATGAGAAGAATGAGATTATTGACCTGGTGGAAAAACCAAGTTCATTCGTTTCAGACCTTGCCATCATTGGTATCTATTTCTTTAAAGATGGCGAAGCACTTGCCAAAGAAATGCAATACCTGATCGATAACGACATCAAAGAAAAAGGCGAGTATCAATTCACATCGGCACTTCAAGGTCTTCAGAAAAAAGGAGCCAAGCTGATGACCGGCCAGGTAACAGAATGGCTCGACTGCGGAAATAAAAATGTAACGGTGCAGACCAACGGCCGCTACCTTGAATTCATAAAAGATCAGAAGCTCATATCCGATCAGGCAAAAATTATAAATTCAGTTGTTATTCCTCCGTGTTTTATCGGAGCCGGAGCAGTGATTGAAAATTCAGTCGTAGGTCCGCATGTATCAGTCGGTGAAAAAACACGCATTATCGACAGCCGGATCACCAGTTCCATCATTCAGCGGGAAGCAACGGTTACACGTGCTATACTTGATAACAGCATGTTGGGGAATTTCGCTATTTTTGAAGGCTCATCGCTTGATTTAAGTGTGGGTGACTTCAATTCCATAGCGTGACTTCGAACAAAATCAATATTGTCCTTTATACAGTCCTGTTATTGATACTGTTAGTACCTGTAACAGGACACAGCCAGCGAAAAAAGAAAACGCAGGATGAACCTCAGGCTTCGAGCATCAAGCAGCGCGAAGCCGAGTTTTATTTTACGGAAGGCGAAAAATTCTTCATCCTGGAAGACTACGCCAAAGCACTTCTTTATTACCAGCGTGCGCTGGAAATCACACCTGAGAATGCCACCGTTCATTATAAAATTGCCGAAGTATTAGCCCGCAGCAACCGGCAGGAAGATCTCTTTAAAGCTTCATTGAGTATTGAAAACGCTTTGAAACTGGAGCGCCAAAACAAATATTTTTATTTACTCGCGGCCAATATCTATAACAGCCTCACAAAATTTGACAAGGCTGCTGAGACATACGAGACAATGATCCGCGAAGTAAAAGGCACAGAGGAATATTTATATGAACTGGCCGCAGTATATCAATATGCAGGCAAACCCGATGACGCTATAAAAACTTACAATCGCGCAGAAGCTGCATTGGGTATAAACGATATTTCGTCTATACAAAAGCAGCGGCTATACCTGGAGCAGGGAAAAACAAAAGAAGCCATTGCCGAGGGCGAAAAACTGATCAATGCTTTTCCGGATGAAGAAAGGTATGTCATGGGATTTGCCGAAGTGCTTTCGCAAAATGGTTTTCGTACGGAAGCGATCCGCTATCTCGAAAAATTTATACAGCAAAATCCGGAAGCCGGAAACGCCAGAATGTTGCTGGCGGGTTTATACCGCGAAACACAACAGGAAGAAAAAAGTCGGCCTATATTACTGAGTTTATTTGACGATCCATCCGTGGAATTGAGCAGCAAGCTAATCATGATGGGAACCTATAACACCGAGCTTGCCCAGCGCAAAGCAAAAAATAATATAGAAGCAGGTCTAGAAGATTTTGTTCTCTCTTTATTTGAGAAGCTTGAAAAGAATCACGGTAATGATCCGCGCGTACACATTGTTGGTGGAGACCTATATCTCTCTACCGGCAAGAATCGTGAAGCACAGCAGGAATATGAAAAGGCTGTAGAACTTGGCGAAGTAAATTTCGAAGTATGGAAGAACCTGCTATACCTCGAAACACAAAACAGCCAGTGGGATAAAGTGATCAGTCATGCAGAAGAGGCACTGGAGTCTTTCCCGAACCAGGGCATGCTGCATTATTTCAATGGCTATGCTCATTTGCGTAAACGTAATTATGCGGAAGCCATTGTATCACTCGATCAGGCCAAACGTTTATCATCGTCTAATACATCATTTGTAAGTGAAATCAACAGCATGTTGGGCGATGCTTACAATGCCAACAAAGATTACGACAAATCAGACAAGGCATACGATGAAGCCCTGGCGTTCAATCCCGATAACAGCACTGTACTGAACAACTATAGCTACTACCTCGCGTTGCGTAAAACAAACCTGGAGAAGGCCGAAAAAATGTCTGCGCTGCTCATTAAAAATAATCCTGACAATCCAACGTTTCTTGATACCTATGCATGGGTACTGTACGTGCGCGAAAAATATAAAGATGCGCGCAAAGTAATAGAGCGGGCCATTAGTACAGGTAAAGCAACAGCAACTCACTTTGAGCATTATGGAGATATTCTTTTTAAGCTGGGCGATGTGAATGGAGCTGTGCAGCAGTGGGAGAAAGCCCGCGGCATGAACGCCAATAGTGAAATCTTAAACAAGAAAATTGCGAACCGGAAGATCTATGAATAGACCTATAATATTTTTGCTGATCGGTTTGTGCATCGTAACGATGTCGTGCAGCAAAAAAATTACCACCACCACTTCTACTACTATTACACCTCCACGGCCAACACTGGCCATAGAAGAAATTGACTTTGAATATTTTCAGGGTAAAGCCCGCATGATACTGCGCGATTCGAAAAAGGAACGCGAAGTAAAAGCAAACATTCGCGTGCGTAAAGACAGCGTTATCTGGATGACCTTTTCGGTGATTGGTGTGCAGGGCGGCAAAGCACTGATCAATAAAGATTCGATTACCATTGTAAGCAACGTTGATAAAGAATACTATGTATTTGAGTATAGCGAACTCACCAAGCGCTATAATTTCCCGATCAACTATAGTGTAATTCAAAATGCGTTGCTCGGCAACCTGATCCAGGAACGTAAAGATGACGACAGCATCGTGCAGGAATCATCGGTATTTCTACTCAAGCAACAATCAGGCACGGTAAGCGTTACCAATTTTGTGAATGCTGCCAGCATGAAAATTGAAAAGGTGGAGATGAAAGAAGAGAACACCAGCAATTCGCTTGTGATGAATTACTCGAACTTTCAACCAGTGGGCGACAAAGTATTTCCCTACAACGGAACAATTAACCTGTTTTATAAAGCTTTAAGTGGCCTACTGAATACAACCATTATCTTTGAGTATAACAAAGCAGAAGTAGGTGATAAAGAGCTCAAGTTCCCGTTCAACATTCCGAAACGTTATGAGCGCAGGTAAACTTGCAGCAATCGGTATTCTCACTCTATGTTGTTTTCAGGCGGTAGCTCAGAAAAATAAAAGTCAGCTTCAGAAAGAAAAGCAACAGAACCTTGAAAAGATAAAAGAGACTGAAAAGATTCTTTCAGAAACGTCTACTAAAAAAACAAACTCGATTGGTGAACTCAACGCTGTGAAGCAACGCATTCGGCAGCAGGAGCAACTCATTACATCCATCAAAGGTGAAATGAATATTCTCGATTCTGAGATTGGCGAGAATAACGACATCATTCGCGCGTTGGAAGAAGACTTGCGCAGACTGAAAAAAGAATATGCAGCGATGCTCTTTGCTGCACAGAAAGCAAACAACAGTACTACACGTTTAACATTTTTATTCTCGGCCGAGTCGTTCGATCAGCTCATCATGCGCCTGCGGTATATGGAGCAATATTCAGAAACCCGAAAGCTCCAGGCCGATCAGATTATAAAAGTAGCCGAGGCACTCGGAGGCCAGGTACGCGAGATTGAAGTACGAAGAACTGAAAAGAACAAACTGCTCACGGAAGAGGAAGAAGAAAATGAAAGCCTCGACAATCTTCGTAAGAAACAGAACTCCATTGTACGCTCGCTCGAGAAAGAAGAGAAAAAGCTGAAGAAAGATTTAGCGGCTACTAAAAAAGCTGTAGCCGAACTTGATAAGCTTATTGAAGACATCATCCGTGAAGAGGCTGAACGTGCAGCGCGTTCTTCCAAAAAAACAACGGAAGCTGTAGTAGCACTGTCATCATCGTTTGAGCAGAACAAAAATAAATTTCCATGGCCTGTATCATCCGGGTTCGTATCACAGAAGTTCGGCAGACAAAATCACCCGGTATTAAAAGGTATCATCATCAATAACAATGGTGTTAACATACAAACCAGAGAAGATGAAAAAGTAAAATGCATCTTCGAAGGAGAAGTAAGTCGCATAGCCTTTATTCAAACCATGGGTAACACCGTGATTATCAAGCACGGTGATTACTTAACAGTGTATGCAGGACTCAAAGAAGTTTTTGTACGGTCAGGCCAGAAGGTGAGCACCAACCAAGAGATCGGCAAAGTATTTTCAAACACAGACGGTGTATCTGAACTTCGCTTTCAGATCTTCAAAAACACCACGGCACTCGATCCGCAGATATGGTTGAAAAATATGTAGTCGATAATTATCGGCACATCTATATTTTCTTACAACCTACATATTTACCCATCACTTTCAGGCGTACAAGAAAACGGGTGTTGCGCGCGCATCATTCCGTTGCAAAAATTTAAAAAAGTCGCTTTTTCAACCTATGGAATGATTTTTTGATAGGCCAGACCGGCTATTCGACTTCCTACGGTTGCCATGTAGTGTTCAGGCTTAAATTCACTGGAAACCACACCGAAAGCCAACTGATAACCATCACACGCCCGTGTTATTCAACACACGGGCCCCATACGCTTTTTACCACCCCCTGTATGCGTTTGATCGTACCGTTTTTTGCCCTACTTTTGTAATTCGATTAAATCATAAAGCCATGAACGCTACATTATTGTTTCTCAGTGGGGTTGGTTTCCAGGAAATTCTTCTCATTGGTCTTTTCGTTCTCGTGTTCTTCGGAGCCAAGAAAATCCCTGAATTCATGAAAGGTCTTGGAAAAGGCGTGAAAGAATTCAAGGACGCTGTAAAAGACGTGAAGAAGGAAGTTGAGGACGCTGGTACTACTGGCAAAATTGAAGAAGGCAAATAGTATTGAAAACGTACGCTACATTTCGCGCACTTCAGAACGATCTGCAGCACGGTACTATTACCTGTCATGAGCTGGTGCAATACCATCTCAACAACATAAAAAACAAAGCGCATCTTAACGCATTTCTGAGTGTGTTTGAAACAGAAGCGCTTGAACGTGCCGTTGCAGTTGACAAAAAAATTAAAGAAGGCAAAGCAGGAAAATTAGCCGGACTTGTAGCCGGTATAAAAGATGTTTTGGCTTATAAAGATCATCCACTACAGGGTAGCAGCCGTGTATTGGATGGTTTCATTTCTCAATTTAATGCTACTGCTGTTCAGCGTTTGATCGATGAAGATGCCATCATTATCGGTCGCCAAAACTGTGACGAATTTGCCATGGGTTCTTCCAATGAGAACTCAGCGTTTGGTCCGGTGTTAAACGATGCTGATAACACACGCGTACCCGGAGGATCTTCCGGAGGTTCGGCCGTAGCAGTTCAGGCAGATATGTGCCAGGTTTCGCTTGGCTCTGATACAGGAGGTTCGGTGCGCCAGCCTGCTGCATTCTGCGGACTCGTAGGATTAAAACCTACATACTCGCGCATCTCCCGTTTCGGATTAGTAGCGTATGGCTCGTCATTTGATTGCATTGGTATATTCGGAAAGTCTGTTGAAGATGTAGCGCTTGTACTCGAAGTTATAGCCGGTGGCGATGATACGGATAGTACCGTATCGCACAAGCCGGTGCCTGCCTACACGCAGGAGCTTGCAAACGCCAATGGTAAAGCGTACAAAGTAGCGTATGTACGCGAGATCGATTCATCGGAAGGATTACAGTCGGAAATACGCGATGCAATTAAAAACAAGATTGCACAGATTAAAGCCGCTGGCCACTCCGTTGATGTTATAGATTTTCCGTTGCAGGAGTATGTATTACCTACGTACTATATACTGGCAACTGCTGAAGCGAGCTCGAACCTTTCGCGATACGATGGCGTTCGGTACGGGTATAGAAGTTCGAATGTATCGGATCTTCACTCGCTCTATAAGAAGAGCCGGTCAGAAGGATTCGGCAAAGAAGTACAACGAAGAATTTTGCTTGGAACTTTTGTACTGAGCGCGAGTTATTACGATGCGTACTATACCAAGGCACAAAAGGTAAGACGCATTATCCGCGACAAGACAAAAGAGATTTTTAAAGAATACGATTTTATCGTGATGCCCATTACCCCTACCACGGCTTTTAAGTTAGGGGAGCATACCGATAATCCACTGGAGATGTACCTGGCAGATTTATTTTCTGTACAGGCCAATGTAGCAGGCGTACCTGCCATTGCTATACCCTGTGGAAATGACAAACAAGGATTGCCCATCGGCCTGCAAGTAATTGCAGATGATTTTGAAGAATCGAAACTGTTACATTTTTCAAACGCACTAACAAACATGAACTGACATGAGAAAAAAAATTCTCTTAGCAGCCTTCATCACTTTTTCAACTTTAACGTACGGTCAGATTGTACAACAACCTGATTCTGTAGTGGTGGACTCTCTTGAAGTAGCGGAAGCAGAAGAAGAAATGCTGTATAAAGAAGATACAGTAGACTTCGTATACTTCGCTTTACCAACTGAACTGGAATATGTTCCGGGGGATGATGATCCCGCTGTTATCCAGGATCGCCTCGCGTGTATCTCGAAGAGAATTCCGCTCGTGTACAACGACCGTATTCACGCGTTCATCAACTACTTCACAGTACGCGATCGTGAATATACCAAGATGATCATGCGCAGGAAGAATCTTTACTTCCCGATCTTCGAAAAATACCTGGCTAAATACAACCTTCCGGATGAATTAAAATATTTATCCATTATCGAGTCTGGTTTGAACCCGCGTGCTATATCACGTGTGCGTGCTGTTGGTCTGTGGCAGTTCATGTCAGCTACCGGCAAGTACTACGGCCTGCACAACGACTGGTTTATAGACGAGCGTATGGATCCTGAAAAATCAACAGAGTCTGCATGTCGTTACCTTCGCGATCTGTACAACATGTTTCACGACTGGGAACTTGCACTCGCTGCATACAATACTGGTCCGGGTAACGTGAAGCGTGCTATACGCAAATCAGGCTACAAGCGTACCTTCTGGGAAATATACCCGAACCTTCCGCGCGAGACACGCTCATACGTTCCGCAGTTCGTAGCGATCACCTATACCATGAACTATCTCGATGAGCATAACTTCTATAATGAAGGCGAAGAGAAACTGGTAACATCGGATACGCTTCATGTAAACAAATACCTGCACTTCGAAACGTTTGCCAATCTTACCAATGCGTGTATCGAAGACTTGCAGCGCTTGAATCCATCGATACAACACAATGCACTGCCGGAAACACACAAGCCATATGTATTGTATGTTCCGAAAGCATCCAAAGACTTACTTGCACTAAACCGCTATGCTATACTGGACTCTGCCTCTAAAGTAGGCCGCAATGAACTCCTGGCGCTAGCGAAGAAAACAGAAGGCAGTACGTACGGTCGCGATCGCATCGTATACAAAGTAAGAAGCGGTGATGTGCTTGGCTCCATCGCGATACGCCACGGAGTAAGCGTAACAAACCTGAAGAAATGGAACAACATGCGCAGCAACACCATTCGTGTAGGTCAGCGCCTGAACATCTGGTTAAAGGGAAGCCCACGTTCTACCACGATGGTTGCATCAGCAAAGCAGACCAACACAACACCAACTGCTATACCTGATTCCAAAACATATACGGTACAGCCTGGCGATACGCTGTGGCACATATCACGGAAGTTTGAAGGTCTTACAGTAGACAAGATCAAATCAATGAACAACCTGGGCGACAACAAACTGCAGCCTGGGCAGAAACTGATCATTGGTATATAAATGGAATAAGCCGCTCTGCTACAGAGTAACGCGATAGATAAAACAAAAGCCGGAGTTCATCCGGCTTTTGTTTTATAGGTATATATATCTTAGAAACGCGCATTGCGCCACAGGTCAATCACTTCATACCACGTTTCCTGGAACTTGCGTTCACGCACCAATACCAGGTTCTCCGGATCGAAAAGTGTTGGCGATTTCACGAAATCAAAGGACGCTTTGAACGAACTGTTCTTATAGTTCCAGACTTCACGTTCATTAAATTTATATACTTCATCCGGCACACCGAATACTATATAGATCATCCCGCGATCAGTCTTCCACCCCTCCTTATACGAAGTAAAAAACTGGTTGGCCAGCTCTACCCGTCTGAAGTAACTGCGCATAAATTTCTTTGCGCGCTCAGCATCTCCGGTAACATTCAGAATTACTTTATCAAACGCCTTCTTATCGCCACGGGCAACTTTTAACCGGTCAAACTCCTGACGTGTACAGACATATATGAAAGGATCTGCCAGACTTTCAAGTTTGGTTAGTCGCGGGTAATCATTTTGCACACGGAAAGCATACCCTTCCGAAGAGGTTGTATCAACCTGCACGAGGTATAGACCTTGCTGCGTGAATGTAACACCTTCATCGCCTGTGACACTAAAAGTAGAATCAACTTTTAAAGCCGGCGATACCCTGCCCAGTGCTTCCGAGAACGCGGGCACTGCCGCTGGAAATGTATCACGGTAGTACGATATAATTTTAGTCTGGCCGGCACCGTGCACGGTATATACATTCCCTCCTTTTATATACTGCCCCGGCACAGGTTCACCCGCTGCCGAAAGCCAGCCGTTAACAGGATATTTAGGATCCAGTACTTTATAGAAGTACCACGCCTTATTGGTAGAACTACTTATTATTTTGGCAACCAATACCTGCACCGAAGCTGATACCGGCAATGTAATTTTCCCGGCTTCAGCATTACCGGTCACCGAACTGATCGCAGTGCCTTCCCTGTCGCCCAGGGTATTGCGCGTACTCCACTCGGCCGAAAGTCCGGTGGTGATGGTATCACGCTTCTGAAGTTTATAGAATATCTCCCAGCTCGCACCGACACGTACCGGCTTGATATCGAGTAAGATCGGCTGATCAGGATCATACAGGTAACGGTAATTGATATCACGAAGAGGCTGCGCACAGGCAACAGAGCTCACAACAACAAACAGTAAGACTAATCGCTTCATTGGATGAAAATAATATAAAAGTACGAGGAACGAAGTGCAGAGGTTGAATTCAGCACTATGCTAAATCCATTAAATCGTTCGTACCTCGCAAATCGTCCTTATCTTTGCGGCCGATATGGCTAAAGTATATACGACCGAAATTACCAGCGAGCAGATTGCTTCCGATAATCCTATCCATCAACGTTTATTCAAAGCGTATGTTGTAGCAAAAGAATACATTCAGGGAGATGTGCTCGAAGTAGGTTGTGGCGAAGGCCGCGGCATTGAAACCATGCTGCCGCTCACCAAAAGTTTTACAGCGGTAGACAAGATCAAGCCGGTTATTGATACACTTCAGCAACGGTTCCCCTCCGGCAGGTTTATCAGCATGAACATCCCTCCGCTGGGCGGGCTTGCCGACAACACCTACGATCGCATCGTAAGCTTCCAGGTGATTGAACATATTGAAAATGATTTTCTTTTCCTGAAGGAAATACACCGTGTATTAAAGCCGGGCGGTATCGCATTGCTTACAACACCTAACCGTAAGATGTCGCTTACACGGAACCCGTGGCACGTGCGCGAATACCTGCCTGAAGAATTAAAAGCACTGGCACAAAAGATATTCAGCCATGCCGAAATGAAAGGCATTACCGGCAATGAAAAAGTAATGGCGTATTACGAACAGAACAAGAAATCCGTTGAGCGCATTACGCGATTTGATATACTAAATCTTCAGTACAGACTACCTGCCTCTGTGCTACGCCTGCCCTACGAAGTATTGAACCGCTGGAACAGGAATAAACTTCAGACATCCGACAACAAGCTTGTAACCGACATTCATCACGAAGACTATATCGTAGTAGACGATGCCACCAACGCACTCGATCTTCTGCTTATTGTCAGAAAGTAAGTTTGGTTTCGATCTTCGTTTACCATGCAAGACTAAACTGATTTTTAATTCACCATGCCGGACAAAATCTTAGGGACAACTCCGACCAACAGCCTTGGAATAATCCAGTCGCGATTTCGCGTTTAGCCACATTTAACGATCAAAAAGAAGGCTGATCAGGTAATTCCATGAATCACGAGCAGATTTAATAAATTTGTTCTGGACAATATTTTGAATCCATGAGAAGAACCTGTTTGGCTGTTGCCTCATTGCTTTTTTCTATCACCTTTTCCTTTGCGCAGAAAACCGATTCGTTGCTGCAGGTACAATGGGAAACGGCCCTTAAAAAGTTAAAAGCGGGCGACCACAACGATGCCTCTGTACAATTCACGCAGCTTATCAACTCCAACTTCCCGAACAAAGAAGTATATGTTAAGCGAGGCGTTGCGTACTACAACCTGAAGGAGTACGACAAAGCCAAAGCTGATTTTGATGAAGCGGTAAAAGCGCGTATCAACACTGTTGAGCTGTTCGAGCATCGCGGTAACGCGCGCTATAATCTCAACGACTATCAAGGCGCTGTTACGGATCTGGAGAAAGCCATTACGATGGGCGCCACGGGCTTCGAAACGTATGTGAATCTCGGCAACGGAAAATTCAGAATGGAGAATTACCGCGAAGCTATTACCAGCTACGACAAAGCGGTTGCTACCGGCAAAGCCGATGCTATACTTTACAACAATCGCGGTAAAGCAAAATTTATTCTTAAAGACTATAAAGGATCGATCACTGATTTTGATAAAGCATTGGAGCTTCGTGCAGGATATGATAAAGCGCTGGAGAATCGCGCAGAAGCTCGCTATCAGATTCAAGATTGGAAAGGTGCTATAGCTGACTTCGAAAAAATTATTGCCAGCGGCCGAGCCGATGCTGAGTTCTACCAAAAGATAGGTTCTGCTAAATATGCACTACAAGATTATAAAGGTGCAGCCGAAGCTTTTGATACGGCTGTACAAAAAGGTGTAAGAGATAAAGAGGTATTCAGAATGCTGGGGCTCAGCATGGCCGCTGCCGGCAATTGTGGCGAAGCCGTTAAAGCATTATCCGCAGCCGTATCATTAGGGCTTACGGATAAAGATGTATTTACCCACCTGGGTACATGCCAGTATAAGAGCAAGGAATATGCAGGTGCTATTGAATCATTAAGTCGCGCGATCAACGCGGGCAGCGCAACCAAAGAAGTATATCTGTATAAAGGCAATGCCGAGTTTGCACAGAAAGATTACGACAAAGCACTTCCTGATCTGGAGAAGGCCGTGTCGTTAGGCGCAAATGATGCAGAGGCATTCAAGAATCTCGGTGACATCAAATTCATGAAGAGCGACTTTGCCGGTGCCATCAAGCATTACGACAACGCAGTGAAGGCAGGTTCCAGCGATGCTATACTCTTTAACAATCGCGGTAAAGCCAAGATGAATACCAACGATCTGACTGGTGCCGTGGCAGACTTTGATAAAGCTATACAATTGAACCCGAGCTATACCAAAGCACAATTAAATCGCGGTACAGCTAAATATACTTTAAAAGATTATGCAGGCGCTATAGCCGATCTTGAGAAAGCGAAAACTGCTGAAGGCGAAACACCTGACATGCTCAAGATGCTGGGTGTTGGCAATTATATACTGGGTAAAAAAGATGCAGCCAAACCGTATCTAGACAAAGCTTTACAAGCAGGCGTAAAAGATGGTAAGGTTGCACTCTATGCCGGCTACCTGCGCTTTGACGCTGGCGATTACAAAGGAACCGTTGAGGCACTTACTGCTGCGGAGATGGCCGGTGAAAAAGACGATGATATACCGTTAAAGCGCGGTAAATCTTCCTATCAGCAAAAAGAGTATACAACTGCAATAATAGATTTGGAGAAAACCGTACAGAAAGGTAAAGCCGATCTGTCAGCGTACGAAGCCCTGGCACTCTCCTACCTGGCATCACAAAAAGAAAAAGAAGCGCTGCCGCATCTTGAAAAAGCAGCATCGCTCGACAGCAAGAACAAAGAAATATACTATCAGCTCGGTAATGCGCGCTTCAAGCAAAGTAATTTTCAAGGTGCTATTGCAGCCTACGATAAAGCTATAGCTTCCGGTGCGAATGACGAGATCATTTACAACAACCGTGGTAAAGCCAAATTAAATGCGGGCAATCCGCAGTCTGCTATTTCAGATTTCGATCGTGCCCTGGGTTTGAAGAAAGACTATACACAGGCGTTGAAGAATCGTGCTGCAGCACGCTATCAATTAAAAGAATATGCCAGCGTTATTACTGATCTCGCGATTGTTGTGGCACGCAACGAGGCCGGATCAGATGAGTTGACTATGATCGGTCTTTCCAGATATAGTCTGAAAGATTACCAGGGCGCATCAACTGATCTTACCAAGGCCATTGATGCCGGCAGTAAAGATCCCAACCTATATACCGCCCGCGCCAATTCATTCTATGAACTGAAAGACTATGAAAAAGCTATACCTGATTTCGATAAGGCTATAGCAGGCGGATCAACCGATGCAACTCTGTTCTATAAACGCGGTGCATCAAAATATTATCAACGCGATTTTAAAGGCGCACTTCCTGATCTTGAGAAAGCGATCACATCAGGGGTTAATACCGCTGTAGTATATGATATGCGTGGACATTGTCGTTACGATGCTAAAAACCTGGAAGCAGCCATCAGTGATTTTAATCTTGCGATAGAAAAAGATCCGAAGCTTGCTACGGCATACTTCCACCGGGGTGATGCCAAGTTCAGCATAAACAATTTACCGGAAGCTATTAAAGACTATACGCAAGCCGTTACGCTCGGATTGAAAGATGCCGTACTCTTTAACAACCGCGGTAAAGCATACTTCAAGCAGGAAAATTACCAGGCTTCCATTGCTGATTTTACCGAAGCCATTGAACGCAAAGGCGACTATTTAAAAGCGTATGAAAATCGCGCGCATGCATACTATGCATTGAAAAAATATGATGAAGGTGTACGCGACTTCCGGGTTATTGAAAAGATGTCGGAGAAGCCGGAGCCCGGACTATATAAATTACTGGCCGATGGTTATTACGCGACAGAACGTTTTGTACCGGCCCGCGATTACTACGACAAACTGATTGCAGCCGGAGTAAAAGATAAAGATGCATACTTAAGACGCGGCCTCATGCAACTTGAAGCCGGTGAATACCAGGAAGCATTAAGCGATTTCGACAATGCACAGAAAGCCGGAGAGAACTCGGTAATATTATTTGTAAATAAAGGGCGCGCTCACATCGCACTGGAAAATACAAAGGCAGCCATCATCGAATTGAACAAGGCTATAGAACTTGATCCTAAAAATGCCAATGCACTTTTCAACAGAGGGTATATAAAGGAAACGATCGAAGATTTTGAAGGTGCTATACTTGATTACAATAAAGTAATTCAGATCAACCCCAATGATGCTATAGCATTTTACAACCGTGCTACCTGTAAATCAGAATTAGAAGATTACGGTGCTGGTATATCCGACATGGATGAAGCGATCCGAATCGATGCCAAGAATGCATCGTACTATAAACAGCGCGGTAATTTTTACTACCAGATGAACGAAAAAGAAAAGGCCTGCTTCGACTGGCGCAAAGCCGTTGAGTTTGGCGATGCAAAAGCACGTTTTCAAATCGACACGTATTGTAAATAACGATCTCATTCTGAGCTTTCGTATATCCCAAAACAAAAATAAAGAGCTGCTTCAGACGAGGCAGCTCTTCGTTTTTAAAGCAGAAATACAGCTATACACTATTGGTAAAATTTTTGCTTCTATCTTTTTCAAATCTTACATACGGAAGCATTCCGGTATAATTCATCTTCAACACATCTGAAGATTATTCAACTTTAACACATGAGGAGAATAGTGAAAATGAGAACGATCAACCTGTCGCTGATACTGCTTTTGGCTGGTATATATACTGCCATGGCCAACAATAGCATAACCGGCAAAGTAATTACAGTAATAGACGGTAACACCGTAGAGATACTGAGTGATGATACCCAAACCTATAAAGTAATACTGGCCGGTATAGATTGCCCTGAACTGACACAGTCGTTTGGAGAGTCTGCTAAAAAACATCTGGAGAAAGCTGCCCTGAATAAAACCGTAACGGTAAATTTCCAGGGTAAAGATCGCAAAGGAAATTACCTCGCAGTCATCCTTGTAAAAGGAGACACCGACCTGCGCATCGATCTTCTGAAAGAAGGTTTGGCCTGGACATCCGAAAAAAATCCGGATCCCGATTTAGAAAACCACCGCACGCGCGCCCAGGAAAAACGCAAAGGCCTCTGGAAAGAAGACAACCCAATCCCTCCGTGGACACACCGCAGAGAGCAAAGCATGCTCGAAGCAAAGTCAAGTTAATTCCAGCAACGTCAACACATCAACACAAAAAAATATAGCCTGTTTTGCAGGCTATATTTTCAAGTATATATATATATCACGAAGAACCACCTATCGTACTTCATAAGCCGGTGGCTTCGGCATATTAAACGTTTTTGTCTTCAGTTGATTTTGAATTTCAACGATAGCACGTTCCAATTGTGCATCAACACCTTTCGCGCTTTGTGTTAAGTCTTCCGGTACATCTATATCCGGATCAACACCATGGCCTTCTTTAAACCACGTTCCATCCAGGTTATACATGCGGAACGTTGGCACCGTTACACTACCGCCATCAATGAGTGAAGGCACACCACTGATACCAATCAAACCGCCCCACGTGCGTGATCCGATCAGCGGACCAAGACCAGCTTTGCGGAAGTAATCCGGGAACGCGTCACCGCCACTACCACTCCAGCCGTTGATCAACATAACCTTCGGACCAAAGTGACCTGCTGGAGGCCACGGCCACGTTGCTCCATCGCGTATAGCCCAGTATACTACAGGAGGTCTGTTCAACAATTCAATGAAGCGATCCGGTATTTGTCCACCGCTGTTAAAGCGCTCGTCAATTACCAATGACTTTTTATCGAGCTGTGCATTGAATTGACGGATCAATTCATTCTGTCCGTCTATACCGGTACTGCGTACATATATATACCCGGCTTTTCCGCCCGTAGCTTCTTCAACCCGCTTACGATTCTGCTCAATCCAGGCCAGGTGGCGCAGGCGAGACTCGTCACGCAACGCTTCCACTACAGCAGTCTTCGCACCTGTGAAGGAAGGCGAAGTGTTATAGGTAACTTCCACCGTTCTCCCGGCCAGACCTTGCAACGCAGCAAACGGCTCAAGCGCTGTTGTTAACGCTACACCGTTGATGGCAAGTATATAATTACCTTCTTTGATATCAACACCCGGTTGATCAAGTGGAGAGCGTACTTCGGCATCCCACGGAGCACCGCGTATAATTTTCTTTACTTTATAGTATTGACCATCGGCCTGCCAATCTATACCTAAATATCCAACGGATAATTGACGGCTGCTTTCTTCATCTCCACCACCGCGATAAGTATGCGAAGCGTTCAGCTCTCCAATCATTTCACCCAACACGAAATTTACTTCTTCACGTGTTAATGCACCGCCCAGCATCTTCAGGTATTGATCTTTCACGGCATTCCAGTTTACACCGTGCATGGTAGGATCATAGAAATAATCACGTTCCAGGCGCCATGCATCAACCAGTATCTGTCTCCACTCTTCTTTCGGATTTACCAGCAGTTGCATTTCATCCGTACGAAGTTTCTTATCGGTCTTCTGATTCTCCTCAACCTTTACGATATAAAAGCCCTGATCCTTGCGCACCAGAATCTTTTTACCATCGGCAGATACTTCATATCCATCAACATTGTCTACAATTGTTTTGGACTCACGTTTTTCGAAATCAAAATATTTCAGAGGTCTGGTCTTGCCGTCAGAACCTGTGTTTGGTAAATGATGGTATAGCAATTTACCTTTTACGGTCTGTAGGCTTCCAAAATTACCCGGATCAATGGGCAACATCACCAGTCGTGCTTCCAAACCATCGAGGTCTATATCTACTGGTTTTACTTTTTCATCTTTCTTCTCATCGGCTTTATCTTTATCACCATTCTCTTTTTTCTTCTTGTCCGATTTCTCTTCTTCTTTCTTTTCTTCCTTCATATTCACCACATCATTCTTCGGAGCCAGTATAGAAGGTGTGCTCTTCTTCAACGCTATAGCAGCAATCTTGGTACTGTTCGGATAAATAAACGTGTTATCAATATCGCTATAGGTTGGCTGGAAGAACTGATTGGTTAACATAAAGAGATGTTTACCTTCAGCATCAAACACAGGCTCCATGCAGGTATAGTAACCACTTGTTACCTGTGTGAGTTTTTTAGATTGATAATCGTATAGAAAAACAGCCTGGTGTGCGTTGTCAAGATCGCGGTCGTACGTCAGCCAGCGGCTATCAGGCGACCAACTCGCAGAGAAGCCTTCCAGGTTATAATGCATCTGGCGCATGCCACGGTCCACATCTGTAGTCTGGTTGGTTGACACATCGTATATCTTGATGCGCATTGCCTTGTCGATGAAAGCAACTTTCTTTCCATCGGGCGACCAGTATAAATTATAGCGGAAGCCTGCACCGTATGCCGTAAGTTTACGCTCTACAGCATCGTTCTTCGTTTCGCGAACCGTAAGTTCATATTCACCGGAACGATCACTCCAGTACGCTATATATTTACCATCAGGCGACCACGTTGGATTACGCTCTGCCACGCCAGACGACTGCGTTACGTTTTTTACAAAACCATTCTCGGCTGGTATATTAAATACTTCACCACGCGCTTCCACCAGCACGCGGTTTCCATCAGGCGCTATAGACGCATGCTCAATATTTTTCGCAGCTTCAATAGTAGGCTTCAGTCCGGCACCATCGGTTACTACTTCTATTTTTACTTCCTGGTGTTTTCGTGCCGCAAGATTATAGAGGTATAATTTACCGCCTGTCTCAAATACTATATCTTCAGGCCCGAGCGAAGGGAAGTGTACATCATAATCCTTAAAGGTAGTGAGTTGTGTAAATGCCTTGGTAGCTAGATTATACTCCCACAGGTTCATGCGTTTCTCGGCACCACGATCGGAGAGGAAAAATATACTGTTGCCGTGCCACATCGGCAGCTCATCGGCCGCATCATTGTTTACCGATATATTTTCAGAGGCCAGTGTTTCGAGGTTGAACAAATGTATCTCTGCATTCCATCCACCACGGTAACGCTTCCAAGTTCTGAACACCTGCGTGCGGAAGGTCAATGCAAGCTGTTTACCATCGGGCGATACAGAGCCAAACTCAGCATACGGCAGCGGAAGTTTTTCAGGCAACCCACCGGCTACTGTTGTTTTGAAAAACTGGTTGAAACGTTCACGTCCGCTTTCGCGACCAGAGGCAAAGAGTATCTGTTTACCATCCGGGTACCAGTCAACAATCCGATCATTCAAACCATGATACGTGAGGCGATTGGGAATACCTCCGAGACTCGGTATAACATATACATCTTCATTCCCGTCATAATTACCGGTAAAGGCAATGGTTTTACCATCCGGTGAAAATTTTGGAAATACTTCTACACCAGCCGGTGAACTGAGGCGCCAGGCAAGGCCACCGGTTTTGGGCACGATCCAAAGATCATTGGCATAGGTAAATACGATATGTGTTTGCGACACATCCGGATAGCGCAGCAAGGCTGCATCGATCTGCGCCGGCAACACATGAACCAGCAGGCTGAACAACAGAGTTAATGAGCAGATTTTTTTCATTTGGGTTTAATTAAGCATACTGAAATTAATAAATGCATTTACGGAATTAGTATTGTTTAGGATATTTGCTGCGGAAAAGAAAACAAAATAAAGGATTCAATACAATGAAGATTACACCAGACAATAAACTTAAAAAATTGATTGTTGTTGGCGACCGCGTGCTTATCAAACCTACCAAGCAAACTGACAAGACGGCCAGCGGACTATATTTGCCTCCGGGTGTACAGGAGAAGGAGAAGATACAAAGTGGCTACGTGATAAAGGTCGGACCGGGTTATCCGTTACCACTGCCGGCCGATGAAGATGAAGTATGGAAAGGTAAAGAGGACACCGTGAAGTACTTACCGCTGCAGGCCCAGGAAGGTGACCTCGCCATATTTCTGCAAAAGGGCGCAATCGAAGTTATATACGAGGAAGAAAAGTATTTTATTGTTCCACAGGCATCTATACTGATGCTGGAACGTGAAGAGGATTTGTAATCTCTCTAACGAAATGCAATTTTATACATCGGCATATTTTTTTCCCGATGATACTATTTTAACATTTTTAACTATGGCAGGACTTTCATTTGATGTACTTCGGGCTGGTAAAAAATACCGCCTCATCAATTTTGGCGAGCGACATGAATTTATCATTGAAAATATTCTGGGCAATGGTGATTTCAAAGTAAAGGACCTGCTTACGCTGGAACGATACCACCTGAAAGAGCTGGTGCGGTATGGACAAGGTAAAGATTTTATACTGGAAGAAATTGACGAACGCTAACCGGTATACCACTTGCCCTCTTGCATTGCCGGACATCCACTCTGGCTACATTTCAGAAAAATGTTTCCTGTACCTTCATAATGCTTATATAACTCAATGATCAACCTACTCATGCAACGATTCAGTTTATTCATTCTTATGCTGATGGCTATACCGGCATTCGCGCAGAACCCGGACATGCCGGCTGATTTCCTTACCAAGGAATTTCATAAAGAACGCAGAGCCAAACTACGCGAACAATTGCCAGCCAATTCAGTAGCGGTTTTTTTCGCGAACCCGGTTCGTAACCGATCTAGCGATGTAGACTATGTTTACCACCAGGACCCCGATTTTTTTTACCTCACCGGGTATAAAGAACCAGACGCTGTATTGTTTATCTTCAAAGACAAACAAACGGCTGCGAACAAAACGCAGTACGATGAGATTATTTTTGTGCAGCCCCGCAGTGCCCAGGCAGAGATGTGGACAGGCCGCAGACTTGGCGATGCCGGAGTAAAAAATCAACTCGGCTTCGAGCAGGCTTTCAACAACAAGGAATTTAAAAAGTATAATGTTGATTTTTCTAAATTCGACAAGATACTCTTCTTCGATTTTCTGAACGATGTACGCGATGATCCGCGCGACTCTTCTGATTTATACAGTATGATCGAAGACTTCAAGGTAAAAGTAAAGTACCCTTCCCAGGAAAAAGGTCTTAGCGTTACACGCGAGCCGGAGAAAAACAATCTTAATACAACCGAGCTTGTAACCATTATGGAAGGACTTCGCGGTTTCAAAACCAAAGAAGAAGTAGACATGATTAAGAAAGCGGTAAGCATCTCTTGCATGGGACAACGCGAAGTAATGAAAGCTATAAAGCCCGGTATGTCTGAACGCGAGATACAGGGTATACATGAATTTGTTTTCAAAAAATACCAGGCTGAAGATCTTGGGTATCCATCTATAGTCGGTGCCGGTCATAACGGATGTATACTCCACTATATCGACAACTATAAACCGAACATCACCAATAAGGAATTGATATTGATGGACCTCGGTGCCGAGTTCCATGGATATACTGCTGATATAACACGTACTATACCGGTGTCCGGTAAATTTTCGCCTGAGCAGAAACAGATCTACGAACTGGTATTGAAAGCACAGGAAGAAGGTATGAAAGTATGTAAGCCTGGCGCTACATTTCAGGATCTGACAGCAGCTACACGTGTCGTCATCAACAGAGGATTGAAAGATCTGGGAATCATTAAGAATGAGAACGAAAGACATCTTTACTATCCACACGGATGCTGCCATCACATCGGACTTGATGTACACGATCGCGGCCCGTATGACAAACTGCAGGAAGGCATGGTAATTACCATCGAGCCCGGCATCTATATTCCTGACAATGCCAATTGCGACAAGCGCTGGTGGGGAATTGCTGTGCGCATCGAAGACGATTACCTCATCACCAAAGAAGGCTACGAACATTTGTCAATCGCTGCGCCACGCAAGGTCGAAGACATTGAAGCGTTGATGAAACAACCCAGTGCGCTGGACGACTTTGTTCTGCCGGATCTCAACACCAAGAATTAGGAAAGATAATCCCAGCATTAACAGCAGCCCGCATCCGAAAGTGCGGGCTGCTTTTTTTATGTATTCAGAAACCGGTTGAGAAAAAACTTCTGAACCATTTATTGATGAAAAGCCTTTTGCACTATACGTGGCGTTGTATCTTGCGCGCCCAATTACAATTATGACCCGTAAACAACACATCGTTGTTATCTTGATCCTGGGAGCACTTTCAACCATCAGTCCGTTTTCGATTGATATGTACCTGCCAGGGTTTCCGGCTATTGCCAAAGATCTCAATACTACTATTGACCAGGTACAACTCTCCTTAACCAGTTACCTGGTGGGTATTGCGCTCGGCCAGTTATTATATGGTCCGCTGCTCGATCGCTTTGGAAGGCGCTTACCACTATATGCAGGTTTGACGGTATACATTATAGCATCGCTTGGTTGTGCCATGACCAATTCCATTCATGCGTTAATTACCATGCGCTTTTTGCAAGCCATTGGCGGATGTGCCGGCATGGTGGCATCGCAGGCCCTGGTGCGCGATTTATTCCCGATCAATAAAACAGCTCAGGCATTTTCATCGCTCACACTGGTGGTTGCTGTATCACCACTCATTGCGCCTACTATCGGAGGATATGTTACCGTTGGATTCGGATGGCATTATGTATTCATCATACTCGCTTCCGTAATGGCACTCATCATGGTATGTATATATTTCTTCCTGCCAGAAGGAAGAAGTGCCGATGCATCACTATCGCTGAAACCACAAGCCGTTATGACTAATTTCATGACGGTGCTCAAACAACAGCAATTCTTGATCTATGCTTTTGCCGGTGGTATCGCTACCGCTGCACCCTTCGCATTTATAGCCGGATCGTCTGACGTATTCATCAACCTGTATCACACCAGTGAACAGGAATACGGCTGGATCTTTACCATCGTTGCATCCGCCATCATCGGGTCAACACAATTAAATCATATACTCTTAAAGAAATATAGCAGCCAGCAGATCATCAAGACAACGTTGATTGTACAAAGCCTCGTGGGCATTGTACTGGTAGGCGGCACGGCATTGGGATGGTATAGTAAATATGAACTCGTAGGCATGATGTTTCTGTTTTTGATAGGACAAGGGTTAACCGGCCCGAACAGTACAGCCCTCGCCCTCGCACCGTTCACAAAGTTAACCGGAAGTGCTGCCGCTATACAGGGAAGTATACGCATGGGCGTTGGCGGACTTGCCTCTGCTGCCGTAAGTGCACTGCACAACAACACAGCTGTACCCATGGTAGGAATGATGGTTGCCTGTGGTTTTGCAGGACTAATTATACTAGGTGTCGGCAAAGGCACCGTGCGATACCGCGCGCGGAAAAATGCATCAGAAAAAGAAACATCGGTAATGATGTAGCGATCACGCAGAACGAAATTCAGAAGGAGTTTTACCGGATATCTTTTTAAACGCTGTATTGAATGACGACTTGGAATTATAGCCAACCTGCTCCGCTATCTCTTCTACTTTAACATGAGGTTGTTCTTTCAGTAGTCGCTTGGCTTCTTCTACGCGATACTCCGCTACCATTTCAAAAAAACTCTTTCCTAAACCATCATTAATCACCTGCGACAATACATGCACCGTGGTATTTAATTTGCCAGCGAGTTCCGGCAATGAAAAGCCTGACTGAAGAAAAGGCTTATCACGCGTCATCAACATCGCTAACTTATCCAGTAACTCTTTTTGAGCATCTGCTGTTACGCCTGAACTTTTATACTTCTGCGGTTCGCTAAGGGCAACCTGTCTGAAGAAACCTGAATGACTTATTACATTAAAACTGGTAAGATATATAGTAAACGAAATATAGGCCGCAAACAGGTGATCGCCTGTATCATCAATATTAAGATACTTCACCACAAATATTATCACGGTAGCACTCGTCATGTGTAAAATGCCGGATCGTAACTTTTTAAGAACGGAATGTACAGGCGCAAAAAATGATTCACGCTTCTCTTTAAAAGCGCGTATAACTTCCACCAGTCCAAACAAAAAATATATACCTATACTAACCAGCGACATCAGCGTATGATGATCCGTTACCCACAGCCATCTCGGGTCATAGCCAACCGAAACATCTCGAAACGGCAGGTTGGGATGATACGCATATACCCATGAGTTATACTTAAAATCGTTTGACTGTATCAAAAACGGAATCAGCAAGAAAAAGTAAACCACCGGGAATATATAGTGCACCAATTGCATTTTTCGTGATACCGAACCATGAATAAGACTTCGGATCATGAGGTAAAACGATGGCCCGATAGCCAATGCGAACGGCTCAGAAAAATCAACCAGAAACAAACAGTCTACTATATACCCGGTATACATCAGAAATATCTCCAGTATGCATGCTGCCATGGAGAGCAACATCAACCCCTGAAAGAAGTTAACATCGTTCTTCCGGTTCTCTCTCGACAAGAAGAAAAAAGACAAAAAGATAGCCTGGACAACACCCAGCAAAATAAAAACAGCAAAGAGATCGATATGATATGGCATCAGGCAGAATACGATTCGATGGAACAGATGGTTATCGCTTCACGACAAATTCAGTAAATCCTTTCCAGATTCCTTCGTGAATTTCAACGTTGCTTACCCGGGCCGCAGGTGGTCCTTGCTTGCACCATGCAACCAAAGCATCCAATACAGCCTCATCACCTTCCGCTTCAATGTAAACTGACCCGTCCGGCTCATTCCTCACAAAGCCTTTCAGACCTAAACGTTGCGCTTCATCGTGCGTGGATGCGCGATAAAATACTCCCTGCACACGACCGGATACCTTTATAGAAATATGTTTCTGCATGCTATACCACTAGAGAAGTCAAATTACTTCGGTTTTTACACCCCTGCAATCGCCACCCGATTTTGGTCGTGATAAATATTTAAAAAAATTTTAAGATTCTTTGTCCGGAACCAAGAGGTTCGCCCGTCATCGTGTAAATTTTGTTCAACCTTAAACTTTAACAATCATGGAAAAGTACATGTTTTTATTTCGCGGTGGAGATGTAAGCCATTTATCACCGGATGCACAGCAGGCGCACATGCAAAAGTGGTTTGCCTGGGTAGAAAAATTAACCAAAGCTGAACGCTACGCTGGTGGTGAAGCGTTGCTGCCCGTTGGCAAAACCGTATCAGGCGCAAAGAAAACTGTTACGGACGGCCCGTATGCCGAAGGAAAAGAAATTGCTGGGGGATACTTTGTTGTACTCGCCAAGAGTTTGGACGAAGCAACCGAGATAGCAAAAGAATGCCCGGACTACGATTATAACGGAAGCGTAGAAGTACGCGAGGTTATGAAGTTTGATATGTAGGTTCACCCTTACCTACTCCTTAACAAGAAATTCTCAGGTTGTCAGATTTTCCAGCACGTTATCTGGCAACCTGTAACTATCATATCATTATTCTATGAAAAATATACACCTATACCTGCTTACACTGGCAGTGAGTGTGGCATGCAGTTCGTCAGATCACGAGCAACAACAAAATATAGCACTTACACAAAAAATGTTCGAGGCATTTAACAAGCATGAGTGGCAAGCGATGGCATCGTACTACACGGGGAACGCATCATTTCTTGATCCGGCTTTCGGAAAAGATTACGTAACAAAAACGCAACAGGAAACAGCTGCCAAATATAGCGAGCTTCAAAAAATGTTTCCTGATCTGCACGATGAGGTTGTAGGACTTTATCCTTCCGGAGATAAAGTAACGATAGAGTTTATCGCCACAGGCAGCATGAACGATAGTATATCTTTCAAACTTCCAATTGTTTCGGTGCTTACGTTTAAAGACGGGAAGATTATACGTGATGCTACGTATTATGATCAGGAACAGCCATAGTATAGCTAAGGCTTTGTACCTTGAAGCATCAGAGTCCTGAAGTCCACAGGAGGCCAGTGACTTTGATGGAGAGTGCGTTCACTTGTGCATAGAGAACTATATAGGTAATCGTTAAAAAGAGCAAAACACTAAACCCTTTCATGACTATTCCTATAGGTCCTAGATTGGACTTGTAATCATCGGCTTCTGGATTATTCCGCACTCTGGCTTCAATTGGATTTAAAGTAATGCTTCATATTTTATTCCTGTTATTCTGATTTAACGTATTCTGCAAAGTATCCATGATTCATTCCGTTATCTCTCGTGACGTGAAGTCTTTTTCTACCTTTTGAGTCACGTATTATTTCATAGATCCAGCCTTCAAAGTAATTTTTATAGATTACGATATAATGAATATATCCGAAATGCGGATCAACCTGTATTCGGTAAGTATATTTATATATCCTGACTGGTTTACCTTTTTCGTAAAATCTGATTTTCCTTTTAGAAATTATAACCTCTTCAATCTTGGTTGAATCTATACACCGAGGGTAGTTACAGTGTCCTTCGTAGTCTAGTTTCCATTTACCACGCAGAAAACCGTTGCTTTGTTTCGTGATTTTTTGCTTTATCTTTTTGTTAGCGATATTTATCTCTTTTGAGTTTTCTCCATGTTGTGCTGTATTACCTAAGCGGTACAAAATCTGATATGCTTTTATAGCAGAGTCTTGTTTAACTAAGGTCAAAGCGTATTTTAAGTAGTGTTGCTCTTGACCTTTTTGAATTTTGATCGGATATTCAAAAAGATCGTCATTGAGTGTTGAATCATTTTGAGCTTTGACCACTCCAACAAGACAAACACACAACAAGAAAGATACTTTTATCACTTTCATTTAATTCTTGATTTTAATATCTTCAATCATTGTTACAATTAGCACCACCGATACTCGTAATCTTTATCTCTCCATTCACCACAATTTTTACTACTCTTTCTTCTTGTTCACCAACTTTGGAAATACTTTCATTGGTCAATTTCCATTTATCCATCGAAGTCTGAAAGTTACTTGTCTCCATTGCATCGGAAAAACTATATAACCAAAGAGCGGCCACTTTTTGTACTTCTTGAGGGGTTAAATCTCTATTGTAAACCTCTGCCAATGCACCAATCATAGCTTGTGTTCTGCTGGGTGACGACATAAATTCATGTTTTTCCTTTGGAAGCATCTTCTGATACATAGTGCTCATATTTAGAATGGCATGCATGGTTTCGTGATATATAGCTACAATCTGAAAAAGCTCGCTTGTTCCAGGAAGAGTAAAGGAATTTAGCGTAATATCTACATTCTGAATTTTGCCGGGAGTGGTGTAGGCTGACGATGTATGTGCATGTATAGGATTATTTTCATCGTTTAAAATGGTATTTATTTCTTTGAAGTTTAGGTTTTGCGCTTGCCCTGCATCAACAAACCAATGTTTGGCGTTCTGATTAATCTTATTCTTAAAATCCTCCCGCATCAGGTTCTTAATCACGCCTATCAAACACGGAGATTTCACATTATTAAAAGTAATATCATCAAAGCCCGGCTCCGGAACTACCACTACCGGATTTTTCTTAACCGGCTTAGGTGCAATCGTACCTGTACTTCCTCCGGAACCTTCGCTGCGTGGAGTCGCATCGCTTGCTCCTACGTATGTACCACCACCTCCTGCGGGTGGTATACCGGTCATGTCATCGCACCAGCCACGGTTAAATGAAAATGTACATACCGTGCTCACTTCTGTTTTGTGATCGTACTGGCAATGGCACGGATAATCGGTTCGCGTTTCTACTTCATAGATAGTTGTGCAGGTTTGCTCAATGCTTTTTACACACTGATTCATGAGTTGCGTTCTTCCTCCGGCAGCTGCACTGTCTTGCGCAACCGGTAAGGTAAATTCGCGAATCAGTTCTCCGGAAAGGTTATATTGCTGAAACGTTCCTTTGAAAGGATCTCCGGCTATATACGGCCCATCCAGGATATAGCGGTATATAAATCCATAGAAACCATCCTCATATTGTGATAATACAAGGTTCTCGAAGTAATCGGGAGAATCATCGGGTAAGCCAAAGGTATAATTCAGGATGCCGCTGTCGGGTTCGCTATATTTGAAGAATGCGTCTGCAATTTCCAGACTGCTGATTCTTCCGTTGGCAAAACTTCCCTGCACGTTTGATAGCAGCTCTTTTACAGCAGGCTCGTGTTCGAGATCGGTAATGGTTATTTTCTTTTCAGTGGCCACCTGCTGAATCCTGATTTCGTCATGATCGCACGAGGAGCCCCATACCAGCAGAATGGCCAAAACAATGGATAGATATTTTTGCATACTTGTCTATTTCCTTTGTAGTGCAATAACAAGTATTTAGATATAGTATGCTATACCGGAAAAATCAGGTTGAATTCAGATTAATCATTTCGCTACTAGTAATCGATGTATAGATATACCACTTTCATAGTTAAAGTATTAACAGATCACATCGAAATTACTTTTCCATGGCTTTGTTATAGCTCTCCAAAAGGCCACCTTACCAAATAGAATATCCCATAAACTATACCCACCTCAAAATTAAAGTAACCCCAAAAAACACACAGCATTCCATCAGTAATCATCCAACATATAAAGGCCACAACAAGAGCAAAAGAAGATACAATCACTTGTAATATCACAGATTTAGACATCCAGAAATTCCATACCTTTATGAATGCCCGAACAAAACATCAATCAACTCGTAAGTCACCTCTTCCGGCATGAAGCCGGGAAGATGACAGCCGTGCTTACGCGGTTGTTGGGCTTCGGTTCATTTGAGGTTGCACAGGATATAGTACAAGATACGCTGCTCAAGGCGATGTCTACCTGGAGCTTTAAGGGAATTCCTGAAAATCCATCGGCATGGCTATATACTGTTGCGAAACGTAAGGCGGTAGATATTATCCGTCAGCAACGCGTTCATCAACATCATGAAGAAGCTATAGCAAAGGCGCTGCAATCTGAATGGACATTGTCGCCTGTTGTTAGTCAACTGTTTCTTGAAAATGAAATTGAAGACAGTCAACTGCGAATGATGTTTGCATGCTGTCATCCTGCTATACCGTATGAGTCACAACTTGCCTTTGCACTAAAGGTACTCTGCGGATTAAGTACATCTGAAATAGCGAACGCGTTTCTCACCAGCGAAGACACGGTTGCCAAAAGAATTTACCGGGCGCGCGAAAAAATAAAAGAAGAAAAAATAAACCTGGAAGTACCCTTAGCCACAGAATTACCCGACCGACTGGACACCATATTGCATGCGCTATATCTACTTTTTAATGAAGGGTATAATTCATCGCATCCCGACAAACTTATTCGCAACGATCTTTGTGAAGAAGCGATACGACTCTGCATACTCCTTACACGAAATATAGTTACCAATACACCATCCGTAAACGCATTACTGGCACTGATGTGCTATCAGGCATCGCGGGAGGATGCGCGAATCGCTAACGATGGTGCTATCATCTTATTAAAAGATCAGGATCGAAGTCGATGGAACAAAGCGCTTATCGATCGCGGCAACTATTATCTCGAAGTATCAGCCGATGGCGATGAGATTTCCGAATATCATCTGGAAGCGATCATTGCTTCCTGCCATGCAGAAGCTGCTACATTTGAAGAAACGAATTGGAAGAAAATATATCACTTTTATACGCTACTGGCTGATATAAAACAAAGCCCCATTGTAGAGCTGAATAAAGCTATCGTATTAGGCTACGCGCAATCCCGGGAAGCTGGACTTGAAGCGTTGAAAAAGATTACAGCGCTTAACGATCACTATCTATACCATGCCGCACTTGCAGATTTCCACGCATTACTTTTCCAGAACACAGAAGCGCAGCAGGCGTACGAACGCGCCCTTCAGCTTACATCATCCGGAGCAGAAAAAGAGTTATTGAAAAAGAAAATACAACAATTAACGCTTCGATAATCATTGTAACAACCGATCGATCTCTTTTCGAACAATCGCCTCGCGCTCTTCATAACTTCCACGCACTAACACGTAAGGTATATTTCGAACTTCGAGCGCATCTTTAAAAACATTAAACATGGCTTCACGCTGATGTCCGAGATCACGAAGATCATCTGCTACCCACGGCACATCAATATCAAACAGAAAATATAGATCATATCGAACCGATTTCTCCAATTGATACAACTCTTCGGGGACGGCACCGAGGTAATGTTGCGAGTATATTTGTGTTGTAATCGCATCGGTGTCACAAAAGAGAATTCTGTTGGCTACGCGTGTTTTATCCTCAATACGGGCAGCATGTGCATAACCAATCGTAACAATATCTTCCATTGTAAACACATTGGACGAAATGATTTCACGGGCAACTTCCGGAACAAATTCCGTATTATATACTGCTGCCATACGCTCCGCCAGGGTAGATTTACCCGTGCTCTCGGCACCGAAGAAACATATTTTCTTAACAAAGTATGGCCTGACTACGGGAGGTATATAATTCCAATATTGAAAAGGATGTTGTCTTATTTTTGTAGCTGATATAGGGACAAACTTTCGTTGCGGATCGAAAGCTTGATGCTCTGCCCCGAGGTGTTGAGCGAACGGCACACCATATTCTTCTGAACTGAAAACTATATCTACTGCAGGATACGTTCGTCTGATAAAATTAGCCCAGATCTTTGTGCGCTCGGGTAGCGGCAATGATTCATCATCAAAATCATCCAGCACCATAGCGGGCCTAATCAATACATCATCCTCAAATATAGTTTTGATCCATGAGAGTCGTAAAGCAGGATCGATCGGGTCGTGTGGAGTATAGCTCATCGACACAATCAATTCATCACAATGTTCTGCTGCAAAGCGGATCAATGTCACATGACCTTCATGTATCGGGAGAAATTTACCGATAACAAGTCCGCGCTTCATACACGTTGCGTTTGGTAGCTTTTATACTCCCGAATCCAGTGCCACAAACCAAACGAAGCAATGATCGTAAACATGAAATACAAAACACTATACAACATAATACCCTTGATATAGTATAGATAGGTGGCGACAATATCCACGATGATCCAGATGATCCAGCACTCTGCCTTTTTACGAATCATAAAAAATGTCGTGATAATACTCATCACGGTAATAAAAGAATCTGCATACGGAAAGGCACTAGGCACAGGAAAGAACGATGGGAACCAATGATGCAACTGACTTGCCAGCGTACCCAGCAGTGCAGTTCCAACTAATCCACCGAGGCATATACCGGCAAATGTATATATACCCATAAAGCTCACCCTCAATTCATTTCGTTTATCCTCTTCTCCCGGTTGCGGATTTGCCCACCGCCACCAGCCGAGCACGTTGGTTACAAAAAAGAATATCTGTAGAAACATATCCGGGTATAGCTGTATCTGGTAATACAAAAAGAACGACAGCACAACGTTAATGATACCAATGGGCCAGCTCCACAAGTGAGCCTTCGCAGACAGCCACACGGCAATAGCCCCGGAAACAAATCCAAAAAATTCGAGGTAGCTCATTTTATAGCCGAGCAGCTCAAAAAATATAGTATTAATATCGAAGAAAGACATTCGCGCTGATTAGTGATTCGAAAGATATAGGATCGAAGATGAAAAGATAAAAAGCACTTATAAAAAAATATAATATTTGATCTACAGCTTAATACAAACATTTTTAGCCTCCGTAAAAAAGCGCAGCGCTTCCAGGCCGCCTTCACGACCAACACCGGATTGTTTCATTCCTCCAAAGGGAGTACGCAGATCGCGGAAGAGCCAGCAGTTTACCCAGATGATGCCACTTTTTAAATGCGCAGCGATACGATGTGCACGTTTCAGATTCTCTGTCCAGAGCGTGGCGGATAGTCCGTACGTTGTGCTGTTCGCATAGCGTATTACTTCCTCTTCCGTATCAAACGGCATGATGGTTACTACAGGGCCAAATATTTCTTCCTGGTTGGTACGACATAAATGATCGAGCCCGATAATAACAGTAGGTTCTATAAAATATCCCTGTGCGCATCGCCCGGCTACAGTAACGCGATGACCACCGGTAAGAATCGTTCCTCCCTCCTGCTTTGCGAGTTCTATATAGGACAGTATTTTATTCATGTGAGCTTCCGACACCAACGCACCGGTAGTTGTATCTATCAACAGCGGATCGCCCACCACCAGCGTTTTTGTTCGCGCTACAAATGCATCGGTAAACTTTTGATAAATGCCACGCTCTACAAAAATGCGCGAGCCACACAAACAAATCTCACCCTGATTTGAAAATGAAGACTGCAACGAAGTATTTACCGCTTGTTCAAAATCACAATCTGCAAAAACTATATTTGGGTTTTTACCGCCCAGCTCCAGCGACAATTTTTTAAACATAGGTGCAGCCGTAGCAGCTATCTTTCTACCTGTAACCGTTCCTCCTGTGAACGATATAGCAGTAACATCCGGATGCTCAATGATGGCCTGTCCTGCTTTTGCTCCAAGACCATGCACTATATTCAGCACACCCTTCGGCAAGCCCGCCTCTATGCAAAGTTGAGCGAACAGAAAGGCTGTCATCGGTGTAAGTTCAGAGGGCTTCGCCACCACGGTGCAGCCAGCCGCCAGCGCAGGCGCTATCTTCCAGGTGAACAGATACAGTGGTAAATTCCAGGGCGATATACAACCGGCAACGCCTACCGGTGTACGTAAGGTATAATTCACTGCTTCGTTACCGGTAACATGCGCTTCACTTGCAAAATGAATAGCACCACTCGCAAAGAAACGCATGTTGGCAGAAGCACGCGGTATATCCAAAGCCTTCGCCAGACGAACCGGTTTTCCGTTATCTATACTTTCCGCTAAAGCAAACTTATCCAGATCACGATCGATCAGATCAGCAATGCGCAAAAGTATAGCCGAACGTTTTTCTACCGGCATAACACTCCATTCTGCAAAAGCATGTTGTGCTGCCGAAACAGCAGCCGCCACATCGCGTTCATCGGAATCCGGTATAAAGCTATATATTCTTCCTTCCGAAGGATTATAATTATCGATATACTTCCCGGTATGCGGAGCCAGTAATTTACCTTCTATATAGTTATCGATATATTCCATAGTCTGTCAGAGGCATCCGGTTCGTCCGCCATCCACCGGTACATTGACACCATTTATATACCCGGCCGCTGGTGTTGCCAGAAATGCTATAGCGGCTGCAACTTCGTGCGAGTCGGCTATCCGTCCTGCAGGTATCTCTCGTATCATATCCTGTTTGGCTTCATCAAACGTCTTGCCTGCTTTTTGTGCATTTGAAGTGATCAGCGATTCAAGTCGTCCTGTCATGGTTGAACCCGGCAATACATTATTTACAGTTATACCAAATGGCGCAAGCTCCAGCGAAAGTGTCTTCGACCAATTCGCAACAGCTCCGCGAATCGTATTGGACACTCCAAGACCACGAATCGGAATTTTTACCGATGTCGATATAACATTGATAATTCTTCCGTACGCTGCTTTCTTCATGCCCTCAACCAATGCCTGCACAAGAATATGATTACACAGCAAGTGATTAGAGAATGCCTGAACAAAATCTTCTGTGCGCGCATCCATGGCTTGTCCTGCGGGCGGACCTCCGGTATTGTTTACCAGTATATGTACCGTGTTCGTGCGTGCATAGTCATTTACTTTACTTCGAAGATCATCGGGCGCACTGAAATCCGCCACGACATAATCATGCGCTGCACCTTTCGCTGTGGACAATTCTTTCAGCACAGCTTTAAGTTTGTTTTCGTTGCGGGCAATCAGTGTTACACGTGCACCTAATAGTGCGAGTTCCACCGCTGATGCCTTTCCTATACCCTGCGTACTGCCGCATACTATGGCGTGTTTCCCGGTTAAATCAAGATTCATGAATAAAGCTATGTATGTGAATTGTTCTTAAATTTAAGAAGGAATAGATGGTTTAACACAACCGTATCAAAACTTAAAAAGTATTATATGGCCATTCGCAGACCTTTTAACCTTAACCAGTGGATACGTGATAACCGCGATCTGCTGAAACCTCCGGTGGGAAACAAGAATTTATATGCTGATGCCGGTGATTATATTGTTATGATTGTAGGCGGACCGAATGCCCGTAAAGACTATCACTACAATGAGACGGAAGAATTATTTTACCAACTGGAAGGCGATATAAATGTACGTATACAGGAAGATGGCAAACCGGTAGATATACCTATACGGCAGGGTGAAATGTTTTTGTTACCCGCACGCGTGCCGCATCGACCGGAGCGGCCGGCTAACTCCATCGGACTTGTAATTGAATGCAAGCGTGTTGAAAAAGAAATTGAAGATGGGCTAATCTGGTTTTGCGATGCCTGCAACAACAAGCTTCACGAGTATCGTTTTCACCTTGACAACATTGAGAAAGATTTTATTCCGCGGTTTCGTGAGTTCTATGGATCGACATCGTTGCGAACGTGTCGTAAATGTGGAACGGTAATGGAAGCCGATCCACGGTTTGTATAAGTATATAGATGAAGTCATTATAGCATGCAAGGAAGAGCTTATTATTCTTCTCCGGTTGGAGACCTGTTGATAGAATCCGAGAACGACAAGATCATTACGGTAGGTTTTCTCAGAGATAGCAAGAAAGAAGAGATGCCTACTGCAACCACAGATCAATGTATAACTGAACTGGAAGAGTATTTTTATAAAGGTCGTAAATTCTTTGACGTGGAACTCGATCTGCGAGGTTCGGCATTTCAACTGAACGTATGGAATGCATTATTAACTATTCCCTATGGAAGAACTGCTTCGTATGAAGATATAGCAATTCGTGTTGGTGATATGAAATCAATTCGCGCTGTCGGGTTGGCGAACGGCCAAAATCCGATCGCTATCATTGTACCATGTCACCGCGTAATTGGTAAAAATGGTAACCTGATTGGCTATGGTGGCGGACTTGAGAATAAGGAATGGCTGCTTTATCACGAGGGGGCTATCCGTAAACAGTTGTCGCTCTTCTAAGAGGCGCTAATCGTTATCCGTTTGTATATAGTTGGCGGCATTAAATTTTACGTAAATTATTCCGTAATCATTCCGCTATGAAATTCAAGAACAGCTTGCAGTTTGCAAAGAAACTGGACAGAGAAGATCCGCTTCGCAGTTACCGGAATAAATTTCTGATTCCGAAAATCAACAATAAACAATCCATTTACCTGATCGGTAATTCTCTGGGACTTCAACCTAAAACTACCAAGCAGTTTATTAACCAGGAGCTTGAAGACTGGGCGAAGCTGGGTGGTGAAGGTCACATGCATGCCCGCAATCCATGGCTATATCATCATCGGTTAGCGAAGAAAACGCTGGCGGCTTTAGTGGGCGCTAAACCTTCAGAAGTGGTAGCCATGAATCAACTCACCATCAATCTTCACTTAATGATGGTGTCGTTTTATATACCTACTACAGAACGCTATAAAATTATAGCCGAAGCCGGGGCATTCTCATCCGATCAATACGCGTTTGAATCACAGATAAAGTTTCATGGTTTAAATCCAGACAAAGTACTCATAGAACTTAAACCGCGCGAAGAAGAATTTACCCTGCGAACGGAAGATATAGTGCGAACCATTATGGAGCATGGTCGCGAAGTAGCGATGGTGCTATTGGGAGGTGTGCAATACTATACCGGGCAGTTATTTGATATCCCAAAAATTACCGCAGCCGCACATAGCGTTGGTGCTATAGCCGGATTTGACCTGGCGCATGCTGTTGGAAATACACCTTTGAATTTGCACAAAGATGACGTTGACTTCGCTGTATGGTGTAGCTATAAATATTTGAACGCTGGTCCGGGTGCTATCGCTGGCGCGTATATACATGAGAAGTATGAAAGCAATACGGAACTACCACGCTTTGCCGGCTGGTGGGGACACGATGAAGGCGAACGCTTCAACATGCAGAAAGGTTTTAAACCGATGAAGGGTATCGATGGTTGGCAAGTTTCCAATGTTCCTGTTTTTCAAAATGCAGCCTTACTTGCATCACTCGAAATATTCCAGGAGGCTGGTATAAAAGCACTGCGCAAAAAAAGTATAGCACTTACTTCCTATATGGAGTATATCTTAAAGGAGATTGATCCGCTGGAGAATACGCTAAAAATAATAACACCCGTTAATCCGGAAGAACGCGGATGTCAGCTTTCAATTTTCACGAAGCAAAACGGCAAGAAAATATTTCAACAGTTGAATAAAGCCGGTGTTATAACTGATTGGCGCGAACCAAACGTTATTCGCGTAGCACCGGTACCGCTGTACAATACATTTGAAGAGATCTATCGCGTAGGAGAAATCATAAACAGTCTCCTCAAATGAGTAAGCCTATAAAACACATCGCTATAGCAGGAGCCGGCCTCGTAGGGTCGCTGTTGGCTATATACTTGCGCAAGCGTGGCTATAAAGTCACGGTGCTTGAACGCAGACCGGATATGCGAAAGAACACGTTACTCGCAGGTCGGTCAATCAACCTGGCATTAAGCAATCGGGGTATACGCGCGCTTGAAGAAGTTGGACTTGCCGATGCTATCAGAAAAATAACCATCCCGATGCATGGCCGTATTATGCATGATATACTCGGCAATCTCACGTTTCAGCCGTATGGAAAGCAGGGAGAATTCATTAACTCAGTTTCGCGCAGTAGCCTGAACGTTGTATTGATGGATGCTGCTGAAGCTGCCGGTGCCAGCCTCCATTTTAACCAACGTGTTATGCAGGTTGATGCCGAGAAAACATCCATTACCATCGCGTCACCGCTGAATGAAATTTCAGAGTATACATTCGATCTGATTATTGGAGCCGATGGTGCTTTCTCCATGGTGCGGCAGTCACTGCAGACTTACGATCGGTTTGACTTCTCACAAAGCTATATCAATCACGGCTACAAGGAATTGCATATACCAGCTAGCGCAGCTGGTGAGTTTCAACTGGAAAAAAATGCTTTACACATCTGGCCGCGGCAAAGCTATATGATGATCGCGCTGCCGAATACTGACGGTAGTTTTACCTGCACATTGTTTTTTCCGTTTGAGGGAAATCCATCGTTCGAAACTTTACTGCCGGATGAAGCTGTGCGCAAGTTCTTCTCGAGTACATTTCCGGATGCTACACGACTAATGCCTTCGTTGTGCGATGACTTCGTTAGCAATCCTACAGCGTCTCTGGTTACGATGAAGTGCTATCCGTGGGTACGCAATAAAATACTCCTGATAGGCGATGCGGCGCATGCTGTTGTCCCATTCTATGGTCAGGGCATGAATGCCGGTTTTGAGGATTGTCGTATCTTAAATTCGTTGCTCGATACCTATACCAACAACTGGGATTATGTGCTCCCGGCATTTCAAAAGCAACGCAAACCTGATGCTGATGCGATCGCACAACTGGCGCTCGACAATTTTGTAGAGATGCGGGATTTAGTAGCCGATGCGGATTTTCTTCTGCGCAAAAAAATTGAAGCACGACTTCACGCCCTATATCCTGACAAATGGATTCCGCTATATTCCATGGTAACATTTCAGGATAATATCCGGTACTCCGAAGCCTACACCATCAGTCGTTCACAAGCAAAGATCATGAACGAAGTGATGAGCAGCCCCGGAATACAGGATCAATGGGAATCTCTGGACTTCAAAACTATAGCAGAATCACTTCAGCGATAGTCTACATCCAACAAAGCTATATTTCACTCTTCTGCCGAAGAGAAGCCACAGGTATAGGAGAAAGCATATTTGTTGGTACCGGCTAAATCATCAGTCCATACCAGTGACTCTACGTATGATGATGTATACACGTAAGTAAAATCCTGTGGCTGCTGCACTTCAGGACCACCCCCAACAGGCACTTCGTATACACCTTTGCCGGGATTGTTCTTTGAGAAGATATTCAGGAATGAAATATCATACTGCACAACCGGGTAAGACACAATGTTACACACCGGGAAGAATGCAGGATTACCCACAGCTTGCGCCAGTAACTTGAAAGGATTTGTTTTCTTGTCGTAAACAGAGCCTGTATACCCTGTAAAAGGATTACCGTTTACCGTTCCGCTTACAAACGTAACGTTTCCGCTGCCATAAGAGAGATCTTTTCTTATTACAAATGACGGAGGATCACCAGGCCCACCGTTATATTCGCTTTCAACGAGGTAGTCTATGACCGTTGGTGAAGCATAATGAAAATCAAAATGTCTTCGGAATCCATAAGAATCATATACGTTTGATTCTACTATGCCAAACGAACCATGCGTAAAATCAAAGCTATATTCCGGGGCAGGATTACCAGTATATATTTCCGCGCTGATCAATTGATTCGATCCGTTATAGTGAAAAAGAATTTTACTCACCGCAGCTTCGAGCTTTACCAGCCGGCCCGAACTACTGTAGTAGGCTTTATGCCATTCATCTTCCAAATAAACTTTATCGATACGACATGTGCGGCAATGCGAATCATCGCACGAGGAGATCACGATGAGGCAAAGCAATAGCAATGCACCCATCAGCATTTTGAGGGTTTTCATAATTAAGAGAGGGTTAAAATTTAATACGATAGAAAAGTTATCAAAAAAGTAAGTAGCCGCAGCGAACCTTCGTATATTTTTAAATACGTTCCAACGCTTACAGTATATACTGCTACTATATTCTAATTTGCGGTTACTGCGCTTTGTATAGCGCGCTCATCGAACAGATCGTCCTTGATGTGAATTTTATATTCTTCGTATCGATCGAAAACATCCTGTATATAATTAACAGGTTCTTCACACTTGCAATACCCGGCCGAGACAACGGGATCGCGATAAAATTTAGGATCAGATTTTTTCAACAGATACATTTGAACATTATCGTCCCACAACGAAACGCTTTTATCCTTTCCATGTTTCTGCAATAATTTCTTGGCATCCAGTATATGCGATAATCCGGCGTTGTACGATGCCAGCACAAACTTGAGACGCTGCACAGAATCCGGCACGGACTTCTTCCAGTATTTATCGAGATACTTTAAATAGCTAACTCCGGCATTAAGACTCTGCTGTGGATCGTTCACATTTTTAGCACCATAACGTTTCGCGGTCTCCGGCATCAGCTGCATCAATCCTTTAGCACCAGCCCACGATTCTTCACGCGGATTGAATTTAGATTCCTGGTAAACAACTGCCGCGAGTAAACGCCAGTCCCAATGCAATTTAGCAGCACCTTGCTTAATCATGTCATCGTATGGAGAAAGGCGATTGCTGCCGTATGAAAAATAGTCACTTTTCATCCGCACCAGCGAAGTGCGCGGACTTTTAAAATAACGATTATAGATCACCATAAACGTTGGTTCTTTCTTGATACGCAAGAGCCAATCGTCTGTTGCTTTTAAAAGTTCCGGAGATTTCTTACGCACGGCCCACGCAATCTGGTGCGGTATACTGATCACCGTTTTTACATCAAGGTTTGGATAATACGCAGCATTTACCTGCGCCATGGTATGATCTGCTATAGTATATTCTATTTCGCCCGTTGATACTTTTCGTATCAACGATTCACTTTCTGTATTTATAGTATCTTCTTTAACAAGTATATCACTGCCTATCTCTTCCGATAAATTATGAAGTCGCATAGCGTGACTCGTGCCTTTTATAACATATACTTCTTTACCGCCTAATGCTGATGGCGTGCGAATAAGTGAATCGCTGATCTGATCTTCGTTTAGTTTGCGCCAGTTTGCAGGCTTGCGTTGCACAAGTACCTGGTATGTATTGAAATGCGGGCGCGTAAATGATACCAATGCTTTGCGCGGTTTATTAATCGTTAATGGGAAAGCTATAATATCGCCTTCACCTTTATTTAACTGATCAATAGCAGACTCTACACCACTGGTAACTTTTATTTTTAAACCAACTTTGAGGTGTTTCGCAAGATGTTGCAGAAGTTCATACTCATAACCCATAGGGCGGCCCTTGTATATAAAATAGCTTATGGAGTTATTATCCACGAGTGCATTTATATACCCTCTTTCGCGAATGGCCTGGAGGTCAAAATCAACAACCAGATCAGCCGGAAAAGCCTCTTTTTGAGGCGGATTGCAGGAAAAAGCCGTGGCCAGGAGTAGACAAATCACCAGCCAAAAGCGTACTAAAACCAACATAGTAAAGTCAAAGGTACAGCTTTCCGGTCACATTAAAAAAATGACTTACAACGGCATGGCTAGACGCAAATACACAGCATCACATATATAGGTATATCAACACAAACTATTTTTGCTGTAGTAATTTCGAAACCTCTACAGGAAAATCAGTTATCAAAATATTCAATTTCATCTTTTGAATCATAGAACGATAAAATTCAACGCTATATAGCATTGCTTTATTACGCATGGACTCGCTGGCATCGGCTATGATGCTTATTTTAAGCTGATGTATAATATTAATAAGTGACACATCCGTGGCTGAAGTCACATACGCCACCAGGTTATCGTGTGGTATATTTATTTTTTGTATGACATTCCACGACTCAACATCTTTCGCAAGAAAAGATATAGCTATAACGTTCGACAAGCTATATACTTTTGCAGTAACTGCCGGGTTAAAGGTAAGTGCAATACATTTCCTCGCCATGTCATATTCATCCACAAGACTAATTACATCCTTCCATATATCATCTTTCACATCGAGCATTAGCACAACGTTATTGCTTTTGGCATACATAAGCACATCACGAAACGCTGGTACCGATTCGTCCGTGAGCATCCCTGATGAAGTTTTTAATTTCAGCGAATTAATATAGGCGTCTGTCAGCGTGGTGATATTTCCATTTCCGTTCGTTGTCCTATCAACTGCCTCATCGTGCAAAATATACAAGGTGCCATCCTTGCTTTTACGCACATCCACTTCCACCACAACAGGCTTTAATGCACAATTACCAACGGTATATCGAATAGCAGTCAGCGAGTTCTCCGGCAACAGATTATAAAATCCTCCACGATGCCCGCAAATGAGCAATGCATCATGCTCGCTTTGACTAAAAACCGGCATCGCAGCTATACATAGCAATGCTATACTTATTACTCTGATCATATACTTCATTCCGCAAATCACTTTATACTTAATTCCTATAAAAAGAAAAAGGCTCCGAAGAGCCTCTTTCCATATGAAACATTTACGAAGAATTAGTTTCCGAAGATATAGCGGATACCTAACTGCATCTGCCATACGTTATCGATCGTAGCACTCTTGATGAAAGAATCTTTCAGTAATGTTACACTACCATCCGATTGTGTTTGTGTAGCCAAACGATATACCGGCTGACCTTGTGCATTGATGCTCGCTATGCTCAACGGAGCAGTAGTAGTAGCCTGATAGCTTACTCCCCACTTATCGTTGATCAGGTTACCAACGTTAAGTATATCTGCACGAAGTTGAATTGTGTTTCTTTTTTCTTTTGCTCCAACTTTCACAGTGAATTCCTGAACAACAGTTAAATCGAATCTTGTTAACCAAGGGAAGTAACCACCGTTTCTTTCTGCATACTGACCTCTGCGAGTCTTCAGGTAATCATTTCCTTCGATGTACGCATCGAAGGCAGCTTGCTGTTCTTCAGCTGTTGCACCGGCAAATGTGCTTGAAGCAGCGATAGGCGCAAACAGAAGATCAGAAGCGCGGTTAGGCACATACAACAGATCGTTGTTCTGACCATCACCGTTCAGATCGTTAGCACCACCACTGGTAGGGTATGTATAAGAGATTTTAGAACCGCTTGTTGATACCATACCCAGAGAGATTGTTGTAGAACCTCCGATCTTGTTTCCATACTCAAATCTATAGCTAGCATAACCGCTTATACGGTGACGGATGTCGTTATCAGCATAAGATGTACCTAAGTAATTCTGACCTGCAACGGTAGGAATATTGGCTTGTACTGTACTTCCTACAGACTGAATGTCTTTCGCCATGCCGTATGTATAGGCAACCATTCCACCAAAACCTTTTGAAACTGTTTTCTCCAGTTTGAAAGTAGCCGTATAGGAGCTTCCCTTTGTTGTGTTCTTCAACACAAATACGTTAGAAACCTGTGGGTTGTAGAAACGTGCCTGAGCCACTGTATTGTTAGCACCTGTACCGGAGCTTGCAACACCCGAAGCAGGGAAACGATCGCGTGTATCAGGCCCCGTAAAGTCACGATCAGCAGCCTTGAGGTTAGCATCGATATAGCGCAGACCTTGCAACGTTTTGTTGTAGATAAATTCTCCGGTTGCAACCAAACCCCAAGGTAATCTCTGGTCAACAGCGATGTCTGTCTTCCAGATCATTGGATACTTCAGATCCGAATCCGTTGCGTTAACAACATACGGAGCCAATGCAGAAATATCAGTGCTTGTAGGAACTATACCTGCAGGCAGTTCGCTCGGGCTAAGTCTGAATGGATAGTTAACATCCTGCACGTTGATCACGGCAGTATTCACACCGTTGTTACCAAGCTGGTTAGACACAAGCACTTGTGGTATACGTGACACAAAGAAACCACTACCTCCGCGGAACTGTGTGTTCTTATCGCCTTTCAAGTCATAGTTAAAACCAATTCTTGGCGATATCAGCAGGCGTGATTTCGGGAAAGCACCTGTATTAACTTTATAGTCTTTACCATCTTCATCTTTGAAAGTCATGGCACCTACAATCGGGTTGTAAAAGTCAGTAGCCGTACCGTTGTCGTATGCAAATATATCACCACGAACACCGGCTGTTAATTTAAATTGCTCGTTAACCTGGAATTCATCCTGAATGTAGAAGCTATAGGTAGCTACATTCAGTTTCTGCCACGGCTCAGCACCACCTGGTAATAATGAATAACGCAGGTTATATTTCTCTACGTTCACAGGTGAAACCGGATTGGTAGGATCGTTCTTATATGCTAAAGCTGCTGCTTTGAAATCGGTGATCGAGTTATATACATACAAACCGTTCGACACCGGGAAGAACAAGTTGTTGGATGTAAAGTGCTCGTAAGAAAGACCAAGTGTAAAAGTATGTTTACCGAGGAAGTACGTGAGGTTATCAGTAATGTTGAATGTAGAGTAGTTCAACTTGTTACTAGGCGTAAATGGATCGAACCCAAGTGAAGTATAAACGCTTCCCTGTGGTGTAGCTAAGTCACCATCCAAGATTTCAATGGTAGGGAACATGGCTGTTTTATACTTACGATCTTCAATCTGCTTGTTATAGGTAACAACTACGTTGTTGGCAATTTTGCTGCCGAAGGTTGAGTTCAATTCAGCAGCGATTGAACGTGTATTGTCCTGGATTATATAACCTGTGTTTTGTGGAGATATAGCCAGTGCACTGTTGGTACGGTTTCCGAAACCAGCGGTGTTACTACTGTTACTATCGCTGATTCGCTGATCTGATTCTGAATTGTGATGTGAGTAACGAATCGAAAGCTTGTGATGATTATTGATGTTATAATCCAGGCGGATAAGGGCCTTCTTACTGGTCAGTTCATTGTTGAAGTTATCAATCGCACCGATGTCGTAATTGAAATTGGTTCTCATGAAGTTACCCAGATCTTCGAGGTCTGATGCGAGTACGCGTGATACGTTACCACCAGAAGTTCCGCGGTTAGCCTGCCATGTAAGTGCTGGCGTGCTGCTTTCAAATTGCTCTGCGTTAATAAAGAAGAACAGTTTGTTCGGGATGATCGGACCACCGATACGTATACCGAAAGTTTTTTCATCGATATTAACGTTGCTGAGTTTTCTGCCATCAGCTTTTGTACCCGTCAGGTCATTATTTCTGAAGAGATAATAAACAGAACCATTTACATCATTTGTACCAGATCTTGTTACGGCATTTATACCGGCACCGGTAAAACCTGATTGACGAACATCGAACGGAGCGATGTTCAACTGAATTTCGTCAAGCGCATCCAGCGATACAGCTGCAGTCCCTGTACGACCACCTGCTTGCGCAGAGCTTCCTAAACCAAAACCATTATTAAATACAGAGCCATCAATCGTAAAGTTATTGAAGCGGCTATCCTGTCCTGCAAAAGAACGTCCGTTGCTATATGGGTTATATTTTACAATGTCGTTAACCGTTCTTCCGATGGTTGGCAAACTATTAATGGCTGCATTTCCGTAAGAGATATCAGCACCGGTACGATCCGAACTGAAGATATCATTCCGGGTACCTACTACAGTTACTTCCTGCAGTTCTGTGCTTGCGTCTGCAAGTTTTACATTCAAGTCAGCCTTTGTACCCAGATTCAGATATATATTATCATAAGTCTGCTCCTTGTAGCCAACAAAAGTTACTTTAACTGAATAAGGTCCGCCAACACGCATACCCGGTAAAGTATACCGGCCGTCTGCCAGTGTTGTTGTTCCATAAGTTGTTCCTGAAGGTGTGTGAACTGCCTGAATAGTAGCTCCTGGCAGCGGTTCTCCGTTGGCGTCAGTAATCACCCCTGCCATGGAAGATGTTGTAACCTGTGCCCATAGGCCCGTTACGGCCATCAGCATCAAGGCTAAGGTTAGTGGTAGAATTCTCCTCATTTTTATTTGATTTAGATTAATGGTTTTTAGAGCGCGTAAAAATACCCGAAGCGTGAGAATTAAACTTTAAAGCACGTTTAAATCTTTCCACAAATTGTTTACAATAAGTTAACAAGTGTCTAACCCCAAGTTCGATACTATACTGTTAACCTTTTGATCAGTAAATATTTAGGCTAATGTTAAAGAAATAATTCCTATTGATCAGACAGGCCGCTGGTTTATTTTAATCAATTTTTTCTTACATCGTTTGCATACCGGAGATGCGGGTAATGGAGTATTTCTACGACTCACACCAACGAAGTGCAGGTACCACCTGACCGGCCGGTAACGAACCCTATCTATATATCTGACACAACACTAAATCAACTTGGTGGCTACTCTTTTTTTTCGATTCTTTTGCGTTCTTTGTAGAACCCAAAACAACCTCTATTTTTTAATCTTATGATTGCATTCCTGAAAGGAAGGCTCGCACACCGCGACCCGACACACGTTGTAATTGATGTAAATGGTATAGGCTATCTGGTACATATCTCCTTACAAACTTTCTCGGATATTAAAGAACAGGAAAACATCATGCTTCACACGCATCTGTCGATCCGTGAAGATGCCCATGTGTTATTCGGGTTTAGCAGCGAAACCGAGAAAAAACTTTTTCAACAGCTTATATCTGTTAACGGTGTTGGACCAAGTACTGCTATCGTGATGCTCTCCTACATGAACAGCCAGGAGCTGAAGTCAGCTATAGTACATGAGAATGCCGCTGCGCTTCAAAGTATAAAAGGCATCGGAGGGAAAACCGCACAACGGGTCATTATAGAATTAAAGGATAAATTAAAAAAAGAAAGCTGGGAAGACAGCCAGCCTTCTATATCTGTAGGCCCTCACAATACTTTACGTAAGGAGGCGTTATCAGCTTTGCTTACGCTCGGCCTGCCCAAAGCAGCGGCCGAGAAAAGTGTTGATACCGTCCTGAAAAAATCAGGAAATACCATTACCTTAGAAGATTTAGTTAAACAAGCCCTAAAAAACGCCTAGAGTTTGAGAGTCTTTACTCTACGACCCCACGTTACCCTCAAGCTTGGCCGCCTCATCATTGCATGGCTTAGCTTTACTGCGTTGACCGATGAAGCATTTGCTCAACGGCAGGACACCACGCGCGTAAACTCTGACACCACCAGTGTTCCGTATCGTTCTAACAAACACCCCACTTATCAACCTTCGGATCGCTATGGAGATCCATTCTCCAATCGACAGACCGAATCTCCACTATATCTCAAGGATCCCAACCAGATGAAGCTGGACGTTGAGATTGATACCGCACTCAATTATACTATATATGAGAAGATCGGTGATCTGAACTATCGCCCGACATCCAGCATGTCGTTTGAAGAGTTCAAGCAATACCAGGATCGACAGATATTAAAGAGTTACTGGAAAGGACGTGCCAAAGCACAGGATGGAGAGAGCCCAGTAAGTGGCCGCGGCTTTGTACCCAAGATATTTTTGAGTCCGGTGTTAGACCGCATCTTTGGAGGAAGCTATATAGAACTTGTTCCACGCGGTTTTGTTACGCTCGACTTCGGTGCTTCGTTCCAGCGAATGTTTAACCCGACATTGCCGATACGCCAGCAACGCAACGGTGGCTTTGAATTCGACCAGCAGATAAACATGAGCGTTGTCGGTAAGATTGGTGAGAAGCTTGCCGTTACCGCCAACTTCGATAACAACAACTCGTTCGACTTTCAGAATAATATGAAAGTAGAATATACCGGTTTCAAGGAAGATATTCTGCAGAAGCTGGAGATTGGTAACGTAAGTCTTCCGCTTAACAACACGTTGATACAGGGTGCGCAAAACCTGTTCGGTATAAAAGCACAGATGCAATTCGGTAAATTAAATGTTACTACCATTGCAACAACTCAACGCGGTAAAGCTTCCTCTATAGATATAGGGGGTGGCGCGGGTTCCAGCGGACAAGGCAGACCTTTCGAAATCATAGCATCGAACTACGATGATAACCGTCACTTTTTTCTCGGGCATTTCTTCCGCGAAAATTATGAACGATCCATCGCCAACCTTCCGCAGATCATCTCGAACGTAAATATCACTCGTGTTGAAGTATATGTGCTGAACCGAAACAACGATACGCAGACACTTCGCAACGCAGTAGGTTTGATGGACCTTGGGGAGGCACGGAGAATATACAATACAGCGGCTAACGGAAATCCTACATCCAGCACCAATACACCCAATGTAAACACAGCGAACAGACTTCGTGAACTACTTGCTTTTGATGCGGCTGCCCGTAACCCGGACGGAATAAATACAACGTTGGAAGGACGTGGTCTTGTTAATGGAACAGACTTTGAAAAAATTACCGGTGCGCGAAAATTAGCGCAAACTGAATTCACGTTCCATCCACAGTTAGGCTATGTAACACTTACGCGCAAGCTTCAGAATGACGAAGTATTGGCGGTAGCTTATGAATATACCTACAACGGCAGAGCCTATAAAGTTGGTGAAATGACCGAAGACTATGGAAGTCTTCGCGATGAAGATGTGATCTTCCTGAAACTTCTGCGCCCACGCAAGGTTGCTATACGCGATCAGTTCAAGAAGATCATTCCTACGTGGGATCTGATGATGAAGAACATTTATAACCTGAATGTAAGTCAGCTCACGCGCGAAGGATTTCAACTTCGTATCGTTTATCGCGATGCACGCAGTGGTGTAAACAATCCGCAGTTGCAGGATGGATCGTCTACGCTGCGCGAGAAACAATTGATTGAAATTTTCGGACTCGACCGACTCAACCCCGTGAACGACCCCGGGCGCGATGGAAACTTCGACTTCGTTGATAACATTACGGTCAATACACAAACCGGTGCCATCATCTTTCCATTTCTCGAGCCATTCGGTGAAGGGCTTCGCCGATCGTTCCGGAATGAACCCAACGAACAATTCCTGATTCAGAAATACTCGTACGATACACTATATCACACTACCAAAGCCGATGCGGAGCTATTCGCTACCAAGAATAAATTCTACCTGATGGGAACGTATAGTGCAGGCTCATCCAAAGAAATTCTTATTCCGGGTTTTGGTGTATCACAAGGTTCTGTAAAACTTTTTGCGGGCGGTATACCACTGAATGAAGGCACAGACTATGTAGTAGACTATACATTTGGTAAAGTAACAATCCTGAATGATGCTATACTCAGCTCCGGTAAAAATATAGAAGTACAATACGAGCAGTCAGACCCCTTTGCTTTCCAGACGCGGAGTTTATTGGGTACACGTTTAGATTACAAGCTCAATGAAGATGTAAACCTCGGCTCAACATTCCTATACTATAACGAGCGCCCCATCATCAGTCGTAACCAGATTGGTACCGAGCCCGCGCGTAACATGCAGTATGGTTTTGATTTCAATGTAAATAAGAAGAGCCGCATGCTTACGAAGATTGTAGATGCAATTCCGTTTCTGCAAACCAAAGAGCAATCTACGGTAAATATCACGGGTGAATTTGCGCAGCTACTACCGGGAACATCCAACGTTATTGACGGAGAAGGCACAGCCTATATTGACGATTTCGAAAATTCAGCAACACCCTATACGTTGATGAATCCACAAAGCTGGAAGCTGGCCACAACACCTGAAACTCCTAACAATATATACGGTGTGGGTATACGCGACAAGACAAGTGTTGAGTCTGGGTATAAACGCGCCAAGCTTGCGTGGTATTCAGTCGACAACCAGTTCTATCGCTCGGGCGGACGCTTCAAACCTGACAACATCACAGATGATGATTTGAAGAATCACTATGTGCGACCTGTAGGTCCGCAGGAAATTTTTCCGAACAGACAGCTGAATCAAGGTATATTTTATGAACAGATTTTTGATCTGGCGTACTATCCGAAAGAACGCGGCCCGTATAACTATAATCCTGATCTCACCAACTTCACTAATAATCCTACCAACAACTGGGCAGGTATAACATCGGCTATTCGTACAGAAGTTGACTTTGATAAAGCAAACATTGAATATATAGAGTTCTGGATGCTCGATCCGTTTATTCAAACGAACAACGGTGCTATTGACGATGGTACAGGCATTCCGAAACGTGCCTCCGGTGGTAAGCTTGTATTCCAATTGGGAAGTGTATCTGAAGATATCATGCTGGATGGAAGACATGCATTTGAAAACGGACTTCCTCCCAATGGAGATAAAGTAACGGGTGCAGTATCTGAGAATCAATGGGGATACGTTACAACACAACAATATCTTACCAGTTCATTTGATAATGATCCGAACTCACGTATCAACCAGGATGTAGGGTTGGATGGTTTGTCTACCACCGAGGAAGCTGCTAAATTCCAAAGCTTCGTTAACAGTCCGGGTATACCTGCTGCAGAGCGCGAACGTGTTTCAAGCGATCCATCTGCCGATAACTTCCGCTATTATTTCGATACGGAGTATGATGGATTGAACGCAAAAATACTTCAGCGCTATAAAGATTTTAACGGACTTGATGGTAACTCTCCTATCATTTCCGGAAGTGATCTGATTGCACAGGCCGCTACAACTATTCCTGACAATGAAGATTTGAATGCTGATAATACTCTGAGCGAACTGGAAGAATATTATGAGTATGATATGAATCTGTTGCCGGGACAATTGCGCATCGGCAGAGAGTATATTGTTGATGAGATCACAACAACGAATAACAACTCCAAAGAAAGTGTTACATGGTATTTATTCCGTATACCGGTAAGAGTTCCGGAACGTCAATATGGAAATATAGAAGGTTTCAAATCGATCAAGTATGTACGTATGTTAATGACAGGATTTAAAGATCCTATCGTATTACGTATGGCAAACTTCCGCATGGTAGGTAGCCGCTGGAGAAGATATACCAGCAACCTGCAGGAAGGTGGTTTAGTACCTGACTATGAAGAAACGCAAGACGACTTTATGGTGTCTGTAGTAAACCTGGAAGAGAACGGCTACGGGAATGAAAACAAGCCTCCGTATGTTATACCTCCGGGCGTTGTGCGCGATCGTGATGTTACATCTTCTGTATCACGTCAGTTGAACGAACAATCTGCGCAGCTTTGTGCTGATGATGTAAAAGATGGCGATGCCCGCGCGATGTATAAAAACATGTCGGTTGACCTCTTCAACTACGGCCGTATCAAAATGTATTTCCACGGACACAGTGATATAGCTATTGATGATGAGCTTCGCGTGTTCCTGCGCCTTGGTAAAGACCTTGACTCTAACTTCTATGAGATCGAAATTCCGTTGAAGATAACGTCAACACCTATATCCGGTGATCGTGAGCGCGCGGTGTGGCCGGAAGAAAATGAAATAGATCTTGCCCTGGATGAACTCTATAGATTGAAAGCCGATCGTGATCGCGAGAATATTTCAATGAACCAATTCTACCCGATTGCAGGAAGAGAAGTTGGAAGACATAAAATCCGAATCTTCGGCAGACCGGATCTTACCAGCGTACAATCCATTATGATTGGTGTACGAAACCCTCGCTCGGACGATAAACGATCTTTCCCGGTATGTATATGGGCCAACGAAATGCGTGTTACGGATTTCAACCGAACTCCGGGGTGGGCGGCCAATGCAACACTCAGTGCCAAGCTTGCAGACTTCGCGACTATTACAGGAGCTGTACGACACACCAGTTTTGGTTTTGGAGGAGTAAGCTCAAAAATATTTGAACGCACGCGCGAAGAGACAACCGGATATGATGTATCTGCCAATGTAAATGTGGATAAACTTCTACCCGGCAATACGGGTATAAAAATTCCGATGTTCGTGAGTTATGAGAAGACAACCATTACTCCGCTATACGATCCTGCCAACCCCGACTTAAAACTGGATGCCGCGCTGCAATCCTTTAATGAGGAACAGCGCGCCAACTATCTCAACATTGTACGAGACCAAACGGTTGGGCGAAGTCTCAACTTTGTAAACGTACGCAAAACGAAAGTTAAACCGGATGCTCCTACGCATATATGGGACATCGAGAATTTCTCTTTCAGTTATTCGTATGCCGATCGCATACGCAAAAACTTCAACACACAGGAAGCATTCCAAAAACAACAAAAAGGATCGATAGCCTATACCTATAATCCGAAAGCAACCGGTATTGAGCCTTTCAAGAATTCTAAAGGATTATCATCACCGTGGTTAAAGCCTATAAAAGATTTCAATTTTAGCCTGATGCCAAGTAGTATTGGTGTACGACTGGATCTTAACCGCTCATTCTCAAAAAATGTATACCGGAACCCGGATGGTGTAGGAGGCTTCATTTCGTCACCGGCAAACTATATGAAGTACTTTACTTTCGACAGACAGTATAACGTTCGCTGGAACTTGTCGAAGAATTTATCGGTAGAGTATAACTCTCGTGCCAACGCCATTATCGATGAGCCAGAAGGAGATCTTGATACAGAACAAAAGAAAGACAGTGTATGGCATAACCTGAAGCGCTTTGGCCGGATGAAAAACTTCGATCAGAGCATCACGGTAAACTATACTTTGCCGCTTGACAAGATACCTGCAACGGATTGGCTGGGCGCAGACTACCGCTACCAGGTTAACTACAACTGGAAGGCGGGGCCTATAAACCATCCGGATTCATTAAATATATCAGGCGATATTGATGATGCTTATGATTTCAAAAATACAATACAGAACAGCCGTGATCAGAACTTCTCTGGTAAGATTGATCTTGTAAGACTCTATAACAAGATCAAGTTCTTAAAGGAACTCAACACACCGAAGAAGCCTTTAACAGCATCACAACGTGCGCAGCAGGCACGACCACAACAACAGCAGAAAGCGGATACAACAAAGACTAAAACTCCAGCTGAAATACCAGGCGTTGTAAAAGGATTGTTACGTATGCTGATGTCTGTTCGATCAATCAATGGAACATACTCGATAACAGAAGGAACTATACTTCCGGGCTTCAATAAAACTCCGAAGTTCTTCGGAATGGATAGTGATTGGGAAGCTCCAGGATGGGGCTTTGTACTGGGAAGTCAGAATCCTGACATCCGGAAGAAGGCCGCAGAGAACGGATGGCTGACAGCAAACTCAGAACTATCGGTACCATTCGCCCAGATCAGAAACGAAACAATAAACATTCGCGCCAATGTTGAGCCTTCTACAGATTTCAAAATTCAATTAGACATCAAGAAGGAGATCACCAATTCGTTCCAGTCCATCTATCGGGATACACTGCCAGGTGATGATGTATTCTATTATGACTTGAGTCCAAGCAGAAGCGGCAGTTATCGTATATCAACGATTAGTATAAAGACAGCTTTTGATGGCAGTAACAACGATGTAGAGTCTGCTGTGTTTAAACAGTTCGAGCAAAACCTCGATCAGATGAAAGCAAAGTTCGATGCTGCTAACCCTGGAAATGAATATGCGCGCACATCACAGGATGTAATTATACCGGCATTTATAGCAGCCTATACCGGTGCTGACGTAAGTAAAACAAGTTTATCTCCTTTCCCGAAAACACCGCTTCCAAACTGGCGTGTTGATTATACCGGGTTGAATAAATTGAATGCTCTGAAAGAAGTTTTCCAATCTGTAACACTTTCGCATGCATATCAATCTTCTTATTCCGTATTGAATTTTTCAAACTCACTGGATTACAGCAATCCGGATGATATAAACAGGCTTGCTATTGATCGTCCGTTTACAGACTATAACATCAATTACTACGGAAGAAAATCTTCTGTTGACAATGAATTTGTACCGGTATTTGTCATCAGCCAGGTGATGATCTCCGAGCAGTTCTCTCCGCTTATCGGAGTAAATATGCGCACGAAGGGAAGATTGTCTGCCAACATTCAGTATAAAACAAAACGGGATCTAGCACTGAACATTTCAAATGCACAGATCACCGAATTGAACAGTAAAGATTTTTCCTTTGAATTGGGCTATACGAAGAACAACATGAAGCTTCCGTTCAAATCACAAGGCCGCACGGTTGTATTGAAGAACGATGTTACATTCCGCATGAACGTTACGGTGGCCAACACTAAAACTATTCAACGGAAGATTGAAGAGCTGAACATTGTTACGAACGGTAACATCAACTTCCAGCTTCGCCCCAACATCAGCTATGTCGTAAACCAGAAGCTGAACATACAGTTATACTTTGAGCGCACCATCAACGAACCGATGGTATCCAACTCATTCCGCCGAGCAACCACACGCTTTGGTGCCCAGGTGCGATTCAGCTTGGCACAATAAAAAACTATTCAGGATGCAGGAAATATTCAAGTCAGCCAATAGGCTGGCTTAATCTTGCATCCTGAATCCGTTTTGGAACCTATAAACTTTGCTTATTTTTGCCCGCACCTAAAAACTTTAACGCATCATGAACATCCCGGAAGGACTGAAGTACACGAAAGATCACGAATGGATTAAAATTGACGGCAATACAGCCATCGTGGGCATTACCGATTTTGCTCAAAGCGAACTGGGCGATATCGTTTATGTTGATATTACTACGGTAGGTCAGGATGTTGCCGCGCATGATATTTTCGGAACAGTAGAAGCTGTAAAAACGGTATCAGACCTATATATGCCGATTGCAGGTAAAGTATTGGAAGTTAACTCTATACTGGATGGCAGCCCTGAAAAAGTAAACGAAGATCCGTACGGTGATGGCTGGATGATCAAATTACAGATCACCGGCTCAACTGACGAACTTCTCTCAGCAGCACAATACAAGGAACTTATTGGAAAGTAATATCCGTTAAATGTTATCGGTTACCTGGAGATACAACTTGCGGATAACCGATAACGCTTAACTATTCATCTCATGATCGAATTACCCGTCATATCGCAGGAAGAGACCCGCAAACGTAAACCAGACTGGTTGCGTGTAAAATTACCGGTGGGGCCAGAATATGCTAAAGTGCGGAAGCTGGTTGACAATTATAAACTTCATACGATTTGTGAAAGCGGTAATTGCCCGAACATGGGAGAATGCTGGGGAGCAGGTACAGCTACGTTTATGATTCTCGGAAATGTATGTACGCGCAGTTGTACATTTTGTGCCGTAGCAACCGGAAGACCTACTGAATATGACGTGGAAGAGCCCAAGCGAGTAGCGGAAGCAATCAAACTGATGGGCGTTAAACACGCTGTTATTACTTCTGTAAACCGTGATGAATTGAAAGACCGTGGTGCCGAGATCTGGTACCAAACCGTTGTAGAAACTAAAAAGGTAAGTCCTGAAACAACCATCGAAACGCTTATACCCGACACAAAAGGAAACTGGGATGCACTCTATCGGATGATCGAAGGCAAGCAGGAAGTTGTTTCGCACAATATGGAAACCGTTGGCAGACTTTATCGCATGGTTCGCCCGCAGGCTAAATATGAACGAAGCCTCGAACAAATAAAAAGAATTCGCGAAGCAGGTATGCGCACCAAGACTGGTATCATGCTGGGCTTAGGTGAAACCAAGGAAGAAGTATTCAAAGCGATGGATGACCTTGCTGCAAACGGGTTAATGATCCTTACGCTTGGTCAATATTTACAGCCTACCAAAATGCATTTGGAAGTTGCCGAGTTTATACACCCCGATACGTTCGAAATGTATAAGGAAGAAGGATTGAAGCGCGGATTGAAATATGTAGAGTCTGGTCCGTTGGTTCGTTCAAGCTATCATGCTGAACGCCACGTAAACGTTCCACTGGATTAGATATACTTTATCATTTCATTTTAATAATAATAAGAAAAGCGGGTTCATAACCCGCTTTTCTATTACATACAAAGTATATATTTCATTACTTCTTATCCGCCTGAATGCGTGTTTCGCGATTGGCAATTTCCCACGCAGTATAAAATACACATTGTGCACGTCTTGCGAGCAGATCAAATTCAATCTTGCTTACTTCATCGCTCGGCTTGTGATAATCTTCATGTATACCATCGAAGTAGAATACGATAGGAATATTATTCTTCGCGAAGTTCCAGTGGTCAGAGCGGTAATATAGTCTGTCAGGATGGTTCTGATCATTGTACGTGTAATCAAATATGAGGTTCGTATACGTCTTGTTTGTGTTCTCATTCAGGTTATGCAACTCGGTTGATAACTTATCAGAGCCGATAACATATACATATGGAGCACTGTCTTTATGCTGAGGATCTCTGCGACCAACCATATCAATATTCAGATCGACTACAGTTTTTTCCAATGGAAACACAGGGTGTTGCGTATAATAGTCTGAGCCGAGCAAACCTTTTTCTTCACCCGTCACCAACAGGAAGAGTATACTTCTTCTTGGTCCTTTACCTTCTTTCTTTGCCTGAGCAAAAACTTTTGCGAGTTGCAATACTGATACAGTCCCTGAACCGTCATCGTCAGCACCATTGTTTATCAGATCTCCTTCTGTTCCGCTAAGTTTACCGATGTGATCGTAGTGTGCTGAAATCACCAGCAGTTCATCTTTCTTATCAGTTCCTTCCAGATAACCCATCACGTTGTCGCTCTTTAAAACTCTAACATCCATAGCAGTTTTATAGGCGATAGTACCAGCCTTGACTTTCTTGAGACTGTTACCAGTAATAGCTTTGGCAAGTTTATCACTGGTTGTATTCAACACTTTGGTTGCTACATCAGGCGATACAAAGAACACACCTGCATTCTGCGCAACAGGCTCAGGCTTCTTCAACGACATAATGCCGTTGCCCATATAGTCTTTAAGCTGTCCCACTAATTCTTTGAATGCATTCGCATCATCATGATATACCAATATCAATTTTGCTTTGCGTTCACGCGCGATCGAGATAGGCCCGCGGAAATTCTCTTCAGCTCCCAACTGTAATATCACCGCTTTGCCTTCAACATTTACCTGGTCGAAATCTTCTTTACGACCTTTACCGGCAAATACAACCGGCAATGAAATTTCTCCACCGGAATCAGACGAGCCGTAGAAAGCTACATCCTGGAAGTTTAAAAATTTATTTTGTCCGGCTTTGATATAGATGTCGCCTGGTACACTGGTATAAAGTTCTACCGGCTGATAGTATCCTCCGTTTACAGGAGCTGTCAGGCCGAAGTCTTCGAGATTTGCCTTAACAAAAGCAGCAGCCATTTTTTGTCCACGCTTTCCGGTCTCGCGACCTTCCATAGCATCGGAAGCAAGAATGGATAAGTTTTCTTTGAGATCAGCAGGAGTAATCTGATCACCATATTTTTTGGCGACCTGATCCTGAGCAAGCAGACGACTGGCAGTAAAGAGCACCAGCGCCATGCAAATAAGTTTCTTCATGGTCTAATGAGTTTGAATTATCCCGGCAATATGAAGAGGATTTTGTTAAGACGAAATACCGAACATTGAAAGACCGGGTGTTGAAAAGTAAAAAGTTGGAAAGATCAAAAGACCGGAAATCGGAAGACCGAGAGTCAAAGCGTTAACGAAAAGTTCCGGAAATAAAATACTGCCGCTTAAAATATTTATGGATTTACTTCCTGACTTCCGGACTTCCCTGCTTCCGGACTACATAACGAAATATTACCTTTGTGCGCCAATAACTCAGGCTCATAGCTCATTAACCTAGTAAACTGAAAATCAACACGTAAAATGAATATTGACTCCCAGTACACCGAAAAATTTGAAGGCAGACACATTGGCCCGGATGCGCACCAGACTGAAGAAATGTTGAAAGTCATCAAGGCGAAATCGATCGATGAACTGATCGGACAAACCATACCTTCGGCTATCCGGCTAAAAAAACCTTTGAATCTTCCTGCGGCTCAGTCAGAATATCAGTTCCTCCAGGAGTTCAAAAAACTTGCTTCCAAAAACAAAGTTTATAAATCATTTATTGGTACAGGATATTATAACACGATAACACCGGGCGTAATCTTGCGTAACATTCTTGAAAACCCGGGATGGTATACAGCCTATACTCCGTACCAGGCAGAAATAGCACAAGGACGTTTGGAAGCGCTGATCAATTATCAAACCATGATCATTGATCTTACCGGCATGCAGATCGCGAATGCATCGTTGCTTGACGAAGGCACCGCTGCAGCTGAAGCCATGCACCTGCTCTATGCTTCACGCAAGGCTTCGAAAAAGAATGCACATAAATTCTTTGTTGATCAGAACGCGTTTCCTCAAACTATAGATTTACTAACAACACGTGCTACACCGATTGGCGTAGAACTCGTAGTAGGTGATATTAATACTCTTGATCTTTCTGATGCCAATCTCTTTGCTGTATTTGTTCAGAACCCGAACGGTAATGGTGAAGTAAAAGACTATACATCATTCAATGCTTCTGCACACGAGAAAGATGTATATACGGTGATGGCCGCAGACCTGATGAGCCTGGTACTCATGAAATCGCCTGGAGAAATGGGAGCTGATGTTGTTGTAGGATCATCACAACGCTTTGGTGTACCGATGGGTTTTGGCGGACCTCACGCTGCATTCTTCGCTACGAAGGATGACTTTAAACGCCAGATGCCGGGAAGAATTATAGGTGCATCCATCGATGCTTCCGGAAATCCGGGATATCGCATGGCCTTGCAGACACGCGAGCAACACATCCGCAGAGAGAAAGCAACTTCAAACATCTGTACCGCACAGGTTCTTCTTTCAGTAATGGCCGGTATGTACGCTGTATATCATGGTGCAGAAGGTTTGAAAAAAATAGCAGGTCGTATCCACGCGCTTGCCAAATCACTCGACTCTGGATTGAAGACACTTGGCTTTAAACAAGTAAATGAAAATTACTTTGATACTTTAAAGATTGCTGTAGGCGACAAGAAGGCTATTGAACGGGAAGCTGTAAAACGCGAAATCAACTTCCGTTACTATGCCGATAACCACGTTGGTATATCGCTGGATGAGACAACATCAACCGAAGATGTAAAGAACATTCTCGAAATATTTGCAGCAGCGGAAAATAAAAAAGCAGCCAGCATTACTTTCAACGGACAAGCTATTGGCTGGCCGGCTGCACTCATCCGTAAGTCAACGTTCCTCACGCATCCTGTTTTCAATACGCACCACTCTGAGCACGAGATGCTGCGCTATATCAAGCGCCTCGAGAATAAAGATCTCTCCATGGTACACTCGATGATCTCCCTGGGATCATGTACTATGAAACTGAATGCTACCGCTGAGATGATTCCGGTAACATGGCCTGAGTTTGGAAATATACATCCATTCGCTCCGGCTGATCAGGCACAGGGTTATGCAGAACTTACTACCAACCTCGAAAACTGGTTAAAAGAAATTACAGGCTTCACGGGTGTATCACTTCAACCAAACAGTGGTGCTCAAGGTGAGTATGCAGGCTTGATGGTGATTCGTGCATACCACGAAGATCGTAACGAAGGACACAGAACTATATCATTGATCCCGGCTTCTGCACACGGAACAAACCCTGCGAGTGCTGTAATGGCAGGAATGGATGTAGTTGTAGTGAAATCTGACGAAGAAGGTAAAATTGATGTTGCTGATCTGAAAGCAAAAGCAGAACAGTATAAAGATAAACTTTCATGTCTCATGGTAACATATCCTTCTACACACGGTGTGTTTGAGGAGTCGATCATGGAGATCTGCGAAACCATTCACAAGAATGGCGGTCTGGTATATATGGATGGTGCCAACATGAACGCACAGGTTGGACTTACTTCACCAGCAACGATCGGTGCCGATGTTTGTCACCTGAACCTGCACAAAACATTCTGTATACCACACGGTGGTGGTGGCCCTGGCATGGGTCCTATCTGCTGCAACGATAAGTTGAAACCATATTTGCCTGGCCATGCCGTTGTAAAGACTGGTGGCGATAAAGCAATCCACGCGGTATCAGCAGCACCTTGGGGCAGTGCCAGTATATTAACGATATCATACGCCTATATCGCAATGATGGGTGGCGATGGTCTGACCAACGCTACGAAGTATGCTATACTCAATGCTAACTATATAAAGAATCGCCTGGAAGGTCACTTCAAGATTCTATATACCGGCACCAACGGACGTTGTGCACACGAGATGATCGTAGACTGCCGCGATTTCAAGAAAGCAGGTATAGAAGTAGAAGATATAGCGAAGCGTTTGATGGACTATGGTTTCCACGCTCCTACGGTTTCATTCCCGGTAGCCGGTACATTAATGATCGAGCCAACGGAAAGCGAGCCGAAGGAAGAACTCGATCGCTTTGTGGATGCGCTCATCGAGATACGCAACGAGATTCGCGAAGTAGAAGAAGGTAAAGCTGACAAAGAGCAGAACGTACTGAAACTTGCTCCTCACACAGCCGCTGTAATTACTGCCGATGAGTGGACAAGACCGTACAGCAGAAGTAAAGCTGCTTATCCACTTCCATTTGTGCGCGAAGCTAAATTCTGGCCAAGCGTAAGTCGTGTAGACAATGCGTATGGTGACCGCAACCTGGTTTGCAGTTGCTTACCGATAGAAGAATATACGTCAAAAGAAGAGTCAGTTACAGCGTAATTGAATCCCAATAAAAAGTCCCTTTTGTAAATCTGCAAAAGGGACTTTTTCGTTTTAAATCAACGCACTGTGTAACGATAAACATGGCACAGTTTTCTCGTTGTATATTTATTGAGTATTGATCGCAGTTGGACTTAGAAGACATTCGTGCGATGTAATTGCAGACCTATGAAATTATCAGGAACATTATACAAGACTTTCTTCGTAATACTTGTCTTCAGCGGAATCGCGTTATCCGCCTTCAGCCAAAAGACAAGCACCTATAAAGGTTTCCCTTCACTGGTGTGGCCCAAGCTATACAACATCAAGTTCGAAAAAACACAAGACAGACTGGGCGATGTGGATAAACCTATATTTACAGATGCTGTAAAAGCGCTGAATGGAAAAAAGGTTACACTGCCAGGCTATATGGTTCCGTTTGAGAACGGTATTAAAGGCAACCACTTCATGTTATCATCGCTCCCATTGAATGCATGTTTCTTCTGCGGTGTTGGCGGTCCGGAGACTGTTGTGGAAGTATTCACAACAAAAGCTGTAACCTATACCGAGAAGCCTATTGAGATACAAGGCACACTGATGCTGAACGATCGCAATCCTGACCAGATGATCTATATTCTCGAGAATGCCGTGATACTCGGAGAAGTAGGATTATAAAAATCAACTTAAGACAAAGCGTTATGAAAAAACTCCTCTCACTTTCAGTAACGATCTTTACCTTCTTTCTGGCACAAGCACAAGAATTTTCGAACAAGGATTTACAATCGCTGGTAGATGCCGAGCGTGCATTCGCCCGGATGGCCAAAGAGAAAAATACCCGCGATGCTTTTCTCGCCAACCTCATTGACGAGTCTATATCTTTCTCGCCTGGTATAACCAAAGCGAAACCCTTCTGGGAAAAATTACAGCCGGGCACTGATTGGCTATACTGGCAACCGGTATATGCCGACATTTCAACATCGGGAGACTTCGGGTATACCACAGGACCGTGGAGCTATAGCAAGAATAAAAAAGAGACTCCAACGGCCTTTGGTGAGTATATAACCGTTTGGAGAAAACAAGCTGACGGCAAATGGAAAATTTTAATCGATGCAGGGATCAGTCATGAAACGTATGCTGTCGATGGACACACGGTAACAACTTCAAATATACCCTCGCAGCCATCAAAGCCTGCTGCCAAAAGTTTTAAAGATGAATTGACAGCCATTGAGGATAGCTTTATAAAAGAATCTCCAACGGATATATTGAAAGCATATACACATCACGCTTCTGCTGAAATAAGATTCTTCAGACAGAATAAATTTCCATCAACATCTGTGGAAGAAGTATGCAAGACTTCAGATGTTTTCAGCTTTACGCCTGCAGAAACAATTGTATCTCCGGCCGGAGACATGGGATTTACCTATGGCACGGTAAATATAGTGAAGCAGGATGCGGGGCGACAGAAGACCGGCAATGCGAACTACCTTCGCATCTGGAAAAAGGAAAATGGTGTATGGAAGATTGTAGCAGATATGATTACGTAGTCACTCTACTCAACCAACATATATTTCAGTAAACGACATCAAATAAAAAATCCTCACGAACCTATAAGATTAGCGTGAGGATTTTTACTTTCTATTAAATCGGCACTGCGTATATACCTGCGCAGCAACTACAAACCATATTTATCAATCAGGTATATCAGCGAAGCCATGGAAGCGGCACCCAGTTCAAGTTCGCGTTTGCTTACTTTGTCGATGGTATCTTCCTGCGTGTGGTGATAATCAAAATAACGTTGTGAGTCAGGTAAAAATCCGATGATCGGTACACCTTGCGCTTGCAGCGGACCTATATCTGCACCTCCACCTTCATGCGAAAAATCATATAAGCCATAAGGCTCCAGCAACGGTTTCCAGCCTTTAATTTTACTACGCACTGCTTCTGACGCAGTCATGGTAAAACCGCGCGGTGTAAAGCCACCGTCATCCGACTCAAGTGCAGCTATATGTTTTTCTTTTTTGAGCTCTGCCTGGCGTGCGTACTCAAGTCCGCCACGTAAACCATTTTCTTCATTCATAAACAACACCACGCGTATGGTGCGTTTCGGTTTATAGCCGATCATTTTAAAAAGTCGTAGTACTTCCATCGACTGTACACAGCCCGCTCCATCATCGTGAGCACCTTGTGCAAGATCCCACGAATCGAGATGACCGCCTACTACTATAATCTCATTGGGAAATTCAGAGCCTACAAGTTCCGCCACCACATTGAATGACGGTGCATCCGGCAAAGTTTCGCAATGTGTCTCAAAGTAGAACTGTATATCTTTTTCATCCTTCAATATTTTGCTCAGGAGGTCGGCATGTTTTGTGCTGATCGCTATCGCGGGAAGCTTTGCTATATTTGGTGTATAGCGCAATCCACCGGTATGCGGATAATCTTCCTGGTTCAATCCCATCGAACGAACAATTACACCTACCGCACCATACTTGGCTGCTTCAGACGGACCGAGTGCGCGCTGCTCAACGGCACCACCATACGCTTCGAACGTATTGAACTTCGTTGGATCCATCGGGCGGTTGAAGAATACTATTTTACCCTTCACATTTTTTTCGCCGAGTTGTTTCAGTTCATCAAACGACTTTACTTCAACAATACTTCCTGTTACACCGGCAGGTCCTGTACCAACCGACATACCTAAAGCACATACATTCATTTCAACAACGCCACGCTTTTTAGAATTGATTACGCGCCCAACTTCTTTTTGTCCGCGAACCCAGTGTGGTACCATAACCGGCTGAAGAAAAACAGAGTCAGCAAAATTATCCAACTCATGTCGTCCCCACTCTACGGCAGCGGCAGCTCCGGGTGAACCGCTGAGGCGCGCACCAATGTGCGTGGTGAGATACTCGAGCATCTGGTAACTTTTGCCGCGCGCAAGTTCTTCATTATATATCTGTCTGATAGAAGACTCGTCTGACGACTGCGAAAACACATGACCGGAAGTTCCGATCATTAAAAGGAAGGATAGAAATAAGCGCATATATAGTTTAGATCAAAATTGCAGACTTCAGCAAATACATGTGATGATTCGGGTCTTTATCATTAAGAATAAGTGTTCCCTCCATCACAATCTGTTTCGTGGTAAATTTTACTTTATCAACAGCATCAACCTCCACAACAGTTTCAGGCCCGGCAGCACCGCAGAAATAACAAAGATTAAACGGTAAAGATGACAGCATAAATTTACCCTGTCCTCCCATCTCCTCCAACGGAATGATATACCCTTTCAAGCGGATCTTCTTTCCATGAAAAGTTTTAAGATGTTTACTGAACACCGGCACTTCAACATCGTATCCATTCTTGTCTTTTTTATTTTCAAACCCAACCTGCGCCAACACCTGCCAGAAGTTTTGCTCCTGCGCAAAGGCTACAGGGCTTATCCATAGCAAACCAATCAGGAAATACTTTTTCATTTCACTTCAAGTATAATCATAAGTTTTGATCGCGCGTATACCGCTTACATTTTTGAACCGATTATTCCGCTAAATCGTTTTAGATACACAATACAACTTGCTAAGCCCCTTGTAAACACCGTACTTTCGAAAACAAACTACACCTGGTATGGCTTTTCTATTTGAATCTTTTGAAAGCTGGAAAAACTATAGCAACGAACATAACATGTCGCTGCATCAAATTGTGCTGGAGTATGAGCACACCCAAAAAGGAAGAAGTGAACAGGAGACACTGGATGGTTTAGCGCAGGCGTGGCAGGTAATGAAAGATGCCGTGCGCACGGGACTTGAAGAAGATATGACTTCGCGTTCGGGTATGATTAACAACGGTGCGAAGAAAGTATATAATTACCCGACACCTGTACTATCAAAAGAATTTCAACAGCTTATTTCGCGAGCGCTGGCTGCCAAAGAAGTTAACTCGTGCATGGGCCGTATTGTTGCCGCCCCTACGGCCGGGGCCAGTGGTATAATGCCCGGTGTACTCTATACATTACAAGAGATTCACCAGATCGAAGACAAGAAAATTCTGGAGGCCATGCTTATTGCAGCTGGTATAGCTTTGATTATGGAGCAGCGTGCATCCATTGCCGGAGCTGTAGGCGGATGCCAGGCCGAGACCGGAACAGCTGCAGCGATGGGTTCTGGTGCTATAGTATATTGCCTGGGAGGTGATACGAACCAGATCTTTAATGCGGTGGCTATAACAGTACAGTGTATGTTAGGACTGGTGTGCGACCCGGTTGCCGGCCTGGTCGAAGTGCCTTGTGTGGTGCGCAACGCGAGTGCTGCAGCGATAGCGAACAGTTCAGCACAAATTGCATTAGCCAATGTGAGCAGCGTTATACCGGTAGATGAAGTGATTGAAGCAATGGGTGAAATCGGATCAAGCATGGAGACTCGCTATAAAGAAACAGCACTGGGTGGATTGGCCGCTACAAAAACCGGACAAGCTATAGCAAAAAAAGTACTCATCCACACCATTGAAATGTTGCCAGACGAGGATGCTAAATAAAGTCTGCGATTGATATATCTCTATAGCTGAGACTGCACTACACTTCGCAATTCAAATCCGTGCGGGAAAGATTTGTCGTAAAAAAAGCTGATGCCTAATGTTTTGAATTTGTCAGCAGCTTCATTGAAAAGAATTTTATCCAGCGGTTGCGATATTACTTTTCGAATGATGACAGCCCGTACGCTTTCCGGAAATTTCTGTGCTGTACTCAGATATATCTTCAGATCGTTCTGTGTATTATCGCCAATGAGAATAAACTTCTTATCCGGAAAGAAGCGAAGTAATTTTTCGAGCGTTGTGAGTTTGTGAATGTCACGTTTCAATATATCCTTTCTTCGAAACACATCGCGCAGGTGCCGCATCTGCTTGAGAAAAAGCGGACCTCTTGGGAAATTATTATTCCGTAAAAAACGATAGATAAGCGGGTATAAATTCTGCTCGCTGTTGGAGAGATAAAAAGGTTCTATTCCGGTATCGGCAAAATCATGTATCACCTTCATCATCTCCTTTACAGCTTTGCGCTTCTCCACTGAAGTAAACAGCAGTGTTCTGAACTTTAAAAGCTTATTGGAGATGTGCGAATGAAGCAGTGTGTCATCAATATCCGATACAATTATTTCGGCCGACTGTACGGTGTGGACTGCAGGTGTATATAATCCTTCTACAACTTCTACAGATTGTCCGTTTATGAGCCTGATCGATTTAAGTTCGTGAATATTGGATGCATCGTTCACTTCCAGAAAGAAAGAACCTGCTTCATCCGTAATGGTTTTATAGGTGCCCTTATCAAATACCAGCTCTATTGCTTCATGGTCAAAAAAGCGTGTACGGTATAAAGCCAGTATAGAACGAAACGTTTTTCTTCGGCCGTAATTTTTAAAACTGAAATCGCGTAGCGATGAATAAGTAAGCTGCCCGATAGCCATCATCGACTTGCCATTGGACAGCGCATAAAAACTTAACAATATCGGTGCGGTTCTACTCACGCGTTACGGGGTTACTATACGCAGATACGATGACAGTATATCGATATGTAAACGATCGATCTCACCCATATACTCGCCATCAATCTGAAAATCCACATGCTTATCAATTGTAATATCTGCTTCCGTGCAACTGATCACATCCGAAAACATATCCTTGTCTATAAATACATTGAACTTGGTAAGTCCTGCCTTGATCGCGGCATCCAGTGCAACACGTTCAACATTTACAATTTCAAATTTACCATCGGATACAGAACCTTGAGATATATGTATACCCGTGCCATACATGTGAGCGTTGGCAAAGGCAACCATGTACCCTTCTTTGTGATATATACCCTCCGGAGTTTTAATGATATAGTTTAGCAACGGACTTTCTTTAATTGACTGCAGCAAAAATTTCATATAGCCGATCATACCGCTTCCTCCTTCTTCTGTGTAGCGTTTTACCATGCGCGCGTTAATACCTATATCTGCCAGGTGTGTGCAATAATGTTTTCGGTCGAACCGCAGCACATCAAGCGGCCGTATATTTTTACCGGTCATGCTTAACTCAACAGCATCTTCTATACGCGAAGGGATCTGTAAAGCCGTAGCCAGGCCGTTTGCAGAACCTAAAGGCAATATAGCCATGGGAATATTTTTCCCCATCAGAACACGCGCCACCAACTGAACTGTTCCATCGCCACCTCCGGCTACTACGCGATCGGGTTTAAAATCTTCCAGCTGTTCAAGTATATTTTCCGCATCGTTGTTGCCCGATGTATAGCAGAATTTAAAATCCGTTTCTGTAGCAACTGCTCTTTCGTGAATACACAAAATAGCTTTGTCGTTACTTGAAGCTCCTGAAACCGGATTCACTACAAATAGGGTTCTCATTCGGTTATTGTTTTTTTTCTTAACCTGCTGATCGGCTTGTAAATATTATGCCTGCTATAAAATCGAAATGCTAACGCCTTTTTTATTGAATAGGATCGGGTTTGATAACATCGGGCAAGACCTCGTTACCGAAAAAATATATAGCTCCACTAAAGATAACAGACCATATAGAAGCGCTGATGAACATATACAAAATCAATTTATTGCGAGGCGCTCCGAAGCTGATCGCCAACAGTGTTCCTCCGATTGGTGTTAACAACACCGGGGTAAGTGCGGCAACACCGGGCAGTCCGTATTTTTTCCAGATGCCAACAAACTTACGGTTACGATCTGAAAACTTTTTTCGTTTGGCGAAGAAGCGATCCACAACTTTTGTACGCAAAAAATCGCCAAAGAATGCAAAAGCAAATACAACGGTCATCATACCCGCCACCGTAATAAGGATGGTAGTCGCCAGCGTTAAGCCGGCAGCATAACCTCCCAATGGCCCCAAAATAAATTTGAGCATAGTCGAAAAATAAATGGGTATCGCTTTGATGATTTCCTCCAACATGTCTCTTGCGTGTGTAGGTGTTTACGTGTTTATGTGTCTTGGTGGTATATATCAAAGTTTTGTGCCATAGGCCAGGTCTCCGGCATCGCCCAGACCGGGCACTATATAAAATTGATCGTTCAGATTTTCATCGATCGCACAGGTCCAGAGCGAATATGGCGTGTTCATGTGTTGTGTTAAAAATCGTATACCTTCCGGTGCAGCCACTAACGATACTATATGTATGTGGCCGGGTGTTCCCCTTTTCGTCAGTTGCTTCACCGAATCCATAATGGACTGTCCGGTAGCAAGCATCGGGTCGATCAGAATAACATCGCGTCCTTCCAGGTACGGTGTTGAAACGTAGTCAAGTTTTATACTTACCTCATGCAGGCTTTCTCTCCGATACGCACCTACAAATCCGGCTTCTGCCTGATCGAAGAAATTAAGGAAGCCTTGAAAATATGGGAAGCCCGCCCGCAGTATGGTTATCAGCACCGGCTGTTGCTTCACTATATTGACACGAGATTTACCCAATGGTGTTTCAACGATGCGTGTTGTGTATTGAAATTTCTTGGAAACTTCATACGCCATAATTTCTCCTAACCGCTCCATATTCTTGCGAAAGCGCATTCGGTCTTGCTGAAGAGTCTTATCTCTTAATTCCAGAATGAACTGATTGGCTACCGAGTTTTGCTCGCTGAGGTTAAAAACCATAGATGTCACTTTTTTCTAATCAAAATTTAGGATAAAGTTGCAGAAGAACTATTAAACAATACGAATTAAATATAGTCGGGAAGTTTAGAAGTCCGAATGTCCGGAAGTAAAAAAGACAACGTTCATTTTTAACTCCGGCATTTTACTTTCAGACTTTACTAACTTTCGGACTTCTAAACTTTCGGACTTTTACATGAAACTCCTCCAGCAACTCTGCGAAATACATGCACCTTCCGGCAAGGAGACCCGCATGACGGAATTTTTACTGAACTATATCAAGAAAGAAAAACGAAAATGGAAAGGGAAGCCAACCCTACATTATGGTGACGAATTTCAGGACAACATTATTCTAAAGTTCGGCAAACCACGCACGGCTATCTTTGCGCACATCGACAGTATTGGTTTCACTGTTCGATACTATAATCAACTATTACCCATTGGAAGTCCGGATGCAGAGATGGGAACGAAGCTTGTAGGTGAAGACAGTCTCGGACCGATTGAATGCGAACTTGAATTTGACAAGGAGAATCACGCATTCTATAAATTCGGCAGGCAGATTGATCGCGGCACCGAGCTTACATACAAAGTAAATTTCCGCGATACCAAAGACTATATAGAATCTGCTTACCTCGATAACCGACTGGGTGTTTACAATGCGCTGAAAGTAGCCGAGACATTAAAGGATGGTGTTATTGTGTTCAGCACATGGGAAGAACACGGTGGTGGCTCCGTTCCATACCTTGCCAAATTTATATACGAACAATGGAAGGTAAAGCAGGCACTTGTATCAGACATTACATGGGTTTCTGACGGTGTTGATCATGGTAAAGGCGTAGCCATCTCGATGCGCGACCGGAATATTCCAAGAAGGAGTTATGTTAATCGCATCATTGATATTGCTAAAAAACGCAAAGTAGAATATCAACTTGAAGTTGAAGGGATGGGTTCCAGCGATGGCCGCGAGTTACAGGTATCTCCTTATCCATTCGACTGGTGTTTTGTTGGCGCTCCTCAACACAACCCGCATACACCTGATGAGAAGGTGCATAAGCGCGACATCAAAAGCATGATTGATTTATATACCTGGTTGATGAAAGATCTTTGATCTACATTAAAACTCAAATGTATTATTCAGCAGGCGTGATGTAATTTTTCCAACGCAGGTTACAGTCTCCGTATACTTACCATCCTGATGGAAATAACCGGTAACATCTTTTGTGGCTGCATCAACAATCCAATATTCACGAACTCCGAACCGTTCGTATAAAGCTTTCTTTCTGATACGATCATGATCTTCATTACCATGGGATAGTACTTCAACGATCAGGTCAGGCACACCGTGAATATAGCGGTCAATAATAAAAAGCTTTGCCGCTGATACAAACACTATACCCGGCTGCACGGCATTGGAATGCTCATCCAGGTATACGTCAAAAGGTGCCGTATATACTTCTCCGGCTTTGTCTCTTCTGCAAACAAATCATTTTAGAAGAAAGTATAGCGATGATACGCTGATGCTCTCGAATAGGTGAAGGGGACATATAAATATTTCCGTCAATTAATTCAGCCAACGTTCCTTCCGGGAGCATCTTAGTATACTTCCATAATAGTTCTGGGAGGACGGGATAACAACTTTTTCATCTTTTGTAAAATTTAAATATAAAACATATTGGAAACGCTGTTTTGTTTCCTGAATTTATTACGCAAAAACTTCAACCACCATGGCATCAACCCGCAGAGACTTTATTAAAACAGCAGCACTTACCGGCATTGCACTATCGGCACTACCTGAATCCGTTGTATTTGCTAAAGATAAAGAGCCGAAAGTAAGACTTGGATTTATAGGCGTTGGCCTCCGCGGACAAAATCACCTTGAACTTGCTTTACGAAGAAACGATGTTGAAGTAGTCGCCTTATGCGATGTTCAGCAACGCATGATGGATATGAGCAAAGAGCTTGTAAAACAGAGCGGCAAACCAATGCCTCAGATAATTCTGGAAGGACCATTCGGCTATAAAAAATTACTCGACAATAAAGATATAGATGCCTTGGTCATTGCTACACCGTGGGAGTGGCACACGGTAATGTGTATTGATGCGATGAATGCTAAAAAATATGTAGGCTGCGAAGTAATTACCGGCTTGACGATTGAAGAATGTTGGCAACTGGTGCATACATCCGAGCGTACAGGCATGCCGTTGATGATGCTGGAAAATGTATGTTACCGCAGAGATGTAATGGCTGTACTGAACATGGTACGTCAAAATATATTCGGAGAGATTGTTCATTTACAAGGCGGCTATCAGCATGATTTGCGCGAAGTAAAATTCAACGATGGCAAACAGCCTTACGGTGGTGGTGTTGAATTTGGCGAGAAAGGATTTTCAGAAGCGACCTGGCGCACCTTGCACTCTGTAAACAGAAACGGAGATCTATACCCTACACATGGTATAGGGCCTGTAGCAATGATGATCGATATAAATCGCGGCAATCGCTTAACAGAGCTTGTCTCGTATTCAACTAAATCACGCGGTCTTCATGACTATATTAAAAAAGTAGGAGGCGAAAATCATCCCAACACAAAAGTAGAATTCAAGCTGGGCGATATTGTTACTACCATGATCAAGTGTGCGAATGGCGAAACTATATTATTGCAACACGATACTAATTTACCACGGCCTTATTCACTGGGTTTTCGCGTGCAGGGCACGAATGGTATATGGATGGACGTAAACCAGTCGATCTATATAGAAGGCAAAAGTAAAAATCCGCATCAGTGGGAGAACGCCAAAGAGTGGCTTGATAAATATGATCATCCGCTTTGGAAAAAATATGGCAACGATGCTGCCGGTGCCGGTCATGGTGGTATGGATTGGTTTGTGCTCAACGCCTTTATTGAGGCCGTGAAAAGAAAAGTAAATACGCCACAGGATGTGTATGATGCTGTAACGTGGAGCGCTATCACACCTTTATCAGAAACATCGATCCGTTTGGGAGGAGAAACGGTAGAAATACCGGACTTCACACAGGGCAAATGGATGTATCGTAAAAATGATTTTGCATTAAATGATACGTACTAAATCAAAACGAAGTATACCGAAGTATACTTGACGGTGCGCATGAAATTTCGAATGACTCAAAATTCTGAAATTCTGCTCCCGATTTTTCTTTTATCTTTGCGCTCCCTTAACCAAAGGGGTGTGTATGCAGATCAAAGATTTACAGTTCAAGCAGTTCATCAACAAATCAAAAATTCAGGAAAAAGTAAGAACGCTGGCCTCGCAGATCAATACAGATTATAAAGAAAAAACACCTGTATTTCTGCCGATACTGAATGGTTCATTTGTTTTTGCTGCCGACCTGATCAAGCATATCGAGGTGCCCTGCAAGGTATCTTTTGTAAAGGTGTCATCGTATGGCGGTGCTGTAAGTTCATCCGGCCAGTTAAAAACATTGATCGGCCTCGAAGCAAGTTTATTTAATCAGGATGTTATCCTGGTTGAAGATATTGTCGATACCGGACTTACCCTTCAGAAGATTATTGAAGAGTTGAAAGGTCTTGGCACCAAGTCGGTTGAAGTAGTGTCGTTACTGCGCAAGCAGCCGGCACGCGACAAGATGCTTACTGTAAAGTATGTAGGCTTTGAAATCGATCATGAATTTGTAGTGGGCTATGGCCTGGATTACGATGGCCTAGGCCGGAATCTGAAAGAAATTTATAAAGCTTCGCCTGCTGCAGAGGCTGCAACAGAGGCAAAAGCATAAAAAATTCGTATATCGTGAATTTAAAAATCGAAAGATCATTCCTTATCTTCGTCAGCTTTAACAAATCTAAAACCCATCTCAATCACTAATAACCGTAAGCAGAAATGATTAACATTATTCTCTTTGGCCCTCCGGGCGCAGGCAAAGGTACCCAGAGCACCAAGATCATTGAGAAGTATTCGCTCACACACATTTCCACCGGAGATCTTTTCAGAAAACATTTGAAAGAAGGAACTCCGCTCGGCCAACTGGCAAAGGGGTATATGGATAAGGGTAATCTTGTTCCGGATCAGGTAGTGATTGACATGGTAGATGACAAGATTAAAAGCAGCGGTTCCACCAGTGGAACAATCTTCGATGGTTTCCCACGCACTATTCCACAGGCAGAAGCGCTGGATAAATTATTGGCTTCGAAGCAAGCTCCTATAAAAGTTCTGATCGAGCTTGTCGTTCCGGAAGAAGAACTTAAAAAAAGATTGGCTGACCGTGCTACGAAAGAAAATCGTCCGGACGATGCAAAGCCTGAAGTAATTGAAAACAGAATTGCTGTTTATAAAGCTGAAACGGTAGCCGTTGCCCAGTACTATAAAGAGCACAACAAATATGCTTCCGTAATTGGTGTTGGCGAGATCGAAGATATCTTCAAGAACATCTGTGCTGAAATAGATAAAAGTTTACTGGTATAATTAGATAAGCAGCAAGTGTCTTCACCCAACTTCATTGATTACGTTAAATTCTGTTCACGCTCGGGGCATGGTGGCGCAGGATGTTTGCATTTTCACCGAGAGAAATTTGTACAGAAGGGCGGTCCTGATGGTGGCAATGGTGGTCGCGGTGGCCACGTAATTCTGCGTGGTGATTCGCAGCACTGGACACTGCTTCACTTGAAGTATAGGAAGCACGTCATCGCCAGCAACGGTAATCCGGGCGAAGAACAAGATCGTACCGGTGCTGATGGTAAAGATGAAATTATACAGGTGCCGCTTGGTACTGTAGCACGCGATGCCGAGACTGGCCACATACGCTGCGAGATCACGGAAGACGGACAGGAATTTATACTTACTCCCGGTGGACGTGGCGGAAAAGGTAATGCGTACTTCGCTACGCCAACACACCAGGCACCTCAATATGCGCAGCCCGGTGAAGCCGGTGTTGAAGAGTGGGTAATACTCGAACTAAAATTACTGGCCGATGTTGGTCTTGTTGGATTCCCCAATGCAGGTAAATCTACTTTGCTCTCGGTTGTTTCTGCAGCTAAACCTAAAATAGCTGACTATCCTTTTACTACGTTGACGCCCAACCTGGGCGTTGTGCCCTATCGTGATGATCGTTCCTTTGTTATGGCTGATATACCGGGAATTATTGAAGGCGCAGCAGAAGGAAGAGGATTGGGGATTCGCTTCCTCCGTCACATCGAACGAAATTCATTGTTGCTCTTTCTTGTTCCGGCAGATGCTCGTGACATTAAAACCGAGTATGACATTTTGCTGAACGAGTTGCGTAAGTATAATCCCGAGCTTCTTGATAAAAAAAGATTGCTGGCTATATCCAAGTCAGACATGCTGGATGAAGAACTCAAGACGGAAATAAGACGCGAACTCCCAACCGATCTCCCTACGCTCTTTATTTCCTCCATCACACAGCAAGGCATAACAGAATTAAAGGATCTGATCTGGAGACATCTTCATTAGTCCATTAGCTGTTTGTGAGAACGAAATAAATCCCGTGCGCTAAAATCATTTTTGGGGCCTCCCTCCGCCTCATATCTCAAAATGTCAGTTTGGCATTAAAATACCTTTGGCAAAATTGTTGACATTTGCGCTTTAATCAATTTTTAAAAGGCCGTTATCATGGGAAATCAAGCAGAAGAAAAAGATATGAATCAAAACGAAGAGATAGCTTCAGAAAACACCGCAGAAGTCGCTGACAATCTGCCTGAATCTTCAGCTGAAAACGCGAAGAATGTAAAGGAAGACCAGACCGATACTGCCAAACTTCAGGGTGAAATTGCTGAACAAAAAGATAAATACATTCGCCTGTACTCCGAGTTTGAAAATTTCAGACGCAGAACAGCGAAGGAAAAACTCGAGATGATTCAGTCAGCCAACGAGCAATTGCTGAAAGCATTGTTGCCGGTGGTGGATGATTTTGAAAGAGCAGAGAAATCATTTAAAGATAAAGACTCAAAAGAGCTGGAAGGGTTCTTCCTGATCTATAATAAATTCAAGAAAACACTCGATCAGTACGGAGTAAAAACAATGGAAGCTGGCGCAGGTTCAGAGTTTAATCCTGATCTGCACGAAGCCATCACCCAGATACCAGCTCCTGACGAAAAGCTGAAAGGCAAGATCGTAGATGTAGTAGAGAAAGGATATTTACTGAACGAAAAAGTGATTCGGTTCGCGAAGGTGGTTGTAGGCAGCTAGCCTGTAGCACCCGCGGTTATCAAACACTTTTAATATATATACCAAGACATGTCTACCAAAAGAGATTACTACGAAATACTGGGCGTAAGCAAGGGAGCCACACAAGAGGAGATTAAGAAAGCTTACCGAAAAGTAGCTATCCAATTCCACCCGGATAAAAACCCGGGCAATAAGGAAGCAGAAGAGAAATTCAAGGAAGCTGCCGAAGCCTACGAAATATTGAGTGATACCGACAAGCGCGCCAAGTACGATCGCTTTGGACATTCCATGCCCGGCAATGGTGGTGGTTACGGTGGTCACCATATGAACATGGAGGATATCTTCAGTCAGTTCGGAGATATCTTCGGAGGAGGAAGTCCTTTCGATAGTTTCTTTGGAGGTGGCGGTACATCTGGCGGAAGACGCCAGCGTAAAGGCACGAACCTGCGCATCAAATTAAAATTATCGTTAGATGAAATTGCCAACGGTGTTGAGAAGAAGATCAAAGTAAATCGCCTGGTTCGCGCAGAAGGTGTAACGTTTAAAACATGTCCTACCTGCCACGGATCAGGTCAACTTAAAAAAGTTGTTAATACCATGCTCGGTCAGATGGTATCAGCAACGACTTGCTCAAACTGCGATGGCTCAGGTCAAATCATTGATAAGCGTCCGGCAGGTGTAGATAGCTCCGGTCTTGTTTCGAAAGAAGAAATTCTCAATGTAAAAATACCAGCGGGTGTTGGCGATGGCATGCAACTCGCCATGTCAGGCAAAGGTAACGAAGCCCCGGGCGGTGTTGCCGGTGATTTACTCATTGTGATCGAAGAACAGGAAGACAAGCATCTGAAACGCGATGGCAACAACCTGATTTACGAACTCTACATCAGTATTATTGATGCTGCGTTAGGCACTTCGGTGGAAGTTCCTTCTGTTACCGGCAAGGTTAAAATCAAGATTGAACCGGGCACGCAAAGCGGAAAAATCCTTCGATTGCGTGGGAAAGGCCTTAAAGACATTAACGGCTATGAAACAGGCGATCAATTGATTTACGTAAACGTCTGGACGCCAAAAAAACTGACATCCGAAGAAAAGGCAAAATTGGAGAGTTTGCGTGAGTCAATTAATTTCCAACCTCACCCGGATGGAAGTGAAAAGGGCTTTTTTGAGCGAATGAAAGAGTATTTTAATTAAAAAATATAATCCTTTTATCAACGAACCCCGTTTTAATTAAAAGTTAAAGCGGGGTTTTTGCTTTAATTTAACGTTTAACCTTACACCATGTAACCTACGGACAGTGAGGCCGTAATTATTCAGCATGCATAAGAAGATTTGGTTAACATGTTGCGGAATTGCGCTGACGGTGGCGGTATGCGGGCAGATTAAGAAGCAATTTACTGTAGAAGACACCCAATCGTGCGAAAATATCAGGCTTAGTCTCAAAGCCAATAGTGGCAATTGCTATATCAAGCCGAGCCAGAATCCGGAAATATTAAATGTTTTCAGCAATCAGACGGAAACCGCTTACGCTCATAATTTCAGAAAAGAAGTAAAAGGCAAGACCTGCGAAGTACAACTCAACCTGGAAGAAAACCAGACGGAGAGTTTAGGTCAATCTATATCTGCTAACTTTTTTGGTGCCGCTGAAAAAACTTCCGGTGACAAACTCTGGAAGATGTACCTCACGGATATGAAGCCCTATTATCTGGAATTGAATTATGGTGTTGGTAACGCGAACGTAGACCTCTCGGGACTGGCTATTAAAAAACTCAAGATCAATTCCGGCAGCGCCAACGTGAATGTTGGTTACGCTTCATCGCTGGAGAACCAGATCGATATGGATACTTTTTTTGTTAAAGTTGATTTGGGATCTGTTAACGTTAAAAATTTAAATCTTTCGCGCACGCGCGTAGTAATGGCGGATGTAGGCTTTGGCAACATGACACTCGACTTCAGCCACAAGCCATTGGTGAAAAATAAAGTAAAAGGAAGTGTTGGTGCGGGTAATCTTATTATCATTCTTCCGAGCAAAGAAACTCCTGTATTGGTGAAGATACACGACTCATGGTTGTGCAGTGTAAAAGTGCCCGCAAGTCTCATCAAAATTAGCGATGACACGTTTGCCAATGCAGCCTATAACAAAGACTCCAAGAACGCCATGACGTTCGATCTCGATGTTTCTATGGGCAACATCATCTTCAAAGAAAGTCAGCAATAGCGTTATAATCGCACGGCAGCCTTTTGTGGCTGCTTTCAAGTTTTTAAAGTTTTTAGCTTCCGGTTCAGTAATTCTTTGGCGAGTATTGATACTAACTTATCCAGTATTAACACTCAACCTACGTGGAAGCATTAACTGCCAGCAATGTAACGAAGCGCTACACCAATCATGTAGCGCTTGATGAGGTGAGTCTTACCATTCCGCAGCAAACTATTTTCGGATTGCTGGGACCGAACGGAGCCGGTAAAACCACACTCATCCGCATCATTAATCAAATCATTACCGCCGATAGCGGAGAAATCTCAATCTTCGGAGAAAGGCTTCAGGCAAAACACATCGGCACCATTGGCTACCTGCCTGAAGAACGAGGGCTCTACAAAAAATTAAAAGTGGGCGAACAGCTCACATACCTTGCGCAGCTAAAGGGCCTCAGCAAAAAAGAGGCTGTTGACAAGAGTAAAGCCTGGATAAAAAAATTCGAGATCACAGATTGGTGGAATAAGAAGGTAGAAGATCTGAGTAAAGGTATGGCTCAGAAAATACAATTCATCAGCACCGTAATGCATGAGCCACGTCTTATCATTCTCGATGAGCCCTTCTCTGGTTTCGACCCGGTAAATGCACAACTTATCACGAAGGAGATACTCGAACTGAAAGAGCGCGGATGCACTATAATTTTCTCTACACACCGCATGGAAACCGTAGAAGATCTGTGCGACCACATTGCATTGATAAACAAATCGAAAAAGATTCTGGAGGGCTCCAAGAAGCAAGTAAAGGCCACGTATCGTACCGGCACCTTTGCTATTGAACATATAGGAGCATTTACATTGCCAGCGAAGTATGAACTGCTGGAACAAAAAAATTTAGAAGACACCTACTTCCGATCATTAATCAAGGTGAACGAAAACACAAGCCCCAATAAACTTATACGCGACCTCACCGAAGTTACCGAGGTACACAGCTTTGTTGAAAAAGTGCCTACCATGAGTGAAATATTTATAACGTTAGTTAAAGGAGGTTCCGATGAATAAGATATGGCTGATTACACAACGTGAGTTTTTGAATCGCGTTCAGAAAAAATCATTTCTCATTGCTACCATTCTCATCCCGCTCATCTTCCCAGCTATAATCGGGTTACTGGTATATATAGCCAAAGAACAGGATAAGCATGCTGAAAAAGAAATAGTGCACTATATCGATGAGTCTGCACTGTTCACCCCCGATTCCTCAAAATTTATATTCAAAAAATTCACAGGATCACTGGAAGATGCCAAGACTGCATATCGCGCCACCGATGATTTCGGATTACTATATATACCGAAACTAAATATATCAGACCCGAAAGGCATTGTACTCTACACGAAGATATCACCGAGTATGGAAGACATCTCCGGCATTGAAAATCTTTTTGAAGCACAACTGAAAGATTTAAAAATGCAGCGCATGCGAATCGATCAGAAATTACTCGATAGCCTGAAGACAAATGTGAACATCAGCACGGTAAGCTTTACCGATAGCGGACAAGAAAAATCCAACAACTCCATTATACTCTCGGGTATAGGCATGGCAGGTGGCATACTGATGTATATGTTCATCTTTATTTATGGTGCACAGATTATGCAGGGAATTATAGAAGAAAAAACAAGCAAGGTTGTAGAAGTAATTGTCTCATCAGTAAAACCTTTTCAACTGATGATGGGTAAAATTATAGGACTTGCTTCCGTAGGCTTGCTGCAATTTCTGATCTGGATTATACTGATGGGGACATTGACCTTTGTGGTAGTTGACATGATGGGCGTAGATACTCCACAACAACAGGCTATGCAACAAATTTCAGCGGAAGCTGCTGCGCAACAGGCCGCAGCAACCTCGGAAACACTAAAGGCAATAAATGAATTTACATCACTTCCGTGGATACAGATCGGCATCAGCTTCCTGTTCTATTTCCTCGGTGGATATTTATTGTACGGAGCATTATTCGCTGCGGTGGGTTCTGCGGTAGATAGTCCGGCAGAAGCACAGCAGTTCATGTTCCCGATCACCATTCCCATGCTGATATCGTACATGAGTCTCTTCATGTTTATCCTGAAAGATCCACATGGGCCTATCAGTGTTTGGTTATCCATTATACCGATTACCTCTCCCATCGCGATGATGGGACGCATTGGTTTTGGTGTTCCGTTCTGGCAACTGGCGCTATCCGTAGTTTTATTGATTGGTGGTTTTATACTTACTACGTGGGTAGCCGGAAGAATTTATCGCGTGGGTATTCTTATGCATGGCACCAAAGTAAATTATAAAGTTCTTGCCAAATGGTTTATGATGAAGAACTAGTCTTCGCATAACAATTCACGATAATAAAACCAGGTGTATAAAATACATCTGGTTTTTTATTTATTTTTCACGTCACGAAATGAGCAAGATATCATCCATCCCGGGACTTGATTTTTATCAGAGCAACACAGCCTTCAAATGGGTTGTGTTGATCGTTTCCATCCTCATCAGTGCCGGCTCTATTTACTATACTAAAATTCTGGTCGATCAGCTAAAAGGTCGTGAGCGACAGCAAGTCCAACTCTATGCAAAGGCTATCGAGTATACCGCCAATGAAGATGACACCTACGGTGATGTAAACTTCATAGCGCAGGAAATTCTATTTCAGAACAACTCGATACCGATTATACAGGCTGATGAAAAAGGACAAGTGCTGGCACACCGGAACCTCGATGTAGAAGAATCCTGGTCGCAGAAACGAAAGGATGACTTTCTGGCGAACCAGATGAACATCATGAAAGAAACGTATGAGCCCATTACGGTAACACTGCGCGACCCACAAACAAACGAGGCCTTCGGCACCCAGTATATATACTATAAAAATTCTTTTTTACTCAAGCAGCTTATTGCGTATCCCTATATACAATTGTCGGTTATAGCACTCTTCGGTTTTATATCATTCCTGGCCTTTAATTACTCAAAGATGGCCGAGCAGAATCGCGTGTGGGTTGGTTTGGCAAAAGAAACAGCTCATCAACTGGGGACACCGATATCTTCGCTCATGGCGTGGATGGAAGTGATCCGCGAAGATTCTGACATGCAGGAGAAAGGTGTTGTCGAAGAATTGGAGAAAGACATCCAGAAATTGCGCATTGTAACTGAACGTTTCTCCAGTATTGGTTCAACACCTACATTAAAAAGAGAGAACGTAGTAACGCTGATCAATAATGTAGTGAACTACCTTCGTCCGCGGGTATCATCTAAAATTCGCATGGAGGTCTTTACCTTGTCTGAAACGATCTTCGTAAATGTTCACGCACCACTCTTCGAATGGGTAATCGAGAATCTTAGCAAAAATTCGGTGGACGCCATGGGCAACACAGGCACCATCGCCATAAAGATCCTGCGGGGCAACGAGGGCAAAGTATTTATCGATGTTTCAGATACGGGCAAGGGAATTCCGCGTTCAAAAATAGATTCTGTTTTCCGGGCTGGCTTCACCACCAAAAAGCGTGGCTGGGGTCTTGGCCTTACACTTGCCAAACGAATTATTGAAACCTACCACAACGGCAAAATTTTCGTGAAATCTTCGGAAGAAAATCAGGGCACAACGTTCAGAATCATCCTGAATGCGGCTTGAAAAAAGTCATTCGCTCCACCCCACAACACACACACCGCAAAGGCCTTCATAAATAGGCTGAATAATTAATTCACAGCCCTTTGCACTTCGTTCGTAACTACCTACTTTTGCGGTCAATTTCAGAACCCTGACTTAATAAATAACTAACTAATGGCAAATATTGGAAAGATCACCCAGGTAATCGGCCCTGTTGTAGACGTAGCCTTTGATGGCGAAGGAGCAAAGTTACCAAACATCCTCGATTCTTTGGAAGTAACAAAAGCTGACGGCACCAAGGTTATCCTGGAATGCCAGCAACACCTTGGCGAGGACCGCGTTCGTACCATTTCAATGGAAGGAACGGAAGGTCTCGTAAGAGGCATGAAAGTAACCGACACAGGTTCACCTATTAAAATGCCTATCGGTGACGATATCAAAGGACGTCTTTTCAATGTTGTGGGTGAAGCCATTGACGGTATTAAACAACCTAAAGGTGACCAGTCACTTCCTATCCACCGCCCTGCTCCTCTTTTCGAAGATCTTTCAACTTCAACGGAAGTTCTTTTTACAGGTATAAAAGTTATCGATTTGATCGAACCATACGCAAAAGGTGGTAAGATCGGTTTGTTCGGTGGTGCCGGTGTAGGTAAAACCGTATTGATCCAGGAATTGATCAACAACATCGCGAAAGCATATTCTGGTCTTTCTGTGTTTGCCGGTGTTGGTGAAAGAACACGTGAAGGTAATGACCTTCTTCGCGAGATGATTGAAGCAGGTATCGTTAACTATGGTGACGAATTCCTCAAGTCACTGCATGCCGGTGGTTGGGATCTTTCTAAAGTAGACGAACAGAAACTTGCTGATTCCAAAGCAACCTTCGTATTCGGACAGATGAACGAACCTCCTGGAGCACGTGCTCGTGTGGCATTGTCTGGCCTTACCGTTGCAGAATATTTCCGTGATGGTGATGGCAAAGGAAAAGGTCGCGACATTCTCTTCTTCGTAGATAACATCTTCCGTTTCACACAGGCAGGTTCTGAAGTATCGGCTCTTTTAGGTCGTATGCCTTCAGCCGTGGGTTATCAGCCTACACTTGCTACAGAAATGGGTGCGATGCAAGAGCGTATCACTTCAACTAAAAATGGTTCGATCACATCCGTACAGGCGGTATATGTACCTGCCGATGACTTGACTGACCCTGCTCCTGCAACAACCTTCGCTCACTTGGATGCTACAACCGTATTGAGCCGTAAAATTTCCGAGCTTGGTATATATCCTGCTGTGGACCCATTGGATTCTACATCACGTATCCTCCGCCCGGAGATCGTTGGTGAAGAGCACTATAATTGTGCTCAACGCGTGAAGAACATTCTGCAGCGCTATAAAGAATTACAAGACATCATCGCCATCCTTGGTATGGACGAATTGTCTGATGAAGATAAGCAAGTAGTACACCGCGCAAGACGTGTACAACGTTTCCTTTCACAACCATTCCACGTGGCTGAAGCGTTTACAGGTCTTAAAGGTGTGCTGGTAGATATCAAAGATACTATCAAAGGCTTCAACGCCATTATGGATGGTCAATACGATCACCTGCCAGAAATGGCATTCAACCTTGTTGGTAGCATCGAACAAGCCGTTGAAAAAGGTGAGAAGATGTTGGCTGAAGCAAAAGGCTAGAGGCTAATTGAAAAATTGGAAGATTGAAAGATCGGAACATTAACGAATCCGTCTTTAAATCTTTCAATTTTATAATCTTCCAATCTTATAATCATTAGAGAACAATGCATCTTGAAATATTAACTCCGGAGAAAAAAGTATTTGAAGGCGATGTTACCATAGCCACCTTTCCGGGAGCAGATGGTTCCTTTCAGGTAATGGATCATCACGCACCACTTATCAGCTTGCTGAAAGAAGGTATCGTTGAGTATAAAGGTAAAGATGGCTCTCATCAGATAGCAGTTACCGGAGGCGTGGTAGAAGTACTGAAGAACAAAGTAATTCTGCTGGCAGATGGTATAGCTGCCTAAGCTTTTAGAACATTTAGAAAACAAAGAACCCTGAAGAGACAACTTCAGGGTTTCTTATTTTATGGTATATCTGTACGCTATAGATCTACTGACGTACCAACCATTTCACAAGAAACACAACGCCAACTACAATTGCTATTACACCTAATATCCAGAAGGCTTCGTTTATACCTCCAAACAATGTTAATGTTAACCCTACTGCGCCGAATATAATGGCCATTTTTAAATCCTGGTCCATTGTACCCGCAGCATTATTAGCGACTGTTATATCACCCGTACGCCTGGCTTTCATATAGCGTTTGAATTGCTTCTTCAATTCCGCCTTGAACTCTTTACGTTGTGATTTAGAAAGTTCTTTATATCGCTTGGCAAGCAGCGCTGCATTTTCTTTTGCCGCTGCTTCCGCTTTCTTAGTTTCAGCAAGAGTAGTCTTTGATGGTTTTGATACTTTAGCAGGCTTCGCGATGGCTTTATCTGCAGGTATATCTTCTTCTGTCAGAACTATAGGAGCGGCACTCGCCACCAGCGTTCGTTCTTCCAGTATCAGCGGATGTTCTTGTGTTTCACTTTTGGATTGGGCAGCTTTTGCATGATGATGTTTGCGCCCGCTGTTATAGTCGTAGTAATCAAAATTATAGGTATACCTTGGAGATGAGCATGCCGTGACTATTAAAATAGCCGCAGCCAGCAATAAAATATGTTTCATAAACCACTACTTTTTCGTCTTTCGAAAAGCAGAAATAATCCTGCCAACAGAGCGCTTTTCGAATTCCCAAAAAAAAGTGAACTGACCTAAGAGGAAACCATACCCTAACAAGATGACATTATATAGGGGCAGAATAAATATATAGTATAATACGGAAGCGAACGCTGTATCGCCATTTTCTCCGGCAAGGAACCGAAGAATCGGTTTTTTAATAGCTAAAACAGTGAGGCCAGTACAGGCAAACACAATCAATACGACAACAACCTGAGATATACTTCCCAGTTTCCATCGTTGCTTGAGCCGCTCCATCCACGAAGTATTCGCCATATTTTTATTCGATTTCAGGGAAATTATTCCACAACCCCATAGAAGGTACTGGTGCTTCAAACAACACTTTCTCCTTCTTTACCGGGTGAACAAACGAAAGTCTTTTGGCATGAAGATAAATACTTCCGTTATCGGTTGGGGTATCATCTCCATATTTTATGTCGCCTTTAATAACACAACCTATACTGGCAAGTTGTACGCGTATCTGGTGTGGACGGCCCGTAACCGGATTTACTTGTAACAACCAGCAACCCGCGGCAGCAGCGAGCACTTTATAACTCAGTTCAGAGCGTAGGGCACCCGTTGTTTCTTTCCTGAATGCGGTAGTCTTATTCTTCTTCTCGTCTTTTAGAAGCCAGTGCAAGAGCGTGTCTTCGTTTTTAGGAGGCTTACTCCCAACAATAGCCCAGTATGTTTTGGTAGTCTCCTTCTCGCGGAACAATGCATTCATCCGTTCGAGCGACTTTGATGTGCGAGCTAACACCACAACACCACTTACCGGGCGGTCGAGTCTATGTACTACACCCAGAAATACAGCACCGGGTTTATCATATTTTTCTTTAATATATTCTTTACACAACTCTACCAAAGGTATATCTCCGGTAGCATCGCCCTGCACCAGTACGCCACTGGCTTTGTTAACAACCAACAGATGGTTGTCTTCGTAGAGTACGGTGAAGGGTTGAGCTTTGGCCATGCGAATCAAAAACCAAACATCTGGAAAAGTTGGTACATTTATAAAAGATTTTTTTCAACTTGAATGAAAACATTAAGGATTGATCGCAGTAGAGAATGGACTGTTGATGATTTTCTCAAACTGGAAGAATCTAATACCTTGTGTAAGTTGATTAATGGAGCACTGGTTATACCACCTACTCCTTCGCCTATTCACCAAAATACCAATGATAACCTTTATAGCTTTTTTAAGGCGGAGGCAAGAAAGATAGGCGATATAGTATATTGGATCGCAGATCCCGGCCAATCATACACCCGAAGTATATAAGCACCATCAAGCCGATGCTGACGTGCCACATCTATACCTTGTAAAAGAAGGAGAAGTTTCCTCCTCCGTTCTTACCAATCTTAAATTTGACCTGAAAGATATCTTTACTTTCTGATTAGAACTCAGAAGTAAAATGAAACTCAATATCCGGAAAGTTATCCTGCACCATTTTTAACCACGCACGAGACTCGGCCATAAACACAATCTTATCATCTTTATCGCGGGCGATGTGCCGCTGTTTCGAATCTATAAACTCAGCAAGCTTCTGCGGATCTTTACTGCTTATCCAGCAGGCCTTATAAATATTCTGTGGCACAAACTGACACGATGCACCGTACTCATTCTTGAGGCGGAACTGAATTACTTCAAACTGCAGTGCTCCTACAACACCCACGGCTTTTTTCTTACCAATCTCGTAGGTAAACAACTGCGCCACACCTTCCTCCATTAGTTGAAGCAAGCCTTTTTCAAGTTGCTTCGTCTTCATGGCATCCATGTTTAGCACCTCTTTAAAAATCTCGGGAGAGAAACTGGGTATACCGGTATACATCATCTTCTCTCCTTCTGTAAGCGTATCGCCTATCTTCAGGTTACCGGTATCATATAAACCGACTATATCTCCCGGCCATGCTTCATCAACGGTCTCGCGATCCTGCGCCATAAAAGCCGTAGCATTTGAGAAGCGTATACCTTTTTCCTGGCGAACATGGTAGTAATTACTTCCTCGCTCAAATTTACCGGAGCATATTCGCAAGAACGCTATACGGTTCCGGTGTTTCGGATCCATGTTAGCATGTATCTTGAAAATGAAACCGGAGAATTTATTTTCAACAGGCTCCACAAGTCTTGCCGTTGTCTCGCGCGGAGCAGGATCGGGTGCTATGCGAATAAACGTATCCAACAACTCCTGAACCCCAAAGTTATTAACAGCACTACCAAAGAATACCGGAGCAACCTTACCCGCAAGGTAATCATCAACATTAAACTCCGGATATACTCCTTCAATTAACTCGACATCAGCACGCAGTTGTTTAGCATTGTTCTCACCAACATAATCATCTACAATCGTGTCGTTGATATCTTTTACTTCGATGCCCTCCTCCACGGTTGTTTTACTGGGTGTAAAGAGGTGCAGGCTCTTCTCATAGAGACTATATACTCCTTTAAAAGTTTTACCCATGCTGATCGGCCAGCTCAACGGACGAACTTTGATGTTCAACTTCTCTTCAACCTCATCCAATAACTCAAATGGATCACGTCCTTCGCGGTCGAGTTTGTTAATGAAACAGATCACCGGAGTATTACGCATCCGGCAAACTTCCATCAGCTTCTCGGTTTGTATCTCTACACCTTTCACACAATCGATCACCATGATCACACTATCTACAGCGGTCAGCGTACGATAGGTGTCTTCAGCAAAATCCTGGTGACCCGGTGTATCGAGCAGGTTTATCTTTACATCTTTATAGTTAAAGCCCATCACCGAAGTAGCCACCGAGATACCTCTTTGTTTCTCGATCTCCATCCAGTCGGAGCGCGCGTGATCTTTAATTTTACTCGACTTTACTGCGCCTGCTTTCTGAATGGCACCTCCGAAAAGCAGAAGTTTCTCCGTAAGCGTTGTTTTTCCGGCATCGGGGTGACTTATAATTCCGAAGGTTCTTCGTTTCGATATTTCCTGTTCTAGATTCATTGTCTCGTTAGTCGTTATCCGTTATTTCTTATTCGTAATCCGGAATCCACAAAGTGCATAGCCAACGATTAACTATTAACGGATAACGATTCACGAATAAGCGGTCGCAAAAGTAAAGAAAATGCCATTTCCTTATCATAAGGATTTCGCTTTGTAAAGAAAATGCGTTTTTCTTATCAAAGTGATTTTGCTTTGTAAAGAAAATCGAAAAATCTTTACAGAGAGTCCTCAATTCAATCATAAACCCAAACACCAAAATGCAATACAGACGATTTGGAAGAACAAACTGGAACGTAAGTGAAATTGGCTACGGCATGTGGGGCCTTGCCGGCTGGACCGGTGCCGACAACCAGGAAGTAGACCAGGCTTTAGCGCGATCCATTGAATTAGGTTGTAATTTCTTTGACACCGCGTGGGGCTACGGCAACGGCAAAAGTGAAGAGATACTCGGCAAAGTTGTGAAGCAGAATCCAGACAAGAAGTTATATATCGCGACCAAGATTCCACCCAAAAATTTCAAGTGGCCTTCCAGGCCCGAATATAAATTGGCAGATTGTTTTCCGGCTTCTCACATCATTGAGTATACCGAGAAGAGTTTGAAGAATCTGAATGTCGACAGTATAGATCTGCAACAATTTCACGTGTGGGAAGACAGCTGGGCCAACCAGGATGAATGGAAAACTGCAGTTGATAAATTAAAACGTGAAGGAAAAGTAAAGCACTTCGGTATAAGCGTTAACCGCTGGGAGCCAGACAACGTACTGGATACACTACGAACCAACCTGATTGATGCCGTACAAGTGATCTATAATATTTTCGATCAGGCACCTGAAGACAATCTCTTCCCACTGTGCCGCCAGTTAGATATAGGTGTTATTGCCCGCGTACCCTTTGATGAAGGTACATTAACCGGTACACTTACCAAGGAAACTGTTTTTCCCAAAGATGATTGGCGCTCCACGTACTTCGTTCCTGAGAATCTCAATTCAAGTGTTGATCATGCTGAAGCCTTGCGCCCACTGATACCTGCCGGTATGACGATGGCTGAGATGGCGCTTCGATTTATACTCTGCAATGATGATGTACACACCATTATTCCGGGTATGCGCAAAGTACGAAACGTAAATGCGAACATTGGTACAAGCGATGGCAAGCTGCTGGCTGAATCGCTTCACGCGAAGCTGAAAGATCATCGTTGGGACAGAACACCAACGGAGTGGTCACAATAAATCGCTGAGTGGCATTCAGGTTATGAGAAAACCGAAGCTTGCTATATTCATCTTTGGTTTACTGATCAGTGTAACTGCGATCGGGCAGTCTGGTTTTTCCAGGTACTTCAAGGAAAGTCTGTTTCCATCCATTGACAACAGCACCTATCCTGAAATGAAGTTTACCTGGAACATGGCTGGCAAAATCCAGGCTTCCATGAACAATGGATTGGCAGAACTGGATGAAGACAATCCGGATGTAGCGATTAACAACTTCAGCGATGTTATCCGTCAGCTCCCCAATTTCTCACCAGCATTTTATTATCGTGGTATATGTCATAAGATGCTGGGAGATTTTGCGAATGCAGAAAAAGATTTTCTTGCGGCACTCGCTATAAATCCCAAAAGCAGTGAAACACTTCTGTTGCTTGGCGAAGTGTACGACCAGAAAGAGGCGTACAATAAAGCAGAATCATACTATGAAAAATCGGTTGGTATAAATCCTGCACTTGTCCGTGCACATTTCAATCTCGGCAATATAGAGCGCATGCGTGGCAACGAGCGCAAAGCATTAAAGTACCTGGAGAAGTGCCACGAACTTGATCCGAAATTTCCCAACGCATACCTGGTACAAGGGCTCATTAAATTCCCCGAGCTGGCCAAAAGTAAAAACAATACCGAAGCTATAGTATATTTTGAAAAGGCACTTCAATGCGACTCGCTTTACCGCGAAGCATTATTCTGGCGCGGCTTTGCGTATATCGTTTTGGAACAGCCCGATAAAACTATTCGCGACTGGAATAAACTCGTGCAGTATAATCCAGACAATTCTTTCTTCGTGATGTTACGCGGGTTTCTCAACATTGAACTTGGAAACTTCGATCAGGCTTTTAATGATTTGCGTAAGGCTGTACTGGCCAACCAGGCGAACGAGGAACATTTCAGAAGGGGAGAAACTATATTGGACAAACACATCGATATTCAATATGCAACCTCGTATGCCGTGCGCTTCAGTTATGGATTAGATGAAAACGCATTGAAGTTTTTCAAAAAAGGATTCTGTTTCTTTCTGGCAGACAAGAAAAAATTAGCGCTGGAAAATTTTAAAGCAGCTGAAAAAATTCAACCATCTGCCACGGTATATTTTCTGGAAGCATTGGCATTTGAGCATGACGGTAAACATGATTCTGCATTTGTATACTACGACAAAGCACTGCAGCTTGACAATGAAATTCTGGATGCGCATAAGAAGAGAGCCATCTATCGCTATGAACGAAAAGACTGGAAAGGTGCTTACGCAGATCTCAATGAAATGGCTCGACTGCAACCAGAGCTGATGCTTACCTATAGATTACGAGGGCTGATCAAGGCAGCACAGAAAGACTATTACGGTGCCATCATTGATTTCACAAAATACCTGAAGTCTGACACAACAGACTTTGAAATTTTTAATCAACGTGGTTTATGCCGATCACTGGTTGGCGATGAGAAAGGTGCCAACGATGATTTTCGAAAAGCACTGAAGATTGACCGTTTCAACTGGCAACTTTTTGAGCATGTAGTGGAAAGCTATATCACCTTGAAAGATACCGTGAACGCTCTCGAAACGCTTGCTGAATACCAGGCAGCTTTGCCCGAACGAACGTCTCCGCTTATGCGCCAGGCAGAACTGTTTTTAGCTCAACATAAATGGGATGAAGCAAAGCGAATACTTGAACGTGTCCTCCTCAGAGGATTTCATCCCGAATATTACGATAAGGTACAGTACTCTCGTGCCTTCTTTCTCAACGGCAAACTTCATTTTCATCTACAGAATTATACCGCATCCATTGAAGCGTTTAGCAAAGCACTCGAGGTAAATCCATCGAACATGGAAGCACTGTACCTTCGCGGCAAAACCTATATCGCGATGGGCGACAAGCGGAAAGCCATCAACGATTTCAAGCGACTAAAATCTGCAGGATATGCAGACTCTGAAACGATACTTCAGTCACTACTCGACCGCCCGTAGCCGTTGTTAACACTATAGATGCACCGCACCAGCTTATTTTATGTCAATGTGTCACATTTTTATCCTTAAAAAGCCATTGGCATAACCCTTGAAGAAACGCAACAAGGAGAAGAAAAGCTGTAAACTAAACACCGAAAAAATATTATGGGAAAAATTATTGGAATAGACTTAGGTACCACCAACTCGTGCGTTGCCGTAATGGAAGGTAACGAGCCCGTGGTAATCGCGAATAGCGAAGGTCGTAGAACTACACCTTCCATCGTTGGTTTTCTAGACAACGGAAAGGGTGAACGCAAAGTGGGAGATCCTGCGAAGCGTCAGGCTATCACCAATCCAAAAAATACAGTGCAGTCTATCAAACGCTTCATGGGTAAGAAGTTTGATGAAGTATCCGGAGAAAAGAAAATGGTATCATACCAGGTTGAATCCGGCAACAACAACACCGTGCGTGTTCGCATTGGCGATCGTTTATATACTCCACAAGAGATCTCTGCAATGATTCTTCAGAAGATGAAGAGCACTGCAGAAGACTACCTCGGCACCACGGTAACAGAGGCCGTTATTACAGTACCGGCTTACTTTAACGATGCTGAGCGTCAGGCTACCAAAGAAGCGGGACAGATTGCAGGCCTCGATGTAAAACGTATTATCAACGAACCTACTGCTGCTGCGTTGGCGTATGGTCTTGATAAGAAGAATCATGATATGAAAATCGCGGTGTACGACTTAGGAGGTGGTACATTCGATATATCAGTACTGGAATTGGGTGATGGCGTATTCGAAGTAAAATCTACTAATGGTGATGTACACCTGGGTGGTGATGACTTCGACTTGCGTGTGATGAACTGGCTGGCAGATGAATTCCAGAAAGAAGAAGGCGTAGATCTGCGCAAAGATCCGATGGCGTTACAACGTCTGAAGGAAGCTGCTGAAAAAGCAAAGATCGAATTATCAAGCTCTATGGAAACAGAAGTAAATTTACCTTACATAACTTCTGTTGACGGTGTACCAAAACACCTTGTTAGAAAATTAACACGCGCGAAATTCGAGCAACTGGTTGACGACCTCGTGCGCAGAACATTAGAGCCTTGCCGCAAGGCTGTGGAAGATGCAGGTGTTTCTGTATCGCAGATCGATGAAGTAATTCTCGTGGGTGGTTCAACCCGTATACCACGCATCGTTGAAGAAGTAGAGAAATTCTTCGGCAAGAAACCTTCAAAAGGTGTAAACCCGGATGAAGTGGTTGCAGTAGGTGCAGCGATACAAGGTGGTGTGTTAACCGGAGAAGTAAAAGACGTACTTCTGTTGGATGTAACTCCGCTTTCATTGGGTATTGAAACATTAGGAGGTGTAATGACCAAGCTGATCGAAGCGAACACAACTATTCCTTCTAAGAAATCAGAAGTGTTCTCGACCGCTGCAGACAACCAGCCTTCTGTTGAGATACACGTGTTGCAAGGTGAACGCGCCATGGCGAAAGACAACAGAACCATTGGTCGTTTCCACTTGTCTGATATACCTCCGGCACCTCGCGGTGTACCGCAGATCGAAGTAACATTCGATATTGATGCCAACGGTATACTTCACGTATCGGCTAAAGATAAAGGAACCGGCAAAGAGCAAAAGATCCGCATCGAAGCTTCTTCCGGACTTACCGATGCAGAGATCCAGAAGATGAAAGAAGAAGCTCAGGCAAATGCTGATGCTGATAAAAAAGTAAAAGAACGCGCCGAGAAAGTTAACCAGGCCGATTCACTCATCTTCCAGACTGAAAAGCAACTGAAAGAATACGGTGATAAACTTTCCGACAGCAACAAAGGAGCTATCAGCAGCGCCCTTGAAAATCTGAAGAAAGCTCACCAGGCGCAAGACCTTGCCGGTATAGAAGCCGCTATGAACACGCTGAATGCAGCATGGCAGGCAGCAGCTTCTGAAATGTACCAGGCAACCAACGGAGGTGCTCCGGGTCCTGATGCTGATGCAGGCGCACAAGGCGGCCCTTCAAATGCAGGCAACGCATCTGGCAACAATGTATCGGATGTAGAGTACGAAGAAGTGAACGACAAGAAATAAGTTGTTCAACATCGTTCGTGAATATTATAGAACCCTCCGACAACCGGAGGGTTTTCTTTTTTTGATATATACTATATCTGCATACTTTCTTTAAATCCTTCGCAATTCCACTAACATTAGTTTGCAATTCATTGAAAAAGAAGCAATTGTTTGCAGTTGTGCGCGAATTATTTTTAATCGCTTTATATATTTGCCCGCTTTATAAAAACGCACGCTTATGCTCATAATGAAATTCGGAGGCACCTCGGTAGGGAAGCCTGAACGCATGAAAAAAATTGCCGACCTCGTAACGAGTACACCCGGTAAAAAGATTGTTGTTCTGTCTGCATTATCCGGTACAACCAACGCGTTGGTTTCGATCGGTGATCATTTACTGGCAGGACAAAAGGCAAAGGCGGAAGAAGTTATCAGCGATCTTGAAAAGCACTACCTCACGTTCATCAAAGAATTATATAGCAGTGAAGGTTTCCTGGCTATAGGACAGGAGATTGTAAGCCGCTTTTTTATTTTTATCCGTCTGCTTGCAGCAGGCCAGTTCGATAACAAAAGTTATCGCGAGTTACTGGCACAAGGTGAACTGCTCTCAACGGAATTATTCTATCAGCACCTGCAGGAGCGCAAGATCAGCGCGCGTCTACTTCCTGCGTTATACTTCATGTCTATTGATGAAAACGAAGAGCCTGAACTCGAAAAAATTTCCGAGCGACTCAAGCCTCTGTTGAGCTCACTTAGCAATGTAGAGATCATCATTACACAAGGCTATATTTGTCGCAACCATCGTAACGAGATCGACAACCTGAAGCGTGGTGGCAGCGACTATACGGCATCACTGGTAGGTTCTGCTATACGTGCTGAAGAAATACAGATCTGGACCGATATAGATGGCATGCACAACAATGACCCGCGCATTGTTAAGAAGACTGTACCGATTTCAGAACTTACGTTCGATGAAGCTTCTGAACTTGCATACTTCGGAGCAAAAATCCTCCACCCTTCAACCATCGTACCTGCACAGAAGTATAATGTACCGGTGCGTCTGAAGAACACGATGGATGAAAAAGCATTTGGCACAATCATCACCAGCAAAGGTACCGAAGGTTCTTTCAAAGCGATCGCGGCGAAAGATGGTATCACCGCTATCAACATCAAATCGTCACGCATGCTGATGGCGTATGGTTTCTTGCGCAGAGTATTTGAAGTATTCGAAAACCACAAAACTTCTATCGATATGGTAACAACTTCTGAAGTTGCTGTATCATTGACGATCGACAACAACACGCATCTTGCTTCCATCGAAAATGAGTTGAAGAAATTCGGTTCGATAGAGGTAGATAAAGATCAAACCATTATCTGTATTGTAGGTAACAAAATCACAGAGCAGAAAGGAATGCTGAACAAAATCTTCGAAGCCATGGCAGATATACCCTTGCGCATGATCTGCAGTGGCGGAAGTCCCAACAACGTAACGGTGCTGGTTGACAAACAATACAAAGAAAAAGCACTCAACCTTCTCAATGAAGGATTGTTCGGCCTGAAGTAAACACCTCCTTTAATCCCGCTCTTTTTAGCATCCTGAAAAAGAGCGGGGTTTATTTAAAAAATCGCCATTAAGCCGCTCCCGGCTCCGTTGTACCCTCAAAAAACCGCTTTAGCGCCCAAAAAACAGAATTTTTAAAATAGTTCTGATAGGAACAATGCAATCCGTTAACTTTGAGTTTTTAGCAGCATTGCGGTAAATGGTCTTCGATATTTTTCTAACTCTGTTTTTGGTGTTTCTGAATGGCTTTTTCGTAGCAGCAGAATTTGCTATTGTAAAAGTCCGATCATCTCAAATTGCCCTTCAGGCAGGCAACGCCCGCAAGAAAGCGGCACAAACTATCATCGATAATCTGGATGGATTTCTGGCCGCAACACAGCTTGGTATAACACTGGCTAGTCTCGGTTTAGGTTGGGTTGGTGAAGATGTTGTTTCCAAAATTATACTTAGCGTTATAAGCGGTCTTGGCCTTACCATAACAGAAGCCATGGCCCACCGTATAGCCATACCAGTAGCCTTTGTTACGCTTACCATTCTGCACATCGTATTTGGTGAACTCGCACCCAAGTCGATTGCTATACGCTATCCTACACCTACAACACTTGCAGTTTCTGTTCCTTTACAGATATTCCATTTTGTATTCAAACCTTTTATAGCATTGCTTAACGGCTTTGCTAATTTCATTCTGAGGTTATTCGGCATAAAACCGGTAGGCGAACATGAAGAGATTCACTCGGAAGAAGAATTAAAGCTGATCATTGCCGAAAGTGAAGAAGGTGGAGCTATAGAAAGTAACGAGCGCGAACTGATTCAAAACGTATTTGACTTTGACGATCGCATCGTGAAACAGGTTATGGTGCCGCGTATAAAAATCTCGGGTATAAATGCTTCCACTTCGTTAGACAATGCCATTCAGCTGGTAATGAAAGAAGGCTACTCGCGTTACCCGGTATATGACAATAACCTGGACGAGATCAAGGGTGTTGTTCACTCGAAAGATATAGTTCATCACTACATCAATAAGACAAACAAAACGCTGAGCGAAATTGTATCGCAGCCGTATTTCGTAACCGAGAATAAACCCATCGACCACCTGCTTCGCGATTTCCAGAAGAAGAAAGTACAGATGGCTATTGTGATCAGCGAGTATGGAGGAACGATTGGTATTGTTACCCTGGAAGATATACTCGAAGAACTTGTTGGTGAAATTCAGGACGAGCACGACCATGAAGCTCAAATCGTAACCGAGGCGGGCGATACATATCACGTTATCGCTACATCTTCTATACACGATATAAACAAGATGCTGGACAAACCTTTTCCGCAATCGGAAGATTACGATACGCTAGCGGGTTTACTACTTTCGCACAACCCACTAGATATGCGCGAAGGTGCCGAGTTTAACCTGGGTGGTTATGCTATACGTATTGTAAAAATGAATCAGACGCTGCCGGAACTGGTCGATCTGAAATTACTGCCAGACGAAGACAATACTGCGGTGGATTAACCACGCAATACTCTTACTTTCCTACGTGTTATTTTACGAGTTGTCGCAGTGCTGTTTCGAATGAAGCCTGTGCTATACCGGTCTTTTGCCTGTTAACGCTATGCGTTTTTTCAAGTGCAGTGCGAATGGTCTGCGCTATATCACTGAATATAGCAGCATCTTCCATCTTCACTTCGCTTTCCATGAAGAAAGCAAACACGCGAGCCATGCCGCAGTTCGCTATAAAATCGGGGATCACTGAAAATTTCTGATCGGCATAGAGTCCGGTAGCTCCGAAGAAAATCTCGGGGTCAGCAAACGGAACGTTAGCTCCACACGAAATTACTTCCAGCGATGACGACATTCTGTCAACCTGTTCTTTGGTAATAAGGCGTGAAGCTGCTGCCGGTATAAATATCTCGAAATCGAGATCCCATATTTTCTGGTTAACTATATCAAACGGAAGTATATCCGGTGATATGAGTTTGTTGCCCTGGCGATTTACAACCAGCTGCTGTATCTCCTCCAGCGTAAAACCAGCCTGGTTTATAACGCCACCGTCATGACTGATTATACCAACGATCTTTACGCCCAGCTGTGCTAAATAAAATCCGGCAGCGGCACCTACATTTCCCCATCCCTGCACTACAGCACGCTTGCCTTGTAAAGCACCGCCCCAAAGTTCATAGTAATGTTTTACAGCCTGCGCTACACCGTAGCCTGTACACATATCGGCCACGGTATATTTCTTTTTAAGCGATGGTGAGTATTGCTCATCTTCTATCACTTTCACCACACCTTGGCGCAGCTGTCCTATACGATTTACCTTTTGCGCTTCCGTTGGTTTATAGTGTCCGGTAAATACACCTTCTTGCGGGTGCCATATACCTACATCTTCTGTTACCGGAATTACTTCATGAATTTCATCTACATTCAAATCACCACCGGTGCCATAATAATATTTCAACAGTGGCATCACAGCTGCATACCAGCGTTGCAATACGCCTTGCTTGCGCGGATCGGCCGGATCGAAATTTATACCGGACTTCGCTCCTCCTATGGGTGGACCTGATACGGTAAATTTAACTTCCATTGTCTTGGCCAGCGATTCTACTTCACGCTTATCAAGACCTTTGCGCATGCGTGTACCGCCACCGGCTGCACCTCCGCGTAGTGAATTAATTACTACCCAGCCTTCCGCTTCTGTCTCGCTGTCTTTCCATTCAAATACAATCTCGGGGCGCTTGTTCTCAAACTTGTGCAGAAGCTCTTTCATTGAAATGCAGGTTGGATTGAAGTATATATTTCAGCCGCAAGAATAATCATCAAAGTACTAAAAGCCAACGGTTAAACCGGAAGAACTATTTCGCGAGGCATGGGTAACACTACTCAAACAATTTACTTCGTTGCGCAGGCGAAGCATGCCTAAAAACCCGAACACCAATGCTTCCTTGAACTTCACCACATCTTCTTCCGGAATGATGAGCGTTGCATGATCGCCACATAACTCCAGCAAGCGTAAAACAAAAAATGAGTTAAAAGCACCTCCACCGGTACACAACACTTTTGCGGCTTCTTTACTACTCATAATAACACTGGCAATTTCAGCCGCAGATGATTCTGTGAACGTCCGGAGTCTGTCATTCAATGGAATTGATTCATCATCCAGCAATGGCTTGATCTGTTTTTCAAACATCTCTCTGCCGAGCGATGGTCTTTTCTTGCGAAGACCACTATATATTTTCGCAAGAGCCTTCCACAACGGAGTGTGTACTGTTCCATCACTTGCCATTGCGCCATGTGCATCAAAACTTTTACCGGCTTTGGAAGCCAGGTAGTTCAAACCCATATTCATAAAACACACATCGTATGCGATGCGCTTTCCTTTAATATCCATCGAGAGATTCGCAATGCCACCAAGGTTGAGGCAAACATCATACTCACTGAAAAGAAATTTATCGCCAGCCGGTACGAGCGGTGCACCTTCTCCTCCTAACAACACATCCAGGCTTCTGAAATCATATACCACGGGGAGGCCACACGCAGCGTGCAGTGCCTGACCATTCCCTAACTGAAACGTAAAGCCACGACCCGGCTGATGAAATATAGTGTGACCGTGTGACGCAATAAAATCAACCTTCAGCTTATGCTTGCTTATAAAATCAGCGCAGGCTTTGCCCAAAAATTTTCCATACGTTACATCGAGCGCAACCAATTCTTCTGCTGAAAGATTTTGTGCTGAAGAAAGTTTGGTAATCCATGCTGCCGGATATTTCAGCGTTGTTGCCTTATCGATAACATACTGCCAGCCCTTTTCTGTTTTGCTGAATTTACAATACGCAATATCGAGTCCGTCAAGCGAAGTGCCCGACATCAGTCCGATAACTTTATAGTTGTTCTTTGAATCCATATTTTTGGGTTCTGTTGTCCGTGCCATGTTACGTGTAAAGGTAATTCGTGTGTATACTACAGGTTCCTTACCGACATTGTAACATTAACCGATTATGGCTAACAGATACACTGTATGAATATAGTTGTCGATTACGGAAACTCGTCTGCCAAGGTAGGGATTTTTGATCACCATACACTGACTGACAAGCGTGTCTTCCGCGAAGAAGAGGCACTGAAAGATTTTCTACAAAACTTTCCGGCCGATCATTTCATCATAAGCTCAGTGAACACGGATGCCCATACAGTAGGGTCATGGACAACCGCGAAGAAGAAATTTATTCTTCACTACACATTACCCTTGCCGGTAAAAAATCTATATGCCACCCCGCAGACGTTGGGAGTAGACAGGATCGCGGGAGTATGTGGAGCGCAACAGATTTTTCCGGCAACAAATTGCCTGGTGATTGATGCGGGCACGTGCATCACGTACGACTTTGTTGATGCGCAGGGTAATTATCATGGCGGCAGTATTTCGCCAGGATTGAAGATGCGCTTCGATGCCATGCATACGTTCACTGCACGTTTACCGTTAGTGCATGCAGTAGCCGATGCCGCATTAATCGGTAACAGTACCGAAACGTGCATGCAGAGCGGAGCTATTTTTGGTTTGATAGAAGAAATTGAAGGGATTATTCGCAGGTATTCTGAGAAATTTGACGGTTTAAAGGTGATTTTGTGCGGGGGTGATACAGGTTTTTTTGAAAACAAACTTAAAGCGTCCATATTTGCGAGCCCTGAACTGGTTCTCAGCGGGTTAAACAGCATTTTATTACATAATGTCAGTCGTTAAGAAGTTTTTTTTACTGTCTCTTGTCATCATTGCATCAGCAGAAGTTCGGGGCCAGGCAGCACGTTCACCATTCACAACGTTTGGGATAGGCGAACGCTACGGTGATGCGTTGGTTCATAACCAAGGCTCGGGTACGGGTATAAGTCAGCCGCAGTACTGGTATCTCAATAATCAAAACCCGGCATTGCTGGTATTCAACACACTTACTGTTTTTGAGGCAGGTATAGTTGGTGAGCGCAGAACAATTCGCAACAGCCAGGGCAGCGAAAAAAATTCAGGCGGTAATATGAATTACCTCGCGATGGCGTTCCCGGTAAAAGTTACCAAGTGGACAACGTCTATCGGCTTGATGCCCTATACCAATGTCGATTACGAAGTAAAAAGAGATACTACACTTTCAGACGGTACTCCATATGAGTTAAGAGAAAGCGGCACCGGAGGTTTAACACAATTATACTGGTCTAACGGTATACGCTTGACAAAAGAGATCAGCATCGGTTTAAAGGCAACGTATCTGTTCGGTCCGATTGAAAATGTTTATTCCAACCAACTCACAGGTCCTGATGTAATCCCTTATATAGTATCAGTAGAAAATAAATCATCAGTTTCTGATTTTAATTTCAGCGGAGGTTTTTCGTTCAGTCGCGATTCACTCTGGGGGAAAAATTATCGATTCAGTGTTGGTGCTATGTATGACATGAAGACCAGCCTGAAAACAAAAGTTACTGACAAATTTTACCGCACTACGGTTGCCGGCGATACCATTGAATCAAGCGAACTCAGCAACGCCCACGGACAAATAAAAATACCGGGAGCACTTACGTTGGGAGTTTCATTAAGCAGAGGATTGAAATGGTCTGTAGCAACTGAGCTTTCGTACCAGAACTGGTCAAACTTCAGCAGTGTGAATGCAGATGACAACACAGGCTTACAGGAATCGTGGCGTGCTGCACTGGGAGGTGAAATTACGCCAGATCCACTCGCACTCGGCAGTTACCTGAAGCGCCTCACCTATCGCCTCGGGGTAAGTATGGAACAATATCCTTTTCTGGCGAATGGCAATAGCGTGAAAGACTATGGCATTAATTTTGGGCTCTCGTTGCCGGCCGGTCGCTCAAATTTGAATTTGGCAGCTAAAGTAGGTAAGCGGGGTAACAGGAATGAGAATATACTGGAAGAGAACTACTTTAAAATATACTTTGGTATAACCTTTAACGACCAGTGGTTTATTAAACGCAAGTTTGATTGATCGCTGCGAAAAAAGATAGAAGTAAAAGGCCATGGTTAATGCTGTGGCCTTTTAACTTTATATAAAACGTGACGACCGTATCGATCATACGTTTTTGAATGATGAGATTTTTTATGAGACGATATTTACTGCTTCTAATACTCCCGGTTCTGGTGATGGCCTGCGGCAAACAGGAGATCAAAGAGCCTGTAGAATATACCGGACCGCTGCGCGAAGTTGAGAACATGGAAATGTTTTATACCGAGAACAACAACATCAAGGTAAAAATGCAGGCTGAACTGGTATACGAATTTCAGAATGGCGATCGCGAATTTCCGAAGGGTATATACATGGAGTTTTATGATGAGTTTGAAAAACTGGAATCAACGTTGCGCGCGAATCATGCTTACTATTTCAAAGAGCAGGATCAGTGGCGCGGTCGCGGAAAAGTAGAAGTAAAGAATGTTGCCAAGAATGAACAGCTTAACACCGAAGAACTTTTCTGGAAGCCTGATGATCAGCGCATTTTCACAGAGCAATTCGTTACTATCCGTCAGCAGGGAGATGTTATTTATGGACAAGGATTGACTGCGAAACAGGATCTTTCTGATTATGTAATCACTCATCCGGAGGGCGAGCTCGAGGTTAACGAGTAGATTTTGGTTTCGTCCCGATAACTATCGGGACAGAAAAAACACAGCAATATACTCTGCCACTAATACTATAGTTGTAAAAGTAAGAGCACATAAGTGATAGTTGCTTCACTATAACTTATGTGCTACAAAATATCTGCGATTATCCGCCCCGATAGATATCGGCAAAAAACTAAAGAACGTTATTGAGTTGTTCCTTGATCTTTTCGAGTTCTTCTTTCATCGTTACCACGTGCTTCTGAATTTCCGCATCGTTGGCTTTTGAACCGATGGTGTTTATTTCACGACCTATCTCCTGCGATATAAATCCAAGTTTCTTTCCGTTGGATTGTTTCTCGTTCAGTATCTGTATAAAGTAATCAAGGTGTGATTTCAGCCTCACCTTTTCTTCATTGATATCAAGCTTCTCGATATAGAATATAATCTCCTGCTCCAGGCGGTTGGTATCAAAACCTTCTTCACCAAAGAACGAAACTACATTTCCTTTCAGGCGTTCGCGAATGCGTTGTACACGTTTCGGGTCGAGCACTTCTACTTTTTTCAACTCTTCACCAATTACACCTATACATTCTTTCAGCATTTTTTCCAGCACGCTTCCTTCAGTTTTTCTGAACTGGTCGCACTTCTGTATAGCTTCGAGTAAATGTGTTTTTATCTTGTTCCACTCATCATCGTTCGATTCTTCCTTCAGGTTGCTCTGAATTACATCCGGAGAGTTCAGCGCCAACTGGAACAAATTATCGTGTGGTGCAATGACGCGATCAGCAAGTCGCTTCAACTCCTGGTAGTATGAAACAAATAACGCTTCGTTGTACGATTGTTTCATCGACTCATCTCCATATCGCTGATAATCGATAACAATGGAAACTTTGCCGCGCTCAAGTTTTTCGCTTATCAGGTTTCTGATTTCTATTTCGCGCTCTGCAAAAATTTTAGGGAGTCGTAAGTTCAGGTCAAGAAATTTTGAGTTAAGACTTTTGATCTCAACACCAATTTGCAGCCGGCCATCATCGTAGGCTGACTGACCAAAACCTGTCATGGATTTTATCATAGAATGAAGTTACAAAATAAAGGAACGGATTCTGTCCGTTCCCTTAAACGTCTGCAAGATAGCAGACTCCAGTGATATCTGTATATACCAATCAGAAATCAAATCCGAGTGTAACGTGCAGCTTCGGACTTCCCACTTTATAGTTTTCAACCGGCCACGCCAGATCGCCTTTAATATAGTATCCCAGCAGCATGGTACGCAAGCCTACGCCATAGCTATATAACCACGGGTTAAGATAGTTCTTGATCTCTGCCTGGAACGGGCCTTGTGTAATAACATTATAGCTTACACTGTTGTTGGATGAGAATGGAGGTGAGCCAGACCAGCTTGTACCAATATCATAGAACGCAGTGAACTGCATATTTCTAAAGAAGTTGGAAGAGATCGGTCCGTTTACCAGCGCACGGATTAACGGCACCCGTAACTCTGCGTTGAACATCATTACGCTGTTACCAAACAACGTTCCATAGTTAAAACCGCGGAGGTTGGTGGCATACTCCATGAAGAGTATATCCTGGTTAGCCGAAGCTACACCGAGCGGGTTCGGTTGTCCTTTGCTTGTAGTTCCGGTATAGCGTGTCTTATTGGCAATCCAGTTATCCATACCACCGAGCATATATACTTTCGGTGAGTTACCGAAGAACGTACCGGCATAACCACGCACCGCCAACACAATCTCCTTATAGATCTGTTGATAGTGACGCAAGTCTGCAGATACCTGTGTAAAGCTCAGATCCTGATTGTTCAATCCCTGGTGATGTTGGAAGCTGATCTTACCGCGACTACCTTCAATCAGGTTCAACCCGGTAGTAACGGAGTTATCATACACCAACTCTGAACGAACACCTGCGTAGTAATTCGTAACCGGTTCTGCAGATGGAGGGGCAGAAGGGAAATCAGATTCTCCAAGATCGAGCGAGCGTGCTATAGCACCAAATGGTTTTATAGTAAAACGAATACGATCGGATATAGGAAGCGCAGCGCTTATCTCGAGGCGATTGAGTGTATACTTGAAGTCACGGCTCTCGAGGTTATCTGCTGTCTCAACGGTTTGCCATCGTATAGCCTTGCGATCGAAGCGTATACCAAAGTCGATGAGTGAAGGTAAATATTGGAACTCACCATATACATCACCACCTTGTAAATCAACCGGCACCATCAAGCCTCCGATAAAGCGATAGTTCTCCAACATATCGTTCATCTGTGTCTCAATGAGAAGTCCTAAACTCCGCAGCGGGTCCCACACCAGTGATGTTACCAGGTTATCGGCACTGAATTTGGATTCATAGGGGAAAGGACCTGTAATTCTACTCTTATCGCGTGCCTTCGCATAGCGCGTCAGGAATGATTCGCTCGGCTGATTCTGTTTTACAACATCATCTTCAAAAACATAATTATCGGTATTTACTACATCCGGCTTTTTCTCTGCTCCTGGGTTAGGAATTGAGTCTGTTTGACTCTGAGCGCGCACTGTATCCACAGGTATATTTACAGAGTCCGCAGGCGCGGCAGTAGTATCATTTGCTTTTTGAGATTCTTTGAGACGTGCATTGAGCAGGTCTTTTATACTCATGTTTTTATTTTCTTCCTGCTTACGTTTCTCGCGGATCACACGCGCCTGTTGTAATTCTTTTCTGCGGGTTGCCGGAGTAAACACCTGCCGGTTAATGTTGAACGAACGGTTTACATAAATGCGCTGCTTTTGATTCTCCGTCATTACCATGGCCATCGTTCCGGTGTTAACGTTGAGGTCATAGTTCTTAACGCTGCTGGCGTAGTTTGTGACTTGCGTATATATACCGTTCGTGCTGTTATAGCGGAACAGGTTTATGATACCGCGCTGGTCGCTCAGGTAATAAAATGTATTCTCATCGCTGGCAATAGGGCCTGTATCTTTACTCAGCGTATTGGTAACACGCTTCAGCAAGAGACTGGAACTATCAAGATCGAATACAAAAAGATTATAATTGTTGGTGAGCTTCCCAAACTCAGGTTTTGCATTGGCGCGCAGGGTATCCGTTGTGCGGTTGGACGAGAATACGATGCGATTGGTGTTCGGTATAAATGTAGGATCAAGATCATCGTACAAATCGTTCGTTAATCTTCTTACGCGATCTCTCCGTGCACTTAACAGGAACAGATCACTCTTTCCTTCAAAGTCTGCACTGAGAATTACCAGGCGGCCGTTACCGGAAAAACTAAAGCTGCGAATGTTGCTGAAGCGTTCCAATGCACGTGGCTGTTTGCTGTTCGTGCTCAGGTCGTATAACCAGAATACATACTCACCATGCTTTACACCGATCACGCCCAATGTGTTAGCATCAGACCACGCGATGAGCGGCTGCCGGTAGTCAACCCGTTGGTTGATTACTTTACTTCCACCGGAGATAATCGTTTTGTCTCTTCCGCTTTCGAGTGAGCGGATCTTGATAATATACCTTCCACGATCGTTCTCTGCATATGCTATATGTCTTCCATCCGGACTAACTTTTACAGTGGTATATTCTGTTGTGCGGTTGTTTGGAGATTCGAAGACCAGTGAATCGCCTGCGCTCACGTACGACTTTGCCACTACAGCTTCCATCTCCGAATAGTAACGCTGCCACTCCGTTAACATCTGCTTGAAGCTGATGCCAAGTGTTATCTGAATGCTTTTCTCTTCGTTACGCGTTACGCGGGTATAGTTGAGAATGTTGGCCATGCTGCTCTTGCCATACTTCTCGGTAATAAAATTCCAGATGGACTGTCCTACCAGCGCGGCATCTTTACCCGAAAGCTTTGTTGCACGTTTCGCTTTACGTGTACGCATCAGTTGGCGGATATAGTCATCCATTTCGGCTGTCCAGCCTTTCGCTACATATTGTGATGCACCCGCTACGAACCATTCGGGCAGGCTCATCAGTATAGAACTTTGAAATATATCTTTCAGGTTACCGCCAAACATCATCTCGTTCACCATCAGTTCAGAGATTTTGAAAAGCAGTTCTTCTTTAAATTCCTGTGCAGTACCCAGATGAGCTACTTCTATATAGGGCTTTACAAATTCCGTTTCGCCACCAATCTTGTTGGTGTTACGGTTCAGGCCCATGTTGCTCTGGCGCAGATCCGAAAGCGAGTTATATACAAATACTTTTGTTTTGAAGTAAGGCGGGTAGTCGATCATATCCGTGATGCGATCGAACTCAGCTTCGAGGTATTCGAGTGCTTCCTGCGCAACACCTTTACGGGCATCGTAATAATATACATCAAAATTTTCTCCGCTCAGGTATACCCAATCGAACTGGCGGTATTGAATTCTGTTCTTGCCGAATACTTCCCGTGCCTGCTGGGCTTTTACGGGGGCAGTAATGATTACGGTTAGCAGCAGAACAGCCAGTAATACTCTTCGCAACATCATAAGTTATTTAGGAGAAGTCCAATATACTGATTTATAACGTTCAATATCCACCAGTTTGTTTAAGGGGGTGTCATTTTCCATCCAGCGGATTAAAACATCCGAAAAATACGGTGTCAGGCTTACTCCTTTTGTGCCGAAGCCATTAAAAATTATTACAGCCGGATGCTCGGGATGACTTCCCAACAACGGCCTTCGATCGGGCGTTGTCGGGCGAAAGCCCCACTCCTGACTGATACACTGGTATTGAATATTCATAAGTTCGTTCAATTTTTCTTCGAGCTCAGTTCGTGCTTCGGGTGTAATGCCCGGAGCTTTGTCCTGAAAATTATACGTAGCGCCTATACGCCACTCTCCGCGTTGCAAACCCGGAACGATGTAAACGCCACGATTCACTATAATATTTTCTTCGAAGGCTGTTCTCACCAGAATTGTTTCTCCTTTTAGCGGTCGTATCGGTAGCCAGTTAAACCAGGCGTTAATTCTTGTTCCGTTGCAAAAAATAATTTTTGAAGCTTCGATGTCGCGGTAAATCACACGATCATCTTTTACGATGAGTTCTTCATCGCGCAGCGGCTCGGTTAATAACGTTGCTTCTTTCAGAATCCATTGCCGCACCGCATCAACATACCGGGTTGTGTTGAGGTAGCCGCATTGCCGGAGCAATAATCCTCCGAAGGAATCTTTTACCTGCGCGAATGCAGGTGATGAAAAAATCTTTTCGATATAGGGCGCAAACAACGGATCTGCGCTTCGTCCCATCCACTCGTTCTGTTCCTCGACCGATACGAACGGACGGTACAACGGCATCGGGAAGAAAAATTTTTCTCCCGTAATTTTCTCAGCGTTTGTATAAAAATTGTGCAGGTATGGGAATACCGTATCGGCCATCCATGTCTTTACCATTTTTTTGCCAGTAACCGGATTGAACAACCCGGCCGCTACCCGCGATGAACTGTTATTCTCCGATTCATCAATCACCACTATTTTTTTTCCGCGTGTAAGTAACTGAATGGCTACTGCAGAACCTGCCAGCCCTTGACCAACGATGATGTAATCGACTATGCGCACGTAAATATTTACTAAGGGGTAAAAATGAAAATAAAATAATTGGCCTACTGAAATTTTCCCGACTATTTTTGGCGCATGCTTCAGCTACAGAGTTTTGTTTTTAATCCTTTGCAGGAAAATACGTACGTGTTGTTCGATGAGACAAAGGAATGTGTAATCATCGATCCCGGATGTTACGAGCGGGAAGAGCAGTATGACCTGGCCGATTTTATAGAAACTAATCAACTCAAGGTAGTGAAGCTCCTCAATACACATGGTCATGTTGATCACGTACTGGGCAATGCGTTTGTAAAAGAAACGTACAAAACAAAGCTCTACATTCACGAGCAGGATGCAGCAACCTTGAAGGCAGTGAAAGTATACGCTCCGCATTATGGGTTCTTTCAATACCAGGAGGCAGAGCCAGATATATACCTGAAGGAAGGCGAGGCTGTAACCTTCGGAAATCAATCCCTCGATGTTTTGTTTGTACCCGGCCACGCTCCCGGGCACATCGCGTTTTATCATGCCGCATCCAAAACACTGATTGGCGGTGATGTACTTTTTTACAACAGCATTGGTCGCACCGATTTACCCGGTGGTAATTATGATACGCTGATCGATAGCATTCATCAAAAGTTATTTACCCTTCCGGATGATGTAACGGTATATCCGGGACACGGACCCGAAACCACTATCGGGTATGAAAAGAAAACCAATCCCTTTTGCGCATTGTAACAGGGTAAAGCATTTCATAACAATTCCCCAATAACAAAATCGCTACATTTGATTTGCCTGCACAGGCTATTTATATTTTGAAACTGTGATTTGAATTTATGATCCGTCATCTTCCCAACTTTCTTACATGTTGCAACCTTATCTGCGGATGTCTAGGCATTGTGTTCTTACTGGAAAACCGCGGAGTACCCGCAGCATACTTTGTATGGGCAGCAGGATTGTTTGATTACTTCGATGGCTTTGTAGCACGCCTGCTCAAGGTAAGTTCGCCTATCGGTAAAGAACTTGATTCACTTGCCGATGTCGTAAGCTTTGGTGTGCTGCCTGCATTGGTTATGTACAAACTGATTGGTGAACATAGCACGAGTGAAGCGCTTCCCTATATCGGTTTTACCATCGCTGCGTTTTCAGCACTGCGTTTAGCGATCTTCAACATTGATGAGACACAGACCGATTCATTTAAAGGATTGAACACTCCTGCCAACACACTTTTCATCACTTCACTGCCGCTGTTGCCGCCTGCTATGGGTGCGTGGCTTTACCAAGACTGGCTGCTGGTAGCCATTACGTTGGTGTTTTCGCTGCTGCTGGTTTCACGTATCGAGATCTTCGCGCTGAAATTCAAAAATTTTACCTGGGCTGATAACAAGACCAGGTTTACCTTCCTTCTGCTGGCCGTATTATTATTGGCTTTATTTAAGGTAACAGCAATACCCTTTATTATACTTTTATACATCGGACTTTCGTTAGGGGTCAAAGCCTTTTCAAAAAAGAATTCGGTATAACTTTTTTTCAACGCTTTGAGACTTTGTACTACCATCCTGTATGCCCTGCTTCTTTTTGTTTTTAGTATAAAAGCAAAAGGACAGTCGTCTGTGTTGAGCAGCGGGAAGTGGTATAAAGTAGCGGTCGAAAAAAATGGTGTATACAGAATTTCATACAACGATTTTAAGAAAATGGGTTTCGATGCCGGCTCTATCGACCCGCGCAAAATAAAGATATTCGGCAATGAAGGCGGTATGCTTCCGCAAGCCAATGCAGCATGGCGCCCGACTGATCTTACAGAGAATGCCATCTATGTTTACGGAGAAGAGGACGGTATATTTAACTCCGGAGACTATATACTCTGGTATGCCGAAGGACCCGACCTGGTGCAATACGATGTGCAGCGAAGTGTATTTCGATACGAAAGCAATTTATACAGCACCAAAAATTTTTACTTTGTTACCGTTGGTAATGAAAACGGTAAACGAGTAGCGTCAACAGCATCGGCAGCCGGCAGCTTCCCCACGATACAAACTTTCGATGATTATTTTTATCACGAGCTTGACAGTTACAACGAACTCGAATCAGGCAGAGAATGGTTTGAACGATTAACACTTGATCAGCAAAGTTATACCGCTGCCATAGCCGGTATTGTTGACAACTCATCAATCAAAGTAGTATCGGATGTTATGGGACAATCCACTAAAAGCTCATCGTTCCAGATGACCTGGAATAATACACCGATCCTTCAGCAAAGCATTGGCACCATTTCCGATTCACAATACGGCATAAAAGGTATTCACAACCGCGATACTATCTCTATTAATTCCTCCACGGTGAGTGCATCATCAACCTCCAGCCAGGAAATAAAATATACCTATACCAAAAGCGGAAGCGGCACGGGCTATCTGGATTTCTTCTTATTGAATGTAGAACGTAAGCTTGCCCTTTATGGCAGTCAGACTATATTTCGTTCGCGCGCCAGCTTAAACAACGCCACCTCTACATTTTCCATAGCAGATGCCAGCAACGTTACCATCTGGAATGTTACTGATCCGTATACTCCTGCAATACAACAATATACTCTTCAATCATCACAGGCTTCGTTTTCAATTGCTACGGAATCGTTAAAGGAATTTATCGTTTTCAACAATGATATACCGGCTCCACAATTAGTAGGCAGCCTATCAAACCAGAATCTTCATGGTATATCAACACCCAACCTGGTTATTGTAACACATCCTTCTTTTAAAGACGAAGTTATGAGACTTGCGGCCCATCGCGAGGGACATAGCGGCTGGACAACTGCAGTTGTAACTACTGATGAGGTCTACAATGAGTTTTCATCCGGCCGGCAGGATGTATCTGCTATACGTGATTTCGCAAGGCATCTTTACACTAAAAATCCGTCAGCATTAAAAGCATTGCTGTTGGTTGGTAAAGCATCGTATGACTATAAAGATCGTGTTACCAGCAACACAAACTATGTAGCTACATACGAGTCGCGTAATTCGCTTACACCGCTTGAGACATACTCGTCTGATGATTACTTCGGATTTCTGGAGAATGCCGATGGCAATTGGGGCGAAGGTATAATTCCGGAAAGTCACACACTCGAAATTGGTGTTGGGCGTTTACCTGTGAAAACTATAGATGAAGCCAAAGACGTTATCAATAAGATCATTGATTACGACACCAATAAGAAATCGTATGGCTCGTGGAGAAAGAACATTGTGTTTGTTGCTGATGACGGCAGCAACTCCGATTCTTATACTACGGCACACCAATCGCAAGCCAACACACTGGCTAATTCGCTTGAAGCTGCAACAGCAGGATTGAATACAAAGAAATTCTTCCTGGGAACCTATACAAAAACGGTAAAACCTAATGGGGAATCTATACCGGAAGCAACGAACGACATCATTGACAATTTCGATCGCGGAGCTTTGATCATTAATTATACCGGTCATGGTAATGAACGTGTCTGGGCCGATGAGCAGGTATTTACCAACTTTAACATTGATGAATTGGAGAATACGCGTTACCCATTCCTGGTAACAGCTACGTGTGAGTTTGGCCGGCAGGATGATCCTGCGCAAATATCCAGTGCAGAACTTAGTGTATTGCATGCTAACGGAGGCGCTATAGGTCTGGTAACAACTGCGCGTCCGGTATATTCATTCACCAATTTTGAATTGAACAAAGCATTTTACGAAGCACTGCTTGAAAAAGAATCCGGACAGTATCTGCCGATCGGAGAAATTTTTCGCAGAACAAAAAACAACAGCATCAGCGGTGTTGGCAATCGTAACTTTTCATTGCTGGGCGATCCATCACTTACCCTTGCTATACCTTCACTTTCAGTGCGGGTTACCGATATAAAAACAGCTTCCGGTTCTGATACTTTAAAAGCATTATCTGCTGCGATTATCAAAGGCGAGGTCATCCATGAAAATGGAAGTCGTGTAGAGGATTTTCAGGGTACACTGGAAGCAACGTTGTTTGATAAGCAGACTGAATTTGTAACGATCGGTAAAAACAATCCGGCCTTCCGCTACAACGAGTGGCACAACATTTTATACAGAGGAAAGGCATCGATAAAGAATGGTGAGTTCGAATTTCAGTTTATCGTTACCAAGAATATGGCGTACGAGATTGCTTCCGGCAAATTAAGTTTATATGCAGCAGACTCTGCAAAAACGCAGGATGCAGCCGGGGCTACATCTGACTTTAAAGTTGGCGGAAGCGAAAAAAATCCGGCAACCGATAACACCGCACCTGCTATAGCGCTTTACATGAATGATACAACGTTTATGAATGGCGGTATAGTTAGTCCGGATGCAACACTGTTGGCAAGATTACAGGATGCCAGTGGTATAAATGTTTCGGAATATGGCATTGGCAGCACGATGGTTGCTATACTGGATGACGATGAAGTATATGTAGTAAGTGATTATTATATAGCAGACGAAAATGATTTTACGAAAGGATGGTTAAACTTTCCTCTTCGTAACCTGGCTGCCGGTAAACATACTATTACGTTGAAAGTATGGGACACCTATAACAATCCGGCAGAGGCCCGTATTGATTTTACCGTAACCGATGGTGAAAACCTTGTCATTGAAAAGTTTGCGAACTACCCGAATCCGTTCCAAACCGAAACCACGCTATATTTTACCCATAACCGCGCAGGCGATGATCTGGAAGCAGAACTGGCAGTTTATACTTTAACCGGACAGTTATTAGCAACCTATTCATACACTATAGAAGAAAGTGCATATCTTGTGGAATTGGCGAAAATGGAAGGGAATGAAGACCTCCGCAAAAAACTTGTGCCCGGTTTATACTTAGCACGCGTGGCGGTTCGTTCCTTAACCAACAACTCCAAAAATGAACGGCTTACAAAGCTTATTGTTGTTAATTAATTATCTTTACAGCGCTTGAAAAATACATTAATGAATTTCAGAGTAACACCTGCCATTGTACTTGTGGCCTTTTCATGTCAGTTTGGATTTGCTCAGGTAACTAATCCGGATGAACTTATAGGACAGGACAACGCCATTACTACGGCCGTTCCTTTTCTTGCTATATCCCCTGATGCACGTCATGCGGCTCTTGGTGATGCCGGTGTAGCTACCTCACCTGATGCAAACTCTGCCTATTGGAACGCAGGGAAGCTGGCCTTCATTGATAAAAAATACGGTGGAACACTTTCCTATACCCCGTGGCTCGGCAAGATTGTAAACGATATGTGGGTTGGATATTTTTCCGGCTACTATAAAATCAACCGCGAACAGGCTATCGCTGCATCCATTAAGTATTTTGATTTGGGTGATATCACCTTCAATACTGGTCCTGGTCAGGGCGATATTATCGGTGAATTCAACCCACGCGAATTCGCGATTGATGTTACCTATTCGCGCATGCTTACCGAGAACTTCAGTATCGGTGGTTCCCTCCGCTATATACACTCTAACCTTACCGGTGCCTTCACGCAGATTGACGCGAAACCGGCAAACAGTGTTGCTGTAGATTTAGGGTTATACTATACCAAACCAATTCAGGGCGCTAAAAACTCTACACTCTCTATTGGTGCTGCTATATCAAACATCGGTGCAAAAATTACCTATACCGACAGCGAGAACAAGGATTTTATACCAACCAACCTTCGCCTGGGTACAGCCTATACAACTGAACTCGATCCGTATAACAAAATTACGTTCACGGTAGACTTCAATAAATTACTGGTACCCACCCCGCCTGTACGCGACCAGGACGGGAACATTATTGCCGGAAAAGATGATAAAGATAAATCGCTGCTGAGCGGTATATTCGGATCATTCTCGGATGCACCGGATGGATTCAGCGAAGAGATCAAAGAGATTATGACATCAGTAGGTGTTGAATACTGGTATAACGATCTGTTTGCTGCACGCCTCGGTTATTTCAACGAAGCGAAGACAAAAGGAAATCGTAAGTATATGACGATCGGGTTAGGCTTCCGTAAAGACCGTTTCGGTTTTGATGTAGCATACCTGGTACCTACCAATAAACGCGAACATCCGCTGGCAGAAACAATCCGTTTTACACTGTTGCTGAACATCAGCGAGACACAAACGGAGAAATCTGAATCCGTTACTGACTAATCGCGCATGATAGATCGCAGCATAGCTCCCTCCTTCACCAGGAGTACTGATTTTGAATTGATCAGACCAGAAGAACTTACGTTGCCAAATGGCGCGAAAGTTTTTTTTGTTTCTGGCGGTACCCAATCGGTTATTCGTGTTGAAATTATACTGAAGGCCGGGCGCTGGTTCGAGAGCGTGTGGGGCGCATCTCATTTTTCTTCACAGCTTCTGTCAAAAGGAACTTCCCGGAAAAGCAGTTTTGAAATTGCACAGATCTTCGATCAGTATGGTGCGCATTTTGAAATCAGTCCGGGGCTGGATATAGTATCTATCGCACTCTATACCCTGACTAAAAATTTACGACCAACACTGGCGCTGGTTCGCGAACTGCTGGAAGATTCTGTGTTCCCTGAAAAAGAATTAACGCAGTCCAGAAATATATACCTTCAGAACCTGAAAGTTAATAACGAGAAAACGAGCTTTCAGGCATCCAAACTTTTCCGCAAGAAACTGTTTGGCGAGAATCATCCGTATGGGAAAGAACTCGAAGCTGAAGATGTTACTGCGTTAACAACAGAGCAACTCAAGGAACACTATACTTCGCTCGGAAAAGATTTTACGTTGATTGTTTCAGGCAAAGTGGATGATGCCGGCAAGCAAAATATAATTGAAGCATTCAGCGCGCTTCCTCATCGGGTTGTATCTGAAAAACAGATATCGACTGATACCATTAATACATTACACGAGCGCATCAGCAAGAAAGGAAGTGTACAGTCTTCCATTCGCATGGGCCGCAAGGCTATAGCACGTTCGCATGCCGACTATGCATCCGTATTATTTCTCAGTCATATACTGGGCGGATACTTCGGCTCGCGCCTGATGAAGAACATTCGTGAAGACAAAGGATTATCGTATGGTATATATGCATCCCTGCATACCCTGCAGCACGACAACTATACTGTTATAGGAGCGGATGTAAACAACGAAAACCTTGATCTTACCTTTGAGGAGATTCGTAAAGAACTGAAACGCCTGCGCACAGAACTGATTGATGCCGAAGAGCTGGAAATAGCCCGCAATCATTTTATCGGGAGTCTGCAGGCTGAAATCACTACTCCTTTTGCACACGCTGACAAGATCAAAAATATATTCCTGTTTAACCTGTCGCAGGATTACTACCAGAAACTGATCAACACCATTGACGGTATACAAGGTGAAGAACTGATCGGCATCGCAGCCAAATACTTCGCAGAAGATTCGTTTATTGAAGTGGCTGTGGGCTAATATATAGCCGCTTCTGTATCAGGATCAGATTATCTCCGGTATTTCCAATTGAACGGTGGTGCCTCGGCCTACTTCTGATTCGATGTTGATGTTCCCGTTCAATTTATCAACAGCTTCCTTTACAATATATAGTCCTAAACCCGAGCCGGCACCATCATCGGTAGCGCGGTAAAACATTTTATAGATGTTGGGTAAATGTTCTTTCTCGATTCCTTTACCATTGTCTTCAATAGCCAGTTTAGCCAGATTCTGATTGATTGTTACCTGTACTTTTATAACCGGGTCTCTTCCGTTCCGATAGCGAATGGCATTTGAAATTATATTATTCAGAATAACTTTCAGTCTCCAGCGATCGCAGAAGAACGGGGCATCCTGCTGAATGTTGACAACACGCTCCACCGATTTACCGGTGCTCGTAGCAAACTTCAACTGGTTGAACGTCTCTTCAATAAGCGGCTCGAATTGTATAGGCTCGCGTTTCACTTCAAGGCGCGAGTTGCGCGACTGATCGAGTATCTCCTTAATGAAATGATCCTGCTGCAGGGCGCTCTTGTTGATCATGTCGAGATACATATCTTTCATCGCTACATCTTTATCAATGCGTGCGAGATTGATTAGTCCCAATACCGAAGCTATAGGAGCACGCAGATCATGCGAAACACTATATACAAAATTGTCCAGCTCGGTATTGCGTTTACTCAGCTCGTGGTTGGTGCGTTGTAATTTTTCTTCAGCAACCTTGCGCGTTCCAATTTCATCGTTCAATGCCTTTGTACGTTCCTGCACCATTTGCTCCAGGTTCTCATTAAACTCCTGCAACTGGTGCTGTGCATCCAGACGTTCTTTTACCGTTGCCGAAAGAATAATAGTAGATATACTGATAACCCCTATAAAGATCTGCAGCAACAGCATCGAGTTATCGGTACCGCTAAGTATAAAAGGACCGATACCGTGTACCGTAAAGTATATCGAGATGAGCGACACAATGAGTACACCGGCTATCGCCACAATTAACTCAAACCGAAACGCAAGCCATAATAAAAACGGAAGCGCTAATAAAGGCAGCGCCCGCTGCATGGTGATAGTAAGATAGTCTACCTGCAGCAACAGGTATATAGCAACAATACCCAGAAAGTAAATACCAACTTCAATAACCCGCGCTGGCGACAACGTTACTTTAATCTTGCGTGCTACGGAAAGAATAAAAGGTGTAAAGAGTAATATACCTACTACGTTCCCCACCCACCATGAAAACAGTATGCGCGTAATACTATCGGACGCTATAACATTATTAAAATATAGGCTGCCTGCACCAATGCTCGCCCCCGCCAGACACATAATAAGTGCGACAAACAAAAAGCGAAACGTATTTCGTGCATGCCTGAACGGGTAGGAATCTTTTATCCAGAGTTTAACCATATAATTGCCTGCCACCGCTTCAATTGTATTACCAATAGCAATCGCACTGCTTACAGTAATAATAGTCTGAGGTCCCAGTCCAGGATTATTCCAGTACGCCATGATGTTGGCAATAAGAGCACCAATCGTTATGCCGGGCCAGACCGATCTGCCCATGAGTATCACCAAAGCAAAGGCAATTCCTGACGGAGGCCATGCCGGCAAAGCAGACATGTTTTCGAAAGCAAGAAAATATCCGAGGCGGGCAAAGAGATAATATAGTATCGCGACACCTATGATTTTTAAATCCAGGCTGTATTTAAGCGGGAGTTTAAGGGTAGGCATTAATTCTCTCACAGTCAAACAAATATATACCGTAAAAATCTATTTCAAGCAATTCATGCAGAAGGAAACACCTTTCTGAAAGACAGAAGGACGCTTTTAAGGGTTGAAGTGACAGTAAAGGATATTGATCCGCTTAATTTATGCCATCAAACACGGGCTAAGCGTATAACAAACAGTGCATTAGTGTATATCCGTGTTATTTGCCGGCATCATTGATCGCCTGACAAGCTTTGCACTAACCAATGAATATTTATCTTCACGAAGTTTTTTAGACCTGCTATGGATCTTACTATCTTCTTCTCTCCGGTAAGTGAATCGCTGTATGCTGACATCACTTCGGCTTCCAGTTTTTTCAAAAATATATCTATATATGGCGATAAGATGCCCGACTATAAAGGTGCGCATGTTGCTATTATTGGCATAGGAGAAGAGCGAGGCTCACAGCTAAACAAAGGCACTGCCTCTGCACCTGATGTGGTGCGCAGAAAATTATATACACTCAAGCGTGGTACAGGAGCCTACCGTATAGTAGACCTCGGCAACTTAAAGCCCGGGCACGACCTGGAAGAAACCTATACGCGCATCAGCGAAGTTTGTCGCATGCTGCTGGAAAGCAACGTACTGCCTATCCTCATTGGTGGTTCTCACGACCTCGACTATGGCCAGTACTGCGGTTACGAAACGCTCGATAAACTGGTAAGTCTGCTGAACGTAGATGCATTCCTCGACCTGGAAGATAAAGAGCAAGGCCCGAGCAACCAACATATACATCGCATACTGCTGCACGAACCTAATTATCTTTTCAGCTACACGCACCTCGCGTATCAGAGTTATCTCATCGACCCGATGTCGGTGGCTATACTGGAGAAATTATACTTTGAAGCATTTCGTATCGGGCAGATGCGTACCAACATGCAGGAGATGGAACCTACCATCCGCAATGCAGATATGTTGTCGTTTGATGTTACGGCTATTCGCTCTTCCGATGCTCCGGGTAACGCCAACGCTCAACCCTTCGGCTTAACGGGTGAGGAAGCCTGCCAAATCTGCTGGTATGCAGGGCTCAATGAGAAACTGAGTTCACTCGGATTTTACGAGTATAATCCGGAGCAGGATGATGTTCACAAGAAAACAGCTTCCATTATTGCTACCATGATCTGGTATTTTATTGAAGGATACTATCATCGTAAGAATGAACAGAATTTCAGAAGCAATGATTTTCTCAAGTACTCGGTGTCTATGCCGGTAGATCCGGAAGTAATAACATTCTACAAAAGTAAATTAAGCGAGAAGTGGTGGATGGAGGTTCCGTATCCCAACGGACGTGAACGCTATGCACGCAACAGCATTGTTCCATGCAGTTACAACGACTACCAGGCGGCCATTCGCGGTGAAGTTCCGGAGCGCTACATCAGCACACTTGCCAAACTGATTTAAAATTTCTTTGCTGTAGCGCTTTGCTACATTTGCCTATGAAACTTCTTGATATTGTCATACTCTCGCTCGCAGTGGGCTTTCTCATTATTGGTATACACCAGGTCATGGTGCTGGGGCTTGGCCAGGCGTATTGGGCGCTGATGTTAACGCTTGTGCTCTTCTTTGTTTTTACGTTACGTAAACGGGGTAAGAACTGAATTTTTTATCGTCAACAATCCCCCGCAGTTAACGTTTGCAGAAATTGTTCACAGGCTCCAAAAAAAGCTGCTTTTAGGTCGCTTAAATTTCTGCTTTTCAGTGCGCTTCATACGATTTTTCGGATTTTTAAGAACGATGTTTTTCTAATACGCAGAACGGGTTAAATTTGCGGCTCTTTAAAAATTACTTATGGCATTTATTGGAACATTGCGCAGCAAGATGGGCACCTGGGTGGTGATCTTTGTATTTGTTGCGATTGCTGCATTTATTCTGGGCGATATCTTCAGTGGTAAATCAAACATCATGAACTGGGGACGGAACTCAGTCGGTGAAATCGGAGGTAAAGAAATTTCTTACGATGAATACCAGGCTGTAATCCGTGAACGTGAAGCGAACTGGTTTTTAAATACTGGCCGCGAACCTGGCGAACGTGATATGCCTTCTATCCGCCAGCAGGCCTGGGATCTTCTCATTGCCCGCCACGCGATTCAACCTCAAATTGAAGATGCGGGTGTAGAAGTTACCGAAGATGAAGTGTGGGATATGGTGCAAGGTAAAAATGTTGATCAGGGTGTGCGCCAGGCTTTCACCAATCAGCAGACCGGACAGTTCGAGCCAGATAAAGTTGTGGCTTACCTGAAACAGATCCAGTCAATGCCTGAAACTTCTGAACCACGCATTCGCTGGGAATTATTTCAGCGCGACCTGAAGCCGGGCCGTGAGCGTATCAAGTATGAAAACCTGCTTATCAAATCGGCATACGTAACCAAAGCAGAAGCTGAACGCGAATATCATTTAGCTACTGATGTTGCTGAAATAAAATATCTCTACGTTCCTTACTACGCCATTAGTGATTCTTCGGTGCAGATTACCGATGCTGACTACGAAGCATACTATAACAAGAACAAAGAAAAATTCAAGACAGACGCTACACGCGACATCAAGTATATCAGCGTACCGGTTATACCTTCTGCTGACGACTCTGCAGCCGTGAATGATGATCTGAAAAGAGCTGTTGAAGAATTTAAATCTTCAAGCGAAGATTCAGTGTACGCAAGCAACAACACCGAAGGACAAACTCCATTTCTGAAATATACTCCTGCATCGTTGCCTTCTTTCATTTCTGAAAGCGACCTCGTAGAAGGAAATGTTATCGGTCCGGTGCTCGATGGAGAAACATACAAGGTTGTAAAAGTTTCAAAAGTATTTAACGATACGATCTATAGCGCCCGTGCAAAACATATACTGATCAAGTGGGCAGATGCCAGTGACGCAGCCAAAGCTGAAGCAAAAGAAAAAGCACGTAACATTCTGAAAGACATTAAAGGCGGAGCTTCTTTCGAAGCGAAGGCCCGCGAATTCGGAACAGACGGAACAGCATCGCGTGGTGGTGACCTCGGCTGGTTCAGCAGCGGACAAATGGTGAAGCCTTTCCAGGATGCCGTATTCGGTGCATCAAAAGCTGGTGTATTGAACGATGTTGTTGAAACTGAATTCGGATACCACATCATTGAAGTTAGTAATGCAAAAACCAACAAAGCCTATAACCTGGCAATCGTAGAACGTCAGATTGTTCCAAGCGATGCTACTACTAACGAAGCGTTCCGCAAAGCAGAAACTTTTGCGGCCGGTATATCCGATGTAAAAGAATTCGAAGCGAAAGCACAGCAGTCTGGTCTTATCGTGCAGGAAGCAAAGAGCATCAGCGCTGGTGACAGACGCATCGGTACATTAGGGGAAGCCCGCCAGATTGTAATGTGGTTATTCCGCGATGCATCTACTGGTAAAATTTCACAGGTATATGATCTTCAGGATCAAAACGTAGTAGCGATCATGACAGGTGAAGTAAAGAAAGGTTACAAGCCACTTGAACTGGTGAAAGAAGAAATTACACCTGCTGTTCGTAACGAAGTAAAAAGCAGAACCATTATCGAGAAGCTGAACGGCTTGAAAGGTACAACACTCGAAGAAGTAGCAAGCGGTTTTGGCAGTGATGCTAATGTATATACCAGCAGCGATCTTCGCCTGAGCAGCAACTCTCTGCCAACAGTAGGTTTCGATCCGCAGGCAGTAGGTACAGCGTTCTCATTAGAGAATGGCAAACGCTCTAAGCCGGTAGCCGGTGATAACGGTGTTGTGATTGTAGAACTTCAGAGCAAGACAATTGCTCCTGCTATAGCAGACTACAGCAACTACAAAACACAACTTGAACAAAACAGTCAGAACAGAAGCAGCTTCAGCATTGCAGAAGCGATCAAAGAGAAATCAGAGATTGAAGACAAGCGCTACAAGTTTTTCTAAGCTATAATTAACTTTTAAACGGCCACGCCCTGACCGCAACGTCAGGGCGTTGCTTTTTACGCATGGATCAGAATTGGCTCAATAACTTCCGCGAAAAACTCGACCAGCATCATGTTTGGCCATCGCTATACATGTTCAAATTTATTGTGCCTACCGGTAAAGAAAACGAAGTCAAGCAACTGTTCCCGAACCATACCATTACCGAAAAGCTTTCGAACAAGGGTAACTATACCAGCATCACCATTCAGATGATGATGCCCTCCGCAGAAGCCGTTATAGAAATTTACGTGCGTGCCTCCAAGATAGAAGGTATAGTAGCGCTTTAGCGAATCCATCCTATATACCAAAGCCCTCAGGCTTTCATCCACTCCTGTCATATTTACCAGCGTTGATAAAAATCATACGGCAGCGAATCAGGTAAAATTTGTAAACTGGGATTTGAATCATATGTCATGAAAAAAATCCTGATCTCCTCTCTCCTGCTGAGTTTTACTATAGCAGCATTTTCACAGCGCACACTCAACCCATCGGATGTATATAAAATAAAATCGGTATCCGATCCTCAACTATCACCCGAAGGCAAATGGGTTGCTTATGTACTCTCCACACCTGATTCCGCCAAGGACAAATATGACAGCGACATCTGGATGATTAACTGGGAGGGCACTGAATCAATACGATTAACAGCAAGTGCCGAAGGCGAGAACAGACCTCGCTGGTCACCCGATGGTAAATATTTAACCTTTCTCTCTTCACGGTATGAAACCAAAGCTTCGCAGATATGGAAGCTTGACCGGAGAGGAGGTGAAGCTGTAAAACTTACCGAATTGAAATACGGCATCAGCGACTATGTATGGAGTCCTGATTCAAAGAAGATCGTAGTGATCATTAAAGACCAGGAGTCGATCGATGATAAAGACAAAAAGAAAACCACACCGCCTGTTGTTATAGATCGCTATCATTTCAAAAGCGATGGCGATGGCTACCTTGAACACAAGCGTGATCATTTATACCTCTTCGATGTAGAGACTAAAAAACTCGATACACTTACCACGGGCGATTTTGATGAGGGAACTCCGGTCTGGTCGCCCGACAGTAAATATATAGCGTTCGCGAGTAATCGCTCAGCGGATGCAGATCGTAACGCGAACACCGACATCTGGATTATCGAAGCAAAGAAGGGCGCTAAGCCTCGCCAGCTCACCACCTGGAAAGGTGCCGACACCAATCCATCGTGGAGTCCGGATGGAAAATATATAGCTTATATACAGTCGCGGCTGGAGTCGTTCAATATATACGATCAGCCCTATCTGGCACTTATACCTGCGCAAGGTGGACAACCTGTTTTGCTTTCACAAAAAATTGATCGCGATATAGCAGCACCGCGCTGGTCTGCCGATAGCAAATATATCTATACCACTATACAGGACGATCGCACCAGTCACATCATATCATTCGATCTCGCAGGCAATCATAAAGCTGTTACTACCGGTGAGCAGGTATTCTTCCCTGTACAGGGAGGCACACAAAATCGTTGGGTTGCTATAGCGAGTGACGCACAAACACCCAATGAAATTTACACCCTCGACAACGGAAGCAAGAAAAGATTAACCTATATACACGATGATTTTCTAAAGCAGGTAAAACTCGCCACCGTAAAAGGCTTTAACTCTACCAGTAAAGATGGCACCGTTGTAGGCGGCATATTATACTGGCCTGCCGGTAAACCAACAAACGAAAAATTACCGCTTATACTCTGGATACATGGCGGACCAACTTCGCAGGATGACTATGCATTCGATCTCACGTCACAAATACTTGCAGCAAAAGGTTATGCTGTCGCCAATGTGAACTATCGCGGCAGCAGTGGTAAAGGCATGGCTTTCAGTAAAGCTATATTTGCCGATTGGGGCAATAAAGAAGTAATGGATTTACTCGGAGCCGTTGATCACCTGGTAAAGATTGGTGCTGCCGATCCTAACCGGCTCGGTATAGGAGGCTGGAGTTATGGTGGTATATTAACCGACTACACTACAGCAACCGATCCGCGCTTTAAAGCAGCATCCAGTGGTGCAGGCAGTGCCCTGCAGTTATCCATGTATGGATCGGATCAGTATACTTTGCAGTATGAGACAGAGTTAGGTGTACCCTGGAAAAATGCTGACAAGTGGATGAAGGTTTCCTATCCGTTTTTTAAAGCTGATAAGATTAAGACACCAACGCTCTATATGGTGGGTGAAAAAGATTTCAACGTACCGGCTGCAGGCAGCGAGCAAATGTACCAGGCGCTGAAAACATTAGGCGTACCAACACAATTTGTTGTATACCCGGGGCAGTTTCATGGCATTACTGTACCAAGCTATCAGAAAGACCGGTTGATCCGCTGGACAGCCTGGTACGACAAGTATATAGGTGATCCGCTGAATCAAACCTTGCCACCCAAAAAATAATGCTTACCTTTTTGCCAGGTTGAGTAAACTTAAACAGGAAGTGTTATGGAATGGAAACTTGAAAACAATAAACTGAAGAAGACCTTTACGTTTAAAGATTTCTCAGAGGCATTTGCATTCATGACTCGGGTGGCATTGGCTGCCGAAAAGATGAACCATCACCCGACATGGACAAACACCTGGAATACAGTTAGCATCGAACTCTCCACACATGATGCAGGCGATACCGTAACAGATCGCGATCATAAACTGGCAAAGTCAATTGATGCATTAACGCCCTAGATTTTTTAACCTGCGCTATATATTTACAGATTCATAGAACTACAGGCCCGGTATAGCCGGGCCTATATTAATGATCATGTCTTTACCATCACTATACATTGTACCCACTCCTATCGGTAACCTGGCCGACATTACACTGCGCGCACTGGAAGTTCTCAAATCGGTTGATCTTATCCTGGCGGAAGATACACGTACATCCGGGTTTCTGCTAAAGCACTATACCATTAGTAAACCGTTGCAGAGCTTTCATAATTTCAACGAGCATAAAATTCTGGCGAGTCTCATTGAGCGCATGGAGAAAGGCGAAGTAATGGCGCTTGTGTCTGATGCAGGTACACCGGGTATTTCTGATCCCGGCTTTCTGATTATACGCGCTGCACTGCAGGCAAATTTAAAAGTTGAATGTTTACCAGGACCTACCGCGTTTGTACCGGCATTGGTAAAATCAGGATTACCATCGGATCGATTTGTGTTCGAAGGATTTCTTCCGCAGAAAAAAGGAAGACAAACTTTATTAAAACAACTGGCCGAGGAAGAACGCACCATGATCTTCTATGAGTCACCCTATCGCCTGGTAAAAACACTGGAGCAATTCAAAGAGTATCTCGGAGCTGACCGGAAAGCATCGGTGTCGCGCGAGCTCACCAAGATGTTTGAAGAGACTGTGAACGGAACAATCGAAGAAATATTGACACACTTTCAGGCCAAGGAAGTAAAGGGAGAAATTGTAATTGTTGTAGCTGGCAAAGAAAGCTAGTAACGTAATACGTGCTAGCTACCGGACATCATCTGTCCGTACGCATTATGAAGTACTAATAACTTCTGTTACCGGAAATTAATATCCATAACCGGAAAGTATATTTCGCGTTCCATACTTATATTCACCATCTTAAACTCAAACAACCATGCATGCGATAAACCTCGAAAGCATTCAACGGGATGTGTTCTCTATTTGTGAAGAAGTCGGAGAATTTATTCGAAAAGAAGGAGCTGATTTTGATCTTACACGAATTGAACAAAAGACAAGTTTTAATAACCTGGTGTCTTATGTAGATAAAGAAGCAGAGCGCAGATTAGTAACAGCGCTTACCAAAATATTTCCACAGGCAGGTTTTATTACCGAAGAAGGAACGGTTGAACAATCTAAAAACAGTGAGTATAACTGGGTAATCGATCCGCTGGACGGCACCACTAATTTTCTGCACGGGCTTCCCATCTTTGCTATCAGCATTGGGTTAACACGCAACGACCAAACTATTCTCGGAGATGTATACCACATCATGCGCAAAGAATGTTTTCACGCCATTGAAGGCGGCCCTGCGTATTGCAACGACAGAGTAATTAAAGTATCGGCAGTGCCAACACTAAGTGAAAGTCTGCTGGCTACCGGCTTCCCATACTATCATTCTGAAAAGAAAGATGTATACCTCGAAATCATCAAAGAATTTCTGGAGAAGTCGCACGGTATACGAAGACTCGGCAGTGCTGCAATAGATCTTGCCTACGTTGCCTGTGGAAGGCTCGAAGGATTTTTTGAGTATAACCTCAATGCATGGGATGTAGCAGCCGGTACATTTATCGTACAGCAAGCCGGTGGTAAAGTAACCGATTTCAAAGGTGGCAACAATTTTGTTTTTGGCGGAGAGCTTTGTGCCGGCAACAATTTTGTGCAGGGCGAAATGCTCAACCTGATCCGATCAAAATGGCATTGATATAGTTGATCGCATTGATCAATATACACTATATATAGCTGGTGTGTCATCTATCTTTTGCACGACACACCAGCTCTCTTCTACAAACACTCATTAATCAATTATAAATAATTCCTCATGTTGCATTTCAAACCAAAACCGCATTACAAAACCCTTTTGCTTCTGTTGCTGGTTCTGCTCGCAAACGTGCTCTATGCACAGGATAAACTTGCGCAAAAGATACCGGTAGATCCCAATGTAAAGATCGGCAAGCTTAGCAACGGCCTCACCTACTATATACGAAAGAACCTGAAGCCTGAGAAAAAAGTAGAGCTTCGCTTAGTCGTGAATGCAGGGTCTATTCTGGAAGATGACGATCAGCAAGGTCTCGCGCACTTTACTGAGCACATGGCCTTTAACGGTTCCAAAAATTTCAAGAAGAACGATCTCGTATCCTTTCTTCAATCTATTGGTGTAGAATTTGGCGCTGATCTCAACGCTTACACAAGCTTCGATGAAACCGTATATATACTTCCGATCCCTACTGAAAAGAAAGAGAATATAGACAAAGGTTTCCAGATACTTGAAGACTGGGCCAGCACGGTTGCCTTTGAAAATGCCGAGATCGACAAAGAGCGTGGTGTAGTACTGGAAGAATCGCGTCTTGGTAAAGGTGCGCAGGAGCGCATGCAGAAAGTATATTTACCCAAACTGTTGGAAGGTTCTAAATATGCCGAGCGTTTACCAATCGGTAAAGACGATATTCTGAAAGGGTTCAAGTATGATGTTATCAAACGCTTCTACAAAGACTGGTACCGTCCTGATCTGATGGCAGTAGTAGTGGTTGGTGATATAGAAGTTGCTGATGCCGAAAAGTATATCAAAACACATTTTGAGAAAATAAAGAATCCATCGAAGGAACGCACACGCGTTGAGCCTCCGGTACCTGCCAGACAAAAATCGGAAGCCGTTGTAGCTACTGATAAAGAAGCTACCAACCACGTAGTTCAGATATACTATGCCACACAGAAATCTACACCGGAAATTACCGTAGGTGATTACCGCGCCTATATGGTAAGAAACTTATTTACCAGTATGCTGAGCCAGCGCATGCAGGAGCTTACACAATCTGCAAACCCTCCGTTTATTTTTGGTGGCAGCAGTCTGAGTGGTTTTGTGCGTGGCTACGAAGCGTATGCATCGTATGCTGTATTGGGTAAAGGTGGTGTAGAGCCTGCGTTGAACGCCATCATTCTTGAAAATGAACGTGCCCGCAAGTTTGGATTTACAGCCGCTGAACTGGACCGCACCAAAAAGACGATGATGAAGGGTATGGAGCGCGCCTATAATGAGCGTGACAAAACTGAATCAGATAATTTTGTTCAGGAATATATCAATAACTTCCTGGAGAAAGAACCTATACCGGGCATTGAAGTGGAGTACAGCTACTACCAGGATTACCTGAACTCAATTTCACTGGAAGAAGTAAATCAATATGCGGTTAAAACTATACCAGCAACCAGTGCCAACAAACTCATTGTACTCACCGGTCCTGATAAGGCTGCATTTACTATACCTACCAATGCAGAATTACTTGCATTAACCGAAGCTGCCGGCAAGCAGGAAGTAAAAGCGTACGAAGAAAAAGCAGTAGCCACTGCGTTGATGGAGAGCGCTCCGGCTCCCGGCAAAATTACAGCGGAGAAAGAAAATAAAATACTGGGCACAACCGAGCTTACACTCAGCAACCATGTAAAAGTTATTCTGAAACCTACCGATTTCAAGAACGACCAGGTTGTATTTTCAGCTTCACGTTTTGGTGGTCAATATTTATATAGCGCAGATGAACGTAACAATGCTGAATTTGCCTCGGTAGTCGTGTCTCAAATGGGTATCGATCAGTTTTCACCGGTTGATCTTCGTAAAGTACTGGCAGGTAAAACAGCGAGCTTGTCGCCACGCATCGGTGCTATATCGGAAACATTGAATGGACAATCCAGTGCAGCTGATATCGAAACGCTTCTGCAGCTGGCGCATCTATACTTTACCAAGCCACGCAAGGATGACGAACTATTCCAATCATTCATCTCTAAGCAGCAAGCCATGTATCAGAACATGACGGCTGATCCGCAGTATACATTCCAGGATTCTGTATTCCATATACTCTATAGAAATCAACCGTGGGCACCCCGCGTACCAAAGGCAGAAATATTTGCCAGCATCAACGAACAACGCGCACTCGATATATATAAGGAGCGCTTTGGCGATGCAACAGGCTTCACGTTTGTAATTGTTGGTGCATTTGATCTCGCGAAAATCAAACCACTTATAGCAAGCTATATTGGTAGTCTGCCGGCAAGCGGAAAAGCGTCTACCTTTAAAGATGTTGGTCTGCGCCCGGTAAAAGGACCGCTAAAGAAAGAGGTGCGTAAAGGAACTGAGCCAAAAAGTTTTATTCGCATGTTCTGGAACGGACAAGCTCCTTATTCCGATAGCGAACAGCTAAAACTTTCTGCTATGACCGAAGTATTGAACATCAAACTGATCGAGTCGCTGCGCGAAGATTTGAGCGGTGTATATGGCGGTGGCATGTTCGGCAGTCTGAATAAATTCCCCTATAACAATTTCGCGATCGGAGCAAGCTTCCCGTGTGGACCTGAAAATGTAGACAAGCTTATTGCAGCAGCGCATGCCGAGATCGACAAAATAAAAACCAATGGTCCTTCGGAAGCTGATCTGAACAAAGTAAAAGAAACGTGGAAGCAGCAATACGAAGTAAATATCAAGGATAACAGCTTCTGGGCTCGTCAACTCATTCAAAGTGTTGAATACGGAAGCGATGCTACCAACGTATTGAGCTACGAAAAACGGATAGCAGCACTCACTCCGAAAGATGTTAAGGATGCCGCTGTTAAATATCTCGATCCTAAAAATTATATACAGGTTGTTCTGTATCCTGAAAAATAATACAGGTTATATCTAGCTATATAATAAAAGAAGCCGGCAGAAATTCTGCCGGCTTCAATATTTATAGAAGGGTTGTTTCTATTAGAAATAGAACAGCAGGTTGATTGTACCGCTTAGGTTATCAAGGCCAATACCCAAAGAAGTTACTCCACCATCTCTATATTCATCGATCTTTACTTCGCGTGTGTTTACGCTGGCAGCATCCCAGGTCTCAGCAGTGATGGTTGCTCTGCGTTGTGTCTGGAAACCTAACATGTAGCCAAACTCACCACCAATAGAGATCTTCGGTGCGAAAAAGTATTCAACACCGATGAAACCACGTGCACCTACCAGGAAGTTAGAACCTGATTTATCTTCCACTACACGTACAGAAGCTGCAGCTTCGTTTCCACCTAAGATGTTATCACCATAACCATAGTTATCAAAGTCGTTGGTGATAGGAGCGTTGAAGTCTGCAGACATCGGGTTGCCATAGTCATAGCTAACTTTTGTATTGTTGAAACCTAACACCAGCTCAGCACCATATACCCCTTGCAGGCGTGTGCTGCCGCGTCTCTTTTCAATACCAGGTGCAATAACAATTGCCGTAGTATTTACTTTCTGCCAGTCGTCTGTAAATGCAGGATAAGCAGGATCCGGGTTCAATTGGTTTTGAGACACAACAGCTTTGTTTGTATTGCTGCGAATACCAACATTGAAACGAAACCGGTATGCGGTGTTGGCATCTTTGATAAGCTTACCAAACACGGCAATGTTATTTGCAGGGTTTGAAGCAAATTCAAAGTTAGGACCATCGTTAAAGCTATCGTAACCATTCAGGAAGTTACCGAGGTAATCCAGGAAAGGATTGGCTGACACACCAAGTCCCCACTCGCCTGCCACAGGCAAATAAGCTTCACCTTTTTTTGATTTTAATACAGGAGCTTCTGCTGCCGTTGTGGTAGTAATCTCCTGTGCAATTGCTGTTATCGCGAATGCGCTGAACAGCATTGACATGTATATTTTCTTCATGATTTTTCTTATCGGATTAACAGATCGTGAGATTAGTCGTTATAGTATATATCGCGGATATATTCGCCACCTTTTTCAAGATCAGAGCTCGTGCTGAAGCCTTCTCCGTAGAAAGTTTGATTCTTCACACCGTCAGCATAACGTACATCAGCTTTGAAGTCAACCAGGTGAATATAGATTTCCAATTCACGATTACCGATCTCCACTTCGATAGTATAATTACCGTTGCTATCTGTAGTGGTCTCGATGTAACGTACTGATTCGTTGTAGTTATCATAGATAGCAGCAACGATTTTTTTATTAGCCACTTTATCATACGTAGTTCCGGAGTTGTTGTTGGTGAAATCAAAGTCGGCATATACTGTACCGGTTATCACAGCTTTACCCAGTGGCTGAGGGTTTACCGAGTTATCATTGTCACAACTTGTGATTGCGAAAGCAGTCACGACAGAGAGGAGTAGGAAGAGTTTTTTCATAATTTTTGTTTTGTTAAAAAATTTAGTGGCGCGAAGAAAATGGATTTCACCAAAACGAAGGGGTCATAAACAGCGCCTGTTTCAGAATTAAATTCCAGCAGAAATGAAAAGGGAGAAATTTTAAAAGGAAGAAGGCATACCTCAAAAGAATAATCGGACACAACGGTAGGCTATACGCAGAATTAAAACTACGTTAATAAAAAATTAACATATTTTACTGTAAATATATATTTTATATATAGCACAAAACGAGGTACTAACGAGCAAACAACGGATAGGTTACACGCAAATGTTATGTTTTAATACTTTCTAATAAGACTATAAAAAAATGAAGATCCCGTAATTACAAATTTGTCGCATTAAAAGTGTCGCCCTGATTCAGATCGCCTGTCTCAAACCCTTTTCTGAACCAGCGCACCCGCTGCTCGGAAGTTCCGTGTGTAAACGAATCGGGCACTACATATCCCTGCGATTGCATCTGCAGACGATCATCGCCTATCGCAGTTGCTGCCTGTAGAGCTTCTTCCAGATCACCGGGCTCAAGTATATTCTGTAGTTTATTGGCATGATGCGCCCATACACCGGCAAGAAAATCTGCCTGCAACTCAAGTCGCACCGATAGTTGGTTATATTCTTCTTCACTTAAGGTATTGCGTTGTGCGTGTACCTTGTCCGTTATGCCCATCAGGTTTTGTATGTGATGCCCGACTTCGTGCGCTATAACATACGCTTGTGCAAAATCACCGGGAGCTTTAAAGCGGTTTTGCAATTCATCGTAAAAGCTTAAGTCTATATATACCTTTTCGTCCGCAGGACAATAGAACGGACCGGAAGCCGAGCTTGCCATACCACAGGCAGATTCTACCTGGTTGCTGAACAACACCAACGTAGGATCTTTATAGTTCGACATGAGTTTATGCCATACATCTTCCGTATCAGCCAGTACCGTTGATACAAATTGTTTTTGCTCTTCCTGCTGCGGCGATAGCTCAACCGCTTGTTCTGTTGTTGTATAATCACCCGTTGTTACACCAGTTTGTTCCAGCAGCGTCAATGGATTTTTGCCGAGTATCAGGCTTATCACGACAATGATAACAATGCCGCCCAGTCCTAATCCACCTTTTGAAAGCATACCTCCACCGCCCATTCTGCGGCCACGTTGATCGTCAACATTTGAACTTTGTCTTCGTCCTGTCCAGCGCATAGATTTAGATAAATTGATTTAGGGTTGAATGATCCGAATTAAACAACTATGCCATACCGACACATGTCGGTATGCTATACTTGTGCGAATTGATCTTGAATGGAAGTTACTAAAAAATAAGGCAAGTCGTGCCGAAGCGAACCTGTAAAGATTTAAGAGAGGTTCGATCAATTAATGCTTTTCAAAAACAACAGGAAGCGTTTTGATCCAGGCATTGATGGCTGTACGATCTTCTTCGGTAATTTTTGCCTCGTGGTGTATCCACAGGTAAGAATCCAGCGGCATCCATCCTTCATTGACAGCCTCGGACAGTTCTTCCAGTTTGTGATTGGCCCGTTTTTCAGGATATGATTTAAACTCCGAGAAGTTCAGCTCTTCTTTACCTTCATCCACATGGGCTGACATCCACCAGGCCACCGGCTGAATATTATAGTACCACGGATAATGCGTATTGTTACTGTGGCAATCGTAGCACTTACTAATGAGTACCTGGTGAACATTATCCGGTATAGCATATACCTTCGAGATATCATTGGCGGTTATAATCTCGCCGGATATATTTTTGGCCGGTCTGAAAAACTGAATGATTACGAGAACGGCCAATAAACTGAATGCTACTTTTTTGGTGGTGCTCATGGTATGCGTGCGTTATGCATCAAATATACTATATTTTAAAACACCCTGCGAAAGACTTTACGTACGGCATTTTTATACAGCTCAACTGCATAAAAGGTACGTATCGATTCAGACACTAATAACTTCCCCAGTAGCGCCTGGAGAACCATTCGATGCTAACCAGCACGAGCAGTACAAAAAACACCCATTTCAGATTGATCAGGGCTTTATAAGCTTCTTCGGTATGGATCACGCTTTTGGCTTCCGTTTTTGCAAGCTCATTCTGCAGATTACCTATTTGAGAAACGGCATAAAATTTACCGCCCGTATTGGCTGACAGTTTACGCAGCAAATCAAAATCAGCAGTAAGGTTTTGCAATTCTATCTGTCGCTTTACAACGGCAAACTCGCCCCGTACTTCTTCTCGTTTCTGATTTATTGTTGTGCTCGATCTATACCGGTACACACCTTCTTTTAATCCTCCGATTTGATAGCGGTTATTCCCCGGACTTGTAACATATGTGTAACTTGTTTTCTTACCGCTATCGTCCGTTACATCGATGGCAATGGTGTTACCATATACCGGCTCATATATATCATTATATACCTGGCTTTCAAAAACAACAGGTTCGGTATCAGAGAACTCCTGCTGAACAGGATAACTTCTGAATTTACGTTTGTCTTCTGTTGTAGAAAGAAACTGAATAAGTTTACCGAAGAGTTCATCAAAAGCAGCCGTGTTCTCGGTGCGATCAAATTCATTCAATCGCCAGCGCCATATACCTTCTCCCAACAGTACACCTGCCTTCCGGTTATCCTGTACATCTACTGCGAGCAAAGGCTTTTCCGTTGTGAGATTGCCCACACGCTGGTATAGCAACGGTGTAGCGCTCAGGGCTACATTTACTTTACCGAAGTGTACCGACAAAGGAGGATAATCTGCAAGCATTGTATTAATGTCCTGCGACAAACTGAAATTTGAAAATGCCGTATTTACTACCGGTGTAACATCATCGAACTCGCGTGGTATACCTTCAAATTTTACCGGCATACCCTGCTGCGCCAGAAAACGCAGATCTGTCTGCTGACCAACAATGAGCAGAACAGACGTTTTACTTTTGGCAAATTGCTGAAACAACGCACGGGTTACTCCTCGCACATCAGGCGATTGATGAAATATAGCGAGATCTATTTTATCGGGTTGCAAGGCCGTAACAGGTTGTTCGCTCAGATGAGGTATATGCAACAGAAACTCATAGTTTGAATTTCTGTCAACCACTTCACGTAGTGCTTTTATATCGGGGTGTGGCGATGCTGACACCACGAGTATCTTTTTCTTTCCCTCCACTACCTCTACAAAAACAGAAGCTGCATTATTCCTGGTATTGAATTCACCGGGTTTAACCTCCACGGCTATATCAAGCTTTTGTATACCTTGTTCGTTTGCCTGCGGTTGAAAATCATATACCAGCAACTGATCACCAGCCGATGTTTTGGTTTGCTGCTCCAACACTTTACCACGTTGCAACAAGGACACGCGAATCGGCTGATTGCTGATGTTACGCGTTTGCACTTCTACCCGAACCGGAAACTTATTTCCCTGGTAAGCAATTTTGTTATAGGATATATTTCTGATGCCTACATCAGTACGTTGCAGCGAGTCGCCTATACCAATGGTGTATATCGGAAAATTATACGATGCGTACAACGGTGTAACACCTGCATTATATATACCATCTGATGCGAGTACCACTCCGGCTATCTTTCTTCCTTCATACCGATTCACGATTTTACGAAGCGCTCCGTTCAGGTCGGTTGTGCCGGCGGTATACGATATAGCTTCCACCGGCTCGCCTGCCAGATCACTTGCCTCAACCTCATATCCTTTTTCCTCCAGTTGTTGCGCAGTAACAGCAATCTGGCTCTGCATATTTTTTAACGTCACAGAATCCGTTACCTCTTTCACAGAAGCAGAGTTGTCATGCAACACGACAAAGAGCGGTTTTTCAAATATATTGTTGATCTGCCGTACGATGGGTCCCAGCAGTAAAAAGAACAATGCAAACAGCAGTACACCACGCAAAACCAGGAGCGCGCGATTCCACGCTTTGCTCCACGGATGATTTTTTGTTCTGTATAGCAGAAACGCAAGTCCGACCGCCAATAGCAGGCACAGCACCAAGTAGGCCGGTGACGATTCAAATATGATCTGTTGCATCAATTCTCCTTTAACATTATACGTACAGGAAGTTCAAAAATACATATTACCGGAACTTCTTACCGGTATACCTTCTCCGTTTTATCAATATCCATATTTATCCTTCCACAAGGAACGGAGATATTTCCTCAACTCCTCTTCACGCGCGTTATTGCCCGGCTCATAAAATTTAGAGCCTTTAATTTTATCCGGCAGAAACTCCATGTTAACAAAGTTGCCTTCATAGCTGTGTGCATATTGATATCCTTTGCCGTAGTCGAGGTTCTTCATCAATTTAGTGGGTGCATTTCGTATTGCCAACGGCACCGGTAAATCTCCGGTTTCATGTACCGCCCGAAGTGCACTTTCAATGGCCATATAGCTTGCATTGCTTTTCGGAGAGCTCGCCATGTATACTACGCATTGCGCCAGTATAATTCTCGCTTCGGGGTAACCGATCATGGTTACGGCCTGAAACGTATTGGTAGCCATAATGAGCGCGGTAGGATTGGCATTGCCTATATCTTCCGAAGCTAGTATAACCATTCTGCGGGCTATGAATTTTACATCTTCACCACCTTCAATCATACGGGCCAGGTAATATAGGGCTGCATTCGGATCGCTGCCGCGGATTGATTTTATAAAAGCTGATATAATATCGTAGTGTTGTTCTCCGCTTTTATCGTAGATCGCTATATGCTTGTTGGCGAGTTCCATCACCAGCTTATCGGTTATCACAACATCACCGGGCACCGCTTCGCAGATCAGCTCAACGAGATTCAATAACTTTCGGCCATCACCTCCACTAATGTTAAGCAGCGCCTGATGCTCCTGGATCTCTACATGCCGGTTCTTCAATTCTTCATCACGCGTAAGCGCCTGTCTCACCAGCTCGAGCAGTTGTTCTTCGCCCAACGCTTTTAACGTATATACCTGGCTGCGCGAGAGCAACGCAGAGTTTACTTCAAAGGATGGATTCTCGGTAGTAGCCCCGATCAATGTAATGGTTCCTTTTTCAACTGCACCAAGCAGTGCATCCTGTTGACTTTTATTGAACCGATGAATTTCATCGATGAATAATATAGATCGTGGTGAGTGTCGCGCCTTCTCAATAACCTCGCGCACATCTTTTACACCGGCACTTACGGCACTCAATGTATAGAACGGCTTCTTTACTTCGTTGGCAATTATATTGGCAATGGTAGTCTTACCTACACCAGGCGGCCCCCACAAAATCATAGAGGGAACGTTACCGGATTGTATAGCTTTCCGGATTATACCATTAGGACCGGTGAGATGTTCCTGCCCTACCAGTTCATCCAACTTCACCGGACGCATACGTTCTGCCAAAGGCTGATGTGAATTCAACAACACCGTATTATCTCTTAAACTTTGAAATTACAAAAACCACGCATAGCAGGAAGTATTCCTGCCAGTTCAATATATTTTTTAACGACCGAAAGTACAAGCCGGTTTGTGCGAGCGGCACGTTGCGAGTCGCGCTAGTTACGAACTGTGAGCTTCGAGCTGCGAAAAGGTGCTGGCTACAGGAAAAGTATCGGTATATCAACGATTCTTACTCCTGGATTCTATGAACTAGATAACCAGAAGCTGGCCAGCCAGAAGCCAGTACTGCCTCAACGTTGATTACTACAACCTTTATAGAAACAGTATATCTGAACAGAAACGAAAGCCTGTATTGTCTACTCCTGTCCTTTTGCTTTCATTTTTCTGAATTCGCGGAAACGTCTTACCATGGCTACACCAAAGCCTACCATAACCACTACAGTTCCAAGCCAGAGCACGTTGATGTAAGGCTTCTCCATGGCTTTTATTACCACCCAATCTTTTTGACGTGTGTTGATGCCGATAGAAAATTGATTTGTTTCCGGGTGAATATTTAATAACGTAAATTTCAATCCCAGGTCTTTTATTTCATCCGGAATGCGGCCTACAACTTTATCTTTTATCAGGAATATAGGTTCTGCTATATAGTCACCACGCTCTCCCTGCACACGGATTCTTGCCTTCACCGCCACATCCTGGTTTCCCAATGGTATACCTTCAACTTCGAGTACACGTTCTACGGATTCCAGCACGGCTACATAATCGTTGGCAAAAAACTCCTGCGATTGTTTCGCCATCAGTTCTTCGAGTTTACTCCAATCCTGTTCTTCGGTAGGATTCATTACGGATGAAACGTGTGTATAAAGATCTGCGCCAACGGTACGATATATATCCGGTGATGCCAGCAGTCCGCCCATATCCGGATTGATCTGCGCACGAGGATATAGTTTATACTTTTTATCACCTTTACGAAGTTCTATTTCGAAGAATGTGTTCTCGCCACGCACTTCGATCGTGTCATTCGCTTTATAGGTTTTATCATCGATCGTGATCTCACGTTTGGCAACAACTTTGTCTTTGTCGGCTGTAGTGGTAACATCACTCTTGCGGATATAGCCTGCCTGATAGCGTGGTTCCAGCCGCTCGCCCAGGTATTCGATATCATAACCCCACATGGTACGGGGCTCGTGAATAAACAGCAGTAAATTGTCACGATTAAAATCTTCGCTGAATTCTTTCGAGATCAGCATGCCTGTATTATTCAACGATACAACTTTTGAATAGCCGGCAGAGAACATAACACCGATCAACATCAATCCTACACCTATGTGTGCTATGGCACCACCTGATAAACCGGGACTTGATTTAATAACAGAGAACAAAATTTTTCCATTGGCAACAATGGTAAATATACCTGCCAGTGTCAGCAAGATATAGGATGGTGTATAAACCCTGGAGGTTGTTATGATGAGTGCAAACAGAACAAGTGCAATCAACGAAGGCGTAGTCAGTTCTTTCTTTAACTTTTCCTTATCAACTTTTTTCCACCAGAAGAATTGACCAATGGCAGAAAGTAATCCCAGAGCTATAGCAAACCAGATCTGGAATTTAGAATAATACGCAATTGGATCTGCCGGGGGTGCAAGACGTGAATCTATACCGATCAACCCCATAACTTTGTTTACAACAGGAATGGAGGTTCCGGCAATCACCTGAAAACCCATGAGACACAACGTTGTGACGCCTATAAATATCCAGAACTCGCGAGAGTATACCGATGCTTCTTCTTTTGTAGAAGGAATTTCTTTCCAACGAGCTATACTTAACGCAACCGATGCGATCAAAAAGAAAAACATATACACCAGGAGTTGCCCGGAGAGACCAAGATCAGTAAAGGAGTGAACAGACGCATCGCCCAACACACCGCTTCGTGTTAAGAACGTAGCGTATAAAATGAAAATAAATGTAGCAATAGCAAGAATGATGGATGCTTTCAAGGCTGTCTCACTATTCTTGTAAGTGATCATGGTATGAATAGCGGCTACTAAAATCAACCACGGAACAAATATTCCATTTTCAACAGGGTCCCAGTTCCAATAGCCTCCGAAGTTTAATGTTTCGTATGCCCAGTAACCGCCCATTAAAATTCCCAAGCCAAGAATAGCACCACCCATCAATGCCCATGGCAATGCAGGTCGTACCCAGTCTCTATATTTCTTCAACCATAAACCTGCCATGCAAAAGGCAAAAGGCACCAATGTTAAAGCAAAGCCCAGGAATAAAGTTGGCGGATGTATTACCATCCAATAATTCTGCAGTAAAGGATTAAGACCATTACCGTCTTTTGGTATAAAGTCAGGCTGCGTCTTGAAGATTGGCGCATCGTGCATGACTTCGCGCAACAGTATAAATGGAGAGCTTCCTATTTTCAGATCTATACCGGGAATAACAACTCCTAAAATCATGGAAGCGAGAAATGCCTGCACAAGTGCAAACATGGTCATGACCGGTGCTTCCCAGAATTTATTGGTATGAATCAATACGATGCCGATCAATGCCTGCCAGAACATCCAAAGTAAAAAACTTCCTTCCTGTCCGTTCCAGAAAGTAGAAATCAGGTAATGTACCGGGAGCTTTCTATCGGTATAGCTATACGCATAATGATATTCAAAGTAATGCCTGGCAATAATGGCATAGAGCGCAATGCATATACCCAACACAGCAAATGCATGAACATAGAAACTTACCTTTCCATTGAGCAGCCAGAAATCTTTCTTCTCAAGTTCACTTGCCGTGGTCGCTTTAAAGTATGCGAATGCCGTAACTAACGATGCTACAAATGAGGTAATAACAAAAAGGTGACCGAGGTCACCAATGAAGTAATGAATCATAGTGAAGTATAAATTACGAAGTATGGAGTACCGTGTTGTCTACGCATTACAGTTTCTCCCCGCACTTCGACACTTTAAACATTTACGTTTTGTTCCTGATATTTAGAAGGGCACTTGAGAATAATCTTGCTGGCCTTGAATTGATCGCCCTGGTAGCTTCCTACTACAACAACTTTTTCGGAACGCAGCATATCGGCAGGCATCGGTTCGTTGTATTCTACCTTTTGCTCTTTGCCGGCATCATCTACCATAATAAAAGAAAAAGACACTTTGTCTGCACCTTCCTGAATTCCTACCACGCGGCCTTCAGCATCTTTCTTTAATTGTCCTACTACGTGAATATTATTTTCCTTACCCGAAGCCGCCATTTCGTGGGCCTGGTCAAAGTTTACATAGGTGCTGGCATCATCAGCTGTGCTAACAATAATGCTGATGGCAACAGCGATGATCACAATAATAAAAATGTGCGTTTTTTTCATAATTCTCTCTCCTGTTCCCCTTGTTTGCGCAGGCAAAATTAGGCACAAATGCCCAGAAAATCAGGGGAATTTTAGTTGAAAACGAAAGCACCCCGATTAAAGTTTAGTTAGAAAGTCTAGTGCTTTTTATCCGTAAGTTGATCTTCCAGTTTTTTCACTTTCCGATCCATAATAAAGAGATAAGCTATTAAACCTGCCAGTACGATAAGAATGATCGACACCACTACATATATCTTTCCTTCAGATCGCATGGTGTCGGCCATTTCAACATCTGATTGAGCGTTAACACCGAATGACAGCGTTACTGCCAGCAAGCAAAAGAATATTTTAAGCGCTTTTTCCATCTTCCAATTCCAATATTTTTTCTTCTATAGTTTTGATTCGTATACGTATCGATGCGATCCAGAGTCCTATTAAAAACCAACCGATAACTGCCGGGTAAAAAATCAGTCGCATGCTGCTATCCAGATCGTACATATTAAATCCGGGATTCCCTCCGCTTCCCGGATGCATCGAGCTCGTCATGCGGGGAATAATAAAGATCAATGGTATCATCGCAGCAAATGCGAAAATATTATAGACAGCACTGAGTCGTGCGCGTTGTTCTTCATTGTCAAGCGATCCGCGTAAAACGAAATATGCCAGGTAAACCAGCAACGCGATGGCGGCACCATTTTGTTTAGGATCACCATGCCATGGCGATCCCCAAGTATAGTTAGCCCATAACATTCCGGTGAGGATGCCCAGGATACCCAACACCAGGCCCACATTCGCATAGGCTACAACTTTCCGATCCGTTTCCGGTGAAGGTTTTCCGAGGTAACGTATTGAATAAATAAAAGAGATCAGGAATAACAGCACCATTCCGAACCACATCGGCACGTGAAAATAAAGTGCACGTATGGTCTCGTTCAGAATATTTAATCGAGGAACATCAAACAGGAGTCCTGCAATGTGAACGTAAAAAAGAAGAGCGATCGCTGTTAATTTGAGCCAGGTTTTCATTTGGAATCGGCTTTTTCGTGGCGAGCCCCGAAAGGCCCTCCTTAGCTGCGCCAAATATACGGGAAGAGCATATACGCGAGACTGGTTAATATGCAATTAATTGCTAGCAAGTTGAGCAACTCGTCATAGCTCGTACTTCTATCCAATCCATCCAGTACATTTTTAGTGATCTTGATGGCCATCAATAGAATAGAAAGAATTACCGGAAAACTTAGCACGGCCATCAGAATGTTACTGTTGTTTGCTTTCGATGCAATGCCCGAGATTAAACTCAACGATGCAGAGAAACCAAAAGATGTTAGTAAAAGCGTTGTGATAAAAAGCAATTTATCCTGAACGGGGTTGTCTATAAATATAGAGAATAAGCCATACCCTGCCAGTGAAAGCACCAGGCACAGAATACCGTTGTAAATAATCTTAGAAACAATAATTACCTGCGGACTGGTAACGGAGTAGTAATAGATAAATGTGCCGCGTTTTTCTCCGATAAAACTTTTGGCTACACTATTAATAACAGAAAAAAGTATAGCCAACCAGAATAGCGCAGACCATGTTGCCTCGTTAATTGAATTCTTTCGAAGACTGAAGGTGAGGTAACAGATAAAAATGAGACTGAACAAGTAAAGCCCTATACCGGAAATTACAGCCTTGCGCCTTAACTCAAGTGCAAACTCCTTCTGCAATAATGTTAGTAATGCTTTGATAACGTTATTCGATTTTCAGAGCCCGGTTATAATCATTAAAGAACTTAATGAACAGCAATAGAATAGCAATAAAGAAACCCAATGCCAGGCCAGCCACTGCCACCATCACTTTGGACATTCTTGCATCTTTAATGAGTGAGCCAAACCCCTTTGTAACTTGCACAGTACTAATGCTTTTAAGTTTGATTTCGCTTTCTGTACGAATTCTGAAAAGCTCCACAGTTTTAGCATATAGTTCAGACGGATCAACATAAGAAGCCATGGCCTCTGTTTTCTGTTTTACCTGATCCATTGCAGCAATCTCACCATCAATCTTTGCTATCATTTGTTTGTAGTATAACTCCTGGTTCTGTCTGCTTCTCACCACCGGGTCAACCGAATTTATATACTTGACAACGGTTTTTTCGAGTGAAGGAAATATAACAGGATCGGTAACAACGGCCGTTATTTTCAAATAAACCCGTTTACTTTTATCGCTTTGCTCGCTTTGCCCAACGTCAAAATTCAAACCAAGCAATTTCCTCTCCTCTTCACTTGATAATCCTGGGATTGAATCTGCCTTTTCAAGCTCATCAAAAATAAATTTAGCCTCGTTCTCAGACAGCAAGTCGGTAGTAATCATCATGCTGGAAGAAAACTTATCACTCGAGTTGTAGGCTAACGAAAGAGTAAAAATCACTCCCATTACAGGAAGGACGGTAAAAAGCAATAAGTTTCGTTTAATGGCCCTGTAAACCCTTGCCAGTAGTTCCATTAAATCAATTTCGTCCGAGTGTACTTTCTTCGTCATAACCCGCAAGTTTAACTGATTTTTAGTATACCTCAAATTAGTTAGTTTTGCGACCTATTTACACGCACTGTTTTTATGTCTTCAGCCAAAACTGTTTTGGTAACGGGTGCAGCCGGCTTTATTGGCTTCCACCTCAGCCAGAAACTTCTTAATGCCGGATACCAGGTAACTGGCCTTGACAACCTGAACGATTACTATGACCAACGCCTCAAATTGTCGCGATTAGACATTTTGAAATCTAACACCCATTTCAGCTTTCACCAGGTTGATCTGACCGACAGAAAAGGAATAGATAATCTTTTTTCAAAAACCAATTTCGATTACGTAGTTAACCTTGCCGCCCAGGCAGGTGTTCGCTATTCACTCACAAACCCGCATGCATACCTGGAAAGTAATCTCCACGGGTTTCTGAATATCCTGGAAGCATGCCGTCATAATAAGACCAAGCATCTTGTATATGCATCATCGAGTTCGGTATATGGTGCAAATAAAAAGATGCCATTCTCGGTTCATCACAATGTAGATCATCCTATATCATTGTATGCAGCTTCGAAGAAGTCGAACGAGTTGATGGCGCATACATATTCATCGCTTTATAATTTACCGACTACCGGATTACGATTTTTTACTGTATATGGTCCTTGGGGAAGACCTGACATGGCGCTATTCCTCTTTACCAAAGCCATTCTGGAGAATAAACCTATCGATGTGTTCAATCATGGTAAGATGCGTAGAGATTTTACCTATGTAGACGACATTGTTGAAAGTATAACAAGACTTATACCGCGTCCGTCTCAACCCAATAAGGAATGGTCGGGCATGACTCCGGACCCTGCAACGAGCTTTGCACCTTACAGAGTATTTAACATTGGTAACAATAAACCCGTTGAACTGCTTCAGTTCATCGAGGTAATTGAACAAAAATTAGGAAAGAAAGCGGCTAAAAATTTACTACCGCTGCAGGATGGCGATGTACCGGAAACTTTTGCTGATGTAGAAGATCTGATGCGTGAAGTTGATTTCAAACCGTCAACACCCATCGAAGTAGGTATAGGTAAATTTATAGACTGGTATATTAACTATTACAACATTAAACTATAAAATGGAAAAGATCGGAATTATTGGTTTAGGGTATGTAGGCCTGCCGTTAGCAGTTGAATTTGGTAAAGTTATGCCTGTAGTAGGCTTTGATATAAATCAGGAACGCATCGATGAGCTTAAGAAAGGATACGATCGCACACGCGAAGTTGAACCTGAAGAATTGAAGGCTTCATCGAAATTAAGTTACTCTTCTGACCTGGCCGATCTGAAAGACGTACGTTATTTCATTGTAACGGTACCTACTCCGGTAGATGAATTTAAAACACCCGATCTTCGTCCACTCCAAAGTGCCAGCAAAACCGTAGGAAGCGTATTGAAAAAAGGAGATATAGTTATATACGAATCAACCGTTTACCCGGGATGTACCGAAGAAGTTTGTGTACCGGTACTCGAAAAAGTTAGCGGATTGAAATTCAATGTTGATTTCTTCGGTGGATATTCTCCGGAGAGAATAAACCCAGGCGATAAACTTCACCGCGTAACAACCATTAAAAAAGTTACCAGCGGAAGCACACCGGAAGTTGCTGAGAAGGTAGACCAGCTCTATAAAAAAATAATTACCGCAGGTACGCACAAAGCCTCCTCAATAAAAGTAGCTGAAGCTGCTAAAGTTATCGAGAACTCCCAACGTGACTTGAACATTGCCTTCGTTAATGAGCTTGCACTGATATTTGATCGTATCGGTATAGATACACACGAAGTACTGGAAGCTGCCGGAACAAAATGGAATTTTCTCCCTTTTAAACCAGGCCTCGTAGGCGGTCACTGTATTGGCGTAGATCCATACTACTTAACCTATAAAGCTGACAGTCTCGGATATCATCCACAAGTAATTCTTTCCGGAAGAAGAATTAATGACAACATGGGCGTTCACATTGCCAACAGTGTTATTAAACTGATGGCTCAACACGAACTTCCTATCAACAATGCGAATGTATTAATGCTGGGGATAACGTTTAAAGAAAATTGCCCCGATATACGGAACAGCAAAGTGGTAGATGTAGTCCGCGAGTTGCAGAGCTTTGGTACAAAAGTAGATATATACGATCCGCAAGCCGATGCAGACGAAGTAAAACACGAATACGGATTATCACTGACACCAACGCTGTCTAAAAAATATCACGCTATCATTTTAACAGTAAGTCATACCGAGTTTGCAACCCTCGACCTGAAAGCTATATCACATGAAAAAGCCGTGGTATATGATGTAAAAGGTTTCTTACCAAAATCACAGGTTACAGCAAGACTCTAAATAAGGTTATGGATAAGATTCACATGGTTGATCTTCACTCACAGTATCTCCGTATCAAACCGGAGATCGATGAAGCCATTCAACAGGTTTTAACTTCCACGGCCTTTATTCAAGGTCCGGAGGTAAACACCTTTGCGCAGTCATTATCCAGCTATCTCGGAGGCACTTTTGTTATACCTTGCGCCAATGGTACCGATGCTCTTCAGGTTGCTATGATGGCGTTAGATCTGAAACCCGGAGATGAAATTATTTTACCGGTACATACCTATGTCGCTACAGGTGAAGTAATAGCGTTGCTTGGTCTGACCCCCGTATTTATTGATGTTCGGAAAGATACCTTCAACATTGATACAGCGTTATTGGAGTCTAAAGTAACAACGAAAACGAAAGCCATTGTTCCGGTTCATTTATATGGGCAATGCGCTGATATGGAGTCCATACTTACCTTCGCCAAAAATCATAATCTGTATGTTATTGAAGATGTTGCGCAGGCACTTAGTGCAACATATACATTTACAGATGGCACAACAAAGAAAGCCGGCACCATGGGTACAATCGGCACCACTTCATTTTTCCCATCCAAAAATTTAGGATGCTACGGTGATGGTGGCGCAATCTTTACCAATGACAAGGCCTTGGCGGAGAAAATTAAAATGATCTCTAATCACGGTCAGCGTGTAAAGTATCATCATGAAGTAATCGGTGTAAACAGCAGACTAGACACCCTTCAGGCTGCTATTCTCAATGTAAAACTTAAATACCTGGACGAATATACCCGAAAGAGAAATGAAGTTGCCAGGTACTACGATGCTGCACTGACTTCTATAAAATCAATCGCTATACCATATCGCGCAGCGAACACTACACACGTTTTCCATCAATATACTATACAGGTAAAAGATGGTCTTCGCGATAAACTAAAAACACACCTGGAGTCGCATGGCATTCCAACCATGATATACTATCCGGTTCCATTGCATTTACAAAATGCGTATAAACGTCCGGGATTTGGCGAAGGCACCTTCCCGATCACGGAAGAACTTTCTAAAGAAGTACTCTCGCTCCCTATTCACACAGAAATGAAAGAACAGGAACTTGAATATATCACGGCCACCCTTAAATCATTTTTTCATGGCTGATGAAAAGAAATTCTACGCGCATCCTACAGCAGTAATCGATGATGGATGTGATATTGGTGAAGGCACCAAAATCTGGCACTTCTCGCACATTATGCCGAATTGCAAGATCGGACCACAATGTAACATCGGACAAAATGTTGTTATTTCTCCCGAAGTTATTCTTGGAAAAAATGTTAAGGTTCAAAACAACGTTTCTATCTATACCGGTGTCCAATGCGAGGACGATGTATTTCTCGGTCCATCCATGGTATTCACAAATGTTATTAACCCACGAAGTGCAGTAAATCGCAAAAATCAATACGCCAAAACAATAGTAAAGCGAGGCGCTTCCATAGGTGCCAACGCAACAATTGTATGTGGCCATGATATTGGCGCATTTGCATTTATAGGGGCAGGGGCTGTGGTAACGAAGAATGTTCCTGACTATGCACTGGTGATTGGCAACCCTGCGAGACAGACCGGGTGGATGAGTGAATACGGCCATAAACTAAAGTTCGATTCACAAGGATTAGCTACTTGTCAGGAAAGTAACGAACGGTATAAGCTGGAGAACGGGAAAGTATCAAAATTATAGTAGGAAGGAATAACCATGAAGAATTTTGCATTGATCGGGGCTGCTGGGTTCATTGCTCCAAGACACATGAAGGCTATAAAAGAAACCGGGAACAACCTTGTAGCCGCATTGGATAAACATGATAACGTTGGTATTCTGGATTCATACTTTCCAAATGCAGACTTCTTCACGGAGTTTGAACGCTTTGACAGACATTTAGATAAACTAAAGCGAAAGGGAGATAAGATAGACTATATATCGATATGCTCTCCTAACTATTTGCACGACTCACACATTCGCTATGCACTTCGATACGGAGCCGATGCTATTTGCGAAAAACCGCTTGTACTGAACCCCTGGAACCTGGATGCACTCGCAGAGATTGAAAAGGAAACCGGCAGGAATTTATATACCATTCTTCAGCTACGTCTTCACCCCAGCATTATTGCCTTGCGTGAAAAAGTGAAGAACGGACCGAAGGATAAAATTTACGATGTTGATCTTACCTATATAACTTCACGCGGTAACTGGTATCATTCCAGCTGGAAAGGTGATTCCTCTAAATCCGGAGGTGTTGCTACCAATATAGGTATACATTTCTTCGACATGCTCATCTGGATTTTTGGCGATGTAACGAAGAATGAAGTTAAACAGCTTACTACCGATACTGCCGCCGGTTATTTAGAACTTGGCCGGGCACGTGTTACCTGGATGCTCAGCATTGATTACGATCAGATTCCTCAAGACGTAAAGGCCGCAGGCAAAAGAACTTTCCGCTCTCTGACAATGGAAGGTGAACAAATAGAATTCAGCGATGGCTTCACGGATCTGCATACCAGAAGTTATGAAGAGATTTTAAAAGGGAATGGTTTCGGATTAACAGAAACGAGAGCCTCTATCGAGTTGGTTTACTCGATCCGGAATCAAAAAATTTCTTAAGCTGATTGTTTACATACAACAGCAACGTAGAAAACTCATCTATGCTGCTGTTGCCGATTCGTTATGAGAAGATTACCCCTGACACTATCTGTATTTTTATTGTATAATTTTTGCCTCGGGCAGCCAACGCTTCCGGAAGGATTCATTGCACAGCAAATTGTATCGGGCATTAATCCGGTTGCCTTAAATTTTGACCCTAACGGCAGACTTTTTATAACTGAACTAACAGGAAATATTCTTCTGGTTGAGAACGATATCGTACACGATGAACCCGTAGGCGTTATACCGGTAGACAATACAGGAGAAAGAGGCCTCTATGGCATTGCTTTCGATCCTGATTTTGAATTTAATCAGTATATATACCTATACTATTCTGTTCAGAACGCCAATTACAACAGACTAAGTCGCTTTAAACTTCACGACAATCACATCCATTACGAAGAGGAAGAGATACTAATGGAATTCGATTTCACCACGGCCGTTATTCATAATGGAGGCGACATTAAATTCGGACCTGATGGAAAATTATACATAGCCGTTGGCGATGGCGGTACCCCGGCATTGGCCCAAAGTCAGAACAGCTTATTCGGAAAAATTCTGCGCATCAACCCGGATGGTTCAGTACCTACTGACAATCCTTTCTACACAACCAATCAAGGTATATATAAATCAATCTATGCCTATGGTTTACGAAATCCCTTCACGTTCGATTTTAATGGTGATACTCTTTTTGCCAGTGATGTAGGCCAATCGGACTACGAAGAGATTAATAATATTTTACCTGGTAAAAATTACGGCTGGCCCATTGTTGAAGGTATGTTGAGCAGCAGCGGTGTTGCGCCTCCTGAAAACTATATTGACCCGGTATATACATACTCGCATGCTGAAGGTTGTGCCATTACAGGTGCAGCATTTTACAATCCGCAGGTGAGCGTTTTTCCTGATGAATTCAAGAATAAATATTTCTTTGGCGATTACTGTAATAATACTGTTAAAGCGTTGGACCCGGAAGCACATACTGCGAGCCTGTTTCTTGAAAATGGTAATGGCCCCACATTTATCAAAGTAAGTGATCAGGGAGAAATGTACATTGGATCTTTTGGCGGTGGCAATCAAGGCAGCGTATGGAAAATTACCTATAGTACCGATGGCTCTCCGCGTATAGCGGTCCATCCGGAATCTGTTATTGCTTCTGTTAGCGACACGGTAACTTTCTCCGTTACAGCGATGGGCGATGCTCCACTACACTATCAATGGCAGAGAAATGGTTCAATTATCGCCGATGCAACTGCATCTGCTCTTCAGCTAAAGAATGTTACACTGAGTGACAACGATGCTATATTTACCTGCATCGCAGAAAATGAAAAAGGACAGGCCACAAGTCAGGCCGCAAAGTTAACGGTAACAGCAAGAACACGCCCGGAACCCGCTATGGGCCTAAGCACGTATGCCGGCAGATCGCTATATATAGCAGGCGATACAATCATTATAAAAGGCTCTGCATCGGATGATACTCAGGGCACCTTGCCTTCGTCAGCATTAAGCTGGAAAGTTGATTTTCATCACGATCATCATTCGCATCCTATACTCACCAACATCAAAGGAACAGACTCCGTTGCCTTTATTGTCCCTCGTGTAGGAGAAACTTCAAGCAATGTCTGGTATCGGGTACATTTGGAAGCGCAAAATGAAGTAGGGCTTTCCAAAAGTACCTATACAGATATATATCCGCTAACATCAACAATTACGGTAACAACCTCTTACGATGCTATAGCTCCTTTCCCCGTATTTCTGGACGGAGCTTTGCACATGACCCCCTTTACGTTAACAGCAGTAGCAGGTATGACCCGGAATCTTTCCGTTTCGTCTAACCAAATAGTTGGCGAATATCTATATCCAACCGACACCGAGACTTCAATTAATTTTAACACCCCGAAAAACGATACCGTATTTTTATTCACCGGAAACTTCAACAAAGTTTATTTTGGCAATGGATCAGGTTTGAATGGTCAATACTTTAATGGTGCATTAAACTTTGAAGGTTCTCCCGATACAACTCGTATTGATTCTCGACTGGATTTTAATTGGGGATATCAACCTCCTATCGGTAATCTTGCCGGAGACTATTTTAGTATTGTGTGGCAAGGATACATACGTATACCTTCTGAAAACTTATATACATTTTACATAAACTCAGATGATGGCGTTAAGTTATCAATTGATAACGATGTACTGATTGCTAACCTGCAAAGCGCCCCAGAGGACGAGCTTATTGCAAACAAAGTACTCGCGGCAGGCATTCATCCAATAAAAGTTCATTACTATGAAGATGCAGGAGCGGCATCTATAAATCTATCTTGGAGTAGTGGCAACTTACCAAAGGAAATCATACCCCATAACGTTCTCTATGATAGGTACTACAAACCGACCCTGAGCTTCATTAGGGAACAGGACACTTTTTCTCCAGGGGAAACTATTTCTTTTAAAGCCAGCGTAGCAGATTGGCAGATGCAACCACTGAAAGATACAGATAGCGAATGGACAATATCTTTAATCAACTCAGATGACACCGTTCACCTTTCTACCATCAACAACGTAGATTCAATAGTTCACACAATTCCCGACTATTTGAATTACTCGAAGAATTCCTACCTAAGACTCTCTCTTATCGCGCAGGATAGGGCTGGGTTTGCCGACACTCTAATAAAAAAGATATCTTTGAAAGAGGACTATTTTTTATCACAGGCAGAGATAACAATATACCCCAATCCTTCTTCACACACTATAACAATTGAAAGTATTGGATCAGAACAACCAAACCATATAGTATTTTACAATAACCTTGGACAGCCAATGCTTAGTAAAAATTTATTTTACACATCCAGATCAAAAATGCTAATAGACATATCGAGTTTGCCTGCCGGTTTATATGTAGTGAAAGTATCGGTCGGAAACTCCCAATACCTAAGAAAAATCACCAAACTTTGACAACACTAAATTCGATACAAGCAACTGACCATTGATCGCGTGAAACAAGTTTTTCTAAACTTTATCAGATCCAAGAATCTATGGAATGCAACATGGAGTTCACTTGATGCTGTTGCCTACCCAACACTCATGCTTCTGGCTACCCCAATTTTCATTAATAAACTGGGAGTAGAGCTATACGGACTGTGGATGTTCGTTAATACAATAATAGCGAGTATCGGCATTCTTAATATAGGGCTTGGTGACGCAACTGTTAAATTCATATCTAAATATATTGTCGAAGGAAATAAACACAAGGTCAACAAAGTAATAGAAGCGACCTACGCTGTCTATCTTGTACTTTGTGTAATAGTGGTAATCGTTACTATAATTCTGGCATTCATCATTCGAGAATACAATTGGCTTAACCTCCCCTCTAAGAATAACGAATTAATATTTCAGACTATACAAATAGCGGGTGTTACGTTGGGGCTAAAGTTCATCGAGCAAATCTTCCTTGCCGTTTTTAAAGGGTTCGAACGATATGACCTTTCGGCCAAATTATCACTATTTGGCAAGGTGAGTTCCCTGGTGGCAAATTTGATACTTGTATCACTGAATTACTCACTTCTCTACATCTTTATAAGTTCTTGTGTCATAACTACCATATATCTTTTTGTAGAGGGGTGGATGGTATACAGATTTACGAAGTTCACTAGTTTCATCCCTTCATTTGAAAAAAAATACATCAGGGAAATATTCAGCTTTGGCATCTGGACGTGGTTCCAATCCATCATCGGTATTGCGTCAGGTCAGGTCGATAAATTTATAGTGCTTTCGTTATCAGACATCAAAGTATTTGCATACTATTCATTGGCACTAACGGTATTTACTCAAATACATAGTTTTCTTTCAGCCTCCATCTCATGGATCTTTCCTGTTATTTCTAAAAAAATATATGCAGGAGAAAGAGTTGATTTACTATATAATAAAATTCAATTCTACTTTCTATCTATAGTAACAATAATTCTTTCGCTATTTTATATCGTTAAAGATCCGTTTATTCTTTATTGGCTAAAGAATGAGACCTACAGTCATACAATAGAATTTATCAGTCTGTTTGTATGCTATAATCTGATAATGGCTACTACTATAATTCCATACTACTTCTTAAATAGCAGCAATTACTTCAGGCTAAATACTGTCTTCATGCTTATAAACCTGGCATCGAGAGCTATATTTATTCCACTAATGTTCCACTTCATGGAAACAAAGGGACTGGTAATAGGGCTTATAGTATCGGGGTTGGTTGTTTCGCCAATCCAAATGTATTACTTCAACAAAAAAGTACTTTCGAACAATAGTATCTTAAGCTCAGTGGCTGTCGCTCTTCCGGGATTGATTTTTTTACTGGTTTATACACAGAATAACATAGTGGTCGATATTTTGTGTCTCATAATGCTCGTATTTTATTATAAATTAATCTTCCGATCACAAATTCAACGGTCATGAAATGTAATATATGTCAAAGTGAAAGCGACAGACTGTTTGTTAAAAAAGTACTTAACAAATACGATGTCAGTTATTTTAAATGCAACAGTTGTGGGTTTATTCAGACCGAGAAAGCCTATTGGATAAAGGAAGCATACGAAAACATTATAACCTCACTTGACATTGGGCTCGTCTATCGAAATCTATATTTATCAACAGTCTCTCAAGCTATATTAACCAAATTCTTTAACGATAAATCTAAATTTCTCGACTATGGAGGGGGTTATGGTTTATTCGTGAGATTGATGAGAGATCGTGGATTTGATTTTTATCGTCAGGACAAGTACTGTGAAAATACTTTTGCCAAGAATTTCGACATTACTGACTTGCCCGGTGAGACAAAGTTTGAAGTAATTACAACCTTTGAGGTATTCGAACACCTGGAGGATCCCATTTCAGAAATTCAAAAAATATTGAACTATGGAGACAGCATTCTATTCTCTACTGAACTGCAGTCTTCAACCATGCGAGTAAGCGAATGGGAATATCTCGCACCGGAAACAGGCCAACATATTGCACTCTACAGTTTTGAAACACTGAAACGAATTGCCGAAATTTTCAATCTGAATGTTTACTCGAATTTTAATAACATACATCTATTGACTCCAAAAAGGCTAAATCAGAATATATTTAGATTGCTCGCAAAATCAAAGATTGCATCTCTTTACAATGTTCTGTACGCTAGACAGCCATCGCTTCTGCAGCAAGACTACAATTTTATAAAACAGAAACTCAATAACTGAACATCAATTAGTAAATAAATTCGGGTCAGATCATGTTTTACACAGCAGTTTGGTGCCAGACAAATGAAGACGATTTCAAAAAAAATATACCTTTTGAAGCTTTAGCTGAAAGCATAAAAAGGTATAATTCCAAAGTACCGTTCTATGTCGTATTCCTGGAAGGAATTGACAAAGTATCAGAAAAATACTTATCAAGGCTAAACGAGTATGGGTTTAACGTTATTAATTACTGCACCGAGTTTCAGGACATTGTAAAGCGATATCCTAATCTGGATCGCTTCTATAGCAGATATGAACGTAATTGTCTTTTACGCTGGATCGCGTTTTATAACATACATAAAAACAATCCTGGCAAACCACAGTTCTGGCATTTAGATAGTGACATAGTTCTACATACTTCATTGAATGACCTGGCTCGTGATACTTCCGGAAAGACCTTTATGTTACAAGGTTGCCCGGTACTACTAACCGTTTCAAATCATGAGTGGTTTAGTATATACGAAAAAGAGTTGAATGAACTAGATAGCAACATCATCGAATACTCTAACGAAGCCTTTCAAGTTAAAGACGAGTGTAAACAACGAGATATTCAATTGGCCAACGAATCGCTCTATAGAAATCCTATAGGCAGCGATCAGGATTTATTAGAATACCTGGTTTCCTCAGGGAAAATTCCGCAAGACACTAGCGATACAATCTTCAATTCAAATTATTACTTTATTCAAAATGCACTGGCTATAAAAATGTGGCACCAACCGCAAACCAGCAGCAAAAGCAATTTTACTTTAGGAGATAACTTGCAAATTAAAATTATAGACAAGAGCGTTGCTTTTATTCACTATCAAAGCACGTTTACGAATTATATCAACACTTGTTTATTTCTAAGAAGAATGCGCGTACCAACGGCTCTGATTAAACCTATAATAAAATTTAAAATAACTGAAGCGGATTTTAAAACCACATTTATTTTTCGGGTGATCGGCAAATTATTAAATGTGTATTCCAAACGAAATAGGGCAGATGTTATTAAAGAAGCAATGACAATTCGCGGCAACGATGGCATACCTCAGATTGTAGACATTTTAAATTTACTTTTAAAATTAAGCTAAGGAACAATGAGAATATTTTTTGATCATCAAATTTTTGCTTTTCAAAACTACGGTGGTATTTCAAGGTATTTTGTGGAAGTTATAAACCACCTTCATAAATACCCGGACGTGACACTTAAGTTTCCCATTTTGTTTTCAAATAACGAATATTTAACTGATAACAAAGTGATCAAGTCAACACCGTTCTTCCCAAACTATAACATCAAAGGGAAAGGCACATTGATGATGAAACTTGACACTTCATTGACACGATTGTCGATGAGAAAAGATGATTACGATATATTCCACCCAACTTACTACCACCCATATCACCTGGGGCGTAACAAAAAACCCACGGTAGTAACCTGCTATGACCTTATCCATGAAATTTATATCCAGAATGACACGAAATCGCTGGACATGAAGAAACGTGTTCTGGAAAGAGCTGATAAAATCATAGCTATTTCAAAACATACCAAAAACGATCTCATTAAATTTTACAACATTCCAGAAGAACGGGTTGAGGTTATATACCTTGCTAATTCTTTAGAACCAACTTCAAGTCCGTCTTTTATACCTACGGACAAAAAAAACAAATACCTGCTTTACGTTGGCAACAGAAATTTGTACAAGAATTTTACAGTATTCGTAAAGGCTATCGCTCCCGTATTGCGCAAATCAAAAGACTTATTCCTGCTCTGTGCCGGTGGTGGCAAGTTTAACAAAGAAGAGTATGAGTTATTTAACGCGTTAAAAATCGAGAGTCAAATCGAACAATACCCAGGGTCAAATGACAGTCTTTATACACTGTATAGTAACGCAATCGCTTTCATATACCCTTCTTTATACGAAGGATTTGGAATACCTTTATTGGAAGCTATGAGCTGCGGATGTCCGGTTCTGGCGAGCAACACAAGCTCTTTGCCTGAGGTAGGCGGTGACGCTGCGTTGTATTTTGAACCAACAGATGAAGAGTCCATCCGTTCAGCTGTTGAACGGTTAATTGGTGATACAAAGCTTCAGAACGAACTTAAACGTAAAGGTGCTGGGCGCACGAAGGAGTTCACTTGGGAGAAGACCGCTTTGCAATCTCATGCCTTATACAAAAATATACTAGGATGACGGCTTTTATAACGGGGATTTCGGGCCAGGATGGGGCATACTTAGCGCAGTTGCTTCTTGATAAAGGATATACAGTTGTAGGGATAACCCGCAATAACCATCCGACAAATCATTATAACCTTACCTATCTCGGCATTCAGGATAAAATTATTTTTGAGGAAGGTGACCTTTGCGATCTGCCTTTTATTATCCGAATTATTGAAAAACATAACCCCACAGAAATTTATAATCTGGCAGCGCAGAGCTCCGTAGGTTTATCTTTTGCTCAGCCAACGGCAACCATTCACTACAACGTAAGCTCGGTGCTGAATTTATTAGAGGCAATCCGGATCGTTGATAACTCTATTAAATTCTATCAGGCTTCCAGCTCAGAGATGTTTGGTAAAGTGGTTAATCTTCCGGTAACTACAACCACTCCTATGCATCCACTAAGTCCATATGCAATTTCCAAAGCGACTAATTACTGGACGGTTGTTAACTTCCGGGAGTCCTATAATCTTTTTGTATGCAATGGAATTTTATTTAATCATGAATCCTATCTGCGATCAAACACATTTTTTGTAAAAAAAGTATTGCAAGACAGCTTCAAGATCAAATCAGGTAAACTTGAATTTCTTCGCGTAGGTAATATTGATGTTAAGAGAGATTTTGGATATGCTCCTAAATACGTGGAGGCTATGTGGCTCATGCTTCAGCACCAGGAACCACGTGATTTTATCATCTGTTCTGGTAAATCCATATCGTTAAGACACATTATTGAATATGTCTTTAAAAAGTTGGGAATAGATGGCAGCAAGGTGGTCGTAGATCAAAATCTATATAGACCGGTTGATATCGTTGATATTTATGGAGACAACTCTCAAGCCAGGGAATTGCTGGGATGGTCGTATTCTATGACGTTTGAGGAAGTGTTAGATCAACTTATACAGGAAGAAGCAACAAATCTACATAATCAGAAAAATGATCGATAGAGCTATAACCAATAGTAATCCGGTTATCACTGTTGTTACCGTAGTATTTAATGGAGCAAAAAACCTTGAAAAAACCATTTTAAGTGTTCTGAGCCAGACGTACAAAAATATCGAATACATTATCATGGATGGAGGAAGTACTGACGGCACCATTGATATAATCAAGAAGTATGAGAGTCAACTCGCTTATTGGATTAGTGCCCCTGACAAAGGCATTTATGACGCCATGAATAAAGCTATTGATAAAGCCACAGGAGAATGGATCAACTTCATGAACTGCGGAGATCGATTTGCTTCACCAGATGTGTTTAAACTCTTCGCGCAGAAATACAGTGCCGACATTTTGTATGGTGATGCTATCATTCAATATGTAGATTTTGAAACAACATTCAGGAAATACCCGCTTGAAGCGATGTGGAAACATTCTCCGTTTTGCCATCAGGCATGCTTTGTAAGAACATCGTTAATGAAAGAGTATAAATATAATCTTAACTATAAAATTGGTGCCGATCATGATATTTTTTACCGAGCCTATATTGAAGGGAAACGATTTCAGGAGCTGCCAATAATAATTTGCTACTTTGACGGCACTGAAGGCACAACAAAGAAAAGAATTATTACCGCGATACGTGATAAGAGAGATATAGCTTTAACATATCAGTTTTCTGTTACAAAGTGGATTTACTACCAATTCTTCCTTGCCTATATTTACCTGAATATTTTGATAAAAAAAATATTAGGTGATAAACTAACCAAGTCGCTAACAAGGATTTTGAAACGATAAACCTACTGACCTGTGAAAGTAGTGCAAAGAATACTACCTGCTTACAACGTCAATCTTTTCGTGATTGGCCGGGAAAAGCTAATGCATTTTGCACTTGGCCTCATTATTCCTTTTTGCGGCTTTACAAGTCATACAATTCTCATAGTTCCTCCTACACTTGTATTATTCTTTATCGGCAGCCTATTACTATTCAGCTTCAACAGAAAGCTATATATATCGAATTCGCTTATTATTCCTGCAATTGCCATACTCTATTTTTCAGTTACGCAAACCTTCATTGGAGCACCACTCGGGAGATACATGGGTGTAACATTTGCCATCTGTTATTATCTCGTTGTCGTGTTCTTTGCGCGCCAGTTAACGCTCCAAAAATTAAATTCACTTGTTTCGAAGTTCATTACATACTCAACGTTGTTATTGATTATTGAATGCATCTGGAGAATAACACATCCTCAAACCGAATATGCCGTATTTGAGGAAAGTGGTGATCCGAGGTGGATTTATCAATATAAATTTGGAGGCCTGATGTATGTTGATAGTAATGCCGTTGCTATTCACATTATCATTATTCTCTTTTTCATATTCTACATGGAAATTGAACGAGGGGAACAGCGGACAAAATCCAAAATCGCATTGATTATTCTTTTAGTGTTAACATTTTCTCGTGCAGGATGGGTAGGTGCATTTTTAGGATGGATCTATATTCGTTTTCTACGCAAGCAAAAATTCACATTCTACCTTATTAATTTTCTCTTTTTCTCCGTTACACTAAGCCTTTTCTATAAGCTCTATCTTCAACAGAAGATAGAGTCTGATCTCAGCTTTCAATCGAAGCTGGATATAATTAAAGTGGTCTACAAGTACATATCTGACGCATCATTAAGTGAATTGCTCTTCGGTATTGGTTTCTCTAACTCATCAGAACGGCTTGGAATATATGCCCACAATTTTTTTATGGTATTTTTTATTGAATCCGGCATATTTGGATTGTTTATTATCGTTTCGATGTTTGTTCAATTGACCGTGGCTACCAATAGAAAAGCGCTATTCATTATTGTCCCGTTTCTCATAACGACACTTTCTTCCTCAATTACATTTATGCCTTTTTTGTATGTATCACTGGCTATAATCTTCCTTCTAGAAAAGACCGAAATTCAAAAGATTGAAGTAAGTGCAAAATGAAAACTAAAGTTCTGTTTTTTGTATCTACATTAGAGAGTGGCGGTCCGACCAACGTGATCTACAATATTATTAAGTATCTGGACAGAACACTTGTTGAGCCGATGATCTTAACGCTTTCACCAGAACCTGCCCGGTCACGTAAGGGAGATTTTGAAGCGCTGGGTGTTACTGTATATCAATTTGATCAAAGCAGAATTTCGTGGATCATATCCGGAGGAAGAACTCTTAAGCAATATATAGCCAAAATAGAGCCGCATATTATTCATAGCCATTCGCTGCGGCCTGATGTTTTTGCCGCAAAACATCTCAAAGGCCATATACGAATAAGTACACTGCACGCAAACCTTAAAGACAACTATATAAATACTTATAGTCGTCCTATAGGAGACTATTTTGCTTATACACAAATCAAACATGTTAATCATCTTGAAAAGGTTGTCGCCTGTTCAAAGTCCGTATACGAAGTATATAAAGACAAAGTAGATTCAATTGATTTCATACCGAATGGTGTAGACACTGCTATATTCAGACCTCTGTCACCGGGTGCAATCACTCAAAGGAGATCTGAACTCAACCTTCCTTCCAATAAAAAAATTTTTATCTCAGTAGGCTCATTGTGTACGCGAAAAGATCCGCATACACTGATTAAAGGTTTTCTCAACAGTGAACAGGCAGATAACTCGGTATTGCTCCTGCTGGGAACAGGTGCGCTGGAGGAAGAGTTAAGGAACACATATACTTCAGAGAATATCATATTCAAAGGTTATATTAGAGATGTCGTAAACTATTTTGAGGTGTCTGACTTTTTCTTATCGGCTTCATGGTCTGAAGGTCTTCCCAACACGGTTATAGAAGCGCTTGCATGCGGACTTCCGGTATGTCTCTCTGAAATCGCAGCACATCATGAAATACTGTCTATCAATACAGATGCCGGAACTACCTTCAGGTGTGGCGATCATGAAGGTCTTTCAAAGAGCATCAACGCTTTAATGAAAAAAGAATACAGCTCTTTAAGAAAAGCTGCAGTAAATATTATTGAGCAGGAGTTGAGTGCTAAGAAAATGTCAGCCAGTTACCAGAAGCTTTATCTTTCCATGTATAATCAATAAATTTCTTTATCCATGGTCATTGAATATTTCAAGGAAAGAAAAGAAAAGCTGTTTGATATATTTTATATCCTGACACCTTTAACTTTTTTCTGTCCTAACCGAATATTCAATTATGTTATTGTACTGTTCTCAACTGCAGTACTTACTTCAATTTTATCAGAACCAAAATCACTCGGAAAGAGAAGATGGAGTGATCTCTATGTAATTATTATCCCATTCATCATTACCTTGTATGGGTTTGTTTTGGATATAGCGCATGGTGATTTAAAAAAAGGGTCGACTGTGTTGGAAACTTATCTTACACTCGCCATTTTTCCCTTCCTAATTCTTTTGACGGGCGCCACAGCCAAAAGGAAATACCTGAGCAAGCTATCCTTTTTCATCGGTAGTATAGCCGCTGCGTTGTTTTGCCTCGTGTTAGCGTTATGGAAAAACCATACCGATCACGAGCGCATGATACACAATTGGAATTTCGTTGAGACATTAAAGTTCTATGAAGATCATCCCATTGGTCTTATAAACTGGGGATACTTTTTGTATATGGAGTTTGCAAGCTCCATCAAATTTCACCCTACCTATTTAGGTGTATACTTTATAACTGCCATTATCTTCGGAATTTCTTTACTGGGGCGATCCAGATGGTCCAATACATTTATCATAGGAGGCATTTTCCTCTTAATCACGGAGATCTTTTTATTAAGCAGTAAAATGTCACTGATCATTCTTTTTATTGTTCTGTTACTAGTCACCATATACGCTGTATTCCATTCATCAAAACGTATACAGAGAGCCACGTTGATCAGTTTCTTTGCTACGATTATTATTGTGCTGGCCTTATTCCCGGCAAGTCTTTACCGGGTACAAACCATCATTACCGATCTAGGTTCTTCTGATAATACAGCACAACAAGACCTATCGAGCACAAATCTTCATCGAATAACGTTGTGGGAAAATGCTGTCCATTTATTTCAGGAAAAGCCCATCACCGGATATGGCCTTCTCGGTACCAAGAAAGCAATGGACGCATGCAATGCGCGCTACACTACCACACACTTTAATACACACAATCAATACCTCATGTTTTTACTCATTGGAGGATTACTGGGAGGGCTTCTGTTTTTAGCTGGTCAACTCATACTTCTTCTTCGTTCTATCCGGGCAGCCGATTATATTTACGCTGTTTTTCTATTAACAATACTCTTATCATTGCTAACAGAGAACCTGATAAGCCGGCATACGGGTGTTGTGCTTTACGCTTTTTTTAATGCATTATTTTACTTACACCTGTGCAACGCAAGAGATGAAAAAATATGATCTAACCGTTTCCATTGTACTGTTCAAATCCAATCCGGATATTGTTGGACAGGCAATTGAAAGCGTATATAAAAGCAAACTTAATTTCAAGCTATACTTAATAGACAACTCTCCTACAGATGAACTCAAGTCTTTAAAGAAAGACGAACGCACGGAATATATTTTCAATAACAAGAACCTGGGTTTTGGAAAGGCTCATAACATTTCATTAAAGAAAGCCATAACGGAATCTCATTACCACCTAGTTTTGAATCCAGATATATACTTCGGAGAGAATGTGCTCGAAGATCTATTCAAGTACATGGAAGAAAATAAATCTGTGGGCCAGGTTATGCCTAAAATACTCTACCCCGATGGTACAGTACAGCATCTTTGCAAATTACTGCCTACACCTGTTGACCTTATCCTAAGAAGATTTTTTCCATGGGGGATGCAGGAGCGAAACAAAAGATACGAACTAATCGACAGCGGCTACAATAAAATAATGAACATAGCGTATCTATCCGGATGCTTTATGTTCATACGATCAGAGTCGCTAAAAACAGTAGGTCTCTTTGACGAAGCCATCTTTATGTACATAGAAGATGCCGATCTTACGCGAAGAATTCATCAACACTATCAAACTATATTTTATCCGCATGTTCAGGTGTATCATTACTATGCGAAGGGATCATATAAGAATTTCAAACTAATGTTGTATAACATCCACGGTGCTTTTATATACTTTACCAAATGGGGCTGGGTGTTTGATCGTGAACGAAGAAAAATTAATCAACGAATAGTGAATGAATATTTAATCAACTGATTTACGATGCAGAGTATACTACTTACCGGAGGTTCCGGCTTTATAGGAAGTCATTTTCACAAATTGCTTTCACAAGATGAGTTCATCAATCTTGATTTGGTTAAGCCTTCATTCAACCACCAGGCATCCTATATTGAAGGAGATATTCGCATAGAAGATGATGTCAGAAAAGCATTAGACGGTAAAAATATAACCACGATTATTTCGCTGGCTGCCAAGCATCATGACTTCGGTATCGGACACGATGAGTATTTTGACACCAATGAAGAAGGAACGCGCATTATCTGCAAGCTGGCATCGGAGTTCAACATTAAGAATATAGTATTCTATTCGTCAGTAGCGGTATATGGCATCCGGCAAAATGTTTCCAATGAAGAAATGAATCCGGAGCCTGATTCACCCTATGGAGCATCTAAACTCGCAGGAGAAAAAGTACTCGAACAATGGGCTGCTGAAAATTCGGAGAGAAGAGTATTGATCATTCGTCCTACGATTGTATTTGGCCCCAACAATCTGGCGAACATGCGAAATCTGATTCGACAGATTGACTCAGGACTTTATTTCCATCTTGGTAAAGCAGACAATGTAAAATCAATAGCATACGTAGAAAATGTAGTGGAAGCTACGTTATTCCTGATGAAGCGTATGAGGCCGGGGGTTTTAGTATATAACTATGCAGATGAACCTCAACTTACAGCACGACAGATCGGAGATACAATAGCAGATGCATTGAATAAAAAAGTAAAACTTACTGTACCACGATTTGCTGGTATACTGGTGGGACTTCCTTTCGATCTTATTATTAAACTAACCGGTAAAAATCTTCCTATCTCTACAGCACGTATAAAAAAGCTCGGCACACAAACCTATCATTCTGCTAAAAAACTTTTCAACGAAGGCTATACACCGAAATACACTACATACGATGGTCTGCGGAAGATGGTTCAGTGGTATAAAGCATCTGATAATTCTTAAAGTCTTACCTACATCTGCGAAGCTGTAGTTTTTAGGTCAACAGGTGAGTGGATTTAATTACCATTCACTATTTTTGGCAGTTATTTTTATTTATGGCTATTCAGCTTGCTGCTGCTACTACTTCTTTTGTCATTGCTTTTTTGATCGTCCCGGTGATCATCAAATATTCATTGCAAAAAAATCTGGTGGATATTCCAGGCCGGAGAAAAATCCATAAAAAGGTAACTCCTTCCATGGGCGGCATCGCCATTTTCATTGGCTTTTTCATTTCATCGCTGATATGGATTGATATACAGAGCTGGGGCACTATAAAATTCATTATGGTAGCACTGTCTGTAATCTTTTTTATTGGTGTTCGCGATGACCTCGTTCCTCTGCGATGGATGATAAAATTGATGGGTCAGATTATGGCTGCATCTCTGCTAATATTTCTTTTTGACCTGAGAATCAAATCGTTCTATGGCCTTTTCAGCATCTTCGAATTGCCGGATATTGTTAGTTATCTCCTCACATATTTCACCATTATTGTTATAACAAATTCATTCAACCTGATTGACGGGTTAGATGGATTGGCAGGTACAATTGCCACACTTTCTCTTATTGCTTTTGGAGTTTGGTTCTTTTTGATAGATGATTTTATTTTCTCTATTCTATCATTCTCCATGGTAGGTGCAATTTTCGCCTTCCTCATTTTTAACTGGGAGCCTTCGGAAGTTTTCATGGGCGATACGGGTGCATTGGTAATTGGTATGATGCTGGCGATGCTTACTATTCGTTTCATTGATCTCAACTATAATTTACCGGAGCATTATCCTTACCGATTTAATGCCTCCATTGGTACAGCGGCTTGCTTCATCATCATCCCGCTAGTAGATACCTTGCGCATTGTTTTACTTCGGATTTTAAAAGGGCAATCACCTTTTAAACCAGACAAGAGCCATATCCATCATGCCATCATGCGTCTGGGCATGACTCACAGTCAAACAACGCTGATTCTTGCAGGCGCTCACCTGTTTTATATAGGCCTAGCGTTGATATTCCATAACTTTTCTGAGCGATACATTCTCACCGGAGTTATCGTGCTTTCTTTTGTTCTCAGCGTGACGCTCGACCGATTAATTCTGGGCAGACTATCTCCCAAAGAACTCGAAGACTAACAACGTTAGGGCAATACAACACTATATTGTATTTTTGGTGTCGTTCATTTGATACCAATGCAAGAGAAAATTAAATCACTTATTCAGGAAGTAGAGGCTTTTACAGCGAATGATAAACAAGGGGTTGAAAACTTCAGACTCCGCTATATAAGTCGTAAAGGAGTTATTGGTGATTTGTTTGAAGAGCTGAAGCAGGTGCCTGTTGAGGAAAAGAAAATTGTCGGTAAAATCCTGAACGAGCTCAAACAAGCCGCTGAAAATAAGCTGACTGTATTGAACGAGCAGCTTGAATCAAATCCATCTGCTCAAACTGATATTGATCTTACCCTTCCGGGAATTCCTAATACATTAGGCAATCTTCATCCGTTATCAGTAACGCGTTATAAAATCATTGAGATCTTCGAAAGACTAGGATTCAATGTGGCTGATGGCCCGGAGATTGAAGATGACTGGCATAATTTCTCTGCACTTAACTTCCCGGAGAATCACCCGGCCAGAGAAATGCAGGATACGTTCTTCATTGAAAAGAAAGGAAGTACTGATGCCCAGGATATACTGTTAAGAACTCATACTTCGAACGTACAGATCAGGCTGATGAAAAAACAAAAGCCTCCGATTCGTGCCATCATGCCTGGCCGTGTGTATCGGAATGAAGCTATATCCGCGCGAGCGCACTGCTTCTTCCACCAGGTAGAAGGACTATATGTAGATAAAAATGTAAGCTTCTCTGATCTGAAGCAGACATTATTTCACTTTGCCAAAGAGATGTATGGTAAGGATATAAAGCTTCGTCTGAGACCATCGTTTTTCCCTTTCACGGAGCCTAGCGCAGAGATTGATGTCACCTGTCTTATCTGCAAAGGAGAAGGATGCGTGGTTTGCAAACGCAGTGGCTGGGTGGAGATCGCTGGTGCCGGCATGGTTCATCCGAATGTATTGCGTAACTGTGGTATTGATCCGCAGGAGTATACCGGCTTTGCGTTTGGAATGGGTATTGAGCGTGTGACGCAGCTACGTTACCAGGTAAACGACCTGAGACTTTATTCTGAAAACGATATACGCTTCTTAAAACAATTTCACACCAGTGATATTGCATGACAATTGAGAATATAAAAAGGATTGCAGTGATTGGCGCTGGCACGATGGGACAAGGAATTGCCCAGGTGTGTGCATTGGCCGGCTATACTGTAATGCTATATGATATTCAACCAGAGCTGATCAGAACAGCAATTTCAACGATTCGAAAAACACTCGAGTCGCATGTCGAGAGGGGAAAAATAACAGAGCAACATAAGAATGAAGTCATCGGCAGGATTGAAGCTGCAGGTGACTTCAGAACACTTCAAATTGATTTGGCGATCGAAGCCGTCATCGAAAAGCTTGACGTCAAGCAAAAGATTTTCTCTGAGCTCGAAAAAATTAATGGACAAGATTGCATACTGATCAGCAACACTTCTTCCATTTCCATAACATTGATTGCATCCGTACTGAAGTATCCCGGACGATTCGCTGGATTGCATTTTTTTAATCCGGCACCAGCAATGAAACTGGTAGAAATTGTTAGAGGTGCTGCTACCGATGAATCAACCATCAATTTTCTAAAAGATTTCAGTTCTAAAATTTCGAAGGCTGCGGTATTAGTTAAGGATTCACCTGGCTTTATCGTGAATCGCGTAGCGCGCCATTTTTATACAGAGTCCTTGCGTATTCTGGAAGATAATGTTTCTGATTTTCAGACGGTAGATCAACTTATGCGGGCCACAGGATTTAAAATGGGACCTTTTGAGTTAATGGATTTGATTGGTATGGATGTTAATTATGCAGTGACTTCGTCTATGTTTAATTCATTTCATCAGGATCCTAAATTCCGCCCGAGCAGAATTCAACAACAAAAAATTGAAGCAGGTTTCTTAGGAAGGAAATCAGGTAAAGGTTTTTATATATATCAAACCAAGGAGTAGAAATGCGCTGGAGAGTTTTAATACTTTTTATTTTACTGGGATGTTCCTCTGATCTAAGTGACGATTCTATTCCTTATGTAGCCTTTCAGGATATCGTTATTAATTTGAATCTACCGGAATACAATACGTTAAAAACCACAGGACATCAGTATATAAATAGCGGGGGTGTTAAAGGAATTATCCTTCACCAGGTTAACTCCAGCTTATACTATGCTTTTGAGCGCAACTGTTCTTATCAGCCTAACAATGTTTGCTCGACAGTTGAAATCCATTCATCAAATCTATACCTGATGGATCCTTGCTGTGGCTCCATGTTTGGATTCGATGGTAATCCAACGGGTGGCGTAGCCTGGCGTCCACTGAGGCGTTATGAGACTATCTTAAACGGTTCTACGCTAACCATTACCGATTCGGTTATTCAGTAGAGTTTTGTGGAGCTCGCATTAGAGCTAGTTCTTTAAACTATTCTTATTGGTTGATTTTTCAGAGGAGCGTGAGTTGTATTATTATTCTCACTTACGAGTACTCTTTGTCTTGTTGTTTTCTGCAGATTTCTCGTGGAGGATAAGGAGTTATCTCCGGAGATAGGTATCTATACTTAGAGTTCTGGAAGGCCCATAAAACAAAAAAGCCTTTGATATTTCTATCAAAGGCTTGTGTTAAAAGAAAGGCAACGACTTACTCTCCCAGGTATTATCCCAGTACCATCAGC
>NZ_JBHTKA010000005.1:0-4915 GCF_042676245.1 Ohtaekwangia kribbensis
GTCTGTTACCTGTGCTGAACCATCCGCTGGATTACAATCGGCCTGGTGCGTCAGTGTTATAGCGGCCTGCTCGATAGCGATTACAGGAAGATCATCCGTTACGGTAAAGGTAGCAGTTGATAAACAGCTGTTGCCCGGAGATACATTATCCGTTACACGTACAGTATATGTACCGGCAGGTAACTGAGAAGCTGTCTCTCCGTTGGCTCCGCCCACTACACCTACCGTTGTGCCAAGTGCTGTCGTTGTTGTGTTGCCTTCGAACCATTCGATCGTGAAGTCGGCTACAGGAGCGCCTCCGTTGATCTGAACCGTGATCGTTCCGTTCGGTGTAGCACCAACGCAGTTGGTGTTGCTCGTAATAGTCTCAGAAATTGCCGGAGGAATTGAATTATCATCCACCGTAAACTGAACCAGCGGAGAAGCACAATTTGAAGTTGTGTTTGTTGCCTTAACAAAATAGTTATCAGCCGCGAGCAGAGCTCCTACTGTCGCAGTAGTTCCGCCTGAAGGAATGGCAGTTACGCCATCGTTCATAAACCATTCAAATGTATAGCCTGTTGTTCCACCTGATGAAGCGCCATCGATGAGTACATCGGTAACATTCGCAGAACCATTCACAGGATTACAATCTGTCTGATCCGTTACAACAAGATTTGCTGTAGGAATAGATATAGCATACGGATCATCGTTAATCGCGAAGGTTGCTGTTGCTTTACAACTGTTGGTTGTATTGGTTACCTGAACAGTATAGAATCCACCGAAGATGTCAATCGCTGTGTGCCCTGGTGCTTGAACATTGGCAACCGGTAAAGCAGGATCCGTTATAAATTTACCATCATGCCATGCATAGGTATATCCTGCTGCCGGTGTTGCAGTTCCATCTACCGTTAGCGCAATTGAACCTGTTCCTTCGGCAGCACCTGTACAATTCTTGTTATCGATTAATGCGTTCGCAGTAATAACAGGTTCTACTGTATTATCAACAATCGTGATATCATTTGGAGCAGAAGTACATCCCGGCAAGGCAGGGTTGGTCTCAACAGCCAGGATAGTATAGTTTCCAGCGGCAAGACCGTTCACTACGGTTGAAGGCTCTGTACCTGGAACAGTCAGTACCAGTGTACCTTTCTGATATACCCGTATTGAATACCAGGTCTGATCAACCGTAGGGTTCGCTGTCTTCGTACCAATGCTTGGAGTAATGGTAGCATCAAATGCACCATCAGGCACAGCACAGTTTGTCTGCGGGAAAGTTAACACGCTCAACAGAGCTGCTTCATCACTATACGGAAGATTGATCACGAGTGAATCGCGGCAACCGGTAGTCAAATCCACAGCAATTACAGTATGCAGGCCACTCACGATCTGTTCACCCGATGCTGCATTTGAAATACGGTTTGAGTTTACCGGGAAATCAAAACCATTTCCTTCGAAGGTCATTCCAACGTTCTTGTCACCGAGGTACCACAGGAAGTCAAATCCAGCAACGTTCACCGGAGAAGATGCCGATGCTCCTAACTGTCCTGTTCCTGCATTACAGATTGCCGGAATAACACGTTCGCCCAGAAGCTGTGTAATCGTAATCGCTGTTGTAGGCGCATTGTCTACATTGAGCGTAAACGGTGCCTGAACATCACAACCCAAAACATTATTCACAGCTGATACAGTATAGATACCTGCACCGACACCGCTTAGAACATTGGTTGTTGTCGCATAATCCGGAGTCGCTTTTTGCGCATTTCCGTTATACCATGAGAATGTATAGTCACCAACAGCACCTATACTTACACTGGCCGTGATACTTCCGTTAGCCGGAGCACAATTGGTAACATCAGCTGAAGTTGCTGTTATAGTCGGAAGTACAATGTTGTTGGTGATGGTTACTTCTACCGTGCCGGCACAACCCGTCACGTTATCAATGGCCTGTACAGTATATATACCGGATGCAAGCCCCGCTACCACAGCTGCAGGAGATCCTGCAACTTCATTTATAGCTAATGTATTTTGTCCTTTGAAAATATGGAACACGTGATTGGTAGTGAAACCACCTACGTTTGCAGAGATAGAGCCGTTTGATTTCGTAACATCACATGCCGTGTTGCTGGAAGGTGTTGCACTTACAACCGGATCAACGGTATTGTCGAGAACAGTAACAGTTGCTTTTGCCGACTGACATTTTGTATCGTTGCTTACTGCAACAACGGTGTAGTCACCCGCGAGTCTTCCGACATAGGTCACACCCACAAAATTAGCAGCCGCGATGTTTGGCGATGCTACATTTCCATTGAACCAGTAGAATGTATAGTCGGTTGTGTTACCCGCTACATTCGCGGAAACCTGACCGTTACCTGTGCTACAGATCGTCTGATGTGCATCAACCGCTGCCGTCACAACCGGATTTACCTGGTTATTGGTAATCGTCACTTGTGCAGTGCTTGAGCAGCCCGTTGTGTTGTCTACTGCTTTCACTGTATAGGTTCCTGCGGCAAGGTCTGTTGCTACTGCCGTGTTACTTTTCACAGATCCGTTAGTACCGGCACCAGCATACCACGTAAAGGTATAGCCCGCTGTTGCACCGCCAACATTGGCAGAAGCTTCTCCATTCGGATTCGCAAGATCACAACTTGTCTGGTTAACCGTTGCTGTTGCAATTACAGGATCTACGCTGTTATCGTTAACCGTTACCGTAGCTTTCGCGGACTGACATTTTGTATTGTTATCCACCGCTACAACGGTATAGGTACCCGCTGTTCTGCCATTGTAGATTGCGCCCGTATGATCAGGTGTTGCAATATTTGGTGTCGCTATATTTCCATTAAACCAGTAGAAGGTATAGTCTGTTGTGTTACCCGCTACATTCGCTGAAACCTGACCGTTACCTGCGCTACAGATGGTTTGATGGGCATCAACCACTGCCGTTACCACAGGGTTCACCAGATTATTGATAATCGTTACCTGTGCTGTGCTTGAACAGCCTGTACCGTTGTTGACTACTTTAACTGTATAAACGCCGGCAGGTTGATCTATTATCGTAGCGGTATTACCTTTTATCGCTCCGCTGGTACCGCTTCCTGCATACCAGGTAAAGGTATAGCCTGCCGTTACACCGCCCACATTTGCTGATGCTTCTCCGTTCGGATTTACAGCATCACAGCTTGTCTGGTTAACCGTAGCTGTCGCAATAACCGGATTCACGCTGTTATCATTAACGGTTACCGTAGCTTTTGCTGATTGACATTTTGTATTGTTATCTACCGCTACAACGGTATAGGTACCCGCTGTTCTTCCATTGTAGACTGCCCCTGTATGATCAGGCGTTGCAATGTTTGGTGTTGCTATATTTCCATTGAACCAGTAGAATGTATAGTCGGTCGTGTTACCCGCTACATTCGCTGAAACCTGACCGTTACCTGCGCTACAGATTGTCTGATGTGCATCAACTGCTGCTGTTACTACAGGATTTACAAGGTTATTGATAATGGTTACTTGTGCTGTGCTTGAACAGCCTGTAGCATTACTAACAACCTTAACAGTATATGTACCAGCAGCCAGAAGATTGATCGCTGCTCCCGTACCGTTTACAGTTCCACTTGTACCAGCACCTACGTACCAGGTAAAGGTATACCCTGCCGTTACACCACCTACATTTGCTGACGCTTGTCCATTTGGTGTGTTCGTATCGCAGCTTGTCTGGTTAACCGTAGCAGTCGCGATAACCGGATTCACACTGTTATCATTAACTGTCACCGTAGCTTTCGCGGACTGACATTTTGTATTGTTATCCACCGCTACAACGGTATAGGTACCCGCTGTTCTTCCATTGTAGACTGCCCCCGTATGATCAGGTGTTGCAATGTTTGGTGTTGCTATATTTCCATTAAACCAGTAGAATGTATAGTCCGTTGTGTTACCCGCTACGTTCGCTGATACCTGACCGTTACCTGCGCTACAGATTGTCTGATGTGCATCAACTGCTGCTGTTACTACAGGATTTACCAGGTTATTGATAATGGTTACTTGTGCCGTGCTTGAACAGCCTGTAGCAGTGCTCACTACTTTTACTGTATAAACACCGGCTGGGAGATCTGTTATCGCAGCCGTAGTGCCTTTTACCGTTCCACTTGTACCGCTACCAGCGTACCACGCAAAGGTATAGCCTGCCGTTACGCCCCCTACACTTGCTGACGCCTGTCCATTCGGTGTGTTGGTATCGCAGCTTGTCTGATTTACCGTAGCAGTCGCGATAACCGGATTTACACTATTATCATTAACCGTTACAGTAGCTCTTGCTGAAGGACATTTCGTATTGTTGCTAACGGCCACAACGGTATAGGCACCTGCAGTTCTTGCGCCATATACAGCACCGGTATGATCAGGTGCCGCAAGGTTTGGTGTCGCTATATTCCCATTGAACCAGTAGAAGGTATAGTCGGTTGTGTTACCGGCTACATGGGCTGACACCTGACCGTTACCTGCACTACAGATATTCTGATGCGCATCGACAACTGCTGTCACTACCGGGTTCACCAGGTTGTCAATAATAGTTACCTGTGCAGTGCTTGAACAGCCCGTGGCATTGTTATCTACTTTTACCGTATATACACCTGCTGCAAGGCCCGTTGCCAAAGCCGCGTTGCCTTTTATAGTTCCGCTTGTACCGGCACCTGCATACCAGGTGAAAGTATACCCAGCCGTTACACCACCTACATTCGCTGACGCCTGTCCATTCGGTGTGTTTGTATCGCAGCTTGTCTGGTTAACCGTTGCTGTTGCAATTACAGGAGCTACTGTATTATTGTTCACAATTACAGTAACCTTTGCTGACTGACATTTCGTGTTGTTATTTACCGCTACAACGGTGTAAGCACCCGCTGTTCTTCCGCTATATACTGCACCTGTAAAATCAGGAGCT
>NZ_JBHTKA010000006.1:0-592 GCF_042676245.1 Ohtaekwangia kribbensis
CGCTCCTGTAGCCGACTTCACGATCGAATGGTTCGAAGGCAATACAACAACGACAGCACTCGGCACAACGGTAGGTGTAGTGGGCGGAGCCAACGGAGAGACAGCTTCTCAGTTACCAGCCGGTACATATACTGTACGTGTAACGGATAATGTATCTCCGGGCAACAGCTGTTTATCAACTGCGACCTTCACGGTAACGGATGATCTTCCTGTAATCGCTATCGAGCAGGCGTCTATAACACTGACGCACCAGGCTGATTGTAATCCAGCGGATGGTTCAGCACAGGTAACAGACATTGAAGTTGATGGAGTATCGATAGGCAGTGTAGCAGGGTATACGTTCGAGTGGTTTGAAAGTGATGGTACTACGGTAGTAGCATCATCGGGTTCAGCCGCTACGATTGCAACAACTATAGCAGCAGGTGACTACTTTGTACGCGCAACGAACACAGCATCAAACTGCAGCACATCACTGACACCGTTCACTATAAATAACATCACAGTAAATCCTACGATTGTAGCTTCAACCAACAACAGCAACACCAACTGCGTTGGTGCTACACCGAACGGAACGATCACGGTTCAGATCAAC